>NZ_JUGU01000001.1:0-1200000 GCF_000799465.1 Psychroserpens sp. Hel_I_66 | reverse complement strand
ATTCTTCAGAATATCAATCCTAAAAAAGAACACGTACAAGCTTTGATTTTGGCACCTACGCGAGAACTGGTGCAACAAATTCAAAAACAGCTTTTTAAATTCACTAAGTATTGTGATGATGCTATTTTTGCTGAAGGTGTTTACGGAGGGGAGAAAATGGATATCCAATTAAAACGTTTACAGCGTAAAACACACATTATTGTTGCGACTCCCGGACGCTTACTTGATTTTATTGAACGTGGGGAAGTGGATATCAAACAAATTAATACACTCGTTTTAGATGAGGCAGATGAAATGTTGAGTATGGGCTTTAAGGAGGATTTAAATAAAATCTTGAAGTACACAAAAGGGTCTAGACATACTTGGTTGTTCTCTGCAACCATGCCTGAGGAAATCCAAAAAATAGTAAAAACCTATATGTCCCCAAATGCCATTCAAATTGAAATAGATAAAAATAGCTTGGTAAATGCCAATATAAGTCATCATTATATTGTAACGTCCATTAAAGAAAAAGTGAATATGATTACGCGATTGTTGGATAAATGCAATGATGATCGTGGGATTATTTTTGTAAGAACAAAAGCTGGAGCAATGCAACTCACCGAAACCTTAAAAGGTGAAGGTTTTTCTATTGATTGTCTGCAAGGCGATATGCAGCAAAAAGAGCGTGATAAAGTCATGAGAGCTTTTAAAAATGAGTCTTTACAGTATCTTATTTCTACAGATGTGTCTGCTAGAGGCATCGATGTTAATAATTTAGCGTTTGTGATCCATCATCAACTACCAGACCAGATGGAATATTACACACACCGTAGCGGAAGAACCGCAAGAGCAGGCAAAACGGGAGCTTCTATTGCTTTGATAATTTCTGGTGAAGAGCAAGACATTCAAAAAATGCAAAAAGATTTAGATATTAAGTTTAAACAAATGACACTTTAAAATATAATCTATAAAATCAATCAAGTAATCATTTAATTAGGTTACTTTTGCAGCCACTTAAGTAAGTAGCAATACTTGTTTAGGTATTACACAAATAGAACTCCTTAGTATGGTCACTAAGGAGTTCGCTTTTTTATAATAGTTTGTGTTTTTTACTTTTATTCAAAATTCTATAAAATTTATTCGCTAAAAAAAGCCAAAGGCTTTAATTTTGCAATTCTTAAAACAAACTATGAGCAACAATAATTTAGCACTTCAAGACAAAAAAACCGACAAAGAATTATACAGTTATCAAAAAGGGGCAATTGATCAAATATTCGAAAAATTTGAAACAGCACCAGACGATTATCACTTACTCTACCAATTGCCAACAGGAGGTGGTAAAACGGTTATTTTTTCTGAAATGGTGCGTCAATACCTAAAAACACACAAAAAGAAAGTGTTGGTAATGACCCATAGGATTGAACTTTGCAAGCAAACATCTGTCATGCTTACAAGTTTTGGAGTTACAAATAAAGTTGTTGATAGTAAGGCAAATCTTGACGATCAAGAAGATTATAGTTGCTACGTAGCAATGGTTGAAACGTTAAACAACCGACTCAATGATGATAAATTGGATATTTCAGATGTTGGTTTAGTGATTATTGATGAGGCGCACTATAATTCATTTACTAAACTCTTTAAGTTTTTTGAGAACTCTTTTATTTTGGGTGTTACCGCAACCCCTTTGAGTTCTAATAAGGATTTGCCAATGAAAGGCAATTATAATGAGCTTATTGCTGGAGAATCTATAGAGTCACTCATAGAAAATGAGTTTTTGGCAAGGGCAGAAGTGTACCAATATGATATGGGACTAACGTCTTTAGAGGTTGGTAGTAATGGTGATTATACGGTAAAATCTTCCGAAGACTTATACTCAAGTCCTGCCATGCTGGACAAGTTGCTAGAAGCATATAAAAAACACTCAAACGGTAAAAAAACCTTGATTTTCAATAACGGAATCAATACGTCTATAATGGTTTATCATACGTTCAGGGAAGCAGGTTTCCCAATAATGCACCTCGATAACACAGCAACAAAAAAGCAGCGAAAACAAATTTTAAAATGGTTTAAGGATACGCCAGATGCTATTTTAACATCGGTAAGTATCTTGACCACTGGTTTTGATGAGCCAACTATCGATACCATTATTTTAAATAGAGCCACCAAATCGCTTACACTATATTACCAGATGATTGGTCGTGGTTCTCGTATTTTGAATAACAAATCAAAATTTACGGTCATTGATTTAGGAAATAATAATTACCGTTTTGGACCTTGGGGAGCAGATTTGGATTGGAATACGATTTTTAGATCTCCAGATTATTATATGGATAAATTGATGGATGATGAAGCCATCGAAGACCAGTTTAAACATGAAATGCCCGAAGAGATTAGAAAAGAATTCTCAAAATCTGAGGATGTTTATTTTGATGTCAAGCAGGTCTATAAGGATGCGACCTTTGGAGGCGAATCTTCAAAAGTAGTGTTAGAGCGCTCTATAGAGCAACATGCAAAAATTTGTATTGAGAATAGTGAAGATGTTTACGATGCACTTGCTCTGGCTAAATTATTAGGTGATGACATTGATGTGAGAATTGATGTTTATGCTAAATGTATTAGCAAGAGTACCTATAATTTTCTAAAATGGCTTAGAGATGACTATCGTAAAAAACTCAATAGTTATTTGCGCTCTAATTTTGACGAGGTCTATGAGCAAATTCACGGACATCCACCAGAGGAATAAACCAATTTCATTTGAGTTAAGACTTTTTTTATTTGAGTTGACAAGTGTCGTTTTATTTATTGATTTTTATTCTGAAATAAGAGTTTAACATTAAAACGAAATAAAATGAAAATAGGAGTAATAGGAAGTGGAAACATTGGAGGAAATTTAGGAAAACATTGGGCAAAGGCAGGCCATGAGGTATTATTTAGCTCAAGACATCCAAATGAGCTTAATGATTTGGTGAGAGACGCTGGAGGGCAATCAAAAGCAGTAAGTCTTGATGAAGCCTTTGAGGCAAAAGCAGATGTGTATTTATTGGCAACCCCATATATGGCCATTGATCGACTATCAGAATTATATGCTGGAGAATATGGTAATAAAGTTATCATTGATGCTACAAACCCATATCCAGAACGTGATGGTGAAATGGCAAAAGAAGTAAAAGAAAGTAATAGAAATGCTTCGGAATATACTGCTATGAAATTCAATACAGCAAAAACAGCTAAAGCTTTTAACACTATTAAAGCAGAACATTTAAAAGATAGGGCTTGGAGAGATCAAGATAAATTGGCAATTCCATATGCAGCTCAAGATCAAGACAGTAAGGATATTACCCAAAAGCTTATAGAAGATATTGGTTTTGATGCGGTTTACGTTGGTGACTTAACCAAAACTAGTATAATGGATCCAGACCAGAAATTATATGGAAAATCTGTAAATAGAAAAGAATTGGAATCATTAATGTAATTAATGAAAATAGTATAATACAAAAAATGGCTGCTATTTTAATAGCAGCCATTTTTTTCAGAAGTAAAATTTAATTTATTTCTTAAGATGTTCCGTTGTTTGTTCTAAATCTTCATTAGACTCACCGCCTTGACTGTAAAGTTGATTTTCCTCATCCTTTAAATTGAGTTTAGTTCGGTTTTTTGGTAAATCCCTTCCAGGTACGTCTAAATCTTTTCCTGTAAAATCTACAGGTTTTTCCCTGTTCTTTAAAAGCTCATCATCAGTTAGATCTGTTTTTAAATTTCCTGCTTTATCTCCTAAAGCTTTTTTATCTTCTTTGGTTATTTCAGGATTATAATCGAGTTTCTCTTTTTTATTATCATTTGTCTTTTTCATAATCTTTATTTTTAGTTATTAACAATAAGTGCATGTATCACTCCAGGGACCCATCCTAATATGGTAAGAATGACACTTATTAAAAATTGCTTTCCTATACCATGTTGTAAAAAAACTGCGAGTGGTGGTAAAAGCACACTCAATATTATTGTAAGAATTGACATATTTTGGTTTTTATGATTATACTCTCAATATAAGTTGTAATAAGAGAAGATGTTATCGATATTGAATGAACTATTAATGCATATCAAAAATACTCTTATTCTTTAGGTTTAACTTGTTGTGCAAGACGAACAGGAAATTCTTTCTCATCACCGCCATATAACTTAATTTCCTGAATATCTGCAGGCATATAATACCCAGCATCTTCAAGCGCTTCTTTTACGTTACGTACGACGTTACCTTTTGTGATCAATGCCATGCGTCTAAAATCTTTTGTATCTACCCAAAAGAATACTTTAAGATTTACGGTACTCGTTGCCAATTCATCCTCAATGACGAAGTTTTCATGTTCTTCATCTTCAATTACATTGGGTTCTTTCTTTAAAGCTTCCATAACAGTTGCTTTGGCACCATCAATGTTATCTTCATAGGCAATACCAATTATAAACGTCCAACGGTAAAAACCATCTTCGGTATAATTTGTAACCGGTTTTGTTAAAACATCACTATTTGGGATGTAAACATCCTTTCCATCAAAGGTTTTTAATTTTGTATAACGAAACTCCATGGTTTTTACTTTTCCGAAGTTCTCACCTATTTCTACGGTATCGTTCACATTAAAAGGTCTGTTAAACGCGAGAATAATTCCCGCAATAAAGTTCTCTCCAATATCTTTAAAAGCAAATCCAAGAACCACAGCACTGGCACCTGCAGCAGTGAGTATTCCTGTTGCTATAGAACCCAATCCAGCAGCATTGAGGGCAAGCATAATGGCGATAATTATTAGGATGTATTTAATAGATTGACCTAAAAACCGACTCATTAGAGGGTCTTCGGTTTGTGCTGAAATTCGCCTGCGGGCAAACTGTCCTATCCAGGAAGCTATTAGAAAACCTAAGATTATTATTAATAAACCAATCCCTATACCAGGTAATTGTTCTATTAATGAATCGTAGAAATTAGTGAAAGATTCAGATACTGTTGTTGGGTCGTTATCCATTAATGTAAAATTTTAGTCCTCAAAATAGGGTTTTCATATAATGATTATTATCTCAAAAGCATTAAAAACTAGCCTTTTCAAAATAGCTGAGATATGAATTACGCTATATTTTTTATTTATTAAGATAAAGTTTAAGGTACACGTAGTCTAAATTGCGGTAAATTAAAAAAGATAATATGAAATCATTTAAAATAAGTTACTTAATAATTATATCTGTAATTTTCTTTAGCTGCGGAAAAAAAGCAAAGGCCCAAGCTCCAGATGCTGTAAAGGCTACTTTTCAAAACATGTATCCTGGTGAGGATGATCCTGATTGGCATAAGGACGATCATGGTAATTACGAATCTAATTTTAAGATCGACGGAATTAAATATAGAGCAGACTTTTCCGAAGATGGGAAATGGATAGAGACAGAAACCAGTATCGATGTAAAGGATTTGCCAAAAGTGATTAGAGATCGTATAAAAGAAGATTATGGAAGTGAGGACATTACCGAAGTGGAGAAAGTGGAGCATCACTCAAAAGGATTGTTCTATGATGTGGAGTTCAAACAAAAAGGAAAAAATATGGATGTTGAATTTAAGGCATCTGGCGAGATCATAAACAAATAATAATTAGCACATATATTTTAAAAATCCTGAGCTTTAGCTCGGGATTTTTTTTGTTAAGAACTGTTTAATCTATTGAACTAATTAACTACATTTGCACTCGCAAAAAAGAGGTTTCCGTCACTTCGGAACTATCAAAATAAAATTACTCGATGAAAGCTGGAATTGTAGGATTACCAAACGTAGGAAAATCAACCTTATTTAATTGTCTGTCTAACGCAAAAGCGCAGAGTGCAAACTTTCCGTTTTGTACAATTGAGCCTAACATTGGTGTGGTTAATGTGCCAGATCCAAGACTTCAAAAACTAGAATCTTTGGTAAACCCAGAGCGTGTGATACCTGCAACTGTAGAGATTGTGGATATTGCTGGGTTGGTAAAAGGAGCGAGTAAAGGAGAAGGTTTAGGAAATCAATTTTTAGGTAATATTCGGGAGACAGATGCAATACTTCATGTATTGCGTTGTTTTGACAATGATAATATCGTGCATGTTGACGGTAGCGTAAACCCTATTAGAGATAAGGAAACCATCGATATGGAATTACAGCTTAAAGACCTTGAAACAGTAGAAAAGAAACTGGATAAAGTCAAGCGCGCGGCAAAAACGGGAAATAAGGACGCTCAAAAAGAAGAAGCGGTTTTATTAAAACTCAAGTCAGGACTGGAAGCTGGAAAATCTGTTAGAGCCTTAGAATTTAGTGAAGAGGAACAAGAGGAATTTGTAAGACCAGCACAATTGATTACAGCAAAACCGGTAATGTATGTTTGCAACGTAGATGAGGATAGTGCAGTTTCTGGTAACAAGTATGTAGATCAAGTAAAAGAAAATGTAAAAGATGAAAATGCAGAAGTACTTGTTTTAGCAGTAGGTACAGAAGCAGATATTACAGAACTGGATGATTACGAAGAACGCCAAATGTTTCTTCAGGATATTGGTTTGGATGAACCAGGATCTGCAAAATTGATTCGTTCTGCTTATAAATTATTAAATCAACAAACGTATTTCACTGCAGGTGTTAAAGAAGTTCGTGCTTGGACGGTTAATGTTGGAGCAACAGGACCTCAGGCAGCTGGCGTAATTCATACCGATTTTGAAAAAGGGTTTATTAGAGCAGAAGTAATTGCTTATGATGATTATGTAAATTTTGGTAGTGAATCCAAAGTCAAGGAAGCTGGTAAAATGCGTGTTGAAGGAAAGAATTATATCGTAAAAGATGGCGATGTGATGCATTTCTTATTTAATGTGTAAAAGGTAATGATCTTCGGTTATATTAAGATAAAAATTGTGATCGAAACTTTTTTAGCAATAGATTTTACAGAATTTATTTTGCTGATTTTTGATTAAAATCTCAAATAAAAAAACTAACTTTAATTATAAATCACAGTATTACCATGGGAAAAAAATTGATACTTTTTATAGTTATTGCAATTGTAGCATTTGTTGTTTTATTCTACGTATTTAAATTTGTACTTATCACAGCTTTGATTATTGCTGGAGTAATCGTAATTGCACCCTTACTTTATTTTGCATTTCTTGCAGGAAAAGCTCGGGATTAACTGGTTTAATTGGCTAGAATTTTATTGATTATCCTCAAATTAGCCATGCCAACACTACAGATCAAAACCCAAATCAATGCAGATATCCAAACGTGTTTTGACTTAGCCCGCAATATAGATTTCCATAAACTATCCATGACCGATTCCAATGAAAAGGCAGTCGCAGGAAAAACCTCGGGATTGATCAATATTGGAGAGTGGGTAACTTGGGAAGCGACTCACTTTGGTGTAAAACAGCAACTGACTTCAAAAATTACAGAATTTGAGAACCCTAACCGCTTTGTTGACGAACAGGTGAAAGGAGCGTTAAAAAGCTTTAGACATGAGCATATTTTTATTTCCGAAGAAAAAGAAAAAACGCTTATGATTGATATTTTCGACTTTAAATCACCTTTTGGTATCTTCGGAAAAGTAGCCAATCAATTGTTCTTAAAACGTTACATGACAAATTTACTTAATGAAAGAAATGCAATACTTAAGCAAGAGGCCGAAGCTATTTAAGTTTCCGAAGTATTAAAACGTATATCGTAAACTAAATCCGTCATAACGTTCACCAATTGGTGTAAATCCTGACGTTGTAGAAAAGCCAATTTGAGTGTCTCCAGATTTCTTTTTATGCAATTCTGGGATATAATAACCAGCCAATGCCCCCTAAAGTATACCCTAAAAGTACATCGGTCAAAAAATGTTGACCAGCTTCTATTCTATAATATCCCACAGCTGCAGGTAGTAAAGCTGCACCAGCCCAAACGTAAGGAATGGCTCTGGAGTCTGGGTTAAAATCCTGAAACACTTTCGCTGCAAAAAACGTAGCTGTTGAAGTCGCAGCAACATGACCTGAGTAAAATGATCGTGTTGCAGATGTGCTTAAGCGTCTATTAAGTGGTGCCTCTTCGCTATATGCATAAGGTCTGGCTCTATTGGTCAATCCTGCGGAAATTGTAAATAGTGTTGACGTTGTTGCAAGACTCTCTATATAAATACCAAATAATTGTCCTGCGTGATCATTAGCCTTACCATCCAGCAAAAGTGCAAAAGGTGCAGCAAAGGATATTGCAAAAGGGATATCACTTATTTTACTGGCATCTTCTGAGAAGTTTCCTGCAGCCCAACGGTCAATACCGTTTATATCATCAATATTATTTCTAAAATTTTCAAGTTCAAGTTCGGTAAACGGTTCTTTATTTTGAATAATCAAAAAACCACCAGCACTACCTGCTAAAGCAGCACCTGTCCAAATACCATCACGCGTCCAATCCCATTCATAAGGAGAGGTACTTTGTTGCGCATTAATATTTAATGATAATAAGATTAAGATTATAACAAGTATTCTTTGCATAACTTTTTTCGCAAAAATATGTACAGATTGTATTAATGATTAATCTTTTTAAAGAATAAGTTAACTCAATTGAAACATTTTAAAAGGTTAGGTAATCAACAATATTGGGCATTTATTGTTAATTACTTTATACAAACCCTATTTCATTTTTTGATACCTTATGTTATATTAGCGTACTATCTAAATTATTCACTTATTTATGTCTCAAGAAACCAAATATACCGAAGAAAACATACGCTCGCTCGATTGGAAAGAACACATTCGTATGCGTCCAGGTATGTATATTGGTAAATTGGGTGATGGCTCATCTCCAGATGACGGGATTTATATTCTTGTTAAAGAAGTACTTGACAATTCTATTGACGAATACGTCATGGGAGCAGGGAAAACGATAGAGATTTCCATTCAAGGCAATAAAGTGATTGTAAGAGATTATGGTCGTGGTATCCCGTTAGGGAAAGTGGTAGATGTCGTTTCTAAGATGAACACGGGTGGAAAGTACGATTCTCGAGCGTTTAAAAAATCGGTAGGTTTAAATGGTGTTGGTACCAAAGCGGTAAATGCATTATCCAATTATTTTAGAGTAGAATCTACAAGAGATGGTAAATCGGCTTCTGCGGAATTTGAGCAAGGAAACCTTACCCACGAAGAATTGCTCGACGATACATCCCGAAGAAAAGGAACAAAAGTCTCTTTCATACCAGACGAAGCCATTTTTAAAAATTACAAGTACCGAAACGAGTATGTCTCCAAAATGCTCAAAAACTATGTGTATTTAAATCCCGGATTAACCATTGTTTTTAACGGTGAGAAATATTTTAGTGAAAATGGACTTAAAGATTTATTATCAGATAATATTAATGAAAGCGATCGCCTTTACGACATCATCCATCTCAAAGGAGAAGACATTGAAGTAGCGTTAACACACAGTAAAACACAATATAGCGAAGAATATCACAGTTTTGTAAACGGTCAGAACACAACCCAAGGAGGAACACATCTAGCAGCCTATAGAGAAGCATTGGTCAAAACCATTCGTGATTTCTACGGAAAAAACTACGAAGCGTCTGATATTAGGAAATCTGTCGTATCTGCGATTTCGATAAAGGTCATGGAGCCCGTTTTTGAAAGTCAGACGAAAACAAAACTTGGTTCTACAGATATGGGAGGTGAATTGCCTACCGTACGAACGTATATCAATGATTTTTTAAAGCGCTATCTCGATAATTATTTACATAAGAATCCTATTGCTGCGGAAAAAATCCAGCGTAAGATCCTGCAGGCAGAACGCGAGCGTAAAGAACTTTCAGGAATTAGAAAATTGGCAAAGGACAGGGCTAAAAAAGCCAGTCTTCACAATAAAAAATTAAGAGATTGCAGAGTTCATTTTGGTGATACAAAAAACGAACGTAATCTTGAGACTACATTGTTTATAACAGAGGGAGATTCCGCATCTGGTAGTATTACAAAATCTAGGGATGTCAACACCCAGGCGGTTTTCAGTTTAAAGGGAAAACCTTTAAATTGCTATGGTTTGAGCAAAAAAATAGTCTATGAAAATGAAGAATTTAATTTGCTTCAAGCAGCATTGAACATTGAAGATTCAATGGAAGATTTGCGCTACAACAATGTCGTTATAGCCACAGATGCAGATGTTGATGGGATGCACATTAGGTTATTGTTGATTACATTTTTTCTTCAGTTTTTTCCAGAAGTGATTAAAGAAGGTCATTTGTATATTTTACAAACCCCATTGTTTAGGGTGCGTAATAAAAAGGAGACGATCTATTGTTATTCCGAAGAAGAAAGAAGGGACGCCATTGAGAAATTAAAACCTAAACCAGAAATTACACGATTTAAAGGTCTAGGAGAAATTTCTCCAGATGAGTTTGTTCATTTTATTGGTGAAGATATTAGATTAGATCCAGTAATGTTGGATAAAGATATGTCTATAGAGGAGTTGTTGTCTTTCTATATGGGAAAAAACACACCAACACGTCAGGAATTTATTATTGATAATTTAAAAGTTGAATTAGATATCATTGAGGAATAATGAGAATCGATAATTCAAAAGTTAAAAATACGATCGTATCAATTTATTTCATTTTGATTGTTTCTGCAGTATCATTTTTAGCTGTTTTCAAAACGTTTACTAATGAGAATTCAAATCTTTTATTGATATCAATTGCCATAATAATAACTTTTGCTGCCTTATTTTTTATTGTTCACTATATTTCTAAATATTTTGAATATGATAGTGACGGAGTTAAAGTCGTTGTTAGAAACAAAGGTTTATTACTTTCAGACAAGATAAATTACAGGGAAAACATTTTAGAATTTGATAAAAAGAATTTCTCTGCCTATAAATTTAAGAACTACTTTTTTTATAAAACATTAACCTTCTATATAAAAGATAGAAAGGGAAAGACCAAAAAGCATACCTTTAATGTGACATTGGTAACAAAAAAAAAGAGACGGTATATTAAACAATCATTGAATAAAATGATTAAAATGAATAGAAAATCAGAATAGATTAATGAGTGAAGACAAAACGGATTTTATAGAAAATCAAGACGAACCGCAAGAAAGCATTACCAGAGTTACTGGTATGTATAAAGATTGGTTTCTTGATTACGCTTCTTATGTGATTTTAGAACGTGCAGTGCCAGCTATAGAAGACGGTTTTAAACCCGTACAACGACGTATCATGCATTCTATGAAAGATCTAGACGATGGTCGTTACAATAAAGTGGCGAACATTGTTGGTCATACGATGCAGTATCATCCGCATGGAGATGCAAGTATTGCAGATGCCATGGTACAAATTGGCCAAAAAGATTTGTTGATTGACACACAAGGTAACTGGGGAAATATTCTAACGGGAGATAGCGCAGCAGCATCGAGATATATCGAGGCTCGTATTTCTAAATTTGGTTTGGATGTGGTGTATAATCCCAAAATTACAGAGTGGCAAGCAAGTTATGATGGCAGGCGTAAAGAACCAGTAAATCTTCCTGTGATGTTTCCTTTGCTTTTGGCGCAAGGAGGAGAAGGAATTGCTGTAGGTTTGTCAACTAAAATACTACCTCATAATTTTATAGAGCTTATAGATGCCTCTGTAAAGCATCTCAACGGAAAACGTTTTACCATTTACCCCGATTTCCCGACAGCAGGTATTGCAGATATCTCTAATTATAATGACGGATTAAGAGGTGGAAAAGTAAGAGTTCGCGCCAAGATCTCACAATTAGATAAAAACACGCTAGTTATTACTGAAATTCCCTTCGGAACAAATACCTCTTCATTAATTGATTCTATCCTAAAAGCGAACGATAAAGGGAAAATTAAGATTAAAAAAATTGAAGATAACACTGCTGCAGATGTAGAAATATTAGTGCATTTACCTGGCGGAATTTCTCCAGACAAAACCATTGATGCACTCTATGCATTCACAAATTGTGAGTCTTCAATATCACCTTTAGGATGTGTGATTGAAGATAATAAACCCCTATTTGTGGGCGTAACCGAAATGTTGAGACGCTCAACAGACCATACAGTTGAGCTACTTAAAAGTGAATTGGAAATTAAATTAGGCGAGTTTGAAGAACAATGGCATTTCGCATCTCTTGAGCGAATTTTTATTGAAAAACGAATCTATCGAGATATTGAGGAAGAAGAAACTTGGGATGGCGTAATCAATGCAATTGATAAAGGTCTACAACCACACATCAAGCACTTAAAACGTGAGATTACAGTTGATGACATTACAAGACTTACCGAAATTAGGATAAAACGTATTTCTAAATTTGATATCGATAAGGCCCAACAAAAAATTGACGCTTTAGAAGATCAAATTGCTGAGGTGAAACATCACTTGGCAAACTTAATTGCATATGCGATTGCTTATTTTCAACGTCTCAAAAAAGATTATGGAGCAGGAAGAGAACGCAAGACAGAGTTAAGAGCTTTTGAAGATGTTGATGCAACAAAAGTGATTATTAGAAACACTAAACTTTATGTCAACAGAGCCGAAGGTTTTATTGGCACCTCTCTTAAAAGAGATGAATATGTTTGTGATTGCAGTGACATTGATGACATTATCGTATTTACCAACGATGGTAAAATGATGGTGACCAAAGTAGATAGCAAAACCTTTATTGGCAAGGATATTATTCATGTTGCAGTCTTTAAAAAGAAAGACAAGCGTACAATTTATAATATGATTTATCGTGATGGCTCTAAAGGAGCGACTTATGTTAAGCGTTTTGCGGTGACATCAATGACAAGGGATAAAGAATACGATTTGACCAATGGCACCAAAGGTTCTAAGCTATGGTATTTTTCTGCGAATCCTAATGGAGAAGCAGAGGTTATTACAATTTATCTGCGTCAAGTTGGAAGTATTAAAAAATTAAAATGGGATTTGGATTTTGCTGAGGTCTTGATTAAGGGACGAACATCAAAAGGAAACCGAGTCACAAAACATCCAGTTAAAAAAATCGAACTTAAGGAAAAAGGGGTTTCTACTTTAAAACCTCGTAAAATATGGTTTGACGATACAGTTCAACGACTTAATGTTGATGAAAGAGGTGATTTAATAGGAGAGTTTAGAGGAGAAGACCGATTGCTAATTATTTTACAGTCTGGTGTTGTAAAAACAATTTTACCAGAGCTAACGACACATTTTGATGATGACATGATTGTTTTAGAAAAATGGATTCCTAAAAAACCAATATCTGTAATCTATTATAATGGAGAAAAGGAAATGTATTATGTGAAACGTTTCTTAATAGATAATGAAGGTAAAGAAGAATTATTCATTTCTGAACATCCAGATTCCCAACTGGAAATCGTATCTACAGATTGGAAGCCAATGGCAGAGATTGAATATAAAAAGGAGCGTGGTAAAGACCGTAAGGAAAACGAAACGGTAAATCTTGAAGAATTTATTGCAATTAAAGGGATTACTGCTTTAGGTAACCAATTAACTAAAGATAAAATAAACCAAGTGAGCTTATTAGACCCTTTACCTCATGAAGAGCCTGAAGAGGTGCCAGCAGAAGAAATTGAAGTAGTTGACGAGACTGTTGAAGGCGAAACCGAGGACACTGAAAAAAGCTCAATTTCCGAAGTGAATAAAAACAAATCAACTTCATCAAATAATGAGGATGATGACGATTTGGATATTGATGACAAAGGACAAGTCACTTTATTTTAATACTTCTGAAGAATACAAAAGATATGACTATTAATTTAATAGTATTTTAACTTAGTAAAGGTAAGTTTTAAGTCGATTTAGCGTTTACTTTGAATAGAAAATAGATTTATTATGAAAAAAGGACTTCTTGTTTTGTTTTTATTAATTTCTGTAACAGGATTCTCTCAAAATTGGCTTACAGATTTCGAAATGGCAAAAAAAAATGCCAAAAATGATGATCTAAATATAATTTTAGTTTTTCAGGGATCAGACTGGTGCGCACCTTGCATCAAATTAGACAAAGAAATTTGGGATACTGAAGAGTTTAAAACATATTCCAAAAATCATTTTGTTATGCTTAAAGCAGATTTTCCGAAGAGAAAAAAAAATGCATTATCTGTTGATCAACAAGCACATAATGATAAATTGGCAGAGGCTTACAATAAAAACGGATATTTCCCTTACGTTGTTGTTTTAGATGAAAATGGAAACGTTTTGGGATCTACCGGTTATAAAAAATCATCTCCCAAAGAGTACATAAAAATATTAGAATCATTTAAATAAAAGTGATCGTGAAAGTCTTTTCAATCCACTTGCTTGTTTTATTGATTTGTGCTCAAGTAAGTGCGCAAATTACCCATAAGCGAACTTTAAAACTTATGGGAAGTAGATTTGATATCACAGTTGTGGCAAAAGATACAACGCAAGCAAATGTAGATATTGATATAGCAGTTTCAGAAATTACAAGAATAGAAAAATTGATTTCTTCTTGGGACCCAAATTCACAGACTTCAGAAATCAATAGAAATGCTGGTATAAAGCCAGTGGTTGTTGATAAAGAGCTTTTTGATTTAATCGCTAGAGCGATTTCAATCTCTAAATTAACAGATGGTGCTTTTGATATTTCATACGCTTCAATGGATAAGATTTGGAAGTTTGATGGGAGTATGAAAGAGATGCCTTCCGAAGAAACCATAAAAGCTTCCGTAGAAAAAGTAGGCTATCAAAATATAGTGCTTGATGTTGCTAATTCTTCGGTTTTTCTTCGGAAAAAAGAAATGAAAATCGGTTTTGGAGCCATTGGTAAGGGTTATGCAGCAGATAAAGCTAAATCACTTTTAATCGAAAAAGGAGTCGTTTCAGGAATTATAAATGCTTCTGGCGATATGAATACCTGGGGAAAACAGGTTAATGGTGAAGAATGGAAAGTGGCAATTACCAATCCGTTAAACAAAAATAAAGCATTTGCATTGTTACCAATTACAAATGGAGCTGTTGTGACTTCTGGTAATTATGAAAAACAAGTCACTTTTAATGGTATAAGATATACACACATTATTGATCCCAGAACTGGTTATCCTTCTTCTGGGCTTATAAGTGTTACTGTTTTTGCTCCAAAAGCAGAACTGGCAGATGCTTTGGCAACATCTGTTTTTGTAATGGGCAAAGAGGTTGGCTTAAATAGAATTAATCAGTTACCAAATATAGAATGTATAATAATTGACGAAAAAGGAGATCTATTTACGTCTAACAATATTGAAATCAATAAAATATGATCAAGCAAATAATAGTATTAATCATGGTTTTGTCATTGGCGACATCATGTGTAGCGGTGAAAGAGTACGAAAAAGTGAACTTAAATGATCCAGATATGGTGTTGGCAGATAAAAAATCTGACCGAAATATTTCAACTGCACACTCTTACAGAGAAGCAGCATCTGGAGCTAATGGAGGAAAAACTGGAGGTGGTTGCGGTTGCAACTAATTATTTAAAAAATATAATTTGAAACAAATAAGTTTATTAGTTATCGCTTTATTATCCATACAGTTTGTTATCGGACAAACACAAGATTCTACTCAAGTTTATAAAAAAAGAGTTTTAGAATCAACAGAAGTTGACTTTTTATCGAGTTATTATTCCCAAGATGGTGATAATGCTGCTGTAAGTGGAGGTATAGGTACAGAAGAGTTAACAGATGTTACCGCAACATTTATTGTATCCATCCCCTTAAATGATGATGATATTTTGACGATTGATGCAGGAGTTTCAGCATACACCTCTGCATCGTCAAGTAATGTTGGCCCTTTTGATGGAAGCAGTCCTGCAGATCCTTTTGTTGCGAGTTCTGGAGCCTCAGCATCTGATTTATGGTCGAATTTAACAGGTTCTTTCAGTCATAGTTCCGATGATAGAAATGATATCTGGTCTGCAAAAGTTTCAGTCTCTGCGGAATATGATTATTTCTCGGTTGGAGCTGGTGGTAGTTATACCAAACTCTTCAATGAAAAGAATACCGAAATCAGCATTAATGGAAATATCTTTATTGATACTTGGAACGCTATTTATCCAACCGAATTAAGACCTTTTGAACAGGGAGGGGCAGGGTTAGATAGTAATTTGTTTTCTCAATACACGATTACTGGTAATACGAATTATAATCCTAATTTCACATTTTTTGATAATGAGGGAAGAAATACTTATGCCATAGGTTTTGGCTTTTCGCAAATTTTATCTAAAAAATTGCAAGGTTCATTGGCATTAGATTTAGTGCAGCAGGAGGGTTTGCTCTCAACTCCGTTTCAAAGAGTATATTTTAGTGATATTGCAGACTCGTTTATTGAGGATTTTCAGTTAGCAGATGATGTTGAGCGCTTACAAGATACAAGGTTTAAAATTGCTGTAGGTGGTCGATTAAATTATTACATAAATGAAACCTTTGTTGTAAGAACATTTTATCGCTATTATACAGATGATTGGGGAATTAAATCGCATACAGCAAGTGTAGAAGTGCCTATTAAAATTACAGATAAATTTACATTATATCCATCATATAGATTTTACAATCAAACAGCAGCAGATTATTTTGATGTGTACGAAGGTCATTTGTCTACAGAAGAGTTTTACACCTCAGATTATGATTTATCTAAGTATTCTGCGAATCAATTTAGCTTTGGGGCATCTTACACAGACATTTTTACAAAATTTCATATTTGGAAATTAGGACTTAAAAGCATCGACTTAAAATACACACTGTACGATAGGGATAACACTTTAAGTGCAAATATTATATCTGCAGGATTTAAGTTTGTAATGGATTAATATCAATTCTAATTGATATATCATTTGTAATATCTCATTTCATTTTTTTACTGATCTTATAATTAAGAAACTCTACAAACAATGAGAACGCAATTGCAAAATAAAGATAGCCTTTAGGTATTGCACCTACTTTATTTCCAAAAAATGCGGTATGTGATAGGTGAGCAGCTTCAGTAATCAACATAAAGCCAATTAAGATTAAAAAGGCTAGTCCTAACATTTGAATACTAGGGTTGTTGTTGATAAATTTACGAATTGGGTTAGCAAAACCTATCATAATACCTATAGAGATCATTACTGCAATAATCATTAAAATCAAAGTATAGTTATGGTTGGGATGCAATCCGTTGGTCATCCCAACAGCAGTAAGAATAGAATCTATTGAAAAAATAAAATCAATAATAACAATTTGAACAATTGCGTTTGAAAGAGATTTGATTTTCTTTCCCTTCATTTCATCTTCATCATGATTTGGATGCGTTGCCTTTTCTCTAATCTCAGAGGTACTTTTGTATATTAAAAATAATCCACCAGCAAACAAAATGATTGCTTGCCAACTAATATGAAGTTCGATCCAGCTTGTTTCCAAGCTGTAAAATGGTTTTGATAATCCCACTAAAAAAGATACAAAAAACAGCAAGATAATACGCTGTACCATGGCTAGTAACAATCCAATATTAGTGGCTTTGCCCCTTTGGTTTTCAGGTAATTTGTTTGCAGCAATAGAGATAAAAACAATATTGTCTATACCTAGAATGATTTCTAAAAAAGTTAAGGTTAATAAAGCTAAAATAGCATCACCCGATAATAAAAATTCTAACATATCTATTTAATTTTTCTTGCTGTTCCTCTCTCAACACGTTTCTTTTTGTAAGCATCTTTTGCTGCCAATTGGTATTCAAACGTATAGGAATCTTGAGAGGTGCTCAGGATTTTCATATGGATCGCTTTCTCTTCGCTTTGACTTTTTGGGTTTATTTTCTTCTGAATAAACTCACAATCATTAATCCACCTAATAGAGGCAGAGTCAATCTTGTTCTCGTAATAATCGATATTATAATCTTTTGTACGCACAAAAGTCCCTTTTTTTTCTATGCCATTAACAGTGTAGGTAAATTCAAAGGTTCCAGTCTTAAAACTGGCACAATCTCTTTTTACTTCATAGCAATTTAAGAAAATCAAAGGTGTGAGAATTAGGATGAGGCGACGCATAGTATTTATTTTATGCAAAATTACGAAACCGCTTACTAATTATTACAAATATTCAAATTATGATGAACACATTTAAAAAATAGAATTTACTGTTCAAAATTCTTAAAACTACCATCGGTATAAAAAATCACGATGCGCTCAATCTTTTTTTCTTCGGAAACATGAGAATTCGAAACCTCTTCCTTTTTTGGATTATCGATCTTTTTAGCTTCAGAAAATTTTTCAACTTTATGTTCATCCTTCGCAGAAGGAAATTGTCCCTTTCCGTTCATCAACCAATACAATTCTACTTCGGGAAAGGAGGAAAGCACTTTCAAAACAAAATCTAGACTTGGCTTATTTCTACCCGATAAAATGTGTGAAATACTTGAGCGCTGCACACCTATTTTTTCAGCAAAAGAAGAAGCTGATTCACCATAAAAATCGATGACTTTTTGAAGTCGTTTTGTAAATTGCTCGTTGTTTATCATTGTAAACTTGTAAACTGTGATTTTGTAACGTTACAAATGTAAACATATTGTTTGAAATAGTGCAAAACAATGTTGAATAAGATTTATTATATTAAATTATAGATTTATATAAATATAAGTATATTACTGATTATAAATTATTTGATATTAAATTTTAAAATACATTGCATTATTTTCAATTCGTAATTTAAGCCTGAAGTACATTCGTATACAAATGTAACTAATTGCGTTAATTTAACAGGTAATTCAGTGTTTACATTTGTAAATTATCAATTGTTTACCTTTGTAATATTCAATACAAATCCATGCAAATAGAATTTTTAAAATCGCTATTTAGTTCATCAAAAGAATCGTCACTTTTTGGGCGCTACATTCATTATGAACACATTGAGCATCTGCTTAAAAAATTAGATAAAAAATGCATTGTCGAGAAAGTTGGTGAGTCTGTAAATAGACTTCCGGTTCATACTGTCACTTTTGGTTCTGGTGAAAAGAAAATATTAATGTGGTCGCAAATGCATGGCAACGAAAGCACAACTACAAAAGCTATTTTTGACTTATTAAATCTCATTTCCGAAAAGAATGAAATATCAGATACAATTTTAAAGCGCTGTACAGTAAAAATTATTCCTATTCTAAATCCTGACGGAGCAAAAGCTTACACCCGATTGAATGCCAATAATGTGGATTTAAATAGAGATGCCCAGGATTTGACCCAGCCAGAAAGTTTGATTTTACGAAAGGTTTTTGATGATTTTGATCCTGATTTTTGTTTTAATCTTCACGGTCAGCGCACAATATTTAGCGCAGGTAGCTCAAATAACGTGGCTACGGTTTCTTTTTTGGCTCCTTCTCAGGATAAAGAGCGTTCTGTGACTGCAACACGAAAAAAAGCAATGGAGATTATTGGGGTAATGAATAAAAACCTACAGCAACAAATAAAAAATCAGGTCGGTATTTACGATGATGGTTTTAATATTAATTGTGTTGGTGATACATTTCAATCTGCAAATGTGCCAACAATTTTATTCGAGGCTGGTCACTTTGATAATGATTATGATAGGGAATTGGTGAGATTTTATATATTTCAGTCGTTATTGGTCTCGATTAATTTTATTGCAAAACATGATATTACGGGAGATGCTTATGGATCTTATTTTGAGATTCCGAATAACGACAAACTTTTTTATGATATCATAATAAGGAATTCAAAAAGAGGTGATGTTGCCATTCAATATTTAGAAAAGCTGGTGGACGAAAGCATAAAATTTGTACCTAAAATTGAAAAAATATCTGACTTAAATCTAAATTTTGGTCACAAAGAGATTGATGCTAATGGAAATGAGGTATTTGATGATGATAACAAATTGATAATGGAGGGGAACGAAATCGATTTCGTAATGATAAATAATGAAAAATTCTCATTATTATTATAAAATAATAGGGTTTTAGTACATTTTCTTTAAAGAAAATGCTTTATTTTTGCTTTAAATTTAATAATAATTAAAAATGGCAAAGTTTAAATTAGACGAGATTGATCACCAAATATTAGATATGTTGATTGATAATACTAGAATTCCTTTCACTGATATTGCTAAAAAATTAGTGATTTCTGCTGGTACAGTTCATGTTAGGGTAAAGAAAATGGAAGAGGCAGGAATAATTCGTGGGTCTTCTTTAACATTAGATTATTTAAAGTTAGGATATTCTTTTATTGCATATGTTGGTGTGTTTTTAAATAACACGTCTCAAACTAAATTTGTTTTAGAGCGTATACAAGAGATTCCCTATGTAACAGTTGCTCACATTACAACTGGTAAATTTAATATTTTCTGCAAGGTGAGAGCTAAAAATACATCTCACGCAAAAGACATTATTTTTATGTTAGATGATATTGAGGGCATCTATAGAACAGAAACCATGATTAGTCTTGAAGAGAGTATTAACGATAAAAAACGTCTAATGCATACGATTTTTAACGAACTATAAAAATATTGATATAGTATAAGTTAACCCTTCATTACAATGGTATTGAAGGGTTTTTTATTACTTTTAATTTTTAAAATTTGATTATGACAAAAGAAGATTTATCAATCAACGAGTACAACCCATATTACCAGCAATATATTCAAAAAGCTGGAGATGCGAGTATTTCAAAAGGTTTAAAGGAAAATGGAGATGTTACTATAGCTTTTTTGGAGTCTATTCCAGAAGATAAATTAGACTATAGATACGAAAAAGATAAATGGACCATCAAGGAGATTATCCAGCATTTAATTGATACAGAGCGCGTTTTTGCCTATAGGGCTTTGTGTATCGCGAGAAAGGATAAAACATTATTTCCAGGATATGACCAAGATCAATATGTTCTTTCCTGCAATGCAAGCGACAGATCGATAATTAGTTTAATGAACGAATATAAAGCTGTAAGGCTGGCAAGTATTATGTTGTTTGAAAGTTTTTCTTTAGAAATGCTTACAGAAATAGGAATTGCAAGCAGCAGTAATTTATCTCCAAGAGCTGTGGCGTTTATTATAATTGGTCATGAGAATCACCATTGCGAGATTATTAGAGAACGGTATTTGTAAAAAAAAAAGCTACTTCAAATGAAGTAGCTTTAATTAAATTGTTCTCTATAGTTAGAATCTGTATCTAATCCCTAGTGCGATATCAAAATCCAAATCATCTCTAAAATCACCAAAACCTAATTCAGGTCTAGCATCAAGTGATAATTGTAAAGGGAAATCAAAATTGTACTCAATACCAATGTCACCAGCAGCAAAGAAAAAAGTTTCGCTGTCATCATTATTGTCATTAAAAGGTTTGTCAAAGCTGTATGATCCAACACCTCCACCAACACCTGCGTACCAGTTAAAGCCACCTTCAATATTCCAAACCCATTGGTAGATACCAGCAAGTTTAAAGCCATCATAACCATTACCGCTTCTTAGGCCTAAATCAATTTCAACACGATTGTTATCTCCAAGACCTCTTTGGTAAGAAATCTCAGCTCCAAAACCATCACTATCACCTAAACGAAGACCAATCGCGTTATCCGAAATATCCTGCGCATTAGATAAAGTTGTAAATCCAATAAAAGCAATAGCTACTAAAAGTATTCTTTTCATAATTTAGAATTTTAAATTTAAGTTATATTACAGCCTATAAGCTGTAAAAATTATAACGACAAAACTATGTTAAAATTGAATACGAAATTATAATTTTAAGAAAAATTTGTGGCGTTATTAATCAAATTATGAACTCATTCAACATGGAAAATAATACAGGATCTGGACTTCGTGATTTAAAACTAAATATAGAAGGCGAGTTATATTATGATGATTTAATGAAAACGTTGTATGCGACAGATGCTTCAGTGTATCGCATGATGCCTTTAGCGGTCGCGATTCCTAAAACAAAAAGTGATTTAAAACAATTAATAGCGTTCTCAAAAGAGTACGAAACATCGTTGATTCCTCGTGCAGCGGGAACATCGTTAGCAGGACAATGTGTTGGTGAAGGGATCGTTGTTGACGTCTCCAAATATTTTACAAAAATATTAGATGTCAATGAGGTTTCGAAAACGGTCACAGTGCAACCAGGAGTCGTAAGAGATGAACTCAATAATTACTTAAAACCATTCAATTTATTTTTTGGGCCAAATACATCAACCTCAAATAGATGTATGATTGGAGGTATGGTTGGAAATAATTCATCAGGTACCACATCCATAAAATATGGCGTTACTAGGGACAAAGTTTTAGAACTTCGAGCCATTTTGAGCGATGGAAGTGAAGTGGTTTTTAAAAATTTGTCTTCGGAAGAATTTCAGCATAAAACAAAACTCGATAATTTAGAAGGGGAAATCTACAGAAGTATTTTTTCTGAATTGTCTCCGGAAAGCGTCCAGCAACAAATAATATCAAATTTCCCAAAACCTGAAATACACCGCAGAAACACAGGTTACGCTATTGACGAATTAATTAAAACCAGCATATTTTCCGAAGAAAAAACGGAATTTAATATGTGTAAACTACTTACAGGTAGTGAGGGAACACTAGCGTTAACGACTCAAATTACGTTACAGCTAGACGATTTGCCTCCTGTGGAAAGTGTGATGGTTGTAGCACATTTCAGCAGTATAGATAACTGTATGAATGCGGTCGCGTTTACGATGAAGCATGATTTATATGCTTGTGAAATGATAGATAAAACCATTTTGGACCTAACAAAGCATAACAAAAACCAAGAAAAGAACAGGCAATTTATACAAGGAGATCCTAAGGCAATATTGATTTGTGAACTCAAATCCAATGAAAAAGAGGATTTGCAAAAACAAGCTAAAAATCTCCAAACAGACTTACAGATCTCAAATCTAAGCTATGCGTATCCATTACTTGTTGGTGATGATATTGATAAAGCTAACGAGTTGCGAAAAGCTGGTTTGGGTTTATTGGGAAACATGATTGGTGATGAAAAAACTGCTGCTTGCATCGAGGATACTGCAGTCGCTTTAAGTGATTTGTCAGGTTATATAAAGGATTTTTCAAACTTGATGGAAACCTACAATCAAAAACCAGTGTACTATGCGCACGCTGGAGCTGGAGAGCTGCATTTAAGACCAATTTTGAATTTAAAAAAGAAAGCAGACGTTATTTTGTTTCGAAAGATAACTACAGATGTGGCGCATTTGGTAAAACACTATAACGGGTCGATGAGCGGTGAGCATGGTGATGGCATTGTGCGCGCAGAGTTCATTCCCATGATGATTGGAGATGATAATTACGAAATTCTGAAACGGATAAAATCTAAATTTGACCCACAAAACATATTTAATCCTGGCAAAATTGTAGATGCTTATCCAATGGATAAATCGCTACGCTATCAGCCAGATAGAGTGGAGCCTGAGGTAAAGACGCTTTTAGATTTTTCATCCTCTTTGGGTATTCTTCGGGAAGCCGAAAAATGCAATGGTTCTGGTGATTGCAGGAAGTTGCCAGAGTTTGGTGGTACAATGTGCCCAAGCTATCGCGCAACCAGAAACGAAAAGGATACCACAAGAGCGAGAGCCAATGCGCTGCGTGAATTTTTGACAACATCGACTAAGCCAAATAAATTTGATCACGAAGAATTAAAGCAGGTTTTTGATTTATGCCTTAGTTGCAAGGCTTGCGCAACTGAATGCCCAAGTAGTGTGGATGTAGCGAGTTTAAAGGCAGAATTTCAGTACCAATACCAAAAGACGAATGGTGTTTCTTGGCGTACTAAATTGTTTGCTTATAATAATAGTTTAAATAGCTTCGGAAGTAAAATTCCTAAACTCACAAACTTTCTGTTTTCTAATAGTGTCTCGTCTGCTTTCTTGAAAAATACCTTCGGAATAGCGAAACAAAGAAGCTTGCCTTTAATTTCAAATAAAAGTTTAGATAAAGTGTTTCAATCGTCTAAAAATAAATTAGATACAGATGATTATATAAAAGAATTGTATTTGTTCAACGATGAGTTTACCAATCATTTGGATACTTCGATTGGTGTTGACGCATTAGAGCTTTTAAAGGCTTTAAATTATAAGGTGAACTTAATCACCCATTCGGAATCTGGTCGTTCATTTTTATCAAAAGGGCTATTGGAAAAAGCTAAACATTTTGCAAACGAGAATGTATCGGCTTTTGAGGGTCTCATTTCAGAAGACAAGCCTTTGATAGGTATTGAGCCTTCAGCAATTTTGACGTTTAAAGATGAATATTTGAGGTTGGCAGATAATAAATCTTCCGCAGAAAAAATCGCAGCTCATACCTTTTTGATAGAAGAATTTATAGAAAATGAAATAAAACTGGGTAATATCAAGCCAGAGCAATTTACTTCCGCAGAAAAAACAATCAAATTTCATGGACATTGCCATCAAAAGGCTTTGGCGAACCAATCGTCAAGCTTTGCGGTATTGAATCTTCCTAAAAATTATAAAGTAACGATAATACCAAGCGGTTGTTGTGGTATGGCTGGTAGTTTTGGTTATGAAAAAGAACATTATGAGGTGAGCATGCAAATTGGCGAGCAAACATTATTTCCAGCAATTAGAAGCGCACATGATGATGTTCAAATTTCTGCAAACGGGACAAGTTGCAGGCATCAAATTAAAGATGGTACCTCACGTGAAGCATTACATCCAATAACCATACTTAGACGAGCTCTAATTTAATGATTTAGACTTTTTTTTCTTTTGCTCGATTACGGTTATAGCAGCAATTAGGTCTTTGACCTCCATATCTTTTATATCTTGATCTGCATAGAAGGCGCGTAGTTTATCTTGATCGTAATTGTAAAGTTTCCAGCGTTTGAATTGGTATTCTAAAGCTGTAAAATTCTCAATCCAATCTCCAGAATTTAGATAGGTAGTAGAGCCATATTTGTTTTCTACTGTCGTCATCTTTGGTTGATGTATATGTCCACAAATCACAAAATCGTACCCTTTTTCGATGGCAAGATCTGTCGCAACTTTCTCAAAATCATTAATATATTTAATAGCTCCTTTGACGCTATTTTTGATTTTTTTGGATAGCGAGTATTTTTCCCTTCCCATTCGTTCCAGCCACCAATTCACAAAACGGTTAAGTAAAATTAAAAGGTCATAGCCATAACCACCTAATTTTGCTAGCCATTTAGCATTTTGGATGGATACATCAAAAACATCTCCATGAAAAATCCAAGCCCTTTTCCCATCTATTTCTAAAACAACTTTGTCAACAACAGAGATATTACCAATGGTAGTGTCGCTAAATTTCCTAAGCATTTCGTCGTGATTTCCAGTAATGTAGATGATTTCAACACCATTAGCAGCCATATCCATGATTTTTTTGATAACTCTCAAATGGGATTTAGGGAAGTAGCTTTTCTTAAACTGCCAAATATCAATAATATCGCCATTTAAAATTAATTTTTTTGGAGCTATACTATTAAGATAAGTGAGTAGTTGTTTGGCGTGACAGCCATAAGTGCCAAGATGCACGTCTGAAATAACAACAACTTCTACTTTGCGCTTAGATTTCAATTGGACTACATAGTTTAGGTAGCAAAGAAATTAATATGTTTTTTACTTCGGAAATTTTCTTAATTAACAAACAATCAGCAAATTGTTAAGCAATTGTTATGAGATTTATGGTTTCAAATCCTATGCTTTATGGATTTCTGTTTTTGTTTCTCTATTTTTACAAGTACATTAGCGTAAAATCTTAGTTTATGGCAGGAAATTCCTTCGGAAATATTTTCAAATTAACCACTTTTGGTGAGTCGCATGGCACAGCAATTGGTGGTATTATAGATGGTTGTCCTCCAGGAATCAAGCTGGATTTTGACGCTATCCAAAACGAAATGGACCGTCGCAAACCTGGCCAGTCAAAAATAGTTACACAACGTAAGGAGCCTGATGCTGTTGAGTTTCTTTCAGGAATTTTTGAAGGCCAAACCACAGGAACTCCAATCGGTTTTGTTATTAAAAACACCAACCAAAAATCAAAGGATTATTCGCATATCAAAGATATCTATAGACCTAGTCACGCAGATTATACTTATGAAAAAAAATATGGTGTGCGTGATTATCGCGGTGGTGGACGAAGTTCTGCAAGAGAGACTGCATGTAGAGTAGTAGCTGGAGCTATTGCAAAACAGCTCATTTCCGAAGTGAAAATAAATGCCTACACATCTTCTGTTGGTGATCTCTTTTTAGAGAAACCCTACCAGGATCTTGATTTTTCAAAGACTGAAAGTAATGCTGTACGTTGCCCAGATGAAGCCACTGCAAAACAGATGATTGAAAAAATTAAAACCATCAAAAAAGAAGGCGATACCATTGGTGGTACGATTACCTGTGTACTACAAAATGTACCCATTGGTTTGGGCGAACCTGTATTTGATAAATTGCACGCAGAGTTAGGAAAAGCCATGCTCTCCATAAATGCGGTGAAAGGGTTTGAATACGGAAGCGGATTTTGTGGCGCACGAATGAAAGGTACAGATCACAACGATTTGTTTAATGAAGATGGTACAACTAAAACAAACCTTTCGGGAGGTATCCAAGGAGGTATCAGTAATGGTATGGATATTTATTTTAGGGTCGCTTTTAAACCAGTAGCAACGGTAATTCAAAAACAAGATGCTTTAAATAGTGGAGGAGAAATTGTTGAAATGCAGGGCAAAGGTCGTCACGATCCTTGCGTTGTGCCTAGAGCGATCCCAATTGTTGAAGCTATGGCTGCGTTGGTGATTGCAGACTTTTTTCTTCTAAATAAAATGTATAAATAATAGTAAATAAATAAATGTTTCTTCGGAAACATCTCTACGGAAAGCAATAGCTTATGAAAAAACTAGCACTACACTGGAAAATTATAATAGGAATGGTACTCGGTATCATTTGGGCGTTGTTATCAAGCTCATTGGGATGGAGTGAATTCACGATTGATTGGATTGATCCTTTCGGTACGATTTTTATCAATCTTTTAAAACTAATAGCTGTTCCCTTGGTGTTGTTTTCTATCATTAGTGGTGTTGCAAATATTGGAGATCCAAAAAGTCTCGGAAGAATGGGAGGCAAGACGCTAGGTATTTATTTGATTACTACCATTATGGCGATTTCTTTGGGATTGTTGCTAGTAAATGTTGCTGGTCCAGGAAAATTAATCGATGAGCAAAGTAGGATAGATAACCGTATCAGTTATGAGATTTGGGCAGACTCCCAAGGTTACGAAATAAAGGACGGTGTTAACTATTTACAAGATCCAGAATTTTTTGAACGTGCTCAGGAAATTTCAGAATTATCAAAAAGTGAGCTCAGAGAAGCTGCTGTTGACGATAAAATGGAAACTGTGAAAAGCAAGAAAGAGACCACGCCATTGCAACCTTTGGTAGATATCGTGCCAAGTAATTTTTTCTATTCGCTTTCAAATAACGGGTTAATGCTCCAAATTATATTTTTTGCGGTATTCTTTGGCGTTTGCCTTCTTTTTGTTCCTACGGAAAAAGCTAGACCCGTTTTAAATCTCGTTGATGGTATAAATGAAGTGTTCTTAAAAATGGTTGATATTGTCATGCAGGCTGCTCCATTTTTTGTGTTTGCTTTATTAGCTGGCGTCGTATCAAAAATGGCAGGTGATGATATAGGGAAGGTTGTTGAGATTTTCAAAGGCTTAAGCTGGTATTCTTTAACAGTATTGGCAGGATTATTAATGATGATTTTTATTATCTATCCGGTAATTTTGAAACTTTTTGTAAAGAAAATTCCATACAAAGGGTTTTTTAAAGCGATGAGTCCTGCACAAACATTAGCTTTTTCTACATCAAGTAGTGCAGCAACATTACCTGTTACAATGGAATGTGTAGAGCAAAATCTTGGTGTCAATAAAAAAATAAGCAGTTTTGTATTGCCAATTGGAGCAACGGTTAATATGGATGGTACAAGTTTGTATCAAGCAGTCGCAGTTATATTTTTGGCTCAAATGCATATGATAGATTTGACGGTAGGGCAACAAATTACTGTGGTTTTAACAGCAACTTTAGCCTCTATTGGTTCAGCAGCTGTGCCAAGTGCTGGTTTGGTAATGTTAATTATTGTTTTGGATTCTGTAGGATTAAATCCAGCTTGGATAGCCATAATTTTTCCAGTAGATAGAATTTTAGATATGTTTAGAACCGTTGTTAATGTCACTGGAGACGCAACAGTTTGTTCAATCATTGCAGATGGTGAAAACATGTTAGATTATCATGAACACGAGAATCCGTCAGAAACATTTGACTTAGATTCATAACAAGTTTTAAAAATTGTGAATTAATTTTTAACTTTAAAACACTAACAAAAAACAAATTAGATGAATATTTGCTTTATAATGTACCCTTGGGAACAAATCGATGCAGAAAACGATACAAGCTTAGCCTTAATTAAAGAATGTGTAAAACGTGATCATGGTGTTGCAATGTGTACGCCAGCAAATTTAACAATTAGAGATAGTGTGACGAATGCTTTTTGTACGGTCATCAATCGTATGGAAAAAGTTCCGTCTACACTAAAGGCGTTTTATAATAAGGCAAAACTTAGGGAGGAAATGCTGCCACTTGCTGGTTTTGATGCTATTTTTTTTAGAGCAAATCCGCCATTAGATCCTATTATGCTAAACTTTCTAGATTCGGTAAAGGATGATGTGTTTATTGTGAATTCCCTTCAAGGTATGCGAGAAGCAAATAACAAATTGTATACAGCAGCTTTTGGTGATGCACACAGTAATATTATACCTAATACACACGTATCTAAAAATAAAGAGTATTTGGTGCAGCAGATTAAAGATTCCAAAGCAGATAAAATGATTTTAAAGCCATTAAACGGTTTTGGAGGTTCTGGGGTGATCTTGATTGAGAAATCTGCAATGAGCAATATTAAATCCTTATTGGATTTTTATATTACGGGTAGTGATGGGAGTTCAAATTATGTAATTCTTCAAGATTATATCGAAGGAGCAGATCAAGGAGACATTAGAATTTTACTGTTAAACGGTGAACCTGTTGGCGCTATGAGACGCGTACCAGGATCTGATGATCATCGATCAAATGTATCAGCAGGAGGATCCATACAAAAGCATACACTTAATAAAGAAGAAAAAGCGCTTTGTAAACAAATAGGACCCAAATTGGTAAAAGACGGACTTTATTTTGTTGGCATTGATGTCATTGGAGGCAAATTGGTAGAAGTTAACGTCATGTCTCCAGGAGGCATAACATATATGAACAAAGTATATAAAACCAAATTAAAAGTTGAAGAACGTGTTATTGACTTTCTAGAGAGCAAGGTCATAGATCAATTACAAGCGTTTGATAGGCGTACAAGATTGCGCAAAACCGTTCAAGATGCTTAATGAAAGATCGCAGCATGCGATTTCAAATCTCGTTTCAGCCAAATGGCTTAATGAGAATTTGGATAATGAAGGGCTTGTAGTTTTAGATGCGACGATAAAAAAAGTTTCAGATGCTCATTCTTTTTCTTCGGAAGAATGGATCCCAAAAACGAGATATTTTGATTTAAAAGGAAAGTTTAGTGATTCCGCTGCAAAATTTCCAACAACTATTCCTTCGGAAAGTCAATTTCAAAAGGAATCCAGAAATTTAGGAATCAATACAGATTCTAAAATTATAATTTACGACACTAAAGGGATTTACTCAAGCGCAAGAGCTTGGTGGTTATTCAAGACATTTGGTTTTGAAAATGTTGCAGTTTTAGATGGAGGTTTTCCAGAGTGGAAACGCTTGGGCTATAAAACTGTTCATGAGACTATTTCCGAAGAAAATATTAAATCAGGAAATTTTATAGCGCAGTATAAACCTAAATATATGCGCTATTTTGATGATATCTTACAACTCATAGATGATAGATCCTGTATGATAATCGATGCTAGATCAGAGCCAAGATTTAATGGTCTTGAAGCAGAACCAAGGGAAGGATTGAGAAGCGGGACTATACCAAATTCAAAAAATTTGCCCTATACCAGATTATTTGATGGACATTGTTTAAGAACAAGAGAAGATCTAAATCGTATCTTTAATGAATACAACATCAATAATAAATCTTTAACCTTTTCTTGCGGATCAGGAATAACCGCATGTATTTTAGCATTGGGAGCAACCGTTTGCGATTATGGCAATTTATCGGTTTACGATGGCTCTTGGACAGAATATGGTACTTTAAAACAATAACTATGGAAAAACATAAATGGACAAAACAGGAATTGGTAGCATACACCTTACTTTATGTTGCACACTCTGATTTGGAAGAGACAAAAAAAGAACATAATTATATCTTATCTCGTGTAGATATTGATACTTATCTTCATATAAAAGAGGAGTTTGATGCAGATAACGACTATCAAAGTCTCAATAAAATTGTTGATGGTGTAAAGCATGAAAGCACCTATAATAACAATTTGGACGATTTGTTCGCAGATATTAAATTGATGGCGTTTGCAGATGGAGAGATGGATCAAATGGAATTGGCAACATACAATTTACTAAAGAAAATATTAAGCTAAATGATGCAAAAATTATCAATTGAAGATATCGTTTCTAAAATAAAAAAAGAAGAGAAATTTCATGCGGTTGCTGAGGACTATTCATTAACCATTAAAATTGATGATTATGTACATTATGCCTGTGCAGCTGTACATGACGGACATCAATTTAGAAAAGAGCTATGGGATAATTGTATACATACTCAATATGAGCGTTGGTATGAAGAGGATCCTGAAACCAAAAACATGGTACATTCAAATCCTATTGTAATTGCTGGTTGTGATTCCCGTTTTGAATATGACCTTAATAGAGATCCCGAAAATGCAGTTTTTGCCACAGCTTGGGGAAAGAAGCTGTGGCACAAGCCACTTTCCGAAGAACATAAAAATAAGAGTTTAGAGAAGCACGCCAATTTTTACAAGGTTACACATGCACTCATATCAAAACTGGAAGAGAAATTTGGAGTTGTGATTGTTTACGATATGCACAGTTATAACTGGAAACGTTGGGATAGGGAAGTGCCCACTTGGAATTTGGGCACATCAAACATAGATAATAATAGATTTGGAAATGATATTGAGTCATGGAGACAGCGTTTGAGTGAGATAAAATTTCCGGAGCACATAAAATCGACAGCTTTAGTAAACGATACCTTTCAGGGTAATGGTTATTTTTTAAAATACATCACGCAAAATTTTCAAAACACATTAGTTTTGGCAACAGAAATCGCAAAAATCTATTGTGATGAGTTGAGCCAAGTGATCTACCCAGAAATTGTATCAACGGTTAGAACACAATTACAATCTCGATTAAAGGAGCATTCTAATGCTTTTTATAAAAGACATTCATAGAAATGACAAACACAACATACCATATTAAAGCAGATATTATCACCCAAATCTGCGAACAACTTGCAGAGAAAAAACCTATAAATCAAGAACTGCCAAATAATAGTGTTTTACATATTGATAAAATGCTACCCTTTATTTGTGTATATAGGTTTAATGAGCCAGATGTTTATTTCTCAAGAGTTTTGAAGACACAAGCATCTTATCTTATTGTTGACGAGCGCGTAGATATTTCTCATTTATTGGAGGCTATTAGGTTAATCATGTCTAAAGAATTTGATACCTTTTTAATTTTGGAGTGTATTCCCAAAACTGCCACAAACAATAAAAAATTCCAAATCTCATGTCCTAAAGGTAAAGCACCAGGCACAATCAAGGCTTTAAAACAAGGATTTGCAGAATTAAAGGATTTTTACCCAAGCATTACAGTGAAGGTAAAAGATACGGTTGCAAGACATCCCGAACATTTAAAACCTTTATTAAATGTGGACGAATCTAAAAAGAAGGGGACGTTGGTCATAGGTTTGAAAATTCCTGTTTTATATAGAAACAGAGAGACCAATGAATTGTTCTCGTTGTTTTTCCGGGAGTTTTATTCGGTTTTTTCTGAAACTATAAAACGTGCGGTCTTTGAGTTTATTAGAGTACAAACGACCGATAGTTTTGAAAACTTTTTAATGCTCGGTAAAACCAATATCGATGCCATAACTATGGAGGCAGATACGCAACTAGCTCAAATTAGTGAAGGTATGTCATTTTTGCTAAGAACCACACCTGTTAACAGTAACGAAGAATGGATCAATTTTAAGAAGAACGAATTTAAAAAGATGCCTAATTTCAAATACAGGCTCATCGCTCTAGATCCCGAGCAAGAAAAACGAAAGCTCTATAATATTCCTATAGACGAAGTGGATGATCCAACGATTGCTTTTATTCTCCGCGGAAAACGTCTGGAAATAGAAAAACAGTTGACCATGTTAGAAGAGCGTGGGACGAAGAACTTCCGTTTTGTTGGAGAGAGTTTATACGGAGTAATCAAAAAGAAAGTTTTGGCCCAAGCGAAGCATATATTGAAGACATTTCCGAAGAGAGAAAATAAAAAAAGTCTCGAGCGTTTTAATTGTAAGCAATTTGCAGCACATGCCCAAATAGAGTTGGATTACTACAACACTCGATTTCCCGATATGAACTTATCTTTAGAAATTAGGGATGACGTGGCAGGAATCATGGTGTCAAAATCAAAATTATTGATCAATAAGGAAGTTGATTTAGATAAAGACCGCTGTGATGCTTTGATACAACATGAGGTTGGTACACATATTTTAACGTACTGTAATGGTAAAAGACAACCTTTAAAGCAAATGTATGAAGGTTTTGAGGGCTATGACCAATTACAGGAAGGTCTTGCGGTTATTGCAGAATATTTAGTTGGTGGATTAACAATTAACAGATTGAGATTATTGGCAGGAAGAGTTATTGCGGTAGAATCTATGGTGAATGGGTCAAATTTTATAGAAACATTTAATTTACTTTGTGACAAGTACAGTTTTAGTAACCGCATTGCTTATTATATATCAATGCGAGTCTACAGAGGTGGAGGTCTTACTAAAGATGCTGTTTATCTGGCAGGCTTGATCGATTTAATGGAGTATTTGAAAAACGGTGGTAATCTAGAAAATTTATACACCGGTAAATTTAATATCACTCACATAGAATTAATTAATGAACTTGTTTATAGAAACGTATTGAAAAAGCCAGAATTACCTCGTTTTTTAGAACGTGAGAGCGTGAAAAAAAGATTAAAGAAACTTAGAAAAGGTATTGATATAACAGAACTAGTAAATTAAACTCATCAATGAAAATAGCATTTATAATAAACGATCACAATACAGAAAAGTCAAATTATACAACTCCACTGTTGGGTTTTACAGCCTATAAACGTGGTCATGAGGTATATTTTATTGGTGTAGGAGAATTATCGTATGCATCTAAAGGCCATTTATCCGTTAGAGCAAAAACAATTAAGGACCAAAAATTTCAAAATCAGGATACTTATTTTAAAGCTGTTCAAAAACAGGAATTTACTACGGTTTCTTCGGAAAATTTAGATGTACTCTTTTTGAGAAATAATCCAGCAGATGAAATTAACGAAAGAGATTGGGCTCAAAATGCTGCCTTTATTTTTGGTGAAATAGCGATGCGAAATGGAGTGATTGTTCTAAACCACCCAAACAGTCTAGCTGGAGCGGTTAACAAAATGTATTTTCAGCATTTCCCAGAAATTCTTCGTCCAAAAACGGTAATATCAAGGGATCACAGTGAGATAAAAGAATTTTTCGCAGAACAAAAACAAAAAATGATCTTAAAACCATTGCAAGGTTCTGGAGGAACAAACGTTTTTATGATGGATAAAAAAAATGAGCACAATCTTTCTCAAACCATAGATGCCATTTGTAGAGATGGCTTTGTTATCGCTCAAGAATATTTACCAGCAGCAAAAGGTGGAGATACAAGATTATTTATAATGAATGGAGAACCTCTTAAAGTTGATGGGCAATATGCAGTAATGCAAAGAGTTAATGCTTCCGGAGAAGTAAGAAGCAACATTCACGCTGGCGGAAGACCAGAGAAAGCAAAAATGACAGACCAAATTATGGAGCTTGCAGATATTGTAAGACCAAAGCTGGTACAAGATGGAATGTTTTTGGTAGGAATAGATATTGTTGGAGATAAACTTATGGAAATCAACGTATTTAGTCCAGGTGGATTAAATGTTATGGGTGATATGTACGGTGTGGATTTTTCTGTTCCTGTTATTGAAGCCATAGAAAAAAAGGTGCATTATAAAGAAATGTACAATGATTATCTGTTTAACAGTAGGTTGGCTACCTTATAAATAAAGCCTCAAGTGCTTAACAATTCTATCAGAATTTTATCTTCGGAAACTTTAACGCTGTTAGACTTGCAGTGAAAAAGAGCTTGATGTCTTCCCAACTAACAGAAGTTAGGCTCAAGCTGAACGTTATGCCTTAAGGCTTTACGGATTATTTTTTATAAATGTAAAACTCTAAAATGGTGATTCAAACCATCATTGAGTTAACTACTGGTTTCAATTAGTTAAGTTGGTTTATGATTGGATGATTTTAAAACGTGTCACTCATAGATGTTTTTTGCAATTTTACTTTTTTAAACAAATATTTTAAGGTTTATAACGATATTTTTATGTAACATTTTAAATGTAATGTAGATTTACACTATAAATAATGTGCTATTAATCAATAATCTACAAATAGATAATCCCTCTTGATTAAAAATTATTTAGTGTTAAATTTAGTTTTAATTAGTTGTTAATTAAAAAAGTCCTTTTTTCCCGAAAGGACTTTTTTGTATGTAATTAATTGAGAAATCTGGATTTAAGTTCTGGTGTAGGGATCATACATTCTTCTTTTTTTCCATACCAGCGATAACGATTCTTTGCAATGTAGTCATACACCCAATTTCTTATAAAAGCTGGTATAATAATAAACCCAAACATTAAATTTCTTGGAAAACCGAGTTGCTTAGCAACTTTTAGTGCTGCCGAAGATTTAATTGATAATCCATTTTCATTGGAGTAGAGTAAAATAGAATCTATTTTTTTAGTATCTATGTTAAATTTTTTTATCACTAGCTCACCAACATTACTTTGTAAAGGAGCAAACATAAAACGTTCATTCTTATCGTGATTAATAACATATTGGATGGAGCTATTGCATAAATTGCACACACCATCAAAAAGAATTAATTGTTTATTTTTTGGAAGTTCGTTTATCACATTGCAAAGATACTCAAAAATCAAATCACAAAACTCATTTTTTAGCAGCCTCTACCAATTCCAATTGTTCCATGCTAACATTGGTAGTGAACATGCCATAATTTACAACAGCTTTGTTTTTTTCAATTTTGTCAATACTGCCAACAGCTCTGCCATCGTGCATTCTAACGCGATCTCCAACTTTAAGAAATGGTTTTGGTTTTTCTATTGGTTTAGATTTTTCCTTCGCGGTTTTTTTCTTTTCACGAATGACAGCAACTTTTTGCTCAGCTTCTTTTTTGATTTGTTGCTCTTTTGTTTTTTCTGCTCTTTTTTGTTTCGCGGAAACTTTCTTGCGTTTAGAGTTTTCTATTTGAACCAATTTAAATAGCTCAGCAAGTAATTCTCGCTTTTTCTTGTCCTCAAAATACTTTTCTGAAATGTCATTGACTTTCTGCCCTAAATAAATAAGACGTTGATTACTGTCATATAATTCTTGAAAGCTCTCTAGTTTTTTTTGGACTTTTGCATTTACTTCCTCAAGTTTGTCAGCCTCAGATTGCTTTTTCTTTTCATTTTCCTTGAGAGAACGTTCCGTCTTTTCTAATTTACTGCGTTCCTTTTGAAGTTTGGCTATCGTAGCGTCAAAACGTACTTTACCGCGTTCTATTTTCTTTTTTGCACGATTTATCAAGCTATATGGAATACCGTTTTTTTGTGCGACTTCAAATGTAAACGAACTACCTGCTTGACCCAAAATTAATTTAAACATGGGTTCTAAACTCTTTTCGTCAAACATCATATTGGCATTTTGCATAAATGGCAATTCGTTTGCGAGAACTTTAAGGTTGGAGTAGTGGGTTGTTATAATTCCGTAGGCTTCACGATGGTAAAATTCTTCTAAAAATGTTTCTGCTAAAGCACCTCCAAGTTCTGGGTCACTTCCTGTGCCAAACTCATCGATCAAGAAAAGTGTGTTCTTGTTACATTTCCGAAGAAAAAAGTTCATTTGTTTTAATCTGTAGCTATAGGTACTTAAATGATTTTCAATAGATTGGTTGTCGCCAATATCACTAATGATGCGATCGAATAAACAAATATTACTCTTTTCATGAACAGGAATCAACAAACCGCTTTGCAGCATAACCTGCATCAAGCCTATGGTTTTGAGTGTGATACTTTTTCCGCCAGCGTTTGGTCCAGAAATTACAATAATTCGATTTTCTGGGTGTAAGACTATAGATTGCGGATGAGTTGTTTTGCCTTCTGCCTTGTTGGATAAATAAAGTAATGGGTGATAGGCATCTTGCGCGCTATAATATTTTTCTTCATTTATCTGCGGAAGAATCCCGTTAATGGATTGTGCATGTTTGGCCTTTGCATAAATGACATCCAGTTTTACAAGAAATTCTTGATATCGCTGTAATAATGAAGTGTAAGGTCTAATGTATTCGGTTAAATTTCTTAAGATTTTATCAACTTCTTCGCTTTCGTCAAATTCTAAATTGTTGAGCTCTCTTGAATACTGAAATGTTTGTTCTGGTTGTATATAAACAATACTTCCTGTTTTGCTACCGCCTAAAATACTACCTTTTACTTTGCGTCTGTACATGGCCTTCACTGCAAGTACGCGCTTATTTTCAACTACAGATTCTCTAATATCATCGAGATATTCTAAGTTGTGGTATTGTGTGAGTGCTGCATTGAAACTCACATTGATTTTTCCCCTAATTGAATTTATGGATTGACGTAATCCTAAAAGGGTAGTAGAGGCATTATCTTTTACATCACCAAAACGATCTATGATGGCATCAATTTCTGAAACAATATGAGAAACAACTTCAAGTTTATTTGATGAACTATATAATGACGGATAATACTCTTCGAACTTTTTGAGAAACTTTAAAATGTCACTAATAGTTAATGTAATGGAAGCAATTTTTTTAAAACTTTTGGTTTCTAAAACGGAGTTTTCAATTTTTAAAAGCTGGATCTCCTTTGTGATAGGCTCAAAACCATGATTGGGAATACGATTGTCATTATAAAATGAAGAGACATATTCATTAGTAAAATCAAGTGACTGTAGAACATGCTCTCTGGTAGATAATGGTTTTATTTTTAGGGCTTCAAGTCGGCCCAAATCTGTTATACAGCTATTTGCTACTTGTTCTAAAACAGCATTGAACTCAATATCTTTAAGCGTCTTTTCGTGAATGTTAATCATTTGTAGTCTCCCTCATAGCTTTAAGGATTACAAATTTACTTATAATGGGTTTAGTAATAAAATGTTTAACCTTTTAAGTGGTGCCAATAAGTCCTTTTTATGTTTTTAAACCGCTCATGATTTTATAGTGAAAGAGTTATTTTATATTTTAGACACAAAGAATAATAGTTATGAATGTTAATATTCACGATAGTTGGAAAGCAAAACTAACACCCGAATTTGAAAAACCATATTTTAAGGATTTAGTGAAGTTTATAAAAAAAGAATATGAGACTACTCAATGTTTCCCGCCAGGATCACAGATCTTTTCTGCATTTGATTTATGCTCTTTTGAGGATCTTAAAGTTGTTATTATTGGACAAGATCCCTATCATGGTTTAGGGCAGGCCAATGGTTTGTGTTTTTCTGTTGCAGATGGTATCCCACATCCACCATCATTAATAAATATTTTTAAAGAAATCGAAAATGATATTAGTCGGCCATACCCTAAATCTGGTAATCTAGAATATTTGGCCAAACAAGGCATTTTGCTTTTAAATGCAACATTAACAGTAAGAGCGCATCAAGCTGGAAGCCATCAAAAAAAAGGTTGGGAACAATTTACAGATAAAGTGATTGAAGTAATTAGCAACGAAAAAAAAGATATTGTGTTTTTACTTTGGGGTGGTTTTGCGAAGAATAAAGCAAAATTAATAGACAGCAAAAAACATGTCATTCTTACCTCAGGACATCCATCACCTTTAAGTGCAAATAGAGGTTATTGGTTTGGTAATAAGCATTTTAGTAAAACGAATGAACTATTAAAATCAAAAAATAAAAAGGAAATAGTTTGGTGATTTTTAACTTCCTGTTGGAGCTAATACATTTGTAGAAAGTTGTTTTGTCTCAGCGATTGGTTTTGGTGATTTGATTAATTTTGGCTTTTCTTGTGAAACTCTTCTTGTTGGTTTATTACAGCTAAAAATCAATAACAAGAAGTTTAAAGCGACTAAAGTAGAAAGCGTTAGAGTAATTGTTATTATCATAAAAATAGTTTTTTATCAAAGTAGTTCACGGATTTGGTTTAGCTAAAGTAATTAAAATTTTGATAAATAGAAAGTTAAAAATAAAAAACAGGTGTTTTTACGTGGTAAATAAACCTGTTTTTGATTAGAAAACCATCAGAATAACTTTCTTTTTAAAGGAATGAAAATCACTCGATCTTCATTACTAATTGATCATAAGAAACTTTTTTGTCAATGATCTCAAGCTTAAATAATTTGTCCTGGACTGTATTTACAGTTTTCTCATCCATAACGTCTTGAGACCATTCTGTTAAGGATAACCATTCTTGCACATCTTCTAATTTTTGGTCATATCTGTTTGAAATGGTTTTATCTATACTTGGTATTTCCTTAAAATCTTCCGTAGAATTATTAATAATTTGCAATATTTTTTTTACGTCATGATAATTGGTTTTCAAAAAATCTTCTCTTACTGCTATAACAAAACATGGCCAAGGTGTCAGGCAGTTACTGATTCGTCTAAACACACCCTCATCAACAATAGGTTTGGTTGTGAATTTTTCCCACATAAAATAATCTGCATCTCCTTTTGTCAATCCATCTACAGCACCATCTAGATTTTTAATTACCTCAAAGTCTAAATCTTTTTCCAGATCCCAGTTATTATTTTCAGCATTTATATAAGCCATGAGGTGAGACCCAGAACCAAATCTACTAATAGCAGCTTTTGTGCCTTTTAAATCTTCTACGGTTTTAAATTTTGAATCATTCGCCACATGAATTCCCCAAATTAATGGCGATTGTACAAAGGTTTGAACAATTTTAGATGGATTTCCCTCAATGATGTCTTTTATAATACCTTCGGTCAAAATCACAGCCATATCAATTTCACCCTCACGAAGTGCTTTGTTCATTGCACCAGTTCCTCCAAAATAATCTTTCCAGCGTAGATTGATTCCTTCGTCTTTATATTCTCCATCTTTTAATGTGAGATACCATGCGAGATTAAAATGCTCTGGAACACCTCCTATTTTTACTTTTTTCAATACTTTTTTCTTAAAAATTAATCTTTATCTATAATCTTATTTAAAGTGTATGTAATGAGATTTTCCACAATTGTTTTTGGGTCTTCACTAAATTCACCAGTTGCTCGATTTGCTATAATAGCATTCATTGATAGGGAATGATGCCCTAACAAGTTGGAAATCCCATATATTCCTGCAGTTTCCATTTCAAGATTTGTTATGTTTTTGTCCTTAAAATTAAAATTGGCAAGCTTATCGTTTAGATTTTTGTCTTGTATTGCCAGTCTTAAAATACGTCCTTGAGGTCCATAGAATCCAACATTAGTCGCGGTAAAACCATTTATTGTTTTATTACTTGACAATTTTTTCAATAAGCGCTCACTGCATTTTACAACATAAGGATCAGATTTCTTGTTAAACCAATTGGTTTGTTTTTTTAATGCTTCGGAAATTTCAAAATACTGCACATGTTCGCTATCATAAAAATGGAGCAAACTATCAAAACCTGCAGCATACTCGCTTATGACAAAAGAATTTAAAGGAATCTCCTTTTGTATGGAGCCTGAAGTTCCAATTCTAATGATATCTAATGAGGTGAGTTCTGACTTGATTTCTCTTTTCTCTAAGTCAATATTTACTAAAGCATCTAATTCATTAAAAACAATATCTATATTGTCTGTTCCTATACCTGTAGAAATTACTGTTATTTTTTTTCCTTTATAAGTCCCTGTTTGTGTATGAAATTCTCTCTTATGGGTTGAGAACTCAACAGTATCAAAATGTTTGGTCACGGTATCTACTCGGTCTGGATCGCCAACTGTAATGATTGTATTGGCAATATCCTCTGGACGCAAATTGAGGTGGTAAACACTTCCGTCTGGATTTAATATTAATTCAGATTCCTTAATTGGCATTAAATACTGTTTTTATGAGTTTGTTTTTTTCTTTATCAAATTTATAGTCCAAACTTTTTATGCCACCAAATGCAATCGTATTATTCATTTCCTTTTGGTAATTATGTTGATGCTCAAGAGCTAAAAATCCTTTTCTATTCAAGGTTAGAGTGTTTTCAGTTTCAGTAAAAAAGATAGAAAGTAGATCGACAACTCGTTCTAATTGTAAATCACCGTAACCGTAATATCCTTGGTAGTGCAAGGTGTAACCCACTAAATGATGTCTAGAGGTAATTTTGTTTTCTTTTACAAGTTTGAGAATATTATATTCTAAAGTACTAATACCACTTCTTGTATCTGGGAAACGTTTAATATGGGCTTTAAGGCAATTGCTCATATACTTAAATGAAGATGGCCTAGTTATCAAAGGTAGAATTAAATTATGATCTTTTCCGCAGTAAATTCTCCATACACGCTTTGCAAGCGCAATATCATCGATGTTCAATTTAATTCTGTCCTCGTAATGGGATTTAAGTTGTTTGGGATTTAATTGAGCTAAACCTTTTAGTCCTTTTTCTCCCTCTACACGCCCGCTACAAACTAAGTAAATTGGGAGGTGAATCCCTTTTTGCTCTAACAAGCTGATAACTGCAACCATATTGATGTGGCAAAACAAATCATACTCAAACCACAAAAGAACCTCTGTATAATCAGCAATGTCATCTAATTGGAGCAGTTCATTTGTAATTTCCTTGGTATTTAGATTTATGTCATAAAAGGTTTTAAAAAAAGAGACTCTTTTTTTCATAAATTCTTTAGAAGAGACCAGCTCTACAGTGGGCCCTACACAAAGCGTTTCTTGCCAGGTAATAATATTTGCAGCTTTGGCAATGTCTAATTCAACCAGATAATCTGTTAACGAATTTCCATTCGTGATGTGTAAGGTTTTAGGAGTCATCCGCCAACACGTTTCACATTAAACCCTTTTTCTTTGAGCATTTCCATAATCTTATCTCTATAATCGCCTTGAATAATAATTTTATCATCTTTAAAACTACCACCAACACTTAAAGTTTGTTTTAAATCTTTAGTGAGTTTTTTAAAATCACTAGTTGCTCCAGTATAACCTTCAAGAATGGTTATGGGTTTGCCTTTTCGTTTTTCGTATTTGCAAATAATTGGGTTGTCTTGAAGCCAAATGCCTTTTTCTTTACTTTCTTTTTCTTCGGAAATTTCCTCGTTCACATGCTCTGGAAAGAGGTTTTTTAGTTGGTCTTTTAAATCCATTTTTCAATTTTCAGTTCTCAGTCTTCAATTATTAGTAATGGGCTTGAGTACAACTGCAAACTGATTACCTTTAACCGCCTAACTACTTCTTAAGTCCGAGTTCAATTAAACGCTCATTTAAAAACTCCCCAGCTGTAATATCGTCATATAGTTTAGGATTTTCTTCATCAATACAACTTTCTAAAACATCCAATTTCATTTCACTTATTGGGTGCATAAAAAACGGAATTGAATAACGTGAAGTTCCCCAAAGCTCTCTTGGCGGATTTACAACTCTGTGAATTGTAGATTTCAATTTGTTGTTTGTATGTCTCGATAACATATCACCAACATTGATCATAAGTTCATCAGGCTCTGCCATGGCATCAATCCATTCTCCATTATGATTTTGAACTTGTAACCCACGACCTTGAGCTCCCATCAATAATGTAATTAAATTGATATCACCATGAGCAGCAGCACGAACCGCGTTTTCAGGTTCTTGAATGATAGGAGGATAGTGGATAGGTCTCAAAATTGAATTTCCATTATGGATGTAATTATCAAAGTACGTTTCATCTAAATTTAGATATAATGCTAAAGCCCTTAAAACATATTTTGCAGTTTTTTCAAGCATTTGGTATGTTTCCTTGCCAATTTTGTTAAACTCAGGTAGTTCTTCAACCTGTACATTTTTAGGATATTCCTTGGCGCGCTCTGGATCATCTTCAACATATTGTCCAAAGTGCCAAAATTCTTTTAAATCGCCTTCTTTTTTTCCTTTCGCACTTTCTTTTCCGAAGGAAATATAACCACGTTGACCACCAATACCTTCTATTTCATATTTTCTTTTGGTTTCTACCGGTAGGCTAAAAAAGTTTTTTACTTCGCTATATAAATTATCGACAAGTTGATCATCCAAAAAATGGCCTTTTAACGCTACAAATCCTATTTCTTCGTATGCTTTACCTATTTCGTCAATAAATTTTTGTTTTCTATTTGAGTCTTCAGAAAGAAAATCCTGAAGATTAACACTTGGTATTCTATTCATTTTAAAATGGATTTAATATTATGTCAAGATAACAAAAATAGCGAAAATTGTCCTAAAATCACAGATTTCACTTACACTTAAAAAAAAGCAACTAAGCCTAAATAAAACTCAATTTTTATTTACATTTGATTTACTAACAAAATATTGCAAATAATGTTGACCTCACCTAAGAGTCTAATCACCTACGACAAAAAAAATCTAGATAAAACTATTCTCTTAACGCTCTACAAGAACATGCTTAAACCTCGCATGATAGAAGAGAAAATGCTCATTCTATTACGTCAAGGCAAAGTGTCGAAATGGTTTTCTGGGATTGGTCAAGAGGCCATTTCGGTTGGAGTGACCATGGCCATGGAAAAAGAAGAATATATCTTACCAATGCATCGCAATCTTGGTGTATTTACAACTAGAGAAATTCCTTTAAATCGCTTATTTAGCCAATGGCAAGGTAAGGCAAATGGGTTCACCAAAGGGCGCGATCGTTCATTTCACTTTGGTACGCAAGAGTTTAATTTGGTTGGGATGATTTCACATTTGGGTCCACAATTGGGAGTTGCAGATGGCATTGCCTTGGCAAGTCTTATAAAAAATAAAAAGCAAGTCACAGCGGTGTTTACAGGAGAAGGAGGAACAAGTGAAGGTGATTTTCACGAAGCTTTAAACGTAGCTTCAGTTTGGCAATTACCAGTCTTGTTTTGTATTGAGAATAATGGTTATGGTTTGTCAACACCAACAAGTGAGCAGTACAATTGCAAGGATTTAGCAGATCGTGGCAAAGGTTACGGAATGGAATCTTTTATTATCGATGGAAATAACATAATCGAAGTTTATACTACAATTCAAAAATTGGCTGAAAGCATTCGCAAGCGTCCAAGACCTATTTTGATCGAGTTTAAAACCTTTAGAATGAGGGGTCATGAAGAAGCGAGCGGTACAAAATATGTGCCAGAAGACTTAATGATTGAGTGGGCAAAAAAGGATCCTGTTGTTAATTTTAGAGCCTATTTGATGGAGCTAAATTTGCTTACAGAAAAAGAGGATAATGTTTTAAGAGGCTCAATATTAGATGAAATCAACGAAAATTTACAAATCGCTTATGATGAGGACGAGATTGTACCAAATATGTCTTCGGAATTAAGTGATATCTATAAACTATTTGAGTTTAAAGAGAGTATTCCAAGTTCTAAAACTGAAGAGATAAGACTAATTGATGCCATTTCACAAGGACTGAAACAATCAATGGAAAAACATGATGACCTAGTCATTATGGGACAAGATATTGCAGAATATGGAGGTGTTTTTAAAATAACCGAAGGTTTTGTTGAAGCTTTCGGGAAAGAACGAGTACGTAACACACCAATTTGTGAATCTGCAATTATAGAAACTGCTATGGGATTATCTATTGCAGGAATGAAATCTGTAGTAGAAATGCAGTTTGCAGATTTTGTAACCTCCGGATTTAATCCTGTTGTAAATTATCTTGCCAAATCCCATTATCGTTGGAGTCAAGAAGCAGATGTGGTAGTAAGGATGCCATGTGGTGGAGGCGTTGCTGCAGGACCATTTCATTCACAAACAAATGAAGCTTGGTTTACAAAAACACCAGGTTTAAAAGTGGTTTATCCAGCATTTCCTTATGATGCAAAAGGTTTATTGGCAACAGCTATTGAAGATCCAAATCCTGTATTGTTTTTTGAACATAAAGCATTGTACCGAAGTATTCGTCAAGAAGTACCTATTAATTATTATACACTTCCTTTAGGAAAAGCCTCATTACTTAAAGAAGGAAATGATGTAACTATCGTAACTTATGGAGCAGGAGTACATTGGGCTTTGGAAACTCTAGAGAATAACCCACAAATTAGTGCAGATCTTATTGATTTAAGAAGTTTACAACCTTTAGATACCGAAGCAATTTATGCATCGGTCAAAAAAACAAATAGAGCAATAATTTTACAAGAAGACTCACTTTTTGGAGGCATTGCCAGTGATATTTCCTCGTTAATTATGGAATATTGTTTTGAGCAGTTAGATGCACCTGTAAAACGTGTTGCCAGTATGGAAACACCTATCCCTTTTATTGGGCAATTGGAAGAGCAATATATGGCAAAAGGCAGGTTTGAGGAAGCTTTATTGGAGGTTTTAAGGTATTAGTTGAAAATTGATCATCATGAAAAATCTTCTTTTTATAATAACTATTCTTTCAATCCCAATCGGAATTATCTTCAACCTTTTTGATATAGTCGGAGGTAATATTTTTTTAGCATTAGGTTTTTTAGGTGTTTTTGTATTCTATCTAATAAGAGTTATTAAAGACTTTTATTCTATTGCATATAAGAAAATTATAGTTTTAAAAGTTATGATAATCTTAATGTCATTCTGCCTATTTACAAAATATTTATATCATCTCTTTGGAGATTATCCAAGTTTAATAATAGTCCCAGTTTTTTTACTTTCTTCAATAATATACTTATTGACAGAAAGGAGGAAACAAACTAAATTGTCTTTAGTTACTATATTATATCTCTTATTGTCCATACCTTTATTTGGATTTGAATTTAACAATTCACCTAGGCATTATATACCTCAATCTTGGTATGACAGATATGGTGAAACTTCTCATTATATCGTGTCTTTTGATTTCAAATTTGACTATCCAGAAACAAAACTCTTAAATGAGAAAGCCTTTGATTTAAAAGAAAAACAACTTTACTATGATGCCATCGAAGTGTATGAAGAAGCAAGAAAATTAGAACCGAAAAATCTAAGTTTGTTATTTGAATTGTCTGAAGCATATGCTAGGACAAATGAATTAGAAATTGCAGTAGAACTTCTTGATAAAGCTATAATTGTAGATAGTAGTTATTCTGAATTCTATAATAATAGAGGGTTACTTTTTTATAAATTAAAAAAGGATGAAAAAGCGATTATTGATTATGAAAAAGCCATTGAATTAGATCCAAATCAACCAGTTTATCACGCTAATCTGGCTTTAGTTTATTTTTACCAAGACACATTCGATAAGGCTTGTGAGGAAATTCAAATAGCAGAATCACGAGGATTTAACCTCAGTGACTCTAAAATTCTACGAGAATTTAAGGATGAACAGTGTAATTAAAATGAGCTCAAACTTTAACTCCAAAAAACCCTTCCAATTCGCTATAATCTCAATAGTTTGTCTTTTACTGTTTATTCTTTTTCAGGTTTTGGCTGCGAGTAATAAAATTTCCGAAGAAATCTATACATATGTGAGCGGTTTTTCTATTTCGGTGATTTTTGTATCTTCAATCATTGGTTTTATATTTAGCATGAAAGGACTAAATGAGCCTTTTTCGGTAAAAAAAATTATTGGATTATTAGTGAATTCTATTTTTATACTATTGCTAATTGCTTTGATTACTGCCAATACTATTGATTTTAAAACGTTTTAAGATGCGTTAAACATGAATTCAAAACTCGTCATCGTTCTCGCTTTTTTAACTTTGTTTAATTGCAAGGAAAGAGAAGAGAATGCTTACGAGTGGAAAACGATTAGGGTGACTGCAAGTGCTTATAATTCTTTAGCGTATCAAACGAGTTCTAATCCGCATATTACAGCTTTTGGAGATAGTTTAAAACCTGGTTTACGCTATATCGCTGTTTCTAGGGATCTATTAAGAAATGGTTTGGACCATAATACTTTGGTGAAAATAGAAGGATTGGAAGGTACGTATTTGGTAAAGGATAAAATGAATAGTCGGTTTAAAAATAAAATCGATTTATATATGGGAACTGATGTTAAAGCTGCGAAGAAATGGGGCAGGCGCAAAGTTAACATCAGTTATAGAGTTGAGATTGAAAAGGATTCTATTTGAGTTTTATCATACTGTATTTGATGGAAATCTTAACAGTTATCTATATTTTTTGGAGTCCTGCCTTCTTGAGAATAACTCTTTTTATTATTTTTTTATCTCAGCTTCAGATAAAATAAAGGGATAGGCTTCTTTTACTTGTTTTAATTCTTCCGAAGATAACTCAGCAGTGGATTTTTTAATCATATCTCTAGCGTAATCATCTCTTAGTTCATAATAGGCTTTGGTAATTTCATCCTGTACTTTTATGTAGAACTTGTAGGTCGTCATTTTGTCGTTAACCAATGATATAACTGCTTTATTGGGATTCTCTGATAAGTCAGTGACTTGTGGTCCAACACAATAATCGCAAGTGCCATCGCCATTATTGTCGAGAAAACCTTTAGCGATGTCTTTAAGTTCTTCTACAGAAACCATTTCATTTTCTACGAGTAATTCGTCATTTGCATTGATGCGAACTTCTAAAATATTGCGCTCCTTTGTTTTGTTGCCAGAGCAATCTTCGTTTTGAGGACAGGGTGGTGGTAATTTTCTGTGTAGACCTTTGTCATTGGGAATTACAGAAGTCACCAAGAAAAAAATGAGCAGTAAAAATGCGATGTCTGCCATAGAACCTGCATTAACTTCAACGTTTTGTCGTCTTAAGCTTTTCATAATAAATAGTTTTTAGATTCCTCTTGTAATTAGAGTTATAGAGAAATGATTGTTAATGATGCTCAATTCACAAAAACGATACCATTAATTTTTTTAAGACTAATACAATCAAAAAGACCAGCAAAAATTATGTTTGCTGGTCTTTCTGGATTATATATTGAAAAAGATTCAATATAAAAGTTGATTGATGAAATGATTAATAATTAACACATACTTCGTAACGTCTCTAAGTCGTCATTTGTTGTGTGTGACGTGTTGATAATTTTAGATAAGACTTTCATGATTGATTGATTTTTTGATTGATACATTAAAAAGTTCTTATCTGTAACGTCTTTTCTGGTTCCAAGTGTAGATTCTTGTTTCTGTTGCTGTGTTTGATAATTGGTTGTTGTTTAAAGTTCTCATAATATTTTGATTTTATGCTGAATGTAATTTCAGCTGGTTTGATTGATGTTATACTTTATAGACGATGCAATAATTGTTTTGTTACAGTACTTTGTATTGCATAGTAGTAATTTAACATATTTTAACAAAAATAGGGTGTAATTAATTTTCAATTGTTTTTAACAAAATGCCTTGATAACCTTATAAAAGATTAATTTTGTGAGAATTTTTTTTTCAGAAGCTATTAATTCTATGTCCGACACTCTAGCAGTATCAACAAAAAACGAATCGAAAAAGCGTTTATACGATTATCAAATTGCCGATTTAAAGCGCATTTTTAATGTATTTCAATCTGCCCCAGATAATTATAATTTACTTTACCAACTACCAACAGGTGGAGGGAAAACGGTAATTTTTTCTGAAATTGTAAGACAGTACATTAAGAAGCATAAGAAAAAAGTGGTTATCCTAACCCATCGTATTGAGCTTTGTAAGCAAACCTCTAAGGTGCTTCATGGTTTTGGGGTTAAAAATAAAATCATAAACAGTAAAGTAAAAGAACTGCCAGATCAAGACCAATTTGAGTGTTTTGTAGCAATGGTAGAAACGTTGAACAACCGACTTAACGATAAGAAACTCAATCTTGAGGATATAGGTTTGGTGATCATTGACGAGGCACATTATAACTCTTTTAGAAAACTATTTAAATTTTTTGAAAACTGTTTTATTTTAGGAGTAACAGCAACACCTTTGAGTAGTAATATTAAATTGCCAATGAAAGACAACTACAAAGAGTTGATCGTTGGTGATAATATCTCAACTTTAATAAAAAACGGATTTTTAGCTTCTGCGGATATTTACAATTATGACGTATCGCTTAATTCTCTTAAAATTGGGATAAATGGGGATTATACTGTAAAATCTTCCGAAGCATTATATACCAATACTGCGATGCAAGGTAAATTGCTATTTGCATACGAGGAACTGGCAAAAGGGAAGAAGACCCTTATTTTCAATAATGGAATCAATACGTCTAAAGAAGTGTATTACACATTTAAACGTGCGGGTTATAACATTCAGCATTTAGATAATACAACAAGTAAACAGGAGCGAAAAGATATTTTAAAATGGTTCAAGAGCGCAGAGGATGGTATTTTGACTTCCGTTAGCATATTGACAACTGGTTTTGATGAACCTTCTGTAGAATCTATTATTTTAAATAGAGCAACGCGATCCTTAACCTTGTATTTTCAAATGATAGGTCGTGGTTCAAGGATTTACAAAGACAAATCGGAATTTAAAGTTATTGACCTTGGTAATAATGCAGTGAGATTTGGACCATGGAGCCAACCTGTTGATTGGCAGCATATTTTTAAAAATCCTGATTTTTATCTTGAAAATCTTCGTAATGATGAGGATATAGAGCGTGAGTTCGTTTATGCTATGCCAGAGTCTTTAAAAAAGCGTTTTAAGAAAAACCCTAATGACGATTTTGATATCAAAAAGGAATATAAAAAAGTAACGAGAGCAGGCCATAAGTCAATGAAGGCTATAGAAAACAGTATTGATCAACATTCAAAACTGGTGATTGCAAATAGCGAAGATGTTTTTGAAGCCAGAGAATTGGCAAAATTGCTTCATGACGATATTTGCTACCGCATAAAACAGTATTGTTATTGTATTATGAACAGTACAACCAATTATAAAGACTGGTTATTAGAAGAGTATGTACGTAAACTTCGCTTAAGTTTTAACGGAAAGTTTTAACTATTTATTTAAATAATTACGTTTTAAACACGTTACTTTTGAAAATAGGTATAGTTTTTGAAATACATTACCAAACAAAAAACACGTGATGAAAAAACACATCATCTTAGTATTATTTTCATTTTTTGCCCTACAACTGTTTGCGCAACCAGACACTAATGAGAAAAAATCTATAAAAATTCCTGCAAAGGAAACCGAAAAAAAGGACACCACTCAAGTTAGGTTAGATATCAAGCCAAATTCTAGCATTAGTATAACAAATACCAAAAAGAATATCTCAGGTATTACTGTGCCTAAAGAGAGTAAAGAGTCTTTAACTACACCAACCAAAGAATTCTCAATGATAGACAACAGTGGTTTGCGAAATCCTGGCGAACTTTTTGAGAAACGTTTTAATAAAGTGGCTGTAGAGCAAGGACTTAAAATAGAAACGATGGCAGATGTCTTTTTAGGAGAAATAAAAAGTAATGGAGCCTTTGTTAAAATTATTTGTCGAGATCATGAGTATCCAGATGGTGATTTGGTTCAAGTTAAAGTTAATGATGATGTCATTATACCAAGATTATTATTAACTGGAGGCTACAAAGGATTTAATGTAGATTTACTCGTCGGAAATAATAAAATAGAATTTTTAGCTTTAAATCAAGGAGATTCTGGACCAAATACAGCAGAGTTTATAGTTTACGATGACAACGGAAATCTAGTATCCTCTAAAAAATGGAATCTTCTCACAGGCGTAAAAGCTACCGTAATGGTTATTAAGGATGCTAATCCTATTACCGAAAAAACAAAGGAAGACAATTAAAGGTTTTCTAAATCTTTGGATAAACTATTAAATAGCTTAGCCTTTGTATTCAAGAATTTATTCTGAAGTTCTATCGCTTTCAACTGCGTATCTATTAAATTCTTTTCACGGGAGTTGATCAAAAAAATAGAACTTTCTCCAAAATTGAATTTCCGTTCTTCGGCATTAAGCATCGTTTCATAATCATCTATAATATTGTCGATAAGCTCGTTTTGGGTTTCAAAAGATTCCAGCTCTCTGTAAATTGCCAATACTTTATTCTGAATTGTGATTTTTGCATTCGCAATATCAAATTGTGTATCTTGTAATTTAAATTTGGCAAGCTTTAAATCACCGCGTTCTTTCCGAAGAAAAAGGGGAAAAGCAATATTGAATCCTCCTTTATATTGGTTGCTGTTAAAGGATCTGGCGATGTCTGGATCTTGGGTTATAAAATTATATTGTATGTCTATTATTGGTAATAATTTATTGGCTTTTAATCGTTTATCAACTTCCAAACCTTGGAATTTATAATTTAATGATCGCAATTTTGGGTGGTTTTCCAATACAAAATCGGTGAGTGGTAACCCTGAAATTTCTAGTACGTCATCAACTGAATCTTCAATGAAAGCATCTGGTACGACATTAGATTGGAGTTCTACGGGAATATCATCGTTAAGCCATAAATAGGTGGATAACTCTAACGAAGCTTTCATGAATTTAACCTTTGCCTGTTCTAAGCCAAGTAATCTGTTTTTTACTGTAATTCCTGCTTCAATAGAATCTATTGCTGCTTTATCACCATTTTCTACACTACGTTTTACACCATTTAACCGTATTGTGGCATTTTCTAAAAACTGCTCATAAATTTGAGTCTCCTTAAAAGCTTGTAACCAATCAAAATAGGCTAAAGAGGCGTCAAATAAGATTTGATTGATTAAGATTTCTCTGTCTGCAACAGTTTGCTCCCTAAAAAATTTTGCTCTTTTCAAATCTGCCATACGTTGGTTTATAAACAATCCTTGTCCAAGCGATGCAGAAATTCCTGCACCATACAATCCGTCGTCTGGAACGTTTTCTTGAGGATTTAAATATTCACCTTCATTTTGCTCAAAGTTCCCTTTAAGTTCAATGCCATACCAAGTTGGGATTTTAAATGTCGCATTTAGTAGGTCATAATATTCAGTATTCTTAAAAATCTTACGATAATTATCAACTTCAATTTTAGGGTCAAAACCGCCTCGAGCTTTCATTAAGTTCGCTTGACCAATTTGTATGGTTAATTCGGCTTGTTTTGCAATAGGATGAAATTTCTTAACGTAACCTAGATACTCACTAAAACCCAATACAATGGTATCATTTGATTGGCTATAAGAGGTCAAGGAAAAAAGTGTAAAAACAATACTAAAATATCTGTTCATTTTATTTCTCCTTTTGAGTTGCTTTTGCTTCATTAGGCTGGTAGTAATTTGGTGGAAACCCATTGAGTTTTCGCCACATTTCAAACCAAATAGGCACATCTTCTAAAAGTGCAATTGTTTTAGCCCCAGAGCCTACACGTATGGCTTCTGGCCAATCGTGTTCAGTTTCGTCTGGAGCAAGTAAAACTCTAAATTTTCCGTTGGGACTTATAAAATTTTCTATGGCAACTATTTTTGCTCCGTAAGTTCCGTAGGAGACATTTGGCCACCCGCTAAAAACAATTGCAGGCCAACCATCAAACTGTACACGTACTTTTTCATCTAGATGTAAAAGTGGCAAATCAATAGGATCTACATAAGTTTCTACAGCTAAGTCATAATTGGATGGCATAATCCCGACTAATTGTTCACCTTCCTTAAACGTTTCACCAATACCACCTTTTATAGCTTTGTTGATATATCCATTTTGGGGTGCCTTTATATAATACATCTCATTACGCATTTCGTAATTTGTAAAATCACTTTCTAATTTAGTTACTTGAGCTTCAGCATCAAAACCACCAGACTCTGCAGTGTATTTATCACTCTGTGCTTTAGATATTTTATCAGCATATTCAGCCTGTACACGATTGATTTCTATCATTGCGTTTATCACCTCATTTTTTGCTGCTAGAAACTTATTTTCTTGTGAAATCAATTTAGCTTGAGATTCTTGAAATTTTGAACGTTTTTCTTCTAACTCTGTTAAGGACTTAAGTCCTTCGTTGTAGAGTTCTTCAATAGCACCAATTTGTCTTTCTGCGATGCCTAGATTAATTTTCACAGCTTGTAAATCTATACTATCGCTTTTAACTTTAAGTCTTGATTGTAATAACTTATTTTGAGCTTGGTCCAGTTTTAATTGACGTTCTCTGCTCAAAGCACCAATTTGATTGTTAAGTGCATTTACTTTTGAACTATAGGATACTACAGATGCCTCTTTGGCTTTAATTTGTTGGCCTGTGCGGTCAATAAGATTGGGGTCAAAATATTCATTTTTTACTTCAGAAATAAACAATATCGTATCACCTTTCTTTACAAAATCACCTTCGCGTACATACCACTTTTCGATTCGTCCTGGTATTGGTGATTGGATTGTTTGTGGTCTTTGGTCTGGAGTTAATGTCGTCACACTGCCACGACTGTTAATGTTTTGTGTCCATGGTAAAAACATAACAATAAAAACAACGACAGCAAATGCTAGCAAAAAGCGATTAAAATGTTTAAAATGCCTTTTGTGAAATACTTTTTGGACAGATTTAAATCTAGATAAATCTACTGTTTTGTTTAATTTATTATATGAAATGTTGAGCATAATCTTAACTATTTGAAACTATTTTACCGTTTTCTAGATTAATAAGTCTTGTGCAATGCGCTTTCCACTCTGTATTGTAGCTTACCACAATAAGTGACCATGGTTGTTGCGGGTTTGTTAGAAACTCCATAATACTTTTAGCTTCCTTTTTTTCAAATTGATCTAAAGGATCTTTAAGTAATAACAATTTAGGCTTCTTAAGAATACTTCTCGCTAAAATTAATTTTTTGGATACTGTAGAGGATAATCTTTTGCCTTCAGGATATAAAATAGTATTAAGACCTTTAGGTTGCGATCTTACAAAAGCAACTAATTTAATTTCTTCTAATACAGTATTGATGTCTTCATCTGTAATAGTCGTATCTCCAAATGTTAGATTTTCTCTAATAGTACCTTCAAAAGGAGATTCCTCAGGTAATGATTGCCCTATGTTTGAACGGTATTCGTTTAAATTAATACCTTGAATTGCCGAATTATTAATAAGAAGTGATCCAGAGGTTGGTTGGTTGATTCCTGCTATTAATTTCAACAGAGAAGTTTTGCCAGAACCGTGTGAGCCATAAACCATTATGCGATCTTTAGGGGTTATTTTTAAAGTCACATTATCAATTATTGGTTTTGACATATCGGGAACTTTATAGCTTAATTCATCCAATTCTACTATAAATTCTTTTGAGAGGTTAATGTGTCCACCTTCCTGGGATTCTAATTCTTTATCCACAACTTGACCTAATTTTTCAATTGAGGTTAAGACATCGTAAAATGGTTCTAATCCTAAGATTAATTTTTCTACGGAAGTTATGACCAAAAGTATAATGATTTCCGCAGCAACAAATTGTCCAATATTCATTTCTTGACTTAATACCAAAAAACCACCAATCACCAATAATCCTGCAGTCACCAAAACTTTAAAGCCTATCAGTTTAATAAATTGTTGTACTAAAATTCTAAAGTGGCTTTCTCTGGAGTCTAAATAATCAGAAACTAATTCATCATTTTTATTAAGAGCCAAACTAGTTCTGCCAGAAAGCTTGAAACTTAAAATGGAACGAGCTATTTCTTGAAGCCAATGTGCTACTTTATATTTTTGCTTAGACTCATCTAAACTTGTATCCAAACCACGTTGAGCAGAAAATTTAAAAACCAGATATATTAAAAGTATAAGTAAAATCCCATAAATAATAAAAAATGGGTGATAAAAAGAAAGTAACATCAAACCTAGAACAATCTGTAAAATTGCAGCAGGAAAGTCTATTAATATTTTTGACAATCCTTTTTGAATAGTAAGCGTATCAAAAAATCTATTAGCAAGTTCTGGCGGGTAATAATTACGTAGCTCACTCGATTTTATCTTCGGAAAACGATAGGCAAACTCAAAAGAAGATCTTGTGAAGATTTTTTGCTGTACATTCTCTGTAATACGTAATTGCATAAGTTGCAAAACACCAACAAATGCAACACCAAGCGTTACTAGAATTACAAGAACAATCCATGAACTACTAATTTGTGCGCCCTGTAAAAGATTGATAATGGCTTGAATACCCAACGGAAGTGATAAATTCACCAAACCAGCAAAAATCGCGTAGTAAAATATTTGTCTAATATCTTTTCTATCGAGTTTTAAAAGGCCTACTAAACGTTGCCAGGAAGTTAAAATCGTTTTTGCCATTATTTGCTTTTTATTACGTTGGTTACTAAATGTGTAAAATAGTCTGATGTTTTTGTTTTATCATCACAATCTGTTAAGGATTTAAAGTGATCTTTCAAAAAATGTTGATGAAGCGCTCCCTCAATAACCGTACTCGCCAAGCTATGAGGGAATTTATAATTGGGATTGACCTCAATGATCATATCGTGCAGACGCGTAACTAAACGCTTATATATCGCAAAATACCCCTCTTTGTTTTCGTCATCTACTTCTTTTGTTAAATATGATTTAGAGTACTCATTTATAACAACCTTGTTCAATATCACTTCATCTATATGTTTAAATGTAGAATCAGACTTGATTGTTCGGGTTAATAATGTAATGGCTTTATTTAATTTTTCTACTGGATTGGACATATTGGTCGTAGAAAAAACCAGCTGATATTCCAGCCATGCCCAATACCAGGACGTTAAATAGAGGAGAAGCTTATGTTTACTTTCAAAATATCTGTAAATTGAACTTTCGTTAGAGCCAATGATCATCCCTAGTTTTTTAAATGTGAAATTATCAAAACCTATCTCATCTATAAGCTTGATACTTTGCTCAATAATTCTCTTTCCAAGATCTGAAGATTCTGGATCTTTTAAATAGATATTTTCATTGATATCTATTTTAAGATTTGATAGTAAAGTTTTCATGATAAATTAAATTACACGCAAATATAATAGTAATACTATTAATGTCAATTTGTTTAACTTTTTGTTAACTATTATAATTAATTCAATATTTACACTTATCTTTACAAGAATTGATGTATTGTGCATCATATTAACAAAACCCCTGAGGATAAAGAATGGCAAAGTCGCAACAGACATTTAGTAAAAGTGAAAAAGAAAAAAAACGTTTAAAAAAACGCGAAGACAAACGTAAAAAAATGGAAGCGCGTAAGTTGGATAAAGAAGAAAACGGAGGAGAAAGTATACCATTTGCTTATGTAGATCAATTTGGTAATCTTACAGATACTCCACCAGATCCAGCAGACAAAGTAAAAGTTAAGGCAAAGAACATCGTTCTAGGTGTGCCTAAAAAAGAGGATATCGAAGAAGAAGAATACGATCCAATTAGAAAAGGAAAAGTATCATTTTTTGATCACTCTAAAGGATTCGGTTTCATTATTGATACTGAAGATCAAGAAAAATATTTCTGTCACGTTAGTGGATTAATCGACGAGATTAATGAAAATGACAAAGTACAATTTGAATTAGAAAAAGGGAATCGTGGTATGAATGCGGTTCGTGTAAAAGTAATTTAAGTTCTATTTTGCACACATTTAATTTGATGTGCTAAAAAAAAGATTTGAAGTCAAAATTGAATACAATCAGTTTTGACTTTTTTTTATGGAATACGTTCTAATTCTTCAACTTCTCCCATCTTTATTCCTTCTAAAGTAATCTTCCCAACACGAACTCTTACCAGGCGCAACGTGGGAAAACCAACCACAGCAGTCATTTTACGAACTTGTCTAAATTTCCCTTCCGTAATGGTAATAGAAATCCATGTGGTTTTACCATGACGCTCGTCTCTAATTTTTTTTACACGCTCAGGAAAATTTGGATGACTTTCTAATTTAGATACTTTGCAAGGTTTCGTTTGGTAAAGCTCTTTTCTATGGCTAATTTTTACACCATCCCGTAGCATAGAAATTGCTTCCTCTGTAATTTCGCCATCCACTTGCACATAATATTCCTTTTCGGTGTTTGCGCTCGTTACGTCATAGCTCACTTTTCCGTCTGTGGTGAGTAGGAGTAGACCTTCCGAGTCTTTGTCTAATCTGCCAATAGCCATCGTTCCTTCCGGAAAATCAAATAATTCTCCCAAGAATTTTTTATTGATCTCGTGTTTAGCATTGGTTTGAAATTGGCTTAAATAGCCATAGGGTTTAAAAAGTCTGAAATGGCGTTGGTGCATCACGCCTCATTTTTTAAAATAGAATACACTAAGTCTTTGGTGAGCTTTCTATCTTTTGCCTTCTCGCGAATGGTATCAAAAGACATCCTAAAATCACAACCCGTTTTATAGGCACTGCAGCCATAAGCAGTTTTTCCTCTTACTATTGTTCCGTTTTGGCATTTTGGACAGGGTATACTATCATTTTTCTGATTCTGATTTTTTACTTCGGAAATTTTAGCGCTTCCTTTTTTTGCTTCTAAAACCATTTTGAAGCTATCATCAAAACGCAACAAGCCTTCGGTCGTTCCACTTTCCGAAGAAAACCCTTTTAAATTCACGGTTGATCCTTTTTTTAGAAGTCTGATAAATTGCTTTTCTGAAATTTTCTTTCCGAAGTTTTCAAAAGGCATTACAAAATTGCAACCCGATTTAAAATCACTACAGCCATAAGCCGATTTACCTTTTAAAATGTTTCCTTTTTTGCATTTCGGGCACATTTCCGCAGTAATACCAGCTGCTTTTTTAGTTTTGGCTTTGGCTTGTCTCTGTTTCACAACGCTGGCTTGAGAGATATTGGCACGATTGGTTTCGGTTCTTACATCGTACACGAGTTCATCTACCATCTTTTTCATGTTATTGATAAATTGACTCGCACTATATTCTCCTTTTTCGATATCCTTGAGTTGTTTTTCCCAAAGACCGGTGAGCTCTGCAGATTTTAGCAATTCATTTTGAATCGTGTCAATTAGTGCAATCCCAGTAACGGTTGGTAAAATTTGCTTTTTGTTTCGTTTTATATATTGTCTTTTGAATAACGTCTCAATAATATTGGCACGCGTTGATGGTCTGCCAATACCGTTTTCTTTCATTAAGTCACGAAGTTCGTCGTCATCAACCTGCTTGCCTGCGGTTTCCATGGCGCGTAGGAGTGAGGCTTCTGTAAATTGATTTGGCGGTTTGGTCTGCTTTTCTAAAAATGAGGGTTCGTGCGAACCTTTTTCTCCTTTTGTGAATGTTGGTAATGTGTCTTTATCTGATGTGTTTGAGGATGACGATTTTCCGAAGTTAAATACCACTTTCCAACCATCTTTTAAAATCTCTTTTCCTGTTGTTTTAAAATTGACATCTGCAGCTTTACCGATAACCGTAGTGTTTGATACGTCACAATCTGGATAAAAGACAGCAATAAAACGTTTTACAATGATATCGTAAACTTGTTGTTGGTTGTATTGCAAATTAATTTGAATGCCTGTTGGGATAATGGCATGGTGATCGGTTACTTTTTTATCGTTGAATACTTTTGAGGATTTCTTTATTTTTTTACCTAAAAGTGGTTGCGTCAATTCACTGTATTTTGTGAGATTTTTTAAGATCCCAGCCACTTTTGGGTACACGTCATTAGGTAAAAATGTGGTATCCACTCTTGGGTAGGTCACTACTTTTTGTTCGTATAGCTTTTGTACGATTTTAAGTGTTTCATCTGCTGAAAATCCAAATTTTGTGTTACAATAGACTTGTAAACCTGTTAGGTCAAATAGTTTTGGTGCGTATTCTTTTCCTTTCTTTTTTGTAGTTGATACGATTTCGAAATCCTCTTCCTTTACTTTTTTGGCTAATATTTCTCCGTCTTCCATTTTGAGAAAACGTCCGTCCTCATAAGCAAAAAGTGTATCGCGATACATGGTTTGTAATTCCCAATAGGGTTGAGGCTGGAAGTTCTCAATTTCCTTGAATCGGTTTACGACCATTCCCAAAGTTGGTGTTTGCACACGACCAACCGATAATACTTGTTTATAACCACCATGTTTTACAGTATATAAACGGGTTGCATTCATGCCCAACAACCAGTCACCAATTGCTCGGGAAAATCCTGCGTAATACAGGTTATCATAATCTTTTGAATCCTTGAGATTATTAAATCCTTCTTTTATAGCTTCCGTAGTTAAAGAAGAAATCCATAAACGCTGTACTTTACCTTTATAATTCGCTTGGTCTAAAACCCAACGTTGAATGAGTTCACCTTCTTGACCAGCATCACCGCAATTGATAACCACATCTGCTTTATCAAACAAGGATTTTACTATTTTAAATTGTTTTTGAATACCTGAATTTTCTGTAACCTTCGTTTTAAATTTCTCCGGTAGCATTGGTAGATTATTGAGATCCCAACTTTTCCAATAGGGTTTGTAATCGTTAGGTTCCATCAAGGTACAGAGATGACCAAAGGTATATGTTACAGCATAACCATTGCCCTCATAGTAGCCATCATGTTTGGTTTTAGCACCAAGAACTTGCGCGATTTCTCGAGCTACACTAGGTTTTTCGGCAATGCAGACTTTCAAGATTTTAGATGTTTTGAGCGTTTAAACAGTTATAAAATGGGGTTTACTGTGATGGTTCAATTGCATTTATCATTGTAGTATTTCACGATCGCTTCAAGACGAAGTTGTGAGTTACGACCTTCTTTCATTTTAACGTCTTTTCTAAATGCTTCTTTGTCTAGAAGCTCTATAAGCTGTGGACAATCTTGAAAATAGTCTTTAATTACTTTATCTGAACTTTTTGCAAAGGATTTAGCGGGATACATTTGAGCCAGTGGCTCATTGTCTTTCTCAACGAAATATAGATTCACCTTACCGTTATTGGTTTCTTTAAAATCTTTGTATAAGCTTACTTTGCCATCAATTAGTTTTATAACCAATCTATCAGTATTCTCAAGTCCGTTTTCAATGGTTTTATAGTACTGGGTGGCGAAACCTTCTAATTGTACTTTTTCTACGGTAGAAGCATTATAGATCAAAAATTTCTCACTGTTTTCAGTGAGTTTATACGTTATGTCGTGGTTGGCGTTAATGGCGACCAAACCTTCTTTTTTTGATCCATCTTTAAAATAAATAGTTCCTTTTTCTTTTTGAGCGTACAGAACGGAAGATAGACAAAGGGTTATTATGATTATGATTTTTTTCATAACTAAATGGTTTATAATATTGGATTTTAAGTAGTGTTGCAAAATAGGGAATACTAAGTATTTATAGAAAAAGAATTGCTATGAGTTATCAACTAAATTTAAACCTACGTTTACTTTGTTGATTATGAATATCAATATTGATCGTTTGAATTTCTTCGGAAAATAAGAAATGAATTAAATTATGAATTTGAAAATTTTTATTGTTTGTCTAATGTTTGGGTATCGACTGTTTAATTATAATATCCACAATTAGACGAAGTTCGACTATTTTTTTAAGAAAGTCAAGTGTTAGATTTTCAACAGTTTATACTAATACCACAAAAAGTCTTTTGAGTTTTGATACTTTATAAATGTCATTTACAGCTTTGAGTATAATATTCAAAACTCTTTTTAATTAACCCATTATCGACCAAGCAATCTACTTTGGGTTTACCAATAGCCTCTAACAAAACAAAGTTAATATTGCCATGCTCATTTTTTTTGTCATATTTTAATAACTCAATAATGGCATCGTAATCTGATGATTTAATGATTACTGGTTTATAAATGTTATTTAAAGACTGAGTGATGTATTCTAAATCTGGTTTTGGGAGATTTAAAATTTCCGAAGAGATAAAAGATTCCAAGATCATCCCAATGGCAATAGCTTCGCCATGCAACAGTGCTTCCTTTTTGGTGTGACTTAAAAAATAAGATTCTATGGCGTGACCTAATGTGTGCCCAAAATTGAGGTGCTTGCGTTCGTTTTGCTCAAAGGGATCTTTGGTGACAATGTCTTTTTTTATAACGACAGACTCATGAATTAAAGTGTCTAAATCATTTAATGTGAGTTTTGATAAGTTAGTTAGTTTATCAAAATAGTCTTTATCGACGATGAGACCATGTTTTAACATTTCGGCTAGACCAGATTTCATTTGATTTTGAGGAAGCGTATCTAAATAGGAGGTGTCAATAATTACCATATCGCCAGAACTAATCACTCCTACCTGGTTTTTTAGAGCACCAAGATCGACACCGGTTTTTCCTCCAACTGAGGCATCAACCATTGCCAGTAATGATGTTGGGATATTGATGTACTTGATACCTCGTTTGAATGTGCATGCTACAAAACCACCCAAATCTGTCACAACGCCACCACCAAGATTGAGGAGCAGGCTTTTGCGATCTGCACCTAAATCTGAAAACGCATTCCATACACCAACACAAGTATCTATGGTTTTATGCTCTTCTCCAGCTTCAATTTCTATGATTTCAATAGCGGTTTGAGTTTCTAATTGTGCCATAAACTTAGGTAAACAAAGTTGATGGGTATTGCTATCTACCAAAATAAAAATCTTAGAAAAATTGTGGTCATTTATATAGTTATTTAGCTCTAAATAAGCCTTTTCACTAAAATGAACGGAGTATGTTTTGGTTTCAATAGAATTCATGCCGAAAATTAGCAGTTTTTCATAACATAATCCCTAATGAATAATTATTTTTGTGTTATATTTTTATTGAATGAATACATCTACACTTTTTGATAATACCGAAGTTGCATTTGCCCTCAAAAATGATTCACAGCTTGAGCGTGCGTATTTTTTATTTAAAATGATATCGTACGAACCCATGGTGCGCATTGGTACAGCAGCTACAAATTTTGCTTTAAAGGCTCATTTACCTGTTGAGGGATTAATTCGTTCTACTGTTTTTGATCACTTTTGTGGAGGTGTAAATGAAGAAGATTGCTTGCCCGTAATCGATAATATGTATACCAAGGGTGTGAGTTCTGTTCTAGATTACTCGGTAGAAGGCAAGGAGGACGAATCTACATTTGATGAGGCTCGAGATAAGATTTTAAAGATAATTAGGTTTGCAGATGAAAAGGAGGCCATGCCAATAGTGGTGTTTAAGCCTACTGGATTTGGACGTTTTTATCTGTACCAGAAAATTGGTGAGGGTAAAAATTTGACTTCTGAAGAGCAAAAGGAATGGGATCGCATTGTTGCACGTTTTGATACGGTTTGCAAACTTGCAAAGGAAAAAGATGTTGAAGTTTTAATAGATGGTGAAGAAAGCTGGATGCAGGATGCAGCAGATGACCTTTGCGAGTTCATGATGCAAAAATATAATACAGATAAGCCTATTGTTTATAACACTTTGCAGACCTACCGTTGGGACAGATTTGATTATTTAAAAGAGTTGCATGAACGTGCCAAACAAAATCACTTTAAAATTGGTTTTAAAATAGTACGTGGTGCATATATGGAAAAAGAACGAAAAAGGGCAGAGGAGAAGAACTATCAATCACCAATTTGTGAAAATAAAAAGGCTACGGACGAGAATTTTGATAAGTGTATGTCCTACATTCTCAATAATCTTGATGATATTTCATTGTTTATAGGTACGCACAATGAGCAAAGTTGTTATCTGGCTATGGAGATGATGGCAGAAAAGGGCATTGAAAAAACCGACAACAATGTCTGGTTTGGACAGCTTTACGGAATGAGCGATCACATAAGTTTCAATCTTGCAGAGCAAGGCTACAATGTTGCTAAATATGTGCCTTTTGGACCCGTAAAGGATGTGATGCCTTATTTGATACGACGTGCGGAGGAAAACACTTCGGTTGCAGGTCAAACAAGTAGAGAACTTAATCTATTGAAGCAGGAAAAGAAAAGACGCAAGTTATGATATACCATTTTCTTCGGAAAATGTAATGCTCTGAACGTTTTTTCATTTCCGAAGAGAGAAAAAAAAATGAGATTAGAATTTATGTTTCTAATCTCATTTTTTTAGTTATTTACTTTTTGAACTGGTACCATTTCTTTTTTCGGTTGGGATTATTTCCATATCCGTACCCATAGCCATAACCATTTCTCTTGACGCTACCGTTTAATAATGTCACCATGTTTGGCAGTCGTTTTTCTTCGTACATTGTTTGTGCGATGTGCAATTGACGCTTATCAATATTATTGGCGCTCACCACATAAATAAATATATCTGCGTGGTCACTAATTAAAAGTGTATCTGTAACCAGGCCAACTGCAGCAGTATCTACCACAATGTAGTCGTATTCTGTTTTAGCTTTTTCAAAAAGATCGTTTACGCGATTGCTCATCAGTAATTCGGCAGGATTTGGCGGTATTGTTCCCGATGGAATCACATCTAAAAAAGGATTGTCCTTTATTTTTACTGTCACGTCTTCTACAGATAGACTTTTATCTGAAATATAGTCTGTAAGCCCTTTGCTTGCTTTAATATTTAAATAATCATTAACTCGAGGTACACGAATATCTGTTTCTATGAGTAGTACCTTTTTTTCTGAAAATGAAAAGGAAGAAGCGAGATTGGTTGTCGTGTGTGATTTACCTTCTTGTGCTGTAGTTGATGTTACAAAAATAGTCTTACAATGTACATCTACCTTTTGAAGCATGAAATCAATATTGGTTCTAATGATTCTAAACGCTTCTGCTCTTGGGGAATAATCTACTTTGCTAACCACTTTCAATTTACCGTCTCCTTTAGGGATATCTCCAATAAAAGGTGCTTTAATTAATCTTTGTACGTCTTCTTTTGTATGTATTTTATTATCAATTAAATCTTGAGCGTAAATCAATGAAACAGGTATAAAGAGCCCTATTAGTATTGAGGCTAAATAAATAATTTGTCTATTTGGCGCTACTGGACTGTCGCTAGCATAGGCTAGATCAACAACTTTTGCATTAGCGGATGACATACCTAAAGTTATAGCTGTTTCTTCACGCTTTTGTAATAAATATAAATAAAGAGATTCTTTGATATCCTGTTGACGCTTGATATCTCTAAACTGTCTTTCTTTGGTTGGAGCTGAGTATATTTGACCACGAATTCTCGAGTTCTCTCTATTTAGATTGTTAAGTGTGATTTGATTGGAAGACTTTATGTTCTCTATACTTTGATTGAGATTGTTCTTTAATGCATTTATTTGATTATTTAAATTAACTACTGTTGGGTTTTTGTTACTGGAATTTTTCAAAATTCTATCACGTTGTAATACAAGCTCATTATACTGATTTGTTATTTGAGACACATTACTGTCTGTTAATCCAATATCTGCAGGTAAAAGATCTGTATCACTATTATTGTCTTCAAGACGATCACTCATAAACTCAGCCAACTGTAATTGTGTACTGGTTTGATTAATTTGAGCTTCAGTTTGGCGCTCACTTTCTAGAAATATGTTTGATTGCGAACCTAAAGCTGTGAGTCTATTGTCTTTTTGTAGACTTTCAGCAGTAAAATCTACTTGTTCCAGTTCGTTTGAGACAACTTGTAATCTGTTAGTAATAAAATCAGTAGTGGTTTGAACAATTTTTTCTTTATCATTTATAACATCTTCGTTATATTTTTCAATGACTTTATTAAGTATAAGTCTAGCTTTTTCTTTTATTGCTTCTTTAAGCGATAGATTTATAACGTTAGACTTATCAGTAGTACTCACATTAATGTTCGCAAGGTATGATTCAGTTACACTATGAACAGGTCTTAAACTGATTTCGATATGAGACCCAGGAGTTGAGCCATAAGTACCTAAATTTGGTGTAAGCACAAACTCGCCAAAAGAGGATTTTACTTTTTCACCAAAACTATGGGTTGTTCTCTCACCATCATTAAACTCTAGTAATTTGTTGTAATCAATATTAGAAAGCTCATATTTTTGAGCCGATAAAATCTTAATGTATAATGATTTGCTAATGTTTTCAACAATAGAATCTGCCATGAAAAAATTTATATTCAATGGTGGATTAGAATATATTTCTTCTTTTTTTACCTTTCCGGTCAAATAAAAAGTAGTATTTAATTTAAGTTCTTCAACTACTTTTGTAATAATGGATCTAGATTTTATAATTTCTATTTCATCTAAAACATTTGGTAGGGCACTGCCTCCTAAGCCTCCACTTTGAAGCGCAGAAAGTTCTGATAAATTACGAGAATTCTCATCTTCCTTTAGTTTAATTGTAGCATTTGCCTGATATATATTCGTACTATATCTAATTTTTAAAAATGCTATTGAAAGTGCTATTATTAAGCAAAATATAATGAACTTCCATTTTGAAAGATATAATTCAATCAGACTTATTATGGTGTCTTTATTGGCAACAGAATTTTGAGGCATATTGTTCTAAAACGTATTAATTTCTAAAAATAAAAATAGCAGCTATAGTTGCTAATGTTGAAACAGCAGATATAAGTACACCTGTGTTTGGATTATAGGACGACGTTTTTATTTTGGCGTTATTAGGTTCTACATAAATGACGTCGTTTTGAGAAAGGTAATATACTGGTGAGTTCACAACATTTACAGATGTTAGATCATATTTAGCATATTTCTTTTTTCCATCAACTTCGCGTATAAGTAAAATATTATCTCGCTTTCCATATATTGTTAAATCTCCAGCTAAACCTAAAGCTTGAGAAAGAGAAATACGTTCACCTTGAACAGTAAACGTTCCAGGATTGTTTACATCACCTAATATTGTGATTGAAAAATTAATGAGTCGTATATTAACGATAAACTCTTTTACATATTCTCCAATTTTTTCTTTGAGCATTTCTGTTGCTTCGTTTCGAGTTAATCCACCTATTTTTATGGTACCCAAAACTGGAAATTCTATATTGCCACTACCATCTATTAAATAAGTTTGACGCAAAATTGTAGCTTGGCTTGTTGCATCAGCAGTAGAATTATAAGCTACAGTAGGTAAGTTAAATGGAGCTACAGACTCCACATTTACTGCAGAGACATCAATGGTTAAAATATCGTTAGGTTTGTAACGAATCTCATAAAAATTATCTAATTCACTTAAACTTTGATCGGCAATTGGTTCATCTTGAAAGTATACTAGCTCTTTCTTAGACCCACAAGATGCTAACAGAAATGTAAAAGACAAAATAATTAATGACTTTATAATGAGTTTTAAAGGTTTAAGCATTTTATTTTATTGATTTATTTGTAATTATTTTTTGGAATCCAATACCTCATATTTAGAGTTATTAGAAATATATTCTGGGATGATTTCTTTAATTAAAGAAACAATCTCAAGGTTTTGTGATTTTGAGCTTACAGCACATAAATTAGATATCTTATCACTGATAGTAAGCACATCAATTTGCTTTGTTTTGGCAATCATGATTTTATCATGGTATGTTGGCCTTGTGTTTTCGCCATCAGCTAAAAGCTCTTCATATATTTTTTCTCCAGGTCTTAATCCTGTTATTTTAATATCAATATCTTCAGGGAAACGAAGTCCAGATAGAATAATCATGTTCTTGGCAAGGTCATATATTTTTACCGATTCTCCCATATCAAAAACAAAAATCTCTCCTCCATTACCCATTGTAGCAGCTTCTAAAACGAGTTGACATGCTTCAGAAATGGTCATAAAATAACGAGTAATATCTTTATGCGTTACAGTTAATGGACCTCCGTTGTCAATTTGCTTCTTAAACAACGGAATTACAGAACCATTGGATCCTAATACGTTTCCAAATCTTGTAGTTATAAATTTAGTTTTACCTTTTCCTTGCAAACAATTGACGTATAGCTCTGCAATACGTTTTGTGGCACCCATAACATTTGTTGGATTTACAGCTTTATCAGTAGAAATTAAAACAAATTTGTTTACACCATATTTTACAGAAAGACTTGCCATATGACGTGTCCCTCCAATATTCACGGTAACTGCTTCAAATGGATTGTTTTCCATTAAAGGAACATGCTTGTAAGCTGCAGCATGGAAAACGATATTGGGCTTATATTGTTGAAACAATTTTTCCATTCGTCTAAAATCCCGGACATCTGCAACGATGGCTATAAAATTCTTAACGTTCTTTTGAACAAATTCTTGTTGTAAATCATACAAAGGTGATTCCGCAGTATCAATAAGAATCAATTTTTTATAATTGTAATTAGTAGCTTTTTTTGCAATCTCGCTTCCAATTGATCCTGCAGCACCACTAATTAAAATAATCTGGTTCTCATACTCGTCTAGAAGTGCTGGATTTGTAATAGAGATAGGGTCTCTACCTAATAAATCCTCAATATTGACTTCCTTAATTTGACCTAAGCTCAAATCTCCATCAATCCAATGCTGTACAGGAGGCACGATTTTAACTTTTAGACCTAACTCAAATAATAATCCTGAAATTTGGAGTAACCTTGATGAATCGATATTTTGAACAGATATGATAACTTCTTCTATATTATCTCTTTCAATAAGTTCTTGATCGATTTTTTCAAGACTGTATACTAATAAAGTGTTTATTTTTTTACCAATTTTTCTCTCGTTATCATCAATAAAACCGATGACCTTGTGACTATTTGTAGGATCGTTTGAAATGGCATCGTAGGTAATCATTCCTGCGTTTCCCGCTCCAAAAATCAAAACACGTTTTTGCGTTTTAAAATCCTGCATTAGCTTGTTGTAAACAGACTTTATGAAAAGTTTTGAACCAACTAAAAATAGAATGTTAAGTAACAAGTGAATGTAAATTACAGAACCAGAAATATTGAAGATGCTCTCATAATTAAATCTTCGGCTAAAAAATGTCGAGACAATTAATATCGTCGCCAATATATTAACGCCAATTATAATATTGATTACATCCTTAAAACCTGTAAATCTAACAACCCCTTTGTAGGAGCCAGTAATGATAAAACTTATTAATGCTGCTAAGAAAACAAATGGAATTTGCTTTAGCATAATTAAGACGTCAAAGTTGATTATAAAATTAAATCGAATAATATATGCAGCAATAAAAGCAAAAGCTATAATGCACAAGTCAAACAGCATAACCAGCCATTTAGACGCATATTTATCTGATATATCTTGTAAAAACTTTTTAATCATGCTCTAAAATAAGTTTTTATTGCAGATGATACTCTATTTAGTTCATCATCAGTTAAGTTAGAACCGCTAGGCAAACATAAGCCTTTTTCAAACAACTCATCTGAAATACCATTGAGATATTGCGGGTAATCCTTAAATACAGGCTGTTGGTGCATTGGTTTCCAAAGGGGTCGGGTTTCAATATTATCCTTTTCTAAACTCAATCTAATCCCTTCTCTTATGCCTTCGGAAGGTGTTAGCACACAAGATAGCCAACGATTACTATAAAACCCTTCATGATCATCATTAAATTTAAGTTCTTCAATGTCATTAAAACTTTCCTTATAAAATTCATATACGCGACGTCTTGCCTTTACGCGATCATCTAAAACTTCCATTTGACCTCTCCCAATTCCAGCAAGTACATTAGACAATCTATAATTATAGCCTATTGAAGAATGTAAATATTCAACAGCTTTATCTCTTGCTTGGGTAGCGAGAAAGACAGCTTTTTCTTTTATTTCTGGATTTTTGCTTACTAACGCACCTCCTCCTGAGGTGGTTATGATTTTATTTCCATTGAATGACAAGACAGCAATATCCCCAAAAGTTCCACACTTCTCTCCGTGATAAGAACTTCCAAGTGCCTCTGCACTATCTTCTAAAACCGGAATATCGTATTTTTTAGAGATAGCTCCGATTTCTTTTGCCTTATATGGCATTCCGTAGAGATGCACAGCGATAATGGCTTTAGGCTTTTTTCCTTTGCTAATACGGTCTTTTATAGCAATTTCTAATTGTTCTGGACATATGTTCCAAGTATCTTTTTCGCTATCCACAAATACTGGGATAGCTCCTTGATAGATTATTGGGTTGGCAGATGCAGAGAATGTTTTACTCTGGCAAATAACTTCATCTCCATGACCTACATTCAACAATATCAAACCTAAGTGTAATGCAGCAGTACCAGAGCTTAAGGCTGCCACATGAATGCTTTGATTGAGATATTCTTGAATATCGCTCTCAAAACCAACCACATGAGGTCCCAATGGAGCGATCCAATTCGTATCGAAAGCATTATTTACATAAGATTGTTCTGTTCCACCCATATGAGGTGAAGACAACCATATTTTTGAATTCATAATTATTTAGTCAAGTTTAAACTATTCAATTAAAATTGTCTAGCGAGGGATCTTTGGGACAAATTTAAAACTTATAGGTTAGGTCAAAGTTAAATTTATGGATAAATATCTATGATTAACGTACAACAAACCAAATAAACACGATGAAAAACACTTATTTACGTTGATTCAATTGAAAATTTGAGTAATTTTTTTCACTACTTGTTTTAAAAACAAAACTATTTTAAAGCTTCAATAGTTTTTGGAAGATCATAAACTTGTATTTGGCTATTTTTAGTCAAGTCTTTACTTGAGGCAATTGAGCCTACGTAATCTTTATTAATATCAAAACTAAGAACATTCAAATCCTCAAAGCCTTCAATCAATTTAGGATTTACAGAATGCAAACCATCTAAAGCAGGAATTTGAATAACATGATCAGTCATGCCTTTTCCTGTGGCTTTCACAACAGCCTCTTTTCTTGTCCAATAAGTGAAAAAAGTATGTGGTTTATTTTCTGAATTTAAAATGTTATCGATTTCAATTTTGTTAAATACAGAAGGCAATATTTCTGAAAAATCAAAACTTTTATTTAAAAATTCTAAATCAACACCAATAGGTTGTTTGTCAATTGCTATAATCACAAAGTCTTCAGAATGTGATACATTAAAGTGAATTACTTCATAAGATATTATATATGGTTTATTGTTGGTGTCTTTTCTGATTTCAATTTGGCTTAAGGAAATTTTAGTAAATTTTGAAAGCAGAAATTTTAGTATAGATCTACAGATTATAAATCTGTTTTTATCCTTTTCAAAATGAAATGAATTTGCACGTTTTAATTCTTCTAAATTTAAAACACTTGTTAATTCTGAAACTAAGTGAACATAGGAGGAGAGTTGAATTTTAAATAATTTTAAATCTAGTTTATCTTCAGGTAGAGTTTGGAAATCTTTAATTATAATTTCAATATTTCCGCAGAAAATCTCACTCATACTGCTGAGAATTATAATTATCTAAGACATGTTGTAAACTTCTTGCAAACTCTGTAGCATTTTGTTTTTCAAACATATCCACATGGTTTCCTGGTACTATATGCCTACGAATACCTTTTTCTGCCATTTTTTTCCAGCCTAAAAACTTCTGGTCATGTACAAAATTCACTTCTTCTTTGGCCCTAAACAAATCAATAACAATATCTTGAGGTACAATGGTGTATTTACTTGTTGCAATATTATGATTTGTCATAAGCTTTAGAGCCACATTAAATTGCATTTCGTACTGTTTGGCTTTTCCATATTTAAGTCTTAAGTATAAGCCTTTAAGCTGTAGTTTTATCAATTCTGTTCGTCTAATAAAATTCTTTTTATTACTGAACATATTTAAAAAGATATAAACCACTTTGCCCATTAAATAAAAAATAGAATACACTTTTTTCTTGGATGGACTGCTATGGTAATACTCAGGAAAAACATAAGTGTCAAACTGTGCAAGAATAGTCACTTCCTTTCCTTTTGCCTTTAATTGTCTTGCCATTTCGTATGCAACAATTCCGCCATACGAAAAACCAGCAAGCGCATAGGGACCTTCTGGATTTGAGGCTAAAATTTCTTCAATATAGTCTGCTGCCATTTCATGGATGGAATCGTGAGGTTCTGTCAACCCATTGAGGCCTCTGGATTGTAGTCCATAAACTGGTTGTTCTTTATCTAGTTGTTGCGCTAGTTCATTAAAAATCAATACATGATGATTTGCACCATGCACAATATATAAGGGTGGTTTTGAGCCTTCTGGTTTTAAAGGTACTAATGAATCCCAAGTAAAAAATTCGCTATCCATAAAAGCTGCCAATTTTTTAATAGTGGAGTGTTTTAGCAGTGCAACTAAAGGAACTCTATTACCCGTCTCTTTTTCAAGTTTAGCCATAACTTTTACGCCAACTAGTGAATGACCTCCAATTTCAAAAAAGTCACTATTCACATCAATATTATCCAAACCTAGGCACTCTTCCCAAATAGATTGAATTATTTTTTCCGATTCGGTGGAAGGTTCAGCAAAACTAGTTTTAATGTTGTTTGTTGTTGAACTTACCAGCAATGCTTTTCGGTCTATCTTTCCATTTAAAGTCTTTGGAAATTCACCAACCAAGTTGAATAGTTGCGGAATCATATGAGCAGGAAGTTGCTGTTTTAAGCTCGTTTTCCATTGCTCGATTTGATTTGCATTTTTCTCTTTTTCCGAAGTAATCAAATTTGCCACTAAAAGGTCACCATTAAGTAATACAACAGATGACTGTACGCCTTGCAAACCGTCTAGCGCTTGCTCAATTTCACCCAATTCAATACGCTGACCTCTTATTTTAATTTGGTGGTCAATTCTACCCAAACATTGTACATTTCCGTCTGGTAATAATTTTGCCAAATCTCCAGTACGATATAATTTAGAATTTGAATTTGAATCAAAATGATTATCTACAAACTTTTCCTTGGTTAGATCCTCTTTTTTCCAATATCCTTTTGCAACACCATCACCTGCTATGCAAAGTTCACCAATCTTTCCTGGCGCGACCATGTTGTTGTTTTCATCTACAATATATAACTGTGTATTTGCTACAGGAAGACCAATTGGGATCAATTCATCTGTTTTTTCTACTTTAGTTATTGCAGACCAAATAGTGGTTTCTGTTGGTCCATATAAATTCCATAGGTCATCAACAAGATTTAGAATATTTTTTGCAAGCGATAATGGTAGAGCTTCGCCTGTGCTAAAAGCTCTTATTGGCAAGTGAGATTTCCATCCAGAGTCTAATAACATTTGCCAAGTCGTTGGAGTCGCTTGCATTAGAGTTACTTTCTCCTTTATCATCACATCCAATAATAAACGTGTGTCTTTTGAGGTTTCCTCGTTGGTTATTATCAATTTTGCACCAATTAATAAAGGCGCATAAAGCTCAACCATGGCAATGTCAAAAGAAATAGTTGTGATAGAAATAAGTGTGTCTGTTTCTTTTACGCCTGGATTTTCCAATACGCTATAGAGCAGATTAACAATATTTTTATGGGTTATTCCAACACCTTTTGGTTTACCTGTAGAGCCCGAAGTGTACAATAAATAAGCAACATCACTATTGTTTTTTTCTACGGAAATTGGCTGATCTGAAAATTCATCTAAACAAGAAAACAAATTATCCTTAACCAATAAATTAGCTTTAGAGTTTAAAGTTTTGGATAGCTCATTAGTGGTTATCAAAAATTTAGCCTCAGAATCCTCAATCATATAATCCAATCGTTGGACAGGATAGCTTGGGTCCAGAGGAACGTAAGCTGCTCCACATTGCATTATTGCTCTTAAAATAATAATAAGCTCAATAGAACGTGGTAAACAAACGCCAACAAAATCGCCAGATATAACACCTTTATCAGATAGTTGATTTGATAATTGGTTGACTTTTTGCTCGAGTTCTCCATAAGTGATTTGAGTATCTAAAAACTTTAGAGCTGTTTTATTTGAATATTTTAGTGCTTGTTGTGATAGTAAGTCTGATAAGTGTTCTTCTGGATAATACGATTTGGTATCATTTAGAAGCGTATAAGCTGAGTTGTCAATTTCAATAATATCTGAAATCTTAATGTTACTATCATCAACTATTTTTTTAATGATATTTTCAAAAGAAACCATCATTTGTTTTATCGTAGCTTCTTTAAAAAGAGACGAGTTATACGACCATTCTAAAATAAAATCGTCTTGAGAACCTGTTGCGTTTAAGAAAACCTCAAAGGTTTCATAAGTTCTTGGATTGCTAATGAGCTTATAATCTAGATCTTTAAAATCAACACTAGCAGTCATTCCCATATCAATGTTAAACACTATAGGAACAAGCGGAACACGGGAAGGGTCTCTTTGTATTTTTAGTTTTTGCAATAATTCGCCAAAACTTAATTGCTGATGATCATATGCATCAAAGATTAAAGATTTTCTGTGCCTTAAATAATTACTAAATGATTGATTACCGTCAATTTTACTTCTCAAAGGCAATAGATTGACACAATGACCTACCAATTGTGTTTTACCAGTTACAGACTGTCCTGCAGCAGGTAAACCAATTACAATATCATTTTGACCAGTTTGTTTGGAAAGAAAAATTTCAAAAGCAACCATCAAAGTAGTGACAAAACTAGCTCCAGATGTTAAACCAACTTTTTTTAATTTTGCAAGTAAATCTTTATCAATTGAAAAGTCTTGACGTTCACTTTTATTGGTTCTTAATTCTGGTCTTGGAAAATCTGTAGGTAAATTTAATACAGGAATCGAATCTTTATATTCGTTGATCCAAAATTTTTCGGTTTTTTCTTGCGTCTCGCTATCTGTATTTGATTGCAGTTCATCTGCATATTCGCTAAAATCATCCACTTTAGGGAGTGAATGTGGTTTGCCAGTTACACTTTCTGAATAAAGTGCGCCAATTTCCTCAAGTATGATGCCAAGTGACCAACCATCACAAACAATATGATGAGCAGTGATCACTAAATGGTGTTCAATGTCATTTATTTTAAGTAAACCTACTTTAAATAAAGGACCATTTTTTAAATCGAATACATAATTGGCATCACCCACGACGTATTCCTTAACTGATTGTTCAATCTGTGGAGGTGTTTGTTTAGAAAAATCGTGGTGTTCAATATGTACTGGCTTAAATTCCAGAACACTCATAAAACGACCATCAGCACTAAAAATTGATCTTAATGACTCATGACGTTGAACTAATTTTTGAATTGCAGTATCAACAGCACTAAAATTAAGTTCACCTTTTAAAACCAAAGAAACAGATTCATTGTAAGCTCTGTTTGCATCGTCTCCACCCAATTTACAGGCAATCCATATTTCTGCTTGAGATTGCGTGGTAAGAATTACTTTTTGAATGGTGGGTCCATTAAAAGGATTATGAGCAACATTTTTATGTTGTTGATCATGAGAATGTTTTACTGATTCGGTTAGACTCATAAAAAATTTTAAACCATTTATTATTGATTAACTACAAATCTATTTGAATATATTCACCAACTTTATCTTTATCAGCTACAAACCAAGCAGGATTACCAGACTTGTCCATACCCAAGCGCGCACCTTTTACTGGAGGTTGGTTTAATTCTTTTGTAAAGTTTTTACTTTGCCCATTATTTGATGGCAGATGGTGTTTATGAGGATCAGTTTTAATGATTCCTACAGCGACTAATTCTTCAATACATTCAATTGAGGTATCAATTAAACGCTGCACATCATCTTCAGTGTAGGCTGTTGTAAAATAGCATGGAAAACCATCCCAAACGTGAATTCCTTTTTTCCGCATTAAAACAAAAAATAATTCTGCATAAGGTAAATCTTCTAACATTTTCAATTTCCAAAGCGAACGATAAAATACAATTTCAATAGGAATTCCATTTGATTTTAGATGCGTGTTGACTTCCGTAGCAAAACGCTCTGTTTTAGCAGCAATGCTAGCTTGAAGTTGCACACCTTCTTTTTTCATATGTAAAAGTGATGCTTTACAGGTTGCTAATGCTAATGGATGACGTACAAAAGTTCCCGCAAAATAAGTAACTCCTGCTTCTGGGAATGAGTCATCTCCATATTGCCAAAATCCTCCATCTAGCGCATCCATACATCGCTTACTACCTGTGATTGCACCAATCGAAATCCCTCCACCAATTACTTTTCCATAGGTTGCCAAATCTGCTTTTACCCCAAATAATGCTTGTGCGCCACCAGGATGCATTCTAAAACCGGTAATAATCTCATCAAAAATAAGAACAGATTGTGATGCTGTTGTTATTTTCTTGACTTCTTTTAAAAATTCTATTGGTCTAAAGTCCGCTCTGCGACTCTGGATAGGTTCAACAAGTACCGCTGCAATTTCATGAGCACGTTCTTTTATGATAGCGAGACTTTCATCTGTTCCATAATCTAAGATTAACATATTTTGAACCGCTTCTGGTAAAATACCTGATGCTGCAGGAAATGATTTTAATTTTTTTGATCCTCTTACAAGAACTTCATCATTAATACCATGATAAGAGGTTGTGAATGCGACGATAAGTGATCGTCCGGTGACTGTTCTTGCAATACGCATTGCACCTAAAACAGCTTCAGATCCTGTGTTACACAAGGCTGCTCGATCTTGATTTGTAAATTCACAAAGTAATTCACAAACCTCACCAGCTAAAGGATGTTGAGGCCCAACCTCAAAACCAAGTTCTACTTGATCATGGATGGCTTTTTTTATAAAATCTGGTTGATGACCAAATAAACAGGCACCAAAACTATTTAAAACGTCCAAATATTCATTACCATCAATATCCCAAAGTCTGCTACCAGACGACTTATCAACAACAATAGGGTAGACCAATTCTTTTGTTAAAGGCTTAAATCCTGAAACGACTCGCGGATCTGACATATGATGACGATGCTTTTGGGTATATGCCTTGCTACCAGCTGTTTTTTTGTTATACGTTGAAATAAGATTATCTAAAAACGTTTTTTGTTCGCTATTAAGTTCCGCAGATAGTCTTTCTATTCTTGGCGTCGCTCCAAATGGTTTTTTATGTTCTATTTTTTCTTCTTCGGAAAGAATTTCTGTAGAAGAATCATTTGGAGGAGTCATCATTACAGGTTTTGGTTCTTGAATGTGAGAAACCGGTACATGTTGACTATTGTTCCCTTGAAGCAATTCTATTTGCTTGCCCAACAATTGTATTTGTTGAGCTATCAAACTTAAAGCTGTATTATTATTATTATTATTATTATTATTATTATTATTTGGTGCATTAAAGTTTTGTGAAACACTCTCAAATGAGTTTACATTGTTTGTGTTTTCTTGAACAGGATTAGCAACAGCAGGAGCATAAACCTCTTTTGGTAACACCTTATCCAAATGCTCTGCCAGTAATTCTGGCGAACCAAATTCGTCATTTAGTTGCCTAAAACTGATTGGCGTATTAAATTCATTTTTTAAGTTAATTGCCATTTGTGTAAGCACCAAAGAGTCAAGACCGAGTTCCAAAAAGCTGACGTTAAAGTCACTTGACTCGATTTCAATACCAGAGTTATCTTCAATAAGCTCAGATATTTTGTTAAGAATTATGGGTTTTCTCATAAACTTAGTAGTGTTATATTGTACAGTTTCTATAGGTTGAGTGACTGTGTTTTCTATTGTATTGTTATAATTTATAGTTGTTGGTTTTAAAGCTATCGGCTCTATCCAACAAGTTTTACGATCAAAAACATAAGATGGTAACCATAGTTTTTGTCGCGATTGATCACTGTAAAAATGTTTCCAGTTAATGTCAATGGCTTTAAGCCATAAATCTCCTAACGCTGTCAAAACAGTGTGATAAGCAGTTTCGTTTTCCTTCGGAAATGATAAACTTGAAATTGACGCTAAAGACTTTAAACCTTTTTTCTGCATTGATAAAGTTGTCAAAGCACGTCCTGGACCAACTTCTAACAAAATTGGATCTTCCAAATTTAAGACTGTGTCCATCGCTCCAGAAAAATTCACAGTAGCTCTCAAGTGATTGGTCCAATATGTTGCACTTGTTGCTTCTGCATCTGTAATCCAATCTCCAGTAACCGTTGATACCATTGGTATTCTAGGTAAATTGAGCTTTAACTTTTTAACTTCTGCCTCAAAAATATCAAGTACGGGATCCATCATTGTTGAATGAAACGCATGACTTGTCAACAACAGTTTGTTTGCAATGTTTTCTGTGTCTAAAACTTTTGAAAATGTCTCAACTTGTTCATCTTCACCAGAAATAACTATTAAACTATCTGAATTTATAGCAGCTACTGAAAGCGTATCTGGAATTAAATGTTCAATAGCCTTATGTGTTGAACGAACCGAAAGCATACTTCCGCCAGGCAATTCGCTTACCAATTTACCTCTTATCGTTATCAGGTGTAATGCATCTTTCAATGAAAATATGCCAGATAAATGGGCTGCAACAAATTCTCCAACACTATGCCCACAAAGCAAAGTAGGTTTTATTCCCCAACTCATCCAGAGTTGCGCGAGCGCATATTCAATGACAAATAGTGCTGGTTGTGTGTATTTTGTATCTTTTAATTTTGCTTCTGCTTCATCAGAGTTTTGCTCTGGGTAAACAACATTTAAAATGTCTAAATCAAAATTTAATGATAATAGGTTTGCACATTCATCAACAGCATCTTTAAAAACTTTTTCTTCGGAATATAGCGCTTTTCCCATATTGAGATATTGCGCTCCTTGACCAGGAAATAAAAATGCCAACTCACTCGGGACTACATTTAAGGTGCTTGATTTTATGTCTTTATTATCTTCGGAATTTAAAATATCTTTAGCCTGTACAGTACTATCTGCTATAATAAAACGTCTATGTGCAAATGGTTCTCGTGTTTGAGTTAAACTATAAGCTACGTCAGAAAGTGAAACTCCCGAAGTATTATTTAAAAAATCACCTAAGGCAGATTGATAACCAGTTAAACTATGCTCAGATTTAGCAGACCAGGTTAATAATTGTAAAGGTCTTCCTTCATCTGAAGGTTTTTGTTTGTTTTCATATTCTTCTAAAATCACATGAACGTTTGTACCACCAACACCAAAAGAGCTGATACCTGCTTTTCGCGGACTTTCAGCATCCCAAGATTTTAAAGTATTATTTACGAAAAACGGACTATTCTCAAAATCTATCGATGGATTTGGTTTGTCAAATCCTAAAGAAGGTACAAGTTGACGATGTTTTAAAGATAAAATGGTTTTAATAACACCAGCCACTCCAGCTGCTGCTGTAAGATGTCCCATATTACTTTTTATGGAACCAATGGCGCAAAAGCCATTTTGTTGTTGTTTTCCGAAGGCCATTTTAAGACCTTCTATTTCTATTGGATCACCAACTGGTGTTGCTGTTCCGTGGGTTTCGATGTAGCTAATTTCCGAAGCATCAATATTGGCATCAATCAAAGCATTTGCAATTGATCCTGCTTGACCTTCGGCACTTGGCGCTGTGAAACTTCCTTTATTACCACCATCATTATTGATGCCAACTCCTTTGACGAGAGCGTAAATAGTATCGCCATCGGCTTTAGCTTGCTCTAAATTTTTGAGAAGAATCACACCAGCTCCATCACTAAATACGGTTCCTTTTCCATTTTCGTCAAATGAGCGACAGTGACCATCTGGGCTCATCATTGATCCTTCTTGGTATAAGTGACCGCTAAAAATAGGAGTTGTGATGCTAGAACCACCAGCCAAAGCGACATCACAGTGTCCAAGCCTAATGGCATCTGCAGCTTCAGCAATAGCGAGTAGGGAAGTGGAGCACGCAGAATGCACACTAACCGCAGGTCCTTTTAAGTTTAAATGATACGCTGTACGCGATGATATATAGTCTTTTTCGTTAAGTGTGTTGGATTGGAATCGTCCAATACGGTTCAACACTTTTTCATTTGGCAGGATATTATTGACATAATATGTATTTGTTCCTGTACCAGCAAAAACGCCAATACTGCCATCGTAATGTGATGGTAAATGCCCTGATTGTTCCAACACTTCCCAGGCGATTTCTAAAAATAAACGTTGCTGAGGATCCATTGCTTCTGCAATCTTTGGATTAAGACCAAAAAAGGCTGAATCAAATGTTTTGGCTTCTGGCACAATGCCTCTAGCTGCGACGTAAAGTGGATCTTTCCGAAGTGATTCTGAAATTGTAGCATCCAATTCTTCAGGAGTAAAAAAGGAAATGGTTTCTTTACCATCTCTCAATACTTCCCAAAGTTCTTGAATTGTATTTGCACCAGGAAATCGTCCTGCCATGCCAATAATGGCGACATCGGATGATGAATTATTTTTATTTTTTGTCCTTGTTGCTTTAAATTCTATTTCTTTATTAGGTTCTAAATAATTAGATAATTCTGAAATTGTAGGATGTTGATATAACTTTATGATTGGAATTTCATACTTAAAATTTAGTCGTAGCGCAGAAACAGTTTTTTGAGCTAGGAGTGAAGTACCACCCATTTCAAAGAAATTATCTGAAACTCCAATTTTTGGTATCCTTAAAAGCTCAGACCAAATTTTTGCTATATTTTTTTCAATTTCTGAAATTGGCTTTTTGTATAAAGGTGCATTACTAGGTCTTGTATATTCTGGAAGTGGTAATGCTTTTTTGTTGATTTTTCCGCTTGATGTTTTAGGGAAATCCGTCATCCAAATATAATGTGTTGGCAACATATATTCAGGAAGTACTTTGCTGACCTGCTGTTTGAAATCTGGAATATCCTGTGATGGATTTGTTGATTGTAAATAGGCAATAAGTTGTGCTTGATCTGATAAGTGTGTGCTCGCTACAACAACTGCTTGCTGTATATTTGGTAATTTATTGAGTGCAATTTCAACTTCACCGAGTTCAATTCTATGACCGCTAATTTTTACTTGTTCATCCTCACGACCTAGAAATTCAATATTTCCGTTAGGTAAATAGCGAGCGATGTCACCAGTGCGATAAATTCTTAGTTCTTCGTTATCTGATAATTTTAGTACCGAAAATTTTTCTTTTGTTAGCGCATCATTACCTAAATAACCTTCTCCCAAACATGCACCAGTAATACAAAGTTCTCCAGTTTCGCCATTAGAAACTACATTTTGATTTTTGTCGAGTATGTAAATTTTAGTATTATCAATAGGCTTTCCAATAGTTGGTAATGCTGACCAATTTTCGGGATTGCCTTCTAGTTTTAACTCGGTAACTACATGGCATTCTGTTGGACCATATTGGTTAAAAAGTTTGCAATCGTCTAATTCTGAAAAGAAGGTCCGCAATTGTGTGGTGATTTTTAATTGCTCACCAGCAGTCATGATTTCTTTTAAGCTCTTCGGAAAAAGATTGATGCTCACAGCAGTTTCTGCTAATGCTTGCAATGCAACAAAAGGGAGAAATAGTCTGTTGACATTTTTCTTTTCTATCAATTTTAAGAGCTCAAACATATCTAACCTTTGCTCTTCATTGATTAGAACAAGTGTACCGCCAATACTGAGCGTTGCCATGATTTCTTGAAATGATACGTCAAAACTCAATGGTGCAAATTGTAATGTGCGAGATCCTTTTTGAGCTTCGGAATTTTTATTCTGCCAATTAATAAGATTTACTACAGCTTCTTGACCCATACAAACACCTTTTGGTTCTCCAGTGGAGCCTGAAGTGTACAAGATGTAAGCAGCATTTTCAGACATTTTATCCTGTACTTTTAAGCTAGGTGCGTTTTCTGGGTTTGGATTGGGTAGTGTTTTGAGGCCTGTTTCAGAAATAAAAACAGCTTCATCATCTGTAGTGAAACAGAAATTGAGTTTAGAATTGTTTATGATTTTTTCAATCCGATTTTTTGGGTATTTAAAATCGATTGGGAGATATGATTTGCCAGCTTTTAAAATGGCGAGCATGAAAACTATTTGATTAACACCTCTTGTAGTTGGTAAACCTATTATATTTTCATCTTTTGCGAACTTTACAATAGCGTGATGAGCCTCCAAAACTTTATCCTCTAATTGGCTGTAAGATAATTGAGAATCACCAAATATTAAGCAACACTCATTTGGATATAAATTAGCTGAACGCTCAAAAAATAAATATGTAGAGTTAGGTTTCTCCATTGCTCAAATTAGTTGATATTAAATATACTCTTTTTGTAACGATTTATATTCATTACAATATATAAAAGCTTTAAACTATAAATCTTTTATTTTATGTTAATAATCTAATAATGAGGGATTTTTAGGGCTTTTATTTTAAGTATAATAAACATAGAGCTAAATTGTTATCCCAGAAAAAAAATTAGTTATATGGCATTTTTTTAGGATTAACAATCAAAAATCAGACTCACAATATATGATTGATTTGTCATTACAAATTTAATGCAATATACTATCGTTTTTGTTTTAAATTAGAACTTTTAAATCTATATTAACGATAAATTATAATCTAATAATTGAAAATAAAATTTTATTCTCGGAAAGGTTTTAAATCAATAATTCAATTTGAGATATTAAAAAGGCATCAGTTTAAAACAGATTGATAATCTAGCTCTTAGCGCCTAAAAAGGTTTGCATATTACCTCCATTAAACCAAGGTTGTTGAGAGAAATGCCATATTTTAAATCCAGCATTTTTAAAAAGTAAAGGATAGTTGTGAGAAAATGACGGTTCATTTCCATAAAGCATAGTTTGTTTATGGGTATTAAAATCGTGATCTGAGCTATTAGGTTCTATTGCCACAAAAAAGGCGTTACTCAATTGATTGATTTCAATTAAAAAATCCTGTAAATCTTTCTCTAAAAAATACTCTAAAACACCTCTCGAGGAAACAAAGATTGTATTACTTTTTCCGTTTGATTTCACCCATTGTACTGCATCTGCAGCTACAAATTCTAATTTTTTTTCTTTTTCAAATTTTTTACGATTTAAATCAATTTGATTTTGACTAAGATCAATACCAACAAATTTTTCGATTTTAGGAAACTCATCATTCAGGTATTTAAGTACATCACCATTACCGGTTCCAATCTCTACCAAAGTATCGAACTCATTTTTTTCTTTTTGTAATTCATTTTTAAGGATTTCGAAGATAAATGAGCAGTGTGGCAAAAAATCTGTTTTAAAAGTATCTTCGGTTTCAGTAAATAATTCCGTTGCTGTATTATTGATCCAAAATTCACGGTTCTTTTCTGCAATAGTATTGTGGTCTTCTATCTTTTCAAGTTTTTGCACTAAGGCATAACGCATTAGTCTCTCTGTAATGGTTAAGTTTTTCTTATTCCTATGTATTAATGTTATTCTATTTTCTGATAGTTTATTTGCTTTCTTGGGTAGTAAGTATACAAGAATATCTCCAGTTGTTCTGGCAATTTTTTTAATAATATTTAACATTAGATTATTACTCATAATAACTCAAATTAAATTCATTTTTTAATTATTATTTATAAAATTTTTATTCGGTTTTATAAAGTAAACAAAACTCAACATGATTAAAAGATAAAGTATAGCAAAGGCTGTGAAAGTAGGTGCGCCTCCATTAGTAGGAGTAATTGGGAATGATGCTAGAGTTAAATTTAGCATGTATTGTAAAAGTAAGACACATAGACCACTTTTCGTTTTGCCATAAATCAATGCACACATACCTGCAGTTCCCATTACGTATATTAGCAATGATAAAATAGGAATTTCAGGAAATACGCCCTCACCAAGAAGAACAATTGGAATAAACCAAAGCGTCCAAAAGAACGCAACAATCTGTCCTGCGTAAAATGGTTTTGTAATTTTTGATAACTCGCGTATGCAGTAGCTTACCCAAACAACCTCTCCTAAAAAAGCCCAGAGTAATAAAGCAACAAATCCTCTAAAGGTTGTCATTCTTACTTGCATAAACGTAGAATATTCTACACCATAATACATGCTCTTTAGAAACAAAACAGCAATGGCGACTATAGGTCCCAAAAATAAACATAGAATATACCATTTGGGATGGATTTTCCATTTTGACATGGGCTTAAACAGGTTTATAATGCCCACATTGCCTCTAGTTATTTTTAAAATTATAATTAATAATAGTAGAAGTACGCAAAATCGCCCCGTGTTATATATATAACTAGGCATTAGTCCATTAATACGTGCATTCACAAAAAAAACATTAATTGTTGGACCAAGAATTAGAAATATCCAAACCTCATATTTCTTAATAAAATCTTTCATGATATTTTTCAATTTTATAGATACCAAAGGTAAATATATATAGACTATTCAAGTATAAATTTATATTTACATGATAGTAATTGTGAAAATTAGTTTATTCATTCAGAAATCTTAGTAATATAACAGCTTAATTAACCTTTTGGTACTCTTTCAATAACTCGACCCAAACATATTTATGTCTGTAATTTTCCACGATTAATTTTCTAGATTTGTTTTGCATAGTTTGATAGATTTCTGGATTTTCAATAAGGTATTGCATCGCACCCTCAATTGCTTTGGTATCTTTTACTGGAATAATTAATCCATTTTCATTCTCTTTTATGATTTCATTGCAACCATTTATGTTAGAAACAATACTAGGCACATTCATTGCTCCAGCTTGTAATACAACATTTGGAAACCCTTCTCTATAACTAGGAAAAACCAGCACATCGGCTATTGCAAAATAAGGCCTAACATCTTTTTGATAACCAACTTGTATGATGTCTTTATTTTGTTTCAATATCATTTCTGTTGTTGGATGTAATGGATCTAAATCAGTTTCACGCCAACCAACAAGTATTAATTTGGAACTGTATTTTTTTGAAAAATTATTAAAAGCTATTGCTAATTCGTTAATCCCTTTGTCTGAAACTAAACGACCTACGTAAATAAAGATAAATTCTTTAGTTATTTCTAATTGAGCTTTTAGTGTTTCCAAATCAGACTTTGTAAATAGATCACTATTAAAATGCTCTACATCAATCCCATTACTGCTTCCTTTACCAATGACCGCAAGTTTTTTTTCTGTTGTAAAACCTTCATTCAAAATTATTTCTTTTAGACCAAAGGAATTTGGAAATACTTTGGTCGCACAACTATAGGTCAGTTTTTCAACTTGGTTTAAAATTATTCTTTTAGTTCCAGTGGCGACTAATAGAGGCATACCTGCAACGGTATGAAAACGATGTTTAACACCCGCTAGTTTAGCAGCTAACATTCCAATAATACCAGCTTTTGGGGTATGTGTATGAACGATGTGTGGTTTTTCTTTCCGAAGAAATTTATATAATTTATAAACAGCTTTAATATCTTGAATTGGGGAGATGGTTCTCGTCATTTCTACGACCTCTGTTCTAATACCTTCATTTTCTCTTGTTTGAGCTAGTGATTCTCCATCACTTGAGACACCAATAACGTCATAATATTGATTAATATAACCTAATTGACCTTTGAGCAAATCCTTTAAAGAATCTGATATTGTGGTAATCCTAACTATTTTTTTCATTTAATTAGAAGTCAATTTCTTGGTTAACCCTGTCATTGTTTCACTTTTGAAATTGTAAGTTTTATTTAGTGATTGGTATGTTTCAAAAATAGTTTCTAAATTTTTAAAATTTTCTTCAATGTGTGTTCCAAAATTATGAGGATGCCACCATAAATGATAAACTTCATTGTTTTTTGCTGCATGGGTCATGGCCTTTTTGATTCTCCTCAATTTAAGACTTTCAAAATATCTAAGTTTTAAATTATAAGGTCTTAAAAACCGACTTGACGGAATATTAAATATTATGTAATTCTTATTGACTTCATTTAAATTATAAGTGTTATAGCCTGTAATATTAAAATAAGCATCTAAAGGTTTCAATGCTTTGAAAATAAATAGGTTACGATATTTTTTTGAACTGTGTATATTATAGATAAACGATTTTTCTTTTCCTCTAAAATTGGTTATTCCATATTTTTTACAAATATCTAGGTAAGGTTTATCAAATTCGTCGTTGGGATTTATTTGATTCTTCGGAAAAACGATACTATTGATTTGTAATGGTTTAGCAATATGTATTGCTGCATTTAAATCTTGGTCAAATTGCTCTGGAGTTTGACCTTCTGCGTGACAATAGAAATGAGAAAAGGTATGTGTGCCAATTTCGTGATTGCAATCATTTTCAATTTTCCGAATTAAAGATTTTGCATAATGGAAAGGATCATCAGCTTCATTGTAGCCAATTGAGTCAATTATTTTATAAGGGTTCAAGGATTCTAAAGTATATGTCGGTTTCTTCTTTGGAATATGATGAAGCAATTCGTCTTTATCCTTTGCAAATAAAAATCCTACGGTAGAAAATGTTAGTTTAATATTATAGTTATCACTTAGTTCTAATAATTTTTCAATTACAAGAGTCACGTTTTTGAGATTTTCGAAATAATCACTAACCGATTTATGGTCAAACACTCCCCAATGTAACTCAAAGTCTAATGAAATTACTAAATGACCTGCCATAATTGATTTTTATCTTTTTCAAAAGTAAATAATATATCAGGTATTTTTATGAGAAGGGAGAAGACTTAATTTTTTTTTTAATTGGGATCTCTATAGTTCGGAAAATAATCTGATGCAACAGTTCCTTTTAGATTTGTAAACTCGTCATATACATCCTGATTTACTATATATCTCCATACTTGAAAATCTGTAAGTTTTTTTGAGAATGACATTTTAAATCTAAGTAAAGAATCGTCCTTGCTACCATATCCTCCTCCAAGATTGAAATGATTGAAGTTTTCATTTGTAGAAATGATCCTCATTTCATCAATTAACAATTTTAAGGGCGTTAAATCTAGATGTTCTTCTTTTGTGCCAGAAAGATGATATTGTACAATATTATTTGTTTTTACAAAAAGACCTCCAGCAATTATTTCTCCAGTTTCTTTTAAAGTTACAATTAAAAAGTCTGTATTTAAACTATTGCTTTCTAAGAATTTATAAAAATATTCTTTATTGAAATAGTAAGACTCTCTAGCTTCAACCCGATCCATGTTTTCATAATAAATATCAATGAACTCCAGCATCTCTTCTTTAGAAGAAGACTTTTTAACATCACATAATCGTCTAGCCTTATTGATTTGTGATTTAATTCTACGTTGGTAATTCTTTCTTTGAAGATCTAAATCTTGATCTAAATCAATATTAACAATTTTACCAGTTGTTTCTATATGACCAATATTTTTTAATACATTATATTGATGAGGAATGAACGGATTTAACCTACTAAATACCGATACAATTTTAAGCTCTGTCAAACAGTCATATAGTGATTTCGAAAATTTTTCATTATTGAAATTTTCATTAACATTCTTTGATATTGGTCCCGCGTAACCATAAACAGAAGTGATATCTTTAAACTCACTATTTGAAATATTTCTAACTATAAACGGAAGTCCTAGTTTTGATTCATTTTCAGTATATAACATTAAAATGCACTCCTCATCTTTGTTAAGTGAAAGCTCATGATAATCATAAGTATGATAAAAATCATAATAATCAACTTCATCCAAAAAGGAATCCCATTTTTTTTTAGTTTTAATTATTTCAATCATAAGTATTTTAAAACAATCTGTAAATCTAAAAACTTTATTGAATTACAAATAATTTAGTTTGGTTGGTTTTTTTTATTTGACTAAAATACAGCGAAAAACATCTAATTTTCTTTAAAACAAGTTTTATTTAAGACAAAAATTTTTTTGAAATTTCAAAAAAATTTGAATTTCAAATATAGGAAAATCAAAAACCAATTTTACTAAATTTCTATAATATTTTCTTAAAATTAAGTCTTCAAACACTCTATATTATAAGATGTTAGCTTTTTTTGAAGTTATTTATTTGAATAAAGTTATCACATTTAGAGAAAAGCTTATTAGGTTTATAATTATTGAATTGATCAACATCATTATTTCCCTTAAGCCATTCAATATATATGGCAGCTGTATTTATTCCTGCTTGATGTGAAAAAGGATATCCGCCACCAAATCTTGGGTTAAGTTCTAAAACATAAATCTTGTCTTTGGTTACAAAAAAATCACAATCTAATGTTCCCATATGTTTTAAGTTAGATGCTATCTTTTGTCCTATTTTTTCAAAACGATCGTCAATAATTGAAATAGCTTTATCGGTTTCTCCACAACGCATACTATATTTCTCTCTCGCAAAAGATCCATAATAGTTGTTTTCAAAATCGTTTAAAACATCCATACCATATTCTTTGCCATTAATTTTTTCTTGTATTAAAATGGCATGATCAGCATCATTAAGGCTAACGGTGTTTAAAATTGATTTCTTTAGTTTTAGATGTTGCAACTTAAAAGCTAATTCTAATTCTTCAATAGATTCAACAAAATCAACACCAATTGATCCGCTTCCCCAACGAGGCTTAACTACTAAAGGGAAATCTATTTTTTTGATTGTTAATGCGTTTTTTACAACTTCTAAAGTGGTATATGTAAGTGGTGTTTCCAGACCAATACTTTTAAGAAATTTAAATGTTTCTATTTTATCAAAAGATATATCAATCACTTTCTCACTTGAAATAATCACTTTAGTGCCAAGCGATTCTAATTCTTGTTTATGTTTTGATAAAATTGGTAATTCTAAATCATTAAGCGAAATGATGGCATCAATTTTATGATCTTCTATAATGTTTTTTAATTCAGCGATATAGTTTTCACTGTAAACACTTGGCACTAAAATAGCAACATCTGCATCTACCATTGATGGAGCAGATAAGTTTATATCTGCAGCAAATATTTTACCATTATTATTAATGGCAGTCTTAAAATAATTTATGAGATAATTACGCCTTCCTGAACAAGTAAATAAGATGTTAAGTTTCATTAATTATCCGGTTTGGTTCCTGTAAAATCTGGCATAATGTCTTCGTTTGTAGTGTAAATTCCGTCTTTTTTAAAAACTTTGTATACTGTTAAAAATAGAATTTTTATATCTAATAACAAAGATAGATTTTTTACATACCAAACATCTAGAGCAAATTTTTGATCCCAACCAATAGCATTTCTACCATTTACCTGTGCCCAACCCGTAATTCCTGGTCTAATATTGTGTCGCTGTTTTTCTGTTTCATTATATAGAGGCAGATACTTTATTAACAGAGGTCGAGGCCCAATCAAACTCATATCGCCCTTAATGACATTGAGAAGTTGAGGGATTTCATCTAAAGAATATTTCCGCATAAAAATACCTGTTTTTGTCAATCGCTGCTGTGCTGGCAGCAACTCGCCATGAATGTCTTTTTTATCATTCATGGTCTTAAATTTTATAATCTTAAAAATACTTTCGTCTTTTCCCGGTCTTTCTTGGTAGAAAAATGCGCTTCCATTATTTTTGATTAATAGTATGATCCAAACAACCAAAAACAGAGGGAATAACAGCACAAAGCCAATTACAGAAGCGAAAAAGTCTAATATCCGTTTGAAGAAATTGCTGTATAATTTCATTGCTCTAAGCTTTTATAGGTTTTTAAAATTTCGTTCCAAACAAATTGCTGCTCAAAACGCTCAACAATATGTGCTCTCGCCACAGTAGCCATTTGTTTACGTTTTTGTGGATGACTAATCATAAACTCCATAGCCTTTACAAGAGCTTTTTCATCTTTAACAGGAACTATAAGCCCATTGGTGTTTTGCTCAATAATTTCATTACAACCATTAATATTAGATACGATACAGGGTAATCCCATACAACCAGCCTGCAGAACAACATTAGGAAATCCCTCTCTATAGCTTGCAAAAGTCAACGCGTGGGAAATTGCCACATAAGGCCTTATATCTTTTTGAAGTCCTACCGCTAAAATCTGTTTGTTTTCAGTAATTATAGTCTCAGTTACGGGTAAAAGGGGGTCAAGATTATTTTCTTTATAACCTACTAAAATGAGCTTGGTGTTTAGATTTTTTTTGCTGAGTTTATTATACGCGCCTACCAATTCATTAATTCCTTTATCTTTCACTAAACGACCAATAAAAATGAAAACGATATCATTTTCTTTAATATGTAATTCTTCTTTTAAGGCTTCTTTTTTTTCTTCGGAAACTAAAGTTGCATCATAATGGCTCGTATCTATCCCGTTTGAGCTACCATTACCAATAACCTTAAGTTTTGACGGTTTTGCATAGTTGTTATCTATGATTATTTTCTCTAGTCCGTGAGAATTGGGCAAAATAAATGTTGCGCAACTATACGTGAACTTCTCAACAACATCCAATAATTTACGTTTACTTCCCGATGCTTCCAATAATGGTAATCCAGCTATGGTGTGCAATCTATGAGGCACACCAGCTAGTTTTGCAGCTAGCATGCCAACAGTGCCAGCTTTTGGTGTATGTGTATGTACGATAAAGGGACGTTCCTTTTTAAAAAATTTATACAATTGGTACGTTGCTTTTAAATCTTTAAAAGGTGTAATCGTACGTGTCATTTCCACAACGTGAGTTCTAATGCCTTCGTTTTGTTTTACTTCATCAAGTGCATCACCTTTTCCCGAAACGCCAATAACTTCAAAATAATCACTCATAAAGCGATGCTGTCCCTTTAAAAGTGATCTCAAGGAGGAGGGAACTGTTGTTATGCGAATTAATTTTTTCAAATGCTGGATTTTCGGAATTAAGAATTTAAATACGTGTGAATGTACCACTTTTGAAAACAGAAAAATGACCATACCTTAAAGGTATTATCTGCTTTTCCGTCGATGTGATTGTTTACTAGTTTTAAAATTTCCGAAGTATTAAAAATTCCCTGAGACTTTAACAGCGGTAATTCTATATAGCTCATCAACTCTTTTTTAAGACCGTCGCGCAACCAATCTCCAACAGGTACGCCAAAACCTTGTTTTGATTTTTCTAAAAATCCCTTTGGAAATGCTTCGGAAAAAGCTTCTTTTAAAATATGCTTTTTACTCCATTTTTTTAATAGATAATCCTCAGGTAAACTCATGGTGAAATTGAACAATTCCCTATTTAAAAACGGAGATCTGCACTCTAGGGAATTGAGCATACTTGTTCTATCAACTTTGACCAACATATCGCCTTCGAGGCTCATGTGACGGTCAATAGTTCTAAAATCGTTTAAGGATTTAGGATTGCTAATCCCTGATTTTTTCTTGTAATAATCAAAAATGTTTTGCTCTTGAAAATCCTCTACCAAAAGGGTTTGAATATCAACTTCAGTCAATCCCAATGAAATAATATCCCAATAATAATTGTTGCCATAATCTATAGCATTTATCAATTTATTGAGACGGTATTTAATACCTCGACTATCATCCTTTTGCTGCAGTAATTTTTTAGAAATTGTATTGACTTTACTGTGAACACGTTCTGGGACAATATTGGTGTATTTATTGTTGAGTTTCCCAATATAATATTTATTATAGCCACCAAAAACTTCGTCACCGCCATCACCAGTCAACGCCACTTTGACGTGTTGTTTCGTTTTTGCAGAAACGAGAAAGGTTGGGAGGGAAGAAGAATCGGCAAAAGGTTCATCAAAGTTTAAGAGAATCTCATTAGTGTGTGTTTTAAGGTCATTTTCACTTACGATAAATTCATGGTGGTTACTGTTTACCATTTTCGCAACCACTTGGGATTTATCGGTTTCATCAAAAGATTTTTTCTCAAAGCCTATTGAAAACGTATCAATTTTAGCATCTGTCATCTCTGCAAGACAATAGGTCACCACTGAAGAATCTACGCCTCCCGAAAGAAATGTTCCCAATGGCACATCTGAAATGGACCGACTTTCAACACTTTCAAAAATTTTTTTATTGACCTCTTTTTTTGCTTCATCAAAAGAAAGATTTGATTTTTCTATAGTGTTATCTGGATGGATTTTATCGATTTCTATTGTGTTATTTTCCAGATCATAACTAATAAAATGATTTGGCTCTAATTTATATATACCATCATAAATGGTATTTGGAGCAGGGATATAAGTTAATCTAAAAAACAGATTAAGTCCTGTTTTACTAATAACTGGCTTTGCTGGGAGACTATTAATTATTGACTTTAGTTCAGAAGCCCAAAAAAACTCTCCCTTAGTTGTTGTATAATACAGGGGCTTTTCTCCAAAATAATCTCGAGCTATAAAAACTTTATTTTTATTGAAATCATAAATACTCAAACCAAACATCCCGTCAAGATCCCTAAAAGCTTCCGTTCCTTTTTCTTCGTAAAGTTTTAATATAACTTCTGTATCACTAGTTGTTTTAAATTGTACACCGTTGTTTTCGAGTTGATGTTTCAGCTTTAAAAAATTATAAATCTCACCATTAAAAACAATTGCAATATTTTTATCTTCGGAAAACATAGGTTGTTGGCCAGAGCTTAAATCTATGATTGACAGTCTACGCATCGCCATACCAACGCTATGGTTTTTTGTGGTTTTAATAAACGCACCATCATCATCTGGTCCTCGATGGATAATGAGATCATTCATAACCGTAAGTGTTTTTTTTACGGTATGTTCATCTTGTTCAGACTTAAATATTACGCCATTAATTCCGCACATACTTAATTGGTTTGGTTGTTTATTAACTGCTTTACCTGCTCATAAATTTTGGGCAAACTAAAGTTTTGGGCTTTTTGAAAACCTAGATCGCTGTATTTTTTTCGATCTTCCTTATGGTTACGCAAAAATAATATAGCTTTTGACAATGCAAGGTCATCTTCAGTATTTATTAAAATGCCATATTTGGCCAAGTAAAATTCGCCTTTTGGTATAGAAACTGGTTCATTATCGTTAAGAATTTCCAAAGGTCCAGATAGGCAATTTGTTGAAATTACAGGAAGTCCAGCAGCCATGGCTTCTAAAAGTACATTGGGAAAACCTTCTGTATTTGATGAAAGTACAAAACAATCATTCTGTAAGAGATAATCTTTGACATTAGTCACACTGCCTGGTAAATTGAGCTGATTTTCTAAATTATTTTTTTCTGCAAAATTATTTAATTCATCAGTAAGTGGTCCCGCTCCAGGAATTGTTAGACTATAACCTGAGTTGAGATGCCTAACAGCTTTTAATAGCAAAATCTGGTTTTTTGCAGGTGTATGACTTCCAACACTAATCACCTTAAATTGTTCATTTAATTTATATGAATCTTTGTGTGTTTTTTGGTCATCAATTTCTATTGGATTGTATATTAACTCTGTTGGGATTTTTATTCCGAAGTTATCTTTTAAATCCTTGTTTATATGCAAAGAATTTGAAAACAATACATCTGTTTTATTGTAGTATCTTGGATAAAATGTTTTTGCAACTCGCATTGCAAAATTGTTTTTGTCGTACATTTTAGTAGGGAAACAACGCTCGCTAATTATTGTTTTTGGTTTTGGTGTTAATTTTGTCGTGACCATTCCATTAATGATATTTGGAAGCGCTAAAAAGGACATGACCACATCAAACTTTTCACTTTTAGCGATGGCACGATATTTAAATACAAATTGTGCCATATTTTTTAATTTTGAGAAAGGTGATGTCGTGTCTAATACTTCTGGTTTTCCCAAACATATGATTTTTAGATTTTTTGGAGTTTTAAAGAAAATGTTATTGGATAGCAAAATTAATGTCACATCAAAATCATGAACTAGGTTTTTGAGCAATAGGCTTATTACTCGCTCTGCACCTCCAGATGATAGGCTTATGGCTAATACACAAAGTTTCTTTTTCTCCATTATTTTTGGAATACTTGTTTTATGAGATCTTCAAATTGTTTAACAATTTTATCTTTTTTAAATTTAGTAAAAACACTGTCGCTCACTTTTTTAGAATCCAATGGGTTTTCATTGAGTTTTTTTAAATACTCTAGAAATTCTTTTTCATTTTTTGCTAAATAGCCATTCACACCATGTTCTACAATTTCATTTGTGCCACCAGGTGCATTAAATGCAATTACAGCAGTACCAATGGCGCAGCTTTCTAAGAGTGCATTAGGAAATCCCTCTGCATAGGAGCCTTGTAAAAATAAATCGCTGTACTCTAAATATTGTGGGATTTGATCTGTATACTCGACAAATTCTACTTGTGCCTCAAGATCAAGTTCAGTTATGTGCTTTTTAATGTTGTCTTCCCATTCGCCAGTCCCAATAATAAGATACTTAAATGGCGTTTCTAGTTTTGATAGCACATTCAATAGTCTTAAATGCCCTTTTTCTTCGTGTAGTCTTCCAACAGTGATGTATTTTTTTATTTCATCGTTTTTTTTATTTGAAGCTAGTTTAAAAGCATCAGATATTGGATTGTTTATAACCGTAACCTTGGATTTTGGGACATTTAATTCTGTAATAAGCTCATCTGCCATGTCTTGAGATTGACATATGATAGCATTGGTTCTTTTATCTGCAATTTTTTTTAGCACATTTCCGAAGAAAGACTTTTGAGATCCATAATATAGCGCAGTTACTTTTTTAATATTGGCTTCGCGATTTATCAATTTAATTTTTGGAAAGCGCAATAAAATAAGGGCAAGAGCAGTATTTAAATGTGACATACAGCTCACAACTACGTCTGGCTTATTTTTAGATATGAATTTGTATAACTTCGGAATACCCTTAACAACACGAGGCTGGTTGAGATAAATAACATGCAGTCCATCGACATTATAGGCTTTTTCTCTCTCGTAGCCTATAACAACTAAAGTGGTTTTAAAATCTTTTGTGTTTAGATTTTTTGCCACCAAAGACATCACACGTTCTGCACCTCCAGCAACTAAGGATGGTAAAACGAAAACAACATCTATTTTAGATTTTGGCATCACTTATTTTATCGAATACGATTTCCCGTTGTTATTGAGCCATTGTTTTAAAACCAGAAGATTCCAAATAAGAGGATACCTGTTCCAGCTACCATCCATATGTTGTTTTATCATAAACTGAACTTTCTCAACGTCTATACAAGGAATAGACTTTAAGGATTGGTCATCTAATTCACTTAAAACATAATCCTTTAAATCCTCTTTGAACCAACGTGCAAAAGGCATGGTGAACCCAGCTTTTGGTCGATCAAAAATATGTTTTGGTACAGACTCATAAAGCACATCTTTTAAGATACGTTTCATGACACCATTATGAAATTTATATTCCGTAGGAAGGGAATTTGCAAAATCGACTATTTGATGATCAAGTAGGGGAGCACGGGCTTCTAGAGAGAATGCCATCGTAGCTCTATCTACCTTTGTATTAATATCGTAATTGAGGTATGTTTTGGTGTCAAAATCTGAAATACGTTCATAAAAGTTTTTATTCTCGTGCACTAAATATTTTAAGTCCTCAATATCTCTAGTATCATAAGGTGTATCGACATAAGATCGATCCACTCCAGTCATCGCACTTAGATACACTTCATTTTCATCTTTATAACGAAGTGCTTTTGAGATAACCTTTAATTTATAATGCGGAGCATACTCTAAAATATTGGCGCCAAATTTTCTAATGGATAATGGCAGTTTGTATATAAGACTTCCTTTTTTTGCCCAATTGTAGCGGTGATAACCAATAAAACTTTCATCACCTCCATCTCCAGAAAGTGCAACAGTGACTTGTTTTCTAGTGTGTTTTGCTAATAACATTGAAGGAATAGCAGAAGAATCTGAAAATGGCTCATCATAATAGTGACAGAAATTTTTGATTAGGTCTATACCTTCATCATAATTACATTCTATAACATTATGATCGGTCTGTAAATGGTCTGCTACTTCTTGTGCATATTTGCTTTCGTCGAATCCCTTCTCATTGAATTTTACTGAGAATGTTTTGATTTTTGTAGATGATGTTTGAGATGCTACGGAAGCAACCAAAGAAGAATCCACACCACCAGAAAGAAATACACCAACCGGAACATCTGCAAATAGGCGTGCAGATACAACGTCTTTTAAAATACCATTGAACTCTTTTTTTGCATCTTCATAACTGCCTTTATATGGTCTTTCATTTTTATAATCGATATCCCAATATGCTTTTGTTTCAAAGTCACCAGTCTTTAAGTCAAATGTAAATTTGTGACCAGCTTTAAGTTTTTTTACTTCGTTAAATATAGATTGTGGGTCTGGAACATTTCCCCAGGCTAAGTAATAGGCAATCGCTTTTTCTGAAATTGTAAGATCATCCATATGCAATTGGATTGAAGAAATCTGGCTTGCAAATTCAAAATCTTTACCATTATGGTAATAATAAAAAGGTTTCTTCCCTAAACGATCTCTTGCCCCAAAAAAGACTTGTTTTTTTTCATCATAAATCACAAAAGCAAACATTCCTTGAAAGTGGTCTACACAGTCTTGCCCGTATTCTAAATATGCTGCACATAAGACCTCAGTATCACTGGTAGTTTTAAACTCATAACCTCTTTTTTTAAGGGTTTCTTTTATGGACTTAAAATTGTAAACCTCTCCATTAAATACAATATGAACATGATCGTAATATGTAAAAGGTTGGTTTGATCTTGGATCTAAATCAATAATTGACAACCGATTATGACCAAATGTGATTTGCTGATTATCGGTTTTGTAAAACTCCCAACCCATCTTGTCTGGACCTCTAAACGCTGTTCGCTTTAACTTGTCTTTGACTTGTTGTTCGCTATATTTTAGGGTTGTTCCGTATATTCCACACATATAAATCCAATTTGGGTATTAATCTATGACAAAAATAGATATTTAATCAACTTAAAATTAATAATGTCTATTAAATGTACTTTTAAGCTATGAAATGAATATGCTTTTATTTATTTCTTTGGAAAGGTCAATCAAAATGGGCATTACAACGATTTTTAAATATTTATATAAATGGTCTTAATCTCTAAAAAAATCTTTTAAATGGCCATAATATGATTAAGAAAAATCTCACTATAAATGAGTCAATAGCATCAATGTAGTTTTTAAGTTGAAAATCTAGATGTGTGGCACTTTTCAGCAAAAAATAAAGGTTTTTAAGAAAAAATATAGGTGATTTAAAAAAGTAGCTGTTAAAGAACCAATTGAAATTTACGATATTTTGAATTACAGACCCTAAAGCGGTATTCCTTTTTGATGCAGAACTTATTGAGTTTTCTACATTTAAATGGTATATTCTCAATGTCTTATTGATGTATTTTGTTTTAAATCCTTCTTTTGCCAACAAATTCCAGATAATGCCCTCTTTCATGAAACCGTTGTGTATAAATTCATCTTCAAAAACAATTCCTTTAAGAACGTTTGTTTTTGTAAATCCCCATTTTTCTCCAGTGATTTTATCAATCGCAGTTGATTTGAAAGTATTACTAAAATAAGGATTGGTTGGAAATTTGCTTCCTATTGGATTTCCATTTTGGTCGATACACAAGCCAGTCACAGCACTTACTATAGATTTTTCTGAAGATGGAATTGACAAATATTCATTATTAAAAACTTCTAAAGCTTCTGGGACACACTCATCATCTGCATCAAATGTCAATAAAAATTCACCCTTTGCGAAATTTACAGCTTGAAGAAAGCATGCCATTTTATGTTGATTTTTAGCGTTATTAACATAATTGATTTTAAGAGGTGAATGCTCAATGATTTTTGATATAACTTCGTGAGATTTGTCTTTAGAACCATCATTAATTATAAGCCATTCAAAATCTTTAAAATTTTGATTTAGAAGAGATTGATGGACGCGTTCTATAGTGCTTTCCGCGTTGTATACGGGAGTGAATACAGTAAACTTATGCAGATAGTCAAAATTAGCTGGATTAGTATAGAGAGGAATTAATTTTCTGAAATTCATAATGCTATTTCAATTTTGTTTCTCTAAAGTAGACGTCTATTTCAAAGTTATTATTAAGATGAACTATATTTTAAGCTGCCAAACACTCAGTTTCGTTATGATTCTCTAAGTTACTGAGTGACTGTCTTTCTAAAACAATTTGATATTGAATCCACATCGTCGCAAATAATACATAATAATGTGTAAAGAAATTATGATCTGTCAATAAAAACATCGACAAGGCAATAGTTTGCATTATTAAATAGGGCGTTTTTTTAAAAAAGTAAATGCTCCAAAAAAAGAGGTATGCCATGTATGCTAAAAATATTAGAAAAGGAATAATACCAGCTTCGCCAATAATCATTAAATAGCTATTATGTACGCCTAAATTTCCAGTTCCTCCAGAGAATGACCCGTATCCATTTCCTATAAAAGGGGAATGTAGAATTTCATCAAAATGCCCAGCCCATGTATCTACTCTTGAATCTTCATTTATAGTATTTACAGATACATTTTTATTGGTAACAATATTAGTTAATTGTTCAAAACGAGGATTATTTAGCCCCACGACTTCATCAATAAATATAAGGGAGCTAAAAATCAAAACCCCAATACCTAAAACACGAAGATTCTTAATGCTTATCTTTAATGAAATAATATTGAGAATAACCCAAATAACAATAAATGTTCTTGAGAAAGTCAATAAACCCATCAATGTGAAAACAAACTGACCTAATAGTTTTATGCTTGTGTTTTTAAGACTATAAACCAAAGCATAACCATAAATGCATATAAAACCTGCCTCATTAGGATTAAGATAAAAGCCTGAATATCTACCTAACTTCGTCGGAAAAAACAACGCCTCTATAGCTACCGTTATCGAGCCCAATAAAAGAAAGAAAAAAAGTTGTTCTTTTCCTACTCTTTTCACAAGTTCATAAGCACCTAAGATAAATACAAAAAACTTTGCTAATTCTAACATAAAAATTTTTGGTGTACCGTAAAATTGGAAACTGGAAATTATAAAATACATTAAAGCTAAAATTATAATCCACCAATTTGGTGTTGTTTTTTTTTCAAATAGGTAATAAACTCCTAATAGACTAATAGTAGCATAACTCAATAAACTGCCAATACTATCACCAAAAGCAGAAAGGCCTATTGAGGGAATATTCCAAATTATTAATACTAATGTAATTATTCTAATGATCTTCATCCTTGAAATTTAATAATACATATATTAGTATTTTTCTTTTAGCAATAATAAGGAATTTATTAACTGTTCCCACTGAGCAACAGCTTTTTTACTTTCATAATTTTCTGTTCTTTGAATTGATCTTTGAGAAAAGATATGTCTTAATTTTTTACTATCTATAAGTTGAGACAGACGTTCTCTTAACACAATGCTATCATTTAAAGGTATAAGAAATCCATTAGTACCATCATTTATTAAATCTGAGGGGCCAAAATCACAATTTGTTGATATAGAGGGAAGACCAAAGTGCATAGCTTCTAAAAGAGCGTTGGGAAATCCTTCTGTTTTTGATGTAAAAACAAAAATTGAAGCTTTATTATAATAGTTTTCAATATCTTTTACTTTAGAAATAATTTTGATTTTATCACTTTGGTGAGATGATTTTATAAGTTTTATTAGTTTTTCTTTTTTATCTCCGTCTCCAATAATCAATAATTTCCAATTATGTACTTTAATAGTCTTAAAAGCTTGTATTATATCCTCATGACATTTGTTTTCATCTAATCGCCCGACTGTAAGTATTAAATTCTCTTTTTTGATTGTATGATCCCTTAGATTTGTCAATTCCGAAGCAATAGGATTTGGTAAAATTGAAATCTTATTTTTTCTGATCTTATTTTCGTAGATTTTTTTAACACCTTCAGTTTGTAATACCATCTTATCTGCTAATGGATAAACCAAGCTTCTTAATAGAACCCAAAATTTAGGAACTTCCTCAACCAAGGGATTGTTGCGTTCACTTATAATGCATGGGATGCCATAGAATTTAGATGCTATTGTAGATAAAATGTTGGCAGAAGTTATAAAGCCTATAGAAACATTGACATGTTCTTTTTTTAAAATTTGAAATATTCTTTTTGTTAGGAGATAGTTCAATTTTAAGGATTGAAAAATTGATTTTGGTTGTTCTATTTTATCAAGACAGGATATGACTTTAATTCGTTGATCTAAATTGTAAAAAGGTTTAGATTCTGAAAATGTAATAATTATAATTTCGTAATTTTCTATTAAAGTATTACTTAAATTAGATATGACACGTTCTGCTCCTCCTGAAGCAAGGGACGCAATAACAAAGGCTATTTTTTTCTTAGGATTGCTCATAGTTTGTTTTGAAACCTTAATTACCTTTATTAATCTTTCTCTTAACCAATAGAAAAACTCTATAATTAAAATCTCTAAAACCTTTAGAGCCTATGTGCATAAGAAGACCATATATAATAAAAATTATAACAGTTAACTTGATGGCATTTATAAACCATGAGAAAAAATTTAAATTATTATTAACTATATAATTGTTATATAAAAAGTTAATGATGACTGCTGAAATGAGAAAAACAATAGTTAATGGTATGAAACCTTTCCAATAATTCCAAGTACTAATTTTAAAACCTTTTGTATAAAGTAAATAAGGTTTCCATAACATGACAATAACCATCAAACTGGAAAAGGTTCCCAATAAAATACCAGAAATCCCCCAAAGCTTTCCGAAAATAAGTGATACAACAAGATTTAAAATTATTTCTAATCCTGGAGCCCAAGTATCTGAAAACAAACCGTAAGCATTTTGAAAATGTTGTACGGGAGATCTTACCAAACTAATAAAAAAGTTGCCAATCATCAACAAGACAATTAATTCTTCAAGAACATATTCATCTCCAATCCATAGTATAACAAAGGGAGTAATTAGATAATACACCGCAATACTAAAAAAACCAGCTATAAAAAATTGTAAAGCCATCATTTCCCAAAAAACCTTATCAATATTTTTTTTGTCATTTTCTGCAACTAAATTTCCAACACCTGCTCCTGTGCCAGAAAATATAACTTGCATCAAACTTATTAAATTCATAAAAATAAGCTGATAATTCCCGAAAAAAGCAACACTTTGTAAGTTTACTAGGGCATATACCAATATGTTATCTGTACCATCTTTTACAAAAGAGCCCATTTTATGTATAAATAATTGCTTTGTTTTTTTTATAATCTCTGGATAGCTTTTAATTAAACTGGAAGTTTCTTTTGAGGCAATTATCAACCAAGGATAATGCTGCTTGATTTTTTTTCTCAATATATAACTCAATAATATTGAAAAAATCAATTCCATAATAACCCATACATAATAATTTTGTAAATAATATGCTATTAGAGCCTGTATTAGCAGTCTTAAGATGTTTGCGCTTTGAAAATAAACCTGCACGACATATCCTTTTTGGTCGGCCTCTAGTAAAGTCATGTGATAATTAAAAAAATAACTTAATAAAGTAGAGGTTAAAAAAGAGAAAAACACAAAATAAATTAATCCAAGAGAGAATTGGGTATCACCAAAAAAATATGGGAAAAATAGCGATAATATCAAACCAACGCTAAATATAAAAACCCCAATTTTTTTGTATAAAATGCCCAGAAGCGCTATGATTTTATTCATTTCTGAATGATCATCATCAAAAATAGGTCTATAGAGTGCGTAACCGATAGCTGTTCCAATTCCTAGTTCCGCTAGATTTAAAAATCCCAATATACTTCTTAAGGTAGAGGTTAGACCTATAAAGTCATCTCCTAAAAAGTCTAGAAAAATTTTTCTTGTAAAAAATTGTGCAAAGATTGATATGAGAAAAAAGAATGCACCAATTTTAGCATTTTTTATAGATTTGGAAATTCTCGACATTTTGCGTGTTAAATTAAGATGCGAAAATATAAATTAAAAACTATTAAAAAGGATTTGTTTTAAAAAGCCTATGTTTCAATTTATTTAGATTTATTACAACTTCAAAAGAATTGACCGAAAGGTAATAAGCAAGTCTTAAGTAAAAATCTTGGTTTTCACCTTTAAAATAATTATCGTTTATTAACTGTTTCAATCGCTTACGGTGTATATAGTTATGATCTAAAGTAGAATTATAATTAAGCATTTTATAATGAAACATAAGTTCTCTTAACAAAAACCCTTTAATTTCAGTAATCAATTCATGGTCAATTGAACTTAAGCTAGATTCTATAGAATTTGTAGCCAATGGCATAAGCCTTTCTTTAACAAAGAAACAAGAACTTATAGCATCATCAAAACGTTTAAGATTATATTGGCTTTTAGTTGTGCCTTGGGGATTTGGTCTATAATTGTAAAAAGGAAAATTATAAAAGCCTATTTTATTAGCTTTAGGGATGTTGTTAACTACGAAAAGCGCATCTTCTGATGTTCTATTAAGCAAAAATCGAGAATTAGCGATTACAGATTTCCTGAATAATTTTGTACAAACTGAAAATTGTGTAGTTTTTAGAATTCGCTTTATCGCATTCCTAACGGTTTCTATTTCTATATTTCTCTTATCAATCTCATTTTTCTTTTTACCAGATACATCAATACTACATTCTGCAATATCCAAGTCGTGTACCAAAGCAAGATCTATCATTGTTTTGTACATATCTGGTTCTATCCAGTCATCACTGTCAACAAACCCAATGTAGCTTCCAGAAGCTATATTTAAACCATTATTTCTAGCGCTACTTTGACCTTGGTTTTCTTGATGGATAACTAATACTCTATTATCTTTTTTTGAGTAATAATTACAAATCTCACCACTTTTATCAATTGACCCATCGTTGATAAGAATAATTTCCAATTCCTTGTATGATTGGTTAATTATACTATCAATACATTTTTCTAGATATTTTTCTACGTTATAAACTGGTACAATTATACTGATCTTGGGATCAATTTTAATTGCTTGTTTTTCAGTCATGATTTGAGGCTGTTTTTAATAAAAATCAGAGAGCAAAATTATAAAAAAAAAATTACTGAGGAGCTAAGTGAATTTGTTTGTTTAAAATTCAGAAAATGATTATTTGAACATTTAAATACCATATATAGTTATATTATTTTATCTAAATTTAATTAACTGTATTATAGATATTTAGATTATTTTTGAAAGACACTGTTTTACATATAGTAAAAATTAACTTGAAATAAATTTTAATAATGGAAGAAAGAGACCAAAAAACACGTTTTAAATTTGGAAACAACTGGAGGAACTTTTTAAATTGTTTAAATGATGAGAGAATAGAGGACTCAAAAAGAGGGTTAATTACTATGCTAGGTAAAACAGATTTAACTGGAAAACGCTTTTTAGACGCTGGTAGTGGCAGTGGATTATCTTCTTTAGTTGCAAGAAAAATGGGTGCTGAGGTTTTTTCTTTTGATTATGATGAACAATCGGTTGAATGCACAAAATATTTAAAAGAAAAGTATTTTAAGGATGATTTGCTTTGGAATGTAGAGCAAGCGTCAGTTTTAGATGAGGATTATATGAAAAGCCTTGGTGAGTTTGACATAGTTTACTCTTGGGGTGTATTGCATCATACGGGTAATATGAATGTAGCCCTTGCTAACGTTGATGCTAATGTTAAAAAAAATGGGACTTTATTTATTGCAATTTATAATGATCAAGGTAATAGATCGAAGATTTGGCATAAGATAAAATCTACCTATGTTAAATCTCCTAAATTCTTTAAATTTTTTATAGTTACATTTTGTTATATTAAAATTTGGGGCAAGATTTTTACTTATGATTTATTCTTTAGAGGTAATATGTTGCATACATGGAAGCTTTCAAAAAATAATAGAGGAATGTCTCCACATTATGATTTAATTGACTGGGTTGGTGGTTTTCCTTTTGAAGTTGCTACACCTGAATTCATATTTGACTTTTATAGAGATAGAAATTATAGATTAGAGAAACTAAAAACTAATGGTAAAGGTTATGGATGTAATGAATATATTTTTACAAAACTCTAATTTATCTTAATTCAACTTTTTATTCGCTAAACAACTTTCTATTTTTTTCGTAAATTTTAAATGGATTCAATTTGGGTATAAATTTCAAATAATCTATTTGAATGAATTTCAAGAACCTTTATAAAAAAATTTCATAGAAGTTTTTTATCCAATGAACTACATTAGTTTTAAATAGAAAACGAACAGATTTTCTTTTGCACTCAGATATTTTAAAAAACATAAATGTAAGAATATTACTTCAAAATACATACACTACATCGAATAATAGGTGTTTTTAACGTATTTATAGGAAAAAGTTATATAGATTGTCATCATTATTAAGTCCCCAAAATTTAATAGCAAATGAAGTCCCCAAATTTCCTATGCTATACCTTGCCTACTATCAAGGTATACAAAAAAGTATGTTGTCAAAAAAGTATTTTGACTTTTATCCTCTTATTATTAACCTATAACATGTCTTCCCAGCAGTTGGCTTTTCCTTCCGCAGAAGGTGCTGGCGCATTTATTACAGGTGGTCGAGGAGGTGTTGTTGTTAGAGTTTCAAATCTCAACCCAACAGGACCAGGTAGTTTACGAAATGCTCTCTTAATGACCATGCCTAGAACTATTGTCTTTGACGTAAGCGGTAGAATCAACTTGACTAGCCTTTTAGAACTGGGAGTTGCCAATTCAAATTTCACCGTTGCAGGACAAACTGCTCCAGAAGGAGGCATAACCATTAGCGGGAAACCGATTCAAATGGGTAATTCAAGTCAACCATGCAATAATGGCATTTGGAGATACATAAGATTTAGAAACGGAAGTTATACCGGTCAAAACGATGTTTATGACCATAATGGTTTTATATCTAATGGTACAGACGGTTTAATATTTGACCACTGTTCGTTTAGCTTTTGTGATGATCAAGCAATATCTATGGATTCTTACTACGGTCCTTTAAAAAATATAACAATCCAAAGATGTACTTTTTCTGAAAACTCAACTCAAATCATTTTAGGTCTTGGTGGTAATTATGAAAGAGGAGATATGACTTTTAGCAACAATCTTTTTGTAGATGTCACTCATAGAACACCTAACATGGGCGGTAATCTTCAATGGGATCTTATAAATAACGTATATTTTAATTGGGGAAATCGATTGGCTAATGCCAACAAAAATTCTCCTAAGATTAATCATATTGGTAATTACTATAAGTTAGGTTCTTACAGTTCTACTGAAAGGGCTAACGTAGTACAAAGTCCCTCTACACCAATTATTTATACAGCAAATAATTATCATACTACATTTTATCCTACACCTCAGTTAGATGATAGAGATCTGTGGACCGACTTTTACTATCAAGGTCAGGCTCTACCAGCAAATAGATTTACAACAACTCAACACGAATTATTGGGTCAAGCACCAATTTTAAAATCACCAGAATTGGCTTATACAGATATTACAAGTGACGTAGGTGCAAACCGCTATTTAAATGAAGATGGCACATTTGGTGAGTATGCAGATAGTTTTGATACTTTAAAAATTTCTAATGTTTTAAATAGTATTAGTTCAAATCCGTCAAACAAAGTGTGGGTACAACCAACTTTACCGAACAATACAAGACCTGATGATTTTGATACAGATAATGATGGTATGCCTGATGTTTGGGAGCTTAACCGATTTAATAACTTAAATAATAACGGTCAATCAGATTCTAATAATAATGGTTACACAGAATTAGAAGATTACTTAAACGGTGTAGATGGCAGCTCAGCAGAGAACGCTGGTAGTCAAGTTATTATTATAGCTAATACAGAAGCTCTTTGCCAAGGAGAAACTAGAGTACTAACAGCATCTGGAGCAGATTCATATCTTTGGAATACAGGAGAAACCACTCCAACCTTAGAAATCTCTCCAGATTCGACAACTACTTACACCGTAACAGGAACGCATATAGATGGTTCCACCACCCAAGATGAGATAACAATAACAGTATATGAGGTGCCAATAGCAAATGCAGGACCAGACCAAGAGATTTGCCTAGGTTCTCAAGTAACACTTACAGCTACAGGAGGCACAACCTACCAATGGAGTACAGGCGCTACAAGCGCAACTATTACTGTGACTCCAACTGGCTCAACAACATATACAGTTGAAGTATTTCAAAATGCGTGTTCTAGCCAAGATCAAGTTGCTGTTACCGTAAGTGAAGTTCCTACGGTTGATGCAGGAGAAGACCAAACCATTTTTGAAGGTCAAAGTGCCACATTAACAGCAACAGGAGCAGACACATATCTTTGGAGTACAGGAGAAACAACTCAAAGTATAATTGTTAATCCATTGCTCGATACATCTTATTTTGTAAATGGAACAACAAACAATTGTGAAAACACAGATACCGTAACTGTTTTTTTGCTAGATGACAGTGTCAATGCTAATGCTGGAGCTGACACGGAGGTTTGTACAGGACAAACAACAACATTAACAGCAACAGGAGGAGCAACTTATGAGTGGAGCACAGGCGAAACCACAGCGTCAATAGAAGTGTATCCAACAGAAACAACAATATATACCGTAACTGCATTTAGTGCATCTGGTAATAATACAGATGGCGATAGCGTAACAGTAACTGTAAATGAAATACCATCAGCCAATGCTGGTGAAGATGTTACAATTTGCTTCGGAAACACAGCTACATTAACAGCTTCGGGTGGAACAGATTATCTTTGGAGCACTGGAGAAACAACACAATCCATAACAGTAAATCCTGAAGAAACAACAACGTACTCTGTGGAAGTGACCACAAATAGCTGTTCAGACGAAGATGATGTTATTGTTAACGTCAATGAATTACCAAACATTTCCGCTGGATCAGATGTTACGATCACCGAAGGAGAATCTACGGTATTGACTGCAAATGGTGCGGACGAATATTTATGGAGCACAGGAGAAACAACAGCATCTATTACAGTGAGCCCGTATATGACAACAACATATTCCGTTACTGGAATTTCCAATGGATGTGAGTCCAGTGATGACATTATCGTTTCCGTAGAAACAGAAAATGTTACAGCTTACGCGGGAGCAGATGTTGAGATTTGCTTCGGAAATTCAATAACTTTAACAGCAACAGGAGGGAGTTCTTATTTATGGAATACTGGTGAGACAAGTTCAACTATAGAGGTTTCACCAAGTGAAACAACAATTTTCTCTGTTATAGCTTACAATAGTTCAGGCAGTATGTCAGACGAAGATGATGTTACCGTAACCGTCAATGAATTACCAAACATTTCCGCTGGATCAGATGTTACGATCACCGAAGGAGAATCTACGGTATTGACTGCAAATGGTGCGGACGAATATTTATGGAGCACAGGAGAAACAACAGCATCTATTACAGTGAGCCCGTATATGACAACAACATATTCCGTTACTGGAATTTCCAATGGATGTGAGTCCAGTGATGACATTATCGTTTCCGTAGAAATGGAGAATGTTTCAGCTAACGCGGGTGCAGATGTTGAGATTTGCTTCGGAAATTCAATAACTTTAACAGCAACAGGAGGGAGTTCTTATTTATGGAATACTGGTGAGACAAGCTCAACTATAGAGGTTTCACCAAGCGAAACAACAATTTACTCTGTTATAGCTTACAATAGTTCAGGCAGTATGTCAGACGAAGATGATGTTATTGTTAACGTAAATGAATTACCAAACACTTCCGCAGGATCAGATGTTACGATCACCGAAGGAGAATCTACGGTATTGACTGCAAATGGTGCGGACGAATATTTATGGAACACAGGAGAAACAACAGCATCTATTACAGTGAGCCCGAATGTGACAACAACTTATTCCGTTACTGGAATTTCCAATGGATGTGAGTCCAGTGATGACGTTATTGTTTCAGTAGAAATAGAAAATGTTACAGCTAACGCGGGAGCAGATGTTGAGATTTGCTTCGGAAATTCAACCACCTTGACTGCGACTGGTGGATCAACTTATGAGTGGAGTACAGGAGAAACGACAGCTTCTATAGAAGTGTCACCAAGCGAGACCACAACATATACGGTGATAGCCTTTAATAGTTTTGGTAGTGCATCAGATCAAGATGAAGTGATTGTATCTATAACAGATCTATCAGGTTTTAGCGCTGGAGAAGATGTAGCTATTTTGGATGGTGAGTCAATAGTTTTAACCGCCAATGGAGCAGATACATATTTATGGAGCACAGGAGAAACGACAGCATCAATTAGTGTATCACCAAATGCTACAGTAAGTTATTCTGTCACAGGATTCATTAATGGATGTGAATCAACAGATGAGGTTTTGGTGACAGTCTCTTATATAGTCAGTGCTGGTGCAAATCAAACAATTTGTCAAGGATATGAAACGACATTAACTGCTACTGAAGGAGATAGCTATCTCTGGAGTACTGGAGAAACAACTCAAAGTATAACTGTAAATCCTACTAATACTCAAGTTTTTAGTGTAACCATTACTATTGGAGATTTTGAAGGAAATGCCGATGTTACAGTAAATGTAAATCCTAATCCTAATGTAGTTATTGCTAATGGAGGAGATGTCATGATTTTAGAGGGTGAATTTGTTACCTTATCTGCATCTGGAGCAAATTCTTACTTATGGAATAATGGAGCGACCCAACCAAATATAGCAGTAAGTCCTTCAGTAACGACAACATTTGAGGTCACAGGCTTTATAAACAATTGTGAGGATACCAAAGCAGTAGTGGTAAACGTTGTAGAAATTGTTGAGGCAGATGCAGGCGAGGATGTCACAATTTGCAATCAAGAAACTGTTACGTTAACAGCAAATGGAGGAGAAGAATATCTTTGGAGTACAGGAGAAACAACACAAAGCATCGAAGTCTCTCCAAATGAGGACACCGAGTACTCAGTTCTAGTGTATAATGCTTTAGATAGCGATGAAGATACTATTGTAGTTTATGTTGAACAATGTAGTACTGTAGAATTACCGGTAGACAGTGATGAATTTGATGTTATAATATTTCAAGATCAAAACACAGATCAATTAAAAGTGAAAATAGAAGGATTACAGTCCATAAACCCTTTGTCTTATAATGTTTATAGCATGAGAGGTAAAGTTTTATATACCGAGAGATTGGATCAAGTGTATTCCGAAACAGAATCTGAAATGACTAAAGAACTAGATGTTTCAAACTTTGCAAGAGGTGTATATATAGTTCAATTACTGTATGACGACAAAAGTTTGATAAAACAAATACCAATAAGATGATAATTAGTTAGTTTAATTTTTATTGTAAGCCATTATTAGAATTCAATTCTAATGATGGCTTTTTTTATTTTAGTAAAATAGATTGAATTGTAGCACTTGAGTCGCAATTTCTCACCCAAAGTTCAACATCCTTATCATTTAATTCACTTTCTAAAAGATAGGTTTTACAAGAATCTGATTTGGTATCGCTTTTTGAAAAATTGACACTACTCGTTTGTATTAATTCGGAAATGGATAAAGAATCAAGATCATAATTATCCATCGTAACTTTAGTTTCTTCGGAATAAAATCGTTTCTTAATCGTAATATTTTTGATAGTTCTCGCATTTGGCCCATAGGCACAGGATGTTTTTTTTCCACCCAGAAAAAACGCAAGAAGTATTAGTCCAATTGAGAATCCTCCCAAATAGTAACCAATTCGATGAATTAATTTCATATAAGTATTTAGATTTTTTAGAAAATCAACAAGTTGACATCGCTGCAGTCAAGGTCAAACCAATTGGCTACAGATTTGTTTGTTAAAATTCCGTGGTAAAAATACAACCCATTTTTTAAACCGCGGTCAAATCTAATGGCATTTTCTATACCGCCATCTTCTGCGATTTTGAGTAGGTAAGGCGTAAATATATTACTTAAAGATACCGATGCAGATCTTGAATATCGGGCTGGTATGTTGGGAACGCAATAATGTGTGACTCCATTATAATCAAATGTAGGTTTGTCATGATTTGTTACTTCACTGGTCTCAAAACAGCCACCCATATCTATACTTACATCAATAATTACAGATCCTGTCTTCATGGCATCTACCATTTTTTCTGTAACAATAATTGGAGAACGATTTTTACCTCGTACCGCACCAATGGCAATATCACATCGTTTTAAAGCTTTAATTAGATTTTTTGGTTGTAATGTTGAGGTGTATAGCGTACGACCTAAATTGGCTTGAACGCAACGTAGTTTTGTAATTGAATTATCAAAAATTCTCACATTGGCACCAAGACCAATAGCAGATCTTGCTGCAAACTCTCCAACGGTTCCTGCTCCAATAATAACGACTTCCGTAGGTGGAACTCCACTAATATTTCCAAACATGAGACCATTTCCACCGTTAACATTTGATAATAGTTCTGCTGCAATCAATATAGATGCAGTTCCAGCAATTTCACTTAATGAACGCACCGCAGGATAAGCTCCATCATCATCTTTTATGAATTCAAAAGCTAAAGCTGTAATACGTTTCGAAGCTAAAGCCTGAAAATAACTTTTGCTTTGAGTTTTAAGTTGTAAAGCAGAAATTAAGAGTGTTTGCGGATTTATTAATTTTATTTCGTCAAGTGATGGCGGTTCTACCTTAAGTAACATTGGGCAAGAAAATACTTTTGCAGTATCCTTTGTAACTTCTGCGCCAGCTTCGCTATAAGATTTGTCTTTAAAATTTGCACCTTCACCAGCTCCAGACTCAATCATCACGCGATGACCGTTAGAAACCAATGCATGAACAGCATCTGGTGTTAAGCAGACACGCTTCTCTTGAAAATGGGTTTCTTTTGGGATACCAATAAATAAATCACCCTTCTTTTTATAGACTTCAAGGGTTTCTTCTTGTGGTAAAAGTTGTGCTTTAGTAAACGGAGATAACGATTCGCTCATTGAATTTTTAATTGGTAACTCAAATTACAAATAATTATTTGATTAATGAATATTTATGTGGTTTTGAAACTAAAAATACTGTTTGATAGTACCCCAAACACCTTTAGGTTTCATCTTAAATTCTTCTTCTAATTCTTGTAGTGTTTTGTTGGCATCGTTAATTTTATTAAACATTTTAGCTCTGATCAAATATATAGAAGGTATAACGATAGCCATTATTGGCAACATATACATTAAATCAAAATTATCAAAGAAAATTACATCTTCATTTATAGTACCTATCAATTGATATATATACATTGAAATAGGAACTAAAATAGCGTGATACCACCAATGACGACAAGTAAAAAACCATATGAATAAAAGAAATAATGGAATAAGTTTAGTCATTATCATCCAAAAACTAGTCCTCACATCTTCATAATAACCACTATCATATGTAAAAATTAAATTTTCCCAAATTTTTGTTTCAGGAACATAAATGTATGAGTAAAAAAAAATAGGAGTAATAGATATTAAAACACCTATTAAACTCCCATTAATTATACTTCTAGAATTGCTTTTTTTATCCGTGTGTAGCAATTTTGACTTTTCTTTTGTCGATTTCAGTTTTAACTTGTCCATCTAGGTTGATTAAATCAGTTGCGTGAGCTGTGAACAACATTCCACCGAAAATCGCAAGGGCGAGTACATACTTTTTAGTTTTCATAATATAAGGGATTAAATTAATTAATTATTCAAATATAAGTATGTCCTATAAATCAAATAGTTAAAATGAGTGTTAAAAAACACTCAAAAATCGCCTTATGATTACGGTTTTTCCGTAGTCTCTAAATATAATGCGGTGTTAGGTAGGTAATTTTTTTCTAAAATTTTGCTGTTTTTTGCTCTATATTTTGGTTCAATTTTGTTTTTGGTTCAATTTGAGGGATCTTGAGTTAAGATCATTGTAAGAAATTTCAATAATATTAGCATCATCCGGCATTAGGTTCTCTGCATTCTGTGGCCACTCAACAAATACCCAATTTTGGCTGTTTAAGTAGTCATCAAACCCAAAATTCAGGGCTTCATCTTCATCTTCTATTCTATATAAATCAAAATGATAAATTAGAATATTTTTTGCTTCATATTCATTAACAATTGAAAATGTTGGGCTGCTAACTTGATCAAGACTTCCAATTTCTTTAGCTATGGATTTTATCAATGTTGTTTTGCCAACACCCATATCACCATAAAAAAGTAGCGTTTTAGAATTTACATGCTCTAAAACCTGTTTTGCAACAGTATTGATATTTTCTAATTGATATTTAATTTCTAATAATTTCGACATTACTAATAGTTATATACCATTTTAGTTAATTTCTTGCGGCAATGATAATAATAATTTTTGAAAAAAACTAGAAAAAAGTGTATTTCATCGATGATTTTTGCGTTACGTGGATTTCAAGCAATGGGTATTCTAGTTTTTTACCCTCAATTAATATATCCAATTTCCGAAGAAAAATTTTTCTATTTGGGATTCATCACTACAAATGGAATAATCATTTCTTCTAAAGATACACCTCCATGTTGATAGGTGTTTCTATAATAACTCACATAGTGATTGTAATTATTTGGGTATGCTAAAAAATAATCACTTTTAGCAAAAATAAAAGAACTGCTCATCGTTAAAGAGGGTAGATGTATACTCTTAGGATCTTTTGCTACTAAAACCTCACGTTCTTCATAAGTTAAGCTTCGACCGGTTTTATATCGTAAATTCAAACTGGTATCACGATCGCCAATCACTTTTGATGGGTGTTTTACATTAATTGTTCCGTGATCTGTAGTTAAAATTAATTTGAATCCTAAACCTTGCGCTTGCTGGATCATTTCTAATAAAGGGGAATTTTTAAACCAACTCACCGTTAAAGATCGATACGCCTTATCATTTGAGGCTAATTCCTTTACAACATCCATCTCGGTTTTAGAATGTGAGAGCATGTCCACAAAATTGTAAACAATTACAGAAAGATCATTATCCTTAAGCGTTTTAAAATTTTCTACTAATTTTTTACCAGATTTAAGATTCGTGATTTTATGGTATTCGGTTTTTAAATGTTGTAAGCCTAAGCGCTTTAATTGAGCTTCAAGAAAATCTGCTTCGTGTAAATTTTTTCCGCCATCATCGGTATCGTTTTTCCATAGTTTTGGGTGCAGTTTTTCCATATCAGCAGGCATCAATCCAGAGAAAATAGCATTTCTGGCGTATTGCGTCGCTGTTGGTAGAATACTGTAAAAAGGTACTTCAGAATCTTTTTTATAATAATTATTTACAATAGGCTCAAAGGCTTTCCATTGGTCATACCTCAAATTATCGATTACAATGAGAAGCGTTGGTTGATCTTTGGTAATTTCTGGCACCACTTTTTCCTTAAACAAATTATGCGATAGAATAGGAGCATCGGCTTTATGGTCAAACCAATCTGGATAATTTTTTTCAATAAATTTTCCAAACTGAACATTAGCCTCTGTCTTTTGAGATTCTAAAATTTCAGTCATACCAACATCTTCAATATCCTCCAATTGTAACTCCCAATAGATGAGTTTTTGGTATAAATCACTCCATTCTTCCCAGCTGTTTACCATAGAAAGATCCATTGCGATTTTTCTGAATTCTTGCTGGTAATTAGATGTTGTTTTTTCTGAAATGAGCCTAGAATGATCCAAGTTCTTCTTCAAACTCAATAAAATCTGGTTTGGGTTGACTGGTTTTATCAAATAATCGGCAATCTTATTACCAATAGCTTCTTCCATAATATATTCTTCCTCACTTTTTGTAATCATTACAACAGGCAGGTTGGCGCGACGTTCCTTAATCTCATTCAACGTTTCCAAACCCGTAAGTCCAGGCATATTTTCATCTAAAAACACAATGTCAAAATTAGTGTCATCAATGATTTCAATAGCCTCAGTACCACTTTGGCAAGTGGTAACCTTATATTGTTTTTGCTCTAAAAAAATGATATGTGGTTTTAAAAGATCGATTTCGTCGTCAACCCAAAGAATATTTATAGTGTTCATGTATATTTGTTTAAAATTAATGTAAAAGCATCACGTTTGAAGACAAGTAACAAACTTAAAATCTTTAACGACCCAATTTACGGATTTATTACTATTCCAAATTCGGATATATTTGACTTAATCGAACATAAATATTTCCAAAGGCTTCGTAGAATTTCACAAATGGGACTGTCATATCTCGTTTATCCAGGAGCGCACCACACGAGATTTCATCATGCCATAGGTTGCATGTATTTAATGCAAAAAGCTGTGAATGTGCTTCGTTTTAAGGAGGTTATGATTTCTGAGGAAGAAGAAAAGGCACTCTACACAGCCATTTTGTTGCATGACATTGGTCACGGTCCATTTTCTCATGCGATGGAGCATAGCATCGTAAACGGAATTTCACATGAAGAAATTTCGCTCCGTTTCATGCATAAACTCAACGAAGAATTTAACGGAAGTTTAACGCTTGCCATCCAAATATTTGAAGGTAAATACAACAGACCGTTTTTATGTGAATTGATTTCCAGCCAGTTTGATATGGATAGGGCAGATTATCTTAAACGAGATAGCTTTTACACAGGAGTAGCCGAAGGAAATGTTAATAGTGAGCGCTTAATAACAATGCTCAACGTAGTCGATGACCGCTTGGTAGTAGAAGAAAAAGGAATTTATAGCGTCGAGAAATTTCTAGTTGCCAGACGTTTTATGTATTGGCAGGTCTATCTCCATAAAACGGGATTGGTAGCAGAGCAATTATTGATGCGAGTGCTAAAACGAGCAAAAGAGTTAACGAGTCAAGGTATAGAACTAAGAGCTAGTGATGCGCTATCTTTTTTTCTTCGGAATGAAATTACCAGTAAAAATTTTAATGATGACATTTTAGAAACGTTTTCTAGACTGGATGATAATGATATCATTTCTGCAATGAAAGAATGGCAATATCACGACGATTTTATTTTAAAAAATCTTTGCGATATGATTATCAATAGGGATTTATTGAAAATAAAGCTCAAAAACAAACCTATTAAACCCTCAACTTTAGATAAACATCTATCCAAATTGATGTCAAAATACGGAATCTCTAAAACAGATGCAGAATATTTTGTTTTTATAAACGAAATATCAAACCAAGCGTATCAATCAAAAAAGCAAAACATAAAAATTCTTCAAAAATCTGGAAAATTAGTAGATATAACCAAGGCTTCAGATCAATTTAATATGAAAGCGCTATCAAAACCAGTAACCAAATATTACATCTGCTACCCAAAAGAATAGTATCCAAGAATGGGATCACAAATTGGAAAGATTTAAAATTTCCGAAGAGAAAAATATGGCAAATCCCAAACAATAATTAGATATTTTATCCCTGTAAATTAATAGGAAACCCACTATACAACAACAAAGACCAAATCAACTCACCTTTTATATACCAACATCTGTTAATAATTTCGACAATTTTCCTATTTTTGCGAGGATGAACTTTACAGCAGAACAAATAGCTGGAATTTTAGAAGGCGATGTCGTGGGCAATCCAGATGTTGAAGTTTCTAAACTTTCAAAAATTGAAGAAGGAACCGAAGGATCTTTGACCTTTTTGGCAAATCCTAAGTATAAGTCTTACATATATTCTACCAAAGCATCAATCACTATAGTGAATAAAAGCTTTGAGCCAGAAAATGAAATTACCACAACGCTTATAAAAGTTGAGGATGCTTATAAATCGTTTTCTAAACTTTTGGAATATTATAACCAGGTAAAGTTAAATAAACATGGTATCGAGCAACCTTCTTTTATATCTGATACTGCAAAGTTAGATGAAGATATTTATGTTGGAGCATTTAGTTACATAGGAGAAAATGTTGTAGTTGGTAAAAATGTGAAGATTTTTCCGAATACATACATAGGTGATAATACATCCATAGGAGATAACACCGTTATTTTTGCTGGCGCTAAGATTTATTCTGAAACTGTAATTGGCAAACATTGCGTTATTAACTCTGGAGTAATTATAGGAGCAGACGGATTTGGTTTCGTCCCAGATGAAAATGGAGAATATAGTAAAGTACCACAAACAGGTAATGTAATAATTGAAGATTTTGTAGATGTTGGTGCAGCAACCACTATAGATAGAGCAACATTAGGGTCTACAATAATTAGAAGAGGCGTAAAATTGGACAATCAAATACAGATTGCCCATAATGTAGAGATAGGAAAAAATACTGTAATTGCAGCACAAACAGGAATTGCTGGTTCTACTAAAATTGGTGAAAACTGCCAAATTGGTGGTCAAGTAGGAATTGCTGGTCATATTACAATTGGCAATAATGTTCGAGTACAGGCTCAATCTGGAATTGGTCGTCATGTAAAAGATAATGAGACATTACAAGGTTCTCCATCATTTACATATGGAGATTGGAATAAATCTTACGTATATTTCAAAAATTTACCCAAAATAGTTAAAACCATAAACGATTTAGAAAAGAAAGTCAATGGCAATAATTAAAACAGAAGATAAACAGAAAACAATAAAGGAAAGAGTTTCACTCCAGGGAGTAGGCTTGCATACAGGCAAAAATGTAACACTTACATTTTGTCCAGCACCAGTAAATAATGGTTTTTCTTTTAAAAGAGTTGATCTCGAAGGCTCTCCAGTAATTGAGGCAGACGCCAATTATGTAACTAATACGCAAAGAGGCACTTGTTTGGAGAGAAATGGTGTTACCATTCAAACTTCAGAGCACGTTTTGGCAGCTTTAGTTGGTCAGGATATTGATAATGCAATTATAGAACTTGATGCGTCTGAGCCTCCAATAATGGATGGTTCATCTAAGTTTTTTGTTGAGGCGCTTGAAAAGGCAGGAACAGAAGAACAGGATGATTTTAGAGAAGCTTATGTAGTATCTGATGTGATTTCTTACATAGATGAGGATTCTGGTAGTGAAATCATTGTAATGCCTTCAAAGGAATACCAAGTAACCACAATGGTTGATTTTGGGACTAAAGTTTTAGGCACTCAAAATGCTACATTAAATAAAATGTCTGATTTTAAAGAAGATATTTCAGACTCGAGGACTTTTAGTTTCTTACACGAACTTGAAATGCTGTTAGAAAATGGATTGATTAAAGGAGGAGATCTTAACAATGCCATTGTTTATGTAGATAAGGAATTGTCTCCAGAAACAATGAATAAGTTAAGAATCGCTTTTAACAAAGATTCTATAGCAGTTAAACCAAACGGGATTCTAGATAATTTAACACTTCACCATCCAAATGAAGCTGCGAGACATAAGTTATTAGATGTTATTGGTGATTTAGCTTTGGTAGGCACTCGCATTCAAGGTAAAGTAATTGCTAATAAACCAGGTCATTTTATCAATACTCAATTTGCTAAAAAATTATCAAAAATCATAAAAAATGAGAGACGTAACCATGTCCCTCAAATAGATTTGAATCAGGAACCTTTGATGGACGTGATGAAAATCATGGAAATGCTACCACATAGACAACCTTTTTTACTACTCGATAAGGTTTTTGAATTAACAGATTCTGGAGTTATTGGGATGAAAAATGTAACCATGAATGAGGAGTTCTTTAAAGGACACTTCCCAGGAGCACCTGTGATGCCTGGAGTACTCATTGTTGAGGCTATGGCTCAAACTGGAGGTATTCTTGTACTTAGCACAGTTCCAGATCCAGAAAACTACCTAACATTCTTCATGAAGATAGATAAAGTGAAGTTTAAGAAAAAAGTCGTGCCTGGTGACACCTTGATTTTTAAGTGTGATTTAATTACACCTATTCGTCGCGGGATTTGCCATATGCAAGGTTATGCCTACGCTAACGGTGTACTTTGCGCAGAAGCAGAGTTAATGGCACAGATTTCAAAAGTAAAATAAAACCTAAAAAATGAACCAACCTTTAGCTTACGTACATCCTGGAGCAAAAATCGCTAAAAATGTTGTTATTGAACCCTTTACTACAATTTACAGCAATGTAACTATTGGAGAAGGCACGTGGATTGGTAGTAACGTAACCATTATGGAAGGTGCGAGAATTGGGAAAAATTGTAATATTTTTCCTGGCTCAGTAATTTCCGCAGTACCTCAAGATTTGAAATATAATGATGAAGATACACTTACGGTAATAGGAGATAATGTTACTATAAGAGAGTGCGTTACGATAAATAGAGGAACGACAGATAAAATGAAAACAGTCATTGGTAATAACTGTTTAATCATGGCATATTGCCACATAGCTCATGACTGTGTTGTAGGTAATAATTGTATCTTTTCAAATAACAGTACCTTGGCAGGACATATTTCTGTTGGAGATTACGTCGTTTTAGCTGGAATGACTGCTGTACATCAATTTTGTTCGATTGGCAACCATGCCTTTGTTACTGGAGGTTCTTTGGTAAGAAAAGATGTTCCACCATTTGTAAAAGCGGGACGAGAGCCTTTATCTTATGTTGGTATTAACTCGGTTGGATTACGTAGAAGAGGTTTTACTACTGAAAAAATTAGAGAAATACAGGATATCTACAGAATGCTATATCAAAAAAATTATAATAATACCCAGGCTTCAGATTTAATTGAAGCAGAGATGGAAGCCACTCCAGAGCGTGATGAGATTCTTCAGTTTATAAAAAATTCTCATCGTGGTATTATGAAAGGATATTTTAAATCGAGCTAAATATTTTTCTTCGGAAAAGATAACATATTAAACAATCGTGCTTGGGTAAACCACTCAGCAACAAACAAATTAACAACATATTTAAAATGGCAAGTACTTCAGATATAAGAAACGGATTATGCATTAGATATAATAACGATATCTATAAAATCATTGAATTTTTACACGTCAAACCAGGAAAAGGTCCAGCGTTCGTGAGAACAAAAATGAAAAGCGTTACTAACGGTAAAGTGTTGGACAATACATTTTCCGCAGGACATAAGATCGAGGATGTAAGAGTAGAAACACACAAATTTCAGTTTTTATACCATGATGGTGAGTTTTTTCATTTTATGAATGAAGCCGATTATACCCAAATTCGTTTGCTCGAGGCAGCTTTAGATCGTCCAGACCTGATGAAAGAAGGAGAGGTGGTAACCATTCAAATCAATACAGAAGACAACATGCCATTATCGGTAGATATGCCAGCAACAGTTGTTCTAGAAGTAACAGCAACTGAGCCAGGAATTAAAGGAAATACTGCAACCAATGCTACAAAACCTGCTACTGTAGAAACTGGAGCAGAAGTTAATGTACCTTTATTCATCAATGAAGGTGATAAAATCAAGATTGAAACCGAAAAAGGAACTTATAAAGAACGTGTAAAAGAATAATAAAAGAGTGTACGGTTTCCAGTTAGCAGTATTTATTGCGATTTAAAACTTAAGATCTGAAAAAATGAAATTTCCAAAACCACATACACTTAAAGAGATTGCTCATCTTATTTCTTCGGAATATATTGGAGCAGATGACTTTCCTGTTTTTGGAATGAATGAAATTCATGTGGTAGAAGCTGGAGATATTGTTTTTGTAGACCATCCTAAATATTATGATAAAGCATTAAATTCCGAAGCAACAATAGTACTTATCAATAAAAAGGTGGATTGTCCGGATGGCAAAGCACTATTGATAAGTGATGACCCTTTTAGGGATTTTAATAAATTAACACTCCATTTTAAACCTTTTCAATCTTCAAATAGCGCTGTCTCACCATCTGCAAGAATTGGTGAGAATACTGTAGTTCAGCCAAATTGCTTTATTGGTAACAATGTGACTATTGGTGATAACTGCATCATTCACTCCAATGTGAGTATCTACGATGACACGATCATAGGTAATAATGTTATCATTCATGCTGGTACTATTTTAGGTGCTAGTGCTTTTTATTATAAAAACAGACCAGAAGGTTTTGATCAATTAAAATCTGGTGGACGCGTCATCATAAAAGATAATGTAGATATTGGTGCGCTTTGTACTATTGATAAAGGGGTCACTGGTGACACTACTATTGGAGAGGGTTCAAAACTAGATAATCAAATACAAGTTGGTCACGATACACTTATTGGCAAGAAGTGTTTAATAGCATCACAAACTGGTATTGCTGGATGTGTAGTCATTGAAGATGAAGTCACGATTTGGGGACAAGTGGGAGTGAAAAGTGGTATCACAATAGCAAAAGGAACAATCTTATATGCACAATCTGGTTTAGGTCATTCTACAACTGCTGGAGCCACATATTTCGGGTCGCCTGCAATTGAAGCTCGAGAGAAATTCAAGGAAATGGCTTACATTCGTCAAATTCCAGAATTAATAAAGAAACTAAAAACAAAATAATGTCTGCAAAACAAATTGTTAAAGCATTTTACGATTTAGATTTGGCAAAAGACCAAAACATTATTGCTCATTTTCACAAAGATTGTGAACTTAAATGGCACAGTAGCAAAGGTTTTACCAAACTCAATTTTCAAGGTATTGAAGAAATGCTGAAAGGTGTTAGAAAATCATTCCATTCATTTAAATATAGAGTAAGCCATTTACTTGAAGACAACGGTGTTGTGACCGCTAGATATACAATTTATGTTACAGCTATTGAGCGTCCTGAAAAAGAAGATCCTTTGGCACATTTTATAACGATTTGGGAAACCAAAGACGGGAAACTTTATAAAGGTTTTGAAATTAGCCAGCAAGTTGATAACAGTTCTGAAAGTTTAAATTCATACGCAGAAATAAAAATCTAAAAACATTGAAAATTTCATAAGCAAAATCTTATTTTTGTTTTCAGAAAATTGAATGACAACATTACGGTTTCCGTAGAAAAAATTAAAATAAAATCCATAAAACAAACACAAATGAGCGTTTTAGTTAATAAAGATTCAAAAATAATAGTACAAGGTTTTACTGGTAGTGAAGGTACATTTCACGCTGGTCAAATGATTGAGTATGGCACAAATGTCGTTGGTGGTGTTACACCAGGAAAAGGAGGACAGAGCCACTTAGACAAACCTGTATTTAACACTGTGGCAGAAGCTGTAAAAGAAGTTGGAGCAGATACTACAATTATTTTTGTACCACCTGCATTTGCTGCAGATGCAATTATGGAAGCTGCAGATGCTGGGATTAAGGTAATCATTACTATTACTGAAGGTATTCCTGTAGGTGACATGATCAAAGCCTCAAACTATATCAAAAACAGAGACTGTAGATTAATTGGTCCAAACTGTCCAGGAGTAATCACTCCAGGGGAAGCTAAAGTTGGGATTATGCCAGGTTTTGTTTTCAAAAAAGGAACCGTTGGTATCGTTTCTAAATCTGGAACGCTAACCTATGAAGCTGCAGACCAAGTTGTAAAACAAGGTTTAGGTATCACTACAGCAATCGGTATTGGAGGAGATCCAATAATTGGTACTACAACAAAAGAAGCTGTTGAGTTATTAATCAACGATCCAGAAACTGAAGCTGTGGTTATGATTGGCGAAATTGGTGGTCAATTAGAAGCAGATGCTGCAAATTGGTATAAAAAAAGCGGAAGTAAAAAACCGGTTATTGGATTCATCGCTGGTGAAACTGCACCTGCTGGACGTACAATGGGTCATGCTGGGGCAATTGTTGGCGGAAGTGATGATACTGCACAAGCTAAAAAGAAAATTATGAGAGAATGTGGAATTCACGTTGTTGATTCTCCTGCTGAAATTGGAAAAAAAGTAGCAGAAGTAATGAATAAATAAGTGATTTCCTGTTAAAATATATATAAATCTTAATCGTTATAATTCCGTTGACTGTACTTTAGTCAACGGAATTTTTTTTTAATCAAATCAATCTAAATGAAACACATCAAACTAATCATGATGTTTTGTATTGTTGCCTTGGCGTACAATTGCAAAACAGAAAAAGAAAACAAAGACCTGGCTTATACAGTTGAGTCTAACGAAGATGCTAACGGGTTTTCGTATGAAGCAGTATCTAACGATCCAACAGGATTGCGTTTGTATACTTTGGATAACGGACTTAAAGTTTATTTAAGTAAAAACGAAGAAGAACCAAAAATACAAACCTATATCGCTGTAAGAGCTGGTTCTAATTACGACCCTAAGGAATCTACAGGATTAGCACATTACCTTGAACACATGGTTTTTAAAGGAACCGATGAAATTGGAAGTGCAGACTGGGAAAAAGAAAAAGCCTATCTCGATCAAATTTCAGATTTGTATGAACAACACAGAGCAGAAAATGATCCAGCTAAAAAATTACAACTCTACAAAAAAATTGATGAAGTCTCTTTGGAAGCTTCAAACTACAGTATTGCTAATGAATACGACAAAATGATGGCATCTTTGGGAGCAACTGGAACAAATGCATACACTTGGTTTGAGCAAACCGTATACACCAATAAAATACCATCAAATGAGTTAGACAAATGGCTTTATTTGGAAGGTGAGCGTTTTAGTCAATTGGTCTTACGTTTATTTCATACCGAACTGGAAGCTGTTTTTGAAGAATTCAACAGAGGTCAAGATAATGACGGTCGCAAGCGTTATGCAGCCATGTTAGAAGGTTTATTTCCAAATCATCCTTATGGGCAACAAACCACAATTGGTACTGGTGAGCATTTAAAAAACCCATCAATGGTTGATATTCATAATTATTTCGATAAATATTATGTGCCAAATAATATGGCAATCGTATTGGTTGGTGATTTGGATTTTGATGATACTATAGAAGAAGTTAATAATGTCTTCGGAAAGTTTGAAAAACAAGAAGTAGTCCACCCAACATTACCAAAAGAGGAACCAATTACAGCGCCAATCGTAAACGAAGTGTTTGGTCCAACTGCCGAAAGTATTTCTATAGCATTTAGAACCGATGGTGCTGGTACAGAGCAAGAAAAATTAGTAACCATGGCAGATATGATTCTGGCAAACGGTAACGCAGGATTGATAGATTTAAACTTAAACCAACAGCAATTAGTGCAGTATGCTGGTTGTTCTACTACATTTTTAAAGGAGTATGGCTACCACGTATTTTCAGGAGGTCCAAAAGAAGGCCAAACCTTAGATGAAGTTAAGCTCTTACTATTAGCGCAAATTGAAAAGCTTAAAAAAGGAGAATTTGATGAGTGGATGATGGATGCAGTCATCAATGACCTAAAACTAAGTCAAACACAGCGTTATGAAAACAACTCTGCACTTGCAGATATGTATGTTGACGCCTTTATAAAAGACGAAAATTGGAAAAACAGAGTTCAGTTTCTTGATGATTTAAAAAAAATCTCAAAACAAGAATTGGTAGATTTTGCAAACTCTTTTTACAAAGACAACTATGTAGTGACTTACAAACGTCAAGGTGAAGATGCATCTATCGTAAAAGTTGAAAATCCAGGAATTACACCTGTAAATGTGAACCGAGAAATGAGTTCCCCATTTTTAGTGAATTTCAATAAAATGGAGTCCGAAGCACTTAAGCCAAAATTCATTGATTACAAAGAAGAGATCAAAGAAACCAAATTGGATAATGGCATTAAAGTCGCTCATATCAACAATGAGAACAACGATTTGTTTGATATGAATATCATTTTTGATATGGGAAGTGATAACGATAAAAAATTGGGACTGGCTGCTGGATACATGGAGTATCTGGGAACAGATAAGTATTCTGCGGAAGAACTCAAAAAAGAATTCTACAAATTAGGAGTCAATTATTATGTAAGTGCAGGAGCTGAAACCACTTATGTTGGATTGAGCGGGCTAAAAGAAAACCTACCAAAAGGATTAGAACTTTTAGAACACCTTTGGAACAATGCTGTGCCAGATCAAGAAGCATATGATAAATACGTTGAGTCCATAGTAAAAGACAGAGTTGATGGCAAATCACAAAAAGGGAACATCCTTTGGAACGGACTAATGAATTACGGAAAATATGGTGACAACTCAAGATTGCGTAACATTTTCCAGGCCAAGGAACTTAAAGAAATGGATCCTGCGCAATTGGTCGATATTGTAAAAGGAATGAAAAACTTCGAACAACGTATTTTTTACTACGGAAAAGATATCGATGCAGCTGTAACAGCCTTAAATACGAGTCATAAAGTTTCCGAAGAATTAAAAACATATCCAGAAGCTATGGCATATCTTGAAAAGGAAACTGGCGGAAATGTGTACTTCGTAGATTTTGATATGGTACAGTCCGAAATGTTGTTCTTGGCTAAAGGAGATCCATTCAAAGCAGAGAACATGGCAGCTTCAACATTATTCAACACTTATTTTGGTAGCGGATTGTCGTCTATCGTTTTTCAGGAAATTAGAGAATCAAAATCCTTGGCGTACTCTGCATTTTCAAGCTACAGCAACGCAAGCAAAAAAGAAGATAACAATTATGTGATGGCTTATATGGGCACTCAAGCCAATAAAATGCCACAAGCTGTGGATGCCATGATGGAATTAATGACCAATATGCCAGAAGCTGAAGAACAATTTAACGCAGCAAAAGAAGCGACATTAAAAAAACTAGCTGCAGAGCGTATTACAAAATCCAGTGTATTTTGGAACTATGAGCGTCTCAAAAAATTAGGCATCGATAATGATAATAGAGAAGAGATGTACAACACGATCAAAGACATGACTATAGATGACCTACGTGAGTTTTTCAACAAAAACATTAAAGGTGAAAACTATAACGTGATGGTTATTGGCAACAAAAAAGATATCGATTTTAAGGCATTGCAAAAACTTGGTAAAGTTCAGGAAATGGATATCGATTACCTATTCAATTATGAACAACCAGAAGAGCTTAAAATGTAATTTTCATCTTCAGAAAATATTAATATTCACATCATATGTATTTAAAAGTAGTTACATCTATTGTAACTGCTTTTTTATTTGGGTTAAGATTTTACGAAAAAGAGCAAGGTGGTTTTTGAATAAATTGTTTTCTTTAAATGGAAACAATATAAAAACAACAATTATGAAAAAATTACTAATACTATTCATCTCATTAACCTCAATGTTTACCTTTGCCCAAGACCCAATGTTACAGCAAAATAAGGAGCAACTAGATGATGAAGCAACAAAAATTACGCAAGCCTATAATGATCAATTAGCTTTGAGAGATAAGCAATTTATGCTTTTTCAAAGAAAAGTTGAAGAGTTCTTGATTAGAAGAAATAAAATCGAAGATCAATATGAAGGTAAAGAGCAGTTGAACTTATTATTTAATTTGCAAACTACTGAAACTGGAGAAATGAGAAATATTCTTACAGGACCCCAGTTTGATCTTTATAAAAAGATAAAACCTAAAATTCAACCGTTGGCAACTGCTGAAAAACAATAGGAAATTACATTATAATCTGTTAAAAACCTCACAAGAATTTGTGAGGTTTTTATATGTTGTGCAACTTGTAATTGCTATATTTGAGAACCAACTATTAAAAATTATATCATGAAACACTTAAATAAGAATCTAACATAAATCTTCAGGTTTTTACTCATTGAATGTTTCAGAATACATTAACAAAAAACAATCACCAACTATGAAATTATTAGAAGGCAAAACAGCAATCATAACAGGAGCAAGTAGAGGCATTGGAAAAGGAATCGCAGAAGTTTTTGCACAGCATGGCGCGAACATCGCATTTACATATAGCTCTTCCGTAGAAGCAGCAAATGAACTGGAAAAAGAATTGAATGATCAAGGCATCAAAGCCAAAGGATATAAAAGCGATGCGTCAAATTTTGACGAATCCCAACAATTGGCAGAAGATGTTTTAGCAGAGTTTGGCAGCATCGATATTTTAGTCAATAACGCAGGTATCACAAAAGATAATTTATTGATGAGAATGGGCGAAGAGGATTTTGATAAAGTCATTGAAGTCAACTTAAAATCTGTTTTTAATATGACCAAAGCAGTACAAAGAACTATGTTGAAACAGCGTAAAGGCTCAATTATCAATATGAGTTCTGTTGTTGGTGTAAAAGGTAATGCAGGCCAAACCAATTACGCAGCATCAAAAGCAGGTATTATTGGGTTTTCAAAATCTGTAGCTTTAGAGTTAGGGTCAAGAAACATTAGAAGTAATGTGATTGCACCAGGTTTTATAGAAACCGAAATGACCGCAAAACTAGACGAAGAAACCGTTAAAGGATGGAGAAACGCCATACCATTAAAACGAGGAGGAACTCCAGAAGACATCGCAAACGCCTGTGTGTTTTTAGCAAGTGATATGAGTGCTTATGTCACAGGGCAAACGTTGAATGTTGATGGTGGGATGTTGACTTAATTTAATTTGATATGGATAAAATTAATTTAAAAAAATTAACTAATCTTCATTCGGGATTTACACCAATCCTACATAGTTTAGTTGAAGCTTTACTTAATTCAGAAAATATAAAATATCATATAGTTGAATCTAGAACTAAAGAAATAATAAGTCTTGAAAATAAAATTATTGAGAAAAATATAACAGATATTTCAAAAATTCAGGATTTATCAGGTGTAAGAGTAATTTTATATTATTTAGATGATATTGATAAAGTCGATTCACTATTTAAAAAGAATTTTAAAATCGATAAATCAAATTCGATAAATAAAGGCGATATTCTTGAAAGCAATGAATTTGGATATTTATCAGTTCATTATATTGTTTCACTCGATAAAAAAAGAAAAGAATTGCCTGAATGGAATAACTATTCTAGTCTTTCTGCTGAAATTCAAGTAAGAACTGTTTTACAACATTCATGGGCTTCGATTTCTCATGAACTTAGTTATAAGAAAAAGCTAGATATACCAAAAGAGCTTAGTAGAAAATTATTCCGTTTAGCTGGTATTTTTGAACTAGCAGATGAGCAATTTTTATCAATTAGAAATCAACATAATGCATTAGAATCAAAAATTCAAAAATTATCAAATAAAAAAGAATTTTTTGATCAAAAAATTAATTCAATAACGTTGAACGAATTAATTAATACAAATTGGGATAAATTTTCTAGTATTGATGAAATAGCTAAAAAAGCTGGTTTTAAAGTCAATGACTATAAAAGCGATGATACATCTAACATCATAGAATTATCTAAAATTCTCAAATTAAATACTATTGGTGAGTTTTATGATCTGTTTTTTAGGGATTTAAAAAAAATCAATAAATTTTTAATTCGTTTAAACCCAAATGAATTAGCATGGTCTGGTAACTTAAACTTCTTTATAGAAATTTCTTTGTTAGTATACTGTAATGAATCACAATTAGAAACCTATTGGAATAGTATTGGTAAAATTTGGTCTGACACGCCTAAGAATAGGGTTAAAGAATCATTAAAAGAATTATAGCTAAGCATTTGCATATATATTTATTTCTAATCATCAATAAACAAGTTTAATCTCAAAAAGTTTTAAAAAACTAATGCTCAAATCAATAATCCCAAAACTCCCAATGCGCAATAAAGCAACAACAAAAGCCTATTACCATAATTTGGGTTTTAAGCAATTAGGAGAAACAGATTATGATGGGTATTTGATGATTAAAAAAGATGATATCGAAATTCATTTTTTTGAGTTTAAAGACCTAGACCCAAACCAAAATTACGGTCAGGTTTATATTAGAACAAATGATGTTGAGGGGATGTATGATTATTGTAAAAAAAACACTGTAAAAATTCATCCCAATGGACCTCTAGAAATCAAACCTTGGGGAACAAAAGAGTTCGCATTAATGGATCCAGATAGTAATTTATTGACCTTCGGGCAAATCGTATAAAAAAAGAAAAACATAATAATTAATTGCAAACCCAAACCATAACATTCATCATCATTGCAGGAATCATTGCGCTTTCATTAGCGCTTTTTCAGTATGCGTATAAATCAAAACTAAAAGGGAAGCGTGCTTGGATCTTGACAGCATTACGTTTTGTGACCTACTTTTCCATCTTTTTGTTATTGATCAATCCCAAGTTTGACAGCGTCACCTATTACAACGAAAAACCCAATTTGGTGGTTGCGGTAGATAATTCAGAATCCATAAATTATTTAAATCAGTCGCAAAATACTTCAGAATTAATAGAAACCTTAAAATCCAGCGAAGCGCTAAACGACAATTTTAATGTGGAATTTTATAACTTCGGAAAAGAGCTTCAGCAATCCGATTCCTTGAGTTTTGATGATAAGCAATCTAATCTGGCTTTGGTTTTTGAGCGATTATCAGAAGTCTATAACAACTCCATTTCTCCCACACTGCTCATTTCCGACGGAAATCAAACCTACGGAAACGATTACGCATACATGACCAAGCGTTATAAGCAATCTGTTTTTCCTGTGATTCTGGGCGATACCACAACGTACACAGATCTAAAACTTCAGCAATTAAATGTAAATCGCTACGCCTATTTAAAAAATAAGTTTCCTGTAGAAGTAATTGCAACATACAATGGCAATACGTCGGTAAATACAGAGTTGAGAATTTCCGCAGGAAATACAACTGTTTTCTCAAAACCGCTCACGTTTAGTAAAGAGCAAACGTCACAAATTGTCAATTTTACCTTGCCTGCAAATAGAGTAGGTGTAACGAGTTATCGCGCTCAGGTTTTACCACTGGATAACGAAAAAAATACGATCAATAATGTCAAGAATTTTGCAGTTGAAGTGATTGACCAAAAAACAAACGTTGCCATAGTTTCTGATGTGTTGCATCCCGATTTGGGAGCGCTAAAAAAATCGATTGAAAGTAATGAACAACGAAATGCTGAGATATTATCTTCTACGGAATTTCTTGCCAAATCTGGCGAATTTCAATTGGTAATCGTTTACCAGCCAACCAATAATTTTAGATCGCTTTTTAGTGAAATTGATAAATTAAAGTTGAACAAAATTGTTGTTGCTGGTTCAAAAACAAATTGGTCTTTACTCAATCAATTACAAAGTAATTATAAACAGGAACTCACTAATCAAAGCGAAGAGTATCAACCTAGTCTTAACCAAAATTACGGTACGTTTATTATCGATGATTTAAGTTTTGGAGAATTTCCGCCTTTATCTGGCGAGTTTGGTGAAACATCATTTACAGTGCCTTTTGAAACCATTCTTTACAAAACCATAAACGGAAACCAAATTGACGAACCACTTTTAGCAACGTTTGAAATTAACGATAAACGTGAGGCTTTATTGGTAGGTGAAGGCATTTGGAGATGGAGAGCACAGGCATTTATCAATGAAAACTCATTTAATACATTTGATAATTTTATAGGGAAATTAGTGCAATACTTAAGTACTAATCAACGTAGAACACGTTTAAATGTCAACTACGAATCTTTTTATAACGGAAATGAAAACGTAAGAATTATTGCCCAGTTTTTTAATAAGAATTACGAATTTGAGGATAACGCAAACTTAAATATTACTCTCAAAAATAAAGATACAGAAGAGACAAAATCATTTCCATTTGTGCTCAAAAATACAAACTATGAAGTAGATTTAAGCGGTTTGGAGTCTGGTGATTATTCGTTTACGGTCAAAGTGAATGATGAAAATATATCAAAATCTGGGGAGCTAAAAATACTGGAATATAACGTTGAGCAACAATTTTTAAATGCCAATGTTTCTAAACTCGAAAGTTTGGCAAACTCCAGTGATGGGAAATCGTATTTTATTGACGATACATCAACAATAATTGATGATTTAATCAATGATTCTCGTTTTGCTACAATACAGAAAAGCACAAAAAAAGTCGTACCTTTGATAGACTGGAAATACCTTCTAGCGCTCATTGCTTTAAGTCTCGCAGCTGAGTGGTTTATAAGAAAATATAACGGACTTATTTAAAAAAACATAACTATGGAAAAACTACCAAAAGGCGGTGTCGTAACCTTAATCGTCATTGTCGTAATATTAATTACATTATTTAAATCTGCAGTCACTATTGACTCTGGTCATGCTGGAGTGGTTCATGAAACCCTTGGCGATGGTGTAGATCCCAAAGAACCAGCATTAGGTCCTGGTTTTCATGTGATAGCACCTTGGAACCGAGTTATTGAATATGAAACACGTCAGCAGGAAATGCCAGAAAAAATGTCGGTACTATCGTCTAACGGTTTGGATATAAAACTAGATGCTTCGGTTTTGTATGAACCAGATTTTGCAAACCTGGGACGATTACATAATGAAAAAGGGTTAGAATATAAAAATAGAGTTCTACAGCCAGCTATAAGAAGTGCAGCGAGAAGTGTTGTTGGTCGTTACACACCAGAACAACTATATTCTAGCAAACGTGATGCGATTCAAGATGAAATTTTAGAAGAGACCAAGAAAATAGTAGAGCCTCAGTTTATTCAAATCAATGATATTTTAATTCGTGATGTGACATTGCCACCAACAATTAAAGAAGCTATTGAGCGTAAGTTGAAGCAAGAGCAAGAATCTTTAGAATATGAGTTTAGATTAGTTACAGCAGCAAAAGAAGCAGAAAAAGTAATTATTGAAGCTGAAGGTAAAGCAGAATCCAACAGAATTTTAAGTGCTTCCTTAACAGATAAAATTCTTCAAGATAAAGGTATAGATGCCACTTTAAAATTATCAGAATCTCCAAATAGTAAGGTCATAGTTATTGGATCTGGAGAATCTGGATTGCCAATCATTTTAGGTAACCAATAGTATTGCAATGAAATTCGTTTTACTTTTTTTTCTTTTAAGTCTAAATCTAACAGCTCAAGATGAAAATAAAATACATTACAGAGATTTAGTTGAAGCTTATTATGATAATGACAGTAAACGTCCTTTAAATATCTACGACAGTATTAATGGTCAGGTCGTTAATACATTTAATGTTTTAGAAGGCAAAACAAATTATTATAAAATAGCGATATTAGAGAGTGAATATGGCTGGTTTAAAATAAAGAATATTCAAAGATTGCCAAGTGACGCCAAAGATTATGGCTATGAAAACTTTTGGGTACAATCTAAAGATTTTATAATTCATATAGATAATTATGATGAAGACCATCGTGTTTATTTATACGATTTACCAACAAAAAAATCAAATAGAATACACAAACTTGATAATTTTCAAATCACTAGTGTTATAGAAACGAGTGACCTATGGGCAAAGGTGAAATGCAAAATAGGTAATAAAAAAATTGAAGGTTGGCTCGATTTTAAAGACCAATGTGCATACCCTTGGACAACCTGTATCAAAAATGAATAATTTATATTTTGAGTTTTAAATATTAATAATATCATAAAAGTTTACCAGGATTTGGATTTACGAATTAAAATTTGCAATCTTTGTTAAGACAAGAAACACAATGACATTTATTCAATCACATCATCATCATTTTCATACTGGCACTCAAGCGAGCTGAAGATGTATTGAATAAAATCAAAATATTTTAAAACCGTTTGAGTAAATCAAGCGGTTTTTGTTTTTTACAAAATGTCTCTAAATGATTTACTCAAATTAAAAAAACAAAAAAAACGATATGAGTAAATTAAAAATTGCAGTACAGAAATCTGGAAGACTTCACGACGATTCCATGCAAATCCTAAAGGACGTTGGAATTTCAATAGACAATGGTAAAGATCAATTAAAAGCTTCAGCAAAGAACTTTCCTTTAGAAGTGTTTTACCTTAGAAATGGCGATATACCACAGTATTTAAAAGATGGTGTTGTTGATGCAGCCATCATTGGAGAAAATGTATTGGTAGAAAAAGGTGATACCATTAAAATTATTGAAAAACTGGGCTTCTCATCGTGTAAGGTATCTATTGCAGTGCCAAAATCTGTGAAATACAATGGCATTAAAGATCTGGAAGGAAAACGTATCGCAACTTCCTATCCAAACACGGTTAATCAATTTCTAGATAAAAACAATGTAAAGGCTAATCTGCACATCATCAATGGTTCCGTAGAAATCGCGCCAAATATTGGTTTGGCAGATGCTATTGTAGATATCGTTTCTAGCGGAAGTACTTTATTTAAAAACGGATTAAAAGAAGTTGAAGTACTACTAAAATCCGAAGCTGTACTAGCGGTCTCACCTTTAATATCTTCGGAAAACCAAAACACATTAAACACTTTGCAGTTCAGGTTACAATCTGTGCTTCGTGGCAGAAAAAGCAAATATGTTTTGCTTAATGCACCTAATGACAAAATCGAAACGATTATTAAAATCTTACCAGGAATGAACAGTCCAACCATTTTGCCATTAGCAAAAGAAGGTTGGAGTTCACTACATTCTGTTATCAATAAAAATGAGTTTTGGGAAGTTATTGACGAGCTCAAAGCCAATGGAGCAGAAGGTATTTTAGTTTGTCCAATCGAAAACATGGTATTATAATGAAAAAGATATACAATCCAGATAAAAAAGACTGGTCAGAGATTCTAAAGCGACCAACACAAACGGTAGAAAATATTGAAGCAACGGTCAATGAAATATTCAACGATGTTCAAAGAAGAGGCGACAAATCGATATTTAAGTACACAGCATTTTTTGATGGTGTTAATTTAGAAGATCTATTAGTCACTTCCGAAGAAATAAATAGAGCTTCAAATTTGGTTCCTCAAGAGTTAAAAATAGCTATCCAAACAGCAAAAGGAAATATTGAGACATTTCATAGTGCTCAAAAAACCGAACGCGTTTCCGTAACAACCACAAAAGGAGTTCAGTGTTGGCAAGAAAAGAGACCAATTCAAAAAGTAGGATTATATATTCCAGGAGGCACAGCACCTTTATTCTCAACGGTTTTAATGCTCGCTGTACCAGCAAATATTGCCGGCTGTAATGAAATCGTTTTATGCTCGCCACCAAATAAAGAAGGAAAAATAGCCAATGAGATTTTATACACTGCTCAATTATGTGGAGTTACAAAAGTCTTTAAAGTTGGCGGTATTCAAGCGATTGCAGCAATGACCTTTGGTACAGAGACAATTCCGCAGGTTTACAAAATTTTCGGACCAGGAAACCAATACGTAACCGTTGCCAAACAATTAGCTACAAAATATGGAGTTGCGATTGATATGCCAGCAGGACCAAGTGAGTTATTGGTGGTAGCAGATGATACAGCAAAAGCAAGTTATGTAGCTTCAGATTTATTGAGCCAAGCTGAACATGGAGCAGATAGTCAAGTGATTTTAGTATCCACTTCAAAACAATTAATTGACGATGTCTCTTCGGAAATTGAACAGCAAATCAAATCACTACCTAGATTGGATTTAGCTCAAAAAGCCATTGAAAACTCAAAACTTATTTATGTAGAAAATCATGCTATTGCTCTAGATATGATTAATGAATATGCACCAGAACATTTCATAGTGTGTACCGAAAATGAAGATTTCTATGTCGATAATATAGCAAATGCAGGTTCAGTATTTATTGGGAATTACACACCAGAAAGCGCTGGAGATTATGCCTCTGGAACCAATCACACATTGCCAACCAACGGTTTTAGTAAATCCTATTCTGGAGTTAATTTAGACAGTTTTACCAAGAGTATCACATTTCAGAAGATCTCAAAAGAAGGTATTTTAAACATTGGTAACACCATTGAATTAATGGCAGAAGCTGAAGGATTGCAGGCTCATAAAAATGCGGTAACCTTAAGATTGAAAGACTTACAATAAAACGTCATGCTGAACTTTTTTCAGCATCACACAAGTATAAAATAATAATACACTGAAATAAAATCAGTGTGACGAAAATGAAAGAATTCAACATAAATAATCTCCTTAGGGACAATATCAAAAACCTAAAACCCTATTCATCTGCAAGGGATGAGTACAAAGAGGTCTCTGGTGATATGGTTTTTTTAGACGCCAATGAGAATCCGTTTCAAAATGGTGTCAATCGATATCCAGATCCGCAACAACTTAAAGTCAAGACTCAATTATCTCAATTAAAAGGTATTTCTCCGGAACATATTTTACTTGGTAACGGTAGTGATGAAGTGTTGGATTTAATTTTTAGAGCCTTTTGTGAGCCAAACGAAGATAAAATTATCACATTACCACCAACATACGGTATGTATGATGTATTGGCCAATATAAATGCGGTAGAAAATATTGTAATAGAATTAGAAATAGATTTTCAACCCAATGTTGATGACATTTTAAGGGCAGCAAATTCACAAACCAAATTACTGTTTTTGTGTTCACCAAATAATCCAACTGCAAACAGTTTTGAATCTGAAATAATTGAGAAATTAATTACTAGTTTCCAAGGAATAGTAATCATTGACGAAGCATACATCGATTTTTCTTCGGAAAAAAGCTGGATCAACAGGTTACAGGAATTCCCGAATTTAATCGTAACCCAAACCCTATCAAAAGCATATGGAATGGCAGGAATTCGTTTAGGGGTTTGTTATGCTTCCGAAGGGATTATTTCAATTTTAAATCGTATCAAACCGCCTTATAACGTCAATGAATTAACACAACTTAGGGCGTTAGAGCGATTATCCCAACCTGAAGACGTTTCCGAAGAAATAAAGAGAATTATTGAACAACGTGATTGGTTTATTTCAGAATTGGAAAAGATTAGTTTTGTTCAAATTGTGTATCCTTCAGATGCTAATTTTGTTTTGGTCAAAGTAGATGATGCCAATAAACGGTATTCGCAATTGATTAACAAAGGCATTGTGGTTAGAAATAGAACCAATCAACCGCTATGCGAAAATTGTTTACGATTTACCGTTGGGACACAAATGGAGAATATAAAATTGATTAAAGCATTAAAAGGACTATAAAAGAGGACGTCATTCTGAACTTGTTTCAGAACCACACCTAATGAGATGCTGAAATAAATTCAGCATGACGAAAAAAAGTAAAACCATGAAAAGAGTATTATTTATTGACAGAGATGGAACCATCATAAAAGAGCCAGCAGATGAGCAGATTGATTCGTTTGAAAAGCTGGATTTCTATCCAAAAGTATTTCAATATTTAAGCAAAATTGCCAAAGAACTGGATTTTGAAATTGTTATGATTACCAATCAAGATGGGTTGGGAACTAATGTTTATCCCGAAGACACTTTTTGGCCAGTACACAATTTTGTACTAAAATCTTTTGAGGCAGAAGGTATTGTTTTTAAGGAGCAATTCATAGACAGAACCTTTGCAAAAGACAACGCGCCAACAAGAAAACCGAATACTGGATTATTGACAAAGTACTTTTCTTCGGAATATGATTTAGCAAATTCATTCGTCATTGGTGACCGCTTAACAGATATAGAATTAGCTAAAAACTTAGGCTCAAAAGGAATTTTTATAAATGACAATACTAATCTTGGAACCGACGAAATCACAGTAAAGCGTGAAGCTTTAGATCAATATATCGCTTTAGAAAGTAACGATTGGGAGGCTATTTACAAATTTTTGAAAACAGATGCGAGAACAGGAACTATTGAAAGAAACACCAACGAAACAAAAATAAAAATCGAATTAAATCTTGACGGAACCGGACAAAGTAATATTGACACAGGAATCGCTTTTTTTGACCATATGCTGGATCAAATTGCACGTCACGGACAATTAAACCTAAATCTAAAAGTAGATGGCGATTTAGAAGTAGATGAACATCATACTATTGAAGATACAGCCATTGCTTTAGGAGAATTATTTGCTACCACATTAGGCAATAAATTAGGTATAGAACGGTACGGTTTTGCATTGCCAATGGATGATTGCCTTGCACAAGTAGCAATAGATTTTGGAGGAAGAAATTGGTTGGTTTGGGAAGCGGACTTTAAACGTGAAATGATTGGAAAAATGCCCACGGAAATGTTCTATCACTTCTTCAAATCGTTTACAGATGGTGCAAAATGTAATTTAAACATTAAGGCTGAAGGTACCAATGAGCATCATAAAATAGAAGCCATTTTTAAAGCGTTTGCAAAAGCGATTAAAATGGCAGTCAAACGTGATGTAGAAAAGATGATTTTGCCATCAACAAAAGGGATGCTGTAATGAATTTAGTAATTATAGATTATGGAGCAGGAAACATTAAAAGCATTCAGTTTGCTTTTAAGCGTTTGGGATATGATGCGATTTTATCAAATGATCCTGAGGTAATCAAATCTGCAGATAGAGTGATTTTTCCTGGTGTTGGTGAAGCGAGTTCTGCAATGAGAATGCTCAAACAAAGTGGACTTGATAAATTGATTCCGAAGTTAAAGCAACCGGTTTTAGGGATTTGTTTGGGAATGCAATTGATGTGCAAATCTACTGAAGAAGGGGACACAAACGGTTTAGGGATTTTTGAAGTGGAAGTCAAACGTTTTTCTACTGCTGTAAAGGTGCCACAAATGGGATGGAATACTATTCGTAATTTGAAATCAAATTTATTTTCGAACATTAAGGATGACGAATTCATGTACCTTGTGCATAGTTTTTATGCGGAAATGTGCCTAGAAGCAATTTCGTCAACTAATTATGAATTGGAATATGCCTCTGCATTGCAAAAAGACAATTTTTATGGTGTCCAATTTCACCCAGAAAAAAGTAGCGTAGCAGGAGAACAAATTTTAAGGAACTTTTTAGAATTATAAATTTATATCCTGCAAGGTTTTTGAACCCTGTAGGTATCAAAGAAATAAATAAGTCTTTTAAGATTATTAAAAATTTGAAAATATTTAATATCAATTAAAAAAGATTCCCACTTTCGTGGGAAATGAATATGAGAATTATACCAGCAATAGACATCATCGAAGGAAAATGTGTGAGACTCACTAAAGGAGATTATAGCACAAAAAAAATATATAGCGAAAACCCAATTGAAATAGCCAAAATGTTTGAAGGTGCTGGAATTCAATATTTGCATTTGGTAGATTTGGATGGTGCAAAAGCCAAACAAATAGTTAACTACAAAGTGCTAGAACAAATTACCTCAAAAACCACTTTAAAGGTCGATTTTGGAGGCGGTTTGAAATCCAATGAAGATTTACACATTGCATTCAACTCTGGTGCAAAGCAAATCACAGGAGGAAGTATTGCAGTAAAAGACCCAAAAACCTTTGAGGCTTGGATATCAAAATATGGAGGTACTAAAATTATTCTTGGAGCAGATTGCAATAATGAAAAGATTGCTGTGAGTGGTTGGCAAGAAGAAAGTAATTTAGGAGTAATGCCATTTATTAAAAATTATGAAAATAAGGGTATAAATTATGTGATCTGTACTGATATAGCTAAAGATGGAATGCTTGAAGGCCCTTCGTTTGATTTGTATAAGCGAATTTTGGAAACATCTAAAAACATAAAACTAATAGCTTCGGGAGGTGTGACTTCTATTGATGATTTAAATGCTTTAGAGAATATTGGTTGTGAAGGAGCAATTATTGGAAAAGCACTTTATGAAGGACATATTAAGCTTAAAGATTTAGAAACATATTCTTAAAAGATGCTAACAAAAAGAATAATCCCTTGTCTGGACATCAAAAACGGTAGGACTGTTAAAGGTGTGAATTTTGTGGATTTGCGTGATGCTGGAGATCCCGTAGAATTGGCTAAGCAATACGCTAAACTTGGTGCAGATGAACTTGTGTTTTTAGATATTTCTGCAACATTGGAAGGTCGTAAAACCATGCACGATATGGTTTTGAAAGTCGCAGAGCACGTGAATATACCTTTTACTGTTGGTGGTGGAATTTCATCCATCGAAGATGTTGACGACTTATTGAAATGCGGTGCAGATAAAATCTCAATCAACTCAAGTGCAGTAAAACGCCCAGATTTGGTAAATCAATTATCAGAAAAATTTGGAAGTCAATGTGTGGTTGTCGCCATTGATTCTAAGCAAATTGATGGTGAATGGATCGTTCATCTAGCAGGAGGAACCATCCCAACTAAACTCAACTTATTCGATTGGGCTAAAGAAGTTGAAAAACGAGGCGCAGGAGAAATTTTGTTTACATCAATGAACAACGACGGAACTAAAAAGGGCTTCGCTAATGAGGCACTGGCTAAACTTTCCGAAGAAATTAATATTCCGATTATCGCATCGGGAGGCGCTGGTAACATGCAACATTTTGTAGATACCTTTAAAGTTGGAAAGGCTGATGCTGCTTTGGCTGCCAGTGTATTTCACTTTGGCGAGATCGAGATTTTGGATTTGAAAAAAGAATTAAGAAACAACAATATTACAGTACGACTTTAAGTCGTTACGCTGAACTTGTTTCGGCATCACATTATTTAAATAGATATGAACATAGATTACGCAAAAAATAACGGACTTGTACCAGCAATAATTCAGGATGCAATAACGAATAAAGTGTTGATGCTCGGTTATATGAATGCTGACGCAGTGAAGAAAACACTTGAAACTAAGCTTGTAACATTTTTTAGTAGAACTAAGCAACGCTTATGGACCAAAGGAGAAGAAAGTGGTAATGTACTCAATCTGGTAAGTGTAAAATTAGATTGTGATAGCGATACGCTTTTGATCAAGGTAAATCCCGAAGGCCCAACTTGCCACAAAGGTACAGATACGTGTTGGAATGAAGATAATGAACAAACTTTTGGGTTTTTATCGGATTTGGAAAAAACGATAGCACACAGAAAGAATAATGCTACGGAAGACACCTCTTATGTAGCCTCTTTGTTCGCAAAAGGAATTAATAAGATTGCTCAAAAAGTAGGAGAGGAGGCAGTTGAAGTTGTGATTGAAGCTAAAGATAATGATGATACATTATTTCTTGATGAAAGTGCAGATTTGCTGTTTCATTACATGATTTTATTACAAGCAAAGGGTTTTAAATTAAATGATGTCGTTGATGTTTTAAAAAGTCGTGAGAAATAATTTTCTCCCAATATCAAATTTTTGATTAGTTAGGCAATTTTAATAATTGTGGTTTTTCAATTAAATAGCATGTTTAATTTGATAGCCCTTTATTCTTATAAAAAAATAATCTAAAAATTTTCTTCCGCTTTAAATTTCAGTAGAAATTAAAGAACATAAAATTTAAATAGGTAATTATACTTCAAATAAGTTAAGAGCTATTGGTATTGAGGTTTATTTTATTTTTGTTCTTGTTCGATTGAAAAATGAAATTGATAATACTGTACATTTCGACAAAAAATTTACTTGATAATAAGAAATAAATGCATTTTGTCGAATATATTTACCTTTCAACGAATATATTTTGTTTTTAATCGATTTTATTTTCAAAAAATATCTTTTTTTTGAGTTTTTTATATGTTTGTAAACCACACTCTTAACACATATTAAAAACTCAAATTTATGAAAAAACTATTACCTACTTTCGTTTTTTTCTCTGTTTTGATTGGCTTTAATAATGTCAGTTCACAAGAAAAACAAAAAACAAATTTTGAACAAAAAATTGTTCTTGATGATTCCAATCCCTCCGAATCGACTCAAAGATTAGTGCCCATAAATTATATTTATGATGATGGTTGGATACCTAGCAACCCAATAGGTGAAGTAAATTCAATTGATTCTATTTTTTTAGAATCTGGAACTGTACATATTTCCGCTAATACAGTTTGTGAAGCATTGGTTGTTAATCCTGGTGCAACTGTAATCATTGACGAGAATATTACCCTAACCACTGTTTCTGTAGATTTATATTCTACATCTAGTCTCTATTCAAGTCTAGTTTCAGATGGAACAATTATTGGCACAGTAAACTATCATAGGTATACCTCCCAAATTGGTATAAATGATTTAATTTCCTCACCACTTTCTGGTGATGTTTTTGGAGACTTTGAGCAATTGAATATTGGTAAGTTGGCTGCCTCTGGAGACTTAAGAGCATTTGCCCCTTTTATGACATCTGCTGGATCGTATCAAAATTATGATATTATTACTAATGCAGCGACTGGTATCGAATCTGGAATTGGCTATAGAGCAGCAACGATTGATGGAATTGCATTAACATTTACTGGAACAGTAAGAACAGATGATGTATTGGATATTCCAATTTCAGATGCAACAGCTGGTGGTTCTTGGAACCTGATTGGTAATCCATACCCATCATACATTGATTTTAATGCATTTTTCGCTTTGAATAAATCGCAGTTAGACGGTGGATCTTATCAGTCTATTTATGGATATAACGGAGATCCAACAAGTGGATGGACCGTTTGGAATCAAGCTACATTAGATTCTCCAATTGAAACAGAAATGATCGCTCCTGGTCAAGGATTTTTTGTTAAGGCTAAATCTGGAGGAGGACTTATTGATTTTACAACTTCTATGCGATGTGAAGGAGGTACTGATGATTTTATTTTAGGGAGATCAGAGACAACATCCCCTCATTATGGTTTTATTAAATTAGGAATAGAATCTGATAGCCAAACCTTTAACACCGATTTTTATTTCAATAGTAATGCTACAACTGGTTTTGATCCTGGATATGATTCTGGACTTTACAATCAAAACCCTACTGCACTTTCAATTAGCTCACGTTTAGTTGAAAATGATCAAGGAATGCTTTTTGGTATTCAGTCTTTGAACCCAGATGCTATGTACGACATCGAAGTACCTTTAAATGTAACTGCAGACCAAGGTCAACAAATTACATTTAGCATTTTAAATACTGATATGCCAGAAACTATCGATATCTATCTTGATGACCTTATAAATAACACATCTACTCTTTTAACCAATAGCGATCATGTGTTCACACCAACAACCGATATATCTGGGACAGGTCAGTTTTTGGTAAGATTTTCATCAAATGCTTTAAGTGATAAGAACCCAACTTTAGATGCGGTTAATATTTTTAGTGACACTACAAATAAAACTATTGTGATCACAGGTCAAATTGAGAATCATACAAAAGCTAACGTGTTTGATGTTAATGGTCGTATGATTACCTCACATAATTTAAGTTCAAACCTTGATAGAAATATTATTGCTGTTAGTCAATTAAGCGCTGGTATCTACATATTAGAGTTAGAAGACAATTCAAATACCAGAAGAACTCAAAAACTTGTAATTAGGTAATTATACTTTTAAAGTTTTATCTAATTCTTATAGCTGCTATATTTAAAAGATATAGCAGCTATTTTTTTAATGGTATGTCATTAAAAAAAACTGTCACCAAAGTTAATTGGTGACAGTATTAATGTCTAATGAAAATTTAAGAAAGTGTAATCATGCATTAGAACCATGTTTACGTTTTAGATTGTTATTTATTTTCAGAAGCTATGATTTCCAAAGTTTGCTCTACCCAGTCTTTATCAAAATCAAGCGGTATTTCTGGGAAAATGCCTTTACCTTCAAACTCTATAAATTTGTGAAAATTCATATCGGTAGGAGTAATTTCAAAATTACCAGATGGCAAATCATATACATAACCGTAATTCATGCCATAGGCGATAACACCTCTTGTGGTTTGTCCTAAGTGTTTTGAGTTTTTAAGTTTTTTCAACTCATGTGTAAATTGCTCACCATTACTACCTGTAAAACAATTTGTGAGCACATAAACATTTTTGTTTTTTAATAATTTCAAATAAGGGTCTGAATATTTATCATTGCCACCACTGTTGCTTCTAAGATCTACAATCACATTTTCAGCAGTTAGTTTACTTTTAACTTCATCATAGAATGAGTTATGCTTTTTACGGTCACGATTACTAAAGGTGCCTAAATAAATATACTGTGTGCTATCGTTAATGCTTTTAAATTCCCAATTAGATTGTTCTTTTATTGGCAATTCATGGTTAAAATTATTTCCATCTTTTTTGTAAGACCAAAGGCGACCGTTTTCTAAAGAAATACTTTTTACAAATCCAGGTTTTCTGGTATCTGCATCATAATAATAAAGATTATATTTATTGTCATTGGTATGTATCGCTCGAAATCTAACCTCTCCGACTTCCCATTGGCTCAGCGTGTTTTCCAATAAAACGCCAATGTATTCCTTTTTTTCTTCGGAAAAATAAACGCCTATTTTCTGAAATTCGCCATAATTATAAATACCCTCTATAGCATCCAAAGGTTTTGCTTCGAGCTTTTGTTTTAGATCTTTGAGATCAATATTAATTTTTGGATGATTTTTAAAATCTTCTGAAGATTTAAAAGATGCTAATTTTAAACTGTCTTCAATTATGTCTTTTGAAATGATTTCATTTTTATAAGATAGACTAAAATGTACATCATTAACTAAAAGCGTTTGTTGCAATAATAATTTGTAGCATTCTTCTACTGGTAGAGGTGTTTTCATTTTAGAAGCCAGTTCTTGATATGTATTCTCAAAAAGATCCTTTTTGTCACCTTTAACCTGTTTTTTAAAAGAGGTCATTTTTTGCATTTTTTCGACGACAAAATCCAAGTCTTTTTTACAATCACAAGTTTTACTTTGTGCAAATATAGAAGAGAAGGAAAAAACTAAAAAGAGACTAAATGTTGCTAAATTTTTCATGATAATTGATTTTTGTTTGATTAAACTTTCTGAAACAAATGTATTTCAGAAATCACAAGTAATTCAATTATAATGTGCGTTTGGGGTGAAATACACTTAGTCTGTGGTGAAATTTAATTCCCTTTTTACATCAACGAGATAAGTTTTGGAAATAGGCACTTCTATAGATTGCGACAGGTTTAAAATATGCTTTCCTTTTTCAGTTTTCCAGGATTGAAAATGAAACGGATTGATTAAAAATCCGCGATGCGTTCGCAATAATTCAGGGAAGGTATCAGACACTTTTGAAAGTGTATTTCTAATCAAACTTTTTTTAAGCTCATTTCCGTCGAGATAAAAGACTTCCACATAATTATCAGAGGATTGGATACAGATCAAATCTTTCAGCAATAATCTCAAACTTTCATAGTGTCCTTCGCCTTGAATTTCAATTTTTTCTTCCTCAAGTTTCTTGTCTTTATATTTTCCGAAGGCAAAACGACCAATTATGATAATAGGCAAAATGGTTAAAAGAGCTGGAAATATGATAGATTTTAGATGGTACCAAAAACTGTAGGCGTTTGGGTGCCAATCTACAATAACCTGCAAATAAAATAAGCGCAGTGAAAAGATGGCGGTTACCACAAAAATAGAAAATATGAGTACCTCACTGGAGAAGCTCCAAATATTGTTCTTTTTTTTAAACCACCACACTTGAAACGGTAATACAATAACATAAAGCGCTGCGCCAACTAGTCCATAAAGCGGTAAATAGATGAGTTTTTCTTGGTTGTTAAAGTCACTCACATCTAATGGCTCTGTAAAATATAAGAATACAAAAATCCAAATGGCCAATCCCAGAGCAATGAGAAAGTGGTGTTTCAACGAAGGATCAAACGGATAGTTTTTATACACAAAAAAGAATTATGGTTAAAAATAAAGCTTCAATTTAAAACTACCAATAAGTATGTATTTAAAAATTTTGTAAAAACCTGTAAAATAACGTTCTTGCTTTTATGTTCGAGAAACGCTATTACTATTTAATTAGGATTCAATATTTGGGTTACCGTTTTCATGGTTGGCAAAAACAGCCAAAACTAAAAACGGTGCATTTAATGATTGACAGAACCTTTAATTTTATTCTCGATGGGAAACCCTTTAAGACTTTAGGTTCTGGTCGTACCGATGCTATGGTTTCTGCCAATGAAACTGCCTTTGAGCTTTTTGTTTATGAGAAAATTGAAGATGAAACTGCTTTTCTGGAGCTTTTTAATTATAACCTTCCGCAGGATTTGAGAGCTCTGGAAATTGAGGAAGTCGATGCAAATTTCAATATCATTCAAAACTCAAAATTAAAGGAATATGTGTATTTATTTACCTTCGGAAAAAAATGCCATCCCTTTTGTGCACCATTTATGACGACCATTCTTTATGATCTCGATATTGACATTATGAAACAAGGCGCTCAACTTTTTGAAGGTACCCATAATTTTAAACCTTATTGTTTTAGAGCAACAGATAACGGATTATACGAACGCACAATTGATAGTTGCGAGTTGGTTGAAAACACATTATTTACTGCGAGTTTTTTTCCAGAGAATACCTATAACTTAATTGTAAAAGGCAAAGGCTTTGCTAGAAACCAAATACGACTTATGATGGGAACACTCATTAAGTTGGGTAGAGGAGAGGTAAGCTTAAATTATATTGAAAATTCCCTAAAGCCCGAAAGCAATGAGGTTATGGATTATGTGGCTCCAGCGTCTGGTTTGATATTGAATTCGGTGGAGTTTGAATAGAGTTTCTCTCTCTCGCAGAGGCGCAAAGGCGCAAAGCGTTATGTGATTACACTTGTATTCTTCTATTTTACTTCAAATTTTTACAGGCTTTTTAATTAAATAAGTGATAAAAACCATAGCGCAAAAAAGTATACACTTTTCTACTATGTAAGATGTCATTAAAATTAAAATTTCAGCATTATAAGACGTGTCTTTAATCCATTCTTGCCTGTTATACGAAGCAACAATGATTACAAATCTTTCGAAAAATGATCCTGAGAATAGAGAGATAATCAATACAAATAAAGCGATAAGAGTTGTATAGCGCATTTTATAAGTTATTTTTCTTATCCAAAATAATTGAAGTAAAGCACAAAAAATTAGCGGTCTTAAAAGCATATACCAATATGCCCAAGCGTAAGGTCCCGTAGCTCTTATGTTAAAAAAATCAAATTCATTAGATGAATAATAAATAGTTAGAGACGATAAATAGATAATAAAGTAGAATATTGCTAAATATTTCGCAACCAGTATAGACTGATATATAAAAATTTTTAATTCTTCGTTTTTGAATAATAGATAAACTGATAAAACTAAAAGGGTAACAAAACCAAAACCAAAGAATAGACCGTCTAAAAAATCACATAATATTCTATTAATTTTATAAACTTCTGTATCCATTCAATTGTTGATTCTAAATCTTCAGTCTACTAGAAGCCATCACACTCTGTTCAGCATAATCACCTTCTAAAAACTTCAAATGTCCAACAATGGCGATCATTGCTGCATTATCTGTAGTGTATTCAAATTTTGGTATATAAGTTGTCCATCCAAATTTTTGCTCACCATCTTTTAATGCTTTTCTAATCCCAGAGTTCGCCGATACGCCTCCACCAATTGCAATATGTTTGATCCCGGTTTGTTTGGTTGCTAACTTTAGCTTGTCCATTAAAATCCCGATAATCGTGTACTGAATTGACGCACAAATGTCATTGAGATGTTCTTCAATGAAACTTGGGTTTTTTTTAACCTCTTTTTGTACAAAATAAAGGATTGCGGTTTTTAATCCAGAGAAACTAAAATTCAGTCCGTCAACTTTTGGTTTGGTAAATTGAAACGCTTTCGGGTTTCCTAATTTTGCTCTCCTATCAATTTCTGGACCAGCAGGATAGCCGAGGCCTAAGATTTTCCCGCTTTTATCAAACGCCTCACCAACTGCATCGTCAATAGTTTCACCAATAACTTCCATACCAAAATGGGAGCTCACATTTACAATTTGAGTGTGACCACCAGAAATGGTCATCGCCAAAAAGGGGAAGATTGGTTTTTCAAATTCTTCTTCTTCAATAAAATGTGCTAAAATATGGGCTTGCATATGGTTAACATCAATTAAAGGGATGTTTAAACCATAAGCTAAAGACTTCGCAAAAGAGGTCCCAACTAAAAGAGAACCCATTAAACCGGGACCGCGAGTAAATGCAATAGCGCTTAATTGGGATTTTTCAATATTCGCTTTTTTAAGTGCTTGATCAACAACAGGAACAATGTTTTGTTGGTGTGCCCTAGAGGCTAATTCTGGAACAACACCACCATACGCCTCATGTATTTTTTGATTGGCGACTATATTGCTTAAAATCTTACCGTTACACATCACAGCAGCAGCAGTATCATCACAAGATGACTCAATAGCGAGAATATATATTTTTTGTGAGCTCATTAATATAAATTAGGCACAATAATTGTTAATTTTGAGGTCAAAGTTATAACTTTCAGGTCGTATCAAAAAATTCCTAAAAATAGTATCAAAGATATTAGCAATAATTTTGCTGTTGTTCATCATTTTGGTGCTTATTTTATCTATTCCAGCTGTCCAAACCAGTTTAGGAAAATACGTCACAAAAGAACTTAACGATCAATACGGTACAAATATAAATATTGGTAAAGTTGGCCTCCAATTTAATGGTGATGTAGAGCTCAAAGAAGTTTATATCGAAGATTATAAAAAAGACACGCTTATTGCCATTAATGAGTTAAACACTTCAATTCTCAATTATAGAAATATTTCAAATGGCAAATTAACTTTTGGTGATATTGATATCATGGATTTGACGTTCAATGTGAAGAAGTACAAGGGCGAGCCAAGTACGAATTTCGATGTTTTTATCGCCAAATTCGCTGAAAACAATCCAAGAAATGATGACAATAGTTTCTTAATGTCGTCCAGTGATGTGTCTATTTACGATGGTAAATTCAGATTAATTGATGAAAACAGAGAGACAGAAAAAGTTTTAGAGTTTTATGATTTAAATATCAATGCTACCAACTTTGTGATTGCAGACAGTGATGTCAATCTTCGAGTCAATACATTAAATTTTAAGGATAGTAGAGGCGCGTATGTCAAAAATATGGTAACCGATTTTGAATACACGCTAGACCATATGAGCTTTAATAATTTAAGTATAAAGACTGAAAAATCTAATCTCCTCGGAAATGTGCGTTTTGACTACAATCGAGAAGATTTTAAAGATTTTGAGGATAAAGTTAAAGTGACAGCAAATTTTAAGGATTCAGAAGTTTTTCTAAACGATCTAAATACGTTTTATAATGAATTTGGCATCAATCAAAAAGCAAAATTAGATGTAAATCTCACAGGAACGCTTAATGATTTAACTGCTCAAAACCTAAGGTTAAATGCCAGCGGAAGAAGTAAGATTTACGGAGATATCACCTTCAAAAACCTTTTTAGTAAAGACACTGGTGATTTTTCAATGAATGGTCGTTTTGATAATTTATCATCCAACTATTACGATTTAACCGCTTTACTGCCAAATATTTTAGGAAAATCAATTCCTTCAGTATTTACAAAATTAGGGGATTTTACAATTACTGGCACATCCTTTATCACAGATACTACAATTGATGCAGATATTAAAATCTTTACAGGTTTAGGTGTGATTGTTTCAGACATGAAAATGACTCGCGTTGATGATATTGACAATGCGAGCTATGTAGGTAATGTTGTTTTTGATGAATTTGACCTGGGTGTGTTGCTTAACGATGAAAAAATAAAAACCACATCATTTGATTTAGATGTAAATGGAAAAGGTTTTACACTTAAAAACCTAAGCACTCAAGTTACTGGGAATATATTGCATTTAAATTATAATGATTACAATTACCAAGATATTGATATTTCAGGAAAGCTTGGAAGCCAGATTTTTAATGGTCTATTAGAGTCAAGAGATAAAAACTTTAAATTTAAATTTGATGGTCTTGCAGATTTATCCCAAAATATAAATTCGCTCGATTTTAAGGCAAATGTAGAATATGCAAATCTTCGTGCATTGAATTTTATTACTAAAGACAGTATTTCTGTTTTTAGAGGAAATGTGATCACTTCCATAAAAGGTTCAACCATCGATGATGCCTACGGAACATTGAATTTTGAAAACACAACTTATATTAACGAGAATGAAGAATATTTTTTTAAGGATTTCAAGATAGAATCCAAGTTCGAAGATGAAAAAAGAATTCTAACAATCAATTCACCAGATATTGTTGAAGGTAGCATGAGCGGAAATTTCAAGTTTGCAGATATAGGTAAGCTTGTAGAAAATTCCGTAGGAAGCATTTATACCAATTATATACCAAATAAGATAGAGACCGACCAGTACTTGGAGTTCGATTTTAGAATATACAATAAAATCGTTGAAGTCTTTTACCACGAACTAGAGCTTGGTCCCAATACAAGAGTCAAAGGTCGTATCGAGACCGATGAGAAGCAATTTAACCTCACATTCAATTCTCCACAAATAAAACTGTTTAATTATTTTGCAAATGATATTTCTATATTAATAGATAATAGCAACCCTTTGTTTAATACCTATATTGAAATTGATACATTGAGTACAAAGTATTATGATGTATCAAAATTTAGTCTAATTAATGTGACGCAACGTGATACGCTTTTTATTAAATCTGAATTTAAAGGCGGAAAAACAAATACAGATGACTTTAATCTCAGTATGTATTATACCATAGATGAAACGAATAAATCTGTTGTTGGTTTTAGAAAATCTGAAGTTACTTTTAAAGAGAACAAATGGACAATAAACGACGATAAAAACAAAAAGAATAAAATTGCCTTTACCAGAGATTTTAAAAACTTTGATATAAGTGAAATGGTGATGAACCATTTTGATGAGCGTATTGAGCTTTCCGGAGAAATAAAAGGAGATGATTTTAAGGATTTAAAATTAGATTTTACAGATGTAGATTTATCAAAAATCACACCTAGATTAGACAGTCTCACGCTTGATGGTAGAGTTAATGGTAAATTGGACGTTCTTCAAAAAGAAGGTATTTATGTACCAAAATCAAATGTCATTGTAAGTGATTTTAAAGTAAATGATTATGAATTGGGAGAACTTAATGCCAGTATAAAAGGAAATCAATCATTGACTGATTATACAGTAGATGTCACCCTTAAAAATGATAATTTAAAATCTTTGGACGCAAAAGGGACTATTGATATAGATAATAATCTTATCGATCTAGATGTCAAGTTTGAGGAGTTTTTGTTAGACCCGTTAGATCCCTTGGGAGCTGGTGTAATTACTAATATTAGGGGCTTGGTAACAGGTCGTGCCAATGTCACGGGAAGTTTAAAAGAACCACAATTTAATGGCGATTTGTTACTGGACAATGCTGGTCTAACCATACCTTATCTCAATATTGATTATAGTTTTGATTTTGATTCTCAGGTAAAATTAGAATCCCAACGGTTTATTTTTCAAGAAGTTGAAATTACAGATTCCGAATACTTCTCCAAAGCAATTCTCAACGGGTTTATAAGCCATCAAAATTTCTCAGACTGGAAGTTAGGATTAGAAATTGATACAGATAGACTGTTGGTTTTAAATACCACTTACGACGAGGAAGAATTATACTACGGAACAGCATTTGTTGACGGGACAGCTGAAATTTCTGGACCAACAGAGAATTTAAAAATAGAGTTCAACGGGAGCACAGCACAAGGTACGATATTCAAAATACCACTAAGTGATTTAGAGAGTTATGGCGACAACTCATATATTCATTTTTTAAGTCCTGAAGAAAAAGATGCACGTGTGAGAGGAGAAATAATCAATAATACCGAAGTTAAAGGACTAGAACTGGAATTCAATCTCTTTGTAAATCCTTATGCAGATATTGAAATTGTAATCGACAGAAACTCTGGAAGCACAATTCAAGGAAAAGGAAATGGAAATCTTTTATTTGATATCAATACCAACGGAAAGTTTCAAATGTTTGGAGATTTCCAAATTGTAGAAGGGACGTATAACTTTGCTTATGGAGGTTTAATTCAGAAGAAATTAACCGTACAGCCCAACGGGTATATTCGTTGGGAAGGAGATCCTTTAAAAGCTCAGGTTGGCTTAACTGCTGTTTATGAAACCAGAGCAAACCCATCCGTACTATTAGATGCGCCAATCAATAGAAGTATTGATGTAGAGGTAGAAATTAATCTTTCTGGGCAACTGGAACAGCCAGATCCAAATTTTACGTTTAATTTTCCAAATGTAGAATCTACTATAAAATCTGAATTGGATTATAGATTAGAAACGAGAGAAAGCAGGGAAAACCAAGCCTTATTTCTATTAACTACAGGATCATTTGCAAGTGAGGTAAGTTTGGGCCAGCAGGCTTATGGTACAATTTCAGATAGGGTAAACTCCTTTTTCAATAGTTTTTTAACCGATAATGATGGCAAACTACAGGCCAGCTTTTCATACGAAGCAGGAGCGGTAACTACAGATTATCAAACCGATGATAGGCTTGGTCTCACATTGAGCACAAAAATTAGCGATAGAGTATTGATTAATGGTAAGGTTGGAGTACCTATTGGAGGTGTCAATCAAACTGTAATTGCGGGAGATGTTCAAATTGATGTGTTGTTAAATGATGATGGGACATTAAAAGCAACGTTTTTCAATAGAGAAAACAGTATTAGAAATTTTGGTGAAGAGATTGGTTATACGCAAGGTGCAGGTTTAGCTTATAATGTTGAGTTTGATACCTTCAAAGAATTAATCCAGATTATTTTCTCCGGAAAAAATAAAAAGAAAGAAGAGCCAAAAGAAAAGAAAAATGAAGAAGATGACCAAAGTATGACTCCAGATTACATAAATATCAAGTCAGATAAAAGCTCTAAAAGCAATTAATACCTAACTTTTTTAACAATTTTCATATTATTTATTAACGAAAACGTTTGAGTTTTTATCACCTTGTTAAATAAACTGAAAATCCACTTTTTATTAACTTTAGTTTGTTAGATTTACTTTTTGAAACATAAAAATGATGTCAAAAAAGATAAACAAAATAGGTGTTTTTACTTCTGGAGGAGATTCTCCAGGAATGAATGCTGCAATTAGATCTGTAGTTAGAACCTGTGCATTTCATAATATTGAATGTGTTGGGATTTACAGAGGTTACGAAGGCATGATTGAAGGCGATTTCAAATCTATGGATGCTCGTAGCGTAAAAGGAATTATAAATAAAGGCGGGACCGTTCTAAAATCGGCTCGATCATTAGAGTTCAAAACTCCGGAAGGCAGAAAACAAGCACACAAACATTTAAGTGAGGCAAATATTGATGCTTTGGTTGCAATTGGTGGTGATGGTACGTTTACTGGAGCTATGATTTTCAATCAGGAATTTGATTTTCCTGTTATGGGAATCCCTGGAACGATAGATAATGATATCTTCGGAACTTCTCATACTCTTGGTTACGATACAGCACTCAATACAGTTGTAGAGGCAGTTGATAAAATAAGAGATACAGCGAGTTCACATAACAGACTCTTTTTTGTAGAAGTTATGGGGCGTGATGCTGGACATATTGCATTAAATGTAGGCATTGGAGCGGGAGCTGAAGAAATTCTAATTCCAGAAGAAGATTTAGGTTTAGATCGTTTGTTAGATTCACTACGTCGAAGTAAACATACTGGTAAATCATCAAGCATTGTTATAGTTGCAGAAGGAGATAAAATTGGTAAAAACGTATTTGAACTAAAAGATTATGTGGAGGAAAACATGATCGAGTATGATGTTCGTGTTTCTGTTTTAGGCCATATGCAACGTGGTGGTTCACCATCTTGTTTTGATCGGGTACTTGCCAGTAGAATGGGAGTTAAAGCTGTAGAATGCTTATTGCATGGCGAAACCAATTTAATGGTTGGCTTGTTAAATGATAAGATTGCGGTAACACCATTAGATCAAGCGGTAAAAGGAAAGTCTGAAATTAATATGGAGCTCTTGAGAGTTTCAGATATAATGTCAACATAATATTTCCGAAGAAAAAAAATAAAAATTAATAGTAATAAATAACAAAAAAATGTCAAATTTAAAATTAGGAATAAACGGTTTTGGTAGAATTGGTAGAATCGTATTTAGAGCAGCAGTACAACGTGATGTAGAGGTAGTAGCAATTAACGATTTACTGGATGTAGAGCACTTAGCTTACTTATTAAAATATGATTCTGTTCATGGACGTTTTGATGGAACTGTAGAAGTAAAAGATGGTCATTTGGTTGTTAATGGAAAAACGGTAAGAGTTACTGGAGAAAGAGATCCTAAAAATTTGAAGTGGGATGAAGTTGGAGCTGATGTGGTTGCAGAATGTACAGGTATTTTTACAACTTTAGAAACTGCAGATTACCATATCCAAGCAGGAGCTAAGAAAGTAGTTATTTCTGCACCAAGTAAAGATGCACCAATGTTTGTAATGGGTGTGAATGACAATGAATTAAACAGTGATCACAAAATAGTATCAAATGCATCTTGTACAACAAATTGTTTAGCACCTTTAGCTAAAGTTATTGAAGATAATTTTGGACTGGAAGAAGGCCTAATGACAACGATACATGCAACAACAGCGACTCAATTGACTGTTGATGGTCCATCTAAAAAAGATTACAGAGGTGGTAGAAGTGCGTTGTTAAATATCATACCTGCTTCAACAGGAGCAGCAAAAGCTGTAGGGAAAGTGTTTCCTAAAGTTGATGGTAAACTTACAGGTATGGCATTTAGAGTACCAACAGCAGATGTGTCTGTTGTGGATTTAACATTTAGAACAAAGAAAGAAACATCATTAGAAGAAATTAAGGCAGCATTTAAAAAAGCATCTGAAGGTTCAATGAAGGGTGTTTTAGGATATACAGATGAGCTGGTAGTATCTCAAGATTTTGTGAGTGATCCAAGAACGAGTATTTTTGATGCTGATGCAGCTATAGAATTAAACAGTAAATTCTTTAAAGTGGTTTCTTGGTATGACAATGAGTTTGGATATTCAAACAAATTGGTAGACTTAGCTCAAAAAGTAAATTCTTTATAATATTCATTTATAAATCCGTAGTAAACTAGTTTTCCTACGGATTTATTTTTTACATTCACTTATGATTTTAATTGTTGATAGTGGCTCTACAAAATGTGATTGGATTGCAGTAGATAATAATGGCGTACAATTACAAGAAAAGATCCGCACAAAAGGGCTTAATCCTGCTATTCTTAAAGAAAAGAAACTCAAAAAGATTATTAGAAACAGTGATGAACTCATGGTGATAAAAAACCAAGTGTCTCACGTATTTTTTTATGGAGCAGGTTGTGGTACAGAGAAACCAAAAACAATGTTAGCCCATGTTCTACAGTTTATTTTTTTAAATGCTATTGTAGAAGTTCAAGAAGATACTATGGCAGCAGTAAGAGCAACAATCAATAGTGATAATGAAGCTGCAGTGGTTTGTATTATGGGCACTGGATCTAACTGTAGTTATTATGATGGGCAAAGGTTACATCAACGTGTCATTTCCTTAGGATATACACTTATGGATGATGCCTCTGGTAATTACTTCGGAAAAGAGCTCATCAAAGATTATTATTATAATCAAATGCCAGAGGATATTAAAATAGCGTTTGAGCATAAGTACAATCTAGAAGCAGATTACATAAAATACAATTTATACAAACAACCAAACCCTAATGCATATTTGGCAAACTTCGCAGAATTCATGTTCTTGAACAAAGATTCAAAATACATGAATAAACTAATTAAGGACGGTATTAAGCAATTTGCTATAAATATGATTTTTCAATATGAAGAAGAACTTAAATCGGTACCCGTTCATTTTGCAGGATCAATAGCCTATTTTTCTAAAAATGAAATAAAAGAAGTTGCTGAAGAGTTAGGATTTAAAGTTGGTAATTTTGAACGTAGACCAATAGAAGGGCTTGTGAAATACCATACCAGTAAACTTTAGCAGTTATTAAACTAAAATATTTAAAAAGGCATTAGAAATTCTAATGCCTTTTTTGGATAAAATAAGATTGGTCGGTTAGATAGTATTTACTTTATCCAATGTTTTGAGATTGCTCTTTTTGAAAACCACACAAGTATTGCACAAACAATAATAATCATGATTGGCATAAACTTATCGATCCCATCAACTTTTAGAATGTAATATATTTGCTGAAATGTAGCTGTAAAAAAAGAAATAATAAATAATATATAAGCCCATTTTTTTCTTAAGAGCAGACCAATACAAGCTATTGTGCCACTAAAAACAGCAATGGCAAAAATTGCAATGTACCATGCAGGATAATCGTAATTTGCAGCGATTTGTTGATGTGGCTCTAAATCTGCAATCATTTCATCGGTCATATAATGCATAGATAAATACGCAGCTACTCCCATGAGATTCCATAATAAAGCAATGATGCTAATAATCCAAAACCAAACAGGTGGTTTATTATTTGTAATAGTCGTCATAATTTTAAATATTAAGTTAGGTGTGTGTAATTTAATAAAATAAACGTAGACTATATATTCTTATAATAATTTGACTACCAAAAAAACAAAAAGCTCAATAAAAATTTATGGATTTCATAAACTTCTATTGAGCTTTAAAATAAGTTATATTTTTTTCTATTCTTCTACGACGTGATGTATTGGGTTTTTATCAACCCATTTTCCATTTTTTGATTCACCTAGAATAATCACATCTTTTGTTAGTTCATATTCTTTAATAGTGCGCATCATTTGCTCTTTGGTGTCTCTGTGCAATTTAATTCCACTGTTTTTACCCTTGTTTCTAATTTCGATATAAAATCCGTCTCTAAATTTTATTGGTCTTGTTGGAGGTCTTCCCATGTATATATATTTGTTGTAATCTGTGCATATTAATAAAAAAATATGCAATATGCAAGCTAATTATTAATAATTCAAAAGTAATGCTTCCAGATATAAAGAAACATTCAATTTAATAGTATCTACTAATTGACTTATAGGTAACTGTTATGATAAAAAGTTTTTATATTTTTAACTTCATATTTTACATCAATTCTATGAAAATAAAAAGAAGGAAAAAATCGTATAAAGCATCCAATTTACCTCCAGGAACAGTCACATATCAAGGAAAAAAGCAAACAGATGTCACTGCGGTTGAGGTTATAAATTATAATAATGAATCTGTTACAAGACTTGACTCCCAAAGCGTAAAAGATGCATTTAATTTAATTGGCAACAATCATGTTACCTGGATAAACATAAACGGTCTTAATAATATTGAGAATATAGAGACTTTGGGTAATCACTACAAAATTCACCCATTAACCTTAGAAGATATTGTTACTACAAATCATAGGCCTAAACTTGACGAATTTGACAAGTATCTATTTATCATTTTTAAAATGCTTTATTACAATAAGAATGATGAGTTACAGTTTGAGCACGTTAGCATGATTGTTGGTGAAGATTACGTGTTAACTTTTCAGGAGTCTGATGGTGATGTATTTGACGATTTGAGAGAACGCATCAAAAGTGCGAAAGGCAGAATAAGAAATCAAGGGGCAGATTATTTAATGTATGCCATTTTAGATGCAGTTGTAGATAATTATATGGTAATAATTGAGGCTTTCGGAGATCAAATTGAAGATCTTGAAAGTACAATTTTTGACTCTAAAGAAAGTAATAATGATACGCCTAATCAAATTCAAAATTTAAAACAGGAAGTCTTGAAGATAAGACGATCTATTTTGCCCTTACGTGAAGTGATAAACAGGTTGGAAAAATTAGAAACCTCAATAATAGAAGAAAAAACACCAAGCTATTTAAGGGATTTATATGATCACATTATTCAAGTTAGTGAATCTGTGGAGCTCTATCGAGAAATGATTTGGAGTTTAATGGATATGCACATGACTATCATTAGCAATAAAATGAACGAGATCATGAAAGTGCTTACCATAATTGCAACTATTTTTATTCCATTGACCTTTATTGCAGGTATCTACGGAATGAACTTTAAAAATATGCCAGAGCTCAATACAGAGTACGGTTATTTTGTATTATTAGGTGTCATGTTTATTCTTTTAATAATTATGCTTATCTATTTCCGAAGAAAACGTTGGCTTTAACAACCTCTTGATATCCATTAAATTCTCTTTTTATTTGAACTAAAAAGATGATGGTATGAGCAAAGGATACACTATAAATATTAACATATTTATGAGGTATCCTTTTTTTATGATACCATAATTATGAAGTAAAAATTTAAAGTAAATAGAACATGAAAGAACAATTAGACACTGCATTCGATAATCTCAAGGACAAACTTTCTGGTTGGTTCAATGCGATAATAGAAAATTTACCAAACCTAGTATTAGCGATTTTGGTATTTGTTATAGCTTTTTTTGTTTCAAGATATGTGAGCAAACTAGTACAAAAATTAGTTAGCAAAAGAGTAGAGCAAAAATCAATTAGTTTAGTAGTTTCTAGAATAGCATCTGTTATCACGGTATTAATTGGTTTGTTTATCGCTTTGGGTATTTTAAACCTCAGTCAGGCTTTAACCTCGCTACTGGCAGGAGCAGGAGTTATTGGTTTGGTCGTTGGTCTTGCTTTACAAGGCACTTTATCCAATACCGTTTCTGGAATTGTGTTATCATTTAGAGATCGAATTAGAATAGGTAACTGGGTAGAGACCAGTGGATATTCTGGTGAAGTCATGGATATTAATCTTAATACATTTATTCTTAAAGAGGCAGATAACAATATTGTTATAGTACCAAATAAAATGATCTTAGAGAACCCAATTAAAAACTTCTCACTTACCACAAGAATGAGAATATTTTTGGAGTGTGGAGTAGGGTATAAATCAGATTTAGAAAAAGTTGAAAAATTGACCAAAGAAACAATTGCAAATACGTTTGATCAAGTAGAGTCTCCAGAAGATGTAGAGTTCTACTACACCGAATTTGGGGATAGTTCAATCAACTATTTGTGTCGCTTTTGGATTGATGCCGAAAGCTTGCTGGAAAAACTAAGAGCAAAGACAAAAGCAATCATTCAAATTAAAAAAGCTTATGATAAAGAAGGTATAAATATTCCGTTCCCTATAAGAACTTTAGAATTTAACAATAAGCTATCAATTGCAGATAATCCTTCAAATGAAAAGTCTTTTTCAGAAAATTAGAATAAAATAAAATGAATTATTGTAGGTATTTATATAGAATTTACACATATTTATATTATAATTACAACTAACAATAACCAATAACTAAATAGTATGAAAAAATTAATTTTAACATTCGCATTTCTTTTTACACTTGCAACAGTATTTACAAGCTGTAGAGAAGAGAAAACTCCAGATGAAAAAGTAGAAGAGGCAATGGATGACGTCAAAGAAGATCTTGAAGATGCAAGTGATGACGTACAAGATGCTGCTGAAGATTTACAAGAAGAAGTAGAAGAAGCTGCTGAAGAAGCAAATGACGATAACTAAATAGTTTTAGATCGCTAAACTATAAAGTCCCGATATTAATCGGGACTTTTTTTTGTACTTTTAGTTCTATAAAATATGTAAAATATGCCGACAATAAAATTCTCTAAAGATATTTTAGACTTCCTTAAAAAACTCGAAAAAAATAATGATAGAGATTGGTTTAATGATCATAAAGAAGAATTTAAAACCAATCAAACAAAAGCTAAAGATGGGTTTAAATTTATTTATGATTCATTAAGCAAACATGATCTTGTAGATACATTTAAAGTATTTAGAATTTACAGGGATGTTAGGTTTTCAAAAAATAAATTACCCTATAAAACTCACTTTTCTGCATCTTTCAGTAGAAAAAAACCCGAATTGAGAGGTGGCTATTATGTGCATATCCAACCTAACAACAACTCTTTTATCGCAACTGGTTTTTGGGATCCAAATAAAGACGATTTATTAAGAATACGTAAGGAATTTGAACAAGATGATCAAGAAATTAGAGCGATAGTAAATGATAAAAAGTTTAAAAAAGTTTGGGGAGAATTTGAAGGAGACGAATTAAAAACAGCTCCAAGGGATTTTGATAAAGATCATCCTTCTATAGACCTTATAAGAAAAAAACAATTCATATTCACAAAAAAATATAATGATGAAGATGTAATTAGCGACAATTTTATTGATGATGTTAATGCATCATTCATAGCTGTAAGACCATTTTTTGACTACATGAGCGATGTATTGACTACTAATTTAAATGGAGAATCAATTATTTGATCTCTTTAATTTTATATGTGGTATTATTAAATGTAATGCTATCTCCAGCCTTTTTATTCATCAATAGCTCACCAATAGGTGAAGATTTTGAGATTATAAAATAATTCTCATTATCAATTTCAACCTTACCAATGCTAACAGCCAAAAAAAAGTTTGAGCTATCAGTTTTTACTAAACTGCCTAAAACTGCGTTTTCACTAACTATTTTAGGATTAATAAGTTTAAGCGTATCCAGCATTTTTGAGGCATCACTTAAATATTGGGCGTTCTTTTCTAGATCGCTATACAGCTTACCGTTGCCAGAATCATCTTCTCCATCACCTTTATCGTTGTTTTCAATAGAATCCTTAATCGTTTCTATTTCATCTTTATAATTGGACATACGTTTGTTAACGTACGTAAAACAAACTTCTAAAAGTTGGGATTTTATCAAACTCATATAGCTGCTGCAAGTGGTTCTGTGAATAATTGAATATTGTTGACCAAACGTTCTTTTACAATATTCATCATACGTTTATTTAATGCTGAAGAATCTTTAATATAAATCTCATATTCCTCCACGGTAAATTGACCAATAACCATACCTTTTAAAGAATTTCTAAACTTCATATCCTTTTGGATAGCATTCTCAATGTATGATAACTGTTTTGGTAATGAAAGATCGAAAAACACATTTTTTCGCTTCGATATATAATTTCTAAACACCACAACCAATAAATGATTTTGCATTTTTATTATCGGTCTCAAAGTTGCATTTTGAAATTGTTCTCCATCACTCATACTGTCATTAACCAGGGCAGATGATATAACGGGACGTATAGATTTTAAGTTTGTAGATCGATCATTCATAGCTTTAAAATTTATTAAAAATACTAAGAAACTAAGGTTTTATAAAAGCTTCAGGTTTATGTTGTCAACGTTTTTATTAACAACTCAAAATAATAATTAGTATAGCAAATTATATATTCAAACATTCTATCTTTGAATAAAACCGAGAAAAATGAAATTTGGAAGTGTAGAAAATCCGCAAGATTTAGACTTGAGTCTGCCTCAAGATCATATGGATACAGCAAGAGTTTTAGACAAAGCAAAAGATGACAACATCCCAGAAATTTACGTTGGATGTGCAAAATGGAACAAAGCCGAATTAAAAGGCTTCTACCCAAGAGGTACAAAAGATGAACTAGCTTATTATTCTCAGCAATTTAATTCCATTGAGCTAAACGCGACATTTTATCGTGTTTTTCCTGCGGAACAATTTTCAAAATGGTATGATAAAACTCCAGATGGATTTAAGTTTTTTCCGAAGATACACCAAGAAATAAGTCATTGGAAACGTTTAGATGGAGTAAGTACCGTTCTAGATCATTACTTAACAAACGCGATTAATCTTAAAGAAAAATTAGGCACTATTTTTTTACAAATGCATTCTAATTTTGCACCCAAAGATTTTGATAGAGTGGTTCATTTTGTAGAAAATTGGCCAAAAGAAGTTGAATTAGCGATAGAATTTAGACATACAAGCTGGTACAATGATGAGGCTGTTGCAAATCAATTGTATGATTTGTTAGAAAAAAATAATATTTCAAACGTCATTGTTGATACCGCAGGAAGACGGGATTTAATCCACATGAGGCTCACAAACGCTACCGCTTTTGTAAGATATGTTGGCGCAAACCACGAAAGTGATTATAGTAGACTAGACGAGTGGGTAGAAAGAATAAAAGAGTGGAAGGAGCAAGGCATAAAAGAAATTGACTTTTTTATACATCAAAATATCGAAAAGGAATCCCCTTTACTATCTGCCTATTTTATTAAAAAAATAAATTCAGAATTAGGTTACGATCTTAAAATACCTAATGACGATAAGGATACCCTTTTCTAAATTTAAATTATTAATTTCCAATCTAACAATCTAACAATGAGATTTCATACAAGAAAATGGGTAAAACCCGAAGATTTAAATCCAAATCAAACCCTTTTTGGCGGACAGCTTTTAGCATGGATTGATGAAGAAGCAGCACTTTATACGATCATACAGCTAGAAAATTCAAAAATTGTAACCAAATATATGTCCGAAATCAACTTCATGGCATCTGCAAAACAAGGAGACATTATTGAAATTGGAATTGAGGTTTTAAAATTTGGTCGTTCATCACTAACCATGAAATGTGAGGTTAGAAACAAAATGACACGCGAAACTATTTTAACAGTAGATAATATAATTATGGTAAATCTTGGTGAAGACGGTAAACCAGCACCACATGGTAAAACTAAAGTAGAGTTTGTAAAAGATAGGCTTTAAAAATTATTTTTAAACCAGAGTACCAGCGTTTAGCTCGTAAATTTCCAAATCAAAATAAGTTACAGCAGCAAGCGCATGGTCAAAAATATCACTCATGATGTATTCATAGTTTTCCCAACGCTTATCACTACTAAAACAGTAGATTTCTAAAGGTAAACCTTGTGGAGTTGGAGCCAGTTGTCTAACCATAATAAACATTTCTTTGTTTACTGCGGAATGTTGCTCAATGTAAGTCTGCAAATATTTTCTAAATACTCCCAAGTTTGTCAAGTTGAGTCCATTTATTAAAACAGACTTGTCTTTATCTGAATTTAACTTGTCGATTTCCTTTTGTTTCGTATTAAGATAACTTGTGATGAGCTCAATTTTTTTAAGTTGTTCTATATGTTCACTATCAAGGTATTTGACGCTCTTAGCCTTTAGTAAGATGGAGCGCTTAATACGTCGTCCTCCAGAAGATGTCATACCTCGCCAATTCTTAAAAGAGTCTGAAATTAAGGCATAGGTAGGAATATGGGTTATGGTCATGTCAAAATTCTGTACCTGAACGGTAGACAAATTAATCTCGACCACATCACCATCTGCGCCATATTTTTCCATTGTTATCCAGTCACCAATTCTAACACTGTCGTTAATTGCAACTTGAATACTTGCAACGAAACCTAAAATAGTGTCCTTAAAAATCAATAATAAAATGGCTGACGCAGCACCAAGAGTAGTAAAGAATTTTAAAAATGACAAATTGATTAAGGTAGCGAGAATAGATGCAATACCAATAATCCATATAAATAGCATTACCACTTGAATGTAACTATCAATAGGCTTATCTCTTAATCTTGGAAGTGTTTTGAAATACGATTCAAAGGTTCTTAGAATACTTCTAATGATCCAGACGGTTAAAATAATTCCGTAGACTTTTAAAAGCATTACGATATAACCCTCAAATTGCGGAAAATCATAAAATACCCACGGAAAAAGTTTTATGGTCAAGACCAAAGGTATCAAATGGGCAATACGTCTTGGTGCACGATGATTGACTAATAGATCGTCAAAGTTAGTTTTTGTGGATTCAGATAATTTTCCGAAGAAATTAATAAGAACAATACGTGTAATGCGGTCTGCAATGTAAATAATAATAATTAATATGATCAATAGAGTGAACATATTAAAATATTTTGCAGACAACTCAGAAACTCCTATGGAAATAAAATAATCGTAAAAGAAACATTGTATTTTCTCCATCATTTTTTTCTAGGATTTAAGTACTTTTTCTCAATATAAAAAGTTCCAAACGGAATTATAGAGGCTGCGAGAACGATGAGAAGTGTTCTTGTGTTCCATTTTTTTTCTTGGCTTACCATAATTGCCATAACTATATAGGCTAGAAATAAAATACCATGAGGCATACCCAGCAATTTTACATAGGTTGGGTCGTTTCCAAAGTGTTTGATTGGTGTGGCAAGAAATAGTAAAAGCAAATAGGAGACACCCTCTAAAAGGGCTACTATTCTAAAGCTATTTAATAATGAAAGCATTTTTTAAATTTTATGCAAAATTATCATATGTAAATAACAATATACTAGTATTTAACTATTTTTTTGGTTGTTGTGCTTTTGTTGTTTTTATCTGTAAATTTTATAAAATATATAGAAGGCTTTAAATTATTAGTATGTATTATGTTTCTGTTCGATTCAATTTGAGACTTATTTACAAGCTTTCCATCGATAGTATAAATCTCAATATTATAGTCATTTTCTGTATTGATATTTAAAACGTCGGTAAATGGATTAGGATATACTTCTATAGATGTGGTTACTTGAATATCTTCGGTATGTAATGTTCCATTAAAATATTCTAAAGCCAGATTAAATGCGTCACCTCCAATTTTATCTCCAATAATTCTTCCTTTAATGTCATCAATAGGAGGGTGGATGCCTCCCCATATTCTCGACAAACTTGTCTGGTCTGATGCATCTCTATAAGTAGCCCATTGCAGAGTCATGTCACTTGTAGGTCCCACTTCAAAAAATAGAAAATCATTATTGGTGATTTCAAAGGTTCCCATTCCTCCTGGAAAAAAAGGATCACCAGTAAATTGTGTCAATACCTCTGCAGCAGCTCGAGAAAATGTAGAATGACCAGATAGGTATCCTCCAAAAGGAGGCGTCACAAACGTACCTCTTTGATATGGCCACCAATGTGTACCCATAATCCAATCTACTCCTGCGGTATCGGTTGTAGAATCATTGATAAAATCTGGACCTCTCCAAGATTTTATTTTTATTCGACCAATATGTTCGTCGTTTTCTCCACTTAGCGGATCATTAACATCTATCAATTCTATAAGTCCCTCAATTAAAGGTAAGCCATGAGGATCATAACTAGGTGACGACGCATCGCTACTTTGCCCTTTGCCAGCCATATATCTTATTGCTGAAATTGGCCTCAAATAGTCATAATAACCTTTGATGCCCCATGTATTTATTGCAACATCGTGCATTGCTCCTCCAAGCACTAAATAGGATTTTACGTCCCATTCTAAATTTGAAACGATATTACCAATTCCACCAATTTTTTTAACAACACTAGGTTGGTCACTTACATAATTTAATATTGTAAACCAATGTCCTGGAGGTGTTTCAGAGTCTGGCCCATCTGCCCAAAACTCTGCAAGAACTCTAGCATAATCTGATCTTTTTACTAATTGCGGAGTATAAGGTTGACCTGTTTTTGGGTTTAGCGAATGACCTGTACTGGCATCACCTCCGTTTGTAAAATCATAGAAAGATTGATATTCTTCAAAAGTTTCTGGTAAGTCACTTAAATCAAAATTCCCTATTGCTCCAGGAGATATGTCTATCATGGTCTCATCATTGGGGTCTAAATGTGAAGACCAAGAGGCCACAAGCGCAAAATGCCATTTAAATGGATCACTTATGCCATCTTCATTGGAATTTTGAATGTAAACTGGTGGACCAGGATCATTATAAACATAGCTTTCAAAGCCATTGTTTAGTATTTGTAGATCTTCCGAAGATAATGAAAAAGGAATTACGCTTCCCCATTCTGGACTTAGAAAAGATGGTGTATTTAAAGGATACTCGTTACCACTTTGATCAACGTAAACATCAAAGGCTAAAGGTTGCCATCTATCTGGATCTATATCATTGGTTTCGTAATAATTTTCAAGAATTAATGGCGGATTTGAAGGAGAATAAAATTGGTTAGAATAATTAGATTGTTCGTTTGAATTATCTTGAAATCCAAATTGAATCATTTCATTTGCCATGTAATTTCCTAAAGCTGCGTAAGAATTACTACTATAATCCAATGATGTGAAATTTGGATCATAACCAAATGATGTAAAGAGAGTTTCAAACTCATCTAATGTATCAGTCCCTCCAGGTGAATTTTGAAACCTATGGTTTAAAAGTCTAAAAATTGCATAACTTATAATTTCGTGTCTTGCAGAATCAACATCTGTTGGTGTTGAAATACCGTTAAAGTCACAAGTATAACCTCCAAAATTTTTACCAAGAAAAACAGTATTGGCTTGACTATCAAAAAGGGCCCAAGCATCATACATTAATACTGAAGAATGAAACAAATTCCTAGCATGAACAGTTGGTCTAGCAAAGTCAGATCTTATCGCTGATAATATCATTTCGTTCCATTCTCTGGCAACACTTTGCTGGGATTGGGCATAAGAACTAAAAACAAATAAAATGATAATTGTAATTTTCTTCATAGGCTTTTTAAGAAATAATTAACACAAATGTAGAAAAAATTTCGAAATACCTTATAAACAAAAAAAAGACCGTTGTTTCCAACGGTCTTCTCACGGATTAATTAACCACAAATTTACTATAGGTTAAGTAATTTTTAGTTTGATGACATCATCGCAAAAAACTTATCTATGTTTGGTAAAATCACGATTCGTGTTCTACGGTTTTTTGATCTGTTGTCACTCGTATCATTATCTGTTAATGGCTTATAGAAACTACGACCAGCAGCAATCAATTGCTCTGGAGCAACATTATATTCGTCTTGTAATTTTCTAACTACAGATGTCGCTCTAAGCACACTTAAGTCCCAGTTGTCTTTTACAGCAGCATTGTTTTTCATTAACTTGTTATCTGTATGACCCTCAACCATTACATCAAGGCTTTCTTCAGAATTAATAACATTTGCTATTTTTTGTAAAATATCATTTGCTTTATTACTGATTTTATAACTTCCTGAGTTGAATAGCATTTTATCAGAGATAGAGATCATAACTACTGTTTCTTCTATGTTGATTGCTATGTCTTCATCCTCTTCAATGTTTTCCATTGATGATTTTAGATTGAATTGCATCGCTAAGTTCATAGAATCCTTTAAAGTTTTTGCTGTTGCCATGTATGCTGGCGGGACATTCTTTAAAGATTCGCGCATTGCTTTTTTCTGATTTTCAGAAATAACAACACCATCTACAGAAACTAATTGTGCATTATTTTCGTCTGTGAGTTCGTTGATTTTAGAATTGTAACTATCAACACGTTCTTGAATTCTCGCGAATTTGTTTTCTAGCTCTTCTTTTTCAACTTTTGTTTTGGTAAGCTCACTTTTTAATTCACCATTATCTTGTTCTAAGGCAACGTATTTCTTTTTAGATACACATGCTGTTAAAAATAATGCTGTTAATGCAATTATTGAAATTCGTCTCATACTATTTACTTGTTTTAATTATATATTGGTTTTCGTTATATGTACGGTATCAATTCACTTATGGACTATAATGTTAAAATATTATGATTTCTTTAAGATTTATAAATCTCTTGAAAAATCAGTCAGTAAATTGATAAAGAGAAAATTAGTCTTTAATGACTTTTCATTTTATCTTTTCTCTTTTTAAGTTGTCTATTGAGTTCATTTATTGTTTCAGAAATGGCATCCCTAAAGTTATCATGAGAAGATTCGGCAAACAGGCGAGGGCCAGGTGCGCTCAATCTAATTCCGCAAATCATACCAGTTTCGTCACTTGATGTGTTTTCAGTTTTAAAAAAAACATCTGCTCTAATAACAAACTCATATTTATTAAATAAGGATTCTAATTTTTCATTGGCAAATGCTTCTAAACTTTCACTTGCGGTTACATCGTTATATTCAAATATTGTCTTCATAATTTTCTTGGATTTTTTATTAATAATAAAGGTACACAAGACCGATTGCACTTTGTAACTGCATCCTTTAATTTGTTAACGCATATCAACAAGCTTGTGACATATGCTCTGTTTTTTAGGAAAAAACCTTTTTCTAAAAGTATTTATAACACTTTTAGAAAAAGGTTTGACTGTATTTCGTAAATTGAACTATTGGCATAATGGAGTATCATCTTTTTCATTACATTTAATTTCTAACCCACAATAATGGAGCTACAAATAATTCTCGTTTTTTTAGTCATTGGTATTTCGGTCATATTATTCATAACGGAATTTATGCCTATTGATAAAATTGCATTTTTTATCATAGTCTCTCTAATATTACTAGGGTTAACCTCACCAGAAGAAGCTATCAGCGGTTTTTCAAATCCTGCAGCAATAACGGTTTTAATGTTGATGATCATCGCCATTGGGCTGGAAGATAATGGAGTCATACAGCTACTTAGTGATTCTATTAAGAAATTAAGCTTTTTACCACTAATTGTTATGGTGCCCGTATTTATGCTGGTATCTGCCTCAATATCGTCGTTTATAAGTACAACTGCTGTTGTGGTTGTGTTCTTAAAGATCATCGCGCAACTTTCAGAAAAATATAATTTCTCGGCTCCTAAATTACTTATGCCAATTTCTTTTGCAGGAATTCTTGGCGGTAGTTGTACCTTGATGGGTACGTCAACCAACTTATTGGTTAACTCTGTTGCAGGTGATTTGGGTGTTGAGCGTTTTACCTTTTTTGAATTTTCTTACTACGGAATAATTATGCTCGCGGTTGGAATCGTATTTATGACCATAGCCAGTCGTTGGTTACCAAAACGCGGAGGTGATAAATTACAGAATTACAAAGAATCCTCAGATTTTTTATTCACGCTCACCATTAAGCCAGAATCTAAGTTTGTTGGTAAAGCGTTTTCTGAAGTTCCTTTTTACCACAACCCAAATATCGCGGTTCTAAAACTCATTAGGGATAGAAAAGTGAATACAGCTCCAGGAAAAAACACGACATTGAGAGTGAACGATGAGTTGGTTTTGGTGAGTGATATTCAGGATTTTTCATTGATATCCAAAGAGGATTTCGAGTTGTCATTAAATAGCGATGAAATAGAAAATGACCAAGTCAAGGATAAAAATCTAAAAAACACCTATGTGGAGCTATTGATTCTTCCAGGATCAGAATTCATTGACAAATCACTACAGGATATTAAAATATTACTGAACGCGGTAGGTAATCCTATTGGGATTCAGAAGAAAAAAATGCTGAACATAGATAAGCATTTATACTTGCCAAAAGCCATAAAAAAAATGTATATTAAAGCAGGTGATCGTGTTTTGATACAAATTGAGAAGACAAAGCTAGATTCGATTTATGATTATAAAAACGTTGTCGTACTAAGAAAGCACGAAGATAATTTTACTGTAAATCGCTATAAACAATTATGGTGCATTTTTACTATAATTTCTGTTGTAGTATTGGCAGCAACAGGCGTACTTTCAATTTTGTCCAGTACAATTGCAGGAGTAGGTGCATTATTGTTAGGTAACTGTATCAATCTCACAAAAATTTATAAACGCGTAAACTGGCAAATATTCTTTTTACTTGCAGGCATGATTCCGTTAGGAATTGCAATGAGCAATACGGGAACAGATGCCTGGATTTCAAAACAACTCATCCAATTGCTTGATGGTCAAAACAGTATAATTGCTTTAGGATCATTATTCGCAATCACGATGTTGATGAGTGGCTTTATTTCTAACAACGCTACAGCTGTGATAATCACACCAATTGCAATTGCATTGGCTGCTGGTTTGAGTTTACCGGTAAAACCTTTTATCTTAGCGGTCATGTTTGGCGCTAATTTTAGCTTTTTCACGCCAATGGGCTATCAAACCAATACATTGATTTACGGTACTGGTCTCTATCGTTTTAAGCATTTTGTTATAATTGGAGGAATGCTCTCCATCATATTATTAATCGTTGGTACATTTTTGCTATCAACCATGTTAAACAACTAAACATTAAACTATGTCATACTTTATGGAAATTGGAAACTATGTAGATAAACTCTACGAAAAACTTGAAGGCTGGAGCGAAGCCATTATACTTAGACTACCAAATCTGGTATTGGCCATATTGGTTATTGTCTTATTTTATTTTATCTCAAAAGGGGTGAAATCTATATTGAAAAAGATCTTGTTGAAGAGAATGAGCAATGCGTCGGTAAGGCAAATTATCATAAAATTAGTGTCTATGCTAATTGTTCTTATAGGGTTTTTTATCGCACTTGGCGTTTTAGATCTCGATAAAGCATTAACTTCAATACTGGCAGGAGCAGGAGTAGTGGCATTGGCTATTGGTCTAGCGTTACAAGGCACATTAAACAATACATTCTCTGGTGTGCTTTTATCGTTTCTGCCAAGAATAAGAATCAATGATTATATAGAAACATCCAGTCACAAAGGTTTTGTTGAAGAAATCTCTCTTCGGAATTTCGTATTGAGACAACCCGATAACCAGATAGTAGTGATGCCAAACTCAATGATAATTGATGAGCCATTTACTAATTATTCTCTGACCGATAGAGGACGAATCACGGTAAATTGCGGAGTTGGTTACGGTTCAAAACTAAGAAACGTAAAAGAAATGGTCACAAAATTAATGGAAGAAAATTTTCCGCAGAAAGAAGGGGAGAAAGTAGAATTCTATTGGTTGGAGTTTGGAGATAGTTCTATAAATTTCATGACACGTTTTTATATAGATTATACAAAACCCGGTCAATTTTTTGATAGGCAAAGTGAGGCAATCATGCTTATTAAAGAAGAATTTGATAAAAATGGTATCAATATTCCTTTTCCAATACGTACGCTTATGATGGATACACCTGTACATTTGGCAAAAGATAAGAACGACTAATTTCTTCGGAAATGTTAATACTTCAAAATTTAAAAAACAAAATACAATGAGTGATAAAGACGAAAATAAAAAAAAGGAACACGCAGATTTTCAGGATAAATATAGAAAATCATCAAATTTTCCAAGTTTGAATGAAAAAGAAGCGGAAAAACTAAAACCTAAAGGTGGTGGTGATCTAAAAGTTAAAGATTCAAAATCTAAAGAAGCTTAACTGTCAAGGATCACATATAATTTGTAAATTAACGACGTCAAATCCTGACGTCGTTTTTTATTTCTGAAAAACCACAATACATAAAAACCTCAAACCATTCTAAAAATGAAAAAATCAATTCTGTACTTTTTAATTTTACTCTTTAGTTTAGCGCCAAATCTCCATCAAGCACAGTCAAAGTCTAAGAAACGCTCAAAAAAAGATAAAACCGAAACTGTAGATTCTAAAACAACTCCAAAGAAGAATGAAGGCAAAATAAAACCCTATGATAAGGTTATAACAAAAGATGCGATTACAGATGAGGGTTTATTTAAAGTCCATAAAATAGGAGAGAAGTACTATTTTGAGATCCCTCATGAACATTTACAAAAAGACATGCTTCTAGTGAGCAGAATAGCAAAATTACCAGCAAACTTAGGTGGTGGTTACATCAATGCTGGAACAAAAACTGGTGAACGCTTGGTGGCTTGGGAGCGTTTTGACAATAAAATATTAATAAAAGAGCGCTCTTATAATGCTGTGGCAGATGAGGAATTGCCAATAAGTATATCGGTTAAATCCAATAATTACGATCCCACGTTATTTGCTTTTGATATAGCTGCATTTAGTAAAGATTCTACAGCAACAGTTATTGATGTTACGAAATTCTATAACTCAGATGTAAAGGCTATAAGCGGACTTTCAGGACGTTTACGCACCAGTTATAAAGTAAAAAATCTAGATGCTTCCCGAAGTTTTATCAACGAAATGAAGAGTTTTCCGCAGAATATAGAAGTGATTCAGGATATGACCTATAACGCCTCAAATCCTCCATCTGCGGAATCTGCGGAAACAATAAGCTTGCAAATGAACCAATCTATGATTTTATTGCCAGAAGAGCCAATGCAACCGCGATTTGCAGACGAACGCGTGGGATGGTTTACATTTAGCCAAGTAGATTACGGTAGTGAAAAATTAAAGGCAGATACAAAAACGTATATCCGCAGATGGCGATTAGAACCAAAAGATCCAGAAGCCTATGCAAGAGGAGAATTGGTCGAACCAGTTAAACCTATTGTTTACTATCTCGATCCTGCAACGCCAGAGAATTTACGCAAATATATTAAGCAAGGTATCGAGCTTTGGCAAGGTCCTTTTGAAACCGCAGGATTTAAGAATGCAATCATCGCTAAAGATCCTCCAACAAAAGAAGAAGATCCAGACTTTAGCCCAGAAGACATACGCTATTCTGTAATAAGATACGTAGCTAGTGAAACCCGTAATGCGATTGGACCAAGTGTTTCAGATCCTAGAAGTGGTGAAATTATTGAAAGTGATATTATTTGGTACCATAACCATTTACGCTCATACAGAAATCGCTATCTGTTAGAAACAGGAGCAGCCAATCCAAATGCAAGAACGTTAGACACACCATCTGAAGATATCGGTGAAATGATGAAAATGGTGATTGCTCATGAGGTTGGACATGCGTTGGGTTTACCTCATAACATGAGCGCCAGTAAGGCTTATAGTGTAGAAGATTATAGAAATGGAGCGTTTACCCAAGAATTTGGGATTGCCTCCACAATTATGGATTATGCTCGTTATAACTACATTGCTCAGCCAGGAGACGAAAATATTAGGTTTATTAGACAGATTGGACCCTATGATCATTATGCTATAAATTGGGGTTACAGAGCAATACCCAATGCTAATTCTGCCGATTCAGAGCGTAATACACTTGATAAATGGATAATGGATAAAGCAGGAGACCCTAAATATGTCTTCGGAAAGCAAAGCAGTAGATTTGATCCTACCTCGCAAACAGAAGATATTGGAAACGATGCCATTAAAGCGTCTGATTACGCGCTTAAAAACCTCAAATATGTAACACAGCAATTACCACAATGGACGAGTAGCCAAACTAATGATTATGATGATTTAGAAGAATTATACGGTGAACTATTAGGTTGTTATAATCGATACGTTGGACATGTTTTAGGTAACATTGGTGGTGTTGAAGAACATTTAATTACACCAAGCCAAGGTGGTATTGCTTATGAAGCTGTACCTAAACAAACACAGCAGCAATCTATGCAATGGTTGCATGATAACGCATTTGAAACACCTAATTGGTTAATGGATAAGTCATTACTCCAAAATATAGACTATAATGGTTATACGGAACGTTTAAGACGTTTACAGAGCAGATATCTAGAGGCTCTTTTAAGCTTTGACAAATTAGGTCGCTTAATAGATCATGAAACTGTAGATGCTACCAATTATAGTGCTTTATCAATGATTCAGGATTTACGCAAAGGCGTTTTTTCCGAAGTAAACAGTACAAAGAATGTTGATGTTTACAGAAGGAATCTACAACGTGCTTTTGTAGATCGTATGGGATATTTAATGACCGAAGATCTAGAATCCAATAGGAGAGGGGATTACTTTAATGTGTCACAGTCGGATATTAGAGCCATTGTTAGAGGTGAATTAAATAACTTAAAACGTCAAGTTGCAACTGCTGGCAATAGAGAAATCAATACCGTTTCTAAATACCATTATAAGGATTTGGTAGAACGTATTGAAGATATCTTAGATCCTGAGTGATGCATGTTTCCGAAGTCAAATAAATTTAAAACACCTTTTTCTTCTTTACGAAAAGGTGTTTTTTTATTGTTTATATTTGAGAAACCAACCCATAGAATCTTGTATGAAGTTTTTTAATAAAAAGCGGTTTTTACTGTTTAGAGGCACTCGGTTTCAGAAGTATATCACTTATGCTCTCGGAGAAATAATATTAGTGGTTTGCGGTATTTTAATAGCTCTGGCAATTAATAACTGGAGACAAACTAAAGCTGATGACAGGGAGCTGGAACGGATTATATCTGTAGTAAAAGCAGATTTAAAAAATGATTTGAAAGAGACTAAAGTAATTATAGACTCGTCTACTGCATCTTACAAATTAACAGCAAAAATACTCTTAGACGATAATTTTAAGGACTCCTTAAGAGATTGTTACGATTGCAGATATATTATTAACGAAGCTATTCCTGTCAATTTGCATAGAAAGGGCTACAACTTATTGGTAGGCTTCAATAAAGACTCAAAAAATAATTCTGCCATTAAAGATTCTCTACTGGCTTTCTATAGTTTGTATAAGTTAGAAGATTTCAAGCTTCTCAATGATCTCGTTGTTGATGAAGTCATTGATAATTTCAAATATATGAGAGATCATTTTGATTGGTTTTCAAATTACCAATTACAAGGAGTTTGTGAAGAAGACTGTCTAGATTATTTTTCAAGTCAAACCTATATTAACCGATTGACTTATTTTGACCTCATGGCAAACGATAACTATTTGTTAGCAATTTCACATTATAGAGGCGAACTAAAAAAAGTTTTAAATTATTTAGATTCAAATGAAACTATTCCATAAAAAGCGCTTTCAATTGTTAAGAGGAACAAGATTAAGTAAATACTTAACCTACGCTTTTGGAGAAATACTTCTTGTAATTATAGGGATTTTAATTGCGCTAGGTATCAATAATTGGAATAACAATAGACAACTCACCAAAATAAACAATGAGCTTTCCCAAAAAGTAATTAAACAAATGGACCGAGATATTCAAAAAGCGTTAGCATTTCAAAACGATCTGGATACCATTCAAAATATCTATTTAAAAGTATTAGATAGGGATTACGATCAATCTAAAGTCAAAATGAACTCTATGGTAAGCACTTTGTTATTTGACGTTTATGATCTACCGCTAGACCAAACTGTAATAAATTTAATTGATAACGCAACATTAGACAATAGCGAACAATCCAAGCAACTCACTGCTATAAGTAGTATGTACAAATTGTACGCAAAAAATATCAATGATATCGAAAAAATCATCTATGAAAAGCTAACGTCTAATTTATCTGAAATTGAAAAAACTCAAGATTGGTACGTTGAATTAATTACAGATTACAAATGTAAAAACGACTGTATTCGATATTTAGGTAGTGACACCTTCAAATCCCAAATAGCCTCGTTACGATTTTTGTACGTTAATCTCTATGGAGATTTGGCAAATGGCTTCAAAAATGACCTAAAAGCGTATAAGTTACGACTAGAAGAATTATAATTTTTTTTTATTCTGAATACAGATAAACCTAAAACGCTGTTCTCGATACAAGTTAACTTTTAAAGCATTGAAGTCAACAAACAGCACGCAAAACCAGTATCTTTAAATGCAGTTGATAACGTATCGTTTTTCAACTGAAAATTGAAAAAGATAACAAACCAAAAAAAAGAAAACTATGAGCATATTTGATGCATTCACATTAGGCAAACTTAAACTAAAAAATAAAATAGTCATGGCTCCAATGACCAGATCGAGAGCTATTGACAATGTTCCAAACGATTTGATGGCCAAGTATTACGGGCAACGCGCTTCAGCAGGTCTTATTATTTCTGAAGGAACGTCACCATCGGTAAACGGGATTGGATATCCTAGAATTCCTGGTGCTTACAGTCCTGCGCAGATAGAAGGGTGGAAGCAAATTGCTGAAACCGTTCATGAAAAAGGAGGGAAGTTCTTTGTGCAATTAATGCATTGCGGACGTATTTGTGCTTCGGAAAATGTACCACAAGGTGGAGAGGTCATCGCACCAAGTGCAGTACATGCAGCAGGAGAGATGTACACCGATTCTAAAGGATTGGTTGCTCATGAAACGCCAAGAGCTATGACTAAAGAAGATATCATAAAAGCACAAAACGAATACGTTAACTGTTCTAGATTATTGGTGGAGCGTGCAGGCGTTGATGGGATTGAGTTACATAGTGCCAATGGGTACTTGATGGACCAGTTTTTGAATCCTAAATCAAATCTAAGAGACGATGAATATGGTGGTAATTTTGAAAACAGAGCGCGCTTTGTTTTAGAAACTGCTAAAAAAGTAGTAGATGCCATTGGAGCAGATAAAGTAGGAATACGATTTTCACCTTACGGTGCCATGAACGATGTTGAGCATAACTACGATGATCTGGTAGAATTGTACACGCATCTTGCAGTAAAACTAAAAGAATTAGGAATCTTATATATCCATATTGTAGATCATACAGGATCTATGGGAGCACCAGATTTTAAGACCGAAATCAAAGGTACGATCAAAGGTGCTTTTGCTGGACCAATTATAACTGGAGGCGATATTGATTCTAAAAAGGATGCAGAGCAAGTGCTTGAAGACGGATTTGACTTAGCTTACATGGGAAGACCATTTATAAGTAATCCAGATTTGGTAGATAAATTGAAGAATGATAAAGAGTTAACCGAGCCTAAGCAAGATTTATTCTATACACCAGGAAAAGAAGGTTATACAGACTATTAAACATTAAAACTTATAGTTCGTACGACTTTAAAAATAAAAAGCTCATCATAATAACTATGATGAGCTTTTTTTGGTAATTAGAATATAGTTAAGCGATTTGTTGTTCGTCTTCTTTTACACACTTTTTAATCTGTAATAAATGGTTCACTATAGAAGTGAGTTCAAATTTCAATAAGCGTGAATCCTTGCGACTAAAGTCTTCAATATGATGCTTATAGATAGATTCTACACCTTTTTTAATAGATATAAAATAACTATCGTCATTGGCATCAAAGGTTATAAAGCCTTTATAGTCTGTTTCTTTCAATAACCAGTACGATAAACTATTGATCTGGTTGAATAATGCTAAATTGTCGTCCATGATACATAGGTTTAATAGTTTTGAGGGATGCATCTAATGTACAATTCAAAAATTATAACGCTTATAGTTTCAGGATGAATAACTTATAAATTCGGTAAGTTCATTTTAGGTGCTTTAATTCTTCGACAAACAACACAGTGGTTGAGCAATTTTAACCCGTGTTTTTTAATTTAAATTGCTTCGGAAAGTGGCAATGTTATATCGCGTACTGCTGTAGAAGTTCTAAGGACACATAGTTTAAGGTAATGGCATGTGTAGCAGATAAATCGACATGCGGAGCACAATTGGCTTTTTCGGCTTGTTTCCAACGCGATACACAGAGACACCATTTATCACCAGGTTTGAGTCCTGGGAAATTCCATTGTGGGATTGGCGTCATTAAATCATTGCCCTTAGACGCAGAATACTCTAAAAATGCTTTAGTCACGACCGCACAAACCACATGAGTTCCAAAATCGTCAGGTGTTGTATTGCAAAAGCCATCGCGTAAATATCCAGTCATGGGATCACATGAGCAATGTTCTAAAGATGTACCCAATACATTTAATACCGTTGTTGAAGTATCCATAATAAGATGCATATTTGATTCTGTAAAGATAATGAATCCTAAAACAGATTCTTGCTGTAAGAATTAAAAGCGTTTTATTTACAAACTGTAAATTTTATAATAAGAACACCAATCACTGAGAATCGCGTATTTGATTTTTTATTTGGAATACTACGGAATATCGTAATATAGAGGATAAGATATTTTAGTAGTAAGTAGAACATCTGACATAACCCAAATAATTCTATTTTACATAATATAAATTATAGTACAATTTATAACAATTTACGTAATAGCGCTTTTTAGCGGTATTTGACATAATTGCAGATATAACATCTGAATAATTTAACCTTACGTTTTTCCAATTTAGTTTTGAAAAATCAATATTAGAAATAGACTCATTATCATATATTAATTGAGACAAAAGATATCTTGCATGCAAAGAATCTTCATCAATTTCAATTATACATTTTTTAGCTTCTTGAACGCATAACCGAAATTTCCGGTTTTCAAATTGTCTCTGTTTCATATCATGTTATTTTAATATATTCCTTTTTTTCTTGATAAAAAAAGAAACAAAAAAATCAAGACTGCATATAATTTTGGAAACAATTACGTTTCGTTACACTATATTTTAGGAAACATTGTAGCTGGTTAAGACTGATTTTGAAATTCCTTGAAAAATTGAAACTATTTAGATTCTGTATTGCTAAGGCCCTAAAATATGAACGTTCCTCTCTCCCATTGTTTTAACCAAAATTTTATGAGGTCACGCTATAATCAAACCACTTTTCTTCAATTGCAATGTTTCCAACTTTTTTCTTTTTATTAATTGCATCTCTCCAACAAACATTTTCTGCTATGGAGACTAAATACTTTGGATAAAGATTATCCTCCTCCATTATCATTTTTGCTATGATTACAGGGATTTCATGGTTTTCATTACTTATAGCTCGTCTGTAACGATATTCATTCATGTTAAAATTAGTAGCCTTTGAATAAATTTTCTTAATTTCTAACAAAACACTTTTATTACTAGGTTTCTTAAGAAAAGTGTCTATTAAAAACTCTAGTTTTAAATCAAAAATAGAATTGAGTTTACCAGTTACTGACCTAATATTATTATAAACAAATTTATTTTTAAGATTATATGGAACGCGATGCATTAATAAATACTTAAATTCATTAGAAAACTCATGATTAAAATTTTGTTCTAAAAACTTTATTTGTGTCGAAGTAAAACTTGAAATTTCAAGTATTCTAGATAAACCTAAATCTAATCTTAAAAATTGAGTTGAATTTAATTCACTAATTTTCTCTGATACAATTTCTGATAGTTTTATTATCGTTCTTGGTGTTGCCCAAGTCAAAAATACGAATAAAGTAAAATTTAAGTCTTCTGAAATGGTAAATTGGTTAGTCCAATAATTTAAATTCCCTGATTTCATTCTAGCAGAGCATACCCTTTTACATAATGATAATTTATTATCATTTAAATTTTCATAACCATCAAACCTTTTATCTTTTGTTTTAATATTAGCACTTATTATTGCTAAAACTTCAATGGTTAAATTATCTCCAAAGTGCTTCCTAGCTTTCTCCGTGAAGATATCCCAATTTTCTATTGAATTTATCCAAGTAGAAACTGGTTTTTCTAATACGTTTTTAGTATCCTTTACAAAGTTTGAGATTTTCTCATCTATTTTGTCAACACATTCAAATTTCAAAATGGACTCATTTTTTTCTTTTCTTTTTGAAGGTCTTCTCATAAGGAAATCATCAAAAATATTTAAGAACGACCTATCATATTCAACATCTTTAAATGCCATAGAAAGAACATGACTGTGAAATATTATAGTAAGTACACCAAAACTTTTAATCATTTCTCTTCCTGGACTATAAAATAATTCTTTATTTAAAATAGCACTTAATGCCTCATCTTTAAGTTCTATGTTTTCATTTATTACTTCTTCTTTATTCCCATGTATCAAATATTGTAATCTTTTTGTTTTTTCAGATTCTGACTCATTAATTATTGTGAGTAAAAGGTCATTTTCGAGCTGAAATATAATTCTTAATTTATACGCAAATTCTAGCCATTTTGTTAAATCTTTATTTGAATAATTTGACAAAGAATTCTTCCAAAAATCTATTTTATTAAGAGGATTATTATTTATTATACCTATTAATTCTTCTGCATAATCTTTTGATGGTAATAATTTTAATTGATTAAAACATTCAGTAACTAATTCTAATCTACCACATTCTATTGGCAATAAAATTGAATCATCACTTCTTCCTCTTTCATTTTGGTTAAGAATTTTCCCTAATTGTACTTCAGAAACAATCAATTTTACTACTTGATTTAATAGTCTTGGATATTGGGTGAAAACATAATCTGATAAAAGTTGAGAAGTAAGTAAACGAGGATAATTCGTGTATTTTAAATGCTCATCCTCCTGCATTTCATTGAGTTTTTCGATTATCATAGGTAATTCACCTTTATCAAAACATCCAGCAAAAAATCTACATACATTCTGCCAATATAAATTTTTTGAAATTGCATCAAATCTATCTGGCTTCGTTCCAGGAAAGTTTTTTCCAGGCGGAGAATATGGCGATGTATTATATAGATATTTTGCAGCGAAGTATTCTCTTAGAGGTTGCACTTCAAATTCAAAAGTCCCTTGAACTCTAGAAACTAAAGCGCAAACTCTTTCTTCCATAACTTTAAATAATTGTTCTGCAATAATATTTTTATGACCCTCTTTAACTAAATAATGATTCAATTTTTCATGTAGCACTTGAATTTCAATTCTTCCACTATTTCTATATAATTCAGCCTCAGAGTGTAAAACCCAAGCTAAATATTCATGTATATCAATAATTAAATCTCTATTATCTCTTATTAAAAAACTTTTTTCAGATTCTCTATTAAAAAACAACTCAATATAACTGTCATATAATGCAGTTCTTTTATTTGGCAATGATTCGCCTCTAGTATTGAGTAAGCTAATTAAAATAGCTAATTGCATAGGACTTTTGGCTAAATCTTTCAAGTGTGGAACTTTCAATTTTTCATTTACTAAATTCCTAATTTCTGAAGCTTTTCTATTATCTAGCTTTCTTGACTTTATCCATTTTTCAACATATTCATTTATTACACTTGGTGTTATGTCTGTTAATTCAAAATGTGGGTAAAGATCAATAGAAAAACCAACTATGCTAGAGAAAGCAGCTGGTCTGCTAGTTATTACAACTTGTATTGAGCTTGTGTTTTCTGATAATCTACTTATTCCTTTATTTATAAAAATAATTATAGCCTCTCTTGATTTTAAATTTGCCACTTCATCAAATCCATCAAAAATAAAAAGAACAGAACTTAATTTTAAAACCGAAATTAAATCAAGAGTGTTAAAATCATCTAAACCTGAATGATATGATATATGCGCAATTAGAAAAGATTCAAGTGTATTTTGCCATAAACTAGCGAATTTTTCATCACTAATAATATTATTATAAGGGTTTTTTCTCTCCACCCATAATGCAATATCTCTTAAATCAATTTTAAAAGGTAATCTTACGGGTGATTCTGATATATTCTTGGGAATAAGAGTTAATTCATGTTTTTTATTCAATAGTTTAATCCTATGTATTTGACAAACATATTGCGAAATGGTTGACTTACCTTGACCAGGTCCTCCTTCAATTAATACTCTTTTAATTCCCTTTTGAATATTTGAATTTAAAATAAAACTAGCTGCACCAATTTCATCTGAACTTCCGTCTTCATAATCAGTTCGGTTTTCACTTTTGTATCTTTGATAAAGACCTTGAGAAATTAAAATATTTTTTAGAATCTTATTTTTCTCATTTATTTTTTTAATGTTAATCGGAACATCAGTAAATAGGTCTAACAGCTTGTTTTGTAACTCAATTTGTTTAAATTTCACTTCATTATCGATATCATACTGATCTTTTAAATAGGCTTTTATAACGCTTTCTCTTCTGTCTCTATTTTCATTGATATTTTCAAAAACTAAATTATTTAAAACATCTTGGCCATTTAATATCTCTGAATAAGACCATTTTATATCATTTTTAGATTCTAATTTTCTTGAAATATCATCTCTCCACCAACAAATTGATGGAATACTTATATTTTCTTCTAAAATTTTATTTACTTTATCAATTGATCCAGCATCTAGGTGTGCAGTTCCTCTTGCATTTGTCATTAAGTAGAATTTTTTTGCACCTTTAGGTATCAATTCTTCAATTTTCTTTGATTCTTTTTTTAGAATTTTAGTTAACCATTTATGAGGCTCATCTTTATTTGGGTTTTTTACGTATTTTATTTGAAATACGATAAACTCTTTATTGACATTCTCTGTTAAATATACTATAGAGTCTCTCCCTCCATCTGGTTGTCCAACTGGAAAAGCTTGCGAATTAGGAAATTCACTGTTAATTAATGCATGACAAATTTCTTGGAACCTTTCATCCCCTAGGTTTTCAAATAAATAATCCATTTAATATTGTTAAGTTAGTTTTGAATCTTTTTAAAGCTAATTATTTCATAAATTAATAGGGAGAGTTTAAATATAGTAAATTTTGATAAGAATCATTATAAGGTAAAATCGTAATTGTAAGAATGCTTTTTAATTCAAATCCATTCCACGCACATTTCACTTCTCTCCTTTCTTCGCTTCGTAAAAAGAGTGTTTACTCGCACACTCTATTTTAATACAAAGGTGCTCATGAATCTCTCAAAGGTTCGATTCAATTAACATCGTAGAGAAACAGTTGTCAAGAAAAAAATAAAGGAAATGATATATTAAACTTTCGCTTTTTAACAAATCGAATTATAAGATTCACGATTTCAGAACTAAAAAAAAGATTTATAAGCAAAGCTCAAATTACATAACGCAAACAAGTAAAACGTACTAAAACAAAAAAACGTCTTACCAATGAGATAAAACGTCTTTAATTTTTTTTATAAAAATATTGGCTTAAAAAATTTCTACCAATTGCAATTCAAATTCTAGATCTTGTCCTGCTAGAGGATGATTAGCATCTACAATAATATGGTCATCATTAACCTCTGTCACAAGTAATTTTTGCTCAGTACCATCTGGTCTTGAAGCTACCAATTCCATACCCTTTTTTGGCTCGATGGTCTCTGGTAGATTAGAGTTTGGTACTTTTTGAAACAAGTCTTTATTGATTTCACCATACGCTTCTTGCTTGTCAATAGTAATGGTTTTCTTCTCGTTGACTTCCATATCTAAGAGTCCTTTTTCAAAACCTGGAATAAGTTGTCCTTTACCAAGTTCTACTTTAATGGGTTCTCTTTCAAATGAACTGTCAAACACTTGTCCATTACTTAATTTACCTTTGTAATGTACTTTTACAACATCATTTTCCTTTACTTTACTCATAATTATCTATTTGTAATGTTATTATAATTCTTTGCAAACTTACAGGAATCAAATGGTTAAGAAAAGAAATTGCGCTATGAATCTGATACTTGAAGTGTTAAGAATTTCATAAGTAAACGCCTAAGTTACACCCTATCAAGGTTTGCACTGGCATTACCTGAAAACAGGATAGTAGAATATGTTTATGTATAAATAGACAAGGTATCTTAAAACGCCTCTGCAATACTAAAATAAAAGCCATTGGTTTTTTCACCAAAACCGACATCAAAACGCAGATTTAGATTTTCCTTTTCGTCGATAGAAAACCGAACACCAGCACCATAGTTTGGTTTTAGGTTTCCGAATTGAAATTCGTCCACATTATGATAGACATCGCCAGTTCCTAAAAAACCAACCAAACCAAATCGTGAATTCTTGAAGTTTTTTCGGTATTCTACTTGGGTCGCCAGTAAATCACGATCTACAAAGCGTCCTTCTTGGTAGCCTCGCATAATATCGCTTCCGCCAAAAAAGGAAAATTCAGAAAACGGAATATCGCCACGGGTAAAGCGTCCAAAAAATTGAAATGCCAGGATATCCTCATTTTTTTCAGAAATATCTACAAAATGTCTCAGGTCTACTCGGGTTAAATTAAAGGTATTGGTACCGCCAAGCACCTTTCCGTATTGGCCATAGGTAAACTCTAAATACCAACCATCTTGTGCGTTAAGAATATTACTTCTACTATCAAATAACGATGCTACCTCTGCTCCCATAGACGTTGACCCGTTAAATCCATCAGGCTGATTTTGTGCGATGAGTCCGTCTGGTTCAAATTCTGTTTTATAGATATGGTTATAGCGAAAACCAGCGCCTATAAATAAATACCGATGAAACATCTGCTTTAGAAAAATCGGTTCTACCAGAAACTGATAGTAATCATATTGTTCTTCGGCACTTTTGGGAGCATCGCTTCCAAAACCATAAAACAAACGTGGATAGTTTTGAAAAAGTAGGTTTCCTTCAATGACCCATTTTTCCTGATTGGTGAATATCTCAAATCCTGAATAGAGAAAATACTGTTTATTCAGCGTGTACTGTGCAGTAATTGGCATATTGGAAACCCTCGTTTCGTCACCACTTCCGTTGAATTTAAAAAGATACTTGGCACCTGTTCCGAAGGCAAAATTGGTTTCTGGCTTATAGGTAAACACGGGTGCTGCAATAAATTTTTGTCTATAAATCGTAGAATCCCGAGCGACCGCTTTTTTATTGGGATAAAAGGTAAAAATCTCTTTAAGCTTATCAATGGTTTGAGCCTCCATAACTGCGGAAGAACAACACATGATAATTAAACATAATTTTATGGTAACTGATTTAATTGAGGCATTATCGATCATGTAGAATATCTATCTAAGGTTTCATTCTTCAAGACACGACTACACTAGCGCATCTATAGAAGTGCGCAAAATTAGTCAAAATTAAAGGTGTGGATTGTCGTTTTTATAAAAGTTTATGATAATACTTTAGTGCTTTATATTAATCAATGAATTATACAGGTTTTCTTTTGAAAAATCCCAAGACTTGTAATTATAAAACGCTATTCATTTTTTAGTTTTTCCAGTTTACTCTTATGATCTTCGGAACCACTTATGGCAAACGCTTTTTCAGCATATACAATAGCATTTTTGATATCATTTTGGGATTCATAATAATCGGACATCCCTTCATAACCATTGGCGTTATTTGGATAATACTCAATAGCCATTTCTAAGAAGCCAAGTGATTTTTCCGGAGAATTGGACATAAACATAGATCCCAGATTATTCAGCATCTCCTCCTCTGGAGATACTTGATAGCCTAATTTGTTGGAGAGCATATCAAAACGCGTATCAAATGCTTTTTTAAGTGCTTCTGTTGATGTATCTGGATTCTGAATCACATCTACCAATTTCCCGCTCATTTTATACCAAGGATACAAAAATCGCATTCCGTCGTATATAGAAATCAACGGAATCGTCCCATGATCTTCATTTTCATAATACTTGTACTTGAAATTTAACGGACTTTTTCCTGCTTCGGAAATGGTTGTTGAAAATCGATGTAAAGCACGTAAACCTTCAGTATTCATCGATTGATCCTTAATGAGGGCTTCCAGATCTTTTTCAGTATCTGGTGGTAACGGATTTGAAATAGAAATATATAGCGATTTGTTTGTGTAGGTTTCGCTTGATAATTTATCCGTGACGTCATTCGTGAGCACTTCATCGTCCCACCATAAACTTGGATCTATCGCAATATAATTATTAAATACCTCAGGATGATTGATTAAGGTATTCACCACTAGCAATCCACCAAACGAGTGCCCAACAAATGTTTTATGGCTTGCTGTGGGATAGGTATTATCGATATACGGGATTAATTCTTCTACCATAAAATTGGTAAAGCGCTCTCCTCCACCCGACTCTTTTACCCATGCTGAAGATCCACGAGCTTCCTTTACTTTGGTAGGTGTCAAATCTCTGGTTCTGTTTTCTGAAGTTTCAATACCTACCACAATCATTTCTGGAACTGAGCCTGGTGACAATTGATTGATTACCGTACAAACCGACATAAAATGTTCGCCTCCATCTAACACATATACCACAGGATAGGTATTAGGGTGATTCGTTGTAGCATTTGCACTTTCTGGAACTTGAACCCAGATGTTTCTCTCTTCTTTGAGAATCTTAGAATATAAACGTTCTGGTTCACCAATAGTGACTAAATGTGCTGATTGAGCAATACTAATATTATAACTGAACACTATTAGCGCAAATAAAAGAAGTGATTTTATTTTCATGGTTTTATTTTTTGAGTTGAATAGATCTATCTATAATTATCCATTAGCAATCGTTAGTCCTTCGTGGGCTATTTCAATACTTTCTACTGCCACTTCACTCCCATCTGGTTTAAGGTCTGTTGCGCTTATTTTTGTTGGCCATGCATTTTGAAGCGTCCAGGTCATTGTGGGATGTCCTGTTTCATCCAGCAATTTTATGACGATGTTTTGACGCTCAATCGTGTTCATTTTTATTTTAGTAAACCAATCCCAAAACACATTGTCGTTTGCAAAAACGCCTTTTCTCATGGTCACATTGCTATTCTTGATCATTCCAGGCATACTAATTTTTGAGAACACTGGGCTATTGCCATGACGATATTCTATGGGTACAGATTCTATATCCAAACCGCTCACTTCTTGAAATGGAATATTTGTTGTTGCTCCCCAATCTACCATAAAGTAAAACTTTGGTATTGGCCAAGTTGGATCTTGTGGGTTTTCAGACATGATATAGTTTTTATGGATGTCCTTAAAGTTACAATTATATTTTTGAAAAATTGGAATTAAAATATTGTAGTGATTTGATTTATAGTGTATTTAGTACATGCTACCAAAAATTATATAAAGAACCGCTTGTTTAATTATAAGCCTTTAGGTATTTCGATTTCGTTATTACTCCACAACTCTAAAATCCATACCCAACTTTCAATCCGCCAAACCAATTCAAAGGCGCTCCAGGATAATAATAACGAGGTTCCGAAGCACCAAAACCTACCGCATTGATTAATACTGAGGATGCATAGTTTTCATCTGTAATATTATTGATACCAGCATTAAGTTGCAGTGACCAATGGGATGATAGGTTGTCTTTGTAAGATAGATTGGTGTTGAGCACAGTGTAAGCTTCAGAATATAAACTATTGGCATCGTTCAATGGCATGTCACCAATATGTAACAAATTGGTATTGATTTTAAAATTCTTAAACCCAATTTGGAGGCCTCCATTAATTTTAGTGCTAGGCACACCTGTGAGTTCATTACCCGAATAATCAACGTCACCATCTATAAACTCAATAAATGTGTTATTGGATATTTCTGCATTGATATAAGGTGCAACCGAAAAACCATTAGTAAAAGGTTGGGTATATGAGACAGACAACTCCAAACCTTTGTGTTCGGTCTGTCCCGCATTACGACCAATAAATTGGTCATCGCCAACACGTTCTGCCACCAAGAGGTTATCAATATCCAAAAGATAAGCGCTCCATTGAATTTTAAGTCGTCGTTTAAAGGCGTACACCAAACTACCGATTTCATAATTGTAACCCGTTTCCGGACCTAAGTCTGCATTTATAATGCCTTCTGGTGTGAGCGTTTCCTCAATGGACGGATAGTTAAATCCCCTACTCCAATTGGCATACGCGTTAATATTGGGTGTGAATTGATACAGTATATTGACATTTGGCGCAACGATGGGATCAAAATTACGATTGGCGCTGGTGTTGTTCTCACCCACATTAAAGGTATCTGTAAACTTATAATTGGTGGTATTCACATTCAGTCCCAACTGGATTTTTAATTTGTCGGTAATTGGTGCAGTCAACGTTGCAAACACATTGAGATTATCCCGATCTTCTATATTATCGCTTAAGAGTTCTCCTTCCAGACTGCCATTGCCATTATTATCTTCATACAAATTGTCTATGGTTTGCCAATTGTATTGGTCTTTGTAAAACTCTGCTCCAAAACTAAGATTCGCCTTTGTGCCTTGATCCAGAAATCCAAAGTCTTTGGCAAATAGCGTTCTTGCGCCATAACCGTTGGTATATTCATCTAAAATATTGAACGGTCGCGGTTCGTAATGATCGAGATAGCTATAAAAAATGGATGTGGTATTGCTAAAGTTCTCACTAAATTTATGGGTGTAATTAAGACCAATCAACACCTGCTCATTATCCTCATACCCTTGTGCTGCATTCCAGGTAAAAGCTGCTTGCGTTGGATCTTCTTCAAAAGCAGTTTTGCCAATAGAGCTCGCAATTTGTGCTTCGTAGTTGGTGTAATTGATGAGGATGCCAAGCTCATTGCGGTCATTGATTTTATAATTGGACGTAAGCAATACCGCATTTCTATTATAGTTGCTGTTCTCCCGAAATCCGTCCAACTCCAAATGATCATAATTGAGATTGAATGCCAATTTCTCGTTTGCTGTTCCTACGGAAATATTATTTTTCAACATCCCAAAGCTACCCACAGTCACATTGTTTTTTACAAACGTCTCCCCTTTTGCAACCTGTTTGGAATTGAGCAACAGTGTGCCACCCAAATTAGTTCCGTATTGTGTGGCTTTGGGACCTTTGACGATTTCTAGATTTTCAAGATCTTCGGGATCAAAGGCATCGATGGCAGTTTCACCAATTCCGTTAGTAATGGGAATGCCATTAAAATAGGCACGTATTTTATTGGTGCCATACAAGGTACGTGAGCCAACACCTCTAATCACGATTCTATTGGTATTGATCGCGCCACTTTGTATATAGACACCAGGTGTTTCGTTAATAGCATCTACGAGATTTACAGGACTATAGGTTTCCATTTTTTGAGCGCTAATCTTGGTTGTGGGCACAAGCACCTTACTTTCCTTTTGGTAGGTTGATGAAATAATGACCTCATTAAGATCTTGGGTTTGTTCTAAAGGATAGAGCTTAAAAACAGAATTATCTTCGGAAATCGTCACCACTTTAATAAAATAGTCTGGATGTTTAAGCGTAAGAACTGCTGGCAACTGTACGGAATTTGGTAGCGTAAAGACACCTTCCGAAGAGGTCATCGTCAATACCTCATTATTCATACGTACCTCAACTCCCGAAATGCCCACATCGTCAAACGTAGTGACTGTACCTGTAATGGTTTGTGCCGATAAAAAATTAACCATAGCGATTAGCCATGTAATCGCTATGGTTTTTAAAATTTTAATGCTCATAAATTTAAACAACTGTTTTATGCTGAAGGTTTTATTTTGTGTAACTCACTTTCCAGATCACATTACCAGAATCGTCGTTTACCAAAACATCACCTGCAGGTGTTACGGTAACGCCAACTGGTCTTCCGTAGGCATCAGTCCCATCTCTTTCTGCAATAAAACCAGTCAGGAAATCTTGTGGTTCTCCCGTTGGTTTTCCGTTTTCAAATGGAATAAACTTCACTGCATAACCCGATAGAATAGAACGGTTCCATGAGCCATGTTGCCCAACGAAGATTCCGTTTTTATATTCCGAAGGAAAACTATCTTTTGTATAAAATGTAAGTCCCAATGATGCAGTATGCGGACCAACAGACACATCTGGAATGATGGTTTCTGCCACAAGGTCTGGACGTTCGCCCTCTAATCTAGGATCTGGAATGGCACCATAATACGCATATGGCCAGCCATAGAATCCGCCTTTTTGAACACTCGTTACATAATCTGGCACCAAATTGTCACCCAATTTATCACGTTCATTTACTGCAGTCCATAATTCGCCATTTACAGGATTCCAATCCATACCTACGGGATTTCTTAATCCGCTCGCATAGATCACTTCATTCTCTCCGTTTAAATCTACTTCTAGAATGTTGGCACGTCTAATTTCTTCATCCATACCATGCTCAGCCACATTACTTGCAGAACCTACTGAAATGTAGATTTTATCTTGTGCGCTGTTGGTAATGATATTTCGCGTCCAGTGGTTATTGTAACCACCAGCTGGAAGGTCAACTATTTTTTTTCCTTCGGAAGCGTTTAAGGATGTTTGGTCTGTTTGGTATGGGTATTTGTAAAGTCCGTCAGTATTTGCAACATAAAATGAATTCCCAACAACTAACATTCCAAATGGTTGATTGAGGTCATCAATAAAGGTTTGGCGTAGTTCCATTTTGCCATCGTTATTTGAATCACGTAAAATGGTGATGCGGTTGGCACTGTTTCTTGTGTTGGATTCGCATACGAAGTAATCTCCGTTTGGTGCGATGTAGGTCCAACGTGGGTTTTGAAAGTCTTCAGCAAACTTGGTTACTGTAAATCCTTCTGGAGCAGTTGGCATTTGACCTTTTGGCCAATCGATCAAATCGTTTCTTTTTCTTACAGATTCCGTAGCGTAAGGTTTTGGCAAAATCAATTGCCCTACGGTGGTTTGCACTGTGTCTGCAGTACTTTCAGTTCTTATGTCTTCCTTTTCCGAAGCATCTAATTTTTTTACGTTGGAATCTTCCTTGCTTATTTTGCAAGATAAGATGGATGCCATCGCAATGACTATTAATACATATTTGTTAATGTTCATAATGTTGATTTTTTACAAAGCTAAAGGATTGCAACAGGAGTTCTTAACTCTTTTAGAATAGTTATTATAACTTTTAGTGATTGATATAATAACTAATGAGTCTTACAATTTGTTAAATATTACTTTGATTATTTTCTAATCACGCGTCCTTGCCAACTGTTATAGCCAATTTTGAGTAGAATACTATTATAGCCATGTAAGCCTGAAGAGTCATATTCATAGCCAATGGCAAAGCGTTTGGTTCGTTTTCTATTGTTATCACGTCCTAAATTGAAGGCTACATCAAATCCTGCTATCATCCCAGAAATAGACTGATTTTCATAAAAAGGTGTAAAGCCATAACCCAAACGAGGTTCTAAAACCAGATTTCTTAGAGGTAAATACAAGCCAATCTTAGCAGCTGCCTTGATTTGTATGGATTCTAATACACTTGCCTGTTTTAATATGGAGGTGTTTTCGTTGATGGCTAGAGTAAATGCGTAAGGCAATCTTTGAAAAAATGAAGTTGATGAAAATGCAGCTCGTGGTGCGACATGATATCCAATTTCATAACCAAATGAAGATCTATTGGTATTATTGATACTGTTTTGATAATACAGCATATGCGAAAAGAATGGATATCGATCTAGCTTAAGTACATTGTAATTATTTGCATAACCTTCGTCATAACTCAATTTAAAAGTCTCGCTTTCTTCAGCACCCAAAAAGATAAATTGGTTGCTCTTTACTTTTGCGATTTTAGGTTTGAAGTGGTTACCAATGTAATCTGTAATGAGTTCATCAACTATTGATGTATCCTTTACAGCCTTATAAATCGTGACCAGTACAGATTTAATAGCATTAGCTGCTGCAATAGCCTCTGGCCTAAGAGAACCGTCTTCGTATTCCCACTCTTCATCTGCCTTACCTTTAATGGAATGTAAAAAAACCATTGTTTCGATTCCGAAACCATCATCCTCTTCCAATTGTTTTGCAGCCTCTGGCCAAAATAAACGAGACAACTGCCAGCTTTTAATATTTATGAGATCAAATGTTTCTTGGTCCCTTATGGTATGTTCTCGTGAATAAGAATCTGTAATGGCATGCATAAGCACATAAATACCTCTACCAGCCTCACTAGCTCCCTCTGGATTATCTATGGTTTCCCTGAGCAACGTGTACACCATATTGATGCAGTTTGGCAGAGCTTGTTTTAAGATATAGGCTTGTTGGGCATCAATAGCATCATACTGTCGTAGAGCCTGCATGACATAGCGACTGCTTGCCATAAAATGATAAATTTGGCGATCTGACAAGAATTGCCTGCCTAAATCTAAATCTGGATAGGCACTGTTAGCGTCTTCATTGTCTTTTATATAACCATTAGCCACCAAAAACTGAAATATGGTCTCACCATCTGATAAATCTCCAGTGGCTTTTTGAGCCCTAAGCAAGCGATAGGCTTCTCTTTCTATCTTGACATGACCATCAGAAATATGTGCGTGCAATGACTGGATCAATGAGAAAAACAGGAAGAATCCAGTGATACTGTTTTTTAAGAATTTAAGTTTGAGCACAGACTTTTAGAGCTTTTAATTTTTGTTTCTAAAATTTATGCAATTTACATAATAGATATGATGTAATACCCAATGGGATTGCATTAAGATTTTAACGATATAAAAAGCTGTAATAAAAGTCTGTTTTAAACCTGCATTTGCTGTTCGAATACATATTGAATTGATTTGTATAAAAGTAAGTAATTAGATTCAGAATTTTGATTATAATTTACTCATAATTAGAGATGTATGTTCTTATTTGATATTTTATTTAGCTGAAATGTTATACATTTGAAATTGTGAGGTTGGTGAAATTTCCGAGGTCATAAAGCATACGATCAAAAGCCCAAGTAGAATACTAAAACAATCTAAAGTATATTTGCATACCGGTAAGCTAAACAATTATCGAAAAAAAAATTTTTTAATACTCTAAGATGTATATGATCATACCAAAACTACATTATATTTCTCAAGGAATTTCCCCAAAAGCGCATTTAGAAAACATCCAGAAAGCGTGTTCTAGTGGTGCAGAATTGGTACAATTACGTTTGAAGAACGTTTCAGAAAAAAAAATATTAAAGATTGCTAATGAGGCACGGGAGATTACGTCCCATTTTCAAACGCGATTAATTATTAACGATTGTTACAAAATTGCGAAAACCGTAAAAGCAGATGGTGTGCATTTGGGTAAAAGTGATGTTTGCCCTACCGTTGCAAAAAAGCATTTGTATACTTGGCAAATGATTGGTGGTACCGCAAATACATTACAGGATTGTGAATTGTTACTCGACAAACCCATCGATTACTTAAGTTTAGGTCCTTTTAGGGATACACATACTAAAGAAAATTTGGGGCCTCTTTTGGGTTTAAAAGGCTATGCTGCCATTACGGATATTTTGGAAACGCCAATTCCCATTATTGGTGTTGGAGGTATTACAACTGCAGATGTGAAGGATCTTTTAGCGGTGGGTGTTTCTGGATTGGCTGTTTCTGGAGCAATCACTCAAAATTTCGATGCTATAAAAACATTCAATCAATTATTGAGCGCATCGGTAACTGCAGAGCAACGGTATACATTTGAGTGATTGGGATTTGAATGTAAGTTTTGGTTTTGAATTTATGTTGAAAAAAGAATTTGAAATTATCTTAATCTGAAATTCTTGGATTGGATTTGATCTTTACTTTTCTGCTTTTTGAAACGATCATGCTACAGAACCCAAATTTCTCTGTAATCATACCAAGACACTTATAGATGCCCAGTCCGTTTATTGGATATTTATGAACGACATCTGTGAAGTGTACAGCGTCAAAATATTTTCCGTTTTTATCAACAAACGTACTTAACCGCATCAATTTGCCTCGTAATGTCGTATTATGTCTTGTATTAATCAAATTACCATACATCATGACTTCTTTATTGACGTAATTAGACATCTCGTCTGATAAAATATCGTTTGTTAATGGTTCATCAACCAGGTTAAAATAACCACATAAAGGAAAGCCTAATAACTCTAGCTCATCAAAAGCATTTTCAATTGGATTAGATGCCAAGACAGGTAACTCAAAATGTTTGTGGACAGGTTTGAATAATTTAGGGTGCTTGGTAATGGTATTAGTTGCATTAAGTTTGAATAATGCATGCCATAATAACTCTGATTTTGATTTTTTAGTAAACCTAAAACATCCTATTCTTATTAATATTGATAATTGCTCAACGCTAATGTTTATACGGTCTATAAAATCTTCTAAAGACAAATAATCACCATTTAATTGACGCTCACTTAGTATTCTTTGAACTACAAATTTTTCTAAATTCCGTAGATACCCAAAACCTAAATAAATAGTCTTTCCTAATAGTCTATTGGGATGGTCGCTATGATTTATACATGGTAATTTAATGTTACCTCCTTGCATTCTGGCTTCATGGATATAATGTTCTGCACTATAAAATCCGCCACCATTATTTAAAACAGCAACCATAAATTCTAAAGGAAAATAGCATTTTAAAAATAGACTTTGATAACTCTCGACAGCATATGAGGCCGAATGACCTTTCGCAAAAGCATAACCTGCAAAACTTTTTATCTGGTTCCAAACCTCAAAAATCAATTCATCGGAATAGCCTTTGCTCCTACAATTGGAGATGAACTTTTTCTCAACGCCCAGAAATTCCTCTCTCGAACGAAATTTTCCGCTCATCCCTCGACGTAAAATATCTGCTTCACCCAAGGTTAAATCTGCAAACTGGTTTGCTACTTTTAAAACATCTTCCTGGTAAACCATCACACCGTAGGTGTCTGGCATAATTTCTAAAAGAATAGGGTGTGCGTTTTTTCTGTGTTCAGGAAACCGGTGTCTTTTTATATACTCTTCCTTCATGCCAGAACCTGAAACTCCTGGTCTTATAATGGAGCTGGCAGCCACCAAACCTAAATAGTCTTGTGTTTGGAGTTTTGTCATCAAACCTCGCATGGCAGGAGATTCAACATAATAAGCTCCTATTGCTCCGCCACTTTTGAGTAAGTTATTGATTTTTATATCTTTTTTGAACCGTTCTATATCATGTATATCAACAGGAGGTAATTCTGGTCTATTCTCTGCAATGATTTGCAATGTGTCTTTGATTTTGGCTAAACCTCTTTGTCCTAAAATATCAAATTTAAAAACGCCAACATCTTCTGCAATAATCATATCAAATTGAACTGTTGGAAATCCTTTTGGTGGCAGAAAGGTTGCAGAATAATTATGAATAGGTTTGTCTAAAATTAATATTCCTGCGGAATGTACACTGATATAATTTGGAAAGCCATCAATTAGTTTTCCGTATTTTATAACCAATTGACCAACGTCATCTAATTGATTAAAGGATAAATTTCCTTTACTCAATTTGTCTATTTCCTCTTTGGGCAAACCAAAAACTTTACCTAATTCCCTAACTACAGCTTTATATTTAAAAGTATTATAGGTTGCTAAGAGCGCTGTATTTTCAAATCTATCAAATATATATTGCGTAACATCATTTCTATCTTTCCAAGAAAAATCAATATCAAAATCTGGCGGTGAAGCTCTAAATGGATTTATGAACCTCTCAAAATACAAATCCAACTCTATGGGATCTACATCTGTAATCCCAATAATATAGGCAACAATACTATTTGCACCGCTACCACGACCCACATGGAAATAATTATTTCGCTTTGCATAAGATATAATGTCATAATTAATCAAAAAGAAACTTACAAAGTCTAATGATTTTATAGTTTCCAATTCTCTTTTTACACGTTGGTACACCTTATCGGTTGGATTGGCATAACGTTTTGGCAAACCTTCTTTACAGAGTCTTTCTAATAATTTATAATCATCATCAAAAGATTTGGTATATAGATGCAGGTTTTGAGAGGACCTTTCGTTACCGAACCCGAAACTGATTTTACAATCATCCATCAATCTATTTGTGTTTTCCAAAATCTTTGGAAACTCATTAAATGCAAGTTCGATTTCTTTTTTTGAGAGCATTTTCTCATGTTGACTGCATTCTTGAGATGGATCAAGTTTACTCAATAAACAATTATTATCAATTGCCCTTAATAATCTATGTGCGTTAAAATCTCTTTTGTTTCTTATGGTAACCGTTTGCTGTATCACCAATTTATGCTCAAGGTCTTTTAATTTGGAGAAGCGAAGTTTTCTAATTTCTTCAACAGAAATACCAATGAACTCATTTTCATTGAAAAATGACATCTCTTGCTCCAATACAGTTTCAAAAGGATAAATTATGAATGCATTTGAAAGTTTTGGTGCTCTATCAGTAATCTGGATTTTGTTTTCTAAGTGATAGGATAATAGTTTGTTTAACTCAAAAAATCCGCTGTTATTTTTTGCAATAGCAACAAATTTTTGCTTTGCACCATTTCTGAAATCTACACCTATAATAGGCTTAATATCATATATCTTAGATTGTCTTATAAAGTTGAGGCAAGCTGAAGTGTTATTAATATCTGTTAACGCCAAAGATGATATACCGTTTTCTTTTGCTAGTTTTAATAATTCAATTTCAGAAAATGTACCGTAACGAAGCGAGTAATATGTATGACAATTTAAATACATTATTGTTTTCTGTGTGCTAATAAAATTGGAGGCTCTCCATTAAAAGGATTTTGAAATCTGCCTATTGTTTTAGCTCCTATAGAAGAAGCTCTCATTATACTAAGTTCTCCGTATTTTTCTCGCACTATGTCCATAGCCTTATACAGATTGAGCATTTCTTCAGTATCATCAAATAAATTTATTTGGTAGTTGCCACTAACTATATCATTCATTTTAACGCCAATTAATCTTACCAATAACCTGCGATTGTAAAGCTTTTCAAATAACTCCAATGCGGTTGGGATGATGATATGATCTGCACTAGAATATGTAATTTTTATTTGTTTACTGTATGTGTTAAAATCTGAATATCTAATTTTTATACTAAGTGTTCCTGCTAATTTATCTGCTCTTCTTAATTGATAAGCTAGATTTTCTGCCATGGCAAAAATGGTCGTTCTTAATTGTGAAACATCAATAGTATCTTTACTGAAAGTACGCTCTGTAGAAATCGATTTTCTTTCATGAAAAGGTATCAAAGGCGGATTATCGATCCCTTGGGCTCTTTTCCAAATTGTAATGCCATTTGCACCTAATGCACTAGCCATCATTTCTACTGGCATTTGCTGAACGATCTTAACTTTATCTACTCCCAAATTTCTAAGAATATGATAGGTCTTTTTTCCAACCGAAGGTATTTTACGAATTGATAAAGGTGCTAAAAAAGATTTCTCAAAACCAGTATCTATTTTTAGTTGATTATTTGGTTTAGCTTCACCAGTTGCTACTTTAGAGACAATTTTATTTCCAGATAAACCAAATGATATTGGGAGACCACAATCCTTTATGATTTTTTGTCTTAACTCAGACGCATATTTATATGTCCCGTGAAACTTATCCATTCCTGTTAGATCTGCATAAAATTCATCTACACTAGCCTTTTCAAAAACAGGGACCTTATCTTTTATGATTTCTGTTACCAAATGTGAGTATTTGGTATAGATGCCAGAATTACCTTTAATTACAACAGCCTCAGGACACAAACGTCTTGCAAGTTTCATTGACATTCCAGAGTGAATACCAAAAGACCTCGTTTCATAACTACAAGCAGCAACCACTCCTCTATCTCCTGTGCCACCAACTAATAACGGTCTATTTTGTAAACTACTATCCATTAGTCTTTCACAGGAAACAAAAAAAGTATCCAAATCCAGATGTAATATTGTTTTTTGCATTCTACAAATATAGTTTGAAAATCAAACAATGATTGTTTAATTTTGAAACATTATGAAGAATTTTTCAAAAAATATCAAATACCTAAGAGAGCTTAAAAATCTATCTCAGGAGAGTTTGGCTGAAGAGTTAAAGGTAAGTCGCTCTAGAATAGCTGCTCACGAATCTAATAGAACAGAACCAAATGTTAAAATGCTTTTGGCTCTATCCAACTATTTTAAAGTTCCAGTTGATGTTATTCTAAAAAATGACTTAACTAAATTAAAAGGACAATCTTTTATTGAATTAGGCAATCAACGTATATTATTTCCAATAACTGTTGATATCGATAATGAAAATCTAATAGAAATAGTTCCAATAAAGGCATCTGCGGGTTATCTGTCTGGTTATGATGATCCAGAATATATTGAGCAACTTCAAAAAATAAAATTGCCATTTTTACCGACAGGAAAACACAGGGCTTTTCCAATTAAGGGAGATTCTATGTTACCAATGAAAGATGGTGCCTTGGTTATTGGGCGCTTTGTTGAGGATAGAATGGATATCAAAACAGGAAAAACCTATGTACTGCTTACTTTAAACGATGGTATGGTCTATAAAAGGGTTGTTAACAATATTGATATCGACAATTCCCTATTGTTAAAATCTGATAATAAAATCTATAACGATTACAGTGTTCCTATTGATGAAGTTTTAGAACTTTGGGAATTTACATGTAGTATAAATACACAAGAATATAGTGAGGAAGAGTTAAAATTGAGTAGTATAATGAAGATGTTCAATGAACTTGGTGTAGAATTAAAGGCTCTAAAAAATGCTTCTAAATAGATTTACTTTTTCAGAAAAAATTAAATTTCAACTTCCTTTAGAATTTTATTTATTGAACGTGACCATTTAGAAAATATCTCAAAAGGTTTTGGATAATCTATGCCATCAACCAACCAAGGTGTTAAAATATCCCTATCGTTAAGTTTTTCCAACTCTGGGATCCATTTTCTTATAAATTCCTGGGATTTATATTTATGAGATTGATTAACCGGGTTGGTATACCAAATTTCATAAGCTTGAACATGCCAATTTAACCAATTGGAACTTACATCATAATCTATAAGTTTGCTCTCAAAATAAGCTGCTCCCCAAGTCCAGTCTATTTTTAAATCGTGTACAAAGTAACTTGAACAATTTACCCTACCTCTGTTACTCATAAATCCAGTTGCATTTAATTGTCGCATATGAGCATCAATAAATGGAATTCCTGTTTTTCCATTCTGCCAACTTTTAAATTTTTCAAGATTATTTTCAAATGCTATTGATTTATTTTTAAAGCCTTTGGTATGAAAAATCTTATGTCCAATCCGCATACTTTTAAATGTAAAATAATCACGCCATACGAGTTCAAATATAAGCCACCACGTACTTTGATTTTTTTTGATTGTTATTTCATAATTTTTTACTACTCGGTAAATTTCTCTTGGTGACAAACACCCTAAAGCTAAATATGGTGAGAGTTTAGAACTATAATCCATACCAAGACTCCTGTTTCTGGTCCATCGGTATCCAGTTAATTGTTGTGATTCAAAAGTGTAAAACTGTAATCTTTTCAAACCCTCATCTTCACTACCACTTACATAAGGTTGAGTATTATCATAGTCTTTTTCAGTAAATCCAAATAAGCTATAATCTGGCATGTTACTGTTTTTAGCTTTATCGTGACCGTTAATTTTTAAAGGGCTCTCAAACGTTGCTCTTGGATTGCTTTTTTCTGAAGTTGGAATTCGATAAGCCTTACTCGTCAATGGTATTTTATTGATTTTAAATGGAATATCATCAATGTGGTACAAGGTTTTTCCCCAATAAAAATTAAATGACACATTACTACAATGTGTTTCCACGTTTTTTATGCGTTCTAATTCTTCATCGGCATATTCCTGTTCTGCATATACTTGAGTTATTGAAAATTTTCTAATCAATTTGGATAACTCAATTTCAGTTTTACCATTACAAATTATTAAATGACCACCTATAGCTCCTAATTTTTCTTGTAAATTCAACAAAGACTGTTCTAAAAATTTAAATCTGTTTATACCAGATTTTCTAAAGCCTAGGTCCAGAAATTTGAAAAAATCTGGATCAATACAATAACAAAGAATCAATGTATCACAATTTGCAATAGCTTGGCAAAGTGCTTCATTATCATGTAATCTCAAATCATTCTTAAACCAAACTAGTCCAGTTGTCATATTATTATTTTAAAAATTTAACTTCATAAAATTTAGAGTTTTTTATATAAGGATTTGCGCTTTTTAATAAAAAACTTTAGTCTTAAAATCTTTTCTAACCACAACTAAAAATGCGCTCAATAGGTCAAAATAAATCTGACATATTAAACGCATTGTAAAGTGTGCTTTTTTTAAAGAACTATAACGTCTTGCTTAAATTGCTTTTGTTCCAGCTTCAGCAACCGTATGGTCATCTTCTACAGAGCTACCGCTTACACCAATTGCTCCAATGATGTTTCCTTCAGAATTTTTTAATGGTATTCCTCCAGGAAATGAAATCAATCCACCGTTAGAATGCTCAATATTAAACAAAGATGCTCCAGGTTGTGAAAGTTTTCCTATTTCTCCTGTTGGCATAGAAAAGAAACAAGCAGTTTTTGCTTTTTTTAGCGCGATATCTGCACTTCCCAACCATGCACCGTCCATACGAGCAAATGCTACTTGGTTGGCTCCAGTATCTACCACAGAAATATTCATTTTTGTATTGATTTCTTTTGATTTGTTTAATGCTTTCTCAACTACTTTCTGTGCTTGTGCTAATGTAATATTCATAAATTTTAATGTTTTAGTTTAGATTAAATAATGAATTAAAAATACAATTAACAATTATGAATAACGATAAGAAAAGATCAATTAGCTAAATATTAACATATTGAATCCTAACCTTTAGTTTTATCTCTTTAACGCTATTTAATTATGTGTTCGGGTTAAACAACATTTGAGTTTAAGCTTACCTTTATAAAAAACCAAAAAGATGAGCAAAAAAACAATATTGATAACAGGTGCTGGTTCAGGACTTGGAAAAGGAACAGCATTAGGTCTCGCAGCTAAAAACCATAAAGTCATTGCAGGTGTTCATAAATGGGAACAGAAATCCAGATTATTGGAAGATGCAAAAAAGGCTGGCGTAGAAGATAATTTGGAAATTATTAAACTAGACATTTTAGATCTAATGGATTGCCAAAAGGCTTGGCAATATGATATTGATATCTTAGTTAACAATGCTGGCATAGGACATTCTGGACCTGTATCTGAAATGCCTGTGGGACTCGTTCGAGAAGTGATGGAAACGAATGTGTTTTCAGCATTAGAATTCTCTCAGCCATTTATTAGAAAGATGGTAGATAGAGGTACTGGAAAATTAGTGTTTGTGTCTTCTGTAGCTGGATTGACAACATCACCATATTTAGGTGCATATAACGCATCAAAACATGCACTTGAAGCAATAGTTCAATCTTTGCGTGATGAGTTAACACCTATGGGTCTTACGGTAGCTACCATAAATCCGGGTCCTTATGACACAGGTTTTAATGATAGAATGTATGATAATTATGCACAATGGTTTGATGAAAATCTTCATTTTACACCATTAAAGAAAATTGAAGAAGCAGCTAAATTTATGGCAGAACATCAATTTGATCCTAAAGAAATGATAGATAGAATGATTGAGGTAATCCCACAGGATTCTCATGATTTTAGAACAATTTTACCAAATGATTTTGTTGAGAAATGTAAAAGCTATCAAGAAACACAATATGACCTAAAATCTGATGCCATAGATCCATCAAAAAAATAAATAAGAATAATTCGCCCAAGGTTAAACAAATCTTGGGCGTAATTTTTTTATTTTTTTATGAAATTTTATCTTCGCAAAGCCATTATAATCCATTACAATTCGTGAAACAAATCAAAGCCTATCTAGATCAAATAGCTAACATTTCTGAAAAGGACTGGGCGTTTTTCACGTCTAAATTAAAACTTCAAGTCATTCCGAAGAAAACCATATTCTTAAAATCTGATGACATAGAACGTCACATTTCATTTATTGAATCTGGTGTGGTTCGCTTATACATTCCTAAAGATGATCCCGAAAAGGAAATCACATTTGGTTTTAGTTTTAAAAACCAATTTATAAGTGCCTACGATTCGTTTTTAACCCAAACACCGTCTGCCTATAATTTGCAAGCACTCTCTGAGACTACCCTTTTAAGCATCACATACCAAGACTTGCAAGATGTTTACGAACAAACCAAAATCGGTAATCTCATTGGCAGACTAACTGCGGAACGTTTGTTTTTAATCAAATCGAAACGCGAGCAAAACCTTCTTAATCTTTCTGCGGAAGAACGTTATTTAAAACTATTTAAGGAGCGTCCAGAGCTACTTAAAATCATTCCGCTAAAATATATTAGCTCTTATATTGGCGTGACAGCACAAGCGTTGAGCAGAATACGAAAACGTATTTAATAGTTAGAATTTTAAGAAAACCTTAAGTCTTTAATTGATTTGGGTTCATTGTTTGGCACGTATTATGCATTTACTTTTGTAAAAAAAGCTATGACAATTATCATTTTCGTTTTAGTGCTTTGGTATGGAGGTCTGTTTTTTCAGTCTTTCTTTTTACATCGCTACGCAGCGCATCAGGTTTTTACAATGTCTAAAACCATGGAGCGCATCACATTTATACTCACCTGGATTTTTCAAGGCTCAAGTTATTTGAGTGCTTATGGCTACGGAATTATGCATCGCATGCACCACGCTTACACAGATACAGAGGATGATCCTCATTCACCTTCCCACGATCCAAATGTGTTTGCAATGATGTGGAAAACCAAAAATATTTATCAAGACATCAATAAACAACGTATCCCTGTTGATGAGCGTTTTACCAAGAATGTCCCGCAATGGAAAGGCTTTGACCTTTTTGCAAGTTCACGAATTTCAAGAGTACTCTGGATAACAGGCTACATTTTATTCTTCGCCTTTTTTGTAACCGCATGGTGGCAATGGCTATTATTACCTATCACTTTTTTAATGGCTCCTATTCATGGTGTAATTATTAATTGGTTTGGTCATATTTACGGTTATGTGAATTTTAAGATGAAAAATACAAGTAAAAATTTATTTCGTTTTGACTTTTTAATGATGGGTGAAGGTTATCACAATAATCATCATAAGCATGCCAGCAGAGCTAATTTTGGTGTAAAATGGTATGAAATTGATGTCACTTATGTGATCATTAAGATCTTGGATGCTTTTGGCTTGATCAAGTTAAAGCCCTTAAGAATTAAATCTTAATTTTTTATTTTTTCGATCCCGATAGTTATCGGGATCAATCATTGAAAATATCTATCAATGAGGATCAAATCTCTATCATAAAATATAATTGCAAGTCTTGAATTATCATACTTTTGAGTACAAAACAAAAGATATGGAATTATTAGATAAACTACATTGGAGATATGCTGCAAAAGCGATGAATGGTCAAGCAGTATCTCAAGATAAGATTGATAACATTATTGAAGCTGCACGTTTGGCTCCTACTTCAAGCGGATTGCAGCCATTTGAAATAATGGTGATTACAAACCAGGAACTAAAAGAAAAAATTAGACCTGTCGCATGGGATCAATCTGTTGTTACTGAGTGTTCGCATTTACTCGTTTTTGCAGCTTGGGATCATTACACCAAAGACCGGATCAATTATATGTTTGATTTGACCAATGAGATTCGAGGTTTTAAAAACGAAGGCTGGGAGAATTATAGGCAACAACTATTAAATACATATCCACAGCAAGACCCAGAAGAGAACTTTAAACATGCTTCAAAGCAAGCGTATATTGCTTTAGGTATGGCAATGGTCGCAGCAGCTTACGAAAAAGTAGATTGCACACCTATGGAAGGTTTTAGCGCAGATAAAGTAGATGAGATTTTAGAATTAAGAGAGAAAGGATTGCGAAGTGCTGTTTTACTGCCAATAGGTTACAGAGCACCAGAAGACGATTGGTTAGTCGATTTGGTCAAGGTTAGAAAACCAACTGAAGATTTAATAACTGAATTGAAATAATTTAGCCAAAATTTACAAGAAAAAGCTGATGCATTATAAAATGTGTTGGCTTTTTTATATCTACAAAATCAAATTTATTATTTTGGGATATCCCTTTTTCGAGAGGTTATAAAATAGACACCAGTCAATAAAACAGCAGCAGCAACAATAGACTGTGTGCTTAAAGTCTCATCCAACACATACCATCCCAAAATCATCGCTACAATGGGATTCACGTAGGCTGATGTTGAAACTTTTTCCGTAGAAACTTGCTTTAAAAGATAATTAAAGGCGGTAAATGCGCCAATGCTCCCAAAAGTAATTAAAGCCAACATAGCCAATTGTACTTTAGGGCTCCAGGTTGAAGGCGAACTCCACTCCTCGCCTAAAGATAAACTCGTTATAGCCAATAAAATACTGGCAATTGCCATTTGATACCCAGTACTCACCAGGTAATTTTTTGGTACATCTGCTTTGGCAACAAAAACGCTAGCAAAGCTCCAGCCCAATACACAAGTGAAAATCATAAATATACCTAAAAGTGTTTCTTCATTTGTTACTAATTCTTGCTGGCTTACCAATAGGTACATTCCAACAACGCCAAGGGCAACACCAATTAGTGATTTCGGTTTCATCTTTTTATTATCCATCAATCGCATAAGCAATAGCACAAATAGTGGCTGTGTTGATGCCAGTAAGGCACCAAACCCACTATCTACATATTTTAATGCCCAAACGAAAACACCATTTCCATACACTAAAAATAAAAACCCAACTAACGTAGAATTTAGCAGTTGCTTTTTTGTGATCTTAAGACTGTACTTAAGGGATTTTGCAATACCAAAAATTAAAACACTTGCAATAGAAAATCTAACTGCAGCCAAAAATAATGGTGGTAACTCAGTAACCGAGATTTTATTAAGTAAATACGTAGAACCCCAAATTAAGTAAATAGCAACAAAAGCTATGATAATTAAGGTTTTAGTCGTTGGCTTTTGCATATTTGGTTTAACACTATCTATTTTAATATAGATGATTTAAATCTGGGCAAATATACTTTATAATTACATGTCAAATTTTTAAAATGGAAATCATTTTAAAGTATTAAAATTTCGGAAGTCATTAAGAAAAGAGACATTGGCCATTTATAATCTTTATGCATATTATTTTGATAAATAGTGTAACCTATAATTTCTCGAATGCCAAAGATTTGTTAAAGATTTTACTATTTTGTGATTTATAACTATCTTTAAATATCAAGATTGGGGTGCTTAAGTTAAACAGCTGAAAATATACCCATTGAACTTCGTAGGATAATGCCAACTGAAGGAATCATGATACTAAAGGGAATTAAGATACAATATCTTTTAATTCCCTTTATTCATTATAACTTTTGGTTGCTTTTAAATTGTCTTAACGTTATTTTTATATGTTTCAGTTTATAGCATTTCATTTACCTATTAATCTACCTCTATTTCTTTGATGCCTTAAAAAGGATATAGCTTCTTTGTACTATTTAGTAATGCTAGAGTATAAATTTATATGAACAAAACAGCAATTATATTAGGAGCCACAGGACTTACGGGAAGCTGTGTGCTAAAAAAACTAAGTGTTGACGACCGTTACAGTTCTATAAAACTGTTTTCAAGGTCTAAAATTAAAGATGTATATCCTAAAGTATCACAGTACATAGGAGACCTTTTAAATATTGAGCAATTTAAAGATGAATTTACTGCAGATGAAGTGTTTTGCTGTATAGGCACAACCAAAGCAAAAACTCCAAATAAAGAACTTTACAAAAAGATTGATTGTGGGATTCCTGTAGCTGCTGCAGCGCTTGCTAAAAAAAATGGAATACACACCTTTCTAGTAATATCTGCTTTAGGAGCTGACGCATCAAGTAGCACGTTTTACACTAAAATCAAAGGTCAAATGGAAGAAGGTGTTTTGGATGAACTTATTGAATTCACTTATATTTTAAGACCATCACTAATTGGTGGTGATAGAGACGAAAAAAGAACGTTGGAAAAGATTGGTTTATCGGTTTTAAAATTAGTTCAGCCATTATTTTTTGGACCACTTAGGGCCTACAAAATCAATGAGGCAGAAACTATAGCCAATACCATGATTTATTTAGCCAATACAAAAGAAAAAAATGCGGTTGTCGTGACTTCACAACAAATTAATACGTTAGGAAAAAATTAAAATCAAACACATGATACATACTATTTTATTAAAACATAGACCAAAAGGAAAGCCCTCAATTTCAGATTTTGAATTCATAAAAGAAGATAAAGAGCTTACAATTACAGACGGTGAAATGCTCTTAGAAACGCTTTACGTTTCAGTAGATCCTTATTTAAGAGGAAGAATGAGCGACGCAAAATCGTATGTGGAACCTTTTGAATTGGATAAACCTATTCATTCTGGTATTATCGCTAAAGTAATTGAATCTAAAAATGAAAAATTCAGTGAAGGTGATTACGTATCTGGAAGATTAGATTGGAAAACAAAACAAGTTTCAAAAGGTGAAGAACTTCATAAAGTAGATCCATCAAAAGCAGATTTAAGTGCCTATTTGGGTATTTTAGGTATGACAGGTTTAACAGCCTATTTAGGTTTAACCGAAATTGGAAAGCCCAAAGAAGGAGAAACATTAGTGGTCTCTGGTGCTGCAGGAGCTGTGGGTAGTGTTGTTGGACAAATTGGAAAAATTCTTGGATTAAGAGTCATTGGCATTGCAGGAACAGATGAAAAAATAGACATGCTAAAATCTAAATTTGGCTTTGATGCAGGTATCAATTACAAAACAACTAACGATATGAAAGCTGCCATAAAAGAAGCAGCACCAAATGGTGTTGATGTCTATTTTGACAATGTTGGAGGTGAAATTTCTGATGCTGTATTATTCAACATCAACAAATTTGCGAGAACAATTAATTGTGGTGCCATTGCGGTTTACAATAATACAGAGGTTCCAACTAGTGTTAGTGTTCGTCCGTTTTTAATTAAGAACAGCGCATTGATGCAAGGATTTATTGTTTCTAATTTTGAAGATAAATTTCCAGATGCCATCAAACAACTATCCACATGGCTTGGAGATGGAAAACTAACTTATTCTGAAACTATTGTTGAGGGATTTGAGAATATTCCGCAGGCATTTATTGATTTATTCGACGGAAAAAACAAAGGAAAAATGGTAGTTAAGGTTTAACTACTCTTGTAATAATAAAAAAGAGATTATCCCTTCTGAAATAATTTCAGAAGAAGAAAAACAAACAAAAAAACATAAAACAATGAACGTATTATTCGTACTAACATCTCACGACAAACTAGGAGATACAGGCAAAAAAACAGGATTTTGGGTAGAGGAATTCGCAAACCCGTATTACACACTTTTAGATAAAGGCGCACATATCACTATTGCAACACCAAAAGGTGGTAAAGCACCAATTGACCCAAGTAGCGATTCACCAGATGCAGCTACAGACGCTACAAAACGTTTTGACAAAGACGAAGAAGCTCAAAAACGTATTGAAAACACAAAAGTTCTTGCAAATATGAATCCAGACGATTTTGATGCAGTATTTTATCCAGGTGGTCACGGTCCGTTATGGGATTTGGCAGAAGATTCAAAATCTATTGCTCTTATTGAGAATTTCAATAGACAAAATAAACCAGTTGCTTTTGTGTGTCATGCACCAGCAGCATTGAAAAATGTGAAAGACACAGATGGTAATCCATTAGTGAAAGGTAAAAAAGTAACTGGATTTACAAATTCTGAAGAAGAAGCAGTCGGTCTAAAAGATGTTGTTCCTTTTTTGGTAGAAGATATGCTTAAAAACAATGGAGGCATCTATTCTAAAAAAGAAGATTGGGCGGTTTATGCTCTAAAAGATGGAAATCTTATTACCGGACAAAACCCAGCATCATCAGAGAAAGTTGCTGAAATGCTTTTGGATAGTTTAAAATAGACTAAAAATAATATCATTTCTAAAGCCCGTAAAATTTAAAGTTTCGGGCTTTTTATTTTATATAGTTTGAGGTTTTGTGAATTATAAAAATGTCAGAAGATCTCAAAACATTAAATAAATATTAAATATCACGTCACTTTTTGGCTATTGACTCAATTATTAAGTACTTCGCAAAAAAGAAAACAATGACAATATTTGTAGATATGGACGATGTGTTGGCAGACACATATGGCAAACACATTGAGTTATATAACCAAGAACATAAAAAAGAACTATCATTAAGTCACATCACGTCTGGTGAGGTGTGGCAAAATGTACCAGAAACGTATCAAGGAAGTATTAGAGATCACGTTAACCAACTTGGTTTTTTCCGTGATTTGGAGCCTATAAAAGATAGTATTGAGGTGATGCGAAAATTATGTGACAAGCACGACGTGTATATCGCAACCGCAGCTACACAATTTCCAGATTCACTAAAAGAAAAGAGCGAATGGTTGGATGAACACTTTCCGTTTATAGACTGGCAACATCGCATTATGTGCGGTCATAAATTCATCTTGAGAGGTGATGTATTGATTGATGACCGAACGTATAATTTAGAGAATTTCATAGGAGAAACCCTACTGTTCACATCCCCTCATAATATAAATGATTCCGGATATGAAAGAGTATCCACTTGGTTGGAAATCGAAGAACGCCTTTTATAAGTCGATAAAAAATCTCTAAATAAAAGCAGCCACTCTCCTATTTACAATACTTTTTTCGATTGACGATAAACGTAATTAGGGTAAATGGCACGCTTTGCAAACCTGTTGATTTTACCGCTATTGATCATTTTGATAAATACTTGTTTGGTCACCCCAAAATATTCGTAAACAGAACCATCCATAAAAGTGATTTCCAGTAATAATCCCTTATGCTGGTAATCGGCAATACCAGAATTGGTAATCGTTTCGGTGTAGGCCTCAAGGTTTGCAGCAATCGTTTCGGGAGCGATACTCACCAAAAAATGGTAACCATCAATAATTTGCCTGCTTTGAATTTCAGCCTCTTCCTGTAGTTCGTGTCCGTTTTGAAATTTATCAGGATGCCATTCCTTCACCAAATCACGATAACTCTTTTTAAGCGTTTTCAATTCGATGTCGTTTTCAACTCCAAAGAGTTTTTTATATTGATTTATGCGTTTCATTTCCAATCTATTTTGAGCGCGCGAAAGTACGATGTATTATTAAATGAACAACTATACTTTTAGACTAAAAATCAAACTATTTTAATGAGGCTCAACTTTAGGTTGTTTCCTTCGGAAATTGGAAACCAAGTCTTACAGTGATTACCATTAAAATTCAATGATGTTCAGGTTTGAAATCTTGCACATTTCCGAAGAAAGAATATCTATAAAATTATTTAAGCCACTACCCTTCTCGTCTCAAAACCTCTAAAGGAGAACTTCGCAAAACGGTTTGAATGTTGCTCAATCCAATAATGACAACCAGCAAACTAATGCCTGGTAGAAACACCAAAAAAGGAATTATGGATGGCACAAAAGGTTCGTTGAAAACTAAAAGTGCCAAACCTAGACTGCCAATTAAAGCCAGTAGAATCCCAACCAAACTGCCAAGTACGCCCAAAAAGAGGTATTCTAGAGCAGAGATTTTTAAAATCTGTTTGTTTTGTGCTCCTAATGTTCGCAAAAGCACACATTCCTTGATGCGTTGGTATTTGCTGGTTCTTACAGATCCAATTAACACTATAATACCTGTGAGAATGCTAAAAAACGCCATGAAATTGATGATCCATGAGACTTTATCTAAAATATCCTCGACAACCGTATACACTTGTCTTAAGTCAATCACAGTAACATTTGGAAAGTTAGAAACCAATTCACGTTGTAATTTTGCCGATTCTTTTTCATTTGGAACTGCTGTGGAAATAACATTAAATTGTGGCGCTTGCTCTAAAACACCTTTTGGAAAAAGTACCGTGAAATTAGGTTTTATTTGCGCCCAATCCACTGCCCTAATGCTTCCCACTTTGGTTTCCATAAGTACGCCTTGCACATTAAAAACGATCTCGTCTCCAACATTCAATTTAGCATCAGACGCTAAATTATCTGATAACGAAATGGGAATTGCTCCATTTGTATTTGCCTCTGGTGTCCATTCTCCTGCTGTAATTTCTTCGGAAGTTGTGAGATGATCGCGATACGTAGTTCTAAATTCATGATTCAAAACCCAACCTCTAATTTGTCGTGTAGAATCTTGACGTATGTTGTTGACAAATTGATTTTTAATACTGTGAATGCGCATGGTCACAATTGGGATATTATCCAAAACCGGTAATTCAAGATGTTGTATTTGCTTTTCGACAGCTTCTCTTTGATCTGTTTGCACATCCAGAATTATGATGTTCGCAGAATCTGCTGTTTGTGCAACTTCAGTTTTAGATAATAAAATATCTTTTGTGAAATACAAAGTACTGATTAAAAATGTCCCTAAGCCAATGGCAACAACCAATACAACGGTTTGATTGTTGGGTCTGAATAAATTTAACAAACTTAGGCGAGCAGCAAAGCCAAAACGTTTTGGGAAAAATCTGCGGATGAATTTCATTGATAACAACGCAATTCCCGCTAAAATACCGAAGGTTACAGATGTCGCCAATACAAATCCTAAAGCATATTTTAAATCTTCTAACAATGTGTAAGAAAACACTAGTAGAAATATTAAAATAGCGCCACCAACTATAAACTGCGCTCTTTTTGAGCTTCTTGACGTACTTTCACCAACACGCAAAACCTCCAAAGGTGATACGTACCACGTATTGATCAATGGCAGTAAAGCGAATAATACAGACATGAACAAACCAAGAAGTACACCAACAAAAACAGGTAGAAAGGAAATACTAATCTCAACCGTAAACGGTAAAAACGATTGTAATAGATACGGAAATAACTCTTGCAAACCAATACCAATAAGAGAACCTATCAAACCTCCAACAATCCCAATCCCTGAAATTTGAATTAGAAAAATCAAGAAACTTTGCTTTCTCGATGCTCCCATACATTTTAAGACTGCAATCGACTTTAATTTTTCTTTGATATAAATATGTACAGAGCTCGCTATCCCAATACAACCCAATAACAAGGCTATAAAAGCAGCTAAGTTTAAAAATTTGCCTACATTTTCATAGCGTCTTCCCAACCGTCTGCTGGTGCTCGTATGTGTATCTAAATCGGCATTTTCCAAATCGAGTTTAGGCTCCATTATCTCTTCAAAAGCAGCAAGATCAAAATCATTACTCGTTTTATAGAAATATTGATATTCCTTTCTGCTTCCAAATTGTATAAGCTCTGTATCTTCAATATATCGATACGGAATCACAATTGGAGGTGCTACAGAACTGGAAATCGCATTGCTTCCAGGAATCGATTTTAACGCACCAACAATAGGCAAAGTCAGCTCACCAATTTTAATAGAGTCACCTACTTTATTATTAAACTGAAGTAATAAAGTGGCATCAACCAACGCTCCACCTAAGTCTTGGTAACTCATTGCAGCTGTGACAGGTTGTGTGTTCATTTTTCCGTAGAAAGGAAAAGCTCCTTCAATGCCTCTAACCTTTACTAATTTAGTACCGCCATTTTTTGGAAACGCTATCATGGAAACAAAATTCACTTCTTGAGCATTTGGCTTAAGAGAGTCAATAATCTGTTGCGCACGTTCTGTAGGTTCTTGCCTAGAATCGATGATATAATCAGCACCCATTAACACTTTAGATTGACGCTGGATATTGTCTTTTAAGTTGGTACTAAACAATTGAATGGATACAACAGCTGCGATACCCAAAACGATAGAACTCATAAATAATAACAAACGCACCTTACTTGCTTTGGCATCACGCCAAGCCATTTTGAAGAGCCATTTTGTAGTTTGATTCATAGTAATTTACACTCTTATTATTCTACGGAAGTAGGTTGATTGGTTAAAATTTGTCCGCCTTTTAAACGCAGTATTTGCTGTGTTCGGTTCGCGAGATCTAAATCATGGGAAATAATAACTAAAGTTGTACCTGCTTCTTTATTAAGATCAAACAATAATTTGATGACCTTTTCGCCAGTTTCTTCATCCAGGTTTCCTGTTGGCTCATCTGCAAACAAAATGGATGGTCTATTTGCAAAAGCTCTCGCTAATGCAACACGTTGTTGCTCACCTCCAGATAATTGTGAGGGATAATGATGCACACGATCTGCCAAGCCCACTTTATCCAGTAATTCTAAACTGCGTTTTACTGCATCTTTAGCGCCTTGAAGTTCTAATGGAACACTCACGTTTTCTAAAGCTGTAAGTGTTGGCAATAATTGAAAATTCTGAAATATAAAACCGACTTCCTTGTTTCGTAATTGTGCTCGCTGGTCCTCATTTAATGAGCTTAAATCTTGACCGCATAATTCTACGCTCCCAGCATTTGGTTCGTCTAATCCAGCACATAAGCCGAGTAAGGTTGTTTTACCGCTTCCAGATGGACCAACGATTGAGAATGTTTGTCCGCGATCTACATCAAACGAGATGTCCTTTAAAACCGTTAATTCTTTGTTACCGCTGGTATAAGTTTTCTCTAAACCAGTAATCTTTAATATCTTTGGTGTATTCATTTAAATAAATTTGACAGCTTACATCTATGGTTCAACATAATCAATTTCCTGCAAAGTTACCGACTTCATTTGGAGATACATTCTTAAAGTTTTGTTATATTATTTTAGCGGTTTTGCTGTTTTCCTGCGGAAATGGGAATTCAAAACAAACAACAGAAACTACTGAAAATGCAGATAATTCTGAAAACAAAGAACAAACCGAAACTGCAAGCACAACCACCAAAACCATTCTGTGTTTTGGAGATAGCATTACTGCAGGTTATGGTTTAGACGATACCGACGATGCTTATCCTGCTTTACTTCAGGAGAAAATAGATGCTTTAGGTTTGAATTATACGGTTATTAATTCTGGATTAAGCGGAGAAACAACTGCAGGTGGAAAAAGTAGAATCGATTGGATCTTAAAACAAGATATCGCCATTTTTCTATTAGAACTTGGTGCGAACGATGGATTGCGAGGTGTCGCATTATCTGAAACACGAGCTAATTTACAAGCCATTATAGATGTTGTAAAGCAAAAAAGTGAAGACACAAAAATAATTTTAGCTGGTATGCAATTACCTCCTAATATGGGACAGGATTACACAACAGAGTTCAAGGACATGTATTCCGAATTAGCAGAAAAAAATGATTTAGAATTTATCCCGTTTATTTTAAAAGATGTTGGTGGCATCGCAGAACTTAACCAAAATGATGGCATTCACCCTACAGAAAAAGGACATAAGATTGTAGCCAATACGGTTTGGGAGGTTTTAGGACCTTTGGTGCGTGATAACTAGTTGAGTTTAAATCATCAATATTTCCGAAGAAAGAAAACTAAAGCACATAAATACGTACCTTCTTCTTTTTCAATTTGCTATTATTTAAAGACCCAACCAATTGATCTGCCAAAGCCAATGGAACTGCAACATAAGCACAATCGGGTTTTAGTTCAATGGTGCCTAACTGCTCCTTTTTTAGTCCGCCTTGTTTAAAAAACAAACCTGCGATATCGCCTTTTGAGATTTTATCTCGTCTACCTCCAGAAATGAACAGGGTTTCCCAATATTGCTTTTTATGTGGTGCTTTTTCCGAGATGCCAATGGGCTCTGTGTATTCAATAAAATCGGGTAACAGTTGATCTTTCCATTTGATTACGTATGCAGTACCTGTAGCATTTACACGAGCTGTTCTTCCGTTTCTATGAATGAACTCTTCTTCGTGAATAGGTAATTCATAATGGATGATGAATTTCATTTCTGGAATGTCTATACCTCGTGCAGCCAAATCTGTAGCAACGAGCAACTGACTTGTTCCATTCCTGAATTTTATAAGTGCCTGTTCCCGATCTCTCTGCTCCATGCCTCCTGAAAAACAAGCATGAACAATATTATTTTTCCGAAGAAAAACACTTACATCATCAATGCTTTCTCTAAAATTACAGAATATAATTCCTGGCTCATTCCCAATGTGCTTTAATAGTTCTATGAGACTGTGCAGTTTGTTTTTATCTTGTGAGATGACTATTTTGATTGCCAATCGCGATTCAGTTTTTTTGTGAAGATAATTCACAATTTTCGGGTTGTCCAATCCAACAAATATAGGAACATCAACTGCTTGTGTTGCAGAGGTTAAAATACGCTTACTTAAATTAGGAAGATAATATAGAATAGCTTTCATTTCTTCTTCAAAACCATTCTCCAAAGACTTATCAAACTCATCTAAAATAAGCGTTTTAAAGCCTGCTTTAGAAAACCGTTCATTATCAAAATGATCTAGAATTCTTCCTGGTGTACCAACTAAAATGGCTGGATTATGTTTTAGCTCAATTTTATCTTTAGACATTGGCTTGCCTCCATAAACCGCATTCACTTTGTAGCCCGAGCCCATTGAACGAATCACTTGTTCTATCTGGATTGCCAATTCTCGTGATGGTACGATAATCAATGCTTGGATGTTGGTATCATCTGGATCTAAAAGATCTAAAAGTGGTAATGCGAATGCTAAGGTTTTTCCTGTTCCTGTAGGTGACAAAATGATGGTATTTGGAGATTTTTCTATAACCGCAATGGCTTCTTCCTGCATAGGATTTAAAGACTCAATTTCTAATTTATCTAAAATATCACGCTGATTTTTAATCTCGTTAGCCATTTTTTATTTGTTTAATCTTCTGTAGGTTTGGATTATTGATTTCAGCAAAGATAATCGTCTTTTGTTGATGCAGGCTATTTTCAAAAATCATAATACACTAAGTTCAAATTTAATCCTAACTTAGACCTATTAAACTTCATTAATTCCATACATGAAAACTACCTATAAAAACATCATAGAAAATGCCTATAACCTTACCAAGTCTCTAGAGAATTCTGGTAAATTGGCAACATATATCCCAGAATTAGCAAATGTAAATCCTTCAAATCTTGGAGTTCATATGACGACACTTGATGGCACTCATTTTGGGATGGGTAATCATCAAGATAAATTCTCTATTCAAAGTATTGCCAAGGTATTATCATTAACATTGGCGGTCAAGCTCATTGGTGACAAGGTTTGGCAGCGTATTGATGTGGAGCCCTCGGGTACAAAATTTGACTCTCTTTTACTTTTGGAAACCTATAAAGGTATTCCGCGAAATCCTTTTGTAAATTCTGGAGCCATTGTTATTTGCGACATCTTATTAACATATTGTAAAAATGCTAAGATCGAGTTTCTCGAGTTTGTTAGGGATTTGAGTGATATTCCAGATCTTAATTATTCTGATGAGATAGCTGATTCTGAAAAAGCAACTGGTTATAGAAACGTTGCGTTATGTAATTTTATTAAATCCTTCGGAAATATCAAAAATGAACCAGTAGATGTGCTTGATTTCTATTTTGATATGTGTTCAATAGAAATGACGTGTCAACAACTATCTCAAACCTTTACATTTCTGGCAAATGGCGGAATTAAGATAAGTGACGGAAAAAAAATAATTTCAAAAAGCAAATGTAAACGTATCAATGCACTTATGCTTACTTGTGGGTTTTACGATGAGTCCGGAGAATTTGCCTTCAAAGTTGGCCTTCCAGGAAAAAGTGGTGTTGGTGGTGGTATTGTAGCTCTATATCCTCATAATTATGCTATTGCGGTTTGGAGTCCGAAATTAAATCCTAACGGAAATTCCTTTAGAGGCATGAGACTATTGGAAGAAGTGACGACTCACTCTGAGTTGAGTATCTTTTAGTTTCTAAATTTCCGAAGAAAAAAATACCCAATTAACGCTTTGAAAGCAACAGGCTGTGAATAAATTTCATTTTAGAAATCACTGCTGGTGTAATCACAAACGGATATACGTCTGGAATTCCCATTGCTCGATTAATACTATTGACCGCAAAGGATAATGGCATACATTTTTTAATAATTGCATCAAAATTTTTAATGGTATAAGGGTCTAAAGACACTTTAGTTTTTGTGCTGCGTTTGATCCCTAAAGGTTTCACATTAATTCTAAAAAAATATGCGGTTTCAACCATATCCATGATATGCAAATAGTGAGCCCAAGTCTCTGCCCAATCTTCCCAGGCATGTGACGTTGCATATTTACTTATGTATGACTTTTGCCAATCTTTTGGTGCTCCGTTTTTGTAATAAGCTTGCAATGCATCACCATAATTTTCTCTTTCATCACCAAAAATTGCTCTAAATTCATCTAAAACCTGTGGATTGGTATTGACCAAACGATCCCAAAAGTAATGTCCAACCTCATGTCTTAAATGCCCAACTAGTGTGCGATACGATTCTAAAAACTGCTTTCGCATTTGTTCTCTTTTTACAGAATCTGCCTCACGCAGTAAAATTGTAATTACACCATTGGCATGACCAGTCATTAGGCTCGGGTCTTGTTCTTGCTCAACAAAATCAAAGCATAAACCTTCTTCAGATTTCATTTTGCTTGGCAGTGGTAAGCCAATTTTTTGAAGCTGATAAATCAATCTATGTTTGGCGATCTCCAAGTCTTTCCAATTTTGAAAATTGTTGACATCGGTAAGATTTGGGATGGTACGATTTAATTGGCAAGCGTTGCAGTACTCTTCGGGACTGTTTTCTTCAATAATCCAATTGCAAACGTTATACGTTTTATTTTTACAATATTTATATGCAATACGCTCTTTATCAGATACTAGAGATTTACTTTTAGTGTTAAAAGTGAGCATTTTTCGATCTTTATCTCTGTAACCGGTTAGATGTCCACAATTATCACACGTATAGTTTTCAAAAAACACTGCGTGGTTGCAATTGTTACATTCAAATACTTTCATCTATCATATTGATTATTTGCAAAGGGCAAATTACGACTATTTACTTATAATTTTTCAATAGAAAGTTGAGTAATTAATTTTGAATTTGCACTACCTCTTATTCCTCCAGAAACAGGCATTGTATTTTCAAAATAAGCGCTTGAAGCGATAGGGAAATGCGTGTTTCCTGTAAATATACCGTGACTTGGATCGAGACCTAGCCAACCAGTTCCTGGTAAATAAGTTTCTACCCAAGCGTGAAGTTCATAAGCTGGTTTCTCCATATCAAAATAGTAATAACCGCTAACAAAACGTGATGCAAATCCTAAATGTCTAAGAATGTGTATTTGCATCCAGGCCAAATCACGACAAGACCCTGTTTTTAATTGAAATGTTTTATCTGGATCTAAGGGCTCACCTTCTTCTCTGTACTCTACGGTGAAATCATCGTGCAGTTTATTGGTAAGATTGCTTAAAAACGAAATGGTATTGAAGTTCGATTTTTCTAAAATATCATTTGAATACACCAAAAGATGTTTTGAAATAGAAACAGTTTTCAAAGCTGAAGATAGCAATATCTTCAACTGTGGGTTGTATTCAAAAGGGACTGTATTATATTGCTGTGGTTCTATTATAAAATCAAATGGATTATAGCTTGTCGTTTGAAGTGTGCTTTTTGAAGTAATTGTTAATTTTTTGGTTAATCCCTCAAACCAGCAAAAATCGATTACATTATTTTCAGAGTCTCGATTTACTTTATGTCCTGCCGGTTTTGGTTCTATTTCTATTGAAAAATCGCTTACACTAATAAAAGAAGTACTTACTGGTCTAAATCTTAAATAATGAGGTTCTATAAATACTTCTGAATCAAAAACATATTCTGTAGTGTGAGTAATTTTGAATGTCATTTACTATTTTATTAGGCACTGTTTTTTTTCTTCCGAAGTAAAATTTTTATTGAGATTGGCTTTGTGATTGCTCTTCAATAGCAAAAAACGAATTGTAGATTGCTGATGAAATAGCGTTTAATTTTATTTGAATGTCATCAAGATATTCATGCATTCCTTGATTGATAATGTCATTAATATCTGCATATTCCAATTGTGATTTTAGAATGCCTAATTTCTTTTGTGCATTGTTACTAAATCGTACAGAATTACCTGATAATGTAATCAAACATTGTTCTGCATTAAGCAAACATGCCAATATTGACCTTGGGAATTCGGTATCAAGAATCAAAAATTCTGCTATGCCAGAAGATGTTAGTTTTCCTTTCTTTTTGCGATACATATCATAAGCGCTCACCGATTTTAAAAGTGCAGCCCACTGTATTAGATCTAGTGATGAACCTACTAATTCTGGCGATTGTAGGAGCAAGTGATACTTGGCGTCTAACACTCGTGAAGTCTTATCTGCACGCTCGATAACTTGCCCTATTTTACCAAAGTGCCAACTGTCATTTCTTGATATGGTAGCGTCATACATACCATAAACCAACTGGCAACCGTTTTTTATTTGTGTGAAAAACGTTCTAAATTCACCATCTGTTGGGTTTTCATTATCAGCAACAGATTTTACTAAAAAATAAAGTGAATTGATCTGTTCCCAAACCTCTTTTGTGATTTCTGTTCTAACAGCTCTAGAGTTTTCCCTTGCGTTTAAAATACAGTTATAGATAGAATTTGGATTTTCTTTTTCAAATGCCAAAAAATGGATGACTTTTGATTTCTCAACAGTATCATTTAACGATTGGTATAATTCCCAGTCTCCTGTAATTACAACAAGCGGTTGCCACTGCTCAATTTCATTTGGTGGTAATTCTAAAGATAAATTATAATTGACATCCATAAATCGTGCGTAATTTTCTGCACGTTCAAGGTATCTATTCATCCAATATATTGTATTTGCTACTCTTCCTAACATAGTTTTAATTTTAGCTGTTTAATATCCAAGTATCCTTACTTCCTCCTCCTTGCGAAGAGTTGACCACAATAGATCCCTTTTTTAAAGCAACACGCGTTAGTGCTCCTGGAATTATCTTTATGTCATCGCCATATAATGCATACGGTCTCAAATCAACGTGACGACCTTCTATCGTATTATCTGTAATGGTTGGCACTCTAGATAAATTGATCATAGGTTGTGCAATATAATTTCGAGGATTTTGTTTGATTTTAGCAATGAACTCTTCCTGTTCTTTTTTAGTGGATTTTGGCCCAATAAGCATTCCATACCCACCAGAAGCATCGGTTTGTTTAACAACTAAATCATGAATGTTTTCAATAACATATTTTCTATCACTTTCTTCATCGCAAATGTATGTTTTGACGTTAGGCAAAATCATATCCTCACCTAAATAATATTTAATAATTTTAGGGATGTATGCGTAAACTGCTTTGTCATCAACAACTCCCGTTCCTGGTGCATTTACCAAAACCACATTCCCTTTTAGATATGCTCCAAATAAACCTGGAGTCCCTAACATAGAATTCTTATTGAATACCAAAGGATCAATAAAATCATCGTCAACACGACGGTAAATGACATCTACGCGTTCTAAACCATTCGTAGTTATCATATAGACAATATCATTTTTAACAATCAAATCCCTACCTTCAACTAACTCTGCTCCCATTTGTTGAGCTAAATAGGAATGTTCAAAATAGGCAGAATTGTAAATACCTGGTGTCAAAACCGCAACTGTTGGTTTATTTTTATCACTAAGGTATTCTAAAGTATCCCTCAACGTATGCGTATAATTATAAACAGGTTTGACTCCTAAAGTTTCAAATAACTCCGGAAATGTGCGTTTCAGGATTTCCCTGTTCTCCAGCATGTAAGATACGCCAGATGGACATCTCAAATTATCCTCTAGAACGTAATATTGACCGTCACCACCTTTGATTAAATCAGAACCTGTGATGTGGCACCAAATATCCTTTGGCGGTTTAAAACCTTGCAATTCTTTTAAATAGGAGACACTAGAAAAAATCATTTCCTTCGGAATAATCTTATCCTTAAACACTTTTTGATCATTATAAATATCCTGAATAAATAAGTTAAGCGCTTTGATTCGCTGTTGTAGGCCTTTTTCTAAATAAGTCCATTCTTCATTATTTATGATTCTAGGGATAATATCCAACGGTAAAATTCGCTCCACACCTTGATTGTCACTGTAGACATTAAATGTCATACCAAGAGATAATTGGGCTCGATCTGTTGCGTGTTGTAGTGTGTTTAATTTTTTCTGACTTAGGTTTGCTAGACGTTCTGAAAACAATTCATAGTTAGGCCTAACCTTGTTGTTTTCGTCAAACATTTCATCGTAGAAACCCTTGGTATCATAAGATGAGAAATCTAATTTTGGCATAGTAATAATTATAGTTTTTTATCAAAATACGACATTTAGCATGCATTTACTAATTAATAAATTTAGTTTATTACTTTGATAATTAAGTTGATAAATAATATGTATTTGAAAATAAAACTTTGAAAAAATTACAATTCAATAATTTTGTTCTACTTGGTAAAAGCTTCAATTACATGAGATGTGTTTAGAATAGCTTAAGTCTAAAAGGATGAATTAATCTTCAGTAACTAAAAGATCTTTTGAAAGTCCCATACGCCATAAATCAGATTTTATAGCATCCATCATTGGTGGTGGTCCACAGAGATATACCTGCTTTGTAGTATCTAAATTATATTTTTTCAATAAATTTTCATCAATATGACCATTATCGTAATCTTCAGTTTCTTCATTAGAAAGTGTCAAATGCAGATTAGAACCCAACCAAGCTTCAAGATTGTTTTTATAAATAATATCCTTTTCTTTATGGTTGCTAAAAAACAACTGGTTACCCTCTAGTTGATCTTTGTATTTTAAGTCTTTCAAAATAGATATAAACGGTGTGATGCCTGCACCACCTGCAATAAACGCACCTTTTCCTATATAATTTATGGCTCCCCAAGGATCTCCAATTAATAATTGATCGCTTACTTTTAGCGTCTCTATCTGCTCAGTTACGCCATCATGAGAAGGATAAATTTTAATTGTAAACTCCAACTCATCATCATTTGGTAAACTCGTAAATGTAAAAGGCCTTTTTTTTGTTTCCCAACCATTTTTATTTATGGATACCTCTGTGGCTTGTCCTGGAGTGAATGTATAATTTTTTGGCTTATCTGTAACTAAATGAACGACGTTGTGATTAATGTGCTCAATTTTTTTAATCGTTATTGTATGTTCCATATTTTGATTTTAAAGTATTAAAAGTTTTTCTTCGGAAATTGAATCATTAAGAAAAATCTTCTAAAGCTTTACCTATAAGCGTCTCACCTTTTAAAATTTCAAAAGTGACTTTATTAGGAGCATCATCATGCAAACTTCTCACTAAAGTCTGTGCCACATCCTCTCGGGAAATCTCCCCTCTTTTTTGTAATGATTTTGAGAGTTCAATTTTACCAGTTCCTTCATTATTATTTAAACTTCCAGGTCTTACAATTGTATAATTTAGGTTTGATGATTTTAGAAATTCATCTGCGTTATGCTTAGCTTTAAGATAATCTCTTAATTCTTCACTTTCTTCAGGATTATCAGCTCCCATAGAACTCAACATCACAAACTTTTTGACATTAGAATCCTGTGATGCCTTAATCATCTTCTTTGCACCTTCTTGATCAACAGCTTCTACTTTTTTTCCACCAGAACCTGCAGCAAAAATAACTTTATCAACACCTTTCAGAGTATGTGAAACATCTTTCTCTAAATCTCCCATAATCGTTTTTACATCGTGCGCTAGAAAATGTGCCTGTTGTTTTTCATTTCTAACCATAGCGATTGGCTCAAAATATTGAGACGATTTTAATAATTGTATAATTTTTTTTCCTGTAGTACCTGTGGCACCTGCAACTAATATATTTTCCATAATTTATTTTTCTTTAATATCAACATAATAAAGCTCTACTCTTAGTTATTTCAAAAAAATATTTAACTCATTCAATAGACGATGTACTTATTTTAAAACTAACAATAGACTTTGACACTACACGTTTTAACAAAAAAAATGATCAAATTTAGTATCTTGCAGATCGATAATTTAAAACTCAATTCATTCATAAATGACCTACACCATCATAGATGTTGAAACCACAGGAAAGGGAAATCGCATTACAGAAATTTCAATATTTAAATACGATGGCTCAACGGTAATTGATGAATTTACGACACTCGTAAATCCTCAAAGTATCATTCCCAGTCACATTACAGCGCTTACTGGTATTGATAATAAATTGGTGGCAGATGCTCCTCTTTTTGAGGATGTAGCGCAAAACATTCTTGATATTACCGAAGATTCCATTTTCGTAGCTCACAACGTTAATTTTGATTACAATGTAATTAGAGGGGAATTTCAACGTTTGGAAATTGCGTTCAACAGAAAAAAATTGTGTACCGTAAGATTATCAAGGAAATTGCTACCAGGATTTAGATCTTATAGCTTAGGTAAGCTATGTAAAGATTTAAAAATAAGTTTGGTAGATAGACATCGGGCTCGAGGTGACGCAGAAGCAACTGTAATTTTATTTGAAATGCTGTTAGCTCAACCAAATGCAGAAGACACCTTTAAAACCTTTTTGAATAAAAATTCCAGAGAGGCAACTTTACCTCCAAATTTACCAAAAGAAACTTTTGAAGCCTTACCCGTTACTCCAGGCATTTATTATTTTAAGGATAAAAAAGGAAAAATCATTTATGTAGGCAAAGCAAAAAATATTAAAAAGCGTGTTTTAAGCCATTTTTATAGTAAGACCAAAAAATCGCTAACAATGGTAAGGGAAACTCGGGATATAGATTTCGAAAAATCTGGAAGTGAGCTCATAGCTTTACTTATGGAAGATGCTGCAATCAAACACCACTTCCCTGTTTATAATAAAGTAGCGAAAAGAACCATCCAATCGTTTGCAATTTTTAATTATGAAGATAGAAACGGAATTATCCACCTCGCCTTTAATAAAGGGCGTTTGGTACCTAATCCTTTAATTACATTTTTCAACTTAAGGGATGTAAGATTATTTATGGAGCAAATTTGTACAAAGTTTAACTTATGTCCTAAGTATTGCCATTTGCAGGAATCTGTTTGGCAATGTTCACATTACACTATTACAGATTGCAAGGGGATTTGTAGAGATGAAGAATCCAGGGAAACATACAATGAGCGAGTCTTGGATGCGATGAGATCAATTTCCGAAGAAAAAAAGGATGTCATCATTAAAGAAAAAGGCAGAAACAAGGATGAAGAGGCGTTTATAATGATTAAAAAAGGTGAGTATTTGGGATATGGTTTTATTGACAGACAAGAGCAAATAAGCCATGTTGAGGAACTTGATAATTTTTTGATTAAGCAGAAAAACAATATGGATATCCAAAAAATTCTCAGACATCGTTTGTTAGAAGCATAGCATTATAAAAAAATTCGTGACCACTAAAGCCACGAACCTGATCAATTTATTTGTTTAACTATAAACGTGGTTGCCCATTTGAGGCAGTCAAACCACCATCAACGGGAATTATACTTCCAGTTACAAATCGTGCATTGTCACTTGCTAAAAAGGCGATAACATCTGCAACTTCCTCTGGTTTTCCCGCTCGTCCCATGGCGATTCGTTTTTTGAACTCTTTCATGGTATCATCGTCCTCCATTGCGCCTTCTCCCATTTCGGTATCGGTTAAACTTGGCGCAACTGCGTTGACTCTAATACCTTTGGGAGCAAAGTCTAGAGCCAGTGCTTTTGTCATTTGATTTAAAGCACCTTTTGTGGCATCATATGCAAACGCGCCCCAATCTCCTCCCATTCCTGAAACTGATGATACGTTAACAATTGATCCCTTTGTTTTCTCCAAATGTGGTAAGGCAGTTTTTATGGTCAAAAAATTACCTGTTACGTTTATGGCAAAAACGTTATTAAAATCTTCGAGAGATACTTGATCTATAGTTCCTCCCGCAAAAACACCTGCGTTATTTACAAGTACGTCCAATCTGCCAAATTCCTTTATTGTGGTATTGATTAGATTCTCAACATCTTCAGGTTTGGAAATGTCACCTTGAACAATTAAACAATTTTCTTTTCCTATTTCTTCGGAAACCTTCTCTAATTTACTTTTTGTCCTTCCGTTTAATACTACTTTATATCCATCATTAGCAAAACGTTTTGCTGTTGCACGTCCCATTCCAGATCCAGAACCTGTAATTATTACTACTTTTTTCTTATCCATATCTTGTAATTCACTTTTGATTTTGAAAATTACTCTAAATTATTAAAAAGCGTTGAAATTCAATAACTCAAACGAGTTTATAATTGTCACTATTAAATGTATTTATGTTATGTGAAGTTTAAAAATTTCCGAAGTTAAAAAACAAATAGTGATAGTGTTAAGATAAATCACGAAACAGCAAACACACTAGCGCAAATACAGTTATCTTGAAGTAGGAATACTAATTAAAAAAAATTATGAATTTAGAAAACAAAACAATTATAATCACTGGAGCATCCAGTGGTATCGGTGAAGCCACAGCAAAAAAATTAGCAAAACATGGTGCCAATGTTGTACTTATGGCAAGAAGCGAGGACAAATTAAAAGAATTACAAAAAAACATATCCAACGATGGCGGAAAAGCGTTAGTCGCAACTGGCGATGTGACGAAATCTTCAGATTTTAAAGCTGTTGTGGAAAAAGCGGTGAAAGAATATGGTACTGTGAACGGATTGATTAATAATGCAGGATTGATGCCATTGTCTTACATCGAAAAATTAAAGACAGATGAATGGGAACAAATGGTGGACGTCAATATTAAAGGTGTATTAAATGGTGTATCGGCAGTACTTCCTAAGTTAAAGGAAAACAAGGGCGGTAACATTATAAACATCTCATCAATGGCAGCTCACCAATATTTTCCTGGTGGAGCAGTGTATTGTGCAACAAAATCTGCTGTAAAAATGTTTAGTGAAGGATTGCGCCAAGAATTGGCTCCAAAATATGGAATCAACGTCACGTCCATCGAGCCTGGTTCAGTATCTACTAACTTGACAAGTACCATTACAGATGAAGATATTAAAGAAAAAATGCAAGGTATGCTTGAGATGACCACCTTAGAAAGTGAAGATATTGCTAATGCTATATATTATGCCTTATCTCAACCAGACCGTGTGAACATCAACGATGTCTACATCGTACCAAGTGAACAACAATAATAATTAAAACAATAAATTATGGGAACAGAAACAAAAACAAATACATTCGAAACAATAAATCCGCTTAACGGGAAAACCTTAGAAACTTATGAGTATATGAGTGACAAAGAGGTGGACTCTATCATTGAGAAATCTCACGAAGCTTTTTTAGAATGGCGATTCAAATCGTTTGAAGAGCGCGGAAAAATCATTAAATCTATTGGTCAAGAACTTAAGAACTACAAATCTGAGTTATCTGAAATTATGACCAATGAAATGGGAAAATTACTCAAACAGAGTCATCAAGAAGTAGAACTTTGCGCTGCAATATGTAATTATTGTGCTGAGAATGCTTCGGAAATTTTAAAGAATGAAGAACGTGAATTGTCTGATGGAGGAAAGGGAATAATCACCTACTCACCTATTGGAATTATTTATGGTATTCAACCATGGAATTATCCATCATACCAAGTGATAAGATATGCAATCACCAATCTCATGGCTGGTAATAGTGTGCTTTTAAAACATGCAGCAAATGTGACAGGAACTGCTAAATTGTTAGAAAACTTATTTAAGGCTGCAGGATTGCCTGAAGGATTATTTACAATTGTAGTAATTGACCATGATCAATCTGATAATATCATAAATCATAAATTGGTTAGAGGTGTTACTCTTACCGGAAGTCCAGATGCAGGTAAAGTAATTGGAAAAAAAGCTGGGGAACAACTTAAAAAAACTGTTTTAGAATTAGGTAGTAATGATGCTTACCTTGTTTTAAGTGATGCAGATATTGAACTAGCAGTTGAGAAATCTGTACAAGGTCGTATTTATAATAATGGAGAAACCTGTATTGCTGCAAAACGTTTTATCGCAGTAGAAGCTGTATACGATAATTTTAAGGATGCCTTTGTAAAAGCAATGAATGATTTAAAAATGGGAGATCCTAATGATGAAAATATAGATTTAGGACCGATGGCCAGAAAAGACCTTAGAGAAAAGATCCACGAACAAGTTACAGAAAGTGTTGATAAAGGTGCTGAAATCTTATGTGGTGGAAAACCAAAAGATGGCGACGGATTTTTCTATCCTGCAACCGTTTTAGGTAATGTAAAACCAGGACAACCCGCTTATGATGATGAACTGTTTGGACCTGTTGCTTCATTAATAAGGGCAATAGATAATGAAGATGCGATGAGAATTGCTAACGACAGTAGATTTGGATTAGGTGGAGGCATCTTTTCAAAAGATGTTGATGGCGCAATCAAATTAGCAGAAAAGCATTTTGATACTGGTATGGTATTTATAAATAGCTTTGGTCTAGCAGAACCTAATATGCCTTTTGGTGGTGTTAAGGATTCTGGCTATGGAAGAGAGCATGGTGGTTTTGGAATGAAAGAATTCGTAAACACTAAATCTATTTTAATTAGTAAAGATTAATAATAGAACCATAAAAAGTAAAAACACCCATAATATAAACTGTGGGTGTTTTTTTACATCCTAAATAGACTGTTCATTAAATTAGAATTGTTTTAAGGCATAAAAAAAGCCAGCTAAAAGCTGGCTTTATATATTACTAATTGTAATTATTTAGGCATTACAACTGAATCAATTGCATGAATAACTCCGTTAGAAGCAGCAACATCTGCCATAATTACTGTTGAAGTTCCTCCTGTAGCATCAGTCAACATAACGTTTGCGTTATTTAAACTTAATGTGATTGAACCTCCATTTACTGTGTCTACAGTAAATTTTCCATTATTCTTATTGATAGCATCAATTACCGCAGCAGCTTCATATTTTCCTGAAACTACGTGGTAAGTAAGAATTCCAGATAATTTACTTTTATTTTCTGGCTTTAATAATGTCTCAACAGTCCCATCAGGTAACTTGTTAAAAGCATCATTTGTTGGTGCGAAAACTGTAAACGGTCCATCACCACTTAATGTTTCAGCTAAATCAGCAGCTTTCACAGCAGCCACCAAAGTTGTAAAGTTATCATTGCCTACAGCTACTTCCACAATGTTAGGGGTAGTTTGCGTTTCAGACATAGCCATGTCTTCTTCCTTCTCCATTGTTTCAGTCTCTGTTGTCATAGACTCTTCATTGTTTTCTTTTTTTGTCTCAGCACAAGAAGCAAAAAGCATACCTGTAACTGCAATTATTGATAGTGTTTTTAAAAATTTCATAATATTTGGTTTTGTTAATTATTTCTTTAAAGGTAATAATAATCATTCATTGTTTAATACAATTAACAAAATCTTAAACAAAATTATTGTTTTGAGTTAAGATTTGAGTCGATTAAACATGTGATCGTCCATTAAATATTTGATAATTAAATCTTTCGCGATTATGCTTCCCCTCGAGCTGGATAATCTTTGTTAATTACAAAATCTAACGATTTTAAAAGATCTTCAATTTTGGGTCTTGCAAATGGCATTGTTTGAATTGAAGATGCGTACAGGGTTTGATCTGGTCTAATTAAGAATAATGCAGGTTCAATAAAATGCTTTGGCTCATCTTTTATACCTTCGGAAATGTAAAGTCCCCATTCCCGAGCCTCTTCAATAGGAAACTCGTAACCAACAGGTACTTCTGCAATATCCCATTCCTTATAACTTGCTTTAGCTACCTCTTCTTTATCAGAACTTATAGCAATAACATTGACACCTTTTTCAGCAAATTTTGATAAGTGCTGTTGTAATGTTTCTAAATAAGATTTACAAATTGGGCAATGCTTACCTCTGTAAACAACGATTAAAGAAAATTCCGCTGGATTTTGATCACTTAATTTCCATTTGGCATCATTCACTAAATTAATTTGAATATCTGGAGTTTTGGTTCTTGGTTTTATCATAGTTCTAATTTTATGAGTTTTAAAAATGTTATTTTCAGCTTTAAATATTTTCAAGCCTTATTGATAAAGATAAATTCTTAGATATACATATGATTGCTCAAATGCGATTATGATTACCGTAATTAATTAAACTTAATTATAGAGCAAAAAAAAAGCCCATCAATTAATGATGGGCTTCCATAAAATTTAACGGTATGTATTAAATCACTTTAACGTTTACTGCGTTTAATCCTTTTTTTCCTTCTGAAAGATCGAATTCTACTTCATCACCCTCTCTAATCTCGTCGACTAATCCAGAAATGTGAACAAAATGTTCTTTGTTTGAACCTTCTTCAGTGATGAATCCAAAACCTTTGCTGTCATTGAAGAATTTTACTGTTCCTTTACTCATTGTAATATAATTTATTTATTAATTATGCAAATATAGACAATTATAATGCCACGAACGGTATAATTTACATAAACCTTTGATTTATTTATAGATAATATCTTTTATGGGACACCTAGATTATCTTATTTCATAGAAACCATTGTATCTTCAAGCACAATGTTTTTTTCAACTATTAAAAGATCATCTTTTGTTACAGGTTTAAGTATTCGTGTAACATCTCCTTTCTTAGTAATTTTTTTACGACATAACTTTGTCAACAAAGGATCATCGTCAAAAAGAAAGGATTCTAGGTCATAAGCTTGCTTAGAAGGTGCTTTCACAGTAGGAAACAATTGCTGTAATTGGTTATAGCGCCTGTCATTACCTGGTAAGAATGTATAGAACGTATAGTGACCATCTGCATTTGTAATTGCCCAACCTCTATGGTAAACGTAGCGTTTATCATTTTCCATTCTCAACTCAAAATCCCCGTTCTCATCAGCCTGTTCTATATAAATGATCACATCTTTTGCAGGTGTAATACCATCACTTGTATATACAGTACCGCTAATTTTTAGTTTTTGCTGTTTGTTTACAAAATCAGGAATCGTGTCTGTTGTAGTTAATTCTTTACTACCGTAATCATAAATTGGATGACGATCGATATAATCTTCTTTTTGCTCTTCGGAAATTTGCGTTGGTTCTTGTGCATTTAAATGTAGATTAAATAATATTACGAAAACAAAAGAACACTTGGTGATAAGATTTTTCATGAGATGAAACAATATTGAGTTTCATCAAATTTCAATGATTAATTTCTTAAATCCTTATAAATCACATGAATGAACAAATTTTACGATAAAACGAATAGGATTGTAAAATATATCGATTAAACGTTAGACATATTAACCGACAGAACTGTAAATATCCATCGACAAAATTCTAAATTTCCAAAATTGAATACTATTAAAATTGAGAAAATTTAACTATAAAAATGTAGTTTTAAAAGGCAGAAAAAGCAAAAATTTAACAATGTATTTTGTCGATAAAAAATGCTTTTAAACTAGTAAATAAGCCTTTTATCCAAGAAATATGCATTTCATACCTTAAAATATTTTAGAAAAAATTGTAAATTTGCCTTGGTTATTTTAATAATTTACCTAGATTTGTTTCACCTAGATCTATAAAAAACTAAAAAATGAAAACAAAATCTACTTTATGCATCGCTGCTTTTTTTCTTATAATTAGCTTTTGCTTTGCGCAAAAAAAGGATGCTCCTGTAACTATTATTGACGGAAAAGTAAATATTTCTAAATACCATAGTCACGATCAATTAAGTAAAATGTCTAAGGGAGATTTATTGAACTTATATAGTGAACGTATTAAAGTAATAGTTAATATTTTACCGAATATTGCGTTCGCAACTAAGCCTGGTGTTACAATGTCCTCATTAGGTATTCCTGAAACTAAGGAAAATAAAAAAGCTTTAGAAACCAATCAAGAAGCCTCCAATGAATATTTTGATAGTACCATAGAATTTCAAAAGAAAATCTTGCCTTATTCAGATACTCGTGATTTAATTGCTGCGATTTTATTTTATGAAGAAACATTAAAATCTCTGCATACCTATAATGATTTTAAAACCGATTAATCTTTCTAATCAATTTCTACCTAATTAAGCTTCAGTAATTATTATTGAAGCTTTTTTTTATGTTTTAAGTTCAAAAATTCGAGAACATATTCTTCAAAAAAAATATGAAATCAAATATCAATCAAAATTATGTAGGTAAATTCTCTATAATCATATTTATTAATGTATTTCGTCGATATTTTTTGCGTTTCGTAAGATTTCTTCCTATGTTTGGTTATATAAATGTGCCCATAATCTAAATAACGCATTAACCTATTATGAAAAAAATTACTTTTATCACGCTTATCTCGTTATTGGTATTCAATAATGTATTTGCTCAGCAAGAAAAAGGGATTACTGGTTATAATAATTGGCTAAATCCTTGGACAGAATTTAAACCTAACAATGTAAATTACAGTAAGCCTACTGAAATCCTTTCTGGTAACATTACAAGAGACAAAAAATTACTTAAGAGAAATGTTTACTTATTGTCTGGTGATGTGTTTGTAACAGATAGCACAACACTTACCATAGAACCAGGAACTGTCATTATTGGCGATTTCAAAACAAAGGGATCACTCATAATCAGCAAAAACTCTCAGATCATTGCAGAAGGAACCCAAACAGATCCAATCATTTTCACATCCAGCCGAAGTGTTAAGAAACCTGGAGATTGGGGAGGGCTGTTTATTTTAGGAGATGCACCAACAAACAATTTTGGTGGAGAATCATCTTTAAATTATGGTCTAAATCCTTCATCTTCTAGAACTCTTCTTTATGGAGGGAACAACCCAGATAGTAACTCTGGCATACTAAAATATGTTAGAATTGAATTTGCAGGAAAAAGAACACGTGATTTTGGTTATTTAAATGCTCTTACACTTGCAGGTGTCGGTCAAGAAACAATCATTGAGAATATAATGGTAAGTTACTGTGAAGGTAATTCTTATTATATAATGGGAGGTAAAATCATTTTAAATCAACTCGTTTCGTACAAATCCAGTGGTAACGATTATAAATTTAACCACGGGAGTCAAGTTTGGATTTCAAATTCATTGGCTATAAGATCCCCTTATATATCTGGAGCAGAAATTACAAGAAGTATTTACGCAGCAGATTATGACATTAAGGATGATACAGATTTCTCTAAAGAACAAACCTATATAGATGCTAAAAACTTAACACTCATTAATTTAAGTTCAGATTTAAAGCAGGATATGTCTCTTGGCTTAGTAAACGAGGCTATATACATTGGATCTGATGTCTCATTCTCTATAGACAAGAGTGTGATTTCAGGATTTAACCCTGCTGTAATACTTGATGAAAAAATAGCTATAAATAATGAGAATCTAAACAAGTTGAAATTTACACGAACCTACTTCAATAATTGTAAAGGGAATATTTATAGAAATGGTTTTTCTAATAATGATGATTTAGAAAACTGGTATGGAAGTAGGGCTTTTGATAATGTCTATTCTAAAGGTCCAGATGAAGAAACATTTATAGATGTAAAAGACACATCTCGTCCAGATTTTAGATTGCGAATCAATGGTATTATTGCATCTAGCGATTTAATTGATGACGATGAAGATTAATGATAACTAATCAATAACTCTAGCTTATAGAAAAAAAAATACGTCCCCAACCAAAATGCACCTCAAACAAACTACAAATAAACTCTACTTATTTTTAAGCATTAGTTTCCTTTTTTATTTAGGAAATCTTAATGCTCAAATTGTTATTGGGACACCAGGTTTAGGTTTCTCTCAGGCATGCGCAAGTGAGTCTTTTAACACCTATAGTACCACATTTGTATTTTCTCCGGAAAGCGGATTAGACTCATCCAATCAATTTTCAATTGAATTGTCTAATGCTGAGGGCGACTTTTCTGATGCAACCGTTATTTTTACATCCAGTGCTGGAGCAATTACAACATCGCCAGCAACTTTGAATTTTTCTCTTCCCACTAACACGAGTGGTGAGAATTACAGAATTAGAATTAAAAGTAGTGCTCCACTAGCAACCAGTTCTGGTTCTGCTAGTTTTGCTGCATATTATAAAATTCAGGATTCACCTTTTACAATCAATAATTTAGTCTCGACAGGTGTATATTGTGCTGGTGGCAGTTATTTACTAACCATAGATAATCCGGGAAATGGATCTAACGATTCACCGCTCAACTACCCTAATCTTTCCTTTAAGTGGTTTAAGGAAACAGGTCCAACAAGTTCGGTTTTTGTTTCAGAAGGTAATTCACTTGTTGTTAGTCAAGAAGGGACTTATTTTGTAGAAACCAATTATGGTACATGTACATCAGACTCGTTTTCCAATAGAGTTTCAATTTCCGAAGTAACAACAGGAAGCGCAGATGCTGGTATTTCTTCAAGTTTAGGTAATCCATTTTGCCCAAATAATGATATGACGACATTAACCACAATTACAGGTAATGCTTACCAATGGTTTAAAGATGGTGAAGTTATCGCAGATGCCACCAATCAAATGTATGAAACGAGTACTTCTGGTACATATGCAGTACAGGTCGATTTAGGTGAATGTATGGCAGTTGGAGTTATTGAATTGGTGAGCGAATTGTTTGATGCCTCTATTAATGTTGATGAAATAAACACGTTAGAAGATGGAGAATCACTTTCAGTTGAAGTGACAACAAACGCAAATGCCCCAGACTACAAATGGTATTTAAATGATAACATAATTGCAGATATTTCCGAAGCAAATTACAATGCCACAGAAATTGGAATCTATAAAGTCATTGTAACCGAAAACTCAGGATGCATAGGTTCAAGAGAATTTACATTTGAAATCGAAGAAGCATTTGATCCTTTTCCAGAAGTAGAAAATATACCAAATGTAATCAGTCCCAATGGAGATGGGATCAATGATACCTGGGTTATCCCAACACAATATGTTAGTGGTACAGATACAGAGGTCATGATCATGACCAATAGGGGAAAAATCGTATTACAAACCAATGATTATCTCAATAACTGGCCAGAAAGTGATTTAGGCCAGACAAGTATTAATCAAGTATTTTATTACATCATAACAACACCAAATAACGACGTTAAAAAAGGGTCAATAACCGTAGTTAAATGATATGAAAACACTTCTTTTTGTTTTAATATTATGTTTCTGTTCTATACAGATGTTCTATTCTCAAGAAGATGATGGGGTGGTCTCACTTAGCCTACCAATGAGAAACTCTTTAACTTTTAACCGTTATGTCATTAACCCAACATTTAGTTTTGTAAGAGAGCAAAATAAATACATTAGCATCTCCAACAAAAGGGAATGGGTAGATTTTGAAAATGCACCCCTCACCTATTTGGCAAGTTACTCAGGACGATTTGGAGAAAACATTGGCGCTGGATTAGGACTGTTTCAACAAAATTATGGTGTGCTCACAACATTTGGAGGTAATCTAAACTTTGCTTACAATGCAAGATTGGCCAGAGATAGTAACTTAACTTTCGGTCTTAATATTGGAGCTTATAAAAGCGGAGTAAATACCGGCAATGTAGTCACTAATTTTGATGATCCGTCGTTACAAAATGTACCAGAGAATTTTTTGTTGACCGTTAATCCGGGAATCAATTATGGGACAGGATTTATTGACTTTGGTGTTTCCATCAACAACCTTGCACTTTACAATTTTCAAAACTCAACACTTATAGAGAACAATCCAGAACAAGGCATTCAAGCCCATGTCATGTACACTGGTTATATGATGTCCACTCGCGGATTTTTTGACGAAAGTAAATTTACAGGTTTAGTTAAATCTGAATTTAAAAAAGAAGAAACCATCCTCTCTGCAATGGCAATGCTAACAGTACCAAAAGGGATTTGGGCACAGGTTGGATACAATTCGGTTTATGGCATTCATGGAGGTTTAGGTATCAATATTACCTCACAAATCGCTTTAGAATATAATTATGAAATGGCTACTGGTGATTTATCTAACTTCGGAAATTCGCACGATTTCACATTAGCCTACAGATTTAAAAATAGAGACCGCTACAATTATAGTGGTGATGACGAAGTGAGCGGATTGCTAATTTCTGATAAGAAAAAAACAAAAGTTGCCAAAGTTTCAAAACCTAACACGAAAAAGGTAGAACCTGTTGTTTCTTCGGAAAGCGAAGCCGACGTTGCTGAACAATTGGCAGAAGCACAAAGATTAAAAGAACAACAAGAAGCTGAAGCTAACGCTAAATTATTAGCAGAGCAGAAAGCTAAACAAGAAGCTGAGGCTAAAGCCAACACAATTCAACTTGCAAAAGAAAAAGCAAATAAAGACGCAGAAGCAGCAAGAAACAAACGTTTAGCACAAGAAGAAGCAGATACACAAGCTAAACTGTTAGCCGACCAAAAAGCAAAAGAACAAGCAAGAGCAAATCAATTAGCAGAAGAACAAAAACTAAAAGCACAGGAAGAAGCAAGAGCTAAATTACAAGCAGAGCAAAATGCAAAACGTCTAGCTGAAGAAAGAGAAAGACAAGAAGCTGAAGCCAAGGCAAAACTATTAGCACAGGAATTAGCGCAACAAGAAGCTGTAGCTCAAGCTAAATTATTGGAAGAACAAAAGGCCAAGGAAGCTGCAGATGCCGAAGCTCAAATTCTTGCTGAACAAAAAGCTAAAGAAGAAGCACTACTTCAAGCCCGATTAGCAGCAGAACAAAAAGCTAAAGATGATGCAGAAGCTCAGGCAAAATTACTAGCAGAAGAACAGGCAAAGGAAGAACTTATTTCTAACCCTAAAGATGACATAAGCAAAGCAATGTACGCTATCACTCAAGAAACCGAAGATTCAAAAACAGAGCAAGCGGAATTGTTAAAACGATTTGACGACATAGTTGAGATAAAAAATAATGATTTAAAAGATTTAAAAGAAGAAAATGATTTAAGTGAGCAAGGTATCACTGTTGATCCAAAACCATTTAAAAGTATTACCGAAGAAAACAACAGATTAGCAAATATCAAATCAGAGCTTGATGATGTCATTGCTTCTAGAAATGAAAAAATCAAAGACTTAAAAGCGCTTTACGAAGATAAGTTTGATAGTGACACATTAGTTAACGATGATGTATATCTCTATTATCAAAAAGCATTAAAGCGTTTAGAATCTGAACAATTAAAAGCTACAAAAGCAAAAACTGTATTAGAAACACGATTAGCAGATATCAAAGTCGCTACAGAATTTGAAAGAAGACGTCGTATTAAAAAAGCAGCATTTGATAACGAAGAAGACCGTTATGCTCAAGATAGAGCTGCATTGCAAAACATAAAGCAAATTACAAGCTTAAGCAATACAGCGCTTACTGAGGATGATTTCGATTTTGGACAACAACAAAGTGATAATATTCAAATTCTTGAAAATGTCCCAAATGTTGATAATGGCTATTACCTTATCGTTGCAGTACATACAGATGTTACCAAGCGAAACGAATTTGTAAAGAATGTTGTTGCTTCAGGACGTGAAGATGTTGACTTTTTCTATGATGTTAAAACAAGTAAATACTATATATATTATGATAAGTTTGAAAGTATAGAACAAGCAAATGAAGCACTAAAAGCAAAAGGTAATAGACCTTATAACAAAAAGATGTCCCTCGTCAAAATAGAAAATTAATTAAGTAACAAGGCTATATTCCTAAATCAACACTGCCCTTGTTGATTTTGGAATAAAACAAAAATATAAGTCCCATGAAAAAACCTACTTTTTCTCGCATAGTAATTATTGTGACACTGCTATTTATTGGACTACAATCCTACTCACAAAATTATGAACCTTTTACACCTAGATTCAATCAAGATTTAAAAGGAGATATTGTATTAATTGGTAACAACATACTTGGACCAAATAATGATGCATTCAACGATAACACAGTCTATAATCATAATGTCGATATGCAATATATTGATATTGATGGTGATGCATCAACATTTAGTTCGTCCAGTGCAGACCTAGAGATTCCAAATCCTAATTGCTATAGAATAATTTATGCAGGATTATATTGGGGCGCAGTTAACCCTGGCGATGAACCAATAACCAATGTAAAATTTAAAGGCCCAATTGGAGGCTATAATGATATAACAGGAACCATTATTTACGATGCCAATGGCACAACAGTAGATGGAGGTGATAGTTTTTCTTATGCTTGTTTTGCAGATGTAACCGATATTGTAACCAGTTTTGGCTCTGGTACAGATTTAGGAACTTATACTATTGGAAATGTGTCTTCTGCGGAAGGAGAAACAGCTAATTTTAGTCCATATAACGGAACAGGTCAATCTGCTGGATGGTCATTGTTCATTGTTTATGAGGATCCTACACTGCCAGGAAAGTCTATTACAAGTTTTGATGGTTTTAGCGCAATTAGTGTTGCAGGAAGCAACACCGAACTGGATATTCCTGTAGATGGTTTTAGAACCGTGCCTGCTCCTGCTCCTGTTAGAGCAAATTTTGCATTTGCAACCTTAGAAGGTGATAGTCCAATTTTAGGAGATCGCTTAAGATTAAATGGAATTAGTTTATCTACTGTTGATCGTCCTGTGTCTAACTTTTTTAATAGTTCGGTTACACAGCTGGATGCAACGCCTGTAAATAATAGAGTCCCAAATAGTACAAACACCTTAGGTTTTGATACTGGTGTAATGGCGATTCCAAATCCTGGAAATTCTGTAATTGCTAACGATGCTACTTCCGCAGTTATACGATTAGAAACCAGTGGTGATACATATTTTCCTTACTTTTTTGCATTTGCAGTTGATATTATAGAACCTAATATCGTACTCACAAAGATTGTTGAAGATGACGCAGGAAATAATATTGGAGATGAGTTCGTTGATCTTGGTGCTTCTTTAAATTATGTCATCGGTTTTCAAAATACCGGAAATGACAACGCTACCAATTTTCAAATTAGAGATGTTTTACCAGTTAATATCATTTTTAATTACCCTGAAGATTTAGTGCTTCCAGCTGGAGTGACTGTCGTTAGTTATGATCCTGTTACCAGGGAAATTATTTTTGCAATAGAAGATTATTTGGTAGAAGAAGGCGATCCTGTGTATGAAATTAGAATTGAGGTACAAGTCGTTGACGAATGTAATCTTTTAGTAGATGCTTGTACAAATATTATTAGTAATCAAGCTTTTGCATCTTATAACGGTTTTTTTAATCCAACATTTGCAATTACAGATGACCCAAGTTTAAGCAGTAATACCGGATGTTTATTTTCCCCACAAGCCACTAATTTTTTGGCAGATCTAGATTGTCAATTTACAGAAAACCTCATACTTTGTGGTAGCAGTTTAGATATGACTGCTGCAAATGGGTATGATTCTTACACTTGGTCTACAAGTGATACAGGAACTCCAGTGATCGGGACAGGACAAACAATTACCGTGACAGAAACAGGTACCTACTACTCTTTCAATAATGCCATTGCACCTTGCCAATCTATAGTTCAAGAATATGTTGTTGAGCTTTTTGGTGCAGATATTGAAAATCCAGTAATACCATATGCAGATGAAGTAGTAACATGTCCCAATGATGGAAAACTATTACCAAACATATTTTTATGTGGAGTGAATGATTCAAGGGATATTATAACTAACATCTCTGGAGCGTCTTCTATAATTTGGGAACAATTGGACGAGTCCAGTTGTGATGCAGTAACTAATTCAGACTGTGCCAACGAAGATGATTCTTGTACTTGGAATGAAGTACAAACCGGACCAAATTATCTAGTAGATACAGCAGGCCAATATAGATTAACAATCAACTATTCTGGTGGTTGTTTTGTACAGTTTTATTTCAACGTATACCAAAATGTTTTAAACCCTGCGGTTGTTGCAACAGATATTATTTGTACAACGCCTGGTAGTATTACTGTTTATGACGTGCCTTCTGGTTATGAATACAGTCTTGATGGTGTAAATTACCAGCCAAGTAATGTATTTTCAATTGATACCGCTGGAACCTATACTGTTTACATTAGACAAATGGATGTACCAACAAACCCTTGTGTTTTTAGTGTTCAAGACGTATTGATTAGAGATCGCGATTTTACAGTTTCTACCACCATAACCCAACCATTATGTCATGGAGACAAAGGCAGCATACAATTGGCTGCTAATGATGTTGATCCCCAATATTCTTATACATTAAGTGAAGGTGGAACACTTGTAAATAGCGTTGGGCCAATTTTAGAGAATACTTATACTTTCGAAAACCTAAATACTGGAACATATACCGCAACCGTTGAAACCGAAAATGGTTGTTTTTATTCCGAAGAAATTATAATAATTGAACCTCCTTTATTAACAGTAACTGCTGCAATAACAGTTCCTTTAACTTGTGAGGAAGGTGAAATAACAATTTATCCTGAAGGTGGAACGCCTCCATATTTCTATTTTGTTAATGGAGCAACAGATTTCCAGACCGTTCCAGAAATTGTGGTCACCACTGCTGGAGTTTATGATATCTTGGTTGTAGATTCTAATAACTGTAGCGCAAGTACAACAATTACTGTTGAACCAATTGCACAACCAGAATTTACAATTGTTGCCACAGATATTGCTTGTGGTGGCAATGGTAATACAGGAACAATAACCATTGATGTTACAGCTACAAATGGAAATAGTCTAATGTACAGTATTGATGGTGGAGCAACTTTCACAAACTCACCAGTATTCACGGGACTTACTGAGGGTGACTACGACGTGGTTGTTGAGTATTCTATTGGAGGCTCAGTTTGTGGGACAGAATCCCAAACTGTGAGTATTATTTCTGAGGAAGCTGTTTCTGGTACTGCGGAATTGTCATCACCATTCACTTGTACTTCCGAAGGAACAGTAACCGTTACTGGAGTTACTGGAGGTGATGCACCTTATACGTACAGTATTGATGGTGTGAATTTTCAAACAAGTAATGAATTTACAAATCTAACCGCAGGAACTTATACCATTACCATAAAAGACGCTAATGATTGTACAAGTATTACGAATGATATTGTGGTTGAAGCGCTTAATCCGCCAACAGATTTAACGTTTGATAATACACCAATCACTTGTCCGTCAAACACAACAACTGTAACTATTACTGGTGTTACGGGTGGTATAGGTGCTTTAGAATATCAAATTATAGCACCAGCTGCAAGTGCAACAGCATACCAAACAAGTACAACTTTTGCTGGATTGGAACCAGGAACCTATACATTTCAAGTAAGAGATGAAAATGATTGTGTTTATAGTGAATCTATTACTATTGATCCAATCCCAACGCCTACTGCAAATGCGGTCTTGACGCAAGATTTAAATTGTACATCCAACCCAGATGCACTAATTACTGGAAATATCACTGGAACAGCTCCTTTTACTTATGCTGTTTCCATAAATGGAAGTGCGTTTAATGATTTGGGAGCTACAGCTTCGCCATTTAACTATACAACGGGATCGGATGGAACATACCAGTTTCAAATCACAGATGCCAATGGATGTACTGCTGAAACCAATATTATCACCATAAATCCATTATCACTTCCTGCACTAAGTGCAGTTGTTCAAACACAAGATATACTGTGTAATGGAGATTCAAACGGGTCTTTAGATATCACAATTGATACTACCACAGGAACGCCACCTTTTGTGATTAATGTAAATAACGATTCTACTGGAACAGATTACGGTACGCAAACTTCAGGATTAACCGCAGGAACTTATACAGTTACTGTCACAGATGCTAATCTTTGTATTGCTTCGGAAACGATAACTATTAACCAACCAGACCCTATTGTATTAGATTATGATACGGTTGATATTACCTGTACCTCTGGAGGAGTTTCTCAAGGTTCAGTCATAATAAATTCAGTAACTGGTGGAACAGCGCCATACAACTACTTTGTAACTGGATCAAATGGTTATGAAAATTCCGAATTAAATAATACAGGTTCAACATCTGTTAGTTTTGATGTTGTTGATTTTGGATTATACGAAATCAACATTGTTGATGCCAATGGGTGTTCAGTACTTACACAAGACGTTTTAGTAGCTTCTCCTCCAACCGATTTAGATATAGATATTACAACAACAGTAGATTGTACAATTGGTGGTGAAGCGGTAGTAAGCATTGGAAGTACATTATCAAGTGCAGGACCGTTCTTCTTCGCAATTTATGAAGGAGCTACTACAGAATATCCTAATCCTGCTGGAGCTTGGATTCCAGAGGATACCGCAGGAAGTCAATCTGCAACATTCACTGGTTTGACCTCTGGTGTCACTTATACGTTTATTGTTTATGATGCTTCAACACTTTGTAGTTATTATGAGCCTGCAACCACACCAATCCCAACAAATTCAACATTATCCTTAAGTGCTGTAAGTTCAAATAATATCACATGTACAGGAAATGATGATGGCAATGTAACGTTTACGGTGAATAGCATTTATGGATCTAACGTTGATGTAGTTTATGAAATTTTTGATTCCTTAACTCTAATTTCAACTGGTATTACCGGTTCTGGAACAGTTCCAGCAAATGGAAGTTTAACGGTAACAGATTTAGGACCATTACCTTTTGGGAATTACTTTGTTTCAATAACAGAAACTTCGGGAACTAATGCTGGTTGTGGAGTAGTAACTGCTCCTTTCAATATTACTGAATCTGCAATTGCATTGAGTCTTGATGTTTCCGTAGATGGAAATGCCAATTGTAATCCTAACTCAGGCGTTATTAGTGCTGTAGCTCAAAACGGAACTGCACCTTACGAATACCAAATAACTACAACTGCTACGCCTCCTCTAGCAACTGATCCTTCTTGGTCTTCAGCAAGCGTATTTAATGTAGATGCTGGAGATTACTTTATTCATGCTATTGATGCTTATGGATGTATTATAACGAGTCCCGTGACAACAGTTGCAATGGATGCAACACCAGTAATTTCGGCATCTTCAAGTAATATTTGTACCGTGGAAGATGGTGAATTTGAGATTGATGTTATTTTAGATACTGCTGGAGTTGGACCTTATAGTTTTAGTATTAATGGTGGCGCTTTTCAAATACAAAGTGTCCCTTTTACGATTTCAAATTTATTTTCTGGAGTTCATACAATTGAGATTAAGGATGTGAACGGTTGTGGCAATTTGGTTACAGTTGATATTCCTGCACCAATAGGTTTAACACCAGACATCACGACAATGCCATCATGTAATAATGACGACGGTAGTATTACTGTAACAGGTTCAAATGGTTCTGGTTCTTATGCTTATAGTATTAGCCCTAATCCTGGTACTATAATCTTAACAGGAAATACTTTTAATGGGGTTCCATCTGGAATTTATGTTATAACAATTACGGATACTGTTACATCATGTACCGAAGAAGTTACTGTTTCTTTACCCGAAGCTGTACCTCCAACAATTTCTACAACAGCAACATCACTCATTTGTTTTGATGATGATGGAGAATTTGAATTAACAGTGAATGGCTATACGGGAACTTATACTTATGAGGTTTTTGATAACTCTGGCGCATCGGTTACAGGAATAGTGAATGCGGATACATCGACAAATCCATTATTGGTTGGCGGACTTTCAGCAGGATTCTATACTGTAGAAATGACAGAAACCAGTGCTCCTTTTTGTTCTGCAACATCAACGTTCGTGATTGCATCGCCTCAAGAAGCTTTAACACTTACAGCAACTCAGACGTCTGATGTTTCTTGTGATAATAGTCAAGGTACTATCAACGCAATTGCCAGTGGTGGTTGGGGAGGTTATCAATATGAATTAACTGGAGCTGCAACGGTAGCATTTTCACCAAACGGTACATTCACAGACCTTGCTGCTGGATCGTACACCGTAAATGTTATTGATGCCGAAGGTTGCGTAGCTTCCGTAGATATCATTCTTGTTGAACCAGATCCTATTGATGCAACATTTACACCAAACGCATCTATATTATCATGTTTTGGAGATCAAGACGCATCGATTACAGTTACCAACGTAACAGGTGGTGAAGATGACGAATATATTTACACACTCAATACAATTTTACCAACGCCTTCCAGTTCTGGTCCACAGACTTCAAATATTTTCGAAAACCTGGGTGCTGGTACTTATACGGTTACAGTTAGTGATGGTAATGAATGTGTTCTAATTTCTTCGGAAATTGTCATCACCCAACCTACGCCTATTGATGCTAATTTAGTCTTGGCTTCCACTCAAACTTGTGATATAGAGTCTACACTTACGTTAAGCGCTACCGGTGGAACTGGCAATTATGAATATAGCGACAATGATTCTTTTACATCTATTTTAGGAACATTCTCAACGTCTACAACATTTTCTGTTCCAGTAGGTACATATCAATATTATGTAAGAGATGCCAATGGTTGTGTTGCCAATGTTTCTAATGGTATCACAGTGGATCCATTGTTACCCTTAGAGATCAATTTGATGTCTACGAATCCTACAATTAATTGTTCTGGTGACAATACTGGATCAATTGTAGCTGATGCCCAGGGAGGATTGGGAGATTATATATATACATTAGAAGATACTTTAGGCAACACTATTGATGCTACGCAACTTACACCTGGAGTTTTTACAGAGCTAGTTGCGGGAACTTACATAGTAAATGTTGTGAGTGGTGATTGTGAAACTGCTTCTGCACCAATTTCAATTACTGAGCCTACTGCCCCTTTAACTGTTGAATTTACTGTTAACGATGTGACTTGTAGTGGAAATAATGACGGTGTACTTACCATTAATGCTTCTGGAGGAACTGGTACCATTAGGTACGCCATTTCTCCACAATTGGATCAATTTTTTGAAACTAATATTTTTGAAAATCTAGCTCCAGATACTTACACGGTAATCGTTCAAGATGAACTGGGATGTTATGAGATTTTTGAATTTTCAATTAACGATCCAGAACAAGTTATTTTAAGCATTGTCCCAGATTCTTTATTTGAAGAAACGTGCGAAGGTGAAAACAATGCAGAATTCAGTGTTGATATTTCTGGTGGCTCATTGCCTTACAGTATTAGTTTAGATGTTTATGATGGACCTTATACAACAGGTTCTGCTGGACAAACGGTATTTGATTTTACAGATTTAGCTGGTGGAGACCATGTTGTATTTGTTCGAGATGCACAAGGTTGTGAAACCGAATGGAATATCTCTTTCCCAGAGTCGGTAAGTTTTGAGCCAACACTTGAAATCGAGTATGCATGTGATAATAACGCTACGGTTAATACAGTGACTGTTATTGTGGATGAAGATTCGGTAGATCTTTCCGAATTGGATTATTCATTAAATGGCGGAGAATTCCAAATAAGTAATGTTTTTGAGAATGTTGTGCCAGGAACAGATCATTATATCGAAGTGAGACACACTAACGGTTGTATAAAAATGACCGAGCTTTTCAATATCACAGCATTTGAACCACTATCACTCATTCTAGAAGAAGGAGATGAAGCTGGTGAAATAATCGCCATCACTACAGGAGGAACTGGAGATTACCAATATACGCTTAATGGTGAGGACTATGGCAACACGAATGTTTATATCGTTTCCGAAGAAGGTACTTATACAGTTGTCGTTACAGATAGCAGTGGCTGTCAAGCTACAGCGAGCATAGAATTGGAATTCTTAGGACCGTGTATTCCTAATTGGTTTACGCCTAATGGAGATGGTACTGCAGATACTTGGGCTCCAGGTTGTGTTGAAGATTATCCTAACTTAACCTTTGACATCTTTGATAGATACGGTCGTAAAGTGGCAACTTATAATGTTGGTCAATTTTGGGATGGTAGATATAATGGCCAAGAGCTTCCTACTGGTGATTACTGGTATGTTGTGAAACCTAACAGTCCGTTGCTTGAAAAAGATTATGTAGGACATTTTACACTTTACAGGTAATCAAAAACCCTCAAACTAAATAACGATTCACATGAAAAAAATAATTATATATCTCGTTTTAGCTACTTCTACTTTTGGATATTCACAAGAGCTAAACTTACCTGTATGGACCCAATATCTTGCAGATAACGATTTTATTGTTTCTCCAACTTTTGCAGGAATCGGTGATAATCTTAAAGTGAGATTAAACGGTCTTACGCAATGGGTTGGGATCAAAAATGCTCCAGACAATCAAGCTCTATATGCAGATTTTAGAATTGCAAATCAATCTGGAGTTGGACTTTCTATGTATAACGATAGAAATGGTAATACCCGTCAAAAAGGGGTTAAATTCTCATTTGCGCACCATATTATATTAGATTATACCTCAAAACAATATTTATCTTTTGGCTTATCTTACAATATCAACACGTTTAGAATTGATATAGAAAATTTTCAGCCAACGGAAGAAATTCCAATCGTTGATCCCAGTATTGCAGATGATAGAGCACGATCGAATAACAATTTTGATATTGGCTTGTTATATAGATGGGATCGCTTTTACGCTAGTGTAAATGCTAATAATATATTGGATAAGAATATTGATGACTTTCAAGGTTTTGAACCTAGTAAACTTTTAAATTTTCAAGCATACACTGGTTATGTGTTCACTAATGAGAATGATAAAAGCATTGAATATGAGCCATCTGTATTTTACCAAATGTTCAATAGTGATAGACGATCTGCAACAGATGTCAATTTCAAATACAGAAAGTTTAACCGTAGCGGTGATTATTACTGGGTTGGTGGATCTTACCGATTTTTAAACGATCAATTTTTTCAACCACTTAATTTTGGACCGATGGCTGGTATCATGAAAAACAACTTTTATTTTGCCTATTCATATCAAATGACCATAAATGATCTTTCAGGATACAACTCGGGAACACATAGTATTACTATTGGTATTGATTTATTACAAGGCATAAGTGACTGTCCTTGTACAAAGGGAACAAGTTATAGAAAGTATAAATATAATGGCACCAACCATTAAACTACATCATCTACTTCGAGTTTATAACCAACTCCGTGAATATTACTAATTCTAATCGAGTCGTCATCCTTTAGCTTTTTTCGAAGTTTGGAGATATAAGTATCCAGACTTCTACTCACAAAAACACCGTTATCCTCCCAAACTTTTTTGGTAAGCGCCTCACGTTTGATGATTTGATTAGGGTTGGCAACAAAAATCTCTAGAAGTTCACATTCCTTTTTAGAGAGGCTAATCTCGGTAGCCGATTTAACAAGCTTATTTTGCTCAGGATAGAATTGAAAACTTCCAATTGAAGAATAACTACTATTTTTTTCTTCGGAAATGGGCTGTTTTTTAAATTTCCGTAGATATAAAAAACCTGCATACATTAAAATTCCAAAGATTAAAACATAAGGTGTCCATCTTTTTTTAAAACTACTCTGAGATATAATCTCCAAAAATTCAACTTTAATATGATAGCATGCTTTTGGTAGGTTTCTACCTGCGCATGGTATTATGGTTTGCTCCTCCTCTATGTTCATTTGATAGCTATAAGCTACTTCACCATCTGTACATTGAACAACTTCGACACGATAATTTTTAGATAGACTCAATAAATTCAAACTACTATCTATTACGGTGACAACATCACTTGGCTCAAAAGATATTGGTTTTTCAAAAGATATGAGATAGACTTGTGGTTTGAGTTCTTTTATTGGCAAGATTAACGATGTTGAGTCTAATTTCCGAAGTAATAATTGATTGCCTGCTTCACGTAGTGCAACTTTTATCGTGCCCGAATGACCATTTTCTTTTTCTAATGTGCAAGATGTTATGGACACTACAAGAAAAAGTGTGATGGAAATGATTTTAAAATAAAGTAGGTTGTATTTCATAATTTGGTGTAAATAACACAATAAATCACGACTTTTTACAACTGTTCACACTTCTTTTACAATTTTTTGACATTTTTCAATACTTCAAATTCTAGTTTTACTCAAAGAAATTTAAATAAATCAAATACTTATGAAAACAAGAGTTTTTACGCTACTTCTAACATTTAGCAGTATTGCATTTGGGTATGCACAAGAGAAATTAGTGATTGATGTTAAAAAAAGTGAAGTAAAATGGAACTGCGATTATACATTTTACTTTAATGGTCACAATGGCCTAATAAACTTTAAAGAAGGTTATTTTACAAAAAGTAATGAAGTAATTATTGGTGGTGAATTTATAATTGACATGAACTCGATAACATGCTTAGATATTGATAAACAAGATTCAAATGAAAGTTTGGTGAACCATCTTAAGGATCCAGATTTTTTTAATGTTGAACAGTATGAAACAGCTGCCTTAAAAATCAACTCTGTAAAATATCATGATAAAAAAAGGATGCAAATTTTTGCAGATTTAACGATAAAAGGAATTACAAACCCTATTTCTTTTCAAGCAGAAGTTGATTACAAAGAAAAAACGATGACCACAAAATTTAAAATAGATCGTACGCTCTGGGGAGTTAATTATAATAGTAACATGAAGGATGGTGCAATTTCTGAAGCTATTGGTTTTGAGGTCATATTAAGTCTATAAATTTAAAGCATGAAACATATAGCATTAAGTACCGCATTTTTAATTTACTCAATATTATCTTTTGCTCAAGAGGAACAACCATTAGGAGTTCTTGAATCTGACACAACATGGCTTAAGGAAATCATAAAATTCCCAATAAATTTTGCTCCAGAAATGAATTATGAAAAGGGTTATGAAGATTTGAGGTTTGCAAAAAAATGGCGGGATCAAACACATGAGGATTTTTGGGGCTATACGTTTGCGTGGTACATAGAACAAAAAGAAATACAAACTGTAGAAAATCTAGAGTCTAATATAAAATCCTATTATGATGGCTTAATGGGAGCTGTTAATAAAAGAAAAGATTTTGAAGTCCCACAAACAACGGTGCTCTTTATCAAGAATAATAGTGAAGAACATATAGATTTTACTGGTAAGTTATACGTTTATGATTCTTTTACTTCCGAAGATATGATTACGCTAAATATTCGAGTAAAAGTCTTTGATTGTGAAGATGAAACATCAACAATAGTATTATTTCAGTTATCGCCAAAAAACTTTAGTCATGAGATTTGGCAGCGTTTTGAAGACGTTAAAATTAAAGATTCATTATTATGCGAGAAGTAGTATTTTTCTAATTTTTCTATTCTGAAATCGAACTCACATGACCAGTATATCTAATCGGGAAGCGTTTTGTTCCTTTCAAAATCATCTCACTATTTAAATTTGGGTATAAATTAATGATAACATCAAAATTTTCTGAGTTACTTCTTGCATCAAAAGTTATGGAATAGCTATTATCATCGTTCTTTTCAATACGATAGTCCTTGAGTTCCCCTTCAAAATTAATTCCACTGTTAGAGCCACTATATCCAGTCGTTGATTGTACCTCACCGTAATAAGGAAGTTTTGAAGTAATAGAATCACCAATTATTTTAAGCTCATTGGGATTTCCTATTAAATTGATACGACTTGCGTTATCTCCTGCAGCAAAGAAACCTGCATTTTGAAGTGCCATTAAGCTATTTGTAGTTTGTGGCAAAGCCCAGTCTGATTCTATAACAAAAGACTTATTTTCTACCAATTGATCTAAGGCAGCAATTTGAGAAGGTGTTGCGCTTACTTTAGTACTACTGCAAGATGTAAAAATGCTAATTATAAATAGTAAAATAATATATTGTGTTTTCATGACGTAAAGTTTACACATTAAATTACATAAAAATAGCAACATCTATTTGATGTTTAACATTTTATGTTAAAACCATTTCAAACAAAAAATCCCATACCTAGGCATGGGATTTAATTTATAATAAAATTTCTCGCTTCGAGATTAATTATCGGGATGCATAAATCGTTGTTTTCCAAGAAGAACTTCCTCTGTCTCAACCACATCCTCATCTGGCACACAACAATCCACAGGACAAACTGCAGCACATTGTGGCTCTTCATGAAATCCTTTGCATTCGGTACATTTATCTGGAACAATATAGTAAATCTCATCGCTAATTGGTTCCTGAGCCTCCTCAGCATCTACTGCCTTGCCACTTGGCAAAACAACGTTTCCTTCTAAACTCGTTCCATCTTTATATCTCCAATCATCAGCACCTTCGTAAATAGCTGTATTTGGGCATTCTGGTTCACATGCGCCACAGTTAATACATTCGTCTGTTATTATAATTGCCATAGTAATATTTAGTTTTTGTTTGCGTAAATTTGCATTGCAAAAATAAAGCCAAAACATCGTATAACCAAACCCAACATGGATTTACAACAAAGAATTAACGCATTTGTAAAATTAGGAGATTTTTTAAGTCAGTTTTCTTCGGAAAGTTTTGAGAAAAAAGACCATATAGCACATAATGATTTATTTTTTGACGGATTCAAACACCAAATAAAACTAGCGAAAGAACATAATGGATGGTTCAACAAAGAGAATGTAGTTTTTGCTTTAAATGGATGGTCTAACCAATTAACAAACAGCAATATCAACAAGTGGTTATCAAAGTATGAGTTCAATACCGAAAGTTTAAAAACCATTGCCATTGTAATGGCAGGAAATATTCCGCTAGTTGGTTTTCACGACTTTATTTCGGTGTTAATCTCTGGTCAAAAAGTATTGGTCAAACAATCCTCTAACGATAAACATTTACTTCCTTTTTTAGCAAAATACTTAGAGCATGTAGAACCAGAATTTAAGGGTCGCATCTCTTTTACAGAAGAAAAATTAGAAAATTTTGACGCAGTCATTGCTACAGGTAGCGATAATACAGCCCGATATTTTGAGTATTATTTTAGAGATAAACCTTCAGTTATTAGAAAGAACCGAAATTCTGTAGCTATTCTAACAGGTAAGGAAACCGAAGATGAATTGGTAGCACTTTCCGAAGATATATTTAGATACTACGGTTTGGGCTGCAGGAACGTCTCGAAGTTATTTGTGCCAAGGGATTATGACTTTCAGAAATTCTTCAAGGCCATGTACCACTGGAACCCAATAATCCACCAAAATAAATACGCCAACAACTACGATTATAACAAGGCTGTCTATTTGATGAGTATGTTTGAAATGCTGGAAAACGGTTTTCTAATGATCAAAGAAGATGAAAGTTTCTCCTCTCCTATCGCTACTGTGTTTTACGAGTACTATGACTCCGAAGAAAAATTGAAGAAGACGTTGAGCTATAAAAATGATGCGATTCAATGTGTCGTTTCTAACGGATTTAGAGATGACGAAATTAAATTTGGACAAACCCAGTTACCAAACCTTTGGGATTATGCAGATAATGTTGATACTATTACGTTTTCGTTGAAAATCTGTTAATAAATTATCATAATCTTAATATTTTTTTTTTTAGAATTTACCACCTTTGTAAAGAACAATTTAAATAGATTCCTGGATGCTCCAGGAATTAAAAATATACTTTCATGAAAAGACATAACTTTAGCGCAGGACCTTGTGTTTTACCAGGTAGCGTTCTTCAAAAAGCTTCAGAAGCTATAATTAATTTTGATAACGGATTATCATTACTAGAAATCTCACACAGAAGTAAGCCTTTTGTTGATGTTATGGAAAAAGCCAGAGCCTTGTCTTTGGAGCTTTTAGGTCTTGAAGGTAAAGGTTATAAAGCACTTTTTTTACAAGGTGGAGCAAGTACTCAATTTTTAATGGTTGCCTTAAATATGCTAGAAAAACGTGCTGGATATTTAAATACTGGCACTTGGAGTGATAAAGCAATTAAAGAAGCTAGAATCTATGATGATGTTTACGAAGTAGCATCGTCTAAAGAAGCCAATTACAACTATATCCCAAAAGGATATGATATCCCAGCAGATTACGATTATTTTCACTGTACATCCAACAATACTATTTTTGGTACACAAATGAAAGAATTCCCAAATTCTCCTGTCCCGATGATTTGTGATATGAGTAGCGATATTTTTTCGCGTGACATTGATTTCTCAAAATTTGATATCATTTATGCTGGAGCTCAAAAAAATATGGGTCCTGCAGGAGCAACGTTGGTTGTCGTTAAAGAAGATGTATTAGGTAAAGTGTCAAGAAAAATTCCTTCTATGATGGATTATAAAGTCCATATCAGCAAAGGAAGCATGTTCAATACACCTCCTGTTTTTGCTATTTACACCTCAATGTTGACCTTAGAATGGTTAAAAGATTTAGGAGGTATTGCAGCGATAGAAAAAGAAAATGACAAAAAAGCGCAATTGATTTATTCTGAAATTGACCTTAACCCACTATTCAATGGATTCGCAACAAAAGCAGATCGCTCAACAATGAATGCAACGTTCACATTGGCCAATGAAGATTTAAAGGAAACTTTTGAAACCATGGTTAAAGAAGCGGGAATCAACGGGTTAAACGGACACAGAAGTGTTGGAGGATACAGAGCATCAATGTACAACGCACTATCTTTAGAAAGTGTAGGTGTTTTAGTAGATGTGATGAGTGAATTAGAGCGCAAGGCCTAGAGAATCCCCAACAATTATCTTAATTTATTTCTTCGGAAATGATGAAAAATAAAATTCTTGCTATTGTAAGAACATAAACAGTAAAAGATTTCCATTTTACAGGAAACAAAAACAAATATTCATGAAAGTATTAGCAAACGACGGAGTTTCACAAAGCGGAATTGACGCTTTAGAAAAAGGAGGATTTGAGGTTATTACAACCACAGTGGCTCAAGAGCAATTAGAAAATTATATCAACGAAAACAATATAAATGTTCTATTGGTGCGAAGTGCAACAACCGTTAGAAAAAATATAATAGACAACTGCCCTAGCCTAAAAATTATTGGTCGTGGAGGTGTTGGTATGGACAATATTGATGTAGACTATGCTCGTAGCAAAGGTTTGCATGTAATTAATACACCTGCAGCATCATCACATTCTGTCGCAGAGTTAGTTTTTGGTCATTTCTACGGATTGGCACGTTACTTACATAATTCAAATCGCGATATGCCACTAGAAGGTGATCAAAACTTCAAAGGTTTAAAGAAAGCATATGCTAAGGGAACAGAACTTAAAGGTAAAACTTTAGGGGTTTTAGGCTTTGGACGTATTGGTCAAGCTACTGCAAAAGTGGCATTAGGTGCTGGTATGAAAGTTGTTGCATTTGATCCTTTTATGGAAAATGCTAATCTAGAATTAGACTTCTTTGATGGACAGAAAGTCAATTTTGAGATAAAGACAATTTCAAAAGAAGAGGTTTTGAAACAGTCAGATTTTTTAACACTTCACGTACCTGCACAAAAAGGTTATGTCATTGATGAAGCCGAATTCAACCAAATGAAAGATGGTGTAATTTTGGCAAATGCTGCGAGAGGTGGTGTAATCAATGAAGTAGCACTTGTAAAAGCTATCAAAAGTGGCAAAGTATCTGGAGCTGCATTGGATGTGTATGAAAAAGAACCTAATCCAGAAATTCAATTATTAATGAATCCTGCTCTTTCCCTTACGCCACATACTGGAGCAGCTACAAACGAAGCACAAGATAGAATAGGTACAGAGTTGGCAGAACAAATTATTAGTATCTTAAAATAAAATATCACAATAATTGTGACATAAACAAAAAAAAGGAGTCCTAACTTATGTGAGGACTTTTTTTTGTACATTGAAAGTCTAATTAACTAATCTTATTATAAAAAATTATGGCAGGTATTTTAGACTTATTAAACAGTGACCTAGGTAAAACAATTATTAGCGGTGTTTCTGGTTCAACAGGAACAGATCAAGACAAAACAAGTAGCGTTCTAACAATGGCTTTGCCAGTATTAATGAAAGCTATGGAAAGAAATGCTTCTACACCTCAAGGCGCAGAAGGCTTGATGGGAGCTCTTAAAGGAAAGCACGATGGCAGCATTTTAGATAACCTTGGTGGTTTATTTGGAGGCGGAGTTGATGAGGATGTGAAAGATGATGGTGATAAAATTTTAGGACACGTCTTAGGAACTAAAAGACAAGGTGTTGAAAAAATCATAGGTGAAAAGTCTGGTTTAGATATGGCATCTGTAGCCAATATACTTAAAGTTGCTGCACCAATATTAATGGGTGTTTTAGGAAAACAGGCACAACAAAAAAATGTAAGTTCATCAAATGATTTAGGAGGATTACTTGGTGGACTTCTTGGAGGAAGCAGTGCTAAACAAGAACAAAGTTTCTTAGAAAAAATTTTAGATGCAGATGGTGATGGTAGTGTTATTGATGATGTTGCAGGAATGGTTTTGGGAAGCGCTAAAAAGAAAGGCGGTCTTGGCGGTTTGCTAGGAGGTATTTTTGGAAAATAAAAAATAGTATTAAGTCATAAAAAAAGCCAAACTAGATGTTTGGCTTTTTTTTTGTTTTCTGAAATTTGACTAATTATAAAGTTCTCCTTTCAATGTAAACCTGCAATTTTAACTTTCGGATATATTCCGAAGAAATAATAATTTACACATTTGAGTTAATTTTTAAAGTAATTCGATTAACTATTTGAATTTCATAATAGTATCTTATGATAATAACTTTAATACATAAAAATCATGTCAAAAGATAGAGAAAATCCAAAATCAGAACACGAGAAATTTTTGCACCAAAATGCTACAGATGAGAAAGGTGCCCAAAAGAAAGACCACTTTAATCAATACGGTAAACAAGATGAAGACAGGAAAGATCGTGGTGCTAATATCCCAGATAAAGACTAATAAATAGCATTGGCTCACTCATAGAGCCCTTTTACTCATTCTAGCTTTTAAGTTGCTGTACTCTATTATACTTTTGAGGTAATTCTTAAAAAAAAATGACATTTTGATGGATTTTCCTTCGGAATGATTTTTGTAACTTTAAACTATAAAAAAGCAATGAAACGTATTTTTCAATTATTATTTATCGCCTTGATCACATTGAGTTGTGGTACTTCAAAAACGAACTCTAACGACATACCAATTTCAGAAATACCTGAAGATGATATTGTAAGAATCGCCAATGATGACATTGAATATGAAATAATCATAATAGAGCCTGGCTTCAATTCTTGGCTAGCATCTATTGCAAGACCAGAAGGATACTATTCACAAAATTATATGGAAGCTAGAAATAGGGTTATGGTCATAGAATGGAACAATCGAGTATTGCAGCCCCAACAATTTGATCCAAATCTTTACGAAATGCGCATTGATTATAACCAAAATATCGATTATGGTTATGATGTTAATTACAAGTTATTTAACTATTTCACTTATTTCCAATTAACTTACAAACAAAGATTATCCTCTTTTGTTCCTAGAATTTAAATTATCTTTGCATGGCAAAACCAAGCTATGCTCAAATCATTTAAAACCCGTTGGGAGATTCAAGAAAACTGGCAACTACTCTTTCCTTTTTTGGGAATTACAGGATTAGCTTACAGCAGCTATAAACTTGCTCTTTTATTTACAAAGTCATATACTGTTTTTGTAACTATCTTGTTATCTGTTGTTGTATTTATTGCATTATTAAAGCTAACGTTATTCATCTTTAAAAAATTAGAGCACAAATGGATGGTTGATTTTAGATGGGAAATGATCAGGATTTTTATTGTGTTTGCAATTACAGGTTCATCTTCAATGCTTATAGGAAGACCCATAATTAAAGCGTTGGGAATTACTAAAGAAAACTTAAACCCTATTCTATATTGGGTATTATTCATTATCATTGGCCTAATTTTCTATCAAATACTTTTAGTAAGCTTTGGTTGGTTATTTGGCCAATTCAAATTTTTCTGGGAGTTTGAGAAAAAAATGCTCAGGCGATTTGGACTGGGGAGATTTTTAGATTGATGCAACAACAAAACTTACATTCTATATTAAGGTACTTCACATTACTTACAGTAGTGCTTTTGATGATGCCTATAGTTGTAAAATCTACATTTATTTTTGAAGATCACCACCATGATATATGTGTTGATGACCAACAAGAATCTCATTTCCATAATAAAGATTTACATTGTGATCTTTATAAATTTACAGCGTTCAACCATTTTATTAGCTTAGAAAATCATAGTGAGCTTGTCTTTCAAGAATTTACTAAGCAACTTATTAATTCTAATTATTGTTTTTTAAAAAATCATCGGTCCTTATCTTTTTCTCTGCGAGGACCTCCATATTTAGTTTAGATATCCATATTAAGAGTATTTAAATTAAATAAAAATTGAATGAAGTTTTATATAACAATCATTTCTATTTGCTATTCAGTATTTGCAATGTCTCAAAATTGCAATTCTACGCTTACAGGTACAGTCGACGATTTTCATGACGGAAGCAAGATTATTGGTGCCTCTCTCTATATAGAGTCGCTAAAAAGCTATTCCATTAGTGATCTCGACGGAAATTTTAAATTTGAGAATCTTTGTGACGGACTCTATAGAGTAACCGTTTCTCACATTGCTTGTGAAACTAAAATATTAGATATAGAAGTAAAAGGTAATACGGTTTACAATATTACATTAGAACATCATATCGAAGAATTAGAACAAGTAAATGTCAAAGGATCCTCTGCAATAGCGCAAACCAATTCAAGTCAAGAGACAGTATTAAAATCTAAAAATTTAGAGGCATATAGCTCTGGAAGTTTGGGAGATGCACTAAAACAAGTAAGCGGTGTAAACTCATTAAATACTGGAAATACAATCGTAAAACCCGTTATTAATGGGTTGCATAGTAGTCGAATTATTGTCATGACAAACGGTGTAAGACTTCAAGATCAAGAATGGGGAATTGAGCATGCACCAAACATTGATATTAATTCCGCAGAAAGTATCTCGGTCGTAAAAGGTTCTGGAGCATTAGCTTTTGGTGGTGATGCCATTGGAGGTGTTGTTGTTATGAATCCGCAACGTGCATTTTTGAAAGATTCACTCTTCGGAAAAACAATTGCCAGTGCACAGTCAAACGGTAGAGGCTACAGTTTATCTAGTAAACTCACAAAAACCTATGCCAAAGGCTGGTACGTATCTGGTCAAGGAACACTAAAACGTTATGGAGATTTTGAATCTCCAGATTATAGCTTAACAAACACTGGACTTAATTCTAAAAGCTTTTCTATTAATGGTGGATTTAAAACATTTGAAAAGGGATTCAACGTGTTTTACAGTTTTTTAAATAATGAAATCGCTATTTTAAGATCTTCGCATATAGGAAACATTGAAGATTTGGTAAATGCAATTAACAGTCAGCAGCCATTAATTATTGACGATTTTAGTTACGATATAAATTCGCCAAGACAAGATGTGACACATCAAATTTTTAAAGCAGAATTTTACAAGCGCTTTAAAAAATTTGGAAGAATGGATATTCAGTACGATTTTCAAAATAATGAGCGATTGGAGTATGACATTAGAGTTGGTGATGACAGAAATAAACCCGCCATAGATCTCAATTTGAAAACGCACAGTGTAAAAACTGCGTTGAAATTAGATAGTAATCACGGTAATACATATGAAATTGGAGTATCTGCAAATTATCAAAATAACTTTGCAAATCCCGATACCGGAGTAAGACGCCTAATCCCAGATTATGACAAATATGATTTAGGTATTTATGCTATAACAGATCTCAGTATAAACGAGAAATTAAGAATAGATTTTGGAGCGCGTTACGACTTTAATTATTATGATGCTAAAAAATTCTATAGAACCTCTCGTTGGGAAGATCTTGGATATGATGTGGAGTTTGCAAATTTGGTCATTGAGGATTTAGGCACGCAATTATTGGTCAATCCTAAGTTTGAATATCATAATGTATCTGCTACCGCAGGAACAACTTATGAGATAAACGACAATCATGCAGTTCTCTTTAATTATAGCTTATCTAATCGTGCTCCAAACCCATCGGAGTTATTTAGTGATGGTCTCCACCACTCTGCTGCAAGGATAGAATTGGGAGATTTGAGAATAGATCAAGAAACGTCTAATCGTTTTGCATTCTCTTATCTTTTTTCTTCGGAAAAGTTGACACTCAACATTGAAACGTTCTATAATCGTGTGAATGATTTCATTTACATAGAACCCTCAGGAACAGAACAAACTATTAGAGGCGCATTCCCTGTATGGAGTTATAAACAAACCAATGTATCGCTTTTGGGGTTGGATCTCTCTGTTGATTATGAGATATCAAACAACTGGTCTTTAAAAAATAGATCATCTATTTTAAAAGGTCGTGATTTGGTTTTAAATAGACCATTAATTGACATGCCATCAAATAAAATGGTGAATAGTGTAATGTATAACAATGAAAAATGGCTCAATTTTAATGCATCAATACAAAGTGAATTAGTATTACGTCAAAATGAATTTCCTAATAACAATTTTGAAACATTTATACCAACTACTAATGAAACTGTTTTGGTTGATATCAGTACGCCTCCACCAACTTATCACTTATTACATTTTAATAGCGATGTGACATTTGCGTTAAGCAATAAAACAAATCTAAATGTTGGGTTAAGTGTACAAAACCTTTTGAACACGTCTTACAGAAATTATTTAAACAGACTAAGATATTTTGCCGATGATCTTGGACGAAACATATTATTACAATTAAAATTAAATTATTAAACACATCAATTTATAATAACAAACAGTCAAAATTTAAAAAAATGAAAAATTTAAAATCAATAATAGCAATAGCAATTTTAGCAATCACATTTACAGCATGTTCAAGTGATGATGACGCTAACCCAATACCAGTAAATGAAGAAGAAGTGATTACAACATTAATTGCAACATTAAATACAACAGGTTTAGGGACACCAATTACTATGAGCTTTAGAGATCTAGATGGTGATGGTCCAGATGCTGCAATAATATCAGTATCTTCTGATTTAGCAGCCAACACAACCTATACTGGTAGTTTAGATCTTTTAAATGAAACTGAAGATCCTGCAGGATCCATTACTGAAGAAATTGAAGAGGAAGATGATGAGCACCAATTTTTCTTCTCAAGTAGTCTAGTTAATACAACTTATGCAGATATGGACGAAAATGGTAATCCAGTCGGTTTATCATTTACACTAGTAACTGGAGATGCAGGAACTGGTAATTTAACGATTACATTGCGTCATGAACCTATCAAAGATGCAGAAGGTGTTAGTGAAGGAAATATTGCAAATGCAGGCGGAGAAACAGATATTTCTGTTACGTTTCCTATTGTAGTAGAGTAAGACTATTTTTTTATTGCAGAGACGCTCAATTGTAAAGATTGAGCGTTTTTTTATTTTCCAGTTTCCGAAGAAATAAATTAAAAACACATTTTTACATTTTGTTTGTATGGTTCTAATTAGCCTTATCTTTGCAAAACAAATCATTTAGCTTTTTAATGACAGAAATAGACTTTGCTTTAAACCAAACAAAAGACACCGAGATTATTGAACTCGTGGGCACTGTACTATGGAATAAAGCCAGTGAGATCAAGGATTTTACAGAACTGTCCCAACCAGAACAAACCTTTGTGTACATTGATATTTTTGAAAGCGAGCTTCTTAATGGTGGTCTTTTTGATTTTTTCTATAATACCTCTGGTGCTTATTCACATGAGGTTTTAGAGGCTTACGACGCTATCGGTGCTAATGAATCGGCAGAATTGATGAGTCAAGCCATAAAACATTTTCCTGAGTTACCTGTTCCTAAAAATATTTTTATGAGGCGCTCGTTTATGGAAAAACTGGATGTTTCCGTAGAAAAGAAATGGAATGCTATTGAAGATTCTTTTTTAAATTCTGAAGAAGATATTGTATCGCTTTTAATTGATTATATCAAAACTCATAAATCAACTTTTGAATATTAAACGTATTATAAACCTGGTATATTCCGCAACACATTTTCTTATGATCTTAGATGTCAAAACTACCCAAAGCGCATAAATTTATTGATCTTTCAGACTATGGAAGACCTTTTGCACGAGTTATTGCTGCATCATTGAAACAGACCAGCTTTACTCCTGTTCATGTCACAATCGCATTTATCATTTCTGGTTTAATTGGAGTGGTTTGTATTGTTTACGGTTACTTCTGGGCAGCTGCTTTCTTTTTAATATTTAAATCTATTTTGGATGCTGCAGATGGTGAATTGGCTCGACTAAAACAAACACCTTCTTACACGGGTCGTTTTCTAGATTCGGTTGCAGATATTATATTGAATGCGATAATTTTAATTGCTGTATGGTGGATTAGTGACGCTTATCTTTGGATGACTGTTTTGGCGTTTATTGGGATTCAGCTTCAAGGGACTTTATATAATTACTACTATGTGATTTTAAGAAGTCAATTTGAAGGAGATACCACCAGTAGAATTTTTGAAAACAAAACACCTATAGCTTTGGCAGGTGAAAAACAAAGTCATGTCAATGTTTTGTTTAAACTATATAAAAGTCTCTACGGAAACTTTGACAAAGCTATCTATGCGTTAGACACCAATGCATCCCGAGGAAAAATAACACCTAATTGGCTAATGACCTCTATTTCTACATTCGGATTGGGATTTCAATTATTATTAATTGCCATCTTTTTGGTAATGGGTTGGAAAGAATTTATCATCCCGTTTTTTATTATGTATTCTTTGATGATTTTTGTGTTTATTGGGATTAGGAAAGTGTTTTATGGTAGGTAATCTTTGTTTTATTAAATTACAAATCACTTGGTAATAAAATCAAGTGCTTATCTTCTACATTATATAAGATAAATTTAAAATCATTTTCAAATCCGTAAACTTTTATTCTATTTGGTACACACTTATGTTCTAAAGTAATATCTAATATTTTTTTTATGGTTAAAGTGTCAATCCTAGTTTTGTTTTTGTTTTGAACATTATAATATCCTAAAGGAAAACAATCATCTTTATAAATTTCAAAATTCGAATATTTTCTATTTAAATCTAATAAAAATGTCTCGTCAGATTCACTTAATTTTTCGCTAGAACATTCTAGATAATCACATCTATAAAATAAAATTACTATTAATATTAGAAAAGATTTTTTCAATTTTAAAATTGATTGATATCAATAACAGTCTCACCTTTTTCCTTTTCCGAAGAAAAAACAAAGGTATATAACCACATGAGTGTAAACGTTGGTATGACGTCAAAGAATGGTAATGCTTCTTCAACAAATGAGATGGTTGCTGCTATTTTTCCTTTTTTGCCTTTATAAAGCTTGGTCATTAACCAAGCAGATGCTGGTGCCCAAACAAAATCAAATGGTGGAAATATAAATGAAACGTAGCCCATTGCGTCAAATAAAATGCTTAGTGCCAGTTTTCTAGTTTTTGATGTGTTTTCTAATGTCATGATTTGTGTTGTAATTTACTTATCGTAAAGCAAATAGTATTCCAAAAAAAATATTATGACAGTTTAGCGTTTATGAGGTTTAAAAATTCGGTTCTTGTTTCTATGTTTTCAAATGCACCTCTAAAGCCAGACGTTGTGGTTACGGAGTTCTGTTTTTGAACGCCTCGCATCATCATGCACATATGAGAGGCTTCTATCACGACTGCCACACCTTCGGGTTTTAAGGTATCATTAATGCAATCTAAAATTTGATGTGTCAAGCGTTCCTGCACTTGTAAACGACGAGCAAAAACATCTACAATTCTTGGTAATTTACTTAGCCCAACAATTTGTCCTTTTGGAATGTATGCGATGTGCGCTTTTCCGAAGAAAGGAAGAATATGATGCTCGCATAGGGAATATATCTCAATATCCTTTACAATGACCATATCATTGTAATCCTCTTTAAACATGGCACTCTTTAATATTTCGGCAGCATCTTGGTGATAGCCTTGTGTTAAGAACTGCATGGCTTTTGAAGCGCGTTCTGGAGTTTTTAAAAGTCCGTCACGACTGGTATCTTCTCCTAAATCTTCAATGATTTTCTTGTAACGTTGTTTTACATCGTCTGTCACTTGCATATTGTATTCTTCAAACTTTTGATAAGGCATCTATTATGGAGATTTAATTTTCACTAAAAATAAGTAAAAAAAATCACACAAAACCTTATACAATCGTGTAAAAGATTAACAGTAAAACTATCATTTTAACGTTTACTTATGAAAATTGAGCACTCATGATAGGTAGTTTTGTTTCACCTAACTGTAACATACTAATTTTTTTGGTGTCTTAAATATAATAGACACTAATCATCAATCAAAAATTCAAATGAATATCCGCTCATTTATTTGCTTCTTCCTGCTTTTTAGTCTCTTAACCCACGCTCAAGAAAAAAAACAACTTCAAATAGAACGTACAGAAACACCACCAAAAATTGATGGTATTTTAGATGACCTTGTTTGGGAAACTGCTCAAGAAGCTAAAGGCTTTACTCAATTTAAACCAGATGCTGGTGTGAAAGATTCTCTGGAAAACAGAACAATCGTAAAAATGACCTACGATGATAAGGCTATTTATGTTGCTGCTTATCTTTACGATGATCCTTCAAAAATCATGAGTCAATTAACAAGTAGAGATGATTTTGGTCAAACCGATTTTTTTGCGCTTATACTCAACCCAAACAATGATGCACAAAATGATACAGAGTTTTTCGTTTTTAGCTCTGGCACCCAAGCAGATGCTGTAGCTAGTCCCAGTAATGGTGAAGATTTTGGTTGGAACGCAGTCTGGGAAAGTGCTGTTAAAATTAATGACGATGGTTGGGCTGTAGAAATGGAAATCCCATATCGTTGTTTGCGGTTTGCCAATCAAGAGGAACAGACTTGGGGAGTTCAATTTCATAGATTTTTTAGGCGTTACCGATCACAGTATACGTGGAACCCTATCGACATTACTAAAGGAAATATCGGTTTGTATCATGGAGAAATTGTAGGATTAAATAATATAGAGCCTCCTACTCGACTTTCTTTTTATCCATTTTCAACAGGAATAATAAATAGTTTTGATGGTGAGACAGAAACAGATTTAAAATTTGGTTTAGACGTTAAATATGGGATTACTGAAAATTTCACACTCGATATGACGCTCGTGCCCGATTTTAGCCAAGCTGGTTTTGATAATCTCTCGCTTAATTTAGGACCGTTTGAGCAAACGTTTTCTGAACAGCGCCAATTTTTTACCGAAGGTGTTGACCTTTTCAACAAAGGAGGTCTATTCTTTTCAAGACGTGTTGGGAGTCCACCAACGGGAAGAGTCATACTCAATGAAAACGAGCAAGTTTTTAACCAATCTAACATTGTAAAGGTTTTGAATGCAGCTAAAATATCTGGTAGAACAAAAAAAGGTTTAGGCGTTGGTTTTTTTAATGCCATAACCGAAAAAACATTTGCAACCACAAGAGACACACTCACTGGAGCCTTAAGAGATCAAGTTATAGAACCACTTTCTAATTACAATATTTTGGTGTTAGACCAACAGTTTAATCAAAACTCATCTATAAGCATCGTAAACACCAATGTGACCAGAAATGGTAATTTTAGAGATGCCAATGTAACTGCTTTAATTGCAGATATTACCAATAAAAGAAACACTTACAATTTATATGGTGAGGCAAAAATGAGTAATGTAAACTTAGCAGATGAAACATCAACTGGTTTAAGTAGCTTATTTATTGCAAGTAAAATTCATGGTAATTATAGATACAGCTTTGATCATAGTTACGCAGATACCAATTATGACATCAATGATTTAGGACTTATTTTCAGAAATAACTATAATAACTTTGGTGTCGATTTTGGGCATCGAATCTTCGAACCCACTAAAAACTTCATTAGTAGAAACTGGAACACGTACATCAACTACACAAGATTAGCAGATCCAGGCGTTTTTACAGGCTTTGGTTTTGGCGGAAATATCAACTTTCAGCTTAAAGAAAAATTACACGGTTTTGGTGCCAATTTAGATATTGAAGCAGGAAAACAGTACGATTACTTTGAGCCACGTCAAGCTAATCGTTTTTTTGTTTATGAAAACTTAGTGAATTCTAGAGTTTACTTTTCCTCAAATTACAATAACACCTTTGCTTATGACATCAATTTGGGTGGTGCCTTATATTTTGAAGATGGCAGAGATACCAACCAATATTTTATTGGCATAGAACCACGGGTTAGAATTAGTGATAAGTTTTTAATTATTTATTCTTTTGATATCGATAAGATTTTTAAAGACCGTGGCTATGCCAACAATTCAAATGGTTTAGATAACGAAATTGTATTTGGGCAACGTGACCAAACGACCATAGTAAATCAAGTTCGCGGTAACTATAATTTCAACCCGTTTCATGCCTTAGGCTTAACCTTTAGAAACTATTGGTCTGTAGTTGAGTATGAAAATGAGGTTTATTTCTTAGAGGAAAATGGCCAGCTCCAAAACACAGGCAATCCTTTTGAAAGTCTTGGCTTAGGAAATTCTGATGTTAATTTTAGCACTTGGAATTTAGATCTCAACTACACATGGCAGTTTGCACCAGGAAGTTTTTTAACCGCACTCTATAGAAATCAATTATTCAATAATGATAGAGATGCTTCGAGAAGCTACAGCGAGAGCGTGAACACCCTTTTTGAGCAACCCGTTCTCCATTCGTTTTCGTTGAGAATTCAATATTTTATAGATTACAACGACATCAAACGTGTCTTTAAAAAGAAAGACCGAAACACAGAAAAGCAATTGGGCTATATCTCTAGGGATTTTAACTCACGATTACTTTAAATTGCCAATAATTCAGATTAAAGTAGTATTTTCGAAATTCATTGTTATTAGATGATCAAAGCAAAAAACATTCATAAATATTACGGAGATTTACACGTTTTGAAAGGTGTAGATTTAGAGATCAAAAAGGGCGAAGTGGTATCTATTGTTGGTGCATCAGGTGCTGGAAAAACCACATTGCTTCAAATTATTGGTACGCTTGATCAAATCGAAAAAAACACGCCTAGTGAACTGGTGATTAATGAAGTGTCCATTCCGCAATTGGGAGACAAGGCGTTAGCCAAATTCAGAAATGAGCATATTGGCTTTATATTCCAGTTCCATCAATTATTACCAGAGTTTACCGCTTTAGAGAATGTTTGTATTCCTGCTTTTATCTTCGGAAAATCGCAATCGCAAGCCGAAACTCGCGCCAAAGAACTGCTAGACTTTTTGGGACTATCACATCGTTACAACCATAAACCGAACGAACTTTCTGGTGGAGAGCAACAACGTGTTGCAGTTGCACGAGCTTTGGTCAATAATCCAAGCCTTATTTTTGCAGATGAACCTTCTGGAAATCTCGACAGTGAATCTGCCGAAAACCTTCACAACCTCTTTTTCAAACTTCGTGATGAATTTGGTCAAACCTTCGTCATCGTAACCCACAACGAAGAATTAGCAGACATGGCAGACCGAAAATTAACGATGGTTGATGGGAAGATTGTTTAGGGATGAGTTATGAATAAATACTGGTTGGCTTACATTAAATAAAAATTGCATTCATGATGACATTTATTAGTTTAGTCTGTGGCATAGCAGTCCTTTTCTGCCTTTATGTAATATTTAGACCAAAAACCAAAGAAGAAAAAGAATATGACAGAAGGCTTGAAGAAAGTTTAAAAGATGAATTTATTATAGATCCAGAAACTGGAGCCAAAATCACGTTAGAAGAAGCTGAATCTGGACATTGGGTTAACCACAATAATGAATTTAGAACAATTCCAGAATCTGATTTGAAAAAACTTACCGAAGACGAAAAGCAAGCTGAAATCGCACTCAATTATTTAAGAGAAAGTAGAGCCTTTAGAAAAACTGAATTAACAGACGAACAATTTGATATTTTTGATAAGACAAAAACTTTAAACAGTTATGATGATTGGACATACTCAAACCCATTCTCATTTCAAGATGGAATTTTGATTTTACCTGCACCAGAACTCCATGGAATGACATATTATCAAGATGATTATAAAGAATCACATGTTATGTTTTGGAAAAAAATTTATAATACTAACGGACATTATTATTTAAGAGAAAAATCTGCAACCGAAAAACTATTTGATAAAATTCGAAATGATGATGATTTACAATTAAAAGACTATGAATCATTTACATTTAAGAGAAGTTATGATATAATAAAAATCAATAAAATTTTGGAAAAATTTGAAAATCAAAAAGGTTTAGAAATTGAAATTAATGATGATAATCTTTTTATAAAAACTTTAAAATTAATAAGCTTAGAAGACATTAAACGGATTGAAAAAATATTAAACAACATTCGGTAAAAACTTGTATAACTCATTACCACTGTCGGATAATGCGAAGATATTTGCTTGAATTTAATTATTTTGTAACTGCGAAAAATGAATCGCGTACTTAAGTGCAATAAATTTTGCACATATATCACTCCACAAGAATCAAACTCTTGGCCTCTATCTCAACACGCTTGCCAAAAATAAAATCAAAATATTCGGCATCACCTTTGTTGCCTTTAACTTGTAATTTAGCACGACCTGTTTCTAGTCCGTTTTTATCAAACACCTGAACATAAACGATCTCTTTAAAGTCCCTTTCAAAAATCAAATAAAGGGTCAATAGATTATTTTTACCACCAAGCGGATTATCGGTTATTTCATATTTACCGGTTGTGATGCCTTTATCCTTTAATGATGGTGACATTTTTAGTTTCGCTTCGAGCGTTTTGTCAATCCCTTCAGGGACACCTTCAACAAACTCGGTAGCAGATTTACCAACAGCTTCTCCTCCAGCATTAATGGTTTCCTGAGTTTTTTTCGATGGACGTTCACATGAACTTATCATGACTGCTGAAAATAATAAGATGTATAATTTAGTTTTCATAGGTTTTATTTTGAATTACAAAAATAACAGAATTTTTGAGTATTCTAAGCTCTTGCAACTCCTAATAAAGAACCGTAATTTTGCAAATACAAAACCCACACTTTTGAACAAAAAAGACCTCAAAGAATTTCTAGACGCTAAAGTAGAGCTATATAACCATCCCAAATTTATTGAGAGTGATCCCATCCAAATCCCTCATCAATTTTCTAAAAATGAGGATATTGAAATTTCTGGATTTTTGACCGCAACCATTGCCTGGGGAAACCGAAAAAGCATCATCAATAATGCCAATAGAATGATGGACCTTTTAGATCAATCACCTTACGATTTTGTAATTAATCATCAAGATCATGACCTTGATAAATTACTTCCTTTTGTTCACAGAACCTTTAATGGTGATGATTTTATTCAGTTTATAAAAGGCTTGAAGCATATCTATACTTATCATAACGGACTGGAAAACGTGTTTTCTAAAATTTCCGAAGAAAAAAACCTTCAGCATTCTATCCATGAATTCAAAAATATCTTTTTTGAGATTGATCACTTAGATCGCACGAAAAAGCATGTGAGTGATCCGCTTAAAAATTCCGCAGCAAAACGCATCAATATGTTTTTACGTTGGATGGTTAGACAAGATAATAATGGTGTAGATTTTGGAATTTGGACGAGCATCTCTCCTGCTCTATTATCTTGCCCCTTAGATGTTCACTCCGGAAATGTTGCCAGAAAATTAAAACTTTTAAAGCGCAAACAAAATGATGGCAAAGCTCTATTAGAATTAGACACTTCGCTGAGAAAACTGGATAAAGATGATCCCGTAAAATATGATTTTGCACTTTTTGGATTAGGTGTTTTTGAAAAATTTTAAAAAGGTAAAACCAAATAACCTATTTTTGCGTATGTAGTCTAACCTACAATCCAAAAAAAACATATGCAAAGTCCCAAATTGCCAAGTAATGAGCTTGAGCGTTTAAATGCTGTAAAGTCTTATAATATACTTGATACATTGCCAGAAGGCGATTATGACAACATTACAAAATTGGTGGCGACCATATGTGATGTTCCCATTTCGCTTATTACGGTTTTAGATAAAGATAGAAATTTCTTTAAATCTCGTATAGGTATTCCTTTTAGTGAATCTCCTAGAAATATCTCTTTCTGTGGTCATACCATTTTGGAGGATGACATCTTAATTATTCCAGATGCTAGATTAGATGAGCGTTTTAAGGATAACCCATTAATTGATGGTCTTAAAGCTATATTTTATGCAGGTGTTCCTTTAATAAACCCAGAGGGCTATGCACTTGGCAGTATTTGCGTTTTTGACCATAAACCTAGGGAACTTGATCAATCACAAATAGGAGCTTTGAAAATTCTAGGTAAACAGGTCGTTAATTTATTTGAACTTCGGAAGAAAAACGCAGTTCTAGAATCTGCTAAGCTTGAACTACAAAAGCGAAATGACCAATTAAAATCTTTTGCAAGTCATGTATCCCATGATTTGAAATCACCATTGGCCAATATTATTTCCTTGACAGATTTGTTACGTGATGAGAATAAAGAAAAACTTTCTGAAGATTCAAATGAGTACATCAATTACATTGAAGAATCTGCCATTATCTTAAAGGATTATATTGACGGGATTTTAATATACTACCAAGCAGACGAGCTTTTAGAAGCTCAAAATGAGGATGTGAGCTTGGGCGATATTTCCGAAGAAATACAGCAAATACTGCTTTCTAAAAACGACAAACTCATCTTTTCAAAAGGTGTTTTAATTAAAAATGTCAATAAAGCTGCTTTGTCACAAATACTTATCAATCTTGTGGATAATGCACTTAAATATAATGATAAGCCTAATCGTACCGTTGAAATAGGATACGATGCCGATTTATTTAACCATAAATTCAGTGTTAAGGATAATGGGATTGGGATCCCTAAAGACAAACAAGATTTTATCTTTGAAATTTTCAAAACCGTTAAAAATGATTTTGGAAAATCTAGTACTGGTATCGGGCTAAGCACTGTCAAAAACCTGGTTGAGAAATTGGGTGGAAAAATCTCTGTAGATTCTGTTGTTGGAGAAGGAAGCACGTTCTCGTTTACACTTTCAAAATTTAACGGTGAATTCCCCGTCAAAAATCTTGAAGCATGCGAAATTTTATAAAAAAAGCTGATAATCAAATTTAAGATTATCAGCTTTTTTATTTTTATTCAAAACTTGCTTTATCCTTTTAACCAAGCTTTTCTAACTTCTATTTGTTTTGGAGTAGCGTCTTCCATTTCAACTAATTTTTTAGCTGTTGTGTAAGATTGTGTCAATGCTGTTTTTACAACGACTTCCTTCCCATCTCTATCAAGTAGGACATTGATTTCTTGACCAGGTTGCCATTGGTACATTGCACCAATCATCGCTTGAGCATTTACCATTGTCAATGCTTCACCATTTATAGTTTTAATGACATCTCCAGGCATTACACCTTGATCTGCCCAAAAGCTGTTGTTTTTCACACCTTCGGAAAAGAAAATCACCATTTTCTCTCGGTCTCCATCAAAGATAAATCCGTTGCCATCTTGGATATAAGTCGTTTCTACTTTAGCGTCCTTATAATGTAAACCTGCTTTTTTAAAGAATACTTCGTAATCAATTGGAGTTGTACCAACAACATGAGTGTTTAAAAATTCTCCAACCGAAGGATAGGTCATTGCTGTAATTTCATCAATCAAATTATCATCAACAAATGGTTTTTCTTTACCATATTTTGCAGATAATTCTTTCATTAAAGATAGCATACTTCTATTTCCATTGCTCTCTTCTCTCATTAAAATATCAATACACATCCCAATTAGCGCACCTTTTTGATATACGTTATAATAATTGGAAGCGTAAGGCTCGTTAATAACATTCTCACTCATTGTGGTGAAACTCATAGTATCATCCATACGCATAGACCCAGAAATTTTTTGGTTCATTGTAGCATAAAATGTTTCAGGATCCACTAAACCTTCATACACTTGAAAGTGTTGTGCAAAATATTCGGTAACTCCTTCGTACATCCATAAATGTTTAGAGAATGTAGGTTGATTATAATCAAAGTAATGCACATCTTCAGAATGTACAGAAAGCGGAGTCACAATATGAAAAAACTCATGTGCAACAACGTCAATCATTGAAGCTGCCAACTGCTCTTTTGTAGATTGCTCGGGCAATACAACAACGGTAGATGTATGATGTTCTAAAGCTCCAAAACCTTTTGGAGCCTCTGGACTGTTATCAGACAAGTACAAATAAATATCGTAACGTGGTGTAGAATTTACATCACCTAAATACGCTTTTTGAGCTTCCATCATTTTATAAACAGTCTCTTTCATACTCTCTGCAGTATGAACTTTATTTGGAGAATATACACTCAATACAATTTTAATATCTCCAACCATAAATTCCTCGACGTCCAATTTACCGTACATCATTGGATTGTCTGTAATATCAAAATAACGTGGTGCAAAATACGTAGTCGTAAGTTGAGTACCATCTTCGCTAGATGCTGTATTTGTGTTTTGTAAAGCAGATGTGCGAACAAAACTTGCAGGAGCAGTTACATCTAAAGTGTACTGCGCATTTTTTAAAGAATCAAAATAACCAATAAAACCATGTAGATTTAAAACATAGTTATCTGGTTCTATATTTGTGCCAGATGGTGAAAATGGAATTTCGCCACCAATTCCTCCAGTATCTCCTTCTTGGTCAAACGTATCATTAACCAAATATTCGATCTTGTCTAACTTTGTAGCGTTTTCAATGGTCCAAGTATTGTCGTCAACTCGTGTTGTAGTCAATTCTTTTCCATCATAATCTAAAGCCTTAAAGTCATCGATATACTTTCCGAAGTCACTAATAGAATATGTCCCTTGTACCACTTTTGGTAATCTAAAGGTTACTTTTTCTTCTGTAAAACGTCCAGGATTTATAACCACAGGAGCCTTGTCATTTGTAACTGCAGACAAATTAATTGATGTAGAAATAGGATTTGCGGTTGCTAAATCATTAACCGTAGATTTAGAACCTCCACAAGCCATAAGCAAAGTACTTACAGCAAAAATTGATAAAATGTGTTTCATTTTTAGTATTTAATGTGTTTTTATGCCATTTATTGACGCACAAATCTACAATCTGTTACTATTAATTTAGCTAAGGTTTTGTTAAAATGGTACTTTTACAAAATGCAAAAACCACTTGTAAGCATCCTTACTCCTTTTAAAAATACTGCTCAATATTTGGGTGACTGTTTAGATTCTATAGTGTCACAAACCTATAAAGACTGGGAGCTCATCATCGTTGACGACCATTCTAAAGATGATAGTTATGATGTTGTTTTCGCTTTCGCGGAAAAGGATAAACGCATAAAATTGATCAAAAATTCAGGGGATGGTATTATTGAAGCTTTACGTTTGGCTTTTTCTGAAAGTAACGGTATTTATATCACGAGAATGGATAGCGACGATATAATGCATCCTGAAAAACTGAGCATAATGGTCAATGATTTACAAACCAAAGGAAGAGGCCATATCGCTTTGGGTTTGGTCAAGTATTTTAGCCAAGATGGTATTGGAAATGGTTACAAAAAATATGAAAACTGGTTAAACAATCTAACCCAAAAAGGAGATAATTTTTCTGAAATCTATAAAGAATGTGTGATCCCATCCCCTTGCTGGATGGTTCATCGGGATGATTTTATAGGTTGTGAAGCATTTTTTCCAAATCGGTATCCAGAGGATTATGATCTGACTTTTAGATTTTACAAAAACGGACTAAAGTGCATTCCAAGTTCAAATGTCTTACATTATTGGAGGGATTATAGCACAAGAGCATCGCGAACAGATGAGCATTATGCAGAAAATCATTTTTTAGAACTTAAAGTCCTTTATTTTTTAGAGCTCAATTATGATTCTTTGAGACCACTAACCATTTGGGGAGCAGGACAAAAAGGAAAGAAAGTTGCAAAATTATTAAAAGAGAAAAATATCCCATTTTTTTGGATTTGTGATAATCCTAAAAAAATAGGTAAACATATTTATGACGAATTGCTTTATGACTTTACACATTTAAAATCACTTGAAAATCCACAAATTATTGTGAGCGTAGCCAACACAGAAGCTCAGTTGGAAATTACATCTTTTCTAAAAACTATGGATATGGTAAGCATGGTTGATTATTTCTTTTTCTGTTAAAATTCTCAAAAGCAAAAGCTAGTAATCCCATATCATTTTCTATATTTGATTTCTAAGAATAATAATCCCAAAAAACAGGAATGCAGTTTAAAAACCCAGAACTTCTTTACGCGTTATTGCTTCTTATTATCCCTATTATTATTCATTTATTTCAGCTTAGAAAGTTTAAGAGTGTCGATTTTACAAACGTGCAGTTTTTAAAGGAACTTACCATTCAAACTCGAAAAAGTTCACAGCTCAAAAAGTGGCTCACTTTACTTACCAGAATGTTATTGCTCGCTTGTGCGGTTATTGCGTTTGCGCAGCCCTATATATCAAATTCTGAGAGTTTTAATACAAAGAGTGAAACGGTTATCTATCTGGACAATTCGTTTAGCATGCAATCGCCAAGTGCAAATGGCAGTTTGTTAAATAGCGCCATTCAAGATATAATTGAGAATATTGATGAAAAAGAACAAATCTCAGTATTTACCAATGATGCTAATTTCAACAAAACAAGTATTAAAGCTATTAAAAATGATTTGATACAACTCAAGCACTCTCCCAGTCAATTGGCGTATGATGCAGCTATATTAAAGGGGAAAAATCTCTTTTCCGAAGATAAAAGTTCTATAAAGAATTTGGTTTTGGTTTCTGATTTTCAGCAAAAAACAGATGCGATTACAGCCACAAATGACAGTTTGGTTAAATTTAAATTCGTAAAACTTAGTCCGTCAAACCAAAATAATGTTGCGATAGATGGCGTATTCATCTCAAAAACCACGGTAGAAAATCTTGAACTCACAGTAGTTATAAAAAACCAAGGTGATGCTATAGAAACCTTACCCGTTTCATTATATAATGGCGATCAGCTTATTGCTAAAAGTGCTGTGACTATTAATGATAATGCGACCACTACCTTTACAATTCCAGCAAATTCCATATTTAATGGCAAGTTGATAATTGATGATCAAAATCTACAGTACGATAATACGTTATATTTTAATATTGATAAACGAGATCAAATTAATGTGCTCGCCATCAATGAAACAGATGACGCATTTCTTCAAAAAATCTATACGAGTGATGAGTTTAATTACACATCTTCAAATTTTGAAGCACTTAATTATAATACTCTAGAACAGCAAAATTTAATTATTTTAAACGAATTAAATGACATCCCAACATCTCTTGTAACTGCCTTGAAATCTTTTACAGACAATGGAGGGTATATTTTAATCATACCTTCAGATGAAATAAGATTAAATACTTACAATCAACTATTTAATAGTTATGGTCTTTCTAGTTTTGGCGGATTAAATTCCGTAGAAAAAAAGATTACGAGTATCAATTACTCGCATCCTTTATTGAGTAATGTTTTTGATAAACAGGTGTCTAATTTTCAGTACCCAAAAGTCAATTCTTTTTATGCAAATACTTCCAATCAAGTAAACGCTATATTAAGTTTTGAGGACGGAAATTCATTTTTATCACAATCTGGTAATGCCTTTCGTTTTTCCGCAGCAATACAAGATGAGAACTCTAATTTTAAGAACTCTCCACTAATCGTTCCTGTTCTCTATAATATTGGAAAGCAAAGCCTAAAAACAGGAAATCTGTATTATACAATTGGTAACGAGAATACGATAGATATAGCAACACAATTGCAACAGGATGATATTTTGACCTTGGTGAACGGTGAAAACTCTGTAATCCCCTTACAGCAGACTTACGACAATAAAGTGGAGTTAATTACCAATACGTATCCTGATGTTGCAGGCATTATTTCAGTTCAAAATAAGGATACATTTCTCAAGAATTTAAGCTTCAATTTTAATCGTAGTGAGAGCAATCTCAATTACTTTGATATAAATGATCTATCAAATGTGACGTTAGATAATTCTCTGGCATCTGCCATAAGTGATATCAAAAGTGCCACGAATGTTAATGAACTATGGAAATGGTTTGTTATTTTTGCAGTGATTTTCTTAATCATTGAAATGCTCATCTTAAAATTTCTAAAATGAACGTACTTGTAAAATCTGCCACTATAGTTGACCCTAAAAGCGATTTTCACAATCAAACCGTAGATGTTTTAATAGAAAAGGGATTGATTTCCCAGATTTCTAAACAAATCGATAATCCAAAAAATCATAAAGAAATTAAGTTAGAAAACCTGCACCTTTCTCAAGGTTGGTTTGACTCTAGCGTGAGTTTTGGAGAACCTGGTTTTGAGGAGCGGGAAACGATTGCTAACGGTTTAAATACTGCAGCAAATTCTGGTTTTACTGCGGTTGCAGTAAATTCAAATACCAATCCGGTTATCGATTCTTATGCAGATATTTCATTTTTAAAAGCTAAAGCAAAAAATCACCCCGTTTCATTATATCCAATTGGAGCACTCACAAAACACAGTGACGGTGAGGATCTAGCAGAGTTATTTGATATGACTTCTGCAGGAGCTGTAGCATTTTATGATTATCAAAAACCAATTAAGAACCCTAATTTGATGAAGCTCGCTTTGCAATACGCAAGCAATTTTGGTGGTTTGGTGTATTCTTTTCCGCAGGAATCAAAAATTAGCGGATTGGGAGTGATGAACGAGAATGTAACAAGCACCTCCTTAGGATTAAAAGGAAACCCAACACTTGCCGAAGAATTACAAATCGCCAGAGATCTTTTTATTTTAGAATATACTGAAGGTAAACTTCACATCCCAACCATTTCTACAGCAAAATCGGTAGAATTGATTCGGGCAGCAAAACAAAAAAAGCTCGATGTCACGTGTAGTGTTGCCATACATAATTTAGTGTTTACAGATGAGCATTTAGAAACCTTCAACACCAACTTTAAAGTGCTGCCACCTTTGAGAACACAAAAAGATATGGATGCATTGATTGAAGGTTTTAAAGATGGCACAATCGATATGGTCACAAGTGATCACAACCCTATTGACATCGAACATAAAAAAATAGAATTTGATTTTGCCAAATATGGGACTATTGGTTTAGAGAGCGCCTTTGGAGCATTAAACTCAATATTTACAATTAAAAAAACCATAGAATTATTAACAAAAGGCAAAGAGCGTTATGGCATCAAAAGCTCGCCAATTGCAGTAGGAAATGATGCAGATCTTTCACTTTTTAATCCAGAAGATAGTTATACTTTTTCTGCGGAAAACATCACATCCACATCAAAAAACTCAATATTTTTGGGCAAGGAATTAAAAGGAAAAGTATACGGGATTATCTCCAACAACCAAATAGTAATCAAATAATTATGAACGAGAATATCATTAAGGACGGTAAAAAATTGGCTTGTGTGAGCTACCTTCCTGTTTTCGGGACATTAATTGCCTATTTCTTAAATGCAGATATAAAAAATCCTTTTACCAATTTTCATATTAGACAGGCATTGGGCATTTGGATTTTTTATTTCATTTGCGCCATTAGCGTTAGTAACATTGACTCTGCAATGTTGAGAATATGTCTTTGGGTATTTTTTGGGACACTTTTAGCTTATGGGTTTGTTATGGCTTTTACAGGAAAATACCAAACAGTTCCAATAATAGGACCTCTATTTCAAAAATGGTTCTCTAACATAGGTAAATAAACATATGACTCTACAATACATTACAAGACCTTCTTCATTAAAAGAAAATTCTCCACTATTGATCATGTGCCATGGTTATGGCAGTGATGAGAACGATTTGTTCTCCTTTGCTGAAGAATTACCAAAAGAACTCTTTATTATCTCTGTTCGAGCACCACACCCAATGCAACCTTATGGAAATGCTTGGTATGCCATAAATTTTGATGCCAATCAAAACAAATGGAACGATGTCGAGCAAGCCATAGCATCTAGAGATGAAATTGCCAAATTTATTGATGAAGTTTGCGCAAAATATCCAGTAGATAAAAACAATGTGACACTTTTAGGATTTAGTCAAGGCACTATTTTAAGTTATGCAGTGGCACTCACCTATCCAGAAAAAGTAAAAAATATCATCGCACTAAGTGGTTATATTAGTGAAGATATGCTTACTGAAAATTTAAAACTCAAAGCGTATTCGCATTTAGATTTTTATTGTTCCCACGGAAGAGTTGACCAAGTCATCCCAGTAGATTGGGCAAGAAAAGCACCAAAATTCTTAAATGAACTAAATATCAAAAATACCTACTCAGAATTCCCAGTAGGCCATGGTGTCGCTCCTCAAAATTTTTACGAACTTAAGGCTTGGTTAGAGACACGTATTTAATTTTATTGCGTCTTGCAAGGAATTTAGATCAAACAAAACGATGAACAAATACCTCCTTACAGATCAAGAAACAAAACGTTTGCAATTTAGATTAGTCACCAAAGAAGACTACATTTTATGGTTACCTCTTTTTTCAGAAAAAAACGTGGATAAATTTCTAGGAATGCCAACCGGTTTATCACAAACCGAACAATGTGACTTTTGGTTCAACAAAGTTTGGCATAGATACGAGAATAATCTTGGTGGTATGAATGCACTCATAGATAAACAAACAGGAGCATTTATTGGACAAAGCGGATTGCTAATTCAAACCGTTGAAGACGAAGAGCGTTTAGAAGTTGGTTATTCAATTTTGCCAAACTATTGGGGAAAAGGTTACGCGCAAGAAGCTGCACAAAAATGTAGAGATTTTTGTTTTGAACATAACCTGGCGGAGAACGTTATATCAATGATGCATGTAGATAATATTGCTTCGGAAATCGTCGCCATAAAAAACGGAATGTCCTTAGAAAATCAAATTGATGAATTTAACGTGTTTAGTATTACTCGTGAGACATGGTTGAAAAATAGATGAGCCTTTTATTTTTCTAATCTTAAATTGATATCTTATTTTTTTTAAAAAGTTTAGAATACTTAGATAGACCTTTTAATATGATTTAAGGCTGATACAAAATAGACTCCAGCACCTTAAATTTCAAACTCTTTTTATCTTCAATCTCGTAGCTTAGTATCATTTCGCCCCAATAGGTGCCATCTGTAAAACTGGCGATGATCCATTTGTGATTGAGCATTCGTATTTGATCTATTAACATCTTATTTTCGGTCATTGAAGCGTAAGGCACTAAAGGATGATCTTCTGTATCGTAAACATTTAAGCTCATGAGTTCATCTTTTATAAAAGGCACAAACTCAGAAATGCGATAGCCTTGATTCTCCCAATACGTCATGGCATCGTCATTGGTGTCAAATCTAAAGGTATATAAATCGGTGCTTTTTTGATCCTCAATTTGCTGGATAGAATCTTTTAATTCGGTATTTACTTTCATATAATTCGTTAACTTTTCATCATAACTTTCAATGATGCTTTTTGAATTAACGAATTGAAAAATCACGAGCAAAAGCGTGAAAATAAACAGGTACATAAAAATTCTACTCTTCATAATCTATATTTCTATTTGTAAGTTGTCGTAAGCTAAATAAACGTTTTCTGGCAAAGTTTTTTGCACATCATCATGAAAGCCAAGATAATGGCTTATATGTGTTAAATATGCGGTTTTGGGTTTTACTTTATTTATAAATTGTAAGGCTTCCTCGAGGTTAAAATGTGATATATGTTCTTTTTCACGTAACGCGTTTACAACCAAAACCTTTACTCCTTTTAATTTTTCTATTTCTTTATCTGCAACGGTTTTCATATCTGTGAGATATGCGAAATCTCCAAATCTAAACCCAAAAACCTGAAGTTTATGGTGATAGCCATTAATTGGCATGACTGGCAAATTTCCGAGGAGAAAAGGTTCGTTTTTTATTTCATGCTTGATGACGCCTGGCACGCCTGGATATTTAATTTCCGAAGTAAAAATGTAATTAAACCGTTTTGCGAGTTCTCCCAAAACACGTTTGTGTGCGTAAAATGGAATGTCACCTTGACGGAAATAAAACGGACGGATATCATCCAAGCCAGCTGTATGATCTGCATGTTCGTGCGTAAAAACGATGCCATCAATTTTGTGACAGTTGGTGCGCAGCATTTGTTGTCTAAAATCTGGACCACAATCAATAACGTACACATAATCCTCCCATTCTATCAAAACCGAAACTCTTAGTCGTTTATCTTTTGGATTTTTGCTTAGGCATACAGGATGATCGCTCCCAATTACGGGAATTCCTTGTGATGTTCCAGTACCCAAAAAAGTAACTTTCAAAGCTTATTTATTTTAATAACCAATTGTCTCAATTCTAGTAATTACATATTATCTTTTTCTGAATTGACTAGCTGTGCAAAAATAAAACTATTTTTTTTAGTTTGACCTCCTATTTTAATACCTTTGTGTAGTTGACAAAACCCAGATTAAAATGGAAATAACCTTAAAAGGAGATAAAGAGTTTGATGAGATTCCGTCGTTGAGGACGAAATGTTTACGCATCAACTTGAATGAAAATATTTACGGAACCTTTGCTGAGATTGGAGCTGGACAGGAAACTGTTCGCCAGTTTTTTAGAGCTGGAGGTGGATCTGGTACTATTGCGAAAGCAATGTCTGCCTATGATAAGGCTTTTAGTGATGCCATTTATGGGATTGAAGATGATAAGCGTTATGTGACCGAAGCTAGACTTCGTAAAATGCTTAATCACGAAATCAATTTGGTTGAAGAGCGTATTTTGAGAGAAACGCATCCTCATAAAATGTTTTTTGCTTACGCAAATACTGTTGCTACTATTGACTTTGCTAAAAAATATAAAGGACACGGTTGGGTTGGCATTAAATATCAAGTAGATCCTGAGCAAGGCTATAACGAGATTGTTCTACACCTTAGATTTAAGGAAAACGATGCCAGATTACAACAAGAAACTTTAGGTGTTTTAGGTACAAATTTAATTTATGGCGCTTATTATAAATATAACGAGCCTAAAAAGTTACTACGCTATCTATACGATCATTTAGATAAAGATCAAGTAGAAATTGATACCATTAATTTTAGCGGACCTGTCTTTGCAGATGTCGATAACCGATTAATGAGTTTACAACTCGTTAAAAACGGAATGACAGATGCAGTCATGTTTGCGCCAGATGGTAATAATGTGTTACCAGCGAGAGTACTTTATAAAAAGAATATTTTAGCACTGCGTGGTAGTTTTAGACCAGTGACCAAAGTAAATATGGACATGTATAAGAAATCTTACGACATGTTTATAAAAGAAAACAAGGTCGATCTCGATAAAACCCAGGTTATTTTTGAGATTACCCTTTCCAATTTAAGAGCTGAAGGAGAAATTGATGAGCAGGATTTTATGGATCGTGCAAAACTGTTGTGCTCTTTAGGGCAAACCGTATTGATCTCTAATTTTCAGGAATATTATAAACTTGTTGAGTACTTCTCTCAATATACCAAAGCACGTATGGGATTAGCAATGGGTGTCAATAACTTGGTGGACATCTTTGACGAGAAATATTACCGTCATCTAAGTGGTGGTATTTTGGAGGCCTTTGGGAAATTATTCTTCAAGGATCTTAGGGTTTACTTGTACCCAATGAAAAATGATGATGGTACCATTACAGATAGTGAAAACTTAAAAGTACATCCAAGGATGAAAGAACTTTACAAGTTCTTTAAATACAATGGGAAAGTTGTGGATATTACCGATTACGATGATTCTATCCTTACTATTTTCTCGAGAACAGTACTAAAAGCAATTTCTGACGGTAAAGATGACTGGGAGCATATGTTGCCTCCAGGTGTTTCAAAACTCATAAAAGAAAAATGCTTGTTTGGTTGTGAAACTGAAGAAATACATTCAGGAGAATAAAAGATTAGAAATAAGATTTATATATAAAAAAGCCTCAAGAAATTCTTGAGGCTTTTTTTTATGATTGAGATTTTACTATTCTATAATCAGTTTTTTAACGAAACTTTTATTATTGTTGTTCAGTTTCACAAAATATAATCCGCTTTGTAAGGCTGCAATATCCAATTCCATATTATTTTCTTCGGAAATTTGCTGTTCCAAGATCAATTTTCCTTGGAGGTCAGTGATGTTAACGGTCAAATTTCCGAAGTTATTAGTATTTAATCTAATCGTTACTTTATCTTTTGCAGGATTTGGGTAGAGATTGAAAGATGTAAAGCCTGCTTCATTGACCGATAAATTTTCTTCAACAAATTCTGTAGTAAAGGTATTTGTGATTACAGGTGCATTAAAATCAAAGAAAATAGATGCTGTATTTGGGATGATGTCTCCAATGGCGTAACCTGGATTTGGTTTGATCCTGAAATATACAAATCCCTGGCTTCCCTCTTCATCATCTTGAGCTGCTGGTAAATTGATATTCTCAAAAGACCATTCTAAATCTCTATCTGTCAAAGTAACCACATTATCATGGCTTGATCTCAACATCTGAAAGGTAGTTTCGTCCAGTTGACTATCCAGTGCATCTTCAATTCTAACCGTTTCTGCGAAAAATGTTCCTAGATTTTGAAAACGGATGGTGTAATACAACCACTCATCTGATGTTGAGAACGCTTCATAATCTACTTCCGGTCCGTGAGATTCTCGCTTATCGTTAGGGTCCCAAGATCCTACAACTACCTCAGATAAAGTTGAGTAATTGTTACTTGTAACTAAGTCGTTTTCATCAGTTAAATAGGTTGCGGTATTAGTTACAATATCATCTAACTCTACACTTGATGGGCAAGTTAACGTAATCCCGATATTAGCGACTTCTCCCGGTTCTAAGTTTACAAAATCTACTGTAAAACCATTTGATGTCGTGTTTATGGTATAACTGGAGTTTACACCAAATGTGTTATCAAAAATCAAAAGTGGATCTACCGTAAACTCAACGGTTCCAGATGCAATTGTAGTAAACCCGTAGTTTTCTAATATTAAATAGTTGTAATGCTGAAAGCCTGGTCTTGGTGGAACAGAGTAATTGACCAGATACACTCCTAAATCTTCACAAGAATTATCTTCTACTACCGGAAAATCTAAAGTCACAACGTTTCCTGTCGTGACAGAAACGTTTTCAAAACTACTTGTTGTAATATCAAAACAGTTTGCAGATTCTTCATATAAATTGAATGTTATATCATAAGTATCCGCAGGATCTTCGCTTAAAATACTAAACGTACCTGTTGATGAATTAACCGTATTAACAACACCATCATTGTTGACCTCATATGTAAAATAACCATTTGCAAAATTAGCTTCTGTAAAATCAAAAATAGAATTGGCGTTCGTATCCTTAAAAGCATTAATCCTAATCAAACCAAAATCACTTAAACAAGTCACATCATAATCTAATGGATCATAATTTTGATCTGCACAAGCAAAAACATCATCAGAATCCACAAAAACTGTAATCGTATCTCCGCTTGAAGCAAAACTTAAACCTGTTAAATCTCCACTATTGCCATAACCGCTGTATAAAATTGTACCGTCAGTATCAATAACAGTCAATTCATCCCATTCATCCTCTACTTGGCCAGAATTAAAAACAACCTGCAATGGAGAACCGTCTGAACTCGTATAAGTATATTGTGTTGCACTTTCGAGCTCATAACAATATGTCGTATTGATTGGCTCTTCTCCACATACGACTTCGATTGGGCAATTTTCTGAAATAAGATCAAAAGCCCCAAAAGCAAAACATTCATCATTTAGGTTACCTACTCTAATGTAAACAGTTTGCGGAATTAAAAATGCAGTATATGCATTTGGTGATGCGATGGCATTAACTTGATTGAAAACATCTGAGAAATTCACATAAAAAGTAATCTCATAATTATTAGGATCTAAACCATTTAAGACATCTGGTATGACGCTCGTTAAATCAAAAACACCATTGGTATCACACGACACTAAATCTTGCGGGTCGTTAATATTTGCTGTTTCACCTTGATTTACTATTATTTCTACGGAACTTGAACAACCCGTAGCATCATCTGTAATTGTAACGCTATAAGTTCCTGATTCAAACACAATAATTTCTGGATCAGTCTCTCCTGTACTCCATTGGAAATTTAAATTACTATTGAAAATTCCTGCATCAATCACAATCTCATCACCTCCACAAATGGTATATTCCTGTGGTTCTGGTATTACTGGAGCTTCATTTATGATTAATGATAATTGCACAATTTCATAATCTCCAGAGACTATTTCCTCTACTCTCACATAAAGAATTTGTACTCCAACAGTATGAGGATATGAAGTTATATCGGTTATTTCATTTGTATCATTATCTGCCTCGCCAATTGTTAAATGATAGGAGAAATTATAATTTGAAACATCTTCACCATTAACTATGTTTTCGTTTTGGGAGGTCAAATCAAACAAACCAGTAAAAACGGGATCATTATCACATATTTCTATAGAAGTAGATTGCGCACCAAAACAGTTGATTTGTACAATCAATTCAATTGGTAAAACCGTAAAGCAATCTCCCGATATGTTGGAAATTCTTACATAAAGAATTTGATTATATTGAACACTATTATTGTATGGAGACGTTAATGGATCCACTTGACCAAAAGCATCAGCTTCAGTGTCATAAAAAGTAACGATTAGTGATGCGTTATCAATTCCGTTTAATATGTCAACAGTTGCGCTGTCTAAATCAAAAGATGCAAACCCATCATCATTATCATCACAAACCACCAAAGGTGATGGTGTTTCTATATCTTCAAAGTCACTAACAATCACTTCAAATTCTGTAAAAGAAGTACAATCTTCGCCAGAAAAAACCTGTAATAAATAATTACCAGTTTGGGATACTTCTAACAACGGATTTACCTCTCCTTCTAAAATAATCCCATCCAAATACCAACTATAGCTATAACTTGGATCTGTTAATCCAGAATCAACTAAAAGAGTAGATCCATCACATATTTCGTAAACATCCAATAAATTTGGTTGAGGCGTTGCAACTACTAGTAAATCAAAGGTTGTTCGCTCTAAATTACCACTCGACAATTCCACAACATTTGCAAAAACAGTTTGTGGATTGGTCGTGTTTGTAAACGAACTTGATAATGCGTTAATTTGATTGTCTGCGTCTTCTTGCGACATGTAGTATGTGACTTCAAAACCGTTAGAAGGCATAGATCCCAATATTTCTGCGTCTTTTGTATTCAGAAAAAACAAAGCAAAACCATCATTATTGTCATCACATAAAATATAATCAGAGGGTTCATTAATTACAAATTGTGCAAATGAGGACATCGAAAAAAGAAGGGCTATTAGCGGAAAGAGTATTTTTTGTTTCATAAATAAGAGTTTGATTGGTTGTTTAAATTTACAAATGTATTTTTAATGAGTAAAGATTTACCTCAATACTATAACAAGTAAGTTTATGTTTTTCCTACTTTTTGATTATCTAAAATAAATTACAAATAAAGAATCATACTGTATATGCTCGATTAAATGTAAATTTACAAACTAGAAAACGTAAATAGAATGCACCAAAAAGAAATTACGAGCACACAAAATAAACTCATAAAACAAATCTTAGTTTTAAAAGAAAAATCCCGTGAGCGTAAAAAAACCGGTCTTTTTATTATAGAAGGGATTCGCGAATTGCAATTGTCCATAAAAGCAAATTATAAAATACAAACAATTCTATACTATGAAGATTTAGTTTCTAATGAAGAACTAAAAAGCTTTATATCTTCGGAAACTGAACACATCCAAATCTCAAGAGAAGTATTTGAAAAATTGGCCCATCGCAGTTCTACGGAAGGTGTCATCGCCATTGCTCAAATGAAACAGCATAACTTGCAAGATTTAAAATTTCCGAAGGAAAACCAATTAATCTTAGTTGCAGAAGCACCAGAAAAACCTGGTAATATCGGTGCATTGCTTCGAACTGCCGATGCTGCAAATGTAGATGCGGTGATTATTGCCAATCCCAAAGGTGATTTGTACAATTCAAATATTATAAGATCCAGTGTGGGTTGCGTTTTCACAACGCAAATTGCGATGGGAGAAACCACTGAGATCATTCAGTTTTTAAAGGATAAAAACATTGGTATTTATAGTGCCATTTTACAAGATGCAGTAAATTATCACGAACAGGATTTTACAAAACCTACAGCTGTTGTTGTTGGCACAGAAGCTATTGGTTTAAGTGAGGCTTGGCGAGAGGCATCAACACAAAATATCAAAATCCCAATGCAGGGCGAAATTGATAGTATGAACGTTTCGGTAGCTGCTGGTATTTTAATTTTTGAGGTTAAAAGGCAGCGTGATTTTAAGTGATTAAAATTAAAATAAATCACGTTAGTGAGCAACTCTAATCCCAGAACCAAATAGATTTTATTTATAAAAACAAATATGATAAATAGCTATTATATTTACAACCGCAAAACCAATACATGACAGCTACTACTCTATTTTATATCATCATTTTCATTATCGTTATCAGTTTTGTTATTGATAAAGTTTTAGATCATCTCAATGCCAAAAATTACGACAATCCAGTTCCTGATGAATTAAAGGATGTTTACGATGACACCGAATACAAGAAATCACAAGCTTACAAAAAAACGAATTACAAGTTCGGGATTTGGAGTTCTCTCTTTTCTCTTTTTTTCACTTTAGGATTTTTAGTTTTCGACGGATTTGAATTTGTAGATAACATAGCAAGAAGCTATAGTGATAACCCGATAATTGTGGCTTTGATTTTCTTCGGAATAATTATGCTTGCAAGTGATATCATCTCAACCCCTTTTAGTTATTACAGAACATTTGTAATTGAAGAGCGTTTTGGGTTCAACAAAACCACTAAAAAGACATTTATCCTAGACAAGATTAAAGGGTTATTGATGATGGCTATTATTGGTGGTGGGATTTTAGCACTAATCATTTGGTTCTACCAACAAACACAAGAGTTGTTTTGGCTCTATGCTTGGGCGATTGTTACGGTTTTTACCGTGTTTATGAATATGTTTTATTCCAAATTGGTTGTTCCGTTATTTAATAAACAAACGCCTTTAGAAGACGGTACTTTGCGTGATAAAATTTCAGCATATGCAACATCGGTTGGATTTAATCTTGATAAAATTTTCATTATTGATGGATCAAAACGCAGCACGAAAGCCAATGCGTACTTTTCTGGGTTTGGGAGTGAAAAAAGAGTAACACTTTATGATACGCTGGTTAATGAGTTAGACGAAGAAGAGATTGTTGCTGTTCTCGCTCACGAGGTTGGACACTATAAAAAGAAACACATCATCTATAATTTGATAGCTTCTATCGCATTAACAGGATTGACGTTTTATATATTGTCTGTGTTTATTTCAAATCAGTTATTATCCAATGCGCTCGGTGTTGAAATCCCAAGTTTTCATGTGGGATTGATTGCTTTTGGGTTGTTGTATTCACCAATTAGCGAAGTAACGAGTTTAGTGATGAATCAATTGTCACGCAAATTTGAATACCAAGCAGATGACTACGCAAAAAACACTTACAAAGCAGAACCTTTAGTCACTTCTCTCAAAAAATTATCTAAAAACAGTTTGAGTAATTTAACGCCTCATCCTGCTTATGTGGTGGCGCATTATTCGCATCCTACGTTGCTGGATCGGGTTAGAAATTTGATGTGATAATATTTTAAGTTTCAAAATAAAGTAATTTCTTACGCAACCTTTTTTGTGTTTTTGTATCTTTAAAAAAACCATCTACTATTATGAGCAACTTCTCTAAACTATTTTTACTGTTATTATTGTCGTTAACAATCCACAATTGTGATAATGATGATACCATAAATCAAAACGATGACAATACAGATTTAAATACGAATGATCTCGTTTTTCAAAATGAAAATTTTGGCACTACCACAACAGGTAATTTTATTGGTCATGTAAAAAACGAAAATGGTGAAAATCTTTCAAATGTTCAAATTACAATCGGCAACGTAATTATATATACCGATCAAAATGGTTTTTTTATTTCAAATGGCGTTGAAGTTTTTGAAAATTTCGCATATATCGAAGCATACAAAGATGGATATGTTAAAGGATCTAGAGTTGTGGTGCCAAAAACAGATGGTTTTAATAGAATAAATATTGTTTTACTGGAAAAAGAGGTGACAGCAACTGTAAATTCTGGTGAGTCAACAACGGTGTCTCTACAAAACGGGTCTAAAGTTACTTTCACTGGAAATTTTATTACACAAGAAGGAAATCCTTATGATGGACAAGTAGAAATTGTTTCTCATTATTTAAAACCAAATAGAGCATCTACTTTTATTGAAATGCCAGGAAGTTTATTTGCACAAACATCAACAAACAATGCTGTTGGTTTAGAAACTTATGGGATGCTTTCTGTTATATTATTGTCGCCATCTGGTGAAGAATTAAATATAGATGAAAATACTCCAGCAATTATAGAATTCCCTATAGACATTACTCAAACGGACATTGCACCAGAAGTAATGAGCCTATGGTATTTTGACGAAACTGTTGGGTATTGGAAAGAACAAGGAGTAGCAACTAAAAATGAAAACAAATATATTGGAGAAGTGACTCATTTCACATGGTGGAACTGTGATTTACCTATTGATTTTGTAAACCTTTGTTTGACAATTAATGCTACAGATACTGATTTTGCAATTCCTTATAATGTCAATATAACACGTGTTACAAATAATCAACTCATTTATAGCGGTACTATGCTGTCAGGAGTTACTGAAGAATGTGGTTTGATTCCGCAAAATGAGGAAACCAAAGTTTCTATACATGCTTTAACGGGAGATTGTAGCAATACACTAATTCACGAAGAGGTAATAGGAGGTCTTAATTCTAATAGTAGTGTAAATATTTCATTTTCTGAAGATATTCAAACAACGCTTTTGACTGGCTCAGTAACAGACTGTAGTGATAACCCTTTAACTAATGGTTATGTGTTTATAGATGAAAATAATGCTTTTAGTGTAACAGATGGTATCATAAATTTTGGTGTTCAGTATTGCAATAGTTATACAAAACCTATACAAATATTTGATTTTGACGCTGGACAATTAACTGTTGTTAACGATGTGAATTTTACAGGAGCAAGTGTAAATCTTGGGTCATTAAGCACATGTGAGAATATAGGTGATGTTTATAATGGAGATGTCCATTTGAAGAATCAATCTGAAGTAGATAATTTTGGTCTTTTTAATTATTCTAGCATTAATGGTTATTTAAGGATTTCTAATGATGATGCTTCATCAAATATTCATGATTTAACACCTTTAAATAGTTTAGAAAGTATTACTGGCTATGTAAGTGTTACTCAAAATCCTCTATTAGAAAATTTAAATGGCCTAAATAATGTAGTCAACATTGGTTCTAATTTACAAATATCTGGTAATACTAATATAACATCACTTACCGGTTTAGATAATTTAGCCAGTGTAGGCAATTTACAAGTCACATTTAATCAAAACCTTGCTACAACAAATGGATTAAATAGTCTCGTAAATATAGGTTCTGGATTACGGATAGCAAATAATGAGGCATTAGTTTCTATTGAAAGTTTTGAGAACATTACTAATTTAATAACCTTAAAAGTAAGAGGTAATAGTTCTCTAACTACTCTTAATGGATTTGGGAATTTGATTGAATTAAACGGTCTATATATTCATTATAATAACGCATTAACATCTTTAGTAGGATTTGAGCAAATAACACAATTAGGAAACTTAGAAATATCTGGAAATCAATCTTTAACAAATCTTGATGGTTTACAAAACTTAATTACATTTACAAATATTGGTTCTCAATATTTTCCAGCACTTCTAATTGGATTTGAGCGCACAGATACTGGTTTTGAAACCGGTCCATGTCCTAATCTAACAAATTATTGTGCTCTGGAAAATCTATTTATAAATGGTAACGGTACATCAATTGAGTATTTAATTGAAAATAATGCTTACAACCCATCATCACAAGACATTATTGATGGTAACTGTAGCCAATAAGCAAACATTTTATGTGCATTTTAAAAAAATTATCCTATTAACTTATCTCAAAAAATTATCTAAAAACAGTTTGAGCAATTTAACGCCTCATCCTACTTATGTGGTGGCGCATTATTCGCATCCGACCTTGCTTGAGTGGGTTAGGGATTTATGTAGAACTACGTATTGAGATTCTCATAAAAATTGTCGAACTTCGCTAACGACTGATATAAGTCATTAAAACGGACTCATATCATAAAGTTGTGCAACATTTAACAAAAATGCTGGAAAATTGAATCTAGGACTCTTCTTTGGGCTTATACATTACAATAACCTGAATTATAATAGCCAAGAAAACCAATATATAAATCTCGATTTGAGTAAATAATTCGACTGTGTCAAGAGCACGTTTACTAATTGACATTTGCCTACTTCCCTCACTAAGCTGAATTTTTGATAAATCGTTAAGATTTGTTTTCAAATTTGTTATTTGATTTAAAACTTGCGAATTATTATTGTAATCAGAAATTAAAAGCTGACTTTCGGAATCTAACAATGACTGAACATTTATCTTTAAATCATTGAATACCTTAGCCTCCGCTTTTGTCAATTTTGTTTGCTCAAATCTAGAAACTAGAGACTGTATATTTTCGTTGACTTTTGAATTTTCTGTGTTGTAAAAAGTGGTGTCGGATAATGATATAGCTAATTCCTTTCGCTGAACAGACTTAAGCATTTCAAATAATAAGCCTTTAGCGATTAACCTATCTTCATAAATTGTAACTACTGAATCACGAACTCTAACAAAATTGTTCTTATCAATTAAGTTTGTAGCAATGATTAGAATAAAAATTATCAGTATTCCGAGTATCCATTTTATCTTATTATAGAATGCCATATTTTATTTTTTTATAAATTTAAGCCTGATTGTAAAGATACAAAAAACGTTGCACAACAACGTGTATAACTAATTGCTCGTTTTGTGTGTACTCGGAAAATTCTCCGAATTTTCCTCTGGTTCGTTTTCTTTTACTAAATTAGTTCCAACCAACGCAACTAGCCATAACACGAACACGTTAGCGAAAACCAAAAATCCAATCCCTAAAAATAAAGCATTCACATTTCCGAAGAAATAATTCAAAAATTCATTTCCTAATACAAAACCCAGAAAACCCGTTGCACAATACATATCTTATGCTTACTTTAGTTCTATGACAGAGGAAGCCATAGAAAAAGAAAATGCAGATATTGCAAAGGCCTATAAAAATCTTCTAAAGGTAAGTTACAGGACACTTACAGATGAAGACAAGAAACTCATTCGGCATGCGTTTGAGGTCGCTTTAGATGCCCATAAAGACCAGCGTCGTAAATCTGGAGAAGCCTATATTTTCCACCCAATTGCTGTAGCACGAATTGTGGCAAGTGAAATTGGTATGGATGCAACAAGCATTGCCTCTGCTCTACTCCACGATGTTGTTGAGGACAATCCCAATTATACCAAAAGTGATATTGAACGCCTCTTTGGAGAAACCGTAGCTCGCATTGTTGATGGTCTCACCAAAATATCCTCATTGAGTAAAGAGACCGATGTTTCAACTCAGGCAGAGAATTTCCGTAAAATGCTATTGACGCTCAATGATGACGTGCGCGTGATCATCATAAAGATCGCAGACCGTCTTCATAATATGCAAACAATGGACTCTATGCGACCAGATAAGCAAGAGAAGATTGCTTCGGAAACCTTATACATTTACGCTCCTCTCGCCCACCGAATAGGTTTGTACAACATCAAGACCGAACTCGAGGATCTCGGTATGAAATATACCGAACCCGAAGTTTACAACGACATCTTAGAAAAGATGCAAGAAAGCAAACAGGAACAAGATGAATACATCAAAGCATTCTCAAAGGTCATTGTTGATTCTCTGGACAAGGAAGGTTTAAATTACGAAATCAAAGGGCGACCAAAATCAATTTTTTCCATTAGAAAAAAGATGCAAAAGCAAGGGGTCGATTTTGATGAAGTGTACGATAAGTTTGCGGTTCGCATCATCTATAAATCTGATTATGCGAACGAAAAATTTCTTGCCTGGAAAATATACTCTATCGTAACCGATCATTTTGTCCCCAACCCAATACGACTTAGAGATTGGATTTCATCACCAAAATCCACAGGTTATGAAGCGCTCCATATTACGGTAATGGGTCCTAAAAACAGATGGGTAGAAGTGCAAGTGCGCAGTGAGCGCATGAATGAAATTGCAGAAAAGGGTTACGCAGCACATTATAAATACAAACAAGGAAATGCAGAAGATGCTCTAGACGCATGGATCAATAAATTACAGGAAGCACTAGAAGGTAACGAGAACAATGCGGTCGATTTTGTCGAGCAGTTTAAACTCAATCTATATTCTAAAGAAATCTTTGTGTTCTCACCAAAAGGGGATTTGAAATCCTTACCAAAAGGCGCTACACCTTTAGATTTTGCATTTAGTGTTCATACAGAGGTTGGTATGAAAACAAAAGGCGCGAAGGTTAACGGGAGACTTGTACCTTTAAGTCACGAACTCAACAGTGGCGATCAAGTTGAGATTTTAACTGCGGAAAACATAAAACCCAATCGCAATTGGCTTGATTACGCAACTACCGCCAGAGCTTTAAGTAAAATAAAGTCTGCATTAAAAGCAGATAAAAAAGACATTGCAGAAGATGGCAAAGAAATATTAAGACGCAAGCTGAAGCAGCTTAAAATTTCGCTCGATGAAAAATCGGTCAATGAAATGGTCACCCATTTCAAACTTAAAACCAGTTTAGATTTATTTTATCGTGTTGGTATTGGTACTATTGATAACGCAATGCTAAAAGATTACGCGTCATCACGTAGTAATATGTTTATGAGTTATATTAAAAATAAAATTCGTAGGCCTAGCACTGCTCCAGACATAGACAAAGATGAAATTACAGCAAAATATGATCAACTCGTTTTTGGTAAAGAAGAAGAAAAACTAGATTACAAATTATCTACATGTTGCAATCCAATTCCTGGAGATCCTGTATTTGGATTTTTAACAATTAATGAAGGTATTAAAGTTCATAAAAAGAATTGTCCTAACGCTTTGAGTATGCAATCTAATTATGCTTATAGAGTAATGCAGGCAAAATGGATTGATTCCTCTCAGCAAGAGTTTGCAACGCAGATAAAATTATCTGGCATAGACAATTTAGGACTTGTAAATAACATCACTCAAGTCATATCCTCTAATATGCATGTCAATATGAAGAGTATAAGTTTTGAATCTGATGATGGCATTTTTACGGGAAAAATCAATGTCGTTGTTCCAAATAGCACAATGCTCAAAAAGCTAATCGACAATCTCAAAAAGATTAACGGTATCGATAAAGTAACAAGAGTTTAAATTGTTAAAAACTACACTATATTTTAGCTAAAAATTATAAACTATTTGGTTTAAAAATATGTAAATTTGAAACTTGATGAAAAGAAAACTCCACACGAGTTAAACATGAGCGATAAAACTGAACATACTAACCAAGAGATTGTAAAAAACGTTTTTACTAAGTTTTTAGAAGACAAAGGTCATAGAAAAACACCAGAGCGTTATGCCATTCTCCAAGAAATTTATGATAGCGAAGAGCATTTTGATATCGAATCTTTGTACATCAAAATGAAAAACAAAAACTATCGGGTTAGTCGTGCAACACTTTACAATACAATAGAGATTTTAATGGAATGTGCACTCGTAAGAAAGCACCAATTTGGTCAAAACCAAGCGCATTACGAAAAATCGTATTTTGATAAACAGCACGATCATGTAATCATGACAGATACCGGTGAGGTTATAGAATTTTGTGATCCACGAATTCAATCCATCAAAAAAACAATTGAAGAGGTTTTTGATATTTCTATCTCCAACCACTCTCTTTATTTCTACGGAACAAAAAATAAACCAACTAACTAATTTTACAAAATGGCAGTAGATTTACTACTAGGACTACAATGGGGCGACGAAGGCAAAGGAAAAATTGTTGATGTACTCACCTCCAAATACAACATTATTGCACGTTTTCAAGGTGGGCCAAATGCTGGTCACACATTAGAATTTGACGGTATAAAGCATGTATTGAGAACGATACCCTCAGGTATTTTTCATGACGATTCGATTAATGTAATTGGTAATGGAGTGGTTATTGATCCCGTTGTATTTGTGCAGGAATTAGATGGTTTAGATAAGTTTGACTTAGATTACAAATCCAAATTGATTATTTCTAGAAAAGCGCATGTCATTTTACCAACCCATCGTTTGTTAGATGCAGCTTCCGAAACCTCAAAAGGTAAGGCCAAAATTGGATCGACATTAAAGGGAATTGGACCAACATATATGGACAAAACCGGTCGTAATGGGATTCGTATTGGAGATTTAGAATTACCAAACTGGAAAGAAAAATACAGAGCTTTAGCAAACAAACATGAAGCAATGATTGGGTTCTACAATGTAGATATTCAATATGATTTAAACGAAATGGAAAACGAATTCTTTGCAGCTGTTGAGCGTTTAAAAGAATTACAGTTTATTGATAGCGAAGAATATTTAAACCAAGCCCTAAAAGCTGGGAAATCTATTTTAGCAGAAGGTGCACAAGGTTCTCTGTTAGATATTGACTTTGGGACCTATCCGTTTGTAACATCCTCAAATACCACTGCTTCTGGAGCATGTACAGGTTTAGGTGTTGCACCAAATAGAATTGGAGAAGTCTTCGGAATTTTTAAGGCTTACACAACTCGTGTCGGTTCTGGGCCATTTCCAACAGAATTATTTGACGAGATTGGAGCAAATATGGCTCGTATTGGTCATGAGTTTGGAGCAGTTACAGGACGACCAAGACGTTGCGGATGGTTAGATCTCGTAGCGCTTAAATATGCTTGCCAAGTCAATGGAGTCACGCAATTGAGCATGATGAAAGGAGACGTGCTTTCAGGGTTTAAAACCTTAAAGGTATGTACCGCTTATAAATACAAAGGAGAAACAATTACACATTTACCGTTTAATATTGAAGAAGAAAACGTGACTCCAATTTATACCGAGTTTAAAGGGTGGAAAGACGACTTAACCAAAATGAGAAATGTATCTCAATTTCCTTCGGAACTTAATGACTACATCGCCTTTTTAGAAAAGGAACTAGAAATTCCTATTACTATTGTTTCTGTAGGTCCAGATAGGACTCAGACGATAAATAGATAAGAAATAAATTAAAAAAAATTTAAAAGGTATTCTAGAAATAGGATACCTTTTTTAATATGAATTTTAGCAATAACTTCCCAAAATACAACTACTCTACTAAAAATCTGTTAACAGTTACATTTCCGAAGAGATAATAGTTATTTTTGAATCAAATTATTTTACCTTGAATCTAACGCTTAGATATTTACTCATTTTAGTTTGTTGTTTCTCAACGCTTCTCTCCTATTCGCAGCAACCAAAAAAAATCTATATTGAATATTCTGGTTTTACAGTTAGAGATTCGCTTAAAGGTGATAACGTAACCACATTTGTACGTAGTGACCAAGGTCAAATTCATATCATTCATGAAGGGATAGATATGTGGTGCGATAAAGCTTTGTATTATCAAAATGAAGATTTTATTGAGGCATTTAGCAATGTGAGAATGAAGCAAGGTGATACAATTAACATGACTTCAAAATATGTCGAATATAGTGGTATTACGCAACTAGCTTTTGCTGCTGGCGATGTTGTGTTAACCGACCCTCAGTCTACATTAACTACAGATACACTTTATTTTGATCGTACAAAACAACAGGCTTATTATAAAAGTAAAGGTAAGGTGGTGAGAGATTCTTCAGGAACAATTACGAGCCAAATTGGCAGATATTACATGAACGATAGCAAATATCGCTTTTTACAAAACGTGGTTTTGGTAAATCCTGAATACACGCTTGAAACCAATCAGCTTGATTTTTATTCTGAAACAGGCCATGCTTACATGTATGGTCCTTCTACAATTACAGGTGAGGCAAGTAAAGTATATTCAGAACGTGGATTTTACGACACCAATAATGATCTTGGGCATTTTATAAAAAATTCAAAAATTGATTATAACAATCTTCAAATAGAAGGTGACAGTTTATACTTTGATAGAAACCGGAGTTTTGCCTCTGCAGATAATAATATTACAATTACAGATACCGTAAACAAGACCATTATTAGAGGCCACCATGGTGAAGTATTTAGAGCTAAGGATTCTTTGTTTATTACAAAACGTGCTTTGGCAATAACGGTTCAAGAAAAAGATTCCCTATACATTCATGCAGATACCTTAATGGTAACAGGTAAGCCTGAGCATCGCATTACCAGAGCCTTTTACAAAGCTAAAATGTATAAAAGTGATATGAGTGGTAAGGCAGATTCCATTCATGCAGATCATAAATCTGGATTAACGCAACTCATAAACCTCAAAAGATTTAATGTGGGAGATGCTTTTTCTGCAAAGCGAAGACCAGTAATATGGAACTTAGATAATCAAATGACGGGAGATTCCATACATCTTATTTCTAATGTAGAAAAAGAGGAACTCGACTCCTTAAAGGTTTTTGACAATGCTTTTTTGATAAGTAAGGACACTTTGGGTGATGGTTACAATCAAATAAAAGGTCAGAAATTAATCGGACTTTTTGAGAACAATGAACTCTACAATGTTGATATCATCAAAAATGCGGAAATCATTTTTTACAGTAGAGATGATAATGATACGCTGGTTGGGATTAATAAATCAAAATCTGGAAGCATCAATCTTAAATTTGATGGACCTTATAAAATAGTAACACTGCTCAATCAGGTAGACGGTGAGATTTATCCTGAAAGCCAATTCCCAAAGAATGCCAGACTATTTAGGGGTTTTGATTGGCGCGGAGAGGAACAGCCAAAAAGCGTTAAAGACTTATTTAGTGAAGATCCGCCTTTAGATCTGCCCATCATAAAAGGATTAGATCCTTACGTTGAGGATGAGGAATTTATTGACGAAGCACTTTTAAAACGTGTAGAAAAAGCTGGAGAAAAAGATAAAGATGAAGTCAATAAGGCTGGACGCCAACTTCTAAAACCGACCACAAATAAAAAAACAATAGATAAAACCACAAAAAAACGCTCACTCCTTTGGTAAAAAAAGGTAATTGATGTCAACAGATTTTTACAAATATCAAGCGCAGACTACGCCTCACCCATTGGCATTGAACATTTCACATGCTGAAGGTTCTTACATTTACGATACTAATAACAAAGCGTATTTAGATTTTGTTGCTGGAGTTTCCGCTTGTAGTTTGGGGCATAAGCATCCTAAAGTCGTGAAGGCGATCAAAGATCAATTAGACAAATATCTACACGTGATGGTCTATGGTGAATATATTCAAGAACCTGCTGTAGAGTTGACAAAACTGCTGGCAGCTCATCTTCCGAAGCATTTAGAAAAAACATACCTCACCAATTCTGGTACCGAAGCTATTGAAGGCGCGATAAAACTTGCTCGACGTGTCACAGGAAGAAGTGAAATGATCTCTGCACATCATGCTTATCATGGAAATACTATGGGAGCATTGAGCGTGATGGGTTTTGAAGAACGCAAGCAAGCTTTTAGACCGTTAATTCCAGATGTGAAGTTTATCAACTTTAATAATAGTATTGATATTGAGCAGATTACAACAAAAACTGCTGGTGTTATTTTAGAAACCATTCAAGGAGGAGCTGGATTTATAGAACCTCAAAATGGATATTTAAAACTGGTTAAAGAAAAATGTGAGTCTGTTGGCGCTCTACTTATTTTAGATGAAATACAACCAGGAATTGGGCGAACCGGTAAACTGTTTGGTTTTGAGCATTATGATTGCTCTCCGGATATCTTGGTCACTGGCAAGGGTCTAGGTGGCGGAATGCCAATCGGTGCTTTTACATCTTCTTCGGAATATATGGACCTTCTTCAAGATAACCCCAAACTTGGGCATATCACGACATTTGGAGGCCACCCAGTAATTGCTGCTGCTGCATTGGCAACAGTTAAAGAAATCACAGAAAGTCATTTAATGGCTCAAGCCCTGGAAAAAGAGCAAATAATTCGTGAGCATTTAAAGCATCCTTTAATTTCTGAAATTCGAGGTAGAGGGTTAATGTTGGCTGCGATTACAAATTCCGCAGAGATTACAAATGAAGTTATTTTGAGAGCTCAAGATGAAGGATTAATTCTTTTTTGGTTGCTTTTTGAGTCTAAGGCGATCCGTATTACACCTCCTTTGACTATTTCAAATGATGAGATTATGGAAGGTTGTAAGATCATAATACGCATTTTAGATTGTATTCATGGATAATTTATAATTATAAAATGTTGTAGTAACATTTTGATTTTCAGATTGTAAAAACACCTTATTTCAACTAAATTAACAACTGTTAACTATTTTGTTGAAAACATTGAACTTCAAAAACCTAATTCCAACATTGATAACTGTACTTTTATTTAAACCAAGAATGTAAATTGCTTATGGAGTTTGGTCTACCTGACGACAACAATAATATTTCGCTTAAAAAGTTTGAATCAATGCTCAAAACGAATAATGTTTTGTTTTTTGATTCTAATGAATTTGAAAATATAATTCATCACTATTTAGAAATAGGAAAAATAGTATTAGCAAAAAAAGCGATCAAACTAGGCCTTGACCAGCATCCATCTTCTACCAATTTAAAATTATTTCAAACTGAAATTTTTGTACTCGAAAACAGATTTGATGAAGCGAATAAAATCCTTGAAACAATCCACAGTTTAGAACCCGATAATGAAGAAATATATATTCAAAAAGCGAATGTACTTTCTAAACAAGATCAGCATGAAAAAGCAGTTCACACCTTATTAATTGCTTTAGACTTATCTAGTAACGATGATGGAATTGGCGACTTATATGCTCTAATTGGAATGGAATATCTTTTTTTAGATCAATTTGAAAATGCTAAAACCTATTTTAAGAAATGTCTAGATATTGATATAGAAGATTATTCGGCACTTTACAATATTGTTTACTGTTATGATTTTTTAGGGGAAAATGAGGAAGCCATTACCTTTTTAAATAAGTATCTAGATAAAAACCCTTATTGCGAAGTCGCTTGGCACCAATTGGGACGCCAATATGTAACCGTCAATGAACAGGACAAAGCACTTGCTGCTTTTGAATTTGCCATTATATCTGATGACAGTTTTGTTGGAGCCTATTTAGAAAAAGGAAAAGTATTAGAAAAGAAAAAACTATATCATGAAGCTATAGAAAATTATAAAATCACTTTAGCTTTAGAAGAGCCAACGTCATTTGCTTTACTTAGAATAGGTCACTGTTACGACAAATTAGAAAAGTATGATCTTGCTGTACAATATTACTATAAAACAGTTCATGAAGATCCCTTGTTAGATAAAGGCTGGATTGCTATTACGAAATTTTATAACAGACAGAAAAACTATCAAAAAGCGCTTAATTATATTAATAAAGCGATTAATATTGATAGCGAAAATGTAGTGTATTGGAAACTTTATGCACAAATAAACTTACGCCTCAATTTTCTTGAAGAAGCAGAGCGTGGTTTTAAAAAGACACTAGATTTAGGTAACTACGAACTGCAAACTTGGTTATCTAGAGCAGATGTATTGATCACTTTAGGTGAATACGAAGCCTCTATTTTAAATTTAATTCAAGCTTCAGAGTTTTATCCAGATACTGCGGAAATAGAATTTCGGTTAGCTGGTTTAAATTTCACCCTTCACGAACACAATAAAGGACACTACCACCTTAAAAACGGTATGTTACTAAACCAGGAATTCAATTATATAATTGAAGAGCTATTTCCAAATGTGATGCAAAAACCTTCAGTAAAACAAATATTTTTAGGAGCTAAAAAGTAATTTGTTACTTTCCGCAGCAGTAGTAAGCGTTCAACTATTATTAAGTACATCATAATAACAGTAGCAACTTGATTTTTTAGGTGTTCTCTTAAGATGAAAAAAAGTACGTGAGATTAAAAAAACTCGATGTATTTCATACCTTTACGCTTGGTTATACATCATTAACATATGCAAAGAACATTTAAAGATTATTTTTTAATCTCATTAAAAGGAATAGCAATGGGTGCTGCAGACGCAGTTCCTGGTGTATCTGGAGGAACAATAGCCCTTATCTCTGGAATATACGAAGAATTGATCTCCACTATTGCTGGTGTCAATTTTTCACTCATAACCACCCTTAGAAAAGAAGGTTTTAAAGCTTTTTGGGCAAAATTAAACGGGAATTTTCTACTCGCGTTACTTACTGGTATTGCAGTAAGTTTTGTCGTTTTTATGCGTATTGCAAAATATTTGTTAGAACAACATCCTATATTGATTTGGTCTTTTTTCTTCGGACTAATAATCGCTAGTATTTGGTTTGTAGGCAAGCAAATAAATAAGTGGACTGTACCAATCGTATTATCACTCATAATTGGAGCAATTGCTGCATATTATATCTCTACTCTTCCATCGCTTGGGGCAAATAATAGCCCTTATTTTTTATTCTTAGCTGGATCAATTGCAATTTGTGCTATGATTTTGCCAGGCATATCTGGGTCTTTCATTCTTGTTATTCTTGGAGCTTACAAAACTCTAAGTGATGCACTTCATGATTTTGACATTAAGAAGATCGCTATTTTTATGGCAGGAGCTGTAATTGGCTTACTTACATTTAGTCGTGTTCTAAAATGGTTATTTAAACGCCACTATAATCTAACAATGGCATTGCTCACTGGATTCATAATCGGATCTCTTAATAAAGTATGGCCTTGGAAAAAAACAATATCTGTATTAGATGACCAAACAGGAAATGTTGAAGATTTCATTAATATTTCAGATGTTGGCACACTATCCATCTACCAACAGCAAACTAATGATTTTGAAACTTATAAAACAGTTTTAGAAGAAAGTATACTACCAAATACTTATCTTGGAGACGCTCAAGTTTGGCAAGCTATCGCATTAATGATATTTGGTTTTTTAACGATTTTCATTCTTGAGAAAGTGGGCTCTAAGAAATAAAAACATGCAAAGCACTAGAACTTTAGGAGATAAAATTTTCTTGGTCATTAAAGGACTAGGCATGGGAGCTGCAAATAAAGTCCCTGGAGTTTCTGGAGGCGTTGTTGCATTTGTTGCTGGTTTTTATGAAGAGTTTATCTATTCTTTACAACGTGTAAATAAAAACGCGCTCAAGCTTCTCATTAGTGGACGTTTTAGAAGCTTTTATAGATATATAAACGGAAAATTTTTATCACTCTTATTCTTAGGGATGATTGTTAGTTATTTTAGTGTTTCTAAAATTTTGGACTATTTTCTTAAAACCCACGAGCTTTACGTTTGGAGTTTGTTTTTTGGGATGATCATTGGCTCCATCTATTACATAAATAAAGATTTTAATGATTGGACCTACAAAAGCGTAATCGCTCTAATTATTGGTGTTTCACTTGGTATTGCCATCAGTTTTTTGGATCCTGCCAAAGAAAATGATAATTTATTTTTTGTTTTTTTCTGCGGAATAGTAAGCGTTTCTGGTATGACTCTTCCTGGGTTTTCAGGGTCGTTCATACTTATTTTATTGGGCAATTACATACTGCTCTTAGTCGACTCAGTTAATGCACTTTACGATACGTTTTCCGAAGTTATAATAGGAGATTTTAGTTTTATTGAAAACGAATTAAGAGTCAAACTCTTAAAAGTTCTTGGAGTATTTACTTTGGGATCAGTCGTGGGATTGGTCTCTTTTTCACATGTATTAAGCTACGTGCTCAAAAACTATAAAAGCATAACAACCGCATCTATTATAGGTTTTATTGTTGGTTCGCTGGGCGTTGTCTGGCCATGGAAAACAACAATTTTTAAGACAACTATCAAAGGTGATTTTCTATTAGATTCTAGAGGTGAAAAAATCATCAAGAACTATGAGCGTTTTATCCCTGAATTTCAGTATGAAACTTATATCGCCATTGGATTTATAATTTTGGGCATAATCGTAGTATTAGCTCTGGAGAGGTACGGTCAACAAACGACAAAAACACATGCTTAGATTAGGATTAATAGGTAAGGATATTTCATATTCGTTTTCAAAACAATTTTTTACTGAAAAGTTTAAAAATGAGAAACTGGCTTTCAACTACGAGAATTTTGATTTGGAACACATTTCAGAATTCCCGAAACTATTAACCAATAATCACAGCATTGTTGGTTTTAATGTTACGATCCCTTATAAAGAACAAATAATCCCTTACTTGCATCGCTTAAATAAAAAAGCCGAAAAAATTGGCGCTGTAAATACCATTACAATTGATAAAGAAGGTGTTCTTACGGGATTTAATACAGATTGCTACGGTTTTAAAAAATCCATAAAACCATATCTAAAACCGCATCACAAAAAAGCACTCATACTAGGTACTGGAGGCGCTTCTAAAGCTATTGCATATACGCTTAAAAAACTTAAAATCGAATTTGATTACGTTTCAAGAACAAAAAAAACAGGTGTTACGTTTACCTATGATACACTTTCTTCGGAAATTTTAAGCAAGTACGCTATCGTTATAAATTGTACTCCAATCGGGACCCATCCTAATATTGCGGAGTCCCCAGATATTCCTTATGATGGCATAACAGATCAACACCTATTGTATGATTTGATCTACAATCCCAGTGAAACAACGTTTTTAAAATTGGGAAAATCTAAGGGAGCACAAACCTGCAACGGTTACAAAATGTTGGAATTTCAAGCAGAAAAAGCTTGGAAAATATGGAATTCAACCTTTTAAGCAGTCTAAACAACGACTTCTTTTTTGTAAATCAGCCTCTTGTTAGTATCTTAGCCTTCTAACATATAAAACATTGAGAAATGTCTGAGAATGATAACCTGCAAGAAGCAGATGGAAACAAAGAAAAATTAGCTACCGAAACTACTAAAGCGCCCAAAACTGAACACGTTGAGAGTGAGCAAATTTCCGAAGAAAACGAAGTTATAGAAAGCACAACGGTTAAAGAGCCACTAGAGGTTACTGAAGACGAGACTTCTGTCGGCACAAGCGAAACACTAGAAAATCCCGAACCAGCAGAAACCTCAAATGAGTTTGAGCCTGAAAATGGGGAACCTAAAAACAGTGAAGGTGAAAACCGTGAAGACAAAAAAGTTGCTGAAACAAAAAAAGCAGATGCCCACGTTGAGGAAATTGATGAATCTAATGCTGAAGATGCAGAGGACGATGAAAATGCTGAACGTCACAACTTAGAGTCTAAGGATTACTCCTCAATGTCTATGGAGCAATTGACTATAGAGTTTGAAAATCTTCTCGAAAACAATAAAATACAAAATATAAAATCGCAGGTTGACGATCTAAAATCTGAATTCAATTCTAAATTTGATGCGTTATTAGATGAGAAAAAAGAGGAATTTTTAAGTGAAGGTGGTAATGAAATTGATTTTTACTATTCTTCTCCAGTCAAAAAGCATTTCAACAGCGTTTTTAAAACCTACAGAAATAACTTAGGTGCTTATTACAAACAAAGGGAAAATAATCTCAAGGCAAATCTAGAGAATAGATTACAAATAATTGAGCAAATCAAGGATTTGGTCAACGATGAGGAAAATATAAATACTACTTACAAAACGTTTAAGGATTTACAGGAACAATGGCGAAATGCTGGACCTATACCAAGAGATCGCTATAATAATGCCTGGAATTCTTACCACCACCAAGTTGAGGTTTTTTATGATGTACTGCATTTAAATCGTGATTTGCGTGACTTGGATTTCAAACATAATCTCGATCAAAAACTAAAAATTATTGAGCGTGCCGAAGAATTAGCTGCAGATGATAATATCAACCGTTCTTTTAGAGAATTACAGGTATTACATAAAATGTGGAAAGAAGAACTTGGACCTGTTGGTAGAGAACACAGAGAAGAGGTTTGGGAGCGTTTTAGCAATGCTACAAAAACAATTCACGATAAGCGTCAAGCTTATTATGCGGATTTAGATAAAGCGCGCGAAAAAAATCTTGAAGCAAAAGAAGCTATAATTTCTAAAATTGAAGCTATTGCAAATGATGATACCAGTTCTCATAAAGCTTGGCAAAATAAAATTAAATCCATTGAGGGCTTAAGAGAAGAGTTTTTTAATGCAGGTAAAGTTCCGCAGAAATCAAATGAAGCTACTTGGTCTAAATTTAAGGATGCTGTTAGAACATTTAACCGCCAAAAGAACTCGTTTTACAAGAGTTTAAAGAAAGATCAATATGATAATCTTGAGAAAAAGAAGGCTTTAATCCAAATTGCAATAGATAATAAGGATAACGAAGATGTGGCTGGGACAGTTTCTTTGATGAAGAAAATACAGAGCGATTGGAAAAAAATCGGGCATGTACCACGAAAAGATAGCGATAAAATATGGAAGCAATTTAGGAGTGCCTGTAATGCTTTTTTTGATAGACTTCATGCTGAACGTGATGAAGCCAATAAAGAATTGATGGAGGCTTATGAGAAAAAAAACATACTGCTCAAAGAGGTTAATGCTTTAGAATTATCGGGAGATTCAAAAAAAGATCTTGTTACCATTAAAGAAAGGATTGCTGCATGGAAAGCTATAGGTCATGTACCATCAAACAAAAGATATATTGATGGGAAATTCAATAAGGCTTTAGATGTTTTATTTGGAAAATTAGATATGGACAGAGCTAAACTTGAAATGATCAAGTTTGAAAATAAATTAGAAAATTTAGCTCAACCAGGCGACACAAGACTTTTGGATAATGAACAAAATTTTATAAGAAAGAAGATTACTGAAATTAAAGGCGAAATCATTCAATTGGAAAACAATATGCAGTTTTTCTCTAATGTTGATGAAAGTAATCCTTTAGTTAAAGATGTGATTAAAAATATAAACAATCACAAAAAGGGCTTAACGATCTGGGAAGATAAGTTAAGAAAGATAAAAGATATGTATTAATCTTTCATTATATATTATATACCACATAAATAAAAAGACCATCACTTCTGATGGTCTTTTCTCTTTTTCATAGCAATATTTATAAGCGGTTTATTACTATACTCCTATTTACGTATAATCTTGTGTTTTGGTTTCATAATAATTAAACGCCATAAAAAAAGCACCTCAAAGAGGTGCTTTAAACGAATGTAAAATATCGTTATTAATCTTTTGATAAATAAACAGCAGATGCAGATGCCAAGCTATTATTTACAGCAGGAGCTATATCTCCTCCAGAACCTATGTTATTGAAAGCTAAAATTCTACCTCCATTGTTTCCAGCTTCAGCAATAAATACTGTTTCGCTTTCACTATCATAAGCAACATCTACAGGGTTACCTAATTGTGTAGAAGCGCCAGAAACTCTAGTTTGCTCGGTTACACTTAAAATACCACCATCTGTTGTGTTAGAGAATTTATTTGAGAAATTTTCAATAATATGAAAACCACCATCATCTTGAGTATTCATTGCACTACCAATGTCTGTTAAGATCATAACATTAGATGCTGAATCATAAGTCAATCCATGAGTTCTAACGATACCTTCAATTTCAATTGTTTTTGATGCTGGAACAGTTGCATCTGTAGTATTCGTTAAAAAGCTATTAAAAACAGCTAATTGATTTGTTGCATCAACAACAGCATAAAGATTATTGTTGATAAATGTTATTCCCCAAAGTTTGAAATCTGTAGTAATAACGTTTCTAAGAGTAAAAGCATTACCGTTCAATTCATAAACAAATAATCTTCCATCAGCAGTAAGATCGTTTCCATCAACATCTGCGTTATCGGCTACCACGTAAAAATTGCCATTAACAGCAACCTCCCTTGGAGAATCCATATCGTTAGTTCCCGATAGATCGACGTCTACGGTAACACCACTTAATAAATCTGTAGTATCATTAAATCCTTCTAATGATAATCCAGAACGTGAAGCTTGGATAACCGCATCTGTACTGCTATTGTAATACACACCGTCTGCAGCTGTAGACGTTGTAATTAAAGTTTTTGAAGTAATACTTGATTGATCGGTTACATCATAAATAGTTATGTTTCCATTTGAGTTATTGGAAGCAAATAATCTTACAGATGTATCTGTATCACCTCCACCTCCATTGGCGTCATCATCATCACTACAAGAGTATGATATTAATGATCCTGCCAAAATAATTGATAATAGTTTAATTGATTTTAAATAATTCATAAATTTAAGTTTATTGTTATGTTGTATTTACGTACACAAGGAACCTTTAGTTTATGATCGATTCAGTTTTACCAAAACCTTAACAATTCGATTTTTACATTATTTTGATACAGAGATGTATAGATAATTTGATTATTCTAGTATCTTTAAATATGAAATCTACTATAATAAATTTTTACCAAGCTTTTAGCAATTTAGATGCTGAAACAATGATTTCAAACTATCATGATGACGTTGTTTTTGAAGATCCCGCTTTTGGTGTTCTAAAAGGCGAACATGCAAAAAACATGTGGCGAATGCTATGTGAAACACAAAAAGGAAAGAATTTTATTATTGACTATTCAGAAATTGATTTTGAAAATGGTATCGGAAGTGCCAAATGGGAAGCTCGCTACGTTTTTAGTAAGACTAACAGACCCGTGCATAATAAGGTTAGAGCGCATTTTGAATTTAGAGATGATAAAATTATAAAACATACCGATTTTTTCAATCTACACAAATGGGCAAAACAAGCATTTGGCATGAAAGGTCTTTTATTAGGAGGTACTTCTTTTTTTAAGAATAAGTTAAATGCCCAAACTAATATATTATTGTTAAATTATGAGGATGGCATATAAAAAAAAACTACTCTATTTCTAGAGTAGCTTCTGTAATAATTAATGCTGTTTCTTTTTAGGGACTTAAGTTTACTTTATGTTTCAGTATTAATTACATATTATTATATTCAAAATTTATGCCAAAAATCTTGACTTTATATTAATTAAAATCAAGAATACTCCGGTTTTTTACCCACGACACCTTTATAAAAAGCTTTCATTTTTGCAAAATCTGCATCAATATCTTCTGTTAGATAAAAAGGTTGGGAAATGTGGTTTTGTTTGTTCTTAAAATCTAAAGTAAACATGATAATTGGCACATTTGCAGCTTTAGCGATATAGTAGAATCCTGTTCTCCACTCTTCTACTTTTTTGCGAGTTCCCTCTGGAGCCAGAGTTAGTCTAAACTCTTCTTTATCTTCAAATAATTTGGCTATCGCTTCTACTTTATTTTGACCAGAAGTTCTATCTAAAGGGGCTCCTCCAACTGCTCTAAAATAATATCCAAATGGCCAAACAAACAATTCTTTTTTTCCTACGAAGTTTGTTTTGATACGAGTGATTTTCCGAAGTAAAAGTCCGATGAAAAAATCTTGCCAACTTGTGTGTGGCAATGCAATAATAACTGCTTTTTTTACTGTGTCCTGTGAAAAATTAGTGTTTCCTGTAATCTTCCAACCTAATAAATTGAAATAGATAAACTTTGCCAGCCATCGCATATTACATTTTTTGGTATAATGATTTTAGCTTCTCTCTGGTAATTGTTTTTTCCCAATTTTTACCAATGGCATTTTCCCAAAGGGGAGTTAAACTCAATGCAACGTCTATCATGATGTCAAATTCATCATCATGTAAATGTGAACAGATACCTTGTGGAATACTGATGTTATGTTTTTTTCTCATGGCTTTGTACATGGCAACACCTTCTGGGTAATACTCTTCAAGATGTTCAAAAACTATGCAGTTTCCAATACCATGCTTGACGCCAAGTAAATATCCCAAACCATAGCTCATAGCGTGTGCTACGCCAACTTGAGAGTAGGCAATACTCATCCCACCATGCCAGGATGCCATCATTAATTTATCTTGTGCCTCTTCAACAGATAGAGAGTCTTCTAAAAAAATTTCCTTACAGAGTTGCAGTGATTTTTCGCCATAACTTTGACTAAATGCATTTAGGTATGTGCCTTTTAATGATTCAATACAGTGTACAAAACAATCCATACCTGTGTAAAACCACTGGTCTTTTGGTACGTCTTGTGTTAATTCTGGATCTAAAATTACTTGATCAAACGGTGTGAAGTCACTATTGATACCGAGTTTTCTTTCTGGTCCGGTTAATATCGTTGTTCTGGAAACTTCTGCTCCTGTGCCAGATATTGTAGGTATGCCAACGTGATATATTGCAGGATTTTTCACCAAATCCCATCCTTGATAGTCTTTTGCTTCACCTTCATTATTGATCATGATGGCAACTGCTTTGGCAAGGTCCATTACGGTACCTCCTCCAATACCAATAATTCCCGATGGTCTATCTTTATGCGTTAAAATAATTTGCTCAACCATTTCATCAACTTGAGATGTCTTTGGTTCTTCGTTCGCAGATACGAATATTAGTTGATCATCATACGATAATGAAATTCGAGAAGTAATTAAAGGATTACCCTTAAAAACGTCATCCACTAAAAATATAAATGGTGCTTTACGGTTTAATCGCTTTGGAGCAATAATGTCTCCTAATTGATTAAAGCTACCTCGTCCAAAAACAACTCTGGACACCATTGGATAATTTTTATAATTCATTTATTCTTCTTCTGTAACAAAAATAAAAACATAGTTGGATTTATCTTTAATTATTTAAATAATGTTGAAATTTTTCAGAGAACAATCCTATGTGATAACCATCTAACAATGCGTGATTGACATTTATAGATACATTCATCATTAATTGTTCTTCTTTATTTTTTAAAACTTTACTAAATGCTAGTTTAGGAATTGAATCCATTTTTCCAGAAACCGGTTCTTTATGACCTGTAAAATTCACCCAAGGCATTGCAGAACAATGAATACATTGCAAATCATTACGCAATGGATACAATGCTCCCGTAGATTCTATTCTGTTTTTTTCTGAAATGATATGACTCAAAAACTGTTCTAAATTAGAGTCAAATTCTATATACGAAAACCCAAAGGTTTTGTTTGATCGCATTAAAGTGGCAGATGCGTTGATCATGTCGTATTTAATTACTTCATCTCCATCTATTCTAAGCTTAAATTCGTCAATTTCATTAATTGCTTTCATGCAATCGTGGAGGTATTTTCCGAAGAAAGAAACCTTTTTTACTTTTGAAAATTGATAAGCTTTAGTAACATCATAAGGAATTGTTACCGCAAAGTAAGGATCTTTTAATGTCTTAAAATGATGGTAATGCTGCTTTCGCTTCCAATTATTTATGTCGATAACTTCCACTAGTTTAATATCTTATTTAATTCTGACAAACTCGTTATCGTTTTGTATGCTTTATTTTTTGTCTCTTGTTCTGTCACTTGCTCATGCAACCAAGTGGTGTGAAACGGAATGTGAATGGCTTTTGCTCCAATATTCACTAATGGCAAGATATCTGACTTTAGAGAATTACCTATCATCAAAAACTCTGAAGGTTTTATATCTAAATGTTGCAATACCTTAGTATAGTTGGCTTCTTGCTTATCACTCATGACTTCAATGTGGTGAAAATAAGAGTTCAAATTAGATTTTTCCAGCTTTCGTTCTTGATCTAATAAGTCACCTTTTGTCAATACTATTAACTTATAATTTGGTGATAAAAACTTCAAGACATCTTCAATACCATCGAGTAATTCTACCGGTGCGTCTAGCATATACTTCCCAATGTTCAAAATTTTAGTAATGGTCTTGTTTGATACTTGATTATTTGAGATTTCTACTGCTAGCTCTACCATTGAAAGGACAAATCCTTTAATTCCGTAGCCATATAACGGGAGATTTTTAATTTCAGCCTTAAATAATTCTTGATCTATTTTATTTGCAGTTTCGTAAGGTGCCATTAATTTGGCGAATTCTAATTCTGCTTCCCTAAAATAGGTTTCATTTACCCAAAGTGTATCATCTGCATCAAAACCGATGACTTTAATATGTTGGTAGTTATGGCTCAATTTATTTCCAAAGTTTTTTTGCGCGTTCTAAATCTTCGGGAGTATCAATTTCTACCCCTTCAATTGTCGTTTCTACCATTTTTATTTTCTTGCCATATTCAAGATATCTGATGCATTCAATTTTTTCGGTCGCTTCAATAAATTGCATTGGGAGTTTATAAAAATCCAATAAGGCTTGTTTTCTAAAGGCATAAATACCTTTATGCTTAAAATAGCGAGCACCAGCTTCTTTATCTCTTGGAAAAGGAATTGGACTTCTAGAAAAATAAAGCGCAAAGTTATTTTGATCTACAATTACTTTTACGGTATTTGGATTATTGATTTCATCCCAATCATGTATTTCTACCATAAGAGATGCTAAATCAATCTCTTTATTATGATCATCCTGAAATGCTTTGAGCACTTTTTCTAAACTTTCGCGTTCTGTGAAAGGCTCGTCTCCTTGTACATTAACCACAATATCAACATCCAAATCCTCAACAGCTTCTGCAATACGGTCACTGCCAGACTGGTGTTCTTTTTTGCTCATAATGGCTTTTCCTCCATTTGAGGTAATCTCATTAAATATAATATCACTATCGGTCACCACATAAACATCATCAAATAATTGTGTTGCCACCGTTGCTTCATAAGTTCTTAAAATTACCGTCTTACCTTCTAAATCTTGCATAAGTTTAGCTGGGAAACGAGATGCACTGTATCGTGCAGGAATCATTGATATTATCTTCATTGGACCATTATTGGTGGTGAATCAAAAATAAAACTTTTAATATAATTTAGGTCTTACTTCTCTTAATCTTTTTATAAACTCTAAAAATGACATATAAAAGTATAAGTACAAAAATGAAGGCGAGCACTGGGATAAATAAGGATATGACAGACATCACTAAAGAACTTCCTGTTTCTAGGGTAGTAACCACAGGATTTGCCAGTCCGCCAGTCGCAGAGGTTGATGCTAATCTCGTTATTCCAGAACTTCCCGCAACAGCAGCTGCTGTACCTCCACCTGCAATGATTGCCAACGCCCAAGTTATAGCTGGACTTAAATCGGCAACCGTAGATACCATAACCGCTGTTCCTGCAATGGTTGCCAAAGGGATTGCTACTGTGTCCAGCAGGTTGTCTATATAAGGTATGTAATAACCAAATATTTCAACAACTGTTGCAACGCCTAAAGTTACGACTGCGGTTAAACTTCCTATCCATTGCCAAGACTCATTGAGTTCCCATAAATTAAAATAGGCTGCAAGACTTAATGCGAATAAAGGGACAAATACTCGAAATCCTACTGATGCGGATAAACCAATTCCTAAAAAAATACTAATTATGGTTTCTGTAGTCATATAGTATATTAATCTTTCTTCGGTCCCGATAGCTATCGGGATTAAAATTCTAATCATTGCAATTTACTGTGAGATTTTGATGTTTTCCAATTTCCGAAGTAAAAAATTTATTCCTCAAAAAACTCATCCTTAAAGCCAATAAGATACAATTTTTCTTTTGCTCTCGTTGCAGCAGTGTAGAGCCATCTCATGTAATCCTTATCGACTCCATTTGGCAAATAGGGTTGCTCCACAAAAATGGTATTCCACTGTCCACCCTGAGATTTGTGACATGTGATCGCATAAGAAAACTTGACCTGCAAGGCATTAAAATGTTTGTTGCCCTTAATCTTTAAGAATTTTTTATAATTGGACGTTTCGTCTTCATAATCCTTTTGGACTTCTTGATATAGGCGATTACTATCCTCATAGGTGAGTGAAGGTGTTTCGGCCTCAATAGTGTCCAAAAGCAATACGGTTTCAAAAGGTTGCATTTTTGGATAATCTACCATTTGGATTTTCACCTCTGCAAACCTGAAACCGTAAAGTGTAATGATCGAGAAAATTTCCAAAACCTGAATGATATCACCATTTGCGATAAAACCAGCTTCGGTTGTGGGCTTGATCCAAAAATAGTTATTCTTGACCACCATTAAAAAATCACCAACTGTAAGTTCGTTTTCATTAAAAAGAATACGGTTTCTAATTTGCTGGTTATACAAATTAGCACGTTTGTTACTTCTTACTATTATGGCAGTATCTTCGTGACCGTTTTCACTGTAAGAATCGTTTATGGCGTCCATCACCTCATGACCATCTATAAGCCTAACGATATCATCAAAACCATGAAGATTGAATTTAAAAGACTCAAAAAACTCGTTTTCGATTACTTCCCTCATTCGGGTTGCATTACTTAAAATACCAGATTCTTGATCTTGTCTTACCACTTCATCCAACTCGATGCTAATTACATTTTTATTGAAACTCAACTCTAAATTCCCCGAGTTTAAAGCTGGTGACAAATCTGATTTTACGGGAGGCAGCTGCGCTTTATCTCCAATGAGCAACAATTTACATTTATGACCAGAGTACACATAGCTCATTAGATCATCTAATAAGGACGAGCTGTCAAAACTTTTAGAATCTGAAGATGTATCTGGGATCATTGAAGCTTCATCGACAATAAATATGGTATTACGATGCTTATTGGGCTGTAACACAAATTTTACGCCTCCTCCTTTATCTTTCTTCGGAAAATAGATTTTCTTGTGAATCGTAAAAGCTTCCTTTTTAGAATAATTAGAAATTACCTTTGCTGCTCTACCCGTTGGAGCTAATAAAACTGCACTCTTTTTAGTTTCCCAGAGATTAGAAACCAATGTACCAATAATACTGGTTTTACCTGTACCTGCAAAACCCTTTAATAAGTATAATGTGTTAGGCGCCTCATCAAAAACAAAATTTGACAATTGCTCTAAAGCAATTTTTTGTTTGAGTGTTGGTGTGAAAGGAAACTTGGTAATTAGTAGTTTATAAAAATTTGATGGAATCATCTAAAGAATTGATATGCAATTAATACGCAAGATAAGGTTTAATAAGGAATTGTTTTTATGGATTAACAAAACAAATTTTCTTATTTAATATCAAAGTAATTTTATATCTTTCACCTTTGATTGATTTTTTTATACAATGTTTTAACCATTGAAAAAAAATTGTAGATTTGTGTAAATCCTTAACAAAATAAAAAAACACTAACTATGTTAACAGTAATTCTTATAGTTGTTGGCCTTATATTCCTAACAATTGGTATCGTTTGGCTAATCGATAAATTTGTGCCTAAAAGTTTCAAACCGGTTCTTAATATACTGCTTTGGGGTATCATATTAGTTCTAGGTTATTTCACATTCATGTCTGTTTATGGTGAAATCAAATTTAATAAACTTAAAGATGAGCGTTACAGAAAAGTAATTGTTAAGCTTAAAGATATTAGAGATGCAGAGTTGGCCCATAAATCTGTTAAGGGTCAATTTACTAGTGATTATAATAAATTGGTCAACTTTATTGAAACTGCTAAATTCACAATTACACAACGTAGAGATACTACGGTAATTGATGAGGAGTTGACAAAACGATTTGGTGGAGTAGAAATGACAAAATCAATGGTATTAATTGATACTTTAGGTTATGTCTCTGTAAAAGATTCCTTATTTGGTGCAGATACACGTTACAAAACGATGATGGAACTTCCAGAAGGTATTGGGAAACCAGGTGACAAAATTAATTTAGATGCTGGAGTTTTACCAGAGTCTAATATTCCAATTTTTGCTGCATGGGTAGATAAAGATGTTATCTTATATGATCAAAATGCTAATTTAGTAGGTAAAGAAAAAGAAGTAATGTCTGTAGATGGCGTTAGAGGTCCTAAATTACAAGTAGGTTCTATGGAAGAAGCAGATACAAAAGGTAACTGGCCTAAAAACTTAAGTAAAGAATAAAAAAATTGAAACAAAATAGTATTAAAGCATTGTCCATTCAAATTCGTTTGAGTGGACTTTCTTTTTGTATTCTAAACCGCACCAATAACTCTATCGAAATTATTGAACATATCGATTTGGACAAAAAAGCAACTCCCTACGAATTACTCAATGAATTAAAGCTGTTAATAGAATCTAAATCTGAATTTAATCAAGAATTTGATTCTGTGCTTTGTATCTATCAAAATGAGCTGTCTTGCCTTGTTCCGAAGGAATTATTTGATGAAAATAATATGGCAGATTATTTAAAGTTCAACGCTAAGATTTTGAAGACAGATTTCATAAATTATGATAATTTGCCAGTTAATGACAGCGTAAATATTTATGTGCCCTTAATCAACATCAATAATTATATTTTTGAAACCTTTGGAAGTTTTGATTATAAACACGCATCAACAATTTTAATAGAAAGCTTATTACAAAGAACTTACGAAGATGCAACAAGTAAAGTGTTTATCAACGTAAATACTACCACTTTTGAGATAGTGGTTATTAAAAATAAAGAATTAGAATTTTACAATACATTTGATTATACAACGAAAGAAGATTTTATCTACTATATATTATTTACTATCGAGCAATTAAAATTAAATCCTGAAATTGTAAAAACTTATCTTATGGGTCAAATTAATGAAGACGACCAATTTTTTAAAATTCTCTATAGATATATAAGGTTTGTAGAATTTTTGAAATCAGATCACAGATATGCAACTACAAACAATCAAGATCATAATAATTTTGTACTCATAAACAGTTTTAGCTAATGCGAATTATATCTGGATTATATAAAGGAAGACGAATTACTGCTCCAAAAAAATTACCTGTGAGACCTACAACCGATATGGCAAAGGAGTCTCTTTTCAATATTTTGAATAATCAATATTACTTTGATGATATTTCGGTATTGGACCTTTTTTCTGGAACAGGAAATATAAGCTATGAGTTCGCTTCTCGCGGAACAGAACAAATAACAGCAGTTGATGAAAATTTTGGATGCATTAAATTTATCAACGAAACTGCCGAAAGTTTCGAAATGCAAATTTCAGCAATAAAAAGCGATGTTTTTAAATACCTCGAGCGTTCACAGCAGCAACATACGATTATCTTTGCAGATCCTCCTTATGAATTTCCTACGGAAGAATTTGCTAAAATTCCGCAGTTAGTATTTCAGAATAAATTATTGGAAACCGATGGAGTCTTAATCGTAGAACATTCAAAACACACCGATTTATCTCATCTTGAACACTACTCCAACTCGAGAAATTATGGAGGCAATATGTTTAGCTTTTTCAAGTAAATCTACCTGATTTTAAATCTCAGTAAAACTCCTCTATTTTAGGTTCTGGTTAACCACTTAATTTGTAGTATAAATCCCAATTAGATTTTTAAATAACTTAAAGGTCTGCCATTTAGGGTAAAACATTTTCAAAATTAAAGTAGTCCCTCGATTTACAGCAATTATCTAATCTATGCTATGGTTAATATTTGGCAATACATGCAAACAATATATTAACTTAAATCAATTATTATGAAAACTTTAAAAAGCACGCTATTTGCAGCAATCATTTTGCTGCTAGTATTACCAATGCAAATCAATGCTCAAGATAATGAGCCCAAAATCACTTTAGATTTTGAAAATGCTAAAACCGCCCATCAGGTCTTACGGGATTATACAAAAGCATTACAAAATGGAGATGTAGATAAAATGAATGCCCAATTGCACGAAAAGGCTATGATATACGGTCTTGGTGGAGCATTAGACTCTTTAAATATTACACAACACAAAGATTACTTCAAACAAAGTACAGATCAATACACACACTCCATTACTTCCGATTTATATTTACCAGTAAAGGTTGAAAATAACTGGAACGAAGGCGAATGGCTCCTATCTTGGGGAACAAATACTGTTACCGATAAAAAGACCAAAAAAGAAATGATAATACCTTATCACAGCGCATCTTTAATTGAAAATGGGAAAATTGTATTTATGCGTTATTACTATGATATGCTAAATATTGCTACCTCACAAGGTTTTACATTAGCACCACCAAAACAGTAAATTCATTTTTACTAAATAAAAAACCCTTTACAAATTTGTAAAGGGTTTTTAATTAAGCAAATCTATAAGCCGAATCCTGTATTTTGAGTTGATAAATCAAATCAAAACCCTTATCATTTATCTGCGTTTACTGTTACCAGCAAACTTTAGCTGCCTACCCTCTAGCATCGCGCGTGCACGCTCAAGCACTAGTTTACATGACATTGCACCACATAGAGTTTACCTGGTTTCACTACAGCATGACCTGTACATACTTTCTGTTGCACTTTTCCTCACCTTACGATGGATGGCTGTTAGCCACTATGATTGCACTATGGTGTTCGGACTTTCCTCCATCTCGATAAATCGAAACAGCGATAAGGCGATTTGCTGGTGGCAAAAGTACAATTAATTGTTAATAACTCCTTTTAAATGTTAGCTTCATAATTCCTATTTTTATACTGAATTTTTAACTTTGTTATTCCTTCAGAAAGTATCCTAAAAGATGCTTAAAAACGTAAAGTAAAATTGGAACATTTTGTTGTATCAGCTCGTAAATACAGACCCGAGACATTTAAGGATGTTGTTGGGCAACAAGCTATTACCAATACGTTACTCAATGCAATAGAAAACAACCATTTAGCCCAGGCGCTTTTATTTACCGGTCCAAGAGGAGTTGGTAAAACCACATGCGCACGTATTTTGGCAAAAATGATCAATAGCGATGGCAATGAAACCGAAGATGAAGATTTTGCCTTCAATATTTTTGAGTTGGATGCAGCATCAAACAACTCGGTTGACGATATAAGAAATTTGACCGATCAAGTTCGTATTCCACCGCAAGTTGGCAAATACAAGGTTTATATTATTGATGAGGTACACATGCTCTCTCAAGCAGCGTTTAATGCGTTTTTAAAAACGTTAGAGGAACCACCAAAACATTGTATTTTTATTCTAGCAACTACCGAAAAGCACAAAATCATACCAACCATTTTATCACGTTGCCAGATTTTTGATTTTAAGCGAATTACCGTCAAGGATGCCAAAGAGTATTTAAAATACATTGCCAAAGAACAAGGTATCAATGCAGAGGATGATGCCTTACATATCATCGCTCAAAAGGCAGATGGAGCCATGCGTGACGCGCTTTCTATATTTGATCGGGTGGTTAGTTTCTCTGGAAAAGAGCTGACTAGACAAGCGGTTACAGAGAATTTAAATGTACTGGATTACGAGACTTATTTTACAAGTACAGACTTAATTTTGGAAAATAAAATTCCAGAATTATTAGTACAGTTCAATACAACCTTATCAAAAGGATTTGATGGTCACCACTACATCGCAGGTCTTGCCTCCCATTTTAGGGACTTACTCGTCTGTCAAAATGAAAAAACCATAGAGTTACTAGAAGTTGGTGATGACACCAAAGTCAAATACTTAGAACAATCCAAGAAAGCATCTCACACATTTCTTATAAAAGGCATCGAGTTTGCAAATGATTGCGATTTAAAGTACAAAGGCAGTAAAAACCAGCGACTTCTGGTTGAACTTTGTCTTATGCAGCTTGCCTCTATCACTTTTGATGGAGAAAAAAAAAATAGCAAATATTACATAATTCCGCCATCGTACTTTAAAGCTAAGGGAATTACCCCTATTCCTGTTTCAATAGATACAAAGCAAAAAACCGAAGAAATAAATACTACTTCTAAGGAGAAAAATGTTGAGCTAAGTACTTCTTCTTCGGAAGAAAAAACAAAACAAAAACCTTCTTTTGCTAAAGAGCCTCAACCCGTTATTGATCTTAAGAAAGACCAACGTACCTCTGGATTATCTTTAAAGAGTATTAGGGCAAAAAAAGAACATCAAATAAGACAAATGGAAGTGGTTATTGATGTTGATGATTTACCTACCGAAGAATTCACAGAAGAACAATTTTACGAATTATGGAATGATTATATAAATAAGCTCCATAAAAAAGGGGAAAAAATAATGGCATCAATTCTAGAAATGGATAAGCCTAAATTAAAAGGAACAGATATATTACTTTCCTATCCCAACGAAACTTTAAAAATTGAATTGGAAAGAGCGCAATATCCATTAATGGAATTTTTAAAGAAATCCCTTCAAAATTTTGACTTGAAATTAGTGATTACCGTTAATGAAGAAATCACTAAAAAGTTTGCCTTTACTGCTCAAGACAAGTACGAAAAACTTAAAGAGAAAAACCCAAACATTGACTTATTGAGACGCACATTTGGATTGGATATTTAAATTATAATTATGAAAAAACTAGCTCTTTTTATTCCTGTGATTTTGTTGTTAATAGTGTCTTCTTGCGATAGCAGGAAAAGTAAGATTGACCGATTAAAAAACTCGGTTTCAGAGTTTAACAATAACCAGAAGTCAATAGACTTAATTGATTACTATCCAAAAGATTATACTGAAATAAAAACAGACTCCATAATTTCTAACACTTTTAAGGTTAGCGTTAAAAATTTCACTTTAAAAGATCAAGGCATTGTATTAAATCAATCTATTAAAAATTTAAATAGAACCTCAAAAGTTCACCGTGTATTTGTATCTAATATTGTTGTTTCTGTAGAAGAGAAAATTATTTATGACAGGCAGATTTCCGTAGAAAAAATTAGGGATTTAAAATCTTCCGAATTTTGGAATAATGCGACTTTAGAGCATGTATGGGTCAACCAGGAACAATCAAATAGTGAGTATTTATCCTTAGGTGTTTCGGTAATAAATCCGACAAATAAGGCATTCAGATTATACGAACTTCTTATTGATAGATTGGGTAACGAACGTTTATTATTAATTGAAGATCATAGTTAGCATGTTAGGATTAAAATTACCAACAGATCCACGCTGGGTCAATATCGTAGAAAAAAATATAGAGGATATTCTAACAGATCACGCGTATTGTGAACAAAAGGCGACGAGTACTGCCATTTCCTTAATTGTTAGCTTTCCGGAATATACCGAGTTAGTCACCGAAATGACTGCGCTCGTTAAAGAGGAAATTAGCCATTTTAAAATGGTACATGATAAGATCATTGCCAATGGTTGGGTTTTGGGTAGAGATCGTAAGGATGATTATGTGATTCAATTGCTCAAGTTCTTCCCAAAAGGTGGTAGTAGAACGACGCAATTAGTACATCGGTTGCTTTATGCAGCTTTAATTGAGGCGAGAAGCTGTGAGCGCTTTAGATTACTTTCCGAAGAATTAAAAGATAAGGAACTCGCTGAGTTTTACAGAAAATTAATGGTTAGTGAAGCTAATCACTACACTATGTTTTTAGGTTTTGCCAGACAATATGGCGATCGCAAGGAAGTGGATGAAAAATGGCAACAACTCTTAGACTATGAGGCAGATATCATGAAAAGTTTGAGTAAGAGTGAGACAATACATGGGTGATTTTTTATATATTAGGTGAAAATACAATCTGCTTATGAAAAATTTTTACATACTACTTACATTTTTGGTTTCTTTTAATTTAGTCTCTGCGCAAGATGAAATGTTGTTAGGAGAATGGTTTTTACAATCTATAACTACCAATGGCGTACAACATGATAATTACTTTGGCGAAGTTCCATTAAATTTCACAGAGACTAATCCACTTCCTGAAAATGAGTCTATTTTCACTTTTGAAGGTGGTTTATGTAGCCCATATTTAGGGAGCTATTCTGCATCAGGTAGTGCGCTAACTATCTATGACTTAAATGAATTGGCTACTTGCGATTTTAGTACCGCTCACGGTAAGTATTGGGATAAATATAGAGACATTTTCTCTACAGATCTTACCTATCAGGATTTAACTTATACTATAACTGGTGAAGGCTTGGATCAAATTTTGACGCTATTTAGCAACAATGGAGATTTTATTGTTTATGGCAAACAAATTCCAACAGAAACCATTTTTCAAACTTGGTATTCTTTCAGTACAGAAAAAGCCGATGGCATTTTTTACCCATCTCCTTTAGAGCCTACAACATTTGAGATATCGCCAACAAACTATGATGTGGTTTCTGGTTTAGTTGCCAATGGTTCTGGTGGCTGTAATGACTTTAATGCATATCACAATATTTATTCGTCTAACGAGAATGAATTTGATATTTCTATATTTGATCAAACCCTGTTAAACTGTGATGATAATTTTTATGAACCCACCTATTTTTCTGTTCTCAGTAATGAAACAAATAACACTTTTAGTTACGAACTTCAAGATGATGGTAATACCCTTATTTTAACTAATCAAATTGGAGAAGTACTAACATTTGGAGAACAAGCTCCACCACCAGGTATTATTAATAATTGGTTTTTATATTATGTCATAGTTGATGGTAATCAAACAAATAGACCAGAGGGGACTTTGCCAATAATTGAATTTACTACTGTTCCTGATGGCGAAGGTTTTTATTTTGGAGGTATTGTTGCATGTACAGGTTATGGCGGAAGCTATAATTTTAACCCTCAACAAACTTTTGATGCTGTTTATTTCAACACGACTTTAGGGGACCCTTGTGATACAAACGAAGAAAACACATTTGAAGATTTGTATTTTTATTCTGTTTTAGATAATCCTGACGATAATTCTACAGAATTAGACTATGAAATCATTGGAACTGGCGATGATGCTACCTTAATAGTCACTAATGTCTCCAACGGAAATCAGGCTTTTTATGGCAGACAAGCATTATCAACAGATGAAAATGATTTTAATTCATCAAAATTACAATTGATCAAAAACCCTGTTACAAACCATTTAGAGCTTTTAGTCAATCAAAATGTACTAGGTTCCAATTACGAGATTTTCTCAATGACTGGACAACGCGTTTCTAATGGTTTATTAAACTCCAATTCAATAAATGTGAATCAATTACAGTCTGGATTATACTTTTTAAAAGTATCTTCGGAAAACAATGTTTATGAAACAGTAAAATTTATAAAGGAATAATCTTTCCGAAGAAAAAAATAGACAAAAAAAAGCTTCAGTACATTACTGAAGCTTTTTTAATTTTATAAATGTTTCTTTATTTAGATTCTAATTCCAAATCCAAATTGGAATGTCGTGTTTTGTGCTTCCAAATCGGTTAAATCCTCATCAAGAATATTGCTTAAACCGTAGTGCACTCTTGCGTCAACGAACAGCTCATCTGTAATCATATATTCGATACCTCCAACTCCAGAGAATGTAAATGTTGCAAAACCATCACGATCCTCCCAAGTCTTTAAACTCGCCATTGGGCCAACGCCTATCGTAAATTTATCACCTAATCCAATACGCGCCATGATTGGCATTTGAATATAATCTGCTCTTAACTCGTCTGACTTTCCGCCTTCAGCAGAATATTGTATTTCCAGTTGAATGGAAAAATTATCTGAAATTCCGTAGTCAACGAAGCCTCCAAAGGCAAATCCGTTTCTGTGTTGGTTATCAAAAGTCGCATCTGGCTCAAAGTCTAGATTAGAGATATTCAATCCGCATCTAACACCGTAACTTACTTCCTGTGAAAAGGATAAAGTCGTTACTGAGATAAATAAAACTGTAAGTAAAAATGATTTTATTTTCATGGTATTTTAAATTAGGTTTATCATTTTAAAGTGATTAACCTCAAAGTTGTGCTAGCTTTTAGCAAAGATTTGAGAGTGTAAATATATGATGAAATTTAAAACTAAAAAACTATAATTGGTTTTGAGTCACTAAATTATTCAGAAGAAACAAAAAAAATCAAAGCGCTACACTAGATACAGTTTTAAAATAAACGCTCTTGATAATACCATCTGCAAGACCGATTTTTGGGACGTAAATATCTTTTGCCCCACTCCATTTCATCGCAGATAAATAAATTCTCGTTGCAGGTATAATCACATCTGCCCTATCCTGGTTGAGCTCCAGTTCTGTTATACGCTCCTCGTAAGAATATGTTTGAAGTTTATTATAATAGGATGTTAGGTAGAAGTAAGTTAATGGCTTACCTAACATTTTACCAGAAATCTTGAAAATCTTATTAATGTTGCCACCCGAGCCTATTAAATCGACTACGTCGTAACCTTTTGTATTTGCTTTGATCCAATTTTCCAGCTCTATCCAATCTTCTTTCTTTACAATATCGTTAAGCAATCTTACAGTTCCTATCTTAAAGGATTTTGATGCAACGGTATTTCCCAAATGTATTACAGAAAATTCAGTACTACCACCTCCTACATCAACGTATAAATACGTTTTGTCCTCTTTTATGTACGAGTGTAAATCTGTAGCAGCGATTATAGCTGCTTCTTCTTCACCTCCAATGATATCAATATTAATTTTGGCTGTTTTTTTAATAAGTTTTGCCACCTCGCTCCCGTTATTTGCTTCACGCATTGCAGATGTTGCGCAAGCTTTATAGGCCACAACCTTATGGGATTTCATCAATAATTTAAACGCAATCATGGTGTCGAGCATGCGTTTTTTATTTTCTTCGGAAATTTCTCCGTTTAAAAACACATCAGACCCTAACCTGATAGGCACACGAACCAAAGATGTTTTTTTAAACTTTACGGGTCGGTCCTTTTGTTCAATAATACTAGAAATTAAAAGCCTTACTGCGTTAGAACCAATATCTATTGCAGCATATTTTTTGATGGTTAACATATTATGAATTCAGTTTTTCTTTAAAATAATCATAAAGCGCAAATTGAGCTCTTACTTTAGGTTTATTGTTTTTTCTATAGTCATTACTTTGTTCACTATCAATAATTCTAGCTTTGACATTATCTTTCCAACAGATATCAAAAACTTCAAGTAAATCTGTTTTTATGTCTTCTTGATAAATTGGGCAACTCACTTCCACTCTATTTTCAATATTCCTGGACATCCAATCTGCTGAAGAAATGTAAACCTTAGGATCATTATTATTGCAAAATACATATAATCGCGTGTGCTCTAAAAATTTGTCTACAATACTTATGACCTCTATGTTTTCGCTCATTCCCTTAACCCCAGGAATCAAACAACAAATACCTCTAACAATCATCTGGATTTTTACTCCTGCTCTACTAGCTTCATAAAGTTTATCGATCATCTTATAACTTGAAATACTGTTGAGCTTCAGTTTGATGAAAGCTGGTTTTCCTTTTTTTACATTTTCAATTTCAGTATCTACAAGAGCAAACAATTTTGATTTTGTATAATGTGGAGAGGTTATAATATGTTTGTAACGATATATTTTATAATTGATATCAAAGAAGCTAAATACTTTGTTGACGTCTTTTAATATTTTTTGATCTGAAGTAAATAATGTGAAATCTGTATAAACCTTTGCTGTAGATTCATTAAAATTACCAGTACTTATAAAACCATATTTTTTGAGAACATTAGTTTCTTCTCGTTCGATAACACAAATTTTACTATGAACTTTTAATCCTGCAACGCCAAATAAAAGATTCACACCTTCATCTTGCATTTGCTCTGCATAATCAATATTTGCCTGCTCGTCAAAACGTGCTCTCAATTCTATAACAACCGTAACTTTTTTACCGTTTTTAGCTGCGTTTATAAGTGAACTGGCGATGTGTGATATTTGAGCGAGTCTATAGATTGTAATTTTTATAGATCTTACTTGAGGATCAAGTGCTGCTTCCCTTAAAAATTTTACAACATAAGAAAATGTCTGATAAGGCGTATGAAGGAGATAGTCCTTTTTTGCTATAGACGTAAAAATACTGTTCTGGATACTAAGATCTTTAACCTGTAAAGGCTTGATTTTTTTATAAAGCAAATCTGTTCTACCAAGACTTGGAAAATCCATATAATCACGTCTATTATGGTAACGACCTCCAGGTATAACACTATCTGTAGATTCTATTCCCATTTTAGACATAAGATAAGATAACGTTTCTTTATCAATGGTTTGATCGTAAACAAATCTCACTGGATCGCCAATTTGACGGTCTTTTACACTGTCAGATATTTTTTCAATAAAACTTTTACTTAAATCACTATCAAAATCCAACTCACCATCTCTTGTGATTTTGATCATATTAGACGTTATGTTTTTATAACTAAAAATATTAAAGATATCATCTAAGCAGTACCTCAATAAATCATCAAGAATCATAATATAACTCTTTCCACCGACCGATGGAAGCTCAATAAAGCGATCCATAGATTTAGGAATTTCCAGAAGTGCATATTGTTTATTTCCGCTGGTAAGCTCCATTTTAACTGCTAAATAGGCAGATATATCCTTCAAAACAGGGAGCTCTAAAGAATCATTTAAAATTATGGTCACTAAAGCTGGACTTACCTGCTGGATAAAGTAATTTTTTATAAATACGTGATGCACTTCCTCAACACAAGATTCATCAATAATATAAATGTCTTCTTTTTCCAACTTTTTTTGGATGTTGCTTAATATATCCAAACTTTGACTTTGATGCTTAATCACAACTTGGGTGATGATGTCTAAAAGTTCTGAAGCCTTTATGCCCAACTCACTTTTTCCTCCTTTGCCAGCATCATCAATTCGTTTGATAGTAGCATAGCGTACTTTAAAAAACTCGTCAAGATTATTAGAGAATATCCCTAAAAACCTAAAACGTTCAATTAAAGGGACGCTTTCATCTGCTGCTTCTTGTAAAACACGTTCATTGAATTGTAACCAGCTTAACTCTCTATTTATGTAGCTATTTTTATCTTTTGTCATTATTTTAAATCTCTTGGAAATATTGAAAATCTTGTCACTCCTTTTTTGATATTTTCCCATGAATCTATATCAAAGTCTATCACAACCAATCCACTTGTTGGCAGATTATCAATAAAATTATTGCCAAATATATTGCAAATAGATGTGAAAGCATGATTATGTCCAAAAATCATAATAACTTGATTTTTTTATCTATAGTTTTAATAAAATTAATTACAGACTCTCCTCCAAAATCATACAACTCCTCTTCAATTTTTAAGGTGTTTTCATTTAAATTTAGAACTTTACTAAAAATCCTACACGTGGTTAATGCTCTATTTGCAGGACTTGAGAATACAAAATCTGGTGTTATTGATTTTTGCTGAAATCTCTTAGACACCAACTTGGCATCGCTTTTCCCCCTTTTTTTTAATGGTCTTTTTTTATCGCTCACATCATATTCCCATGATGATTTTGCATGCCTAACTAATATAAGTGTCTTCATATCATATCCGATTAAATGCATTTTTTATCGATAAAATGTTGCATAATTCCGTTTTAACGAGTATTTTGCGCCCTTTATCATTTATATTTGATAAATGCATTAGTAATGAGTTTTTTTGTTCACATTAAATATAATATTTATGACCCCAAATCAAAAATATATTAATAAATCCAATACGTTGGTATTCAATACCAATACACTTCCCTCAGAATATTTTTTTATCACATTAAGCAATTTAGCTTGATTGAATTAAAATATTAAACCAACAAAACAAAAAATCGCAAAGCGAAAAGAAAATTTTATCATAACAAATTTTAAACCTAAACCTTAAAATTTACGTAGATAAATTTTTGATGAAGTTAATAATAACAAAATAGTCACGCATATACTGCCTGTTCATTTTGAAAACAATTTTAAAAAATAAACTTTTAGGGTGTATGAAAAAAAATACTCAATTCTCCCAATTACATAAAAACGTATATACTAAAGTTGGTGTCAAAACTAATTTTAAAAATATAAGCATTACTGTACTTTATGTATCTATACTTTTGGCATTGTTTTCTGTTTCAAAACTTAATGCTCAGGCAGAGTCAATTCAATCTGGCGTTACATTTCAATGGGAAGACACCCAAACCCTACCTATACAATCTGCTACAATCCAATCCATTACTATAGATGGAACTGTTTTTGACAAATTTGTCGTTCCATCTTCTTATGAAATGACACAACTTGGTCATTTTGGACATTCCGATAATGGTATTTTAAATAATGGAGTATTAGTTTCATCTAGTAGTGCCCTACCAAACTGGAATAGTCAAGCTACAGCAGCATTTCAATCAAAAAACTTAAACAATTATTTTACAGCAAATAAAAATGGTAGAAATATTTGTAAACAATATAATAAAATTGCAACTACAGATTCTCAGAAACAAACCATTTTTTATAGTCCAGCTATCCCCTCAAATGAAGGTGGTATTTTTGCTGTTACCGAAAGAAATGCTAATAATTGTATTCACGTCGCTCTTTATGGCATTCCTGTTGGTGGTGGGCCTGAGTCACTTTTAGGTCAAACATTTGTTCAACCATATGGGCCTGCTCAATCGGGACCTGTATTTGCCCCACCACCTCCAAGTGGTCAAGTTGATTATTGGAAATCTGGAAGAGTGAATCAAAACAATGGTACAATAGGTATCGCTTTGTTTTATCTTGATGACATTGCTCCAACAGGTTCAAAAATAACCAAGATCATTTTCACAGCTGCTACAAACGATCCAGCTGATGGAAAATTTTTCATTTTACAAAAGTATGCAATAGATAACAATGAGACTAGCTGTATAGATAACACTTATAACGGAAAAATAGATGCTGCTAATTCTTCTCCTATTGGCTCAACGTATTCATTGGCGTCAGGACCATCTCCAGCTGGGCAGTCATTTACATTGAATTCTGATGGGACTTATCAATATACGCCATCAAATGGTTATGTTGGTCCAGTTACTTTCGATTATCAAGTATGTTTGCCTGCTCCTAATCAGGAGGTCTGTGATAGTGCTACAGTAACTCTTAATGTTGTTGATAAACCAGATTCACCATCTTTAACAATTGAATGTGATGCAAATAACAATGATAAAACAATCACTGTAACTGCCCCATTGGGTGAAGAATATCAATATTCTATAGACAACATTAATTACCAATCCTCTCCAGATTTTACTGGACTATCAGCAGGAACTTATACTGTTTATGTGTATAACTTATACACAGGTTGTAATACGTTTCCAAATGGTACAACAATTTCATTAGAAGACTTAACTCTAAATGGTAGTGTTACAAACGCAAATTGTCCGAATGATAATACTGGAGCTATTGATATCACAGTTTCTGGAGGCCAGCTACCTTATAATTATACATGGAGTAATGGTTCAACGTCAGAAGATTTATTAAGTATATCACAAGGAACATATACCGTAACTGTTACAGATTCTGCTGGATGTGAAGCTGAATTAATTTTTGAAGTTGAATCAATAGATACAGAAAACCCAACAATCTCTGTACCTTCGGAATTAGATTTATTTGGTTGTGGCACAAACGATATTAACAGTGCATCTGCTTTATTTCCTTTCAGTACAACACTTTCTGGTAATGTAAAATCTACATTCGATTCTAATCCTAATTATAACATTAGTGATGATCTTGGTATTCAAGACGTAAAATATATAGATGTTGTTCTATCCTCTACATCTTGTACTATAGTGGTAAGAAGAACCTTTACAGTTACAGATGATTGTGGCAATACAGCAACAGAGAATCAAAATATTACAATAACAGATACGTCTGCCCCAGACTTAACAATTCCAGCAGATGTAACCGTAGAATGTACAGAAAGCACAGAGCCTGCAAATACAGGTGAGGCAACTGCTAACGATACCTGCGGAAACGTAACGATCACATACACAGACAGCTCAATTGCAAATTGTGGCAATACCCAGACCATAACAAGAACCTGGACAGCTACAGATGATTGCGGAAATACGGTTTCAGATACGCAAACCATAAATGTCCTTGACACAACACCTCCAACAATTACAATTCCTGGAGACAAGACAATGGAATGTGGAGCTGATACAGATCCACAAAATACAGGAACAGCAACTGCTAGCGATACCTGCGGAAACGTAACCATTGACTATACAGATGCCACTGTTGACAACTGTGGCAATACCCAGACCATAACGAGGACATGGACAGCTACAGACGAATGTGGGAACTCAGTTTCCGGGATTCAAATGGTAGTAATCGAAGATAACGAAGCACCAACATTATCTGTTCCAGCAGATGTAACCGTAGAATGTACAGAAAGCACAGAGCCTGCAAATACAGGTGAGGCAACTGCTAACGATACCTGCGGAAACGTAACGATCACATACACAGATAGCTCAATTGCAAATTGTGGCAATACCCAGACAATAACAAGAACCTGGACAGCTACAGATGATTGCGGAAATACGGTTTCAGATACGCAAACCATAAATGTCCTTGACACAACACCTCCAACAATTACAATTCCTGGAGACAAGACAATGGAATGTGGAGCTGATACAGATCCACAAAATACAGGAACAGCAACTGCTAGCGATACCTGCGGAAACGTAACCATTGACTATACAGATGCCACTGTTGACAACTGTGGCAATACCCAGACCATAACGAGGACATGGACAGCTACAGACGAATGTGGGAACTCAGTTTCCGGGATTCAAATGGTAGTAATCGAAGATAACGAAGCACCAACATTATCTGTTCCAGCAGATGTAACCGTAGAATGTACAGAAAGCACAGAGCCTGCAAATACAGGTGAGGCAACTGCTAACGATACCTGCGGAAACGTAACGATCACATACACAGACAGCTCAATTGCAAATTGTGGCAATACCCAGACCATAACAAGAACCTGGACAGCTACAGATGATTGCGGAAATACGGTTTCAGATACGCAAACCATAAATGTCCTTGACACAACACCTCCAACAATTACAATTCCTGGAGACAAGACAATGGAATGTGGAGCTGATACAGATCCACAAAATACAGGAACAGCAACTGCTAGCGATACCTGCGGAAACGTAACCATTGACTATACAGATGCCACTGTTGACAATTGTGGCAATACCCAGACCATAACGAGGACATGGACAGCTACAGACGAATGTGGGAACTCAGTTTCCGGGATTCAAATGGTAGTAATCGAAGATAACGAAGCACCAACATTATCTGTTCCAGCAGATGTAACCGTAGAATGTACAGAAAGCACAGAGCCTGCAAATACAGGTGAGGCAACTGCTAACGATACCTGCGGAAACGTAACGATCACATACACAGACAGCTCAATTGCAAATTGTGGCAATACCCAGACAATAACAAGAACCTGGACAGCTACAGATGATTGCGGAAATACGGTTTCAGATACGCAAACAATTTCTACAGTGGACACAATTGCGCCAGATGTGACAAATTGTTCCGTAGAAAATTCAACTTTAGAGTGTACAGAAAATAACAACGAAACTCTATCAGAAGCTTGGAATGCTGCCAACATCGCTACATTGCAAGCTTGTGCAACAGATACTTGTGATAGTGATTTATCTGTATCATCAGATTATGACTATAATAATCTTAACGTTGTTTGTGGACCATGTGGAACACTAAACGTAACATATACAGTTACTGATGATTGTGGTAATGCATCAACTGTGACTGCAACCTTAACTTTTGATGACGGTACAATTCCAGATTTGTCCAACTGTTCAGTAACCGATGAATCAATAGAATGTTCTGGTGATGATAACGAACAATTAGCCAACGACTGGGATGCTGCTAATATTTTAGCATTAGAAAATTGTGCTGATGATTTTGGTGTAGTAGTAACGTCTAACTATGAATATGACAATATAATGTCTACTTGTGGTCAAGGTGGTACAATTACGGTAATATATACAATTACAGATAACTGCGGAAATGCAACAACGTTAACAGCTACGCTTACTTTAGAAGATACAACGCCTCCAAATTTAGATAACTGTTCAGTTACCGATACATCTATCGAATGTTCTGGTAATGATAACGAACAACTGGCTAACGATTGGAATGCTGCTAATATTTTAGCATTAGAAAATTGCGGAACAGACTCTTGCGATACAGATTTCACAGGTCAAGTCACTTCAACGTATGCGTATTCTAATTTAGAATCAACGTGTGGTCAAGGTGGAACGATTGAAGTCGTGTACACAATTACAGATGATTGTGGTAATTTCGAAAGACTTACAGCAATATTAACTCTAGAAGATACAACACCTCCAAACCTAGATAACTGCTCAGTTACAGATCAATCTATTGAATGTTCTGGTGACGATAACGAACAACTAGCTAACGATTGGGATGCTGCTAACATTGCTGCTCTTGAATCGTGTGGAACAGATACTTGTGATACAGATTTTAATGGTCAAGTCACTTCAGATTTTGATTATTCTAACTTGGTAACAACCTGTGGCCAAGGTGGTACAATTCCAGTTATTTATACAATTACCGATGACTGCGGAAATGCAACTACCTTAACAGCAACGTTGACCTTAGAAGATACTATAGCACCAGATTTATCAGGATGCTCAGTAGAAAACACCACTTTAGAATGTGACGAAACCGAAAATGAGTCATTGGCAGATGCTTGGAATACTGCAAACATTGCTGCACTTGAATCTTGTGCTGTTGATTCTTGTGATACAGATTTTACTGGTCAAGTGACTTCAGATTATGACTTTGACAATTTGAACACAACTTGTGGGCCTTGTGGAACAATAAACGTTACCTACACCATTCTTGATGATTGTGGCAATACTACAACTTTAACTGCTACCCTTACCTTTGATGATGGTACAATTCCAGATGTATCAAATTGTTCAGTAACCGATGATTCAATTGAATGTTCTGGTAATGATAACGAACAATTGGCTAACGATTGGAATGCTGCTAACATTTCAGCATTAGAAAATTGTGCTGATGATCTTGGTATCACGGTGACTTCAAACTACGACTATACTAATCTCACCCCTACTTGTGGATTAGGTGGCACAATTACCGTGGTATACACCATTACAGATGACTGCGGAAATGCAACAACCTTAACAGCTACCTTAACATTGGAAGATACAACACCTCCAAACCTAGATAACTGCTCAGTTACTGATACTGCTATCGAGTGTTCTGGTGACGATAATGAGCAATTAGCCAACGATTGGAATGCTGCTAACATTGCTGCTTTAGAAGATTGTGGTGTTGATAGTTGTGATACAGATTTTAACGGTCAAGTGACTTCAAATTTCGCATACACGAACTTAGTATCAACATGTGGTCAAGGTGGAACAATCGAAGTGATTTACACAATTACTGATGACTGTGGTAACGCATCTACTTTAAATGCAGTTTTAACTTTAGAAGACACAACACCTCCAAACTTGGATAACTGCTCAGTTACTGATACAGCTATCGAATGTTCTGGTACTGATAACCAACAATTGGCAAACGATTGGAATGCTGCTAACATTGCTGCTTTAGAAAATTGTGGTGCTGATAGTTGTGATACAGATTTTAACGGTCAGGTCACATCAGATTACGCTTATACTAATTTAGTGTCAACTTGTGGTCAAGGTGGTACGATTGAAGTAACTTATACCATCACTGATGATTGTGGTAACGCATCTACTTTAAATGCAGTGTTAACTATAGAAGATACAACGCCTCCAAACTTAGATAACTGCTCAGTTACTGATGAGTCTATCGAATGTTCAGGTAACGATAACGAACAATTGGCAAACGATTGGAATGCTGCAAACATCGCTGCTTTAGAAAATTGTGGTGCTGATAGTTGTGATACAGATTTTAACGGTCAGGTCACATCAGATTACGCTTATACTAATTTAGTGTCAACTTGTGGTCTTGGCGGAACAATCGAAGTCATTTACACAATCAATGATGACTGCGGAAATACAGCAACACTAACAGCTACGCTTACTTTAGAAGATACAGTAGCTCCAGACTTAACAGGATGTACTGTAGAAAACACAACGTTAGAATGTGATGAAACTGAAAACGAATCACTTGCCGATGCCTGGAATGCTGCGAATATTGCTGCGCTTGAAGCTTGTGCTCTAGATGCTTGTGATGCAGACTTTAATGGTCAAGTGACTTCAGATTATAATTTTGAAAACTTAAATACGACTTGTGGTCCATGTGGTACAATAAACGTTACATACACCATTACTGATGATTGTGGTAATGCTACAACATTAACAGCTACCCTAACTTTTGATGATGGTACAATTCCAGACTTATCAAATTGTTCAGTTGAAAATGACACAATAGAATGTTCTGGTACTGATAATGAACAGTTAGCAAACGACTGGAATGCTGCTAATATTTCAGCATTAGAAAATTGTGCCGATGATCTTGGGATCACAGTGACTTCAAATTACGACTATACTAATCTAACTTCTACTTGTGGATTAGGTGGAAATATCATTGTAGTGTACACGATAACCGATGACTGCGGAAATGCAACAACATTAACAGCTACGCTTACATTAGAAGATACCACGCCTCCAAACTTGGACAACTGTTCAGTTACTGATACAGCTATTGAATGTTCTGGTACTGATAACCAACAATTGGCAAACGATTGGAATGCTGCTAACATTGCTGCTTTAGAGGATTGTGGAACAGATTCTTGTGATACAGATTTGAACGGTCAAGTGACTACAGATTATGCGTATTCTAACTTGGTAACAACGTGTGGCCAAGGAGGAACTATCGCTGTTATCTATACTATTACTGATGACTGCGGAAATACGACAACTTTAACAGCTACGCTTACTTTAGAAGACACAACGCCTCCAAACTTAGATAACTGTTCTGTAACAGATGAGTCTATCGAATGTTCTGGTGATGATAACGAACAATTAGCAATCGATTGGAATACTGCCAATATTTCAGCATTGGAAAACTGTATTAGTGATTCTTGTGATACAGATTTAAGTGGTCAGATCACTTCTGATTTTGCTTATGCTAATCTGGTTAGTACATGTGGTCAAGGTGGAACAATTTCAGTAGTCTATACAATTACAGACAATTGTAATAATGTTACAACATTAAATGCAACATTAACTTTAGAAGATACTACGCCTCCAAACTTAGATAATTGTTCAGTTATAGATACATCAATAGAGTGTTCTGGCGATAATAATGAACAATTGGCAAACGATTGGAATACTGCTAATATTTCAGCGTTAGAGAATTGTGGAGCAGATAATTGTGATATTGATTTTAATAATCAAGTGACCTCAGATTTTGCCTACACCAACCTGGTAACAACATGTGGTTTGGGTGGGACAATCGAAGTTACGTATACAATAACTGACGATTGTGGCAACTCATCAACAGTAACCGCGACCTTAACCTTAGAAGATACCACTGCTCCAGATGTAACTGGATGTACAGTAGAAAATACATCTTTAGAATGTGACGAAACTGAGAACGAATCATTAGCAGATGCTTGGAATGCTGCGAATATTGCTGCGCTTGAAGTTTGTGCTGTAGATTCTTGTGATACAGATTTTACTGGTCAGGTAACTTCAGATTATGACTTTAACAATTTAAATACGGTTTGTGGACCTTGTGGAACAATAACTGTAAACTATACCATTACTGACGACTGTGGAAATGCAACAGTTCTTACTGCCACTTTAACTTTTGGTGATGAAACAATTCCAGATTTATCTAATTGTGACGTTGATGACGAAACTATAGAATGTGTTGGTGATGAAAATGCAACACTCGCAAGCGATTGGAACGATAACAATATTGTCGCATTACAAGCCTGTGCAGATGATATATCTGTAACAGTGACTTCAGATTTTGATTTTAATAATTATGTAGTGACTTGTGGGCAAAGTGGAACGTTAACCGTTGTTTACACCATAACAGACGAATGTGAGAACTCAGCAACCTTAACAGCGACTTTGACTATAGAAGATACGACAGCTCCAACATTTACGGTGCCTGCAGATATTACAATTGAATGTGATCAAGATCCAACCGATATTACTTTAACAGGTGACATCACTGATGAAACTGATTTATGTTCAGGAGAATTAGAAGCTAGTTATCTTGATACAGTTGCTGATGGCGATTGCGCAAACGAATCTGTAATTACAAGAACTTGGACGTTAACTGATGACTGCGGAAATGTAACAACTCAAATACAAACCATTACTATTCAAGATACCACTGCTCCAACATTTACTATGCCAGCAGACGTGACTTTAGAATGTGATGCAGACTTGACTGATGTATCATTAACTGGAGATGTGACGGATGAAGCTGATAATTGTTCAGAAAATCTTGAAGCTACATTTGTGGATGCGGTTGCCCAAGGCGATTGCGCAAACGAATCTGTAATTACAAGAACTTGGACGTTAACTGATGACTGCGGAAATGTAACAACTCAAATACAAACCATTACTATTCAAGATACCACTGCTCCAACATTTACTGTGCCAGCAGACGTGACTTTAGAATGTGATGCAGACTTGACTGATGTATCCTTAACTGGAGACGTGACGAATGAAGCTGATAACTGTTCAGAAAATCTTGAAGCTACATTTGTGGATGCGGTTGCCCAAGGCGATTGCGCAAACGAATCTGTAATTACAAGAACTTGGACGTTAACTGATGACTGCGGAAATGTAACAAATCAAATACAAACCATTACTATTCATGATACCACTGCTCCAACATTTAATGTGCCTGCAGATGTAACGCTTGAATGTGATGCAGACTTGACCGATGCATCCTTAACTGGTAATGTAACCGATGAAGCTGATAACTGTTCTACAGATTTGGAAGCAAGTTACGAGGATACTATTACTGATGGCGATTGCGCAAACGAATCTGTAATTACAAGAAACTGGACGTTAACTGATGATTGTGATAATACGACAACTTTAGTTCAGACAATCACAATTCAGGATACCACTGCTCCAACATTTACTGTTCCAGCAGACATGACTTTAGAATGTGATGCAGATATTACAGATGTGTCTTTAACTGGAGATGTAATAGATGAAGCGGATAACTGTTCCGAAGAAATCGAAGCAATATTTACTGATGAAATCTCAGAAGGTAACTGTGCAAACGAATCAGTAATTATAAGAACTTGGACATTGACCGATGAGTGTGGAAATACTACAACAGCAATCCAGACTATTACTTTAGAAGACACCACTGCACCAACATTTACTGTACCAGCTGATATCGCTTTAGAATGTGATGCAGATATTACAGATGTGTCTTTAACTGGAGATGTGACGGATGAAGCGGATAATTGTTCCGAAGAACTTGAAGCGACATTTGTTGATACTATTACAGATGGTAGTTGTGTAAATGAGTATGTTATTACAAGAGTTTGGACAGTAACAGATGATTGTGACAATGCTACTGCATTAGTACAGACAATTACCATTCAAGATACTACTGCTCCTACGTTTACTGTACCTTCAGATGTTACTTTAGAATGTGATGAAGATCTATCTGATATTAACTTAACTGGAGATGTGACAGATGAAGATGATAATTGTTCTGAAGAACTTGAAGCGACATTCACAGATGAGGTAACAGAAGGCGATTGCCCTAATAATTTGACTATTACAAGAACTTGGACATTAACAGATGATTGTGAAAATACAACAACAGCTACGCAGATAATTAGCGTGATTGATTCAACTGCTCCAACATTGGTTGGTGAATTTGTAGAAACTATTGATGTTGTTTGTAGTGAAATTCCGGAAGTTCCAGAACTGGTATTTGAAGATGCTTGTTCTACGAATATCACTGTAGAATATAACGAAACGTCATCGTCTGATGGTACAGCAACCGATTATACAATTATAAGAGATTGGTTTGTATCTGATGAATGTGGTAACGAATCTTTATTTACCCAAACGGTTAATGTAAGTGTTGAAAATACTATAGAAACCAATGAAGGTGAATTGTGTATTGGCGATGATTTTGACTTCGACTTGTTTAGCTTATTAACTGGAGATTATGATCCAGATGGTGTTTGGACTGTAACCTCTGGAGGTGCTATAATAGACGGTAGCTTCTTTAATCCTACTTCTTTGTTAGATAGTGATGGGAATTATACTGACGATCAATTAACAGATTATGAGTTTACTTATACTTATGAAGGGATTTGTCCTGGTGAAGCAACGGTAACCATTACGTTAAATGATGATTGTGTTGTATTACCTTGTGGAGAAGATGATTTAGTGATCTCAAAAGCAGTGACAGCTAACTTTGATGGTGTTAATGAGTTCTTTACAATTACTGGTACCGAAGATTGTGGATTTGTTTATGAATTACAAATATTCAATCGTTGGGGAGCTAAAATATATGAGAACTTCAATTACCAAAATGATTGGAATGGTACTTCATCTAAAGCTTCCGTAGGAAATTCAGATTTTGTTCCAACAGGAACTTATTATTATGTACTAAATATAAAGAATAGTGGACTGAGACCAATAACAGGACCGATCTACGTCTCAACAAAATAAATCTTAACCTATATGAAATTAGTAAAGTTTAACATTATAGCATTTATACTACTGAGTAGTTGGATGGGCGTTGCGCAGCAGCTTCCGCAGTTTACTCAATACATGTATAATACGATTTCTATAAACCCAGCTTACGCAGGAAGTAGAGAAACACTTAGTGTTGTTGGTTTACATAGAAGCCAATGGGTAGGTCTTGAAGGAGGTCCACAAACACAGACACTTTCTATTCACGCACCAATGAGAAACGAAAGGGTTGGTTTAGGAGTATCGTTTATTAATGATAAACTAGGTTTTCAAAATTTCTCTTATTTATATGGTGACTTTTCTTATACCATCCCAACTGGTTTAGAAAGTAAATTGGCTTTCGGTCTAAAAGCTGGATTTACAAGTTATAGTCTTGATGCCGATTTTCAGCAATCTCAAGCGAATGATCCAGTAATTTTTGGTTTTGAAGATCGTTGGAAACCAAACATAGGTACTGGTGTCTATTGGCACAGTCAAAAATGGTATTTAGGCTTATCTGCTCCTAGAATTTTAAATACAGATTATACTGGAGATGCAGAGTTTCAAGCCTTAGAAAGAATAAGTTATTATTTTACAGGTGGCTACGTTTTTGATTTAAGCGAAAATACAAAATTCAAACCTGCAGCATTGCTAAAGGCAACTAATGGTGCACCTCTATCTTTTGACCTTACAGCTAACTTTTTATTCTTTGAAAAATTTTGGGCTGGTGCAGGATATAGAATTGATGAGCGTGCTGGAGCATTGAGTGCACTTGCAGATTTTCAAGTTTCAAAGCAATTACGAATAGGTTATGCTTATGAATATCCAATATCAGACTTGAGACCCTACACAAGTGGTACTCACGAAATCTTATTAATGTTTGAGATCTTTAAGAGCAAGCGTATAAAATCACCTAGATACTTCTAAAAAACAAACACATGAAATCAAAGTTTTTAATCTTAATATTTGCGTTAATAAGCACAGTTTCGATTGCCCAAGAAAAGCTTGCTGATAAGTTTTTTAGCAACTACGGGTACATCAAGGCCACAGAACTTTATGAGGAAGTTCTCAAAAAAGGCGATACTAGTCTGCATGTTTTAACACGATTGGGAGATTGCTATTATAACAACTCAAAATCTGAAAAAGCAGCATTTTGGTACAGTAAAGCCTTAGCTTATGATGAAAAGGATATCAATCCAGAGTACATTTATAAGTACATCCAGTCTTTAAGAAGTTTAGGTGAATATAAAGAAGCAGATTCTTGGATGAAAAAATTTATGGCTATCCAAAATAATGATACCAGGACCGAAGACTACAATCCAGAGAATATTGCAAAATTCAATGAACTCGCAGAAACAGAAAAGAACAATGTGGTTAAGGTTGTAAGCTTACCTTTTAATTCAAAATATTCAGATTTTGGATCGTACATCCATAATGGACAATTGTACTTTGCATCCTCAAGAAATACAGATGAGAAAAAATTATACAGTTGGAACCAAGAACCGTTTTTAGACATTTATCAAGTTAAAGTTGATAAAGAAGTAGATTCGGTGACTTATGGAACTCCTGATTTTATTCCTTCGGAAAAACTAAATACCGAGTACCATGAAGCTTCAATAGCAATTACGAATGACGGAAATACGATGTATTTCACAAGAGATAATGTTGGGAAAAAGAACAAAATACAATACGACAAGAAAGGCACAACACACCTCAAAATATATAAAGCGACTTTAGTAGGTGAACAGTGGACCAATATTATGGAATTACCAATCAATGATGAGGTATTCTCAACTGGTCATCCAGCATTGAGCCCAGATAACAAACAGCTTTACTTTGTTTCAGATCGAGAAGGTGGTTTAGGAGAAACCGATATTTATGTTGTAGATATTGAAGGTAGCAACACCTACTCTCAACCTAGAAACCTTGGAGAAAAAATTAATACTGAAGGTCGCGAGATGTTTCCATTTATTGAGAAAGATAGTACGTTTTACTTCTCGTCTGATGGTCACTTAAATTTAGGTTTTTTAGATATCTTTAAATCTAATCTTTTAAAAGATGAGTCTGCAGAGCCTGTAAATTTGGGTGCACCATATAATAGTGGTTACGACGACTTTGCTTATTTTAAAAATGCTTCCGAAGAAAAAAATGAGAACTCTGGATATTTTTCATCTAATAGACCAGATGGGCAAGGTAGTGACGATATTTATGCTTTTGACGCTAGTTTTTGTGAGCAAACAATTAAGGGGATTACCAGAAATTCAAACGACAATGAAATTCTGCCAGGTGTAACCGTGAAATTGATCAATGAAGTTGGAAAAGTAATTTCAACAAAAGAAACTGCTGAAGATGGCGCTTATGAGTTTAAAGTAGATTGTAATAAGACATATACCGTTGTTGGCAGTAAAGAAGATTTTAAAGACGATCAAAAGAAAGTAACTACAGATAACAAACACGAAAAAGTTACCGAGGCTGATCTCTATTTAGAGCCTTTAGTTAGAATCAACCAAATTGTAATTAACCCTATCTTCTTTGATTTTGATAAATCAAATATTAGAACAGACGCACAATATGAATTAGAAAATGTGGTAGATGTACTTCGTGCTCACCCAGAAATGGTAATCAAAATAGAATCCCATACAGATAGTCGTGGGCGAGATGCCTATAATTTGAAATTATCAGACCGTAGAGCAAAATCAACAATGGAATACATTCTTTCTAGAGGTCTAGCCAAAGATCGTATTGAAAGCGCTATCGGTTATGGAGAGACACAGTTACTTAATAAATGTGCAAATGGCGTTAAATGTAGTGAAGAAGAACACCAATTAAATAGACGTTCATACTTCTACATACTTAAAGAATAGAAATTTTTACCCTCTAACTATACTTCAAAAAGCAGACTTGTTCATTCGGGTCTGCTTTTTTAATATGTATAATAGATTCAAAATAAATTAACCTAACTAACGATATATATCCATGAGAAGTATTTTATTGATGGTTGCTGCTATTCTATTTGTTGCTTTATTTATTTTAGTTTTTATTGGTTATGGCTTCTACTTAATGGATATAGAAGATCAATATGGTGATTATCAAGAAGTTTTTTATGATGCTTCAACTGGAGACATTATATTAAATATAGATACTGCAGAATTTGGAATTGTAGATAAAAGCTGGACAAGGCTATACGTTAACACTAAAGAAAAAGATAGTATGGACTTGTACACGTTTGCAACAAAGCAAAACTATTATTCTAGACTTGAGATTTACAAAACTAATTTAGATGTTGAGAATATTAAACACTATGATATTTCCGAAGTACACAAACTTATAGATGATAAAAAGATTAAACTACGTTTTATACATCAAAATAAATGATTGATATAAAAAAAACCACAGTAAAACTGTGGCTTTAAAAATAACGATTTGCTATTAATCAATTTTTAAACTTTTATCTTTTTATAAATATGTTAGTGAAATACCATTTTCCTTCTGCATTTTGTTCTGCGGAAATATCAAAATCGGTAAAATCGCCTTCTATATTATGTCTGTGACCTTCACTATTTAACCACGCATTTACTACAGATTGTGCAGAGCTGTATGCATAAGCCACATTTTCTGAAACTTTAGTTGCGCTTGTATTATCGATTAAACTGTTTTTACGTTGGTAAAAATTATCGTGAGACACATTGTTTACTTCTACCATATAATCTGTATGCGTATATGCTACAGCTTTAATTACACCGTGATTATTTAAAGGCGTCAATCCTTCACTAATTCTATGAGCATTGATTAGCTCTAAGATTTCAATTTCTATTATTTTAGCTGAAGGGGCAGCTGGTAATGACATACTATCAATTGTTTCACTAGGAAATTCTTCCGTAGAACAAGAAAATGACATCATTGCGGTCAATACCATCAAGAGTAAGAATTTAGCAGGTCTCATAAGTAGGTTTTTATTTGTAAACAATTTTAGATTTGGGGTCTTTATTGTTTTGTTAATAAAAATGATTACTCAAACTTGGGGTTATCTATGTAATCACTAATTATGACGACAATATACACACTATTTAGAAAAAAGGATGCTTAAGTGTATAATTTTTCGTTTATGTGTATTTTTTATTATGAATTATCTTACAAAATATGTAGATGGTCGAAGTTTTTAATTTTTGAATGGGTTATGGAGATAATCGATCTAAAATCCAATTGAAATCTTGATCTAATTGATAGCGTAATCTATCGTGAAGACGATTAGGGCGACCTTGCCAAAATTCAATTTCTATAGGCTTAACAATAAACCCTCCCCAAAAATCTGGTCTTGGTATATCTTTACCTTCATACTTAAGCTCTAGATCTTTGAGACGGTTTTCTAACACAGTTCGATTTTCAATAATATCACTTTGATGAGATACAAGAGCGCCCAACTTACTTCCTCTAGGTCGGGATTCAAAATAACCATCACTTAGATTTTCTGCTATTTTTTCTACTGCTCCTTTTATTATGATTTGGCGTTCTGCTGCAGGCCAAAAAAAAGATAAACAAACATTTGGATTATTTGCAATTGCTCTTCCTTTCTCGCTTTCATAATTTGTATAAAATATAAAACCTTCATGAGTAAATTTTTTCAAGAGCACAACTCTACTCTTTGGGAAACCGTCTAAACCAATCGTACTAATGGTCATGGCATTTGTTTCACCCACGTCATAATTCTCATCAACTTCATGAAACCATTTTTGAAATAGCTCTATAGGGTTATCGCTTACATTGGATTCTAAAAGTTCTTGTTTTTCGTATGATTTTCTATAATTCCCTAAGTCTGTATTCATTATAAAAAAGTGTTTAGAATTGTTTGATTTATCTTTTAAAGGTCGGGAAAATTACTTTAAATTTAAACAATAAAATCTACTAATGACATTTGAAAATAGTAATTATTCTAAACTTTTAGAATATAAAAAAATGGAGTTTCCCTTCGGAAAATTCTATATCACCAAAAATTTTATAGTTTCAGAAATAAATGAAGGCATACATGTTGACCATGAAATAGCTGGGGAAATCATATCCCAATTTTCCGAAGAAATGAAAAGCGAACATAAGTTTGGATACATCTCTAATCGCATTAATTCATATTCTTTTGATCCGCAATTGTGGACTGAATTTAACAAGGAATATGATTTTTTGGTTGCTTCTGCCATCGTATCCTATTCAGATTTTAGTTATTTGAATTCTTCAATGGAAAAACACTTCTTCAAAAAAGCTTAAAGCGTTGTCAAAGTCTTGAGGAAGCAATAGATTGGATTTCTAACTTAGATGAGTTTAATCAAAATTAAATTTTTTACCATCTTTTGAAAGCTTCACATTAGTAAATATGGTTTCTGCTTCAGTCTTAAACTCAGCCAAACTATCATATCTTGTAGAATAATGCCCTAAAATTAAAGTGCCTACATTTGCTTTTTTCGCAATTGTGGCAGCTTGTTTAGCTGTTGAATGCTTTGTGGGAAGAGCCAGCACTTCATTTTTTTCAAGAAATGTAGATTCATGATATAACACCGTAGCATTTTCAATAATTGGTATTATAGATTCACTATAGGCTGTATCACTACAAAACGCATAACTTTTTGGAGGATTGGGATTTTTAGTAACCGTTTCGTTTCTTATGATCTTGCCTGTGTTATCTGGCACATCTGCCCCTTGTTTTAACTTTCGGTAATAGGCAACATCAATGTCTTCGTTTAAAACTGCGTTCATATCCAATTTACGTTCTCCTAATTTTTCCTTAAACAGAAATCCATTGGTATAAATTCTATGGTCTAGAGGGATGGTATGCACTTCTACTTTATCGTCTTCGTAGATCATTTCCGAAGTTTTGGAAGTAAGCTCATGAAATATCAGTTGATAATTTGTCCAAGAATCTGATAACTTCATTTGCATCGTAATGACTTCTTTCAAACCTTTTGGAGCGTAAATATGCAAATCTGCTTCTCGTGTTAATAATCTAAACGTAGAAACCAAACCAGCGAGACCAAAACAGTGATCACCGTGAAGATGGGAAATGAAGATATGCTTTATTCTACTAAATTTTATTTTGTTTCGGCGCAGCTCTACTTGTGTACCTTCACCACAATCTATTAAAAACGTATGGTTTTTTATCTCAAGAATTTGAGCAGTTGGGTTTGTATGAACTTGCGGTGTTGCACTGTAACAGCCTAGTATGGTTAGTTTCATTTATTACTTTATAGGTTTAGAGTTTGTACACGTTTAGTACTAAACTCATAAACTTATTTTAAAATCCTAAATCACGTTCAATACTTTCCATCTCTATCACATCAAACGCTTCTTTTGTAGAAGGTACGACGATAATTTCATCGGGCATTTCGTTGAGATTCGCGCTGTTTGAAACGATTACGAAAGAGTGTTTCGCTTTTCGGTGTTTATTTGATAATTGTAAAAACTCAACAATATCTGGTAATTTGACATCATCTAATTTGGTAATGTTGACTATGATATTGTTGTTTTTAAAACGATCATAAAGAACTTCAATTTTCTTTACTAACTCTACGATTGATGCTTTTTCTTGTGTGATAAGGGTTGTATTCCCATCTTGGTCTATAAACATGATTTTAATGTTTTATCTTGGACGCTAATAAATAAATAACTGCCATTCTAACTGCAACACCATTTTGTACTTGATCCAAAATAATGGCCTGATCAGAATCTGCCACATCACTAGTAATCTCAACACCACGGTTTATTGGACCAGGATGCATGATTGTGATTTTTTTATCTAATGAATTTAATAGTGCTTTATTAACTCCGTATTGTTGTGTATATTCTCTTGTTGATGGAAAATAGCTAATATCCATACGTTCATTTTGAACGCGCAACATATTTGCTACATCACACCAATTTAATGCTTTTACTAAATTCGTTTCTACCTTTACGCCTAAATCTTTTATATACTTCGGAAGCAAGGTCTTTGGACCGCAAACCATCACATTTGCACCTTGTAATTTTAAGGCATAAATATTTGAAAGCGCTACTCTGCTGTGTAAAATATCTCCAACGATAACGACATTTTTACCTTTAACCTCACCTAATCTTTCACGAATGGAATAGCTATCTAATAAAGCTTGGGTTGGATGCTCATGCGCACCATCTCCAGCGTTGATAATACTTGCATTAACATGTTGGGATAAAAAGACACCTGCTCCAGGATTGGGATGACGCATCACAACCATATCTACCTTCATGGATAATATATTGTTGACGGTATCTATCAACGTCTCTCCCTTTTTTACTGAAGATTGAGAAGCAGAAAAATTGATTACGTCTGCAGAAAGTCGTTTTTCAGCTAATTCAAACGACAATTTTGTACGTGTAGAATTTTCAAAAAACAGATTGGCGATTGTAATATCCCTAAGCGAAGGTACTTTTTTAATAGGCCTATTGATCACTTCCTTGAAATGATCTGCAGTTTCAAAAATTAATTGAATATCCTTTTTGTTAAGATATTTAATTCCTAATAAGTGATTGACACTTAGTTCGCTCATTTTTAATTTTAAGTTTAATTGTCATTCCGTAGAAAAAAAATTTTATAGTTTTTTTACTTCCATAAAAATGACAAACTTTAGTATATAACTTTAATTACTAACTAGATATACCGCATCTTCTCCTTCGTTCTCTACCCAATTTACTTTAACCTTTTCATCATTTATAGCGTCGACTTGGCGACCTCTATAGTTTGGCTGGATTGGTAAATGCCTGCTAAAACGCCTGTCTATTAAGGTAAGTAATTCAATCTCATTTGGTCTTCCAAAAGATTGTATTGCTGTCAAAGCTGCTCTAATACTGCGTCCAGTGTATAATACATCATCAATGAAAACAATGTTTTTATCTTCAACAATAAAGTCTATCTCGGTTGTGTTGGCTTCTAATATTTTTTCCCCTCTTCTAAAATCGTCTCTATAAAACGTAATGTCTAAATGACCTAGTTTTATGTTTTTGATTTTATATTCGGTTTTTAATATTTCAGCAAGACGATTAGCTAGAAATTTACCTCTAGGCTGTAAACCTATGAGAGCGGTATTAGAAAAGTCGTTGTGATTTTCAATAAGTTGACAAGCCAATCGATGAAGAATGATGTTTACCTCTTTAGCATTAAGTAACACTTTTTGACTCATATAGTTTTCCAAACGTATTTGGTGAACAAAGTTAAGTTAAAAATTTAGGGTTTGCAATCTCAAAGTATTTGTTTTTACAAATACAAAATAAAAAAAACGAGAGCTTAAATGCTCCCGTTTTTTAATGAATATTTTAAAATTAATTAATATTTAATGAATTTTGAGGTCTCTCTTATTGCATTATTTTGCATAGCAAAAATGTAGATTCCCTTTTCTAAACTTGAAATATCAATAAGATCTATTTTATTAAAATCTGTACTTTTAAGAACTGTTTTACCTTCTAAGCTATAAATCTGATATCTTAAAGGCTCTTGATTATTTAAAAGCTTAATACTTTCTTTGTTAACAACATAAGACAGTGATTCTTCCTCAATTGAAGGTGTAGATAATGTAGAATCAAACTCACTTACCATTGTCACTAATGTAGAAGACAATAAGCCTGTAAGAAGACTTCCTAATCCTGACGGGACATAAGCACGCAAATAATAAACGTCACCTGGATTAACATCTGAAATGATTTGTTCAAAACTGCCACCTGCAAGAATTGGTATATTATAGGAATCACAACTAACATCTTGCAAATTAGATGTATCTCCTCCTGGTGCCAGAAGGATTTGATAATTCATTTGTACAGCAACAATAACACCTAAACTTGCCATACCAATAGTAACCTTATTTTCTCCAGAAGAAACGGTATGTTTATAAAAGATGTCTTCTGAAGAAACACATGTAGGTTCTTGCATGGAATTGCTAGCGGAATCAAAGGCCAGAACATCGATTTCTGCATTAATACCGTCACAAAGTATGGCTTCGCTTAATGTATCACCGGTTTGAGCATTTAAGATAGATAATGCAAATAGCATTGCTAATAGTAGATAATTTTTCATAATGTATAGATTTGGGTTAATAAATATGTCATCTAATCAAAAAGAATTAGATGATTATATATTTGTAAATCATTTGTGCACAATATGTTAAACTAAATAATAATCTATATAAATATAAAATTTGAAAAAGGAAGGTCAAAATAGGAATTACGAATAAACTAAATTTTAACATAAATATATAAATTTATTACATTAAAATTAGACAAACGTTGAGATATTGTCAGAAAAAACTCAATGACGTAAAAGGATTGGAATTTTAAACTAGCATAAAAAAAAGCCTTTCATTTCTGAAAGGCTTTCTTAATTATTTAATGGAATATGAGAATTATTTCTTCCCGTCCATCTTATCTTTTAGCGCTTGTAAAGCGTCATTAGCATCACCTAAAGTTGGTTTTGCCTCTGCAGCTTGAGCCTCTTGCTTCTTAACTGCTGCTTTTACATTTGCTATTTCTTCTTCTCTAAAGATTGCTGTATGAGAAGCGACTACACGTTTAAATTCTTTATTGAATTCAATAATCTTAAACTCTGCAGATTCGCCTTTCTTAAGCTTGCTACCATCTTCTTTTTCTAAATGACGTGATGGTACGAATGCCACGATGTCTTCGTTAAAGTCGATAGTTGCTCCTTTATCAACGATTTCTCCAATTTCAGCAGTGTGAACTGTTCCTAAAGCGAACTCAGTTTCATACTTATCCCAAGGATTCTCTGTTGTTTGTTTGTGACCTAAAGATAATTTACGTCCTTCAACATCTAGTTCTAATACTACAACTTCTAAAGTGTCGCCTACGTTAGTAAACTCACTTGGATGTTTGATTTTCTTAGTCCAAGATAGATCTGAAATATAGATTAACCCATCAATACCTTCTTCTAGTTCAACAAAAACACCAAAGTTTGTAAAGTTACGTACAATACCTTTATGTCTAGAACCTACAGGATATTTAGATGTGATATCTGTCCATGGGTCTGGCGTTAATTGCTTAATCCCAAGAGACATTTTACGATCTTCTCTATCTAGAGTTAAGATAACAGCTTCTATTTCATCACCTACATTTACGAAGTCATTTGCAGAACGTAAATGAGTTGACCAAGACATTTCACTTACGTGAACTAATCCCTCTACTCCTTCTTCTACTTCAACAAAAGCACCGTAATCTGCAATAACTACAACCTTACCTTTTACTTTATCACCAATTTTCACACTGTCACCTAAAGCTTCCCATGGGTGCTTGCTCAATTGCTTAAGACCTAACTGTATTCTTGACTTATCTTCATCAAAGTCTAAGATTACAACGTTTAATTTTTGGTCCAATTCTACGATTTCATTTGGATGGTTAATTCTAGACCAAGATAAATCTGTGATATGAACTAAACCGTCAACGCCACCTAGATCAATAAATACACCGTAAGACGTAATATTCTTAACGATACCTTCTAATACTTGACCTTTTTCTAATTGGCTAATGATTTCTTTTTTCTGTTCTTCAATATCCGCTTCAATAAGCGCCTTGTGAGAAACAACAATGTTTTTGAATTCGTGGTTGATTTTCACAACTTTAAATTCCATTGTTTTATTCACGTATTGATCGTAATCTCTAATTGGCTTCACATCAATTTGAGAACCTGGTAAGAATGCCTCAATACCAAATACGTCTACGATCATTCCACCTTTAGTTCTACATTTTACAAAACCGTTTACGATTTCGCCAGTATCATGTGCATTGTTCACACGATCCCATGCTTTGATTACACGAGCTTTACGGTGTGATAACACTAATTGACCAGTTGCATCTTCACGCACATCAATTAATACTTCTACTTTGTCACCAACTTTTAAATCTGGATTGTAACGAAACTCATTAAGAGAAATTACACCTTCAGATTTTGCATTGATGTCAATAATAGCATCACGATCTGATAAATGAATAACCGTACCCTCAACAACCTCGTCATCTAATGTGTCAACGAAATTCTCTGATACTAATTTTTCAAACTCTTCTAATTGTTTGTCATCAACAGGATCAATTCCTTCTTCGTAATTGTGCCAATTGAATTCCTTTAAAAATTTTTCTGGATTTGCTTGAGCTTCAGATTGTTTTGGAGCTTCAGCAGTTTTTGTTTCTGTAGTTTCTACAGTTGCAGTTGTAGCTTCAGTAGTTTCTACCTCTGCTTGTTTTGTTTCTTTTTCAGACATGTGCTGAATTAAAATTTGTATTCCGTATGCTATTGAAAGAATTAAGCGCTAACACACAGAAGCGTTATTGTTGTTTTATATAAATCCCTCTTGTCTTTCTATAGTACGCCAAAAAGGAGTGCAAAAATACACATAATTTACTATAAAACAAAATAATTACACAATTGTCTAATCTATTGAATTTCAGAACGTAAAAATGTTAAAAAATCATTGAATTGAGTCACATAATTTGGCTCCTAAAATGGTATATTTACATCTGTATTAACACAAAAAAAACAAGTATTATGGTAAAACAAAAATATCAAGAGGTATTAGACCTAGGGCAAACGCTAAACATACAGGATGGAGATGTAAAAGTTGAAGACGGTAAACTAAAAATGTGGGGAACTGCAAAAACCCAATATGAAAAAGATCTACTTTGGGATGCTATTAAAAAAGCAGGTGGTGACAGCCCACAGGATATTATGGCAGATATTAAAGTTGCCGATACTTCTGTATACACAAGACATACTGTTAAAAGTGGTGAAACTTTAGGTAAGATCGCAAAGCACTATTATGGTGATGCTTCAAAATACCAAAAGATTTTTGCAGCAAATTCTGATATCTTAAAAAATCCAGATTTGATTCATCCAGATCAAGAATTAATTATACCAAACGCTTAATAAGCGACTAAAAAAATTAATCAACCGGTTGCTGAGAATATCTAAGCACCGGTTTTTTTATGCAGTAAACTCTTTTATTTTTTCTTCGGAAAGTTTAAAAACCAAATCAAACTGCTCTTTTAATGTCAAATTAGAATTATCAATCTTAATAGCATCTTCTGCCATAGTTAAAGGCGAATCTTCTCTTGTAGAATCTATGTGATCTCGAGATTGCACATTTTTTAAAACGTCATTGTAACTTATATCATCACCTCGCTCCAACAACTCCTCATAGCGACGTTGCGCTCTTTTTTCTGCGGAAGCAGTCATGAATAACTTCAACTCTGCATTGGGGAAAACGACGGTACCAATATCACGACCATCCATGACGACGCCTTTGTTCTTTCCGAAGTTTTGCTGCTGTTTAACCAACTGCTCCCTCACTTCTGAAATTGTAGCCACCTGACTTACAAACTGGGAAACCTCTAGAGTTCTAATATCTTTTTCTACATTCTTACCGTTGAGATATACTTCAGCAAAACCTAATTCTTTATTGAATTTAAAAGTAATATCAATATGATCTAATCTAGAAATCAAACTTTCCTTATCAAAAGAACTTCTTTGAATAAAACCATTTTGCATTGCAAATAAAGTGACTGCCCGATACATTGCTCCAGAATCTACATACACATAACCCAAAGCTTTGGCGAGCTGTTTGGCAACAGTACTTTTTCCTGTAGAGGAATATCCATCAATGGCTATTGTAATTTTTTGCATTATCTCAAATCAATTTGTATTCCGAAGAAATTAGCATTTGAAGCTCCAGAGTAACGTGCATGTGTAAAGTTAAATCTCATCTTATTGAGTTTAATCCCAACACCAAACGATAATCCCGAGAAATTTCGTTGCTCCAAGATACGTAATTCTTCTGCTCTTCTAAAGTTATATCCCAACCTAATATTAAACCCTCGATCAGGAAACAGCTCTGCTCCTAGTATGGTATGTCTCAAAACTTCGTTTAAAAACCCAACTTTTTCTTGGGTTTGATTACCATCTAAATCTGTTGTTGCCCGTGACGGATTGGAAAAGCCTATTGGCCAGGTCTGTAAATTCTCAAATGTTAAATGCCAACGCAGTGGCATGTTCTCAAGTGTTTGGGATAATCCTAAAGTTACTTCTAATGGTAACTTTTCGTTCAAACCTGCATAGGTTACAATTTGAGTACCCAGATTTCTTACAACTAAAGCCATATGAAAATCTAACCGCTCGTTAATATACATAGCGCCTAAATCTGTTGCGACTCCAATCGAATTATATTGCTCTAATTTTGAAGTGATTAGTTTGAGGTTGGCTCCTAAATAAAAATCAGTAAAGGGCACTTGATAGGCGTAACCAGCAGAAAGTGCTGCTTCGTTACCTGTAAAGGTACCGGTAGAAACACCGTTTAAATCGTATCCATCAAAACTTCCGTAGTTAATATAGGTCATACCAACGTGCAATGTTTGCACGTGTCTGTCCCAAGTGTAAGCGTATGCTGCTGTACCGTAGCTAATTCCGCCCAAATAACTTGAATAGTTGAGGGCTAGTTGATTATCCATTTCCGCATTAATAGAAGCAGGATTAAACAAACCTCCCGTTACGTCGTAATCGTAATTGGTAATTACTTTACCACCAAGCGCTGCTTGACGTGGAGAAGATACAAGATTTAGAAATTGATACGTAGCCTCACCTCCTACTTGAGCATAGGATAAAGCGGATAACAAAAGGCAAATGATAGTAGTAAATCTCGTTAGCATATAAGTGTGCAAAGTAAATAAATCTATCTTAAAACGAATGCAAGTCTGTTTTATTTTTTGAAAACTGCGTTTTCTATTTTAATTGAAGTGTTTGTCCTACTTTTATAAGATTACTTACTAGGCCATTTAGAGTTTTTATGGCCTCTACTGTAGTACTATTTCGTTTAGCTATATTATATAAGGTATCTCCTTTAGAAACTATCCTTACTTTTTTGGAATAGTCTTCATCAAAATTGCGTACCCTTAAAGTCTGTCCTACTTTAATTAATGTTGTTTCAAGATTATTAGCTTGTTTGAGTTCCCCTAAACTGGTATTGTATCGTTTTGATAATGCATATAAGGTTTCGCCTTTTTGAACTTTGTGAAAATTTGAAGTATTGTAATTTTCATCATCATTTGAAGCAAAAACTTTATTGTTTGCTTCTGTTATAGATTTAATTTCAGGTATTTTATTAGGTAATTCTTTTTGGAAGGATTTTGGAATTGTATCTAAATTACCATTATAATTTTATAGTATTAAATTATCCTGAGTTGTAATTAGATTTTTGTTTATAACGGTATTACTCTCATTAATAGAGTCTTTGATTTTTAATGCAGACTTTGATTTTACAACCTCACCACTATAAAAGGTGATAATACCCGTTTCAATGTTTAGCCTAGCTGGTTTGCCATCTAAAACAACATCTTTAAATGTTTCTGTTTGTGCAAAAGCCCCATAAAATGAAGTGCCAATTACACAAACAGAAATTATTAATTTAAAGATTTTTTGCATTTTCAACTTTCTCGCTAGTTAGAGCGAGCTTTAAAACATCACTCATATCTTTGACATAATGAAAGGTAAGTCCTTTTAAATATTCTGGCTTAATTTCATCAATATCTCTTTTATTGTCTTCACAAAGTAAAATCTCTTTTATTCTTGCACGTTTGGCTGCGAGAATTTTTTCTTTAATCCCACCTACTGGTAAAACCTTACCTCTTAAAGTAATCTCTCCAGTCATCGCCAAACTCTTTTTGACTTTACGTTGTGTAAACAAAGATACTAAAGATGTTAACATGGTCACACCAGCACTTGGCCCATCCTTTGGAGTAGCACCTTCTGGTACGTGAATATGCACATTGTATTTGGAGAAAACGTCAGGGTCAACACCAAATTCATCTGCATTGGCTTTGATATACTCCATAGCAATGGTTGCAGATTCTTTCATGACTTTACCTAAGTTTCCAGTAATGGTTAAGTTTCCTTTTCCTTTAGATAAAATAGATTCTATAAATAGAATATCACCTCCAACTTTAGTCCAGGCCAAACCTGTAACTACACCAGCAACATTATTGTTTTCGTACTTATCGCGCTCTAATCTTGGTGCGCCCAAAATCTCGATAACATCCTCGTTTGTGACTTTAAGGTTATAGTCTTCTTCCATTGCAATATTCTTAGCTGCATGACGAACTAATTTTGCAATCTGTTTTTCTAATCCTCTAACTCCAGATTCTCTAGTATAACCTTCAACCACTTTTTCTAATTGAGGTTTAGCAACTTTGAGATGTTTATTAGATAATCCATGCTCTTTTAATTGCTTCGGAAGAAGATGTCTCTTACCAATCTCAACTTTCTCCTCAATAGTATAACCTGTCACATTAATAATTTCCATACGATCTCTCAATGCTGGCTGAATGGTATTTAAACTATTTGAAGTCGCAATAAACATGACTTTAGATAAATCAAATCCCATCTCAAGAAAGTTATCATGAAACTCACTGTTCTGCTCTGGATCCAATACTTCTAGCAAAGCAGACGATGGGTCACCTTGATGCGAATTGGATAACTTATCAATCTCATCGAGAACAAAAACCGGATTAGAAGTTCCAGCTTTTTTCAAGCTCTGAATGATTCTTCCTGGCATAGCACCAATATATGTTTTACGGTGACCGCGAATTTCTGCTTCGTCACGTAAACCACCAAGAGACATTCTTACATATTCCCTTCCCAATGCTTCTGCAATAGATTTACCCAATGAGGTCTTACCAACACCTGGAGGTCCATACAAACAAAGAATTGGTGATTTCATATCATTACGCAATTTCAAAACTGCGAGATATTCTATAATTCGTTTTTTAACATCATCCAGACCATAATGATCACGATCCAGAATTTTCATAGCACGCTTTAAATCAAATTTGTCTTTCGAAAAATCGTTCCATGGTAAATCCAGGAATAGGTCTAAATAATTTCTTTGGATGGAATATTCTGCAACCTGCGGATTCATACGTTGCATTTTAGCGAGCTCCTTATTAAAATGCTCAGCTACTTTATCATCCCACTTCTTCTTTTTAGCTCGATTTTTCATCTCAACAATTTCTTCACCAGAAGAAACACCACCACCCAATTCTTCCTGGATCGTTTTCATTTGTTGATGTAAGAAATATTCGCGCTGTTGCTGGCTCATATCGCTTTGAACCTTAGACTGGATATCATTTTTAAGTTCCAATTTTTGAAACTCAGTGTTCATATATTTCAACGTTGCAAGTGCGCGCTCTTTTAAATCATTGATCTCTAATAATTCCTGTTTTTCCTTTACGGAAAGATTCATATTAGATGACACAAAATTTACAAGAAATGAATTGCTCTCTATATTTTTGATAGCAAAAGAAGCTTCCGAAGGTATATTAGGACTATCCTTTATAATTTGAAGTGATAAATCTTTTATAGAATCTATAATTGCAGAAAATTCTTGGTTATCAACCGCAGGCTTAGCTTCAGGCATATCATTTACGGTAGCAGTCATATAAGGCTCCTCTGTAATTACCTCGTTAATTTCAAAACGCTTTTTACCTTGAATAATGACCGTCGTGTTGCCATCTGGCATTTTCAAAACCTTTAGAATACGTGCAACGGTTCCTTTTTTAAATACGTCTTTAGCTGTTGGGTCCTCAACGTTTTCATCCTTTTGTGAAACTACACCAATAACTTTGCTCCCCTTATTTGCGTCGTTGATAAGTTTTATTGATTTATCACGTCCTGCGGTAATTGGGATTACAACACCAGGAAATAAAACCGTATTACGCAATGATAAAATTGGTAATGTTTCTGGTAAGATTTCGTTATTTATCTTTTCTTCGTCTTCAGGAGTCATTAACGGGATTAATTCTGAATTTTCATCAAAATCCTGAAATGACAAACTGTCAAGCTTTAAAAATTTAGACTTCGCCATATTATTTTTTTGGTCATTCTGTCATTAAAACAACAGAATTCTAGATTTATATTATTTAATACAATCACACTTTATACTGAAAATCAAATACTTAACAAGTAGATGTAATTATATACCTTTATCTAATTCCAATAGTTATGCCAATACACTTCCTAAGAATAAAAACTTTTTTTACCAAAAGTGTAACAAACTTTCACTTCACACCTCTCTATATTAAAGCATTTGTTTTTTGACACTAACCAATCAAAATATAGAACAGTTATTACTGCTTTGCAAATCTGGAAACCAAAAGGCGCAAATGGAGGTTTACAATAGATACTACAAAGCCATGTACAATACATCCTTTAGAATTGTTAAAGACAGTTTTGAGGCTGAGGATATCATGCAAGATTCATTTTTGACCGCTTTCACAAAGTTGGATAGTCTTAAAGAGATTAAAACTTTTGGTTCTTGGCTAAAACGAATTGTCATTAACAACAGTATTTATCACTATAAAAAAAGTAATAAATACCAAGAAGTTGCACTAGATAACGTGCTGTACAAAGTTGAAGATACTTCTGGCATACCAGAGGACTATGAGATAAAAAACCTAAAAGCCATTCAAGTGCTGGAGACCATGAAAAAGCTAAAGGATAATTATCAAACGTGCCTCACACTTCATTTAATTGAAGGTTATGATTATGACGAGATTTGTGAGATTATGGATATTTCGGCAGCAAATTGTCGCACCCTGATTTCTAGAGCAAAAGACAGTTTAAGAAAAAAACTCGAACCACTGGTTCAACATTAAGATGAAAGAAGAAAATAACATAAACAAGCTATTCAAAAACTTAGAAGGAAACTTTGATGTTGATATGCCAAATGCTGGGCATGAGTATAGATTTTTAGAAAAGCTAAAACAACAAAACAATGTTGCCAACACGTATAATAAAAAAACTAATTATTGGAAACCTTTTTTAGCTGTAGCAGCCTCAATTGTTCTTTGTTTTAGTGTTTTTGCTTTAATGCAACAACAAGACAATGAATTTAATGATTTAGCGAGTGTGTCTCCAGAGTTATCTCAAACACAATCGTTTTTTACAACTGCAATTGCCCAAGAAGTGGCATCTCTTGAAGCACTTCGCTCCCCAGAAACAGAGCATATGGTCAACGATGCTATGAAAGAGCTTAAAATATTAGAACTTGAATATCAAACTCTAAAAATTGATTTAAATGAAAGTGGAAATGACCAAAGAGTCATTTACGCTATGATTGCGAATTTCCAAAATAGAATTAACGTTTTAAAAACCGTGTTAGAACACATAGAAGAAGTTAAAAACTTTAAACAAAAACAAGATGAAAACAACATTACTATATAAGTTATTAGTCGTATTTATATTGGTTCCTGCAATTATATTTGCGGTTGAGCATGACAATTGGAACGGAAAACATACCAAAGAAAAAACAATAAAGAAAGAATTTAATGTAAGCGAAAACGCGACGCTCAAAGTTGATAATAGCTACGGAAATATCAACATCACAACCTACGAAGGTTCAACAATTACCTTTGAGATCAACATAAAAACCAATGGTAACGATTTAGATGAAGTTAATAAGAAACTTGAGGATATTGATGTAGAATTTTCCAGTTCTACTTTAATGGTTACTGCCAAAACACTTTTTAGCAAGAGTAAATCAAAATCCTGGTGGAATTGGGGAAAAAACAATAACGTAAACATGGAGATCAATTACATTATAAAAATGCCTATTACCAATAATGTAGATTTAAATAATGACTACGGAAGCATTGATCTGGATAAACTAGAAGGTCGAGCAGAGATCAATTGCGATTACGGAAAAATCACCACAAAAGAATTAATGGCAACTAACAATTCCATAAAATTTGATTACACAAACAACTCCTACTTTGAGTATATAAATTCAGGGAGCATAAATGCAGACTATAGTGGTTATACCGTTGGAAAAGCAAAAAAACTTTCCATAAATGCAGATTACACAAAATCTGAAATCGAAATTGCCGAAGATGTCGATTATAATTGTGACTACGGTTCAGTAAAAATAAATAATGCAAATAATGTTAACGGTAATGGCGATTATCTCACAGTGAGACTTGGTAATATTTACAAAAATGTTAACATTAAGGCAGATTATGGCTCCATTAAAATCGATAACATGACTGCCAAAGCTGGGAATATTGATATACAATCAGATTATAATGGGATCACCATAGGCTACGATCCAGCATACCAGTTCAAATTTGACATTGACCTCGAATATGCCTCACTTAGAGATGCAGACGACTTTGAGTTCACGAACAAGCGCGTTGAATCTACCGATAAATATTATCAAGGTTACTTCGGAAACCCTAACGCTACAAACCTGATTAGAATAAAATCAGATTATGGAAGCGTTACATTCAAAAAAAACTAATCACATCTTTAAAAAATAAAATATCATGAAAAAATCATTTTTATTAATCACAGCCCTACTAAGTTTTACGTTTTCACAAGCTCAATGGGGCGGAAAAAAAATAAAAGGCAACGGAAACGTTACTAAAGTAAACAGAACAACTTCAACTTATGACGCGGTGCACTGCGCTGGAAGTTTTGACTATATTTTGGTTGCAGGAACCGAAGGTAAAATCACACTTGAGGGAGAATCTAACTTATTAGACCATATCACTACTGAGGTAAAAAACGGAAAACTTACCATCAATACAGAAAAAGGTAAAAACCTTGCTCCAAGTCGAAATAAAACTGTAAAAATCACCATACCTTTTAAAGATCTTGATGCTGTATCACTTTCAGGTTCTGGAGATTTATGGAATGAAGATGTCATTTCTTCAAATAATTTTGAAGCCTCATTATCGGGATCTGGAGATGTTATTTTAAATGTAAAAACAACATCTGTTACTGGAAAAGTTGCAGGTTCTGGAGATTTAACCTTAAAAGGTTCTACAACAGATTTAGTAGCTGGTGTTACCGGATCTGGAGATTTTCATGGTTTTGATCTTAAAACCACCAATACGGATGTTTCTGTAACAGGATCTGGAGATGCAGAAGTAGTTTGTAATGGAGAATTAAACGCTAAAGTCACAGGCTCTGGTGACATTGAGTATAGAGGACAACCTACCAAAAAATCAACTAAAATAACTGGCTCTGGCAGTATTGAGAATTAAATATTTAGAATTAGGATTATTACTGAATCTGTTTAAAAACAAAAAGCCACTAACGAAATGTTAGTGGCTTTTTAACTAAAATTTTTATAATTAATATGTGATATTTATCATTCCAGAGGTTAGACTTAAATCACCACCATCTGCATTAGTCACAAGTCCAAAAAATGTTCCTGTTAACGTACCATCTGTATTTACAGTTATATTTGACGTGTAATCCTCAAATCCTACAGTTGAAGGAAAGAATACAGATGTTAAAGTCAATTGAAAAGTAGAATTTATAACGTCCACGCCTGTTTGACCTTGCTCAATTTCAAAATAAACCATATAATCATTTGGTGCAGAAGTTTCTCCAGTAATTTTTAGTGTCGTACCATCTACAACGACATCTACCAAATCAAATTCTATATCTAACGTTCCCGCTGTAAGGCTTATCTCAACTTCTGCAGGTACATTGAATGAACAATCACCTAAATCACTAATTTGAGCTTGAATGCTTCCATCAACATCACCACATTGAGCAATTTGATTTTGTAATGCTGCTTTAAGCACGTTACAAAGGCTGGAATAAGTATCTGGAGTAGCACTATCCAAAGCTGCTTGAGCAGTATCTACAGCGTCCTCTGCATTCTCGCAATCATCAAAATTAATTGTAGAGCAATCTCCTAAAGCATCAACTCCCGCCTGTATACTTCCATCTGGATCTCCACAAGCTTCAATTTGAGCCTGCAATGCATTACGATAAGCAATACATAACTGTGTATAATTATCTTGGTTTGCAGATACAAGATTCAATGCTGCCTGTACCGTATTTGCTGCTGCTGTTTCACATGAAAGTCCTCCAGTGGCAAAATCTCCCTCTAACGGTTCATTCTCACAAGTCATGAATGTTAAGGAAACGACACACATTAATAGTGCAAAAAACTTTTTCATAATAAATTTAAATTGGGTTTGTACAAACATACTAATTTATTTGTTTTCCTTCGGAACTCTAAACAATAAAACGATACCTATTAAAAAAAACACAAAAAGAAACAGAATTGCATTTCGCATACTCCCTGTAATTTGATCAATTGTTGCAAAAATCACCATACCTATTACAATTCCTATTTTTTCAGCAACATCAAAAAAGCTAAAATAAGATGTTGTGTCCTCTGTCGCAGGTAAAAATTTTGAATATGTAGAACGAGCCAGTGATTGAATACCTCCCATAACCAATCCAACTAAAGACGCTGCAATATAAAATTGAATAGGAGTTTCCATAAAGTAAGCATAGAAACAAAGTCCCATCCAAATGAAATTGACAACTATTAATGTTTTAATATTTCCGAAGATGCCAGAAGCTCGAGACGTTAAAAACGCACCAAGGATCGCTACTAACTGAATGACCAAAATACTAACGATTAACCCTGTAGTCTTAGCATCTGCACTTCCCCAAGCTATTTCTTCCTCACCAAAATACACAGCCACCAACATAATCGTTTGTACAGCCATGCTGAATACGAAAAACGCTACTAAATATCGTTTTAAACGAAGATTTTGTTTGAGTTGTAACCAAACCGATTTCAACTCTTTTAGGCCATTAAAAACCAAATCCTTGGTTACTCTATGTCCTTTAGAAACTCCTTTTGGCAAAATGTAAAATGTATATTGACTAAATAAAATCCACCATAAACCTACAGTTATAAACGCAACTCGCATTGCTTCCATTGAGGCACTGTTTTTAGCGTCTTTTAATGCTTCGGAAATTTGAGCTTCTGTTCCCGTTTCTCTAATATTTTCCGAAATACTAATATCAAATCCAAACCAGTCTGGCTTCATGACCATGGCTAAATTTAAAACTAGGAGTAAGACACTTCCGAAGTAACCGAGAGAAAACCCTTTGGCACTAATACGGTCTTGCTGTTCTGGATAAGCGATATCTGGCAGATAAGAATTGTAAAAGACCAAACTTCCCCAATATCCTATTAAACCCATAAAATAAAATAATAAACTTAAATGAATCCTTTCAGGTTCAATACTAAACCAATACAAACCAATGCATCCTGCACCTCCAACATAACAAAAGAATTTCATAAAATTCTTTTTGTTACCTACATAATCGGCTATTCCAGAAAGAATTGGAGACGTAAATGTAACAACCAAAAACGTAAAAGCTGTAACATATGTAATGAGCGCTGTACTTTTAAAAACCATCCCAAAGGCTTCAATATTTTTTATTTCTGAAATAAATAATGCTGAATAAAATATTGGAAATATTGAAGATGCAATAGTGAGCGTATAAACTGAATTTGCCCAGTCATAAAATGCCCAGGCGTTCAATAGTTTTTTGCTCCCTTTTTTTAGGTTTGCCATAGTAGGATATTAAAAAAGCTGCCCAAAATTGGACAGCTTCTAAATTACTATAATTTTTATGCTTTACAAGCTATTAAATTAAAACTTACCTAAAGGTCTAAATGAATCTACACCATACTTCTTAGCTTCTGCTTTTGCTTTTGAAGCCCACTGCGTTAAATTATTAATTCTTGTATCGTTAGATGGGTGTGTACTTAAAAATTCTGGTGGTGCTTGACCTCCACTGTTAGCTTTCATACGTTTCCACAATTCCGCAGCTTCACTAGGGTTATATCCCGCAATTGCCATTAAGTACAATCCAATTTCATCAGATTGTGTTTCGTGACTTCTACTAAAAGGAAGCATCACACCAACTTGGCTACCTATACCGTAAGCTTGATTGAATAGTCCACGAGTTTGCTCGTCTTTAATAGCGACGTTTCCTGCTACAGCACCTAATTGTTGTAACATCCCAGCACTCATACGTTGCTGACCGTGATTTGCCAATGCATGAGCTACCTCATGTCCCATAATTGCTGCAACACCGGTTTCGTTTTGTGCAATTGGTAAAATCCCTGTATAAAATACGATTTTTCCTCCTGGCATACACCAAGCATTTACTGTTGGATCATTAACTAAATTATACTCCCATTTGTAACCCTCTAAATAGTTTTGGTGACCATTGGCATTTAACCAACGCTCTGCTGCAACAGCAATACGCTGTCCCACTCTTTTTATCATTTCAGCATCTGCTGTACCTGTTACCACATTGTTCTCAGTCAAAAACTGATCGTATTGTGCAAACGCAGTTGGGAACAACTGAGAGTTTGGCACTAACGCCAAAGTTTTATTTCCAGTAAATGGATTTGTAGTGCAGGATAGAAATAAAGCTATTACTCCAACAGCTACAATTTTATTTTTAAAATTCATATGTTATAGTTTTAATTGTGTAAGTTAAATTTACGAAATGATTCTATTAACTTTGACACAATACCTTATAATATTGTCACAAATAAAAAAAGTTAGTTACTTATTTTTTAAGCCCCTATTAAGTGTAACTCAGTAAATTCTTTAAGAATGGGCATTGTCGAAATACCATTAGTCTCAATACGATCTAACGGGATTATAACATTATCTACTTGAATTTCTGTAATCTCAAATGGTAACCCATGAATTTTTAGTTCGAAGGTTTCATATCCTGCTTCAAATTTTCCTTCTTTATGCTGCTGGATGATTAGTTCGTTTGGTTTACCTGTCAATTTAAATGTTCTCAAACTGTAACGTCCTTTTGTATAGTCATAACCATCATGAGCATCATCAAATAATAAAGATTGTTCTTTTCCTTCTTTATAATAGACATCCAATACAACTGTTTCTATGTTTTTCTCACCAACATATTGTTGTATTGGGTACTTAGGGATGATTGCACCTTCCTTTACAAATATTGGCATACTATCTAAATCTGAATCTACCCATAATTCTCGTCCGCCTTTTTGTACGTCATCATTCCAGAAATTGTACCATTTCCCAATTGGAAAGTACATACGTCTACCTTTTGCATTTTGTTCTAAAATAGGACATGCCAAAATGTGATTACCAAAAACAAACTCATCGGTTCTATAATGCGTTTGAACATCTTCTTGATCATACAACACCAAAGAATTCAATATTGGTGTACCATCTTCTACATACTTCCAAAAAGCAGTATATAAATATGGTAGAAGTTGATATCTTATTTCAATAAATTTTCTAACGATATCTGTCACCTCTTTTCCAAACGTCCAAGGTTCTTGATCACCATGATCTCCAGAAGAATGTACTCTAAAGAATGGGTGGAAAATTCCTAATTGAATCCAACGTGTAAATAATTCACCTTGTGGCTGCTCTGCAAATCCTCCAATATCACTACCTGCAAAACTAAACCCAGACATTGCCATACGTTGTGCTTGCACATTGGCAATCCATAAATGTTCCCAAGTTGCAACGTTATCTCCTGTCCAAGTTGATGTGTAACGCTGTGTTCCGGAATATGCAGAACGTGTGATTACAAATGGTCGTTTTGGATAGGCAAACTTTTTTAGTCCTTGATAGGTAGCTCTTGCCATCTGCATTCCGTAGATATTATGTGCTTTTCTATGGCTACAACGATTTCCATCATAGTCATGACGTACATCATCTGGGAATGTTTTATTTGGGACCTCCATTACAGCAGGCTCGTTCATATCGTTCCAAACACCTTTTACACCTATGTCTTCGATTAATTCTTTGAACAATCCAGACCACCATTCTCTAACTTCTGGGTTGGTATAATCTGGAAAATAACATTCTCCAGGCCATACTTTACCTTTCATGTAAGGCCCATCGGCACGTTTACAGAAATAGTCTTTCTCTAAAGCTTCCTGAAAGACAGCATAATCTTTATCAATCTTAATTCCTGGATCGATGATGGCCACAGTTTTGAATCCGTCAGCAGCCAATTCCTTGACCATACGTTTAGGATCTGGAAAGTATTCTTTGTTCCAAGTGAAACAACGGAAGCCTTCCATATAATCGATATCTAAATAAATGGCATCACAGGGTATTTTTAAATCCCTAAATTTTGAAGTGACTTCTTTTACCTTAGATTCTGGGTAATAACTCCATTTACATTGGTGAAAACCTAATGCCCAAAGTGGTGGCAAAAGGTGTGGTTTTCCTGTTAGATCGGTATAACTTTCTACAACTTCGGTCATTTTTGGACCGTAGAAAAAATAGTAGTTCATTTCACCACCTTCTGCCCAAAAACTGGTGATGTTACGACGTTCATGCGCAAAATCGAAAAATGACCTAAATGAATTGTCAAAAAAGATTCCGTAGGCTTTTTTGTTATGCAAGCCTGTGTAAAATGGGATGGACTTATAAATTGGATCTGTATCTTTTCCGTAGGCATAAGAATCTGTCACCCAATTTTGAAAGCGTTTTCCTTTTAAATTTAAGTGGCTAGGTTTATCACCAAGACCGTAATAACTCTCGCCATCTCGAGATACTTTACTCATTTTAACGATGTTTCCACCATATTGGTAACTTTCTTCCCAGTGAAAACCAACTTCGTCTTCATTGATCAAAACATTGTCTTTAGCATCATATATCTTAACTCCCATATTATCCTTAGAAATATGGCAAATGAGTTTCGATGTTGTGATTTTATAATGGTCTTCAAACTCTTCTATTTCCAAATGGTTGTAACCCGTACTTGCGTATTTTGTAATAGCATAGGAGAAATCATTTTCAAAAGTTCCTGTTGTGGTGTATCGAAAACGCAACACACTATCCCTTAAAACCGTTAGCTGGAGTACGACATCATTTTCTGCGGAAAAATAGAGCGTGTCCACGTCTTTTTTGAAGTGGATTATTTTTGTAGGTGTTAAATTACCTTTGTTTTCTAGTTCGGTATTTACAATCATAATTTATTTCTATCTGTGTAAAACATGTAAAAAAACGGAAAAATTGGGACGTATAAAAGTAAAGCAAATAGTTATTGTTAGGAATTGTTAACTATAACGATTTCGGAAAATGATACCATCTACGAAATACTAGGAATAATGCTCTTGGTGTAATTAAATGGAAGATTTTTTTATTTATAATTAACCATTGTTTATCTCAATCCAATAACCATTTGGGTCTTGAAAATAGACTTGCTCTATACCATCATCTCTAATGTAATTTTTTTCAGTTGTATCTCTCCAATCAGAATAGTTGATTTCCAACGTTTTTAAATGCTCTTTAAAAGATTTTAAATCATAAGTTGATAAAGCAAAATGAACTGCTTTATTTGTTTTTATTTCAGCATCTGGACGTGGAATCAAATGCAATTGCTTACCATCTCCAAAAGACAACCATCTTGTTTTAGAACTTGAAGCGGTATTCTTTATTTCCTTTAGCTGTAATACTTTTTGATAAAACGCGATAGATTCGTTGACATTCTTGACTGAAAGTGCAATGTGGTCTAATAAAAATGTGTGCATATGAATGCTTAATTTAATTCTATTAGTTTTTAAAACATGTAATACCAAACACTATTTGCCATACTTAAAAGCAACCATTCCTAAAGGCGGAATATCAATCTCAATAGAATGGTCCCTAAAGTTCCAAGCTTCTGCTTTTGTGGTTTTTGTTTTATTAATGTATTGACCGCTTCCGTAGTATTTTTTTAAATCACTATTGAATACTTCTTTTAAATTACCTTTCTTCGGAAGTCCAACTTTATAGTTTTCCTTTGGTACAGGCGTCATATTACAGGCAATGATCACATCATCTTTAGAATCGTTTCCTTTTCTTATATATGTAAATACTGAATTTTTAGAATCCCCATAGTCTATCCATTCAAAGCCTTCCGCAGAAAATTGCTTTTCATATAATGCTGGTTGTGATTTATAAAATTCGTTTAAATCTTTATATAATTCTTGTACGCCTTGGTGTGGTGCATATTGTAACAAATGCCAATCTAGGCTCTGCTCAAAATTCCACTCGCTACTTTGTCCAAATTCTCCACCTTGAAATAAAATCTTAGTTCCAGGATGTGTAAACATGTAACTGTACAATAGTCTTAAATTTGCAAAACGTTGCCACTCATCTCCTGGCATTCTACCTAATATTGATTTTTTACCGTAAACCACTTCGTCGTGACTTAAAGGGAGCATAAAATTCTCGGTAAATGCATAGGTCATAGAGAAGGTGAGATCATTTTGGTGAAATCTTTTATAGATGGATTCTTTTGAAAAATACTGAAGTGTATCGTGCATCCAGCCCATCATCCATTTCATGCCAAAGCCTAAACCTCCCATAAAAGTTGGTTTTGATACCATTGGGAATGCGGTTGACTCTTCTGCAATGGTTTGTACATCTGGAAATGATGAATATACCGCTTCGTTCATTTCACGAAGAAATGACATTGCCTCGAGGTTTTCCCTGCCACCAAACATATTTGGTTCCCACTCGCCATCTTCTCGAGAATAATCTAAAAATAACATAGATGCTACTGCGTCTACACGCAAACCGTCTGCATGATACTGATCTAACCAAAATATGGCGTTACTTATTAAAAAGGACTTTACTTCATTTCTTCCGTAGTTAAAAATCAAACTCTTCCAATCGTTATGATAGCCTTTTCTAGGATCTGGATGTTCGTAAAGGGCTGAGCCATCAAAGAAACCTAGTCCGTGAGCATCTTCAGGAAAATGCGATGGTACCCAATCGAGAATGATCCCTATATCGTTTTGATGGAATTTATCGACCAATAACTTAAATTCTTCGGGATAGCCAAAGCGGGACGTTGGCGCAAAATAACCTGTAACTTGATATCCCCAAGATGGATCGTAAGGAAACTCCATGATTGGCATTAGCTCAACATGTGTAAAATTCATCTCTTTAACATATTTTACCAATTCATCTGCCATTTCAACGTAGGATAAAAACCTGCCTTCATCAACTTTCTTTTTCCAAGAGCCTAAATGCACTTCGTAAACCGAAAATGGAGCGTCCAAAGCATTGTTCTTTTTACGCTTTTTCATCCATTTGGTATCTTTCCATTTAAAGGGTTCGTCCCAAACAATGGATGCTGTTTTTGGATTGTGTTCTGATCTCCTCGCATACGGATCAGCCTTCTCGGTTTTTATATCGTTATTATTGCTTTGTATTTTGTATTTGTATTTGCTACCTTTTCCTGCTCCTGGGATGAAACCTTCCCAAATTCCGCTAGAATCCCAACGCACATTTAATTGATGCTCGCCTTCTACCCAAAAATTAAAATCTCCAATAACAGATACATGCTTCGCGCTTGGTGCCCAAACCGCAAAATATACACCTTCTACTCCATCTAATGTGGTGATGTGCGATCCAAATTTTTCGTATAAACGATAGTGTTTTCCAGATTTGAAAAGATTGATGTCGAAATCTGTAAAACGACTGTGTGCAATTACTTCTGCCATAAATTAGTTGTTAATGATATTTGAGATTCCTTTTAATGGAATGACTGCCCAACGTGGACGTGAGTTAAGCTCGTAGCCTAACTCGTAGACTGCTTTTTCGAGCATTGCGTATTTAAGTAAAAAAATACGTTCTTGATTATATCCAATATTAAGATTTGCACCTTGAACTTTATTGACGTAAGTTTCTAAAAAGACCGATTTTAAATATTGATATAATATTTCCCCAGCTTCAAAAAGATGTTCTTGCTTTTGTTTGTATAAGTCTGAATTGTTAAAAATTGTTGCATAAATAGCATAATGAAAGGAGCGAAACAAACCAGCAATATCCTTTAATGGTGGTTGTTTTACTTTACGATCGCGAATGGTACTTTCTGGCTCTCCCTCGAAATCCAAAATATAAAAATCATCTTCATGAACTAAAACCTGTCCCAAATGGTAATCACCATGAACCCGAATTCTTTCTCCTTTTAATTTGGTCCAATCAAAATCTACAAATCGCTTTCTAATGATGTTTTTTTTCTCTAAAAATTCGTTTGCTAATTCTAATGCCAAGCCATCGAGCTTGTGTAAATTATTTTCAATCGTATTAAGTCGGTTTTGAAATTGATAAAGTAATCTGTTTTTTAACCAAACTTCATAATCACCATTAAAATGTGTAGGTGTAAAAGCGGTATCTTCAAACTCACTACCTAATGCGATGTGCATTTCTGCTGTTCTTAACGCTAAGGTTTGGATTTTATTAAAAACGTTCAATCCAATCCAATCTATAATTTGCGCTGGGACATCTCTTATTTGTAAATGCCCAAAATCTTCAGTTTTTGGTAATTTTGAAATGTCTATTTTTTTGTATTCTAGATTTGAGAATACTTTGTGAAATTCACTTAGCATATATTCCCAGGCATCACCTTGGTTTTCTACCATTTCCTGCATCAACCCAATCGTAATATTGATATCGGTATCTTTTATTTGAATACTTCCCAAATATGCTGGTGTATTTTTGTAATCTTTTTTCTCAGATAGAAATCTGCTCATTTCGTAATCTGGGTTTCGGTCTGAGTAAATTCTTCTAAAAAATTTCAATACATATTTATCATTATAAACGATAGATGTATTGCTTTGCTCAAGCCCCATATAACGGGATGACTCGTATTTACAATCTCTAAAAATTTCGCTTCTATGATAGCGAACTCGTGTTTTGTCTTTTGGTACAGCAAATAAAATTCGCTCAAAAACGACTTTTCTAAACGCTTCAAGATTTATGGCGTCTATAATAAAACCCTCTTGATTTTGTATGCTTATGGGTAAAATTCGATCATCTTGTGCAAAATTCTCATCAGAAACAAATGCGATTGGCAAAAAATAATGCTGGTAAAAGGCCTCTGTAAAATTAACTTCTAAAATGAGCCCATAATATACTTCGCCATCCTTTTGGATTCTAAAAGATTCTGCAAGTTCTATATATTTTAGCTTGCTGGCTTTACCTCCATACCACCTTTGCTTAACGATATAATCTTCTAAAACATCAGACAAAAAAACTTTCACAAACTCTTTGTTATCGATAAGTTCTTCCCATTTTTCATTAAAATTATAGGGCGACTTTAATGATGTAGTTGTAGTGGTTTTTTTTGCCATCTTACTTATTGATTTTAAATATATGGAATGGCAATGTAGGATGTAATTCTACAAAATTCCATTCATTATACCAGTTATAGCTGCTACCTGTGACCAAATCCTCTACTCTAACATGCTGTCCTCTATTAATACCTAGTTTTTGTAATGGCAATTGTACATTACCTTGTTGCACATAATATTGATCTAAACTTATAATAATCAACAATTCGTTTGTATAATTTTGATCCCATTTATAAAAGGCTATTAAGTTATCATTTTCAATAGGACAAAATCTAATATTATTAGTTTGCTGCAAAGCTGGATTTTGATGTCTAATCCAGTTAATTCTTGAAATTAACAAAGTCAATTTGTTTTCTAATTCCCAATTATAATGTTTTATCTGAAATTTCTCAGACATATAATATTCCTCTTTTCCAGGAATTGCCTCGCTAATCATTTGCTCAAATACAGGCCCATAAATACCAATACTAGAACTCAATGTTGCTGCCAAAGCATAACGCTGAAGAAATTTAGACTCATTCGCACCTTGCAAATGATACGGGTTTATATCTGGCGTATTAGGCCAAAAGTTGGGTTGCATGTACTCACGCTGCTCGGTTTGCGTCAACTCGGTCATGTATTCTATAAACTCTTTTTTGCTGTTTCTCCATGTAAAGTAAGAGTACGATTGTGTGTATCCTTCTTTTGCCAAACGTTGCATTACTTTAGGTCTCGTAAAAGCTTCAGCTAGAAATAATACGTCTGGATGTTTTTGTTTTACTTCGGAAATGAGCCAGTTCCAAAAACAATAAGGCTTTGTGTGTGGATTATCTACACGAAATACTTTTATTCCGCAGTCAATCCAATATAGCATAGTGTTTAAGCATTCTTTCCAAAGATTTTTATAATCTTCACTTTCCCAGTAAATGGGCAAAATATCCTGATATTTTTTTGGCGGATTCTCTGCATACTGAACGGTACCATCTGGTCGCCACTTAAACCAATCTGGATGGGATTTAACCCAAGGATGATCTGGTGCTGCCTGCAATGCATAATCCATTGCAATTTCTATATTGTGCTTTTTTGCTTCTTTGATTAAATTTTTAAAATCTGCGACAGATCCCAATTGCGGATGCAAATCTTTGTGTCCGCCATGTTTGGAACCAATGCCCCAAGCGGAACCTACATCGCCATCTTGAGCATTTGTGGTATTGTTTTTACCTTTTCTATTAACTTCTCCAATGGGATGAATTGGAGGGAAATATAATACATCAAATCCCATTTTCGCTACTCTTGGGAGCAAACGCTCACAGTCTTTAAATGTACCGTGTTGCCCTTCAACTTGAGATGCGGAGCGTGGAAAAAATTCGTACCATGTACTAAATCTTGCCTTAGGTCTATCTACGTATACTTTAAGTTCCTTGCTCTCGTTGGCGAGGTGCTTTTCTGGGTTATTGTAAAAAATATGGTGTAATCTATCGCTTTTTGCTTCTGAAATAGCTTCGTTGTATGTATCCAGGTTTCCGAAGATATCGATACAATGCTGTATGTATTTTTTATCGTCACCTTTGACCTTTTTCAATAAAGGCTCTAAAAAAGTAATACCTTCTAATAATTCTGACTTGACATGTTGATTGTCGTCAATTTTGCGCTCGATACCGTGTTGCCAATTTAATGCATAATCGACCCAACCTTGAACTTTATAAGTGTAGAATCCTTGCTTTTCAACTATAAAAGATGCTTTCCATTCATCATTTATGATGTGCTGCATTCTTATGTCTTTCCAAGCACGCTCTTTTTCGTGTTTTAGCAAAACAGAAGCTGCAATGACATCATGTCCATCTACCAGCACATGAGCATCAATGTTTACAATTTCATTAATAATTCTTTTTATAAAAAATTCTCCGCAGTTAATTTGAGGTGAAACTGCTTCTATGACTACACGTTTTTGATTTTGCATTTTTGTTGGTTAATGAATGTTTTGGTTGTGAAATTAATAAAATTAGTGCCAATTTTAATGTAATTGTACCAATTAAATATTTGTATTTTAACTATAATGTTTGAATACTTATGATTTTAAATAAAAAAATTAAATTATCGTTCCGTTAGGGATATAAGCATCTTTTTTAATCACTACGATACCTTCTTTAATAACATAACTATCGGTTTCTTTATCCTGTAAATGTTTACCTCCATTAATTCTAACATCGTCGCCTATTCTACAGTTTCTGTCTAATATCACGTTTTTAATAAAACACCGTTCTCCAATACCCATAAAAGTTTGGATATTTTGAGCCTGAACATCTTGTAAAGACTCATAATAATCGTTACCCATCATGTAACAATTTATCACTGTTGATTCTGATCCAATTCTTGAGCGAATACCAATGACCGAGCGTTCTATTTTTGCTGCATGTACAATACAACCGTCTGCAATCACGGTTCTATCTAATAAAGTTCCAGAAATTTTAGATGTAGGAAGAATACGCGCATTCGTATAAATACGTTGGTTATTATCGTACAAATTAAATTTTGGGATATCGTCTGTTAAACCCAAATTAGCTTCAAAGAATGAATCTATATTACCAATATCAGTCCAATAACCTTCATATTGATAGCTTAAGGTCCTATGTTTTTTTATTGCAGCAGGAATAATCTCTTTGCCAAAATCAACGGTACCTTTTTCTTTCATCAACTTAACCAGTAAATCTCTATTAAAAATATAAATACCCATAGATGCCAGATAATGTCTTCCGCTATTTTTCATCTCATCGCTTACATTAGAAGTCCAATCTGGCAATAATGAAGCGTCTGGTTTTTCTATAAATGACTGGATTATATTATCTTCATCTGTTTTCATAATCCCAAATGAAGTAGCATCTTTTTCGTTTACAGGCAATGTTGCGATTGACATTTCTGCTCCGCTTTTTTCGTGAGCATTGATCATTTCATTGAAATCCATTTGATACAATTGATCTCCAGAAAGTATTAAGGCATATTCAAATTCATGACTCATAAAATGGTGCATACTCTGGCGAACAGCATCTGCTGTACCTTGAAACCACTCACCACTGTTTATGGTTTGTTCAGCAGCCAAGACATCTACAAATGCAGAACTAAAGAAACTAAAATGATAGGTATTTTTTATGTGTTTATTTAAAGAAGCCGAATTGAATTGCGTCAATACGAACATTCTTTTGATATCTGAGTTGATACAGTTTGAAATTGGAATATCTACCAATCTATATTTTCCTGCTATTGGAACTGCTGGTTTTGATCTGCTTTCTGTCAAAGGATATAGTCTCGAGCCCTGACCTCCTCCCAGTATAATACTTAATACCTTGTCATTTATCATAAATTATTTTTTTAAAGATTTATATAATTGATGTACTTCTTTTGCAATGGCAGACCAGTCAAAAACATCTTCAACACGTTGTCGACCTGCTTTTTCCATAGCTTTTCTTTTTTCATCGTTTGAAATTACGCTATTTATACCCTCTGCAAGATCCTTAGAGAATTGGTCGGGATCTATTGGCTCAAATGGTGCGCTGTCTTGTTGCTGGACAGGGACCAAAATCCCTGTTTCATTATGTATGACCACTTCTTTGATACCACCAACTGCACTAGCTACTACTGCAGTTTCGCAAGCCATGGCTTCAAGATTTATTATTCCGAAGGGTTCATAAATAGATGGACAACAAAATACATCTGCATGAGAATATAATTGAATCACTTCTGGTTTTGGCAACATATCTGCAATCCAAATAACATTCTTTCTTGTTTTTTTGACTTCTTCAACGCTATCTGCCATTTCTTTTCCGATTTCCGGAGTATCCGGAGCACCAGCACACAATACAATTTGCGTGTCTTCATCAATATATTTAATAGCGTTTACTAAATGGATTATTCCTTTTTGACGGGTAATTCTTCCAACGAAAAGAACATAGGGCTTGCTAGGATCAATATTAAATTTCCTTAAAGTTGAGGTTTCTTGAGTTGCTCTATATTCTTTTAAATTGATACCATTATATATGACCTTTACTTTAGATTCATCAACATCAAAATGTTTTAAAACATCTTCTTTGGTTTCCTTGGATACAGCAATAATGGCGTCTGCCATCTCAATTGCGGTTTTTTCAATCCACGAAGATGCATCGTAACCATTACCTAGTTGTTCTCTTTTCCAAGGTCTCAGTGGTTCTAAGGAATGCGTTGTGATCACGAGTGGAACTCCATAACATAATTTCGCAACAATTCCAGCAAAATGGGCATACCAGGTATGGCAATGCACGACATCTGCATCAATTGGGTCGACATTCATATTAACACACGTACGCAAGGTTTGAAAAATGGCCTTTAATTTTTTTTCTGCAGAATTAAAACCGTCATAGTCATAATCATAGCCCTTAACTTTCATGGTTTCTGAAACCAAATCTTGATCTCCAAAACTACGTACCTCAATAGGCATTAATTTCTCTAATTCTGAAGCTAAATATTCAACATGAACACCAGCACCACCATAAACATAAGGTGGAAATTCTCTTGTAAAAAATAATGCTTTCATTAGGGGTTTTTATGGATTAATTAAGGTAAGAATTATAAAAATATGTTAAGTACTTGTAAGATAGTAATTACTTATTAATTTTATATAACAACTCTAAAATTTATGTAAGTAATTATTGAAAATTACTACTAAATCATAAAACAACAAATAATTATGAGAAAAATAATCACGTTACTAATATTGGGACTAATGTTTAGCTGCAATTCAACTGCTCAGAAAAAAGATATGAAAGAGCAAAAGGAATTCCCGGTAAGTAAAACAGAAGCAGAATGGAAAAAAGAACTTTCTAACGAAGAGTTTTACGTTTTAAGAGAAGAAGGAACAGAACGTCCTTTTACAAGTCCGTTAAACAAAGAATACAGAGAAGGAACTTATCATTGCGCAGCTTGTGATACGCCTTTATTTGAAAGCGAGCATAAATTTGATTCTGGCACAGGATGGCCAAGTTTTGACAGAGAAATAGAAGGTAATGTTGCATTTGGTACAGATAATAAATTAGGTTATAGTAGAAACGAAGAACATTGCGCAACATGTGGTGGTCATTTAGGTCATGTGTTTAATGATGGACCTAGAAAAACAACTGGTAAGCGTCACTGCATTAATGGTGTAGCTTTAAAATTTGTTCCTGCGGAATAAAATTTAAACCTTAAAAACTTTTTAATAGCGGTATAATTTCCAACTATAATAAACTATAGTTTTTTAGAAATTGTATCGCTATTTTTATAGTTATTAATTTTATGTTATGCAACAATCGTATCTAAGTAGCATTATCAAACAGTTTGAATATTATAAAAGGCTTGGCGATCAAACGCTTGAACAATTGACAATTATTGAACTTCAAAAAGAATTTGAAGAAGACAGTAATTCCATTGCAATAATTGTCAAGCACATGGTAGGAAACATGCTAAGTCGATGGACAAATTTTCTCACTGAAGATGGCGAAAAACACTGGAGACATCGTGATAGTGAATTTGAAGATCCATTTCAGAAAAAAGAAGAAATTATAACGTATTGAAACAAAGGTTGGAATTGCTTGTTCAACGCCATAAAACCATTGTCTAATGATGATTTGGAAACCATTATCTATATTAGAAACCAAGGTCATACCGTTACAGAAGCCATAAATAGACAGTTAGCGCATTACGCTTATCACGTTGGTCAAATCGTTTTTGTGGGTAAACTATCAAAAGGAAAACACTGGAAATCACTCTCAATCCCCAAAGGACAATCTTCAATCTATAACAAAGAGAAGTTTGAAAAAGAAAAAGGTCGCAGACATTTTACAGATGACCTTTAGACCTTACACCCAAATTTTAAGACCATTATAGCAAAAACCATTCGAAATTTGAGTTTCGGAATTTTATAATTGGAATTTAGAATTTTTACTTTTGGTTTTGTATCTTCGTTTCCTTAAAATTAGACAAAAATAAACTCATGAGTAAATACGATATTATAGTACTTGGTAGTGGTCCTGGAGGCTACGTAACAGCAATTAGAGCTTCGCAATTAGGATTTAAAACTGCTATTGTAGAAAAAGAAAGTTTAGGTGGAGTTTGTTTAAATTGGGGATGTATCCCAACCAAAGCACTACTTAAATCTGCACAGGTTTTTGAATACTTAAAACATGCAGAAGATTATGGGCTTAACGTATCAGATGCGTCACATGATTTTGATGCTGTTGTAAAACGTAGTCGCGGTGTTGCAGATGGCATGAGCAAAGGTGTTCAGTTTTTAATGAAAAAAAATAAAATTGACGTTATTGAAGGCTTCGGGAAGTTAAAAACCGGTAAAAAAGTAGACGTTGATGGTAAAGAATATTCCGCAGACCACATTATTATAGCGACAGGAGCACGCTCGCGTGAATTACCTAGCTTGCCACAAGATGGTAAAAAAGTGATTGGTTATAGAAAAGCAATGACCTTAGAAGAGCAACCAAAAAAACTAATCGTTGTAGGTTCTGGAGCTATTGGTGTTGAATTTGCTTACTTCTACAATTCTATGGGAACAGATGTAACTATCGTAGAATATTTACCGAACGTAGTGCCTGTTGAGGATGAAGACGTTTCAAAACAACTAGAGCGTTCATTCAAGAAAAGTGGAATAAAGATTATGACGTCTTCGGAAGTTACTCACGTCGATACTTCTGGAAAAGGAGTCAAAGCTACTGTAAAAACAAAAAAAGGAGAAGAAATCCTAGAAGCAGACATCGTATTATCTGCTGTAGGAATCAAATCAAATATCGAAAACATAGGCTTAGAAGATGTTGGGATCGCTGTAGATCGCGACAAAATCTTAGTTAACGATTACTACCAAACTAATATACCAGGTTACTATGCTATTGGTGATGTAACTCCAGGCCAAGCATTGGCTCACGTTGCTTCTGCCGAAGGTATTTTATGTGTAGAAAAAATTGCTGGACAGCATGTTGAAGCACTTGACTACGGAAATGTGCCAGGTTGCACATACTGTTCTCCAGAAATTGCTAGTGTTGGCCTAACGGAAAAACAAGCCAAAGATCAAGGTATCGAGATCAAGGTTGGCAAATTTCCATTCTCTGCTTCAGGAAAAGCTAGTGCATCTGGTGCAAAAGATGGATTTGTAAAAGTAATCTTCGATGCTAAATATGGCGAATGGTTAGGTTGCCATATGATTGGCGCTGGTGTAACAGATATGATTGCAGAAGCTGTTTTGGGTCGTAAACTAGAAACTACAGGTCATGAAGTATTAAAGGCAATACACCCTCACCCAACAATGAGTGAAGCGGTTATGGAAGCTGTTGCAGATGCTTATGGTGAAGTAATTCATCTTTAGACAATTAGACAAAATAAAAAGAAGCGATTTGATTAATTTCAAATCGCTTCTTTTTTTTAAAATTAAAAATATCACAAAAAAAAGTTCTAGAAATTAATCTAGAACTTTTAATTTATTTACGCTTTAAACTACTAGTTTAGAACATAAAGCCAATACCAAATTGCCATACCTTGTTCTTAGCATCTACATTTTCAAAGACTGTATTATCATCAAAAATATTAGTTAAACCAAAAGTATAACGTGCACTAACAAAAAATCCTCCATCAAATTTATAAGAAGAACCTAAAGCCAAACTTGTATCAAAATTCTTAACGTTGGAATCATCTCTATCGATGTCCACATCTCCACCATCTGCAGTTGGCTGAAAATCTATTTCTTCATTGATTTTAAATCCAAATTGTGGACCAGCTTCAACACTCAATCCTTTTATCAAATACGCTTTAAATAACAAAGGCACTTGTATGTAATCTAATTGGTACTCAATATTATCATCTGTATCAAAAGCGTTGTCTTGATCTCTCTCCTGAATATCGAAACCTTGTCCAGAATACAATAACTCTGGTTGGAATGAAATACGTTCGGTCAAAGGGATTTCGGCAACTAGACCAACATTGAAACTAGTTCTAGATTTGTTGTCACCTATGTCATCGCCATCGATGTTTGAAAAGTTTACACCTCCTTTAGCTCCTAACTGAAGTGCTTTAGAATCTGACTGTGCATTTGCACTAAATAGCGTCATAAAAGTCGCTGCTGTAATTACAATTATTTTTTTCATTTAATTATTTTTTATTTGATTTATGATGCAAATCTAATAGCAGAAATCTTTATTTTTCATTACTTAACAGTGATTTAACGACTTTCTATTTTGGACGTAAATTTAATACAACAACAAAATCTAAGTGATGTCCTTTTTCAATAAAAAGGTGAACATAAAATGTGAAAATTCAAAAATTTCATCACTAAATTTGATCGCGAAAAAATAGAGCCTTGTAAAAAAAGAATCACTCTTAGATGCTAAACAAAATTTAGTCTAGAATATCAACGTTTAATTATGATGCATAATAATTTCTTCGGAAAAACAGTAAATGACCCTCGTTGAACTACGCATAAAAAAAAGAGCGTAATTGGTTGAATTTAGAATTTATATCCTGCCCCTATAAACAGACCGTTGGGAGCAACTACATTAAAACCAACTACAAATTTCATGTGTATGTCAAAATTTTCAGTAAGGTTATAAGCTGTAGCTATATCTCCTCTTACTTTAAATTTATTGGTAAAAAAATCAAAGAAATAATTGAGACTGGGTCCTGCTAAGAAACTTATTTTTTCTGAAACTCTAAAATTCGCGTACAATGGTGCGTTTATGAATTGAAAATCGGTTAGGCTTATATACAAAACTTCTGGTTGGAAGGATACGGTTTGGTCGATTTTGAAGTTTGTAAAAATTCCGCCATAGTAGCCCACTTCGGTTTGTATATTATTGCCAAACTGTGCTTCTTGTACTTTGAAAAATGTAAGGTTAAGACCACCTTTGATGCCAAAATCTACATTGGATTGTGCGTTACATTTCAGAATAAAGAAAAACAAAAAAAGCGTGAAACATGTTTTTAACCTTATCATATATAAAACAACGCTTAACTTCTATTGGTTAGTATTCATTTAAAAAACTTTGGATTGCCAATTCATAACTTTGAAGGCCAAAACCTAAAATCACACCTTTTGCATTTGGTGAGATATAAGATTGATGCCTAAACTGTTCTCTTGAAAATGTGTTGGAAATATGAACTTCAATCACTGGAGTCTCAATAGCTTTTACAGCATCACCAATACCTACTGAAGTATGAGTATAAGCTGCTGCATTAAGGATAATACCATCATAATCAAAACCTACTTCCTGTAATTTATCGATCAACTCACCTTCAATATTAGATTGATAATGTTCTAATTTGACATTTGGAAATTTCTTGCTGGTTTGATCAAAAAATTCTGTAAAGGTTAGATTTCCGTAGATATTGGTTTCTCTTTTACCCAAGAGATTCAGGTTAGGACCATTGATGATGATGAGTTTCTTCATAAAGTAAAGATATTAAAATTTGGGTATAAAAAAACCGAAGCGGTTAGGCTTCGGTTTTTACAATGTTAGGTTGTTATATTTTTATAGGAAAAAAGAAAATCCAAGTCCTACGCCAAAAGTATTTGATTTGTTCTCAAAATCACTTTCTTCTTTGTTCTTTAAATTTGCGTTTAAGTATTCAACACCAAAATTTAATGCTACAGAGCTATTGATGAAGTACGCTACACCACCTTGACCTTTAATTACTAAACCACTAAACTTAGTAATATCCTCATCAGATCCTGTAGATAAGTATCCAACACCAGCACCTAAGTATGGTCTAAAACTACCATCTCCAAAAAAGTAAGTTGCATTTGGAATTGCTGCAAATGTGCTCGTTTTAAATTCATCAGTGAATGTCTCACCAAATCCATCAAATTCTTCCTCTTCTTTACTGCTTGAAAATAATAGATCCAAACCAATCGCTAAATTGTCAATAATGAAATAATTTGCACTAGGTGTAATTGAAAATGTTGAAACTGTTGATTCAAAACCAGCATCTTGTCCATCAAATTCTGCTGTGGTTTTGTTTGATGCGAAAGAAATTCCTGCATCAGTACCAAACAACCAAGTGCCCTTTGTTGTTTTACTTTCTAAGTCTTCTTGCGCATTCACATTAGATAATCCAAAAACTGCTACCGCAGCCATAAGTAATAATTTTTTCATAATAAATAGGTTTAAATAATTTGGTTATAAATTTTAAATTGGTCGGCAAACATAGATTTAATTTTTATATCCCACAAGAAATTATTTATCATTTAAGTTGTTTAATCGATAAATAATGCATTTAAGCGATAAACAAGAGTTCTTTAACAAAAAAAAAGGAAGCCAATTGGCTTCCCCTTTTTAAATACTTTTATTTCTAATTAGTTGAAGAAATATCCAACAGATACTTGAATTACATTGTTTTGTGCACTAAAATCACCTGAATCTTCAAATATATTAGATAAACCCAATACATATCTAGCAGAGAAATTTAAACCGCTATCCATTCTGTAGCCTACTCCTACACCAGCACCAAAATCGATACTATTGAAAGCATCTTTAACATCTTCTTCCTCAGAATCTCCTTCAAATTCAAATTCTTCTTTAGCAGATAATAAAAACCCTACTTGAGGACCTGCTTCAATACTAAATCCTTCAGCTACATAATATTTAGCCATGATAGGAATATTAATATAATCTAGCTTTAATTTTGATTCAAAAGTAAATCCTTCAAACTCTTCCTTCTGTTGAAGACCTTGAGCAGAGTATAACAATTCTGGTTGAACTGAAAACTTGTCAGAAATCATGATTTCGGCAACACCTCCTACGTGAAACGCAGTACGACCGTCTGCATCTTCAACATCACCACCAATAGTGGCAAAGTTAACACCTGCTTTAGCTCCAAATTTTACTTCTTGAGCATTTACACTTGATAATCCAAAAGCTGCAACTGCAGCAAATAACATTAATTTTTTCATAATAAAAAGTTTTAAAATTGATTGGTGCAAACTAAATACTTTTTTTTCAGATTACGAAGATTTTTTTGCTTGTTATTAACAATTTTATAAACAAATAAAAATAATACACTGATTTTCAACAATTTGAAATATGTAGTTATCAACAATTTTTAATAAAAAAAGCTAAATTTCGCTAAGGTTTATACTCATTTTGAAGCTTAATTACCTATTTTTATAGGTTAAAAGACATTATACTTTTTAAAGTATGAATTGGCAAAATGCTATTAACGATTATAAATATTATCTCAAAATAGAAAGAGGTCTATCTAAAAACACTATTTCAAATTATGAATTAGATGTAGAAAAACTCACCAACTATCTGGAGCTTCATGCTATTTCGGTCTCACCAGTAGCGATTGACCACGAAGTCGTTCAAGCATTCATTTATGACGCTTCAAAACAATTAAATGCTCGTTCGCAGTCACGATTAATCTCTGGTTTGAGAAGTTTTTTTAGCTATTTGGTTTTTGAGGATTACCGAAAAACAAACCCAATAGACCACATTGAATCCCCGAAAATTGGAAGAAAATTACCAGATACACTCTCTATTAAAGACATTGACTCACTCATAAACGCCATTGACCTTTCAAAAGAATATAATGGTGTTAGAATTGGTGAACGTAATAGAGTCATTTTGGAGACATTATATAGTTGCGGACTTCGGGTTAGCGAACTTATTGATTTGAAAATTTCAGATTTGTTCTTTGATGAAGGCTTTATAAAGGTTACCGGTAAGGGTGACAAACAACGTTTTGTGCCTATTGGTTTAAATACTCAAAAATATATTAACATCTGGAAAGATATTAGATCACATATAGATGTTTATCCCGAACATAAGGATACATTATTTCTTAATAATAGAGGGAAAAAGTTGACAAGAGCTATGATATTTACAATCATAAAAAACCTAGCCAAAGATATTAACCTAGGTAAAATAATTTCACCTCATACCTTTAGACATTCTTTCGCGACCCATTTATTAGAAAATGGTGCCGATTTACGCTCCATACAACTCATGCTCGGTCATGAAAGTATAACTACTACTGAAATCTACATGCATATAGATCGATCTCACTTAAAAGATGTGCTTTTAAATCACCATCCTAGAAAATAAAATACTTTTTTGTAAGTTTTAAAGTGACATTTCAACTAAAAATGAGTCTTAATAAAAAAAACTATTAATGTTCTGGAAAAGAAAATCGCTCAATACAAAAGATGATATTGAGAACAAAAAAACAATTGAAGAGTTGAAATGGAAAATCGCCCTAGAAAACTCCGAAATTGGCCTTTGGGACTATAATGTAGAAACCGAACAGATTTTTTATTCTAAAGAATCTAAAAAAATATTGGGCTTTAAAGAGCATGAACTTACCAACTCCTCTGTTGAATGGAACAATCGCGTACATCCAGACGATCTAGAAACTTTTTACAATGACTTCAACGCGCACACCAATGGATCTTTAGACACCTACAGAAACGAACATCGTGTTCTCTGTCGTGATGGTAATTATAAATGGATACTTAACAAAGGGAAAGTAGTTGAACGAAATAAAGCTGGAAAACCGCTTAGAATTATTGGCACACATACAGATATCACTTATAGAAAGAAAAAAGAAGAAGAGTCTGCTCGTTACTTAGACCTTATCACAAGCCAAAATGAAAGATTGCACAACTTTACACATATTGTATCACACAACCTAAAAACACATATCGGAAATTTCAAGAATATTCTTGAGTTTATTGATGAGACAAATTCCGAAGAAGAAAAAGAAGATTTATTAAACCATTTGAGAACGATTTCTGAATCATTGACTTCGACAATTGTAGATTTAGACGAAATTATAAGCATAAAAACCAAATCAAATTCTAAAGACATCAACGAGCGTATCAATATTTATAATTGCGCAGAAAAAGTGATAAACAGTCTGGAAATGGATATTGCGCACAATGGTATTGCTATCTATAATTCCATAAGAAAAGGCGATTTCATTAATGCAAACAAATCATATTTGGAAAGTATTTTTTATAATTTGATTTCTAACGCAATTAAATATAAATCAGACAATCGCAACTCAAAAATCATATTACAGTCGGTCCACACCAAAGATGAGCTTAAAATTTTGGTTGGTGATAATGGGATTGGTATTGATACCGAGAAATACAAAAACCATCTTTTTGAAATTTACAAAACATTTCATGGCACCAAAAGAAACGACTCTCGAGGCGTAGGATTATACATTACCAAAACCCAGATGGAAGCTGTTGGTGGCAAGATCAAGGTAGAAAGTAAATTGGATGAAGGCACTACGTTCATTCTCTCATTTAAAAAGTAAAAGCAATCTTATAGGACTGCTTTTACTTAGTTTTTATTTTTCTTCGGAAATTTTACTGTTATAAAACTTCGCTCAAAACGTATTTTAAATCCTTATTTTGAAACCATTAGTTTTTGGGAAGGGATCTCAATTTCTGGAGTTTTCAACAAAAAATAACTTTCCATAAAGCTCAATGATGAAACCACTTCGGTTTTATCAAAACGTGCCAGCCCCAAAAATCTACAGTTATCAAAATTTGTTGTTTTGTTTTTAGTGCTTACAAAGTCAAAATCCTGAAAAAATATCGAGTGACTTAACTCTGCGTTATCCCTAAATTCCGCATAATTAAAAAGAACTTTTGCTCTACAATCTATTAAAGTAAGGTCTGCATATTTATAAAACTTGGCAGCACTAAATTGTAATTCTGCATTGAAAACGCTACTTTGAAAACTTACGCTATCAAAAAACCCTGCATTCATGAAGTTCGCTTTTTGATTAAAAAAGGCATTTTGAAAACGCAGTGGACCTTCAAAAATAGTCTTATTGAAAAAAGCGTTTTCATGACAATTTAACTCTTCAAAATTTGCATTTAAATTAAATGTTGATCCTGTAAAATCTGTTCTTCCGTAGATACTGCTTCCTCTAAAATTTACGTCTTCCTTAAAGATACAGTCAATAAAACTAATAGTCCCTTTAAAAGAGGTCAAAACGATATTGCCATTTTCTTCTCTTTTGTAGGCAATCACTGGCTTTTTGAAAATACAGTTTTTAAACGTAATATTTGAGTTTATATTAACTTGGTAAACGCCTTCACTAATTAAATGCTTATCTACATAAGATGTAAAATCAACAATATCATTTATGGTTTTATCATTAATATCGACGCTTTGACTATTTTTTATTAAATCTTTCATACTGCGATCTTCATTTGGTGAAGAGTTCTGCGTTGCACAAGACATTTGAACTAAAGCAACCCATATTAAAACGACATATTTCATAACTATCTTTTTTAAATGATGTTTCAAGATTTAAACAGTTATCCTGAAACATCATTAGTTCATCTTATTGTCCGTAATATTTATCTTTTTTAACCTGAATGTATTTGCTTACTTTATTGTCAATATTTCCATTAAGCTTCTCCCTTTTAATGAACTCTAAAATCTCTTCTTGAGTGTAAGCATTTTTAAAATCTTCTGTTACTGCAGTTTGATTGGTGCTCTGTTTAAGATTTTCTAAATTTGGCTCTTCTGTATTAACAAAATTGAACTTACTTATACTGTTTTCATTAACACTAGTACTTTGTGATGATTTAGAACTATATCCATAATCAAAATACTTAGGGTCTAAAGTAGTGTAGTACAGGTTATTCATTTCATCTTGCTCTGCAAATTTATCCCCTGCATCTGCTATCATCACTAGATAGTATAATCCTGATAATTCTGGCATATAATAGGTTCTTACTTGACTCTCAAGTCCCCAGGCAGTTTGTGTAAAACTTGAACCAGAAGGTATTGTTAAATTGAAAACACAATTGTCTGCTGTTGGACAGTCATAGGTATTTTGTGCAATAGAAGTATTGAATTGATCATAATAAATAACACCATAATCATTGGCATTATAGGCATTAAAATAGATGTAATATATAGACCAGTCACTATTTGGAGAAGCTGGCTGATTGCCAATATTGTAAATATTAAAATCTATTTGTCTCTCATTTTGTATCCCACTAAAGTTGTAAGTTGAATAATCTGCAAATACCCATGGTGCCAAATCCACACCAGTTGTATTAGGATCTGTATCATCTGGCGGATTGTTCTCTCCTCCTCCTTCTTGATCTGATGCTATAAACAAAGGTTTGTCACCATCATAACTTGTACAAAATTCATTAAGCATATAATTATAATCAACCCAAACATAACCATTATCTCCCCAAGTTTCACCCCAAGAATTTATAACTTTGAACGCGCCGTTTGCACCTTTAGAATCATCATAGCCACCAATAACCATGGCATGATAAGCATGCTGGCCTACATTTGTGTATGTCGTACTAGAAGAGAGCACAACATTACTGTTCCAGCTCATAAAATTGTCTGCTAGTTTTGCACCAAGTATTACAGGAATATTATTTGCCAAGTTTTGTTTTATACTTTGAACACTAGCTTCAATTTTTCTCCAGTATTTTATTTTATTTTGATTTGCTTCGGAAGTCCAATTCGCCTGAAGACTGGAATTTGTACAACCTCCTAAACTGTTATAAGGCACCGTCTGCATAGTAGCTACGCCTCTATTTTGCATAACCGTAAGCGCATTTGAAAAATTTGTACCATTACAATCCTGCCCTTTCTCATTGTCTGGAATTGCAGTAAATAAATCTTTAGGACTAAATTGATTAGCTGCTGAAGCTAGTTGCGACGAAGAAAGATTATTACTCATCCCATTTAAAGCAGTTTTAATATTATAACCCACTGCCCAAGAAACACAAGTTCCATATTGACCTTGATCTCCAATTGGTGGAAATTTAGGCACAAGATCTACCGAAGATGGTAAGCTTGTATTCCCAAAACTAAAGTTGGTTGATGTAGGGATAGTTTCCAAATCATCTTGACCGTTCCATCCTAAAGAGAATTCAAGATTCTCACCTTGTTCTTCCTCTTCAAAAGGTGCACTTTCATCTTTGCTACAGCTTGTAAAGAGGTTTAATTGCAGAGCTAAAATGAGATAGAGTAATAAATTGATTTTTTTCATGATAATTGATTTAATAGTTCTTATTACTCTCACATCGTAAACCATTAAATATGTCATCATAAAAACTTAATAATTTTTAAGATTAAAAAAAACATAAAAAAAACCCGATGCAGCATCGGGTTTTCTATAATTTAAACTAAAATTATTTCTATTTCGCAATATTCACAGCTCTTGTTTCTCTAATAACAGTTACTTTTACCTGTCCAGGATAAGTCATATCTGTTTGTATTTTTTGGGATATTTCAAACGATAAATTTGCTGCTTCCTCATCAGAAACTTTTTCACTTTCTACCATAACACGCAATTCTCTTCCTGCTTGAATCGCATATGCTTTGTTAACTCCATTAAAGCCAAAAGCAACATCCTCTAAATCTTTTAAACGTTGTATGTAAGAGTCTAAAACTTGACGTCTTGCACCTGGTCGAGCTCCAGAGATGGCATCACAAACTTGAACGATTGGAGACAACAATGTTGTCATTTCTATTTCATCGTGATGGGCTCCAATAGCATTGCAAACTTCTGGTTTCTCGCCATGTTTTTCTGCCCACTGCATTCCTAAGATAGCGTGAGGAGTTTCCATATCTGCTTCTGAAGAAGGTACTTTTCCTATATCATGTAAAAGTCCTGCTCGTTTTGCTAGTTTTGGATTTAGGCCTAATTCCGCAGCCATAACTCCGCATAGTTTTGCAACTTCACGAGAGTGCTGTAGTAAGTTTTGTCCGTAAGAAGAACGATATTTCATTCTACCTACCATTTTAATCAATTCTGGATGTAGGCCATGAATACCAAGATCGATTACTGTACGTTTACCAACTTCAGCTATTTCCTGCTCTATTTGTTTTTCGGTTTTCTTAACGATTTCTTCAATTCGCGCTGGATGTATTCTACCATCGGTCACCAATTTATGTAATGATAAACGAGCAATTTCTCTTCGTACGGAATCAAAGCATGATAAGATTATTGCCTCTGGAGTGTCATCTACTATAATCTCAACTCCTGTTGCAGCTTCTATGGCTCTAATATTTCGACCCTCACGTCCAATGATACGACCTTTAACATCATCAGATTCAATGTTGAATACAGAAACGCAATTATCTATTGCTTCTTCTGTACCTATACGTTGTATTGTATTGATTATGATTTTTTTGGCGTCTTGTTGGGCTGTCAATTTAGCTTCTTCCATCGTATTTTGGATGTAGCTCATGGCGTCTGTTTTAGCTTCTCCCTTTAAGGATTCTACCAATTGTTCTTTAGCATCTTCTGCAGATAACCCTGAAATAACCTCTAATTGCCTGATCTGGCTCTTATGGGCTTTCTCAACTTCTTCTTTTTTCTTTTCAAGGAATTCAAGACGAAAATCGTAATCTTTTATTTTATCTTCTAAAGATTGGTTTGATTTTTTGTTTTTAGCTAACTCACTAGATAACTGGGATTCTTTATCTCTTGTGCGCTTTTCTGCATCTGCAATTTTTTTATCGCGAGATAAAATAACTTTTTCATGCTCAGCTTTTAATTCTAAGAATTTTTCTTTTGCCTGGAGCATCTTATCTTTTTTGATAGATTCTCCTTCGCTTTTGGCTTGTTTTAAAATTGATTCTGCTTCGCTATTAGCATTTTTTATAAGTTTTGACGCGTTGCTCTTTTCTAAAGACTTTGCAATCATATATCCTATTACAATGCCAAGAACTAATCCTCCAACAATCATCAATATTGTATTCATTTCCATGTTTAGTTAGTTTTAAAAATTTTTGATAATATCAAAAAATCCCTTAAGGTAATCGGGATTATAACCTTTACGGTTAGTAAAAAAAAAGCCTACATCAGTTCTGGATTTTGTATAAACTCCTTAAAAACAAGTTTAGGGCTAACAAGCTGATCAAAAATCTGCTTTGAAATTGAACAAGTTCAATTCCTGGCAGCCCGATTTTACAACTTAAACTCACCCTTTTTAAAGAATTAACGTTGAGTTTATCAAAAAATATAACTAATGTAGGCAGTAACCTAATTTTATTTTAAAGAACTTATGCTCTTAAATGTTCGTGAAGTAGTTCGTTTAAAGCGTTAAGCTTATCCTCTACTTCTTCACCAACATTGGCCTTATCTATTGTTTTCTGTTCAACTTGAGAAGCAAACTGTAATGCACACATAGCCAAAACATCTTGCTTATCCCGTACAGAATAGTTTTGCTCAAACTGGCTTATCATAACCTCTATTTTTTTAGCTGCCTTACGTAATCCTTCTTCTTGACTTGGTGCAATGGTTAAAGGGTATACTCGATTCGCTATAGATAGCTTTATTTTAAGCTGTTCTGCCATTAATTTTGTTTAAAATCATTTAGATAATTGAGCAATACAATGATCAATATCCCTAATTAATGTATTTATTTTGAGCTTGGTTTCTCTGTTATTTTCGTCACTGCCCAGTAATGAGTTTGCCATTTTTAGAGCTTCATGCTTTTCTATCCAAGAACTTAATTCTTCTTGTTGTTGAAAGTTTTTCTGTTGCTGTATTGCTAGCTCTTCCGAGATTTTAGCATTTGTTTGCTTCAACACTTCTAGTTTGTGCAAAACCTTGCTGATTTTATTCTCAATAGAATCTACAACATCTTCAATTTTACTCATTTACAAATTTCAATACTGATATAACAAAGTTAACATACTATGTCAAGAATTACAATACTTTTATCATAAATTTTAAAATTTAATTAATGAAAATTAGTTATAATACTGTATAATTGGTATCTAACTCTTTTATGCAAATATACTTTTGATGATTATTTTGAAATTAATATTTTAGCATCTAACTAAACGCTTTTATGAAATTCACCATTTTCTTTATTTTTTGCACTACAATAGGTTTTTCTCAATCCCCTTATCCTCAAGACTATTTTAGAAGTCCGTTGGATGTTACGTTAGTTTTATCTGGAACATTTGCAGAGTTAAGATCGAATCATTTCCATTCTGGATTGGATATAAAAACAGAACAACGTACAGGACTTAATGTCTATGCAGCAGCAGAAGGCTATGTAAGCAGAATAAAAGTGTCTCATTATGGCTACGGAAAAGCCCTTTATATCACACATCCTAATGGCTACGTTAGCGTTTACGCTCATTTAAGTAAATTCGCCCCACGTATCCAAAAATATATCAAAGCTTGTCAATATGACAAAGAAAGCTATGAAGTTGAAATGTTTCCCAGTCCTGAAGAACTTCCCATTTCAGCAGATGAGATTGTAGCATTATCTGGAAATAGTGGGAGTTCTGGTGGACCTCATTTGCACTTTGAAATTCGTGACAATGAAGAGCGCCCAATAAACCCCTTACTTTTTGGTTATGATGTGAAAGACTCAAAAGCACCCTTTATTACTGGTGTTTATGCCTATCCAAAAAGTAAAAATGCGCACATAAATAACGTTAAAAAAAGAGAAGAGCTAAGATTAATACCAAATAAAAATGGTGATTATACCACTGAACCTATTGAAGCCTTTGGTGAAATTGGTTTTGGAATTATAAGTAATGACCAGCAAGATTTAGCATACAATAAAAATGGATTGAGCAATATCCAGGGTTTTTACAATGGCAACAAAACCTTTGAAATGGACTTTAAACGTTTTAGCTTTGATGAGTCCAAACACATCAATCGTTTTATAGATTATGAATTATATAAGGACAAAAATGATAGAATTCAAAAATTATTTGTCCAATCTGGCAACACACTTAGTATGCTCAAAGATGTAGAGTCTAATGGTTATATAACGGTTGAGGACAGCACAAACACCATTTATAAAGTGAGATTGAGAGATTTTAAGGGTAATGAATCCTGGTTAACAATTCCCGTTAAAGGAAAACCCGCGAAAGAGATTTTAGAAGCTCCAGAGCTCAAGCCAAATACTTTTATCTTTGCAAATCAAGTGAATGAATTGGAAAAAGACAACGTTTCTGTTTATTTTCCGAAGGAAACATTTTACGAAGATTTTCATATCGATTTTAGTGTCTCAAACGACACCCTTAAACTTCACCAAAACACTGTACCATTAATGAAATATTATACTATCACATATGATATTAGCAATTATAGTGACGATGATAAAGACAAATTATTTATAGCTAATTTATATGGTTATTATCAAAGACCAAGCTATTTAAGTACAAAACGATTAGGGGATCGACTGTCTGCAAGAACAAAATCATTGGGAACTTTTACTTTAGCAAGTGACACCGTTAATCCAACCATTAGACCTGTAAATTTTAGTGACGGGAAATGGGTGAGCAAACTCAATGAATTAACCGTAAAAATAGATGATGATCTTTCTGGGATTAGTAATTATAGAGCAACCATCAATGGTAAATGGATATTAATGGAGTATGACTATAAAAAAGATACACTAACCTATGATTTTGACGATAATGTAAATACGGAAACAGAAAATAACCTAAAAGTAATCGTAACCGATAATGTGGGAAATAGTACTACATTTGAAGCTACATTTTTCAGAAAATAAAAAACTACCTTTTGAAGCTACATATCACACTCATTATTGCCTTTTTAGGCTTTTCTTTCTTCGGAATATCACAAACCGCAACCCTTCGAGGTGTTATTCTTGACGAAAGCAACAGGCCTATTTCCAACGTAAACATAAAAGCTGGAAGCGACGGTACAACAACAAATGAAAACGGATTTTACATCCTAAAAATACCTGCAAATAAAGACATAACTCTTGTTTTTACGCATTTGAGCCATAAACGTATTGAAGCAAAATTCAATTTAAAAAACGGACAAGAAATTGAGTTTAATCCTGTAATGAGTGTCGAGATTGAGCAAATTGCAGCAGTAGTCATCAATCAAAACACGCGTCAAAAAGTGGATGGCATTGTTACTATAACTCCCGAAGTGATTAGAACAGTCAAAGGCGCGAATCCTGGAGTAGAAAATTTACTAAAAACATTACCTGGTGTAAATATATCAAATGAGCTGAGTACACAATATTCGGTACGTGGTGGAAATTTTGACGAGAACCTTGTCTATGTCAATGAGATCGAAGTCTATCGTCCGTTTTTAATCCGTTCTGGTCAACAAGAAGGATTGAGTTTCGTAAATACAGATATGGTGCAAAATGTAGATTTCTCCGCTGGTGGATTTCAAGCAAAATATGGCGACAAATTATCCTCTGTTTTAGACATTACCTATCGTAATCCTGTAAGATTTGGCATTCGTGCAGACGCAAGTTTATTGGGTGGAAGCCTAACTGCCGAAGCTATGAGCAAAGACTCCAAGCTCTCGGGAATTGTAGGTTTACGCTATAGAGATAACAGTTTGTTGATTAATTCCCTGGAGACCGAAACTAACGTAAGACCGGTTTTTGCAGATGCACAAGCCTATTTAACTTATAAGTTTAGCGATAAATTTCATCTTAATTTCCTCGGAAACATCTCCTTGAACAAATACAATTTCAAACCTCAAAACAGGCAGACTAATTTTGGTACTTTAGATGAACCTGTTGCATTGCTTGTATTTTATGAAGGACAGGAAAAAGACCAATACTTCACGAATTTTGGCGCGTTTAAAGCGAATTATTTTGCTTCGGAAGATTTGACGCTAAAATTAATAGCTTCAGCATATCATACAACAGAAGAAGAATATTTTGACATTTTAGCACAGTACAGATTGGGAGAGGTCAATAGTAATATTGGTGAAGAGAATTTGGGAGAAGTAGAATTTTCCGAAGGTATTGGATCACAACTCACGCATGCTCGTAACGATTTGGACGCAATAATCGTTAACGTTGAGCACAAAGGAGATTACAAAATTGACGATGAAAGTACTTTAGAGTGGTCCTTAAAATATACCCACGAAGATATTAGAGATCGATTGATTGAATGGGAAGTTATTGATAGCGCAGGATTTTCGGTAAGACCTCCAATTTTCGATTTCCCAAACAATCAACCTTATGAGCCTTTTCAAGGTCCGCTTGTTGCTTTTCAAAATGTAAGAGCTACCAATGCGGTTCAAATTGATAGATTACAAGCGTATGCACAATGGAGCAAACGCACAATGCTTGGCAATAATGAAGTGTTTTACAATGCTGGTGTGAGAGTTCACAACTGGACGGTAAATAGTGATATTGCAAACCAAGATGGTGTGTCTTCTTCAACACAAACGGTTTTTAGCCCTAGGGCACAGTTCGCCATAAAACCAAATTGGGAAAAGGACATGTTATTTAGGGTTGCAGGTGGTTTATACTACCAACCGCCTTTTTATCGTGAGCTGCGAGATTCTTCGGGCACGGTCCAGCCTGATGTGAAAGCTCAAAAGTCTTTTCATATTGTGTTGGGTAATGAATACAGTTTCAAAATGTGGGATCGTCCTTTTAAGCTCGTTTCCGAAGCATATTATAAAAATTTGAGTGATGTGAATCCCTATACTTTAGAAAATGTGAGGATTAGATATCGCGCTAAGAATAACGCTAAAGCCTACGCTTACGGTCTAGATTTACGTCTTAACGGAGAGTTTGTTCCAGGAACAGAAAGCTGGTTTAGTTTTGGATACCTTAAAACTGAGGAAAACATTGAGGATCGTGGTTTTATTGCGAGACCAACCGATCAACGTTTAAAATTTGGCGTGTTGTTTCAGGACTATGTACCAAATATTCCAGATTTAAAGATGTACCTAAATCTTGTGTATAATACTGGAGTGCCTGGAGGTTCGCCAAGTTATGCAGATCCTTATGATTTTCAAACGCGTTTACGTGATTATAGACGTGCAGATTTAGGGATTTCATTGGTGCTGGTTGATCAAAATAAAACCTACACGAGCAAATGGAAACAGAAATTTAAAGAGCTGTCTATTGGCGCTGAGATTTTTAATATGTTTAATGCGCAAAATACAATAACGAATACTTGGGTGAGAGATGTTTACAGCAAACGACAGTACGCGATCCCAAATTTCTTGACACCTCGTGTGTTTAATGTGAGGTTAAGTGCTAGGTTTTAATATTATGATATGAGATATATAGTTGTTTTATTTTTGGTTCTTTTTGCTTCATGTTCGAGTGATGATAATGACAATTTTATAGATAACCCATGCAAATTAACAAAAGTAAGAGCTGGAGCTCTTTATTATGAATATGTTGAAGTAGAAAATTTTATAAGCTTTTCAACTGAATTTAATGAGATAAATTTTGAGTATGATTCTAATGGCAGGATTAATAAAGTCACAGGAGGTCCAATTCCTACAGCTTCTGGATCTAGTTTAAGTTCATGGATATTTGTAAATACTCCAATTTATAATATTACTTATCTAAACAATACAGTGACTTTAGATAGTAATATAGAAAGTATTGATGGCGACAATGTTAATGAATATGTTATAGAAAATGAAAAAGTCATTTCAAGATCTGTAGTTAGTAAGTATAATTTTTTCATAAACCTCCTAACTAATTACGATTACGAGTATTTTGACAATTATATAGAAGAATATAGAAATGACGAACTTTTTAGAACATTGTATTTCGAAAATGAAAATCTTGTCAAGATAGAAGAATTAAAATATTTTAATTTTGAAAATCCTTCGGAAGACCCTAATACGCTAATTGGAAAAACAGAATATATTTTTTCTGAATTTGACAACACTACAAACCTCTTAAAGGGTCTCTTTTATATTGACGGAGCATTTTATAAAGCCTTCTCTCAAAACAATTTTCAGAAAATCACACAGAACAATTATAATTATATAGATGGTGAGTTTATTATTGATTCCGGAGGATACAGATCATTCAACTTTGGAGTTAATGAAGATGGCTCCAATGGAATGTTCACTCAAATTTGTGACTAGTAATAGTTTTATTTTTCAATAAAATCCTTCAAAACGCCAACCACGTAATCCACTTCCTTTTTTGTATTGTATTTGCTAAACGAGAAACGAACGGAAGGTTTTAACAATTCCTCATCATTAAGAATTTCGGTAAGTACGTGTGAGTTTTGCGAGCTTCCGCTTTGGCAGGCACTTCCTTTTGAGCAGGCAATCCCTTTAAGGTCTAATTGAAAATGTAGCATCCCAGCTTTTTCTGCGGAAATTGGCAACCTTACATTCACTAAAGTATAAGTACTTTTTTGTAAATCTTCAGAAGTACCATTAAAACCGATATCTGGAGACAGTTTTTTTAATTCTGAAATAAAATAGGTCTTTAGTTCTTTGATGTGAAGGCTTTCGGTTTCTAAATTTTTGTATGCAATGGCTAACGCTTCGTCCATACCAACAATATTGTGGATAGATTCTGTTCCTGCCCTTAGACCTCGCTCCTGCTCTCCTCCAAAAATAGAGGCTCGCAGTCCGCTATTTTTCCGAAGAAAAGCAAATCCAACACCTTTTGGTCCATGAAACTTATGAGCACTGGCAACCAAATAATCTATTGGTATCTCTTGCAAATCCATTTTATAATGACCAACAGATTGCACAGTATCACTGTGAAAAAGGGCATTATTACTTTTGCATAGTTGGGCTATATATTTTAAATCTAATTTATTACCAATCTCGTTATTGATGTGCATCAACGATACTAACTTTTTATTATCATTTTGCAGCAAAGTTTCTAAATGCGATACATCAACATTGCCTTGTTGGTCCAAATCAACGTAATTTACGTTGATATTGTATTCGGTTTTAAGTTGATCTACGCAATGTAAAATGGCGTGGTGCTCAATTTTTGAGGTTATAATTTCGGTGACATTCAAATCTCTTACAGCGCTTCTAAGCACTAGATTATCTGCTTCTGTACCACCTGATGTGAAAACAATTTCGGCAGCTGAGACATTAAAATGGGAGGCGATTCGTTTTCTTGATAATTCAATGACAGATTTTGATTGCCTACCATAACTATGTATAGATGAAGGGTTTCCGAAGGTATTCTTCATTACATCGCTCATAACATCAACAACCTCCTTACGAATAGGTGTTGTGGCAGCATTATCAAAATAAACCGTTTTCATAAAATTTTAATATTCTAGTGCAAAGATGCAACTTTATGAGCGTTTTAAAAACTCTTAAACTTACCTATCAAAATTATTTGTTAATCACAACCGTTAAACTTTTAAATCTTTTATTTTTGTTTTAAAAATACTGCGATGCGTAATATATTATTTATCTTTTTTATTGGGATTTTAGCTTTGGGTTGTGATGATGGTGATGTTTTTGAGGTTAATTTTGCATTTGATGAAGTTTTGGATTTATGTGAAGATACCAACGTAGGTAATTATTTATTATACGAAACCAAAATGGACCCAAGCGAATCGAGGTCACTCCTTTTTCCAATAGCTGGCAACACTGATGTTTTTGATCCTCCCGTATACAATAGTTTAGAGCCATTTGGATATACTAAAGAATTAACTATAAATGGTACATCTATACGTTTTAATTATAGAACTTACAATGGAGATCCAGATAATTTGATCTGCCAATCTATACCAGATCCAGGAACAGAGATTTTGGAAGATTACTCTGCACTTGCTGGAGCCAATGTTATATTTTTAACCACCTATGAAGATGATGACAATGATGGTGTACCATCTAATGATGAAGGTCGTGGTATTAGGGCAGAAGATGGTACTTATCCTGATGCCATAGATACAGATGGTGATGGCATCCCTAATTATCTTGACCAAGATGATGATAATGATAATGTATTGACAATTAATGAAATTGGCTTAGATGAAGGCGAGGATATCGCAGATGCCTTAAATACCGATTTAGAATTAGAAATTGCAAACGGTGAAACGCCAGTCCCTAATTATTTAGACAGTGATGATGATGGAGATGGTACACCCACCATTAATGAGGATGAAAATAGTAATTCATTATTAACAGATGATTTTAATGAAATCGGAGAAATCAATCCACCACCTAGATATTTGGATGTCATGGCGACAGAATTTTTTACTGCTGGTGAACTATTAGAGAATATATACACAAGAACAACTGTAGTAAGAGTCACACTAAACGATGTTAATTTAGGGATCGGGAATTTTGATGAAATCGAACTAGGAACATATACATTTCCTACAGTTTTCGCAGAAGAGGAAGATGAATAATTAATCCTTCACATTCTGAAATATATAAACCTCAGTAGCACCTAAACCATACTTCTGGTAATCTGCTGCGTAATATTTTACATTGTCATAACGTCCAAAAAGATACTCAAGCTCAGCTTTGAGAACACCCTCTCCAACACCATGAATAAATACCACTTTTTGAATTCGTTTTTGGATGGCAAATTCCAATTTATGGCGAGCAGTATCTAACTGGAGGTTTAACATCTCAAAATTATCCATATGTTTATTAGACGTTGTAATTTGATGGATGTGAAGATCTACCTCCATAGCTGGCAAGCTTCTTTCCTTTGGTTTGACCTTGACAGATCTACGTTTACCAGAGTTCTCTTTTTCATCAATTACAGCACTTGCGTTGGTATCAACAAAAATTTGGGAGGTAAGGGATTTATTTTTTATGACTTCGGAAGATAAAAACTCCATCTCAAAACCGTCATCTGTAGTAATAAAGAGGGTATCATCTACAATCTTAGAAATCACACCATCAATATTTTCATCTAGAACAGAAACAGAATCACCTACTTTAAATTTCATAGTATAGAATTTTGATCATCATTATCTGTATTTTTTTTACTTGGTATATTTCTGGAAATATTATAAATACCGAGCATTAAAATTACAATCCCACCGATTAATATGAGCTGATTTTGGTCTGCTTTCGCTTGAGCATAAATTGCTATTAATCCGCCAATTAAGATTAAAAAATAACTTATTTTTTTGTTCATAATAAAATGTTAACGATGTAATTCCGCCAATCATCGAAATTAATTATAATTATTAGATAACTAAAATTACTTATAAAAAATATTAAGTTTTTTTTATTTAACTTTTGTGCTTCAAAATCTTATCTTTTGAAGAATTAAAATTTAATTTGCTAAACATGAATAAATCATATTCCCTCTTGATTACATTTCTTATAACTTCATTCAGTTTTGCTCAACTTACTGTTCGTAACGATGCCTTCATCTTTGTTGATGGTGTAGCCTTTACAGAAGGAACAGATGTGGCTCCCTTGTTTGTAACAGGAGCTGTCAATCTCAACGAAACAAACAGTAAAATATACTTAAGAAACGAAGCACAATTATTACAAGGTGATGCTGTGTCCACAAATTCTGGTGTTGGGGAATTAAGTGTACAGCAAAATGGAAACACCAATCAATGGGCGTATAATTACTGGTGTTCGCCTGTAGGAAATAATTCAGCTGCATCTGGTAATGAGCCATCAAGAGTCAATTTAATAGATGAATCATCGACAACGTCATTGACAGATAGTAATGACGCATTTTTTACAACAGCTTATGATGGAATAGCGTCTCCCCTAACTATATCAAATAGATGGCTTTACAAATTTGAAGCATTTGATGAATATGCTGAGTGGGAAGCTTTAAACGAAACATCAAACATAACAGTTGGACTTGGTTTTACAATGAAGGGTATGGGAACATCATTAACACTTGGAGCAAGTAGCCAACAATATGATTTTAGAGGAAAACCAAATTCTGGTACCATAACAAATAATATTGCAGCAGGACAATTTACTTTAATAGGTAATCCATATCCTTCTTCACTGGATGCTGCAGACTTTTTATGGGATGCGCAAAATGTGAATTTATTTGATATTGCAGCACCAGGAGTTACTACTGGAGTTCTATATTTTTGGGAACAGGCACCAAACTCTAATTCACATTTTATAGAAGATTATGTTGGTGGTTATGCGTCGTATACATGCACACAACCAGATGGCTCAGACAATGTGGTTGAGTCATTTGTCCCAGCGCCATACCTGTTTTATTTTGCAGACGGAACCGTTAACACTCCTCCTGGAATACCTGCAAATGGTTTTAAAGTATCAAGAAGATATTTACCAGTAGGACAAGGATTTATGGTAGAAGGTGCAGCGGGAATTCCCTCAAGCAGCCAAGTTTACGTCAAAAATTCACACCGTAATTTTTATAAAGAATCTTCTACAAATAGTGAATTTTTTAGAACAACTATGTCTAATACGGAAGAAGATCCAACAGCTAGCCAATATGATGAAAATGGCTATTTTATAGTACCTGAAGGTTACGGAAGATTTAGATTGGCAGCAAGTTTTAATGGCTTATATTCAAGAGAGCTTTTAGCAAACTTCCATCAAACAGCCACTAACGGATTTGACTACGGTATGGAGGCAAAACTATCAGAAACTTTCCCAACAGATATTAATTGGACCTCCGACGACAATAATTACGTCATTCAAGCTCATTCATTTGATATAGAACTTGTAATTCCATTAAAGGTAAAAGTTGAAACTCAACAGCAAATTACTTTTGGAATCTTCGACATCCAAAACTTCGATGAATCCCAGTCAATCTATATCCATGATATTGACAATGGCATTTATGTAAACCTAAAAGAACAAAACTACAGTATCAATTTAGAACCTGGAGAATACCAAAACCGATTTGAAATAACTTTTCAAGCAGAGACGTTAAGCACAGAGGACATAGCAGACTTGGATTTTGATGTTTTTCAGAATATCAGAAATTCAGAATTAACAATTATGAATCCTAATGGTTTAGACATTACATCAATTAGTTTGGTTGACGTTTCAGGAAAAAGAGTTATACATAATCATAATGCTGGACACGAAACAGAGTACCGTTTCTCTACAAAAACGTTAAGCAACGGTGTTTATGTTGCGACTATTATTACCGACAGTAACCAATCGGTTTCTAAAAAGGTTATCATTAAAAACTAAAATAAAATACATCCTTTTTGCTACTTTTGTGTGACTAAATCAATATTATGATGTCTCCAGAAGACTACATGCTACCTTGTCTTAATAAAAAAATCTTTGGATTAGATTGCATGGGTTGCGGTATGCAACGCTCTATAGCATTTATTTTAAATGGAGATTTCATACAAGCATTTCAAATGTATCCTGCTATTTATAGTTTAATCGCTTTGATTGGAGTTATATTTATAAATTACTTTAAAAATTTCAAGCACGCTTATAAAATAATTATTATTTTGGCTATTATAAATGCCATTTTAATTCTTGGCAATTTTACATATAAAACCTTTTTAAACTAACAAATCAACATGGAACACAATCAAACACAAGAACAGCTTCAAAATTCAACCCTAATTCTAGTTCTAGGTATCTTATCAATAATTGGCTGTTGCTGTTATGGTATACTCGGGATAATTTTGGGTGTCGTGACTTTAGTATTAGCAAAAAAAGCAACTGCTATATATATGGCCAATCCAGAAATGTATACAGGATTTCAAAATGTAAAAATAGGAAGAATACTAGCAATCATAGGGCTTGTACTTAGTGCAATTTATCTAGCTATTAATATTTATTTTTACGTTGTTGTAGGAGTTGAAGGAATTGAGCAAATGCAAAAAGATTTATTGGAACAATTGCAGCAAAATCAATAGTATTATAATAAATCAAATAAAAAAACCTCAATATAAGTATTGAGGTTTTTTTTTGGTTTAATTTTTCTTCGGAAATTTTAAGACTCGAATTGTTTCAGAGTCTTTACAATAATCGCTACACAATCTAACAATTGCTCTTTAGTCATCACTAAAGGTGGTGCAAAACGTATAATATTACCATGTGTTGGTTTAGCTAAAAGTCCGTTGTCTCTTAATGCCAAACAAATATTCCAGGCAGTATCACTATCCTCATCATCATTTATAACAATAGCATTCAACAATCCCTTACCTCTCACCAAATTTACAATTGGACTTGTTTCAATATACTTATTTAATTCACTTCGGAAAAGTTCTCCCAACTGAAACGCATTTTCTGCCAAATCCTCATCTCTAACCACCTCAAGCGCTGCAACTGCAACTGCTGCTGCAATTGGGTTTCCACCAAAAGTACTTCCGTGGTTTCCAGGTCTAATCACATTCATTACTGTATCATTTGCCAAAACAGCACTTACAGGATAAGCTCCTCCAGATAATGCTTTGCCTAAAATGAGGATATCTGGTTTGACCTCTGGTGTGCCAGAGCAATTTTTATCTGTACAACTACAATTTCCGCAGGTAGCCAATAAACGACCCGTTCTCGCAATCCCGGTTTGTACTTCATCTGCAATAAAAAGTACATTATGTTTTTCGCACAGTGCTTTTGCCTTTGCCAAATACCCTTCACTTGGCACATAAACTCCAGCTTCACCTTGAATTGGCTCAACCAAGAATCCTGCGACATTTTTATTATTCTGCAAAGCATCTTCCAACGCTTTGATGTTATCGTATTCTATTTTTATAAATCCGTCTGTATAAGGTCCAAAATTCTTTCTAGCAACAGGATCGTTACTAAAGGAAATAATGGTTGTTGTTCTTCCGTGGAAATTATTTTCGCATACAATGATCTCAGCTTCATTCTCAGCGATCCCTTTCACTTCATAAGCCCATTTTCTGCAGATTTTCAAAGCGGTTTCTACTGCTTCTGCACCTGTGTTCATTGGCAAAAGTTTGTCGAAATGAAAATATTCTGAAGCATACTTTTCATATTTACCCAACATATCATTGTAAAACGCTCTTGAGGTCAAACTCAATGTCTGCGCTTGTTTGGTCATAGCATCTACAATTTTTGGGTGGCAGTGCCCTTGATTTACTGCGGAATAAGCGGAGAGGAAATCGTAATATTTTTTTCCTTCTACATCCCAAACATACACACCTTCTCCTCTACTCAATACTACTGGTAACGGATGGTAATTGTGTGCACCATACTTGTTTTCTAAATCTATCGCCTGTTGCGAGGTTAATTGGTCTAAAACAGCCATTTTAAAAATAATTTAATAAATGAATACAATATCCATTCCTTCATCACCTTTATTCTTTCAATGTGAGCCCAGCATTACATTAGTGAAGTTATGAGCATTTGAAAAAGCAGCGTGGGAGAGAAATCATCCCTGAGGCATGCAAATTAATAATTTATTGTCTCATTCTAAAATTTTCCCAGATAAAGAAGATGCACATCAATAAACTGATTATTTGGGAAAGGTTCATTTTATTCGCAAGTTTTTTCAAGATAATTGTATTTACCTATATTTTATCTGTTTCGATTATTATTTTTGCACCATGGCAAGACGTAAAAATAAAAGACAGATTTTCGAGAATATCGAAGTTATAGATGCAGGTGCAAAAGGTAAAACGATTGGCAAAGCTCCAGACGGACGTGTCATTTTTTTACCTAACGCTGTTCCTGGTGACGTTGTAGATGTGGAAACGTTTAAAAAACGTACGTCTTATTTTGAGGGAAAAGCTATAAAATTCCATAAACTTTCAGATAAAAGAACAACTCCAAAATGTGAACACTTTGGTGTTTGTGGTGGTTGTAAATGGCAGGATATAGATTATCAATATCAGCTGGAATACAAACAAAAAGAGGTGACTAATAATTTGGTTCGTCTTGGCCATTTAGAATTGCCAGAAGTAACTCCTATTCTTGGTTCTGCGGAACAATATTTCTACCGCAATAAAATGGAATTTTCATTTAGCGATAGTCGTTGGTTAACCGTTGAGGAAGTTCAAAGTGACAGAGACTTAGGCGATAGAAATGCTTTGGGATTTCATATTCCAGGCATGTGGGATAAAATTCTTGACATCAATAAATGTTGGTTGCAAGAAGATCCTTCAAACGATATTAGGAATGCTGTGAAAGAATTTTCTGTAGCAAACGGTTTGGAGTTTTTCAACACCAGAAACCAAACCGGTTTATTACGTACGATGATGATTCGAACATCTACCACTGGCGATGTAATGGTGATGATTCAGTTTTTTAAAGATGATAAGCCAAAACGTGAATTATTGCTGGATTTTGTTGCTGAAACATTTCCGCAGATCACCTCATTACAATATGTGATTAACGAAAAAGCCAACGATACTATTTACGATCAAGATGTGATTCTTTATAAAGGTGAAGATCATATTTTTGAGGAAATGGAAGGTTTGCGATTTAAAATCAATGCCAAATCATTTTATCAAACGAACTCTCATCAAGCTTACGAACTTTATAAGATCACGAGAGATTTCGCTAATTTAAAAGGAGAAGAATTAGTTTATGATTTATATACCGGTACTGGGACGATTGCGCAATTTATTGCAAAACATGCTAAGCATGTAGTTGGTGTTGAAGCGGTTCCTGATGCTATTGTTGCTGCCAAGGAAAATGCACAATTAAACGGAATTGATAACGTTGACTTTTTTGTTGGCGATATGAAAAACGTATTTAACGATGAATTTATTAAGCAAAATGGAAGACCAGATGTCATTATTACAGATCCTCCTCGCGATGGTATGCATAAAGATGTTGTTAATCAAATATTAAACATTGTACCAGAGAAAATAGTTTACGTAAGTTGCAACAGTGCAACGCAAGCTAGGGATTTGGCATTGATGAAAGATGTTTACAAAATAGTTAGAACCCAAGCTGTAGACATGTTTCCACAAACGCACCATGTCGAGAATGTTGTGCTTTTAGAGAAAAGGTAAAAATGTGTATTCGTTTATTTGTTTAATATGAAAGTGTATTCGTTTGAAAAACTAGAGGTTTGGAAAGAGTCAATTACTCTATTTAAATTAATATATAAAATTACGGATAAGTTTCCTTCAGAAGAAAAATTTGGATTAATAAGTCAATTGAGAAGAGCATCGGTTTCTATATCTTCAAATTTAGCTGAAGGAACTTCAAGAAAAACAAAAAATGATAAAGCTCATTTTACAACTATGTCCTTTAGCTCAACAATGGAGATTCTTAATCAATTAATAATTTCTAAAGATTTAAATTTTATTACTGAAGATAATTATACTTTAGCAAGACAAAAAATTGAGAAAACATCCAATATGTTAAATGCTTTACGGAATTATCAGCTAAACGCATAAACGAATAAACATTAATTGTCAATGAAAAAAATATTAATATTAATTGTAACATTGGTTTCATTAATTTTCACTCTTACCTTATTAGGTTGTGAGCGTGATGATATTTGTGCTGAAGCTGTAGCAACTACACCTCGCTTAATTATTAGATTTTACGACATTAACAATCCAGATAATCTCAAACAGGTGAGACAATTGGAAGTTGAAGGTCTAATAGATGGCAGTGATGAGTCTAACGGAATAATAATACCCAGAGCAAATACAGATTCTATTAATTTACCTTTGAATTTCGAATCCGAAATGGAAACATTTACTCGTTTTCGACTAACAAAGGATGCAGATTTTGCAAATGACACTAACGCCGATGGAGAAGATAATGAAGACACAGTTTCCAATCCAGATGTTATTACCATAAAATACACGCCAGAATTTATATACGTATCAAGAGCATGTGGCTATAAAAGTATCTTTAACCTAGATGAAATCGAAGGTATTTCAAGAGAAGTTGATGAAGATATATGGATTACAAGTTTTGAAATCGTTAATCAAACTATAGACAATGAGAACGCAGCACAGATTATTATTTATCATTAATTTGGTGATAGTGATGCTATTTTCATTAGCATCTCACGCACAAATTGGTGATACCGAGAAGCAACCAGACACCTTGGTCTATAAACAAAAATACGGACTAAGATTAGGAGGTGATATTGGCAAAATAGCGCGTTCTTTAATTGATGAAGATTATACTGGTTTCGAAATTAACGGTGATTATAGATTGACAAAAGATTTATATCTCGCTGGAGAATTAGGTATTGAAGAGCGAAGAATTGCAACAGATTTTTTAGACGTAACAGCCAATGGAAGTTACTTTAAGGCAGGTATTGACTATAATACCTATACTAATTGGCTAGATATGCAAAATATGATTTATACTGGCTTTAGAGTTGGTGTGAGTACATTTAGCCAAACCCAAAACCAATTTACCATTTACAATACAAACCAATATTGGAACAATCCAGTGACTGTCACTCAAGCAGAAGAATTTAATGGTCTCTCTGCAATTTGGGCCGAATTAATTATTGGGCTGAAAGCAGAACTTTTTACAAATCTATATGCTGGTCTAAACATTCAAATTAAAGCAATGGTCTCACAAGATCAACCTGTAGATTTCGAGAATCTATACGTGCCTGGCTTTAATAGAACTTATGATAGTGGTCGCTTTGGTTTAGGTTTTGGCTATACCATCTCCTATCTCGTACCTATTTACAAAAAGGATAAAAAAGTAGTTGTTGAGAAAGAAGAGCAATAGTCATTTTAATTTTAGCATTTTGGCAAACTTTTAAGTCTCTTTCTTTGAGTATCTAGAGGGTTTTAATTACTTTATATTCTTAGATTAATTTTTTATGGCATCACATTCCGAAGAAAAAAGTAAAACTCCCTTGATCGTTTCAATCGTCATTGTCTTGGCTGTTGTAGTGAGTTATTTTACATTTTCAAATGTTCAAGACTTTATGGATAATGCTTGGGATGTTCTATCAAGTGGCGACCAAAAGCGTATAGAAAATTGGGTGGTACAATTTGGAGCTTTGGGGCCTTTGGTTCTAGTGCTCTCAATGATCATACAGATGTTTCTAATTGTGATACCTTCGGTTTTATTAATGATCGTTTGTATTGTTGCTTATGGTCCTGTTTGGGGAAGTCTACTTGTATTAATAGCAATTTGGAGTGCATCAACTATTGGTTACTTAATTGGTAAACATTTTGGCCAAGGTCCCGTCGCTAAAATTATTGGACAGCAAACCGAAGATAAAATAACAGATTTTCTAAAAGATTATGGGTTTTGGGCTATTGCGATTACTCGAATAAATCCTTTTTTATCAAATGATGCCATCAGTTTTGTTGCTGGAGCTTTGAAAATGAATTATCTCAAATTTATTTCAGCCACTCTTTTGGGCATTGCACCTCTTACACTGTATTTAGCTATTATTGGTGAAAACACGCAAAGTTTAAAAACTGGTTTACTATATGGATCGATAGTGAGCTTAGTTGTATTTTTAGCATATGTTTATTGGGATAAAAAACTCAGAAAAAAACACAATAATTAATTATCCATATATTTTCCCTTCTTACTCCCTTCGTACATTACGTATTTAACCAATCTTGCTTCTAACTTGGCATTTACCAAATGAATTTTTCTTGAAGGTCTCAATCCCACATGCTTTAAAGCATCTAAATTTGAAGTTATAAACCAAGCATCGGTTCCTGGGTAACCTTGTTTTAAGGTATCACCTATTTCTTTATAGAACGTCTCCATATTAATATCTAAACGTTCACCATATGGCGGATTAAAAACCATATGCAATTTACGATCACCTGCCTTTTGAGTCTTAAAAAAATCTTCATGCTTTATAGTGATAAAATCTTCTAAATGTGCATTCTTTATATTGTCCTTTGCTTTAGTAACTGCACTTGGTGATTTATCGTAACCGTATATTTTATGGTGAAAGTCCCTAGTTTTGTTTAACAAGGACTCCTCAATTTTTTCAAAGAGCTCAACATCCCAATTCTCCCAACGCTCAAAAGCAAATTCCTTACGCATTAAGTTTGGTGGTATATTACATGCAATCATTGCAGCTTCAGCTAAAATAGTACCACTACCGCACATCGGGTCCATAAAATCACATTGACCATCCCAACCAGAAAGCATCACTAAACCCGCTGCAAGCACTTCATTTATTGGTGCAATATTTGTCGCTGTTTTATAACCACGTTTGTGTAAAGACTCTCCAGAAGAATCTAAAGAAATAGTACAATCCTTTCTGTCAATATGTACATTTATTTTCAAATCAGGGAAACGTAAATCCACATTAGGTCTTTGGCCTGAGAGTTCTCTGAATTTATCAACAATGGCATCTTTGGTTTTTTGGGCAACATAAAGAGAATGTGTAAAAGCATCAGAATTTACAGTAGCACTAATGGCCAAAGTACCTGTTGGTTTTAGATACTCGTGCCAAGGCATTTTATAAATTTGATCATAAAGATCCTGCTCATTGTTAACTTTAAAAGTATGGATGGGTTTTAAAATTTTTATAGCTGTTCTTAATGAAAGATTTGCTTTGTACATAAAACCTTTATCTCCTTCAAAACTTACATTTCTAACGCCTTTTTTAACATGCATTGCGCCTAATTGTATCAGTTCCCTCTCAAGTAATTCTTCAAAACCAAATAAGGTTTTTGCTACCATTTTATAATTATTCTCCATGCGCTTCGACTAATCGTGTATAGATTGCAAAAATAAAGTATTTTTGTGGTTTAGAAGATGAATTAAAGAGATTCCCAAAGCTTTGGGAAATGTTTATGGCAAAACAAACACAACATTGGTATGCATCTTGGTTTGACACACCATTTTACCATATTTTATACAAAGACAGAAACCATAATGAAGCTCAGCTTTTTATGGATAACCTAACCAATTACCTAAACCTTCCAGAACACGGTGAGATTTTGGATTTGGCCTGCGGAAAAGGCAGACATTCCTTATATCTCAACAGTTTAGGATACAATGTCACTGGAGTGGATCTATCTGAAAACAGCATTGCATACGCCAAACAATTCGAAAATGAGACCCTTCATTTTGATGTTCACGATATGTGCAAACCTTATAAAAAACAATTTGACGCAGTATTCAATCTGTTTACGAGTTTCGGTTATTTTGAGAAAGAGGAAGATAACCTTAATACCATAAAAGCAATTCAAGAAGATCTAAATGAGACAGGTTTTGGTGTTATTGATTTTTTAAACAGCCAATATATTATTGATCATCTGGTTTCCGAAGATGTAAAAACCGTACAAGGAATTGATTTTTATCAAAAACGAAGTATTCAAGACGGTTACATTGTTAAAGATATTTCTTTTTCTACGGAAGGTGAAGATTATAAGTTTCAAGAACGAGTTAAAGCATTTACACTAAAAGATTTTGAAACACTTTTTGAAAAAGCTGGCGTATATTTATTAGACGTTTTTGGAGATTATAAATTAAATCGTTTTGATGCCAAGACATCAGAGCGTTTAGTCATGATATTTAAATAATGCAATCGTATTTACTCCCCATATTAGCTGTAGGTATTGGTATTTTTTTTGCGTTTATAACCAAACAAAAAAAATCAAATTACACTAAGTTACTACTCTCATTTAGTGGTGCATTTTTATTGGCACTCACCTTGTTTGACTTATTACCAGAAGTGTACCACCACTTAGAAGCTAAAAAAACCGGACTCTTTATTATGTGCGGAATTTTACTTCAAATCATTTTAGAGTTCTTTTCTAAAGGTGCAGAACATGGGCACGTCCATATTCACAAAGAGGAGACCAATTTCCCATGGTTGTTATTTATAAGTTTATGTGTGCATAGTTTTTTAGAAGGTTTTCCAATTCACGATCATAACGACATGGTTTACGGAGTACTCATCCATAAAATCCCAATTGCAGCGCTAATAACCGCATTTTTACTGCAATCTAATTTTAACAAACTCCAAATAGGAAGTTTTCTAATTGTATTTACATTAATGACACCTTTAGGGACCTTCATTTCTAATGCTTCGGAAATATCAACTCATTACCTCACCATCATCAATGCCATTGTGATTGGGATCTTTTTTCATATTTCTACAACCATACTTTTTGAAACTGGAGAAGGACACAAATTCAATCTTTCAAAATTGGTCGCTATTGTTTTGGGTGTTGGGATTGCTTATATAATATAGTTAATAATTATATGAATAAACTCATAAACAAAAATCGCGTAACATGTTTATTAGTTTTTTCCATATTACTAATAACAATATTTCCAATAATTTTTGTTTTTCATAAAACAATCTCACAAGATCCATATGGTCTAAAATTTATTGTAATGATTGTTTTTGTGATAATTGGAATAATTGGAATTTTTATTGACTATTTGTTTTTCGTAATCATAAAAAATAAAAGGATATTGAACCTAGTTGAACTATTTCTAATAATTTATTTTCTTTATATCTTTTGGCCAAGATAAAAAATCAATTAATAAATACAAATGTTCTCAAAAGAAGAAAGTCGCCAATTAAGACAGGAATTTTGGACAAGTTTCGGGAAGTCCTTTCCTAGAAAATGGATTCTTTATGATACAAAAATCAAAGGCTTTTCGTTTAAATTTCATTTTGACAATAAAACTGCACTTGTCGCTTTAGATCTTGAGGATGATCTAGAAAACCGAATCAAGTATTGGGAGAAATTACAGTCTTTAAAATCGATTTTGGTGAGTGATTATATTTCCGAAGTCATTTTTAAAGAAGAATACTTTCTAGAAAATGGTAAGGAAATCTCAAGAATCTTCGTGCCTCTTGAGCAAAAAGTGTCCATTCACAATAAGAATACATGGCGAGAAGTAATGGTATTTTTTAACGAAACAATGCATCAATTTGAATTGTTCTTTGAGGAATATCGAGATATTTTAGAAGATTAATTTATATCTTTAAACAGTTAATTTTAAAAATACACTTATGAAACTAGGCGCATTCTCCATTAGTTTAGCAGTTAAAGATATCAAAGCCTCCAAAGCATTTTACGAAACTTTAGGTTTTAAGGTTTTTGCTGGACAATTAGAAAATAATTATCTCATCATGAAAAACGGAAATTCTTTGATTGGCTTATTTCAAGGCATGTTTGAAAATAATATTCTAACCTTTAATCCTGGTTGGGATGAAAATGCAAATGCATTGGATGCGTTTGATGATGTAAGAGCAATTCAAAAACATTTAAAATCTAAAGATATCACATTACAAACCGAAGCAGATGAAGCAACCTCTGGTCCAGCAAGCTTTGTTGTTCTTGATCCAGATGGTAATGCTATATTGATAGACCAACATGTATAAAAAGTTATCTTTTCATTTTAGTGCTACTTATAAGAAATAACAATATCTTAGTCATTAGATTAATTTAAAGCCTTAATACATTGAAATCAGCAGCCTTTTTTTTACTTATTAGCATGATATTTCTAAGTTGTGAAACAGCAACCGAAACCGAAGATATCCACGAAGAAAACTGGAATAAACGACAGGTAAAAATAGCTTTGAGTGATTCTTTAAATTCTGGTAAATCTTATTTGTCTATTTATTCTCAAATTTATAGCATTTCACAACATAGAACTCATAACTTAACTGCAATGGCCAGTTTAAGAAATGTTAGCGACACAGATACCATCTACTTAACTAAAGCTGCTTACTACGACACACATGGTACACTTTTAAAAACATATTTTGATAAGCCTATTTATTTAGCACCTTTAGAAACCACCGAAATTATAATAGATGAAGTTGACGTTGAAGGTGGTACAGGTTCTAATTTCATTTTTGAATGGAGCATACCAAATAATTGTCCTGAACCTTTTTTTGAAGGTGTCATGAATTCTACAATGGGCAAGCAAGGGTTATCATTTACTACGCAATCAATTAGAATTAAATAAGACGTTAGATCACATAACCGTACACCATAAAAAAGTGACAAATCGCACCACCCAAGACAAATATGTGCCAAATCACATGATTGTATGGAATTTTATCAATGGCATAAAAGAGAATGCCTATTGTGTAAAAAGCACCTCCTGCGAATAACAAAAAAAGTCCGTTGGATGGCATACGCTCAGCTAAAGTAGAAAAATCAAAAACGATGAGCCAACCCATTACCAAATACAACAACGTCGAAAACGTCTCAAAACGTCCTGTAAAAAATAATTTCAAAACCACGCCAAAAGCAGCAATTCCCCAAACAACCCAAAAGAGCGTCCAACCGAGACTATCTGGTAAGGTAATTAACAAAACGGGTGTGTAAGTTCCTGCAATTAGTAAATAGATGCTAATATGATCTACAATTCTAAAATAGTGTTTACGCTTTTCTCCTTTAACCGCATGGTAAAATGTTGAGGCGAGAAACAAAATAATGATTGACAAGCCATAAACGATCACACTAAAAAGTGCATATGGCGTTTGAGATTTTAAGGTAAAGACCAATAGTATTAATCCCAAAATGCCTAGTGCAGCTCCTATACCGTGACTCCATGCGTTTAACCGTTCTTCAAAAGGAGTTTGGATACGCATTAATTTTTGTTTTCTGCAGTAGCTTTATTGTTAAGCCATTTATCGGTTAGGTCATAAAAATCAAAATCAATTGCTGGCTTTTGACGTTCTAATTGCCTGTTTTGAAATGCTCTTTCCAAAATATCCTCGATCAAAAAATCCTCTTTCACTTCCATTGGATTGAATTCTTCTTTCAACGAAATATCAAATAGGCTAGCAGTGGTATTGAACCAAAATGCTCGCCAACCGCTTCGTAACTCTTTGATGAGATCAAAGGTTGTGTTTCCGGTTTGGCGATGGATCAACTTTACAAGAATCTGTCCTTCGGTTCTGGTGAGTTTCTTTAATTCCGCAGAAAACTCATCTTCAATATATTTCTGTATTTTTTTGGCGTATTTTTTCTTTGCACGTTTACTCTCTAGCTTTTCTAAACGCTCAGACAAAGTAGTCAAACGATCTGCAGCCAATTTAGCGTATGGGTAGACCTTAAGTGTTTTTCGTTTTAAAATCAAGTAGGTGATACGATCTTCTTTACTTGCGAATTTGAGTTTGTGCAAGAGTAAAACTTCATTGAGATCTATGGCTGTTTTTGGAATGGAATCGCCATCTACCAGAATATATTCTACAACGGTAGAGTCCTGCACCACAGGTTCTATTTGTGCTGTGAGCATCAGTGGAAAACAGAGTAAAATGTAAAACAGTCGATTCATAGGTAGGTAATTATCCAAAACTATTCCAAATACGATGCAAAATTAATTATTTACAGATTGTAAACCCTTAAAATCATATTAATATTGTGATTTGTTGGTTTTTTCTTCGGAAATGGGCATAAAAAAGACCTGTTGGTTTTAATTCAACAGGTCTTTAATTTGAATTTTAATCATCAAAGCTTCTGCCTATTATCATCACTTCGAGTATCTATCAAAATATTAAAAGGATCTACTCCAACTTCGGTTGGTTTCTCATCAACAATTATTGAAATCTTATTATTGATTTGTGTGATTTTATGTTTCTTTAAATATAAGATGCGTTCTTTCTTTTTTTCGTCGATATCATCTTCAGTAAAAATCCCAATATCTATATAATCTTCAAGTTTTACAGAGAGTAATGGCTTCTCTTTTCCTTCGGGTAAAAAGGTGATGGAATCGCGACCTTCTTCAGAAAAATACCGTTTTCCTTTTTCGTCGTTTCTGTATTTACTAACGTTAAATTCTATGTCTACTTTGTACTTGCCATTATCCATTTCCGTAGAAGATACATCAACAATTCTATTATCGTAAAGTGTGATGGTTTCAAACATATCCTTGATGACATACTGTAAACTATCTGGCGTGACTGCCCTAATATGATCTACCATATCAATTGAGGACGTATATGGCGGCTCTTGAAATTTCACTTTCTCCACATAGGTTTTGAGCGCATTATTTAAGGTTTTTTCTCCTATATAATCGCTCATGGCATAGAACACCAGAGATCCTTTTTGATATCTAATATACCCTTGACCGTCATTGTACATTAATGCGTTTTCGCGCTTACTCTCAAATGTTCTTTGTGTTAAATAATCGTCCAAGGATTTCTTTAAGAATTTACGCATTTGAGGTTTTCCAAGTTCTTTTTCAAGCACTTTTAAGGACACGTATTCTGATAAACTTTCAGATAACATCGTCGCTCCCAAAACGTCTGCTCCAATGACTTGATGTGCCCACCATTGGTGTGCAACTTCGTGAACTGTTATGGCATAAGTGTAATCAATACCGCCTTCTTCACTATCGTCAACATCTGCGATAAAACCTGTATCTCCCCCAAATGGGATTGTGTTTGGAAAGGACTGCGCAAACCCACCACTCGGGAATTCTACAATACGCAATTGCCTGTGTTGATACGGACTAAAATTCTCGGTATTATATTCCAAAGAAGCTTTCATACCTCGCATCATACGTTCTAAGTTGTATTCATGTCCTTTGTGATAGTAAATCTCAAGATCGACATCATTCCACTTATCGCGTTTCACTTCGTACTCTGCGGAATTATATGCGTAAAAATTTAAGATTTTGCTATCCATTTTATAATGGAAATACCTTCGACCATCCTCTACCCATTCTTTTTGTAAATATCCAGGAGCAATGGCAATTTGATCTTCACTCGTGCTTACCGTAGTTTCAAAATCAATCCAATCACTATCTTTAGATATATAGGTATTCCCTAAAGCTGTAGAATCACTTGGTTGCGGTCTCAATTTATTTGGTGGCAAATCATATTTTTTACGGGTTTTATCATCCGTAAGTTCTCGACCAGTAGAATATCCCAAACTTGGGAATAATTCCATATTATTCATAAATGTACCATTAAAGACAACTGGAGAATTATTACTAATCAATGTATTAGGCTCATTTTTAATTTTAAAATGAAGTTTCATCGTATCACCGGGAACCATCGGTTTTTTTAACTCATAAATATCAAAATCATAAATGGTATCTTCTTTTACGAGCGAATTGGCGCGATCAAATTCAAATGTACTTGGGTAAGCATTATGGCTTAAAAAGATGCTATCAATCGTTTCATTGGTTTTATTAACCAAAACATACTCTCCAGAAGCTTCAAAATTTCTTTTCTTCGGAAAAATTTGAACATCATTTTTTACCGCAACGATTCTTGGCTGAGCATAATTCTCAAACTTTTTATAGGTCTTCTCCCACTCTACCTGAAGTTTTTCAACTTCTTTTGAAGAATAGCGCACATTATCAATATTGGTTTCTTTAAAAATACTATACCCCAAAGAAATAAATGCAGCAAACAACACTACTGTTGTAATAGCGACAGGTTTTGTAAATCTAGATTTAGCAATAGACAAACGTTCTTTATAAGAGTGTGGCAATCCACGAACCCAAAACAAAGCAGTTACTACAAACAATAGCAATCCTGCTAAAACCCAGTAGCTCTTGTACAATAAGTAACGACCTAATGAATCACCGTATCCGTTCATATCATTATATCTAAAACCCGGACCTTCGTTATATTTAAAAATGGATTGCTCAACACCTGCCAAAGACAATAACGGAATCCCAATTGAAATTACAATTAAAACGAATAGTCCCAAATAAGGATTTCTAATTAATGTTTGAATCGCCAGAGCTAAGAATGCCCAGATCACATAATTAATCAATTTGAGACCAAACAATTCCTTGATGTATAATCCAATCTCAAAATCATAATAACCACTGTAAATTTGAAAGAGGATTCCCGCAACCATGATTACTGCAAGTAATAAAACCTGCATTTTTATGATGGCGACAAATTTAGAAAGAAACAACGTCCAGTTTGGAACAGGAGTTACATCAATCAATCCATTAATTCTACTTGTTTTACTTCTATTAACCAACATTCCCGCATACAAGAACGTACAAATGTTTATAGAAATCACAAAAGCGCCTCCTCCTCTAAGCATTCGCCAAGTTTTTGGATACGTTGAAGTTGCATAAGGGTTTCCAACATCGGCGAGTGCAATTAAAACAATAATTAAACCTACTAGAACAATACAGATAAAAGGCCAGCTTTTCGCTATATATTTAAAATCGATGTTAGAGAGTTTCCATGTGGTTTTTAAATTCTGAAGAAAAGAATAATCAAAGTTTACCTTCGGAAGATTAATTCGTGTAATCCCACCAAAATTGCGCTTTGTAGAACGTTCTCCTTTTTCTCTTCGGAATAAAGAAAAACTAATAGCATTTTGACTAAACTGAAAGAAATAATATACCAAACCAAACACAACACTCGCCACTCCCAACCACAATAAACGGTTGTAAAGTATCAATTCTTTTATGGGAATATGGAGTTCATTTTGCTCTGAAACTGTCCAGTATCTTGTATAATAATTTGCAGCTGCTCCTCCAAATGGGTCCAGCAAGCCTGCAAGATATCTACTATCTGGATCAGATAATAGACTATCTGTCACACCTTGCACGAACAATAATAAGATCACAGTTATAAATCCTGCTGCAATATTTCTAGTGAAGGTGACCACTGCAAATACAATAGCACCAAAAAGTAGAATATTAGGTAAGATAAATAACCAATAGGCATTAAAATAAGATTTAAGGTCAAAAGCTACAATCAATTCAGAGTTTGTTCCTGGTAACCTAAAACCTATAAACATCCCAATAGCTATGACCAAAACAATGCAGGTCACTATCAAGATAGAACTAAAAAACTTGGCAAATAGATAGCTTCCTTTTGTAAATGGATAAGAATATAAAATAGTGTGCATTTCACTTTTATAATCCCGATATACCGAAACACCAATAATTGAAGGAAACAAAAAGAAAATAAATACAGACAACCCATTAAAGAGACCTGTTACTCCACTTGGAGAATTTACAATTCTTGAAGATCCCGTTGTTGCTGTAATGCTATCAAATAATCCTGCAGTAGTAGCAGATAGAAATAAAGACAAAGCAAAGAAAATTGCCATATAGACATAAAATGCTGGTTTTTTGACCCAATATTTTATTTCATGTAAAAATATAGTAGAAAACATAATGTACTTTTTTTAATAGTTATAAATAAAATTAGCTCAAAACAGGTTCATCATATTTTAAGGCTATAAAGTACACATCGTCTAATTGTGGTTCTGAGTTTACAAAGTCAAAATCTGGTTGATCATCTGCATAAACTCTTATATTTAAGGTATTATCTTCATTATAATTTGATGATAATACGTTGTATTTGGCTTCGTTCTGTTCTAAATCATCACGTTCAATAATTTTAGTCCAAATTTTTCCTATTAAATCTTTTCTAACGCCAGATGGCGTTCCTTGTTTTAAAATACGTCCACCATTTAAAATCGCCATATCATTACAAAGTTCTTTTACATCTTCAACGATATGAGTTGAGAAAATTACCGTGCAATTGGTTCCAACTTCTCTGAGCACGTTTAAAAAACGGTGTCTTTCTGCTGGATCTAAACCTGCTGTTGGCTCATCTACAATAATTAATTTAGGGTTGTTTAAAAGCAGTTGGGCAATTCCAAAACGCTGTTTCATTCCGCCAGAATATCCTGCAACATGCTTTTTACGAACGTCATACAAATTCGTTATCTCCAAAACTTCTTTTACCAAAGCTTGCCTATCGGTTTTGGAGCTGACACCTTTTAAGGTTGCGAAATAGTCTAATAAAGCTTCCGCAGACATTTTAGGATACACCCCAAAAGACTGTGGCAAATAACCTAAAATCTTTCTCAATGCCATTTTATCTTCCAAAACATTAATGTCTCCAAACATAATTGATCCAGAATCTGGACTTTGCAACGTTGCAATGGTTCTCATAAGTGATGATTTACCTGCTCCGTTTGGTCCCAAAAGGCCAAACATTCCTGTTCCAATTTCAAGATTTAAATCATCAATGGCTTTTACGCCATTTTTATATGTTTTTGTAAGATTATTAATGACTAATTTCATCAGTAGTGTATTTAGTTAAATTATATTGTGGTATAAGTGTAAAAATAGTTCAATTTGTTACAAAAAAATTTTCCGAAGTCATAAAAAAGATAATAATACTCGCTATTTTTACAGAAATACAAATATCAAAACACTTATGGCTAAAAAAAGTATCCTTAATAAAAAATCACTCGATTTTCTAGAAAAATACCTCAATAATGCTGCTCCAACGGGTTATGAATGGGACGGACAAAACGTATGGATGGACTATCTTAAACCTTACGTTGATGAGTTTATAACCGATACCTACGGAACTGCTGTTGGCGTGATTAACCCAAAAGCAAAGTATAAAGTTGTGATTGAGGGACATGCAGATGAGATTTCCTGGTATGTAAATTATATTTCGGACAACGGATTGATTTATGTGATTAGAAATGGCGGAAGCGATCACCAAATCGCACCTAGTAAAATTGTAAATATCCACACAAAAAACGGGATTGTAAAAGGTGTTTTTGGCTGGCCAGCAATTCACACAAGAAATAAATCTAAAGAAGAAGCACCAAAACCAGATAACATATTTATTGACTGTGGTTGTGCAACCAAAGAAGAAGTTGAAAAACTTGGCGTACACGTTGGTTGCGTGATTACGTATCCAGACACCTTTCATATCTTAAATGAAGACAAATTCGTGTGTCGCGCTTTAGACAATAGAATGGGCGGTTTTATGATTGCTGAAGTGGCTCGTTTACTTAAGGAAAATAAGAAAAAATTACCTTTTGGACTATACGTTACCAATTCTGTACAAGAAGAAATTGGTCTTCGTGGAGCACAAATGATTACCGATCGTATCAAACCAAATGTGGCGATAGTTACAGATGTGACGCACGACACCACAACACCAATGATCGAGAAGAAAAAACAAGGTCATTTAGAAATTGGCAAAGGTCCTGTGGTAGCTTATGCTCCTGCTGTACAGCAAAAATTACGTGACTTGATTATAGATACCGCAGAGGCTAAGAAGATACCTTTTCAACGTTCTGCACTATCTAGAGCAACAGGGACAGATACCGATGCTTTTGCATATAGCAATGGTGGAGTTGCATCTGCATTAATTTCATTACCATTACGTTACATGCATACCACAGTTGAAATGGTACATCGCGATGATGTTGAAAATGTGATTAAAATGATTTACGAGACCTTGCTCAAAATTAAGGATGGCGAAACATTTTCCTATTTTGAATAGATTTTAAAAAGAGACTAATACAAATACAAAGCCTCCTTTGATCACTGAGCTTAGTCGAAGTGCAGGAGGCTTTTATAATATGGAAGAATATATTGACATCGTAGACAAAGATGGAAATCCAACTGGAACATCTGTCCCTAAGTCTGAAATTCACAGTAAAGGTCATTTACACAATACCGCACACGTTTGGTTTTTTACTTCGGAAGGAAATATTCTGCTCCAACAGCGCGCAGCTTCAAAAGCTATTCGTCCGTTACTATGGGATGTTTCGGTAGCAGGACATATTGATGCGGGAGAAACTCCAGAGCAAGCTGCTGTTAGGGAAGCTAAGGAAGAAATAGGAGTTGGTATTACCGAAGATGAATTGATAAAGATCGGTGTTTTTGAATGTTTCCAATCCTATCCCAACGGAATGATCGATAATGAATTTCATCATACTTTTATAGTAGAAACTACTTTAAAAATATCTCATTTTATTCCACAGAAAGAAGAAGTCGAAGATTTGAAATTCGTTTCTATGTTAGAGTTTCATGATATTCTAGATCAAATTGGAGAGAATAATCACTTAATCCCATCTAATAAGTCATACTATGAACAAATTATTGAAGCTATTTTAGACGAGATTACCTAATAATTCCCACTATTTTAACGATGATAAATTTACTTCTACTTGCTGTTTTTCCAGTCTTTGCCATAATATTATATGTTTATTTTAAAGATAAATATGATAAAGAACCAAAGCGTTTATTGCTGGCAAGTTTTCTTTTGGGAGCTGTTATAAGTATTATCATTACCACGATTATCTATTTTGGATTGGACATCGTTTTACCACTGGACGATCCATTTAGTGTACCACAGCAATTTGTAAAAGCCTTTCTGGTGGTTGGCTTGACTGAGGAATTTAGTAAATATATCTTTGTTAGGTTTTTTGCCCAACCCAAAAAAGCATTTAATGAGCCTTTTGATGGTATCATGTATGCGGTCATGGTATCTATGGGATTTGCTGCAACCGAGAATGTGTTTTACGTTTTAGAAAGCGGTTATGTCACAGGTATATTAAGAGCGTTTACTGCTGTGCCTGCTCATGCTACTTTCGGGATTTTAATGGGTTATTTTATGGGCAAAGCTAAGTTTTCAAAGAACAGAATAGTGCTCAATCTTTTAGGGTTATTGCTTGCTGTGACATTTCATGGTTTTTATGATTTCTTCTTGTTTATAGATTTTATTCCGGGTATCTGGATTGGTGCTTTTTTATCTCTAATCCTGGGTATTATTCTATCCCATAAAGCCATTAAAAAACATCAAGAGAATTCTCATTTTAATCCTGAAAACATTTAACATTCTATTATAAGTATAGGCTATAATCACGTTTACGAAAACGTTATATTTCACTATCTTTGCTTTTAAATAAAACCTATTTTATGAGTAAATCGTACAAAATAAATGTCAATGAATCATTTGATTTTGACATTTCAGATACTGAAATTTCCAAACTCAATGCTATTACAACTTCAAAAAATTCATATCATGTTTTACATGAAAACACGTCATACAAAGCTGAAATAGTTTCTTCAGAATTAAACAAAAAAACATATCAAGTAAAAGTTAACAATAACGTTTATAACGTACATATTAATAATGAATTAGACTTATTGATTAAAGATATGGGCTTTGAGATTGGTAGCTCTAAATTAGTTGATGAGATCAAAGCGCCAATGCCAGGACTTATACTTGAGATTAATATAAAAATAGGCCAAGAAATCAAAGAAAACGACACACTTTTAATTTTGGAAGCCATGAAAATGGAAAACGTTTTGACCTCGCCTAGAGATGGTGTTATTAAATCCATTTCAGTAGAAAAAGGGGATGCTGTAGACAAAAATCAATTGTTAATAGAGTTTGAATAAAATGATCAAAAAAATACTAGTAGCAAATCGAGGAGAAATCGCTTTACGTGTCATGAAGACCGCAAAGAAAATGGGCATTAAAACCGTTGCAGTTTACTCCACAATAGATAGACAATCGCCTCACGTAAAATTTGCAGATGAAGCAGTTTTAATTGGAGAAGCCCCTTCAAATAAATCCTATTTATTAGGAAATAAAATTATTGAAGTTGCTAAAAGTTTAAATGTAGATGCCATTCATCCTGGTTATGGTTTTTTAAGTGAAAACGCAGACTTTGCAGAAGCTTGTGAACAAAACAATATCATTTTTATTGGGCCTAAATCTCATGCCATTCGCATTATGGGAAGCAAACTTGCTGCAAAGGATGCGGTAAAAAGCTATAACATCCCAATGGTTCCAGGAACAGATGAAGCCATTACAGATATCGCCGACGCTAAAAAAATTGCAGCAAATATCGGTTTTCCTATTCTTATTAAAGCCTCTGCAGGAGGTGGAGGAAAAGGCATGCGTATCGTTGAAAAAGAATCTGAATTCGAATCTCAAATGGATCGAGCGATAAGTGAGGCTGTAAATGCCTTTGGCGATGGCTCTGTATTTATAGAAAAATATGTCGCTTCGCCACGTCATATTGAAATTCAGGTTATGGCAGATACTCATGGTAATTACATTCATTTATTCGAGCGAGAATGCAGCATTCAGCGTCGTCATCAAAAAGTAGTTGAAGAAGCACCATCTAGTGTTTTAACGCCAGAATTGCGATCTAAAATGGGTGAAGCTGCTGTAAATGTCGCAAAAGCTTGTGATTATGTTGGTGCAGGTACTGTAGAATTTTTACTGGACGAGCATCACAATTTCTATTTTCTGGAAATGAATACACGGTTACAGGTAGAACATCCTGTTAGTGAAATTATCACAAATACAGATCTCGTAGAATTGCAGATCAAAGTGGCCAATGGTGAGAAACTCCCAATGCAACAAAAGGATTTAAAGATTACCGGTCATGCTCTAGAACTACGCGTTTACGCAGAAGATCCTCTAAATGATTTCTTACCAAGTGTAGGTACTTTAGAAACTTACAAACTTCCTGAAGGAAAAGGGATTAGAGTAGACAACGGGTTTGAGGAAGGTATGGAGATACCCATTTATTACGATCCAATGATTTCAAAATTGATTACCTACGGAAATACGCGTGACGAGGCCATTTCGTTAATGAAACAAGCCATTAGCGATTATGACATTAAAGGCATTGAGACGACGTTACCTTTCGGGACTTTTGTATGTGAGCACGACGCTTTCCGAAGTGGGAACTTTGACACCCATTTTGTGAAAAAGTATTTTTCCGCAGAAAAAATGAAATTGCAACACGAAAAAGAAGCTAAGATTGCTGCTCTAATTGCACTTAAACATTTTAATGACGAGGAGAAACAGTTGCGAGTTCCTAATTAATTTTAGTCGCAGTCATAACTCAATAAAAACAATGCTACAACACACCATTTTATGGACGATAAAATAAAAAACCTTAACGATAGATTAAACAAAGCCTATTTGGGTGGCGGACAAGAAAGAATAGATAAGCAACATGCTAAAAAGAAATTAACAGCCAGAGAGCGGGTCATGTATCTCTTGGACGATAATTCTTTTGAAGAAATTGGCGCATTGGTCACGCACCGTACAAAAAGTTTCGGGATGGACAAACAGGTCTTTTATGGCGATGGTGTTGTTACTGGTTATGGCACCATAAACGGACGATTAATCTACATTTTTGCCCAGGATTTTACGGTTTTTGGTGGCTCACTTTCTGAAACGCATGCAGAAAAAATTTGCAAAGTGATGGATTTGGCTGTTAAGGTTGGTGCGCCAATTATTGGTTTAAATGATTCAGGAGGTGCTCGTATTCAAGAAGGTGTACGCTCTCTTGGCGGTTACGCAGATATTTTTTATCGTAATGTGCAAGCCTCTGGTGTGATCCCACAGCTCTCTGCAATTATGGGACCTTGTGCTGGTGGAGCAGTATATTCTCCTGCCATGACTGATTTTACATTAATGGTGGAGCAAACCAGTTATATGTTTGTGACTGGACCAAACGTGGTAAAAACGGTAACCAATGAAACCGTTACTTCGGAAGAACTTGGTGGCGCAAGTACACACTCTACAAAATCTGGAGTTGCACATAAAACGTCTTCAAATGATGTGGAATGCCTTGAGGATTTGAAATCATTATTAAGCTATTTACCGCAAAATAATAAAGAAACCACTCCCCTTTTACCTTTTGAACTAAAAGAGGAAGTGCGTGACGAATTATCTAATATCATCCCAGATAATGCAAACAAACCTTATGATATGCATGATGTTATTAAGGGAATTATTGATAAAGATTCATTTTATGAAATCCATAAGGATCATGCAGAGAATATCATTGTAGGTTTTGCCAGATTAGGTGGGAGAAGTATTGGCATTATTGCCAATCAGCCCATGTATTTAGCTGGAGTTCTTGATGTGAACAGTTCTAAAAAAGCTGCACGTTTTGTACGTTTTTGTGATGCATTTAATATTCCGTTGTTGACACTTGAGGATGTACCAGGATTTTTACCAGGAACTGATCAAGAATGGAATGGCATCATCGTTCACGGTGCAAAATTACTCTATGCATTTAGTGAAGCAACTGTACCTAGAATTACTGTGATTACCAGAAAAGCCTATGGAGGAGCGTATGATGTTATGAACTCCAAACACATTGGTAGCGATATCAATTTTGCATGGCCAAGTGCAGAAATCGCGGTTATGGGAGCTAAAGGTGCTGCGGAAATTATCTTCAAAAAAGAGATTAATGCTTCGGAAGATAAAGACGCTAAACTAAAAGAAAAAGAAGCAGAATACGCTGACCTTTTTGCCAACCCATACAGTGCTGCCGAACGTGGTTTTATTGACGAAGTCATCCTTCCGAAGGATACAAGAAGAAAATTGATCAAAGCTTTCGCAATGTTAAAAGATAAAGTTGTTGAAAGTCCAAAACGTAAGCATGGTAATATACCGTTATAAGCAGAATTTAATCGAACATATTTTACGTTTTTAACAATTTTTATAGAAAATCCTATAGAAACAATTGTTTTTGCTCAATAATTTATTTTCGTTCACACCTAAAATTTAACAACCTAGCAATTCATTTATTATCTAATTTTGGCTAATTTATGTGATAACTTGATTTCTATGAAGCACTTTTTTTTAGTAGTATTTCTCTGTGTTGGCTGTTTTGTGAACTTAAATGGTCAAAGCGGTCTACCAATTAATCAAAATGATTCTAAACTAAAGCCTCTAAAGCAACTTTCCGACAGGGATTTACAATCACTTTTAGAGTACGAAATCAATAAAAATCCTGAGTGGCAACTTTTAACTTCCCAGAAAAAAATGGCTGTTGGTATTGTTGATCTTAGCAGTCCTAATGATGTGAGATTTGCAAGTATCAACGGAAACCATATGATGTATGCTGCAAGTTTACCAAAAATTGCGATTTTATTAGCTGCTATGGATGCGATTGATAAAGGGGAATTAAAAGAAACTAAAGACATTAAGGATGACATGCGCTTGATGATTAGCAAGTCTAATAACGCTGCCTCAACACGAATGATTGATCGTGTTGGCTATAAAAAAATAGAAGCAGTCATGACAGATCCAAAATATATGTTTTATGATAAAAAACAAGGTGGCGGATTATGGGTTGGAAAACGATACGGTGATGGTGGAGATACCAATAGAGAGCCTTTAAAGAATTTAAGCCACTCTGCGACGGTAAACCAAGTTTGTCGTTATTATTATTTATTGGCTAACGGTAAATTGGTGAATAAAAAACGTTCTACCCAAATGTTATCCATAATGGGAAATCCAGAACTTCATCATAAATTTGTAAATACAATCGAGCAAATTGCACCAGAAGCTAAATTATTTAGAAAATCTGGTTCTTGGAAAAACTATCACTCAGATTCCATTCTTGTTTGGGGAAAAGATCCAAATCGTCGCTATATTTTAGTAGCATTAGTTGATGATCCTAATGGAGAACAAATAATAAGAAGTTTAGTTGTCCCTGTAGAAAAAGTCATTAATAAAGCAAAAACGAGACAGTTTAGTCCTCGTTCTTTAACTAAATAAGTCAATAAGTTTTATAATTTCCCCTAAATTGACTATACTAATAATGGCATATCTTTTGCGTGTTAAGCAAGGTGATGCAACTTATTATTAAAACCATATTTATGAGAATTCAATCTTATTTGTTTTTATTTCTTTTTACTTCAATTGTTTGGGGTCAAGATGCTTTACCTATGGAAAGTATTGAGGATATTGATACTTTAGCAGAAATCGAAAATAAAGAATTACAACAATTACTTGAAAAGGAAATTTATTCCAATGCTATTTGGCGTGGTTTAGCTGTAAATAAATTGATGTCTATTGGTATTGTTGACCTAAGCAAAGAAGGAGAATTCAAATATGCAGGTATTAATGATGATCACATGATGTATGCTGCCAGTTTGCCTAAAATAGCAATTTTGTTAGCTGCTATGGATGCGATTGATAAAGGTGAGCTAGAATATACCGATGTTATTGAAAAAGATTTAAGATTAATGATCAGTAAATCCAATAACCAAGCTTCTACAAGAATGATAGACCGTTTGGGTTATGAAAAAATTGAAGCTGTTCTTCGTTCCCCTCAAAACAAATTATATGATGAAGAATCTGGTGGTGGACTTTGGGTAGGAAAGCGTTATGCAGCTGGCGGAAGAAGACATCCCGAACCTCTCAAAGGTTTAAGCCACGCTGCTACTGCAAAGCAGGTGTGCCGATTTTATTATCAGTTAGCGTTAGGAAATTTAGTGAGCACTGAAAGTTCCGAAGAAATGCTCGATATCATGAAAGATCCTGCATTGCATCACAAATTCGTTAATACCTTAGATAAAATCGCGCCTAAGGCTACCATCTATAGAAAATCTGGATCTTGGAAAAACTGGCATGCAGACTCTGCACTCGTTTGGGGACCAAAAAGAAAATACATCATTGTTGCGTTGATAGATAATAATTTTGGTGAGCAAATTATTAGAGATTTAGTCGTTCCTATTGAAAAGGTTATGAAAAAATCACGTTCTTTATCAAAAGTAAAAACACAAAACTAAAATTTGCTTAGAACATTAATAAATAAAACTTTTGGAATAAGAGATGGTGAAATATACATCTCTTTTTTAATGCAACTGTATATATTTATCATCATTACTGTTCTTCTCATTGTTAAACCTACTGTCAATGCTTTATTCCTTTCACAATTGGGCGCAGACAATTTGCCCTATGGCTATTTATTAGTGGCAGTGGTTGCGGTTATAACATCGTACTTTTATAATAAAGCCATTCAAAAATTTTCACTTTTAAGGGTAACAAGTGTTTCTTTAGTTTTATTTAGCTTAGGTTTTTTGGGTCTTGCAGCCATTTTACAATATTCTTTTCTTACAGATTGGGTTTTGTACATTTATTATTTGGGAGTGTCCTTATTTGCTGTTATGGCAACATCTCAATTTTGGGTATTGGCCAATTTGGTATTTAATGCAAGAGAAGCAAAACGACTATTTGGTTTTATAGGAGCTGGAGCAATAGCTGGAGGGGTTTTTGGAGGTTACTTAACAAGTTTAGTTGTTTCAAGCTTTGGAAATAAAGAGGTCATACTATTAGCAGCATTGCTGATTTTATTCTGTATCCCAATTCTAAAAAAAATATGGAAACTCAGGGTAAATAAACTCAACTCATATATAAGAGTTCAAAGAAAACATAATGAAAATAATTTTGAACAAAGCTCATTACGATTAATTTTAAAGTCAAAGCATCTCACCTACCTTGCCTTAATTACGGGTATTAGTGTGATTGTTGCCAAATTAGTTGATTTTCAATTTAGTGATTTTGCTAATAGAGCCTACAGCGATTCAGAGGATTTAGCATCCTTTTTCGGATTTTGGTTTTCAACATTCAATGTCATCGCGCTCACCATACAGCTCTTTCTTACAAATCGTGTTTTAAGCAGAATTGGTGTTGCCTCCACTCTGCTCATCTTACCGTTTACCATTGCACTAGGGAGTTTGTTGTTTTTAACATTTCCGGAGTTATGGGTTCTCGTCATCATTAAAGGTGTAGATGGCAGCTTTAAACAATCTATAAACAAAGCAGCAATTGAGCTATCCATTATGCCCATTCCTTTGCACATTAAAAATCAGGCAAAATCCTACATTGATGTTGCAGTAGATAGTATTGCTACTGGTATTGCAGGTTTTATGCTCATATTTTTAATCAGAAAATTAGATTTAAACACATCTTATATCACCATTATTGTATTGTTGTTTGTCTTTATCTGGATCATTTTGATTTATAAACTAAGAGAAGCCTATTTTAATTCATTTAGAACTAATATTCAACGCACATTAATTAATTCTTCGGAAACCTCAACTAAACCAAAATACGAAACCACATTAAAAACAGCTCGTAAAATTTTAGATGAAGGACAGGAACATCAAATACTATCGTTGCTTGATTACATCAATTCAAATAAATTAAACACTCTCAAATCTAACGTCATTGATTTACTTAACCATCCTTCTAATAAAGTAAAAATAGCAGCAATAAAACAATTTTATCTATATGATAAAGGCACAGCCCTCAATCGCGTTGAGCCTCTTACATTATCAAAAGATGACGAACTTGTTTATACTGCTTTAGAATATATTTTAAACCACTCTTCTATAAAAGAACAACAGTTTTTTAAAGCCTATCTGGATCATGAGAGTGATTATATTTCTAATGCTGCACTACTTTGTTTGGCAAAAGAAGCCTCTGCCAACCAAAAACTAGCACTGCAATTTGGTTTATATAATAGAATTGAGAATCGTTTACAAACCCTAACCTTACCAGAAAATCATGAGAGAGAAACCTCAATAGCAGAGCTTCTTATCACCATTGCAGAATCTCGCATGACAAAATATTACTCTTTTATTGCAACGCATTTAGAAAACCAAAATCCATACATAAAAAAGCACGCGATAAAAGCTTCGGGTATTACCGCTAGTGACCAATTTCTAAATAATTTAATTGATCTTATTGCTGAAAAAACCTATAGAAAATATGCCATAACAGCCTTAAAAAATTATGGAGTCAAAATTATTGACTACATCATCAAATTAGAAAAAACAGAAATACTCAACAGTAATACAGCGTCGCAACTTCCAAAAATCATTAGTAAATTTAAAACTCAAAAAGCAGTTAACGTACTTTTAAAATTACTCCGAAGTAAAGATATCGTGATTAGATTAGCTGCAACAAAAGCACTGAATAAATTAGAAGTGAGCAATGTGAAATTATATTTCAATAAACGTTTGCTTAGAAAATTTACAGTTAGAGAAAGTAACTATTATAAAAGAACATTAGATGCTATAGCATCCATTCAGTTTGCAATTGATAATGATTTTAATGATGAAAAAATCAACAGTACTGATATTTTAATAGCAAGACAGAACATTATTGAATTATTAGAAAACCAAGCTGAAACCAGTTTAAAATGCATCTTCAATCTATTAAGTCTAGTATATGAGGAATCTGATATCGAAATCACGTATTCTGCTCTTTTGAGCGATGTAAAAGAGGCTCGAATCAATGCCCTAGAATTTCTGGACAACTTATTACAGAGCCAGTTAAAGCTATCTGTACTTCCCGTTATTGAGCATTACGTATTGGTAAGTACTGATGTTGATCATTCTTCTTTACAACTCAACATCATGCCAGAAAACAAATGCTTAAAAATGCTTATTAAAAATAGAGGCAAGAAAATGAAACTTGAATGTTTGCATTTAATTAAGTTGCTTAAAGACCCTAAATATTACTCGATATTAAACAAATTGACTAAGCATCAAAATGAAGACGTTAGATTTTCCGCAGAAAATGCTCTTGAAATTGTAAGAAAGCGGACCAATACTTAATTATCGGTTTCTTCATTATCACTCTTATATTCTTCTTCCTTAATAGCTTCTTTCATCGCGTTATTATCCTTATTGATGATATCATCAATCATACTCGCTAGATACATATGTGCTCCCGCAGAATTCTTATTAAGCACATTAGTCATCAAACAAGTGATATATTTCACACCATTTGGATGCTCTACAATAATAACAGAATTCATATAATTAAATACATTACCTGCATAATCTTTACAATTAGGATTCTTAGTACGATCACATTTGTAGTAACTCCCAGACTTAAAATAAACTGCTGCACTATCCAATCGACTTGATCTTGCATATCTAATTCTACGATCGGTCGCATACATTAGTCTCTTCATCTCTAAACTCGATTTTTCATCTACAACCTTGCCTTGTTCTAATTGAACTAAAAATTTCATCAATCCTTTTGGAGTTCCAGTACTTCCACCCTTACGTCCAACATATTTGTCTGCCGATCTGGTGAACATGCCACCTAGACGCCAATCATCTTCTGTAATTCCTAATCTTCGTAAAGGTTCGTTAACTACAGCATGTGCTAGATTTGTTAAAGAGTCTCTTGGTGTATCCTTAAAATATTGCTCAGCTTTTTCCGCAGTTAAATTCACGTAATCAGATTCAAAAGCTGCCATCAACATGGCCTCACGATACATAATGCTTGCAGCACCATTATTACTTACAGAGACCATGTGATCTAACCATTCATAGATAGAAAACTCATCGGTTGCTATAACTTGGCGTTTTACTAATTTATCTTTTTCAATATCGTAAATAGGGATGGTGTGATGATCTCCCAAGCCCCAATATCTAGAGGTTACTTTAATATCCTGCATGTACATTGTGCGCTGTTCCCAAGAGTCTGGGCAAACCTTTGCCATTTGATCCATTACCGCTAATAAAACAGCTAATTTACCAACACTTCCCGGTTGGTAACCCGTATTTTCCCGAAATGCTGCATAACGCAATTTATCTGGATTTGACATATCCATAATACTGGCAGAATATCCTGAACCTGGAAATAACCGTTCCATATCTTTTGCAAAATCCTTATCCTCCACCAATAACTCATCAATACTATCTGTTCTTGACTTAAGATTTAATTCTATCTCATCTAATTTTTTATAGGCTCCAAATGGTATACGATTATATGGCACGGAATCTTCCTGAAATTTTTGCAATTGATATAACCTTTTAATACCTGTAGTTTTGTAACCATCAATTGGATAAAACGAAGTCAATCCAAAAGATAATACAGCTCCAACTAATAGCGATATATAAAATAATTTTTTCATAATTATAATTTTGTTTTAAGTAATACAGATTGATCTGAATCATTTTGAGATGAAATGGAAGCCAAATAATCTGAACTTTTTGCCTGTTTATTCTCAACAAACGGTCGTATTTGAAACAACCACAATTTATCATCCTTGAACCCAAACTCAACATCGTAAGCTTGATTTTTAGCATCAGAATGTGATACCATATTTTTCCTGATTTGAGCTGCAAGATTTCGGATGTCACTCATATTTTTTTCATTCAATATTGGTGACTCAAAAGGAGTAGTATATGATTTTGTGCCTCCAGAAACTGGCAGTCTTATATAATCTGGCTGTCTTGCTGGAGACAACAACACATTTTCTTGAGCGGTAATCAAACGTGTTTCTGCAGATTGTCCATCTACAGCGCCTCCCGCTCCTCTACTAAACGCAACAGTCAAATCATTGTCATTTCCAGAATTGATACCTTTAGTAATCATCACGCCAGAATAATCCACATCCACACTAGGAATAATCAATATTGAAGGAAACACATTCTCTGGGTTTGACAAAAATTTCTGTCTCCATTTAAAACTGCGCTCACTATAAGCCGAAGCCCAAACACGTTTTATCCCTTCTATAATCTTATCTTCATCTTTAATATTAAATAATGTCAAATTAAGTCCAGCACCAGTAAATTCCTTCAAATCTTCCATATTGGTATCGCTTCTCAAAAACACAGGTACCTCGCCAATTGGAGCCCCAAAAACAGATGTAAAGCTAGATTTTATATCTGCCACAAATGCAGGGTCTAAATTAATATCCAGCATCGCATTATACAGTTTAGATAATGCCTCTAATTGAAATGCCTCTATATTTTCTTCGGAAACATTATCACGTTTCATCTGGTCTGCCTCATCAAAAGTCTTGTTGAGAAACTCCCAGTAAGATGCATTTACTCCAGGCATTTGTTGATCCATGTGTGATCTAAAAATTCCGAAGGGAATGATTAACCCCTCAACCACTTGCTCAGGAAACATCTTTTTTAACTCACCAAGGTTTGCAGCTTTGGGTCCGCACAATTTACCCGAGTCACTAGCATCCACATCTCGCATGTTTACCATTTTGGTAACATCCAATTTGATTTGAGCAGTTGGCACCTCAACAATATTCTTGCTACGCTCTTTTTTGGTGAACAGTTCTTTTTCCGAAGAAGACATATCATCTGCCAATTTTAAGATCACATTCCCTTTATTGGAAACTGCGTAGAACACCTCTTTATCGTTAAATTTCTTTAATTCCTTCAAATTATCGTAGGACAGCGCTGCATTGGGAATCCCAAGATTTCTTGCCAATAATTGTACATGGGAGACCAAATTACCTTCAGAAACCGTCATGATACCAGCCACAGGTTTCAAATCATGTGGTGGTTTTTCAAAAATGTAAATATTGTTTGTATTGACTTCGATTGCATCAGGATTGCCATCGACTACTATTAATTTTCCAAATGCATAACCAGGATTTAGACCACGAATTGCCGATTGGTTATCCACATCCATTACTTTATTTTCAATATTTGAAAGTTTTGATACAAATGCACCTAAATCACTAACCGTATTACCGAGATTCAAAGCAACGCTACTTCTCACGCGATCATCAATAAATCCATAAGACAATGGCTCAAAAGCTGTGTAAGTATCCACAATTTCTTGATAGTTGGCTTTCACCATTGATGCACTCCATTCAACAACACCTCTAGCGGTTCCTAAAATATCATTAAGCTCCGTAATGTCTATTTTAGAGCCAGTCAAGTGATCTGTGACTTCGTTTTCAATAGCAGTATACTCCCAGTTTTCAATTAAACCTGTTCCCATAGAAGCACAGACCAATGTATTTATTTTGTTTAAGTTTTGTGCTAGTGATTCCGTTTCCCAGTTTTGCGATTCGATGAGTAATTTTTGTTCAAGCCTGTTTGACAAATCCAATAATCTTAAACGGGATTTACTACCATCTACCGTGGTGATATCTAATCTAATTTGATACAAAACATTTGTAATATCTGTGACCAATTGCTCTGCAGATGGTTCTCTTTCAGAAGACTCCACGAGAACTCGAAAACTATTTTTAATATCCTCTGTGACAGACATTTTTTCTATCTCACCTGCTAGAGATTTTAAATCTAAAGGTGCATAGAATTCTTTCATTGTCTCTATTAAATCCTCAAAATCCTTTCGTTTTGCTTCGGAAATTTTAGAACTTTGATTACTCATAAATGTTTTTACCATTTCAATATCAGAGGCTTGTGGCTGACCGTGAATTTTAATTCTGGCATCCATAAAAGCTGGAATGTCTTCAGATAACGTTTTAGACTGACTTCGCATTAACTGCGCTAAATTATCATCGCCATTATGTGGAATATCCTTTAATGCTTGACGAATTAAATAATAATGTGAGTTTAAAAAATCGTCATCTTTAAGGATGTTCTCAAAAAACGCTTTTCCCCAAGCTTCTTCGTCTTCACTTTGCAAAGCGCCTCTGTAATATTGTGCTTTTTGTAACACCCAACCATCATCGACACTGGATAGGTATTGATTGATTTGATATTGCTTTAATCTGCTGTAATCGTTTTCAGCATCGAGAAAATCTTTTTCTTTGTTACTGGCTAAAATTTCAGCAAAAAACAAATAGTTCCTTTTTCTAAGATTTTTTGTTGATTCCTTAAAGCTTGCGTGTTGGATACCGTCTACTTTATCTGGACATGGATCTTTTGGTTCACGCTCTGTCCCGTCCTCACAAAACCATTTGATGCGTAAATACGGTCCGCGAGGATCTTTTTTATAGGATTCAATAAGGTTTTTAATTTCTGAAATGGATAGCTCTTGTGCTTTTATTTCCGAAGAAAAACATAAACACAGAATAACAAGATACAGGTAAAATTTATTCATGACATAAGTATTCTAGGTTGAAAGTAAAGATATTGGAAATTGATTTAAATAGGTGCTTTAAACTTTATTTTATTAACACATTTGCTGGCTGATACATATCGAAAACACAGTGCTCTGCTTACAATTTTTAGATTTTTGCTTGATAAGTATATAGGTCAAAATAACGTCCTTTTGAAGTTATCAATTCGTCATGATTACCACGTTCTACTATTTTACCATTTTCTATGACTAAAATTTGATCTGCTTTTCTAATGGTACTCAAACGGTGGGCTATGACGATTGTGGTTCTGTTTTTTGTAAGTTCACTCAAACTTTTTTGAATTAAAGCCTCACTCTCGGTATCTAAATTTGAGGTCGCTTCATCTAAAATAATAATTTTTGGATCTGCCAAAATAGCTCTGGCAATGGCTATACGTTGTCTTTGTCCGCCAGATAATTTCACACCACGCTCTCCTATTAAGGTTTCCAAACCATCATCAAAACGATCTGTGAATTCATTGACATAAGCAGCTTTTACAGCTGCAAGTAATTGTACTTCTGTAGCATTTGGTCTCGGGAACATGATATTCTCACGAATGGTGCCTTCAAATAAAAATTCGTCTTGCAACACAACTCCTAAATGCTTTCTAAAACTTTGGAGTTTAACTTTTGAAAGATCTTCACCATCAATAGTAATTTTACCTTTTCCTGGATTTAAAAATGTGGCAGAGAGTCCTGCAATTGTAGATTTTCCGGAGCCAGAACTTCCTACCAATGCAATTACAGCGCCAGATGCTGCTTTAAAGTTGATATCATGCAATACAGGTTTTCCTTCTTCGTAAGCAAAGGATACATTATTAAACTCAATTTCTCCTTTGAACTTTTGGAGCTCTATCGTTCTATTCATATCATCTTCTTCTGCATTCATGTTCATTAATTCTTCTGTACGGTCAAGACCTGCGAGCGCCTCAGTTAGTTGACTGCCAATGTTACTCATTTGTACGATTGGAGCAATCATAAAACCGAGCACCAGAGTAAAAAACAGAAAATCTCCAGTCGTCATTTCGCTTTGCATCATATAATAACCTCCAATACCCATAATCCCTGTTGTGGCAACACCAATTAAAAAGGTTGAGGAACTGGTCATTAATGCGGTAGCGGTTAAACTTTTCTTTACGTTTTGATATAATCGATCAACTCCAACCTCAAAAATCTTGTTTTCTTGTTCTTCGGCATTAAAAGCCTTTATGACTCTAACTCCTGCCAATGTTTCTGTAAGACGACCAGTAACTTCAGCATTTATTTTCCCTCGGGTTCTAAAAATCGGTCGAATGTATTTAAATGCTTTAAGGGCGATTATTCCGAAGATAGATAAAGGAACAAACACAAAAAGCGTCATCCAGGCGTTGAGTTTTATAAGAATTATCAATGAAATGATGGCTGTAAAGCTACCGCCAACCAATTGCACCAAACCTGTGCCAATAAGGTTTCTAACACCTTCTACATCTGTCATAATCCTAGATACCAGCGCTCCAGATTTTGTATTATCAAAAAAACTTATTGGTAATGACAGCACCTTTTTTTGTACTTGTGCACGAAGTTCGCTAATAAGGTATTGCGCTTGTACACTTAAGATTTTTGTGAGTAGAAACGACGTAACTGCCTGAACGGTTATGGCAATAATTACAATGGTAATCAACACCCATAAATCTTTGGTGCTGCCACTTGGCACAACGTCATCCAGCAACACCTTACTTTGCCATGGTAAAATTAAACCTGACAAACTTTTTATCACAATGAGAATCAAACCTATAAATACTAGCTTTCGTCGTGGCCAGATAATCGTTGCAAAAGCTTGCTTAAGGGTTACCTTTTGTTTGGTTTTATCTGTTGTATCGGGAGTTTTAAAATGCTGCATCTTATATTTTTATTCGGCAAAGATACGTTAGTAAATAGTTTCAATTTTTTTAAAAGTCAATCTTTTGTTAATTCAGTTTTTGAGAAGCATTAGTAGGTGATTTCTCGTATTTTTGCACGATGCAAAACAAACCCACTTTTAAGATCGAGTTTATCGCACTTATGGCATCCTTGATGTCAATTGTCGCTCTTTCGATTGATGCTTTATTACCTGCTTTACCTGAAATTGGCAGTAATCTAGGTGTTACAAATCCTGCAGATAATCAATTATTAATAACCATGATTTTTTTGGGACTGGGATTTGGACAATTGGTTTTTGGACCATTATCTGACAGCTTCGGAAGAAAACCAATGGTCTATTTTGGTTTTACAACTTTTGTGATTGCCAGTATTGTTTGTGTAACCACCAATAGTTTTGAAGTCATGATTATTGGACGAATTTTCCAAGGTATTGGGCTCTCCTCTCCCAGAACAATTGCCATTGCCATGACACGTGATACCTATAGTGGTGATTTTATGGCAAAAGTATTGTCAATTATTGTGATGTTCTTTATCCTTGTGCCTATAGTTGCACCTACATTTGGCCAATTACTTCTCGACTACTTTAACTGGAAAGCGATTTTCAATGCCAATCTTATTATTGGGCTCCTCATCGTACTTTGGTTTTGGAAACGCCAACCCGAAACACTTGTAAAAGAAAAGCGAATACCATTTTCTCCAAGCATATTTATTACAGGCACCAAAGAGTTTTTAAAATATAAAGAAGCTATCGCTTTTACGCTTGTTTCTGGTTTTATTACTGGATCCTTTATGGTCTATTTGAGCACATCCCAGCAAATTTTTCAGGATCAATACCAATTGGGAGAACTATTTCCTTATATTTTTGCCAGTACCGCTTTTTCCGTAGGATTTGCAACATTTACAAATAGCAGATTGGTGATACGTTTTGGATCATTCAATATCGCTTACTATGCGACCATAGCTTATGCTGTAGTCTCGGTTTTATATGTGATTTTATTTCACAACGGAATGAACCCAAGCATTCATATTTTGATTACGTTTTTCTTGTTACAGTTCTTTGCTGTTGGTTTTCTCTTCGGAAATTTAAGATCTTTAGCCATGGAGCCTCTTGGTCATATTGCAGGCATTGGCGCTGCAATTAACGGGTTTGTTTCCACAGTAATGGCTGTGCCAATTGCAAACTATATTGGAAGTTTCGTAAAAACCTCTGTGCTCCCTTTGTTTGTCGGTTTTTCTGTATTTGGATTATTATCCTTGTTTGTGTTTTTATGGATGAAGCGCAGACGTAGTTTGATTAAAACTTAAACATCTATCGATTGTTTATCTGTAATGCTCAGTGTATGCAATTAATTACTCTTCAAAATATTCAAAATTGAAGATCAATTTGGTGTCTTTTATTCTAATTAGAGGATTTTGATTTATGTAATTATTTAATATTTAAAGCATTATACCTAAGATGTATTCGTGAAATTATTAAAAACTACTTACGGTTTTTTACACCTTTATTTTCTGAAAATTTATTATTTTTATGACCGAAATTTTATACTTTTTTAAATGTTTAAATTAAAAGAAGATAGCCCAATTAAAATGTTGCGACAATTTGCACTGCATTTTAATGGTGATTTAAATGAAGATCTTGGTGCTGCAAAATTTACTCTGGATAATCAAAATGGAAAAGGAACTATAAAACTTTTTGAACTTTTTCCTGGATTGACTGCTTGGATTTATGATATAAAACTTAAAAAGAATTTTTTATTTGATGTAACATTTTCTGATGATAAACCCTACTATTTTGGGTATCCACTTGAGGGAGAACAACTTCAAAAATTCCCTGATGAAGACAACTACAATGCTATAAAAAAAGGACAGAATTTTATAATCGTTGGAGAACCTAATTCTATTTCAGAATTTAAAATTCCGTCAGATAAAAATTTTAAGTGTTGTTATTTGATAATCAACCCAAAAAACTTTGAATACTCAAATTCAAATAAAAAAGCCTTACAAATAAATCTTAGTGAAACTTTAGCAGATATCATTGGAAAAAAGACGTATCGTTATTTTGGAGACATCGATCTTAAAACAGGTTTATTTGCAGAAATAATTATTAAAAATAACAGAACAGACCTAGTAGGAAGACTCTTAATTGAGGCTGCTGTACTAAACATGTTGGCATCTCAAATAATTGCGCACGACAAAGATAAAAAGACAGAAAGCTTTCAACCAGATCTTTCATTAGAAGAGTTGTCAAAGCTATCAAATATTGGAGACTATATTAAAGACAACTTTGGTAAGCGAATTTCTATTGGAGAAATAAGCGGTGAAACTGGACTATCTCCAAAAAAATTACAAGCTGGATTTAGGTTTTTATATGGCTATTCTGTAAATCAGTATATTTCAAATGTAAAATTAGAACGCGCTAAAGAATTAATCTATAAGACCGATAAGACCATTTCTGAAATTTGTTATGAGGTTGGATATTCTAGTAGAAGTTATTTATCTAAAATATTTTTTGAGCGATACGGTGTATTACCGAGTGAATATAAAAACTCATTACTAAATAACGATTTTGTATACGAAGTAACTTATAGATCTATTTCAAACGGTGAACTTAGCCAAAAAGAAATTGAGGCGCTTCTTGAAAAAGCTCGTGTGATGAATAAAGAATATGATATAACAGGAAGTCTTCTTTATCACAAAAATGTATTTTTTCAAATGATAGAAGGTTCTAAAGACCATATTTTAAAACTTTACGATAACATCAAAAATGATGATCGCCATTTTGATGTAAAAACACTATGGCAAGGTGTTAAAAAGTCACGTAATTTTGACAAATGGAACATGGCAATGTTAACAGATAAAAATATTATTGGCATTGAAACCCAAGGTAACACAAAAAAGTTAAACATCGACCATTTAATGGGTGATCTCAAGGCAGACTCCTTAATTTCTGAGAGTTTATGGAGACAGGTGAGAACCATTATTAATTCTGAAAATCAATAACTTTTTCTAAATTTAATATATTCAGTTACCATTGATAAACTCCATTATTTCATCATAACGATATGTCCAAGGAAAAAAATACTGGCTCATCATTGGTACATGTTTTTTATCTAAATAAATTGGGCTTACAGTTGGCTGAAACTCATTAAGCTTTTCAATAAAAACCGAGTTCTGCTCTTTAATTGAAGGATAGGTTTTCTCACCCACATAAATAAGAAATGGTGGCGATTTTTCATCTACAAAGTACAATGGAGATGCGTTTCTCCACTCCTCAGGGTTTGTGGTCCAGGTTGTAATATAGTTATATTCAGTGGTAGGTGGATTATTTTGTAAATACGAATACATATCCAAGCCTGCAGCATCGTTTAAAATGACTCCTTTTATAGCACTGGTGTTCTCTAAATACTTGGGATTTGTACTCACCAATGCAATTAAATGACCTCCTGCGGAATGACCCATCAAATAAATATTATCTGGATTACCTTTGTAATTTGTGATGCTATCCACCGTCCATTGTATGGCCTTTACAATTTCCGAAGCCATAGTATCATAATTTGCTTTAGGACTCAACGTATATGATGGAATCACCGTTACAACGTCATGTTTTGAGAAATTCCTTCCTAAAAAACCGTAAATATCCTTGTCTCCTTCCGTCCAGTATCCACCGTGAACAAAAATGACCACGGGTAAATTTTTAGCGTCTTTATCTCTTGGCTGAAAAACATTAAGACTCAACGCCTCCTTTTTTTCTTTCTTCGGAATGTATTGAACGTCCTTAAATTTTCTTGAAGCGCAACTGGAAAAAACCATTAGAAACACCAACGGAATAATAAATATATTTTTCATTATTTAAACTGAAATATGATTCATGCAATACTACGATAAAAGCATTTCAATTGGTGGTGCAATTAAAGCGGATTATAACTCTAACGAAAAAGCTACAAAGCATTTTCAATGATATCTTCAACACATTCTGGATTTAAAAGCGTACTAATATCGCCCAGGTTACTGGAATCCTTGTGAGCAATTTTCCGAAGAATACGACGCATAATTTTCCCACTACGTGTTTTTGGAAGCCCTTTAGTAAATTGAATTTTATCTAATTTAGCAATGGGTCCAATTTGATCAGTGATCATTTGGTTGATCTCCTTTCTTAAATTATCATGGTTTCTACCTTCTCCGGTTTCTTTTAACGTGACATAACCATACAACGCATTTCCTTTGATATCATGCGGAAATCCAACAATGGCACTTTCTGCAACTGCTGGATGTTCGTTAATGGCATCTTCAATTGGAGCTGTTCCTAAATTGTGACCAGATACGATAATTATATCATCTACACGACCCGTAATTCTATAATAACCCACTTCATCACGTAAAGCGCCATCACCAGTAAAGTACATATTTTTAAATTCTGAAAAATATGTGTCTTTATAGCGTTGATGGTTTCCCCAAATGGATCTTGCAATACTTGGCCAAGGGAATTTTATACATAATCGACCACTTACTTGATTCCCTTCAATTTCTTTTCCGTTTTCATCCATTAAAGCTGGCTGAATACCAATAAAAGGTAATGTTGCGTATGTTGGTTTTGTTGGTGTTACATAAGGAATTGGCGTAATCATGATGCCTCCATTTTCAGTTTGAAACCAGGTATCTACAATTGGTGCTTTATTCTTCCCAATGTTATCATCATACCAATGCCAAGCCTCTTCGTTGATAGGCTCTCCTACTGTGCCCAATACTTTGAGCGATGATAAATCATGACCTTCTATATGTCCAACACCTTCTTTTGCCAAAGCTCTAATGGCAGTTGGAGCTGTATAAAACTGATTCACTCGGTGTTTTTCGACAATTTCCCAAAAACGACTGTAGCTGGGATGACTTGGTACGCCTTCAAACAATATTGAAGTTGCTCCATTACATAATGGTCCGTAAATGATATAGCTATGTCCTGTGATCCATCCCACATCTGCACTACACCAAAACACATCATTTTCAATATAGTTAAAAACGTTTTTAAAAGTATAAGCTGCATAAACCATATAACCTGCGGTGGTATGTAGCATCCCTTTTGGCTGACCTGTGGACCCTGAAGTGTAAAGGATAAATAAAGGATCCTCAGCATCCATGATTTCTGGCTCACATTGTGCTGATGCTTTATCCAGCAAAGGCTGTAACCATTGGTCACGGTTTTGGAGCATTTCTATTTCCGAAGAAATACGTTTTGCCACTAAAACCGTTTCTACACCTTTAGATATACGTAGAGCTTCGTCCACAATACCTTTTAAATCTATAGTTTTTGATCCTCTATAAGACCCATCACTAGTGATGACTATTTTAGAATCGCAATCTGTAATTCTCGTTGCTAATGCATTTGCTGAAAATCCTGCAAAAACGACAGAATGTACTGCTCCTATTCTTGCACAGGCTAAAACAGTATACACCAACTCAGGAATCATAGGTAAATAGACACATACCCGATCTCCTTTTTTTACACCCTGATCTTTCAACACGTTTGCCATTTTACATACATGGCTATGCAGTTCTTTATAGGTAATAGGGTTTGATGGCTCATCTGGATTATTAGGTTCAAACAAAATGGCGGTTTTGTCACCTCTTGTTAGTAGATGTCTATCAATACAATTCTCGGTTATGTTGAGTTTTGCGCCTTTAAACCATTTTACTTCTGGTTTTGTGAAATCCCACTCCAAAACTGTATCCCACTTTTTTCGCCATAGAAAATGCTCTTCTGCGATTTCTTCCCAGAAATTTTCTGGCTCTCTAACCGATTTACGATAGACTTGATAATATTCTTCTAGATGTTTGATGTGGTAGTTACTCATAATATATTAATGGTTTATGGCTTCTCCAGCTCCTGATGGTATTCTAATATTTTCTACAATTTCCTGTACTTCTATTGGTGGTGCCTTAGTGAATTTCATGACTGTGATTGATACAATAAAATTAATCATCATTGCGATACTACCAAAACCTTCTGGCGAAATTCCGAACCACCATTCACTTTTATTTGGCAAAACGTCATCAAACCAACCTAATTTATATTTCATCATATAGAGAAGCATCGTCACAATACCTACAATCATTCCTGCAATTGCACCTTCTTTATTCATGCGCTTGTAAAATATGCCTAATATAATTGCTGGAAAAAAAGATGCTGCCCCAAACCAAAGGCAAGTGCAACTACTGCTGCTACAAAACCTGGTGGGTTAATACCAAAATATCCAGCAACACAAACTGCTGCTACTGCAGATAATCTTGCAGCTCTCAATTCTCCTTTTTCTGAGATTTTTGGGTTAATTACTTTCTTTATCAAATCATGGGATACCGAAGCAGAAATCACTAGAAGTAATCCTGCTGCTGTAGATAATGCTGCAGCCAATCCTCCTGCTGCCACTAATGCTATTACCCAATTTGGTAATTTGGCAATTTCAGGATTTGCTAAAACCATGATATCGTTATCTACTACTAATTCATTCTTTTCAGGATCTGCTACGTATTGAATTAAACCATCATTATTCTTATCATTAAAAGTAATCAAACCTGTTTCTTCCCATTTCTTAAACCATTCTGGAACTTCTGAATAGGGTTTATTAGATAATGTTTCTATCATATTTGTTCTCGCAAATACTGAAACCGCAGGTGCTGTAGAATATAAAATCACAATTAAGAGTAGTGCAATTCCTGCGGATTTACGAGCATCCTTAACTCTTTTTACTGTAAAAAATCTAACTATTACATGTGGCAATCCAGCTGTACCGACCATAAGCGCTAATGTAATAGCAAAGACATCTATTGTGGATTTGTTACCTTCGGTATATTCTGAAAAACCTAGTTCTGTACTTAAACCATCTAACTTATCAAGTAAATATATTCCCGAACCATCATTTAATTCACTTCCGAATCCTAATTGTGGTATCGGATTTCCTGTCATTTGAATAGATATAAATATGGCAGGTACCATAAATGCAAAAATCAACACACAATACTGCGCCACTTGAGTATATGTGATGCCTTTCATTCCGCCTAAAACAGCATAAAACAATACGATTAGCATTCCAATAACTACACCCGTATTAATATCAACTTCTAAAAACCTCGAAAAAACGATACCAACTCCACGCATTTGTCCCGCGACATAGGTAAAAGACACCAATAAAGCACAAAATACTGCAACGATACGAGCAGAATTAGAATAATAGCGATCACCTATAAAATCTGGAACCGTAAACTTTCCAAACTTTCTTAAATAAGGAGCCAAAAGTAACGCCAAAAGCACATAACCACCAGTCCAACCCATGAGATAAACTGCTCCATCATAGCCAGCAAATGATATGATGCCAGCCATAGAAATAAATGAAGCTGCACTCATCCAATCTGCTGCTGTTGCCATTCCGTTTGCCCAGGGCGAAACGCCTCCTCCTGCAACATAAAATTCTTTGGTAGAACCTGCACGTGACCAAATGGCGATTCCTATGTAAAGCGCAAAGGTTATTCCTACTAAAATATAGGTCCAGTTTTGTACATCCATTAATAGCGATATTGATAAATTATTCATCATAACCATACTTTTTATCAAGTCTGTTCATAATTTTTACATAAACAAAAATGAGTATCACAAACACATACATAGCTCCTTGCTGGGCGAACCAAAACCCTAGTTTAAATCCCCCTAATCTAAATTGGTTAAGCTCATCCTTGAAAACAATTCCTGCACCATATGAAACTAAAGCCCACACAATTAAGAGAATAGTTAAATACTTTATGTTCTCTTTCCAATAGGCTTTCGCCTTATCTTTTTTAATATTCTCTTCTTTGTTTAACATGTGACTTGTTATAACTTAAAAATTAATGTAATTTTCTTTTAAACTTGATCTTCCTTTAACCTCAAACGGTAGGCTCGTATCTCTTTAACTACTCTAGGTGCCATGATAATTGTAGATACCATAGTAGGTATTGCCATAAACGCAAATACGCCATCTATAAAATTAATCATTGTGCTAAACGATGTCGTTGCAGCCAAAACAATACTCAAAATATATAGATAGTTATAATAATGCTTGTTTTTGGCACCAAATAGAAATGACGTACATTTTGAACCATAATACGCATAAGAAAACAGCGATGAAATACTAAATACAAATACACAAATCATTAGTAAATATTGTCCGTAAGGCATTGCATCTTGAAAGGCAGAAGCAGTTAAGGTCACGCCATTATCTGATATTGTTTCCCAAACACCTGTTACCAAAATTGCCAATGCAGTCAAGGTACACACAATAAGCGTATCGATGACTGGACCAAGCATTGCAACCAAACCTTCACGCACAGGTTCATCAGTTTTTGCAGCTCCGTGCGCCATAGGAGCTGTACCAATTCCTGCTTCGTTTGAGAAGGCTCCACGCTTAATTCCTAAAAGTATGAGAGCTCCAAGAACTCCACCTAAAACATCCTTATTACTTTCAGGATCTAAATAATTTGCCTGAAATGCATCTTGAAAAATCATGAGAAAGTATTTTGGAATTTCAGTGTAATTGATTCCCAATATAATCAATACCAGAATAAAATATAAAACGACCATTGATGGTACCATTTTCGAGGCAAAATTACTAATCCTTTTTAAACCTCCAAGGATGACGACACTTGTGAACAGTACTAAAATACCTGCAATAATAAGGTTGGTATAAACGCTTACTTCTACTCCATTCGGAATTAAAACAATATCATTGATGGCCTGCTTTAACTGGTTGACGTTAACGACAGGAAGTGCGCCGAGCATTCCGAAGAAAGAAAACATAATAGCGAGAAATTTCCAGTTTTTACCGAGACCCTCAGTAATAAAGTACATTGGTCCACCTTGCAAGTCGCCATTGCTATCTTTTCCGCGATACATAATTGCCAAAGTTGATGTAAAGAATTTGGTGCTCATGCCTACAATCGCACTAACCCACATCCAGAACATAGCTCCTGGCCCACCAACGGAAATCGCTAAGGCAACACCAGCAATATTTCCCATACCAATGGTTGAGGAAAGCGCTGTAGTCAAGGCTTTAAAGTGACTAATTTCACCAAGATCATTGGGATTATCGTATTTACCACGAAGTACTTGTATGGCATGGCCAAAAAACCTGAATGGTAAAAATCTTGAAAGGATAAGCAAATAGATTCCGCCTCCAATGAGCAAAACCAAGAGCGGAATTCCCCAGGCCAATGAAGAGAATTCTTCGGAAATAGCGTTTAATTGTTCCATTTAAAAACTATAAATTATCTTCTAAGATATTACTTTAGCTTTAGTCAGCCTTAAAAATAAAAAGTATATTTAGAAATCTTTAAGGAAATCAACAAACTATTGAAAACTAACCGACTCTTTTTCATAGACGCAGTGCGTGCTTTTGCCATTTTGATGATGTTGCAAGGTCATTTTATAGATACATTATTAGACCCAATTTACAGAGACGATTCTAACCTTGTTTATCAAATTTGGTCCTATTTTAGAGGCATTACAGCACCAACATTTTTTACGGTTTCGGGATTGGTTTTTTTGTACTTATTGCTAAAGGCAAAAGATAAAGGCAACGATTCTCAGCGTATTAAAAAAGGACTGTATCGAGGACTTCTTTTATTAGGCATTGGTTACGCACTTCGCATCGACGTTCTTGGTTGGCTAACTGGCCATTTTAGCAATTATATTTTTGTGATTGATGTGTTGCAATGTATTGGTTTGTCGCTCATTATACTTATTGGATGCTATGTTTTACTTCGAAAACACGTTTGGCTACTATCCTCGCTATTACTCGCTTTTGGCTGTATTTGCTTTTTGACCGAACCCTTATATCGTAGCTTGGATTTGAGTCATATTCCAGTTGTATTTGCAAATTACATGACAAAAGCCAATGGATCTATTTTTACCATTTTACCTTGGTTTGGATATACAGCTTTTGGCGGTTTTTTAGCTACAGTATTCTTTTCACATGTGCATCGAAACAGATTTCGTTTAGTCACGGTCTTGAGTTTTTTTATCTTCGGAAGTATCTTGATAGAATATTCGTCCCTTATTTTAATGAAAATTCATTTATGGACACATATTGAAATTTTCAAATCCTCTGCCAATTACAATTATTTATTCACGCGCTTCGGAAATGTGCTGGTTCTATTAGGAGTCTTCTATGCAGCAGAACGCTTTTTAAAAGGGTCGTTGATTGGCAAAATCGGACAAAAAACATTATCCATTTACGTGATTCATTTTATTATTATCTTCGGAAGTTTTACAGGGTTCGGTCTCAATAGATTTTATTTAAAATCTCTCAATCCTTCCGAAGCAATCATTGGAGCCATTATTTTTATGGTAGTCGTCTGTTTTATCTCGTTTTACTACGTAAAAACAAATGCATTTATTTACAAAGGCGTACGAAAGATTGTACGCCTCAACAAAAATTAGAACTTTTTACTACTTTAGTATTTATGGATACAATTGACATTAGAACTGTGAATGTTGTGCAGTATATAAGTCCTTTAAGAGAAGGCGGATCGTTGCCTGCAATAGTAAAGGCAGATGATGGCTTTATGTACGTTCTAAAGTTTAGAGGTGCTGGACAAGGAAAAAAGGCTTTGATTGCAGAACTTTTAGGAGGAGAACTTGCTCGTGCCATTGGTTTAAAAATTCCCGAATTGGTTTTTATGGATCTCGATGACTCCTTTAGTAAAACCGAGCCAGATGAGGAAATTCAAGATTTATTAAAATTTAGTGTTGGACTCAATTTAGGATTGCATTTTTTATCAAGTGCCATCACTTATGACCCTTTAGTATTTGAAATTAACGAAGACACAGCGTCAAAAGTGGTGCTGTTAGATAGTATTATTAGCAATATTGATAGAACTGTTAAAAACACAAACCTCCTCCATTGGAATAAAGAACTTTGGATCATAGACAATGGAGCAAGTTTTTATTTTCACCACAATTGGAGTACTTGGGAAAATCATCTTACAAGAACATTCCCTCTTATAAAAGACCACGTGCTTTTAGAAAAAGCCACGAAATTAAAAGAAGCCTCAAAACACATTATCACCTCTTTAACTAAAGATAAAGTAAAAGAGATCGTTTCAATAATACCTGAAGATTGGCTTATCAATGAGTCTGATGCATTATCTCCAGATGACATAAGAAACGCCTATATAACCTATATACATTCGAGATTAAATAAAATTGATGAATTAGTTAAAGAAGCTGAACATGCAAGATAAAGTAACTTTTGAATATGCAATTATTAGAATTGTACCTAAAGTAGAGCGTGAAGAATTCTTTAATGTTGGAGTTATCTTGTTTTCTAAGCGTAAAAAATTTTTAGGGATTAAATATGAAATCAATCCTACAAAACTAAGTGCCTTTTGTAGTGAATTGGATATCAACGAGCTAAACCAATACTTAGAAGCTTGGAAATTAATTTGTGAAGGCCATCCCAAAGGTGGCTCTATTGGTGAGTTTGAATTATCAGATCGTTTTAGATGGCTGGCAGCATCCCGAAGTACAATTATACAAAGTTCTAAAACCCATCCTGGTTTATGTGATGATCCTAATGAGGCACTAAACACTATATTTAAGACCTATATTTTGTAAACTTTCAGCTATTAAACAAACCTTTAATCATGAATTTAGATCAAAACAAGCAAAGCTCCATTGGATTTTACAAAATGGCTTATGAAGGCCATCCTAAAAAAGCGATTGAGACTTATGTTGGTAAAGAATACATTCAGCACAACCCTGATGTTGAAAATGGTACTCAAGGATTTATAGATTATTTCGAAAGAATGCAACGAGAATACCCTAAAAAATCGATTGAATTTGTTCGTTGTATTGCTGAAGGTGACTTAGTAGCTTTGCATACCCATCAAACTTGGCCAGGAAATGACCAGTATGTGACAATGGATTTTTTTAGATTTGATGACAACGGAAAGATCTGCGAGCATTGGGATGCCATACAGCAAATTCCTAAACATTCTAAGAATCCTAATACGATGTATTGACTTTTAGAATTAATGGTATGGTTTTAGTTCATGCAATTACTATATAATTTACTATGAGATATTTTTTATGTTTATCTATTTTGGCATCAGCTATTTTTTCATGCAAAGCACCAAATGAAGATTCAAAAAATTCCAAATCTGAATTGAAAGAAAATTATTCTAAATTAGTAATCATTGACAAATTTAGAAGTCAATTAAAACTAGACTCTTTAGAAAATTCTAGAATCGCCAACTTCCAACCACTTTATATGGGGAAATTGAAAGACACTATAGAATTAAACTATATAAATGCAAAAGCAGGACATACAAATCTCAATTGGGATAACTACAAGTATCCAAAACATGATGATTTAAAAATTTTTATTGATACATCTAAGTATATTGGTAGTAGTAAAAGCAATCTGGAAATATTTATTGAGAATGAAAATGGACAGCATTTACCGGAACATTCTTCTTTATCATATCCCATATTTCTAAAAAACAATTCTACCGATACACTAAGAATTGGTTTTGGTGATGAATTAGATCTTATTTCTGAAGCAAAAGACTCTTTAGGAAATTGGGCAGAAAATCAAAAACGTTTTTTTTTATATGTGTGGTACAGGAATGTCTATCATCTATCTCCCACCAAACGAAGTAGCTATAACTTCAATTAAAAAGAGTCATAATCTCTTAAAAAAAAGTTTTAGACTTAAATTCTCAGGAAATAAAGAAAGTATTTATTCTAACGAAATTGAATTATTGAAAGATTAAATTTAATTAGTTATTTTCTCAAATACTCCAAAACATTCTCATCAATCCTACTTTGAATATCAGAAACATCAGCCTTTACAAACTCTTCTCCCATAATATTCTCATAAAGCTCAATATAGCGTTCGCTCACGGTTTCAATATACGCATCTGTCATTTCTGGTACGGTTTGGCCTTCCAGACCTTGAAAGTTATTGGCGATGAGCCATTGTCTCACAAACTCTTTAGACAACTGTTTCTGTGGTTCGTTATGATCTTGTCGTTTTTGGTAACCTTCCGCATAAAAATATCTTGAAGAGTCTGGTGTGTGAATTTCATCAATAAGTACGATTTTACCGTCTTTCGTTTTTCCGAATTCATACTTTGTATCCACTAAAATCAATCCGCGAGATGCAGCGATTTCTGTTCCTCTTTGAAATAATTTACGTGTATAATCTTCTAAAACACTATAATCTTCTTCGGAAACGATGCCACGTTTTAAAATGTCTTCCTTAGAAATATCTTCGTCGTGATCTCCCATTTCTGCTTTAGTTGCAGGCGTAATTATCGGGTTTGGAAATTTATCGTTTTCCTTCATCCCTTCTGGCATTTCAACTCCGCAAAGCAAGCGTTTTCCTGCTTTATACTCACGAGCAGCGTGACCAGACATATAACCTCGAATCACCATTTCAACCTTAAAAGGGTCACATAAATGACCAACTGCCACATTGGGATCTGGTGTTGCGGTTAACCAGTTTGGCACCAAATCTTCCGTAGCTTTCATCATGCTCGTTGCAATCTGGTTCAAGATCTGACCTTTATACGGAATTCCCTTTGGCATTACCACATCAAAAGCTGAAAGACGATCTGTGGCTATCATTACGAGTTCTTCATCCTTGATATTGTAAACCTCTCTAACTTTTCCCTTGTAAACACTTTTTTGCCCTGGAAAATTGAAATTAGATTCTGTAATCGTGTTACTCATTTTATCTTTAATTTGTCATTTCGATAATTGAAATGACGTGTAATCTTATGTTTTTTAAATCTTGCAATCACTTAGAAAATTTGAATGCTTCTCGCAGTTATTTAGCTACTCTCGGTTCTCGATACTCTTATAGGCTTCAATTACTTTTTTCACCAATCTATGTCGAATCACATCTTTATCATCTAAATAAATCATACCAATGCCTTCCACGTTTTTAAGTACTAAAAGTGCTTCTTTTAATCCAGAAATCGTACGACGAGGCAAATCTACCTGCCCAGGATCTCCTGTCAATAAAAACTTTGCACTTTTACCCATACGTGTTAAAAACATCTTCATTTGGGCGTGAGTTGTATTTTGACCTTCATCCAAAATAACAAAGGCATTGTCCAATGTTCGTCCACGCATAAATGCCAAAGGTGCAATTTGGATGGTTCCGTTTTCTATGAAACGTGCTAATGTTTCCGCAGGAATCATATCACGAAGTGCATCATAAAGCGGTTGCATGTAAGGGTCCAATTTTTCTTTTAGATCTCCTGGCAAAAACCCTAAATTTTCTCCAGCCTCAACCGCAGGACGCGTTAAAATAATACGTTTTACTTCTTTGGCTTTTAGCGCTCTAACCGCCAACGCAACACCTGTATAGGTTTTTCCTGTACCCGCTGGCCCAATGGCAAAAACCATATCGTTTTTGCGCATACTCTCTACCAATTTACGCTGGTTGACGGTTTGTGCTTTAATGATCTTACCATTTACGCCATGCACTATAGTCTCGCCACTTTGGGCAGAGGTATTATAGTCATCGCTACTCTCACTTGTCAATACACGCTCAATTGCATTTTCATCAATTTTGTTGTATTTGCCAAAATGCTGCATGAGCATATTCATACGTTTGTCAAATTCCTCTAATAAATCCTCATCACCATAGGCTTTGATTTTATTACCTCTGGCAACGATTTTAAGTTTAGGAAAGTTTTTTTTAAGAAGTACAATATTGGAATTTTGGGCACCAAAAAATTCTTTTGGAGTGATTTCTTCGAGTTCTAAAATAAGTTCATTCAAAAGCGATAAGAATTATAAATTAATCTGTTTTGTTTTATTAGTTTTGTGTAGAGATAAAATTAGCTTATTTCTCACATCTATACTACCAAAAATAATTAAACTATTTTATTCTAGAGGTTTTCTGTAAGATTAAAATACAATTAGTTTTTAACAGTTTTAAATGTGACTATTTGAGACCTATCATTAACATTAAATTTCTATTGCTTAGCGCATGGCAATCATCACTTTAACAACCGATTTTGGAGAAAAAGACCACTTTGCTGGTGCCATAAAAGGTGCTATTTACAGTGAATTGGTAGATGTTAGAATTGTTGATATCTCACATTCTGTTGCGCCATTTAATGTGCCAGAGGCTGCATATATTATACAAAATGCGTATAGTAGTTTCCCAAAAGGTACGATACATGTGATAGGTATCGATTCTGAACTTAATCCTGAAAACAAACACATTGCTGTGCAATTGGATGACCATTATTTTATTTGTGCCAACAATGGGATCATGAGTATGATCTGTTCAGAAATTGCGCCACAAAAAATAGTAGAGATCAATATCCACGATCGTGTAGCGACGAGTTTTCCTGTTTTGGATGTATTTGTCAATGTGGCTTGCCATATTGCTCGTGGCGGAACTTTAGAGGTCATTGGTAAAATTATAGAGACTATCAAACCAATCAAAAATCTAATCCCGTTTGTGAACGATGAAAAAAACCAGATTATTGGGAGCGTTATTTATATTGATAACTACGGAAATGTAATCACCAACATCAAACGAAAATTTTTTGAAAATGTCCAGAAAACACGTGCTTTTGAAATTTCTGCACGTAATTATAAGTTCAAAACTATTTATGATAAATATTGTGATGCCATCAATTTTGAAATTCCAGAAGAAAAGCGCTATGATGAAGGTAAAGGACTTGTTGTGTTTAACTCTTCAGGATACCTGGAAATTGCGGTTTACAAAAGTGACAATTCTACCGTTGGTAGTGCGTCAACACTTATGGGATTGAAAATCATGGATACCGTAACCGTGAATTTTGATAAAAATTGATTTGTTCAAAGATTATTAAAAGTGGACGATAGAGCAAAGAACAAGCGTAAATAAAATTATATCTCGAAGACTAAAGACTAAAGACTAAAGACTAAAGACTAAAAATTAAAAAATGCTAGTACGAATCGTAAAACTAAGTCTAGAACCTTCAAAAATTGAAGAATTTCTCTCTAATTTTGAATCTCAAAAAGAGCATATTAGAGGATTTAGCGGTTGCGAGTTTTTAGAGCTTTATCGAGATAAAAACAATACCAACGTCTTTTTTACGTACAGTTATTGGCAAACCGAAACAGATTTAGAAAATTACAGACACTCTAATTTATTTAAAGGTATCTGGGCAAAAACAAAACCGATGTTCAATGGTAAACCTGAAGCTTGGAGTGTGGATAAGTTAGTGACATTAAAGTAAATTGCAAATGACCGAAAACGAAATAAAAAAAAACTGGAAAAATTTAATTACTCCTTTTATAGTGTATATCGCACTATTTATAATTGCTTTAGGTCTAAACAGATTTGGCAGCAAAAAGCCAACACCACAAACGGTTAGTCTGTTTGCTTCAGTTTTTTGTTTAACTTTCATATTTTTTTATGGTGTGAAAATCATTAATTTCAAAAAATTTTTAAATGAATCTAATAATAATTAAATGCTAGCAATCCTTAAAAAAGAAATCAACACCTTTTTCGCATCTCCAATCGGTTATTTGGTGATTGCGGTCTTTTTATTGCTCAATGGATTATTTCTTTGGTTATTTAAAGGAGATTTTAATGTTCTTGATAATGGTTTTGCAGATTTATCAACCTTCTTTTTATTAGCACCTTGGATCCTCATTTTCTTAGTTCCAGCAGTTACGATGCGAAGTTTTGCAGATGAAAAAAAACAAGGCACTTTAGAATTGTTGCTCACAAAACCAATCAGTCACTTAAATATTGTTTTGGGTAAATATCTTGGTTCATATTTATTAATAATTATTGCGCTTATCCCAACATTGCTTTACGTATACACGATTTCAAAACTAGGTAATCCAGAGGGCAACCTAGATGTTGGTAGCGTGATGGGTTCCTACTTTGGGCTCTTATTTCTAGTCGCAGCCTATACCGCAATTGGTGTCTTTGCCTCTAGCCTATCAGATAATCAAATCGTTGCATTTATCGTTGCAGTTTTTATATGCTTCTTTTTCTATTTTGGTTTTGAAGGTCTTGCTAATTACAATCTTTTTGGAGATGCTTTTTACATCGAAAAACTAGGGATGGAATCCCATTTTAAAAGTATGAGTCGTGGTGTTTTAGACTCGAGAGATATCCTCTATTTTTTGAGCATCACACTGTTTTTTATTGTATTGACAAAACTCAATATTAAACGTGCAAATCAATGATTATTACCCTACCCTTCATACTATTAATGATCATCACATTTGTGCTGGTTTTTCTATTTGTAAACACCATAGACAAACGCAAATGGCTTACTATTTTAGTAAGTTTAGTGCTCACCCCTTTTATTTATTTTTATGCGGTTTATCCGTTAATTAATATTTTCAGCAACTACCATCACCAAAAATATTTTTCTTCGGAAATCTGGCAAGACCAACCAGCACTGCGCTATGAATTATCTGACGATATTATATCTTCGGAAATGTTCATTGGCAAGTCAAAAAGTGAAGTAGAAAGCGTATTGGGAACTTACGAATGGCTATCTTGGGACGACGCCAAAAAAGACCATGATCCCAACAAATGGAATTACGCCTTAGGTCTAGAACCAGGTGCTTTCAATACTGAAAAAGAATGTCTGGAAATCACCTTTGAGAACCAAAAAGTAGTTGACTTAACATTGTATAAAGAAGAACAGAAATTTGATGCTAAAGAGTAAAAAAAATATTGTAATTATCGTTGTCACTTTAGTAGCGCTTGTCGTAATTAATGTGATCTCAAGTTATGTATATAAACGTTTTGATTTAACCCAAGATAAACGTTATACCTTATCAAATGAAGCACTACAAACTATAGAAAATGTAGATTCACCTTTAATAATTGACGTGTTTTTAGAGGGCGAATTTCCTTCGGAATTTAGACGTCTTCGCGATGAAACCCAACAGTTGCTTGAAGAATTTTCACTCTCTAACAGCAATGTGAAATTTCAGTTTATTAATCCGTTGGCAGATGAAAAAACACGAAACCAAAACATACAGCAATTAGCACAACGAGGCTTACAACCGTTTCAAGTGAATATTCAGGAAAGTGGGAAAACCACTCAAGAAGTGATTATCCCATGGGCTTTGGCGAGCTATAACGAGCAAACCGTTATTGTGCCTTTGATCAAAAACAAAATTGGCGCTACAGATCAAGAACTGGTTAACAGTTCCATCCAAAATTTGGAATATGTATTTGCAGAAGCCTTTAAAAAACTGGTCAACCCTAAACAGAAAAAGATTGCTGTTTTAAGAGGTAACGGACAATTAAAAGATGTGTACGTTGCTGACTTTCTCAAAAAAATGGGAGAGCATTATTTTCTTGCGCCTTTTACCTTAGATAGCGTTGCTAACAATCCGCAAAAGACTTTAAAAGATATTGAGAATTATGATTTAATTATCTCTGCAAAACCGAGTATTCCATTTTCCGAAGAAGAAAAATATGTGCTTGACCAATACACCATGAATGGCGGAAAAAGTCTCTGGCTCACCGAAAGTATCGTGATGGACAGAGACAGCCTGCTTAATGAATCTGGTCGAGGTGTCGCGATTATGAAAGACCTCAATCTCAACGATTTTTTCTTTAAATATGGTGTGCGCATCAATCCTGTTATCGTGAATGATTTATACTCTGCTCCTATACCTTTGGCGATTGGTGAAGGTAATAACACACAGTTTCAACCTATACAATGGCCATATTCACCTTTGGCAGCGAGCAATCCAAATCACCCAATTACTACAAATTTGGATCCTGTAAAATTCGATTTTGCGAGTCAGATTGATACGTTGAAAAACGGTGTTGAGAAAACTATTTTATTGCGCAGTTCTAAGTTATCAAAATTACAAGGCGTGCCTAAAGAAATTAGTTTAGATGTCGTGACGCAACAACCTAACCCTGAAGAATATAACCAACCCAATCAAACTTTAGCGGTTTTGCTTGAAGGCGAGTTTACATCGGTGTATGACAAACGAATAAAACCCTTTAAAATTTCCGAAGATAAAACCATAAGCAAATCCACAAAAATGATTGTAATCGCAGATGGCGACGTTATAAAAAACGAGGTGATTAGAAACCAACCGCAAGAACTGGGTTTTGAGTTTTTGACCAAACGTAAATTTGGAAATAAAGAGTTTCTTGAAAATGCTGTGAACTACCTTTTAAACGATGACGGACTTATAAACATTCGCACAAAAGAAGTCAAATTAGCCTTTTTAGATTCTGAAAAAATAGAAGACCAAAAATCAAAATGGCAAATCATTAATATCGTTTTACCGCTTGTAATTCTTGGTGTTTTTGGAGTTTTATTTACTTTTTTCCGAAGAAAACGCTATTCAAAATAAATTAAAATTCTGCATTTAAATTCCCTTTTCTAAAGGAACAAGTTGTTAATAAGTTTGTTTTAGAAAACAATAGCTTTAAGATATATTTGTAAGGCACAATTTGTTGTGTTCTCAGTTTAAAAACAATAGACCATTCGTATGAAATTTATAGTATCAAGTACATACTTACTTAAGCAATTACAAGTGTTAGGCGGTGTGATTAACAATTCAAACACCTTACCTATTTTAGATAATTTTTTATTCGATTTAAAAGATTCAAAACTAACGGTTTCTGCAAGCGATTTAGAGACCACAATGTCTTCTACACTTGACGTAGAGAGCGATGAAGATGGTAGCATTGCGTTGCCAGCCCGTTTGCTTTTAGATACTTTAAAGACGTTTCCTGAACAGCCCTTAACCTTTGTTGTTGAAGAAAATAACACGGTAGAAATCAGTTCAAACCACGGTAAATACGCGTTGGCGTATGCAGATGGTAACGAGTTTCCAAAATCGGTAGAATTAGACGATCCAAGCACAACAACGATTGCTGGGGAAATTTTGGCTACTGCGATTAGCAAAACTATTTTTGCAGCAGGAAACGATGATTTGCGTCCTGTGATGAGTGGTGTCTTTTTTCAGTTTTCTACGGAAGGATTGACCTTCGTGGCAACAGACGCCCACAAATTGGTAAAATACACACGTGAGGATGTTAAGGCAGATCAAGTTGCGGAATTTATCATGCCTAAAAAACCTTTAAATCTTTTAAAGGGAATTTTAGCTGCAACCGATGATGCTGTAACGATAGAATATAACGATTCTAACGCCAAGTTTACGTTTGAGAATTCGGTATTGGTTTGTCGTTTAATCGACGGAAAATATCCAAATTACGAAGCGGTGATCCCTAAGGAAAACCCAAATAAGCTTACAATAGATAGAACACAGTTTTTAAACTCGGTTCGTCGTGTGAGTATCTTTTCTAATAAAACAACGCACCAAATACGTTTGAAAATTGCTGGTGCGGAATTAAATATTTCTGCGGAAGATATTGATTACTCAAACAAAGCAGAAGAGCGCCTCTCTTGTGATTACCAAGGTGACGACATGCAAATTGGGTTCAACTCTCGTTTTTTAACAGAAATGTTAAACAACCTCAATGCAGATAACGTACAACTGGAAATGAGCCTTCCAAATAGAGCAGGAATCTTAACACCTGTAGATGGACTTGATGAAGGTGAGCATGTAACGATGTTAGTAATGCCTGTGATGCTAAACAGTTAAATACTTGCAAAAACAGATATCTTCAAATCGAAAAGCAATTATTTTCGAGATAGAAAAAATAACAAAACGCAACTTGATCAAGTTGCGTTTTTAATTTTAGTATTACACCGAGCAATCCCAAATTTTCGGGTTGCTTTGTTAAAATAAACTCACAAATATGGGAAAGAAAATTTTAGGTTATCTGTTTTTATTCTTCGGAATTTTATGTGTTCTGAGTTTTATAGGAAATATTGTAAGTCTGATAATTGGTAGAAAAGGAGCATCAACTACTGAAACTTTTGAATTCATTGGAGCTATTGTAATGACTATTGTTCTTGGTTATGTGTTTTTCAAATATGGCAGCAAATGGACCAGAAAAAAGTCAAAAGTTAAAGATGAAATAAATTCTATTGGTAACTAATAATGGTTTTCTATTTCCGAAGAAATAATATATAAAAAACGCGCACTATAAAAAGTGCGCGTTTTCATTTACCTCTAAAAAAATAAAAATAACTAACTAATAAAATTAAGAGATAAAGGATATTTTGGAGATTCGCCATGACTTGCTTTAATAGCATTTGTGATTGGTAAAATAAATGATAGCAAACACAAAGCGATAAGTCCGAAGATGCCAACAATTATAAATACCAACGGAATGCAGATAATACTGTAAACCAAAATACTTAATTGAAAGTTTACGATATTCTTACCTTGTTGATCCATTTTATACACAGTCTCCTTTTGCGTTGCCCATATAACCAGTGGCACGATTAATCCGCCAAATCCAGTGATAAATGTAAGTAACTGACTAAGATGTGTTAATACTAAAAGTTGATTGTCCTGTCTCATGATGATTTCAAATTAATGATTGATTACCTATAGGACGCAAACTCCATCAAAATGTTACACCTTTAAAAGGATATTTGTTAGATCATTAAAAAGGGAACTCTATTCCTTAATGACTTCAAAGAACAATTCCTTCCCTTCCCTTTTTTTTATAGAGTTGTAGCATGGCTCCATCTTGAGTATTTTAAAATGCGTGGTGAATAATTTTTTATAGAGTGGCAGGTTTCCACCAAAAGGTGGTTGGTCATCATTGAGCGGGAGATTAAATAATACGCCAATTATTTTTCCCTTCGGAAGCAGTAGTTCATCCATTTTAGACATATAATCTGTTCTTAGATTGAGATGTAAAGCACAAAAGAAGGTTTGCTCAACAATGATATCGAACGTCATTTGTAAATCAAAAAAATTGCCATGGATCAATTGCGCTTTTGGGAAATTTGGTACTCGAGATTTGATATTGTCCAACGCTGTTTGGGACAAATCAACGACATACACATTTTTAAAACCAATTTTGTATAAATACTCAGCTTCGTAAGAATTACCACCACCAGGAATCAATATCTTGAGAGACTTGTTCTCCACTTGATCAAAATAGGCTTTGATTGGAGGTGACACTTCACCCAAATCCCATTGAATTTTATTGTCTTTATAACGGTTATCCCAATACTGCTGGTCGAGTGGTTCTATTTTAGCTTTTTTTTAATATAGTAAAATATAGTTGATGATTGCAAATAAGTTGAATACTTTGAATTTGGATGAAATGAATTATATTTATATATTGTAATAAGTTGTATTTAAGTTGACGCAACCTTAATGGTGTTTTTGCATCTTTTAAAAAAATAATTATGAAAAAACCAATATACCTTTTTGCATTAATTTTTGGATTATTTTCTTGTAGCTCAGACGATGAAACTCAAAATAACGGGTATGAATTTATAACAGAATATTCAACTACAGTAACTGTTGGTGGTGTCGTTGGAGTATCTGAGCGAACTTTTGAAATCGGAGAAGTTTATACTGGAATTGATCAAGGCAACGGTATAATAATAATTAGAATTGCAGAACATTCTGAATTGAATGACGATTGCCCAAATAGCTGGTGCTATCAAGAGCTTTTAGAAGTACCGACGGAATTTTTACAATTAGTAGAATAACCTACCTCTTATTTAGATACAAAATCCAGAAATCAAACCATTACAATAAATTAATTGGTTTTCCAATACTTACTACATTTTTGCGGATTTTCTATTAATTTTGTAAAAGTTAAATTAGATGATTTTAGTACGTAAAAATTTTTTTAAGCATTATGTGCAATGCTAAAAGAACTGTTACACGTTTATAATCACGAAACCTCACCCAGACTTAATATAAAAATTATGAATTTAGAAACCGCCATGTTAATAGTTATTTCAGTTCTCGGAATTTTTTCAGCCATTATGGTTATCACCAGAATATTTGGTTTGAGGACATTTGCAAAAATGTCAAGTTTTGATTTTGCATCAACTATTGCAGTAGGTTCTATATTAGCGTCAATTATAATAAATAAAGACCAAGGCGTATTAAAAGGTATTTTAGCTCTCTTTTGTGTAATAGGATTTCAAACACTATTCTCTTTTTTAGTCAGAAAAAGTGATTTGTTTAAAAAGCTATTTACCAACAAACCACAGTTTCTAATGAAAAATGGTGAAATTCTTTATGATAATTTAAAAAGATGTAACGTTGGAGTGAGCGACTTGATGGCAAAATTAAGAGAAGCTAACGTGCATAAGTTGTCAGAGGTTCAAGCAGTAGTTTTTGAAAGTACTGGCGATATTGCTGTATTACACAGTTCAGAAATTAATGAAGTGGAAGATATAATTTTGAGAGATGTTGAAAGTAAATAATTCTACGGAACAAGAAACTAAATAATTGAATGCACAAAAAACAGGACCTTAAGCTATTACTGTAAAACCCTTCACATAATGTCATATTAAACTAATGAAAATTACATTCTAAAGAGTTTATTCATTAATTCTCAAAACTCAAAAAAAGAAGTTTCCGTAAACGCATAAAAACAAACTCCATCTTTTACTCTTGACGTCGCCAAACCTGTAAATTCACTAAAGGCAGGAAGAATCAACTGATTTTGGGTTACTTTAAAACAAGGAAGTTTAATACGAGGTCTGCCTCTACTTTTTATCAACACACCAGGATGGATATGACCAGAAATGATAAAGGCATCATCCACTTTTTTGGGCTCATGTATAAATTTAAAAGGCGATACATCTAGTGACTTGTTGCAACAATCTATGGCAAAACTATCATAAACGTGATCTTTGAGTCTGTCGTGATTGCCTTTAATCAAAATGATTTCCAAGTTACTGTATTGATGTCTCCAATCTCTAAACAAGTCCATATCTGTATTGATTTCAGCATGAAATAAATCGCCAACGACAATGAGCTTTTTTGCTTGGTAGTGATCTATCAAAAACGATAATCGTTTCAAATCCTTTTTTTGAACGTTTGATGAAATGGCAATGCCATGTCTTCTGAAATGTGCAGATTTACCAATATGCAGGTCAGAAGCAATGAGCGTTTGCTCTCGTTTCCAAAATATTGCCCGTAAATTATTTAATTGTAGAGATTCACCATTAATAGTGATTTGCTTTTCAGCATGGATCATATTTTACTCTTTTTATAGACGTCTGCTTGTATGCGTGCGATTCGTTTATCTAGTTTTTCACTGGTTAAGGTTTGTCTCAAACTATCTACCTTAATAGGAAAACTTAAAGGTGTAAAGGTATTGGATTCTTTGATAATTAGCTTGCTTTTATTGATTCTCTTAAAGGCTTCCTTTAATCGTACTTCTTCCAATTGCTGATTAAAAACTTCAGTATAGGCTTGTCGTAATAATAGATTATTCGGTTCGTTTTCATCCAACACCCTAAAAATCAATCCAGATGAAGATTGCAGGCTTTTATTATTTTGATTGCGTCCAGGCATAGATTGTACCACAAGCCCAGAAATAACTGCAATATCACGAAATTTACGCGAAGCCATTTCCGCAGCATTAATACTAGCGATGACATCGTCCATTAAATGGTCTGCGCTTAAAAGTTCGCTAATATTTTCTTTATTGACCGGGATTTCTTGATCGCTTAGGAGTTCAAATCCGTAATCGTTCATCGCAATCGTAAAGGTCAGCGGTTTGATTTTGCCAATACGATAAGCAATCAATGCGGAAATCACCTCGTGCACCAAACGACCTTCAAAAGGGTACATAAACAAATGGAAACCTTCTTTGGTATTAATCATTTCTACCAAAAATTCATCCTCTTTCGGGATGTGTGAAAAGGCACTTTGTCGCGCAATCAATGGGTGTAAAAACTTAAGCTCACGTTCTCTAATTCCGGGATTTAGAGAATCGCTCAATTTTTTCCGAAGAAAATGACTCATGTACGACGTTAATGGTAATCGACCTCCAAGCCAACTTGGTGTAATCGCTTTTTTGGCTTTGCTTATGCGCACAAACGCAGTCATATCCTTAATATGAACCAATTCTAACACGCGACCAGCAAGTACAAAACTATCGTTGGGTTTGAGTTTGGTGACAAAATATTCTTCAATCATGCCAATATATCCTCCACTCATAAACTTAACACGCAACATGGCCTCACTAACAATGGCTCCCATATTCATGCGATGGAGCATGCTAATTCTTCTGCTTTTTGCTCTAAAAATCCCATTGTCGTCCTTTTCAACTTTATGGAATTCCTCGTATGATTTTAGCGTATTTCCGCCTTGTGTAATAAACTGGATTGCCCATGCAAATTCATCTTCGGTCAACATGGAAAACGCATGAGTGCTCAATAATAATTCATAAACGTTTTCTGCCTTAAATCCTTCTCCAACCGCCAAAGTGACCATAAACTGAACCATCACATCGTAGGTCAATACCATAGGCTCACGCGCTTCAACACGACGTTCTCCAACCGCTTCCCTAAGTGCTGCAGCCTCAATAATTTCCAGCGAATGGGTAGGGATCAAATAAATTTTGGACACCTCATAAGGCGAGTGACCACTACGACCAGCACGTTGCATAAATCGCGCAATCCCTTTTGCAGAGCCAATTTGGATGACGCAATCTACAGGTTTAAAATCCACTCCCAAATCCAACGATGACGTACAAACTACTGCTTTTAGGTTGCCTTCGGAAATGTTATCCTCAATCCAATTTCGTAAATTTTTATCAATTGATCCATGGTGGATGGCCAGCAAACCTGCCAAATCTGGATCTGCTTCCAAAATTATTTGATACCATAATTCCGACTGTCCTCTGGTATTCGTAAAAATTAAAGTCGTTTTATTTTCGTGGATGATCGGGATAATTTTTGATGCCATACTTTTACCCAAATGTCCAGCCCAAGGCAATACTTCTACTTCATCTGGCAACACCGTAACCACCTTGATTTTCTTTTTCTCCTTAGCGGTAATCATCACCGTTTTTAATTTTGGATACGGAAGGAGCACCTTACCTGCTTCTTCCAAATTACCAATAGTTGCGGTAATTCCCCAAATTTTAATGTCTTCGGAAATTGTAATCAATCGCGCCATTGCCAACTCCACTAGAATCCCTCTTTTGTTTCCAATCAGTTCATGCCACTCATCAACTGCGACACATTTCACATGTTTAAACCATTTTGAATTTTTTTTCTGTGAAAATAATAAATGAAGTGTTTCTGGTGTGACAATGAGAATATCTGGCATTAACCGTTCTTGTTGTCGTCTTATTTTGGTTGGTGTATCTCCATTTCTTACTGCGACTTCCCAATCCAAACCAATCTCCTCAACAGCAGTAGTCATCGCTTTGGCTAAATCTTTTGCTAGTGATCGCAAAGGACTTACCCATAATAATTTCAACCCTTTTTTGTAGTTTTCTGGATAGTTGAGATAGTCTATCACTACTGCTAAAAACACCGAAAATGTTTTACCAAACCCAGTTGGAGCAACCACCATACCGCTATAACCGTGATGATATTTAGCCCACGTTTGTTCTTGAAATTTGAATGGTTCATTCGCTTTTGAACCCATCCAATCCTCAATTATTTTATAGCCTTGTGAATTTTTAAACGATGTACTCAATTTGGAGACGTAATCAATTGTTTAACAGTTTCTATAGTATCGATTTCTTCAACCGGTTTGTCTTTTCGCCATCTTGAAATTCTCGGAAAACGTAATGCGACTCCAGATTTATGACGGTTACTTAACGCAATACCTTCAAAAGCAATTTCAAAAACCAATTCTGGCTTTACCGTGCGTACTGGACCAAATTTTTCGATAGCATTCTTTTTTACAAATCTACTGACTTCTTTTATCTCTTCATTAGTCAATCCAGAATAGGCTTTGGCAACCGTAACCAAACCGTCATCCTTTTTAACCGCAAAGGTGTAATCTGTATAGTGGGCACTTCTTCTTCCGCTCCCTTTTTGCGCATAAATCATGACTGCATCAATGGTTAATGGGTCGACTTTCCATTTCCACCAGTCTCCTTTTTTTCGACCAGTATGATATGGTGAGTTTTTCTGTTTGAGCATCAACCCTTCACTATCCTTGGCTCGTGCTCCTTGACGTATCGGGATCAAATCCTGCCAGCTTTCCGAAGAAATCAATTGGGATATAAATAAGGTTTTATTATCTGTTGCTTCCGAAGAAAACAATTTCTCTAATTTTTCTCTTCGGAAACTGAGCGGTTGTTCTCTAATATCTTTGTTATCCCACTCCATCATGTCATAGGCGTAAAAACCAATTGGTACGTCGTCGAGTAGTTTTTTGGTGACATTTTTTCTATTGAGTCGTTTTTGTAAATCGTTGAATAATAGAATTCCGTTATCTTTCAAAGCCAGAATCTCTCCGTCAATCACGAAATCGCCATCCAATTGTTCTATGGCCTCCATCAATTCTGGAAATTGCTCTGTAACGAGTTCCTCACCTCTTGACCAAATGAAAATTTCGTTGTTTCGTTTGACGATTTGTCCGCGAATACCATCCCATTTATACTCCACTTGCCAATCATTGACGTCACCCAACTCGTCTAATTCTTTTTCCAAAGCGTAAGCCAAACAAAATGGATATGGTTTTGAATTGTCGTAATTGATATGCTCACCTTGAAGTAACTCCTCAAAGGTAATTTCATTAATATCCCAATTACCAATAATACTGTGCATAAGCTGGTTAGCCTCAATTCCAGAATATTTAGCCAAAGCATTGACCAAGGTTTTTTTAGAAACGCCTAACCTAAAACTGCCACCAATTAATTTATTAAAAATGAGACATTCTTGAGTTTCCAAACCTGACCAGGCATTTCGGATGTAGGCTTCTTTTTCATCATCAGATTTTGCTTTAAGTTCAACAATTTCCTGCATCCATTCACTAAATAATTTTTCAATTTTATGCGTTGGCTCAGGTAATAATAATGCCATGGTTTCCCCCAAATCTCCAACCGTACTGTAGCTTTCGAAAAATAGCCACTCAGGTATTTCTGTGATTTCCATACACCATTGTTTCATCAACGTTGTTTTTACAGGGCGTTTAGGTCGTTTACCCGTAAAAATTGCAATGAGCCATAATTTATCTTTATCTGGAGCATGCGTGAAATAATCAACAAACGCTGCAATTTTATCGTTTGTTTTGTTGGTGATTTCAACAGCGCTTATAAGTTTTGAGAAATTCTTCATGATGCCTTTTGGGTTTTAGCGTCTTCAACAGATTCATCTTCATTTGAGCCATATTCGGTTTTTACTTCTGCGGAAGGAATGCCAATCTCATTAAGATATTTTGAAAATGTAGCTTGAGAACCGTGCGTGACGTATACTTTTTCGGCTTCGGTTGCTTTGACCGCTTTGAGCAGTCCGTCCCAATCTGCATGATCGCTTACAGGAAATCCAGCATCGACCGATTGCCAACGACGACTGCCTCTAATTTGCATCCAGCCCGAACAAATTGCAGTTGCACCATTTGGAATACGCTTGATCATATTTGATCCCAACAAGGCTGGCGGAACGACCACTATTTTATTCTGAACCGCTTTTTTATCTGTATCTGCTGTCCATAATTTAGTCTCTGGCAATATAATTCCTGAGGATTTTATAGCTTCATTGCAATTGTGGATTGCAGTATGCACATACATTTCATCCAAACCTTCCATTAATTTCATAATACGTTGTGCCTTACCCAAAGAATAACCAATAAAGATACTGGTACGGTTTTTAGCTTGATTTTGCAACACCCAATCGTGCATTTGTTTTTGGAGATCTTCTTCTTTTTGCCATTTGTAAATTGGGAGTCCAAAAGTGCTTTCAGTAATAAACTCATTACATTTTACCGGTTCAAAAGGTGTGGTTAGATTATCATTTTTTACTTTATAATCGCCAGAGAAAACCACTACAAACCCTTTATATTCTAATCTTATCTGTGCTGATCCAATGATGTGCCCAGCAGGAAAAAAACTTACTTTTACTCCGTTAATTTGTCGCTCTTTATTATAGGCTAAACTTTCAATAGAAATATCCTTGCCTATGCGATGCTGTAAAATGGGTTTAGATTCGTCATGGCACAAATAATGTTTCATTCCCCATCGTGCATGATCTGCATGCCCATGTGAAATAATAGCGTATTCTACAGGAAACCAAGGGTCTAAATAGAATTTTCCCGGGATGCAATAAATACCTTTTTTTGTGAATTTGACTAATTTCAAAATGCTTTTGAGTTTGTAATAAAGATAACTCTTTCTAAAAGCTTAAAACATTGAAAATTGTTTTGAATTAAAATTTTGTGGATTTGTGGCAGTAATTTTGTGTTTAGGCACATTTCCGAAGAAAAATTATTTTGTTGTACCCCTTAAAATAAGATTGGTTTTAATGGTTTTGGTTGTGTTTTGAGATAACGATTTATCGTTAAGTTTATGAATCAACATTTCTACAGATGCCTTACCAATATCAAGTGTGTGTTGAGAAACCGTAGATAATTTTGGGTCTGTAAACTTGAGTACATTTTCATCTGAGAACCCAATAATAGATAGGTTTTTAGGCACATCAATATTCAATTTAAGCGCTTTTTGTAACGCGACGACTCCAGAGGTATTATCAATCGCAATGATCGCGTCAATTTTTTTATCGGTATTTAGTAAATTCTCGATACGCTCCTCTATAGATTCATCACGCGAAATTGTAATTACATTTGGTTTTTCCTTGTATTTTTTATCTTCGGAAATTGCCTTGTAATACCCTTCAACCCGCAACTTGCCAACACTTAACTCGTCAATACTGCTAATTAAGGTGATGTGTTTTCTACCTTCGGAAAGGAGATGTTTCGTTGCCTCGTAAGCTGCACCAAAATCGTCAATAATCACTTTATCACAATCTATATCTTCTGAAACTCTATCAAATAACACAATTGGGATGTTCTGTTTTAAAATCGCGTTTATATGATCTACTTTTTTTAACACTTGTGTTTCCTCTGCAATTGACATGATAAAGCCATCAACACTACCATTTGAGAGTAATTGCAAACTATTTATTTCCTTTTCTCTCATTTCGTTTGACACACAAGTAATGATATTATAGCCTTGTTTGGTAGCTTCTTTTTCTATAGCAAATAATGCCTTGGCAAAGAAATGATTTAGAATATTTGGAATCACGACACCAATAGTATTTGTCTTGCTGCTTTTTAAACTTACAGCCAATCGATTTGGCTTATAATTTAAGAATTTTGCCAATGCTTTTACACGTTCAATAGTATCTGGACTTATTTCGTCACTATCGTGTAGTGCTTTAGAAACTGTTGATACTGATACGTTAAGTTGTTCTGCTAAGTGTTTTAATGTGACCATAAAATAAAAAAGAGTGTACTTTATAAAAATACACTCTTTTTTTTATAATTAAACTTAATAATTAATTTTTAATTAATTTGATAGTTTCGGTTCCGTTTTCTGAATTAATCTTAGCAAAATATATACCCGAATTTAATTTTGAAGCATCAATTTGTGCTTCATTATTATTTGGACTTATAGTTGATACTTGTTTTCCGGAGACATCAAAAAGAGTAATTGTTTTGATGATCTTGGTTCCATTAATTCCCCATTTGTCTTTTGCTGGATTAGGAAACACAGTAAATTGGGATGTGTTAAATTCATCTACTGATAATGGATTTAATGTGAGTATGATGTTATCAATATAAACGATACCTCCTTGAGCAGTTTGTTGCATGAATGGATCACACTTCCACTGGAAAAAGTTTGCACTTGAAAATCCTATCCCAGTAAAATAAGACATAGGAATTGAAACTTGTGTCCATTGACCGGTTACCACTGCTTCCTGAGTTCCGATTTCATAAGTATGCTCTGTAACACCTCCATTATTGCTTATCATTCTAAATTGAAATCCTGGAATACCTGGTTCTGCCCAATAGTTAAAATTGACGAATCCATAAGCAGAAACATCATCTGGTCCACCTTCTCCTTGTCCGTATCCAGCAAAATTGAAATCAAATTTTAAAGCTGTATTTACACCTGTTCCCGGATCTAAATCTGGCTCTCCTCCCAAAGTCCCAAAAGGATATTGAACTGGAAATATTGTAGTATAGCCATTGGTATCATTGTAAATGCTATATACCTCTCCATTTGGTGCATTTGGAATTGGAGCTGCTTCTGGATCTTCAAGAGGCACTACATTTGTACCACCTGCAATATCATCAATTAAATAGGTATCTACTGCTGTATTGTTGAAATCTGGAAATATAACCACCAAATCGTAAGTTCCAAGTCCTGCAGGGAAATCTATAGAAATGTCTTGCCAATCGGTACCTGTTGTTGTAAAAGGAAGCTCAGTTGTGCTTGAACCTAATTCAAATTTTAATAAGTGAGAGCCACTACCTGTGCCATTAACTGGCTTGATTCTAAACGTAATTGTGTTGTTAGAATCATCTGATAAATCTAATAATGTTCCTAATGGTAACTGAGCAGTATCAAATTCAAATGCACCTCCAGTAATAGAGCCAACATTATCACCACTATCAGTAACAATACTGAAACCGCAATCAAAACAATTGAATGTATCTTCTGCAGATTCAAAATCTATTGGAAATGCTGCGGTTGCAGGAGGTGGTGGCGCAACGTTAGTACCACCAGCTAAGTCATCAATCAAGTAAACATCATTTCCTGTATTACCAAAATCTGGAAATATGATTAAATTATTATAAATCCCTAAACCTGGCCCAAAGTCTAATGAAATTGTCTGCCAACCTGTACCTGTAGATGTAAAAGGTAACTCGACTGGATTATTGCCATCTAACTCGAACTTTAGTAAGTGAGAGCCACTCCCTGTTCCGTTTACTGCTCTCCATCTAAATGTGATTGTATTATTACTATCGTCTGAAAGATCAATATTCTCTTCAAGTAAACCAATAGTTTGGAGCGTATCAAAATTGCTTCCATTTCCTGTTATTTGGCCAACAGGATTTGAAGCATCCTCTGGGTCTGTTGCAAGCGAAAAACCGACATCAAAGCCAGTAAAATAATAAGATGGATCTGTAGACTCATCAAAGGTGTAAGGTAATGTTTGAGAAAACCCTATGGAGGTTATCATCATGAGCACTGATAAAAGTGTAATTTTTTTCATAATATAAAGTTTTAATGTTAAATGGATTAAACTAAAAAGGCCATACTCAAAAAAACAAGTATGGCTTTTTCAATGTGATTAGTATTAATTATGTAGCTTATTTCTTGACCAATTTTATATTTTTACTTCCATTTTCCGAAGTAATTTGAGCAATATACATCCCAGTTGTAAGATTGGTTGCATCAATATTTACGTTATTACTAGACGTGCTCATTGATACTACTCGCTTACCTAAAATGTCATACACTTGAACAGACTTAATCGTGCTGTTTGCATTGATCGTCCAATTGTTTTTTGCTGGATTTGGAAATACAGAAAATTGACTTGTGTTGAAATCATCAACACTCAATGTTGCAGGTTGAATAACGATACTGCCTACTGCATCATAAGCTGCATCAAATGATGCATCTGAACTTAAATTTGGTCCAATGAACTGAAAACCATATTGCACATGAGAATCTGCAGGAAACGCTGTTGCGTCCATACTTAAAGCGAATTCACCTGAAGTTGACAAATCAGCAATATCTGAACCGATAACCCCAGAAAAATCGGCGTTAAACACTTTTATAAAAGCAGTAGCATCATACGGAATACTTAAACCAGAATCATCAATTGTATTGGAAACAACATCTCCAGTAAATGAGAAAGAAGTACCAACCAAAGCATCATTTTGAATAAAGAGATTGGCATCCATAATTTTGTTCCCTTCCAAAACTCCCGCTGTTTGCCAGTAAGCATCTGGATCACCAATTCTATTTGGTTTTAGGGTTACTGTATTTGCATTTGTGTCTAAAATAGCCACTAAATCTGGAATTCCCCATCCAGAACCAAATTGAAAACCACCAATAGTACCATTTTTAGGATTGTCAAAAACGTTCATAAAGGCTCCTCCGCTTCCTCCATCGTCTGGTGAAGAAAAGTTAGTAGCATCAAAATCAATTGCTGTTTGGGCTGTTACTGGTAATAAAGCAATTAACATAATAGCAATAAGAATGTAGTTTTTTTTCATAATTTTCAAATTTTTAATTGTTAATAAATAGTAATATAATCTATAATAAACTCTTGTGGAAAGATTGATTCATCCACTTCCGGACCTCCAAAATTTCCTCCAATGGCCATATTCAATATCACATAAAAGGGTTTATCAAAAGGCCAGGTTTTATTATTTTTTGTTTCCGGAGAAAATGTATAAACGCGTTCATTATCGATAAAGAACTCAATGCTTTTTTTACTCCAGATGCTTTTGTAAATATGAAACCCTTCTTCTATTTCTTTATGGGTCGTTACTTTAGTATTTTCTGATTGGCCAAAACTATCTGCTGTATGGAGTGTTGTATGGATTTCATTTGGTGCCTTACCAACATATTCCATAATATCGATTTCACCACACAGTGGCCAACCTTTTTGATCTATATCATTGCCCAACATCCAAATAGCTGGCCAAATGCCTTTGCCCTGGGGTAATTTTGCTCTTACTTCAACCGTACCATATTTGAATTCTACTTTGTTTTTGGTAGTGATCTTACCTGAGTAATATGTATCAGCCCCTTTTGTCGCCTTGATGATTAACTTCCCATCCTTGACACTTATATTTTCTTCAATATAAGTTTGCTTTTCATTGTTTCCCCAACCGCAAAGTTCTGGACAACCGTCACCTAATTCGTAATTCCAAGAATTCATATTTAGTGAGGTTCCATCAAATTGATCCTCAAAAAATATAGATTTAGACTCCTCTTTTTGGCATGAAGCAAAACTCACAAACAAAAGCAATATGAATGTGATTTTCTTCATTATTCTAATTCGATTTTCTTTTCGAGTAATGTTTTAGAACTTCCTCCAACAAAGATTTTAAAATCACCAGATTCAAAAATAAAATTACCTTGATTATCATAGAAACCAAGTTCTTTATCAGTAAGTGTCATTGAGATATTCTTTGATTGATTAGGTTCTAGTTCAACCAATTCAAATCCTTTTAACTCTTTAACAGGTCTTGTTACACTGGCATATAAATCTTGAATATATAATTGTACAACTTCTTTACCCTTTACTTTTCCTGTGTTTTTAAGATTAAAAGAAACAACAACTTCTTTTGACGACTTTATATCTACAACTAAGTCTGAATATTCAAAACTTGTATAGCTCAATCCATGACCAAACGGATATAAAGCACCATTTTCTTCATCTTGATAATGTGACCAAAAAACAATATCTGGAGCTGGTAAAACTGGTCTACCCGTGCTTTTATAATTGTAATATAATGGTACTTGACCAACTCGTCTTGGGAAGGTCATAGGCAATTTCCCACTTGGGTTGTAATCACCATAAAGTACTTGTGCAATTGCGTTTCCGCTTTGGGTACCTAAATGCCAGGCCTCAACTATTGCCGGTATATTCTCGTCTGCCCAGGTTATGGTCAAAGGTCTTCCGTTATTTAAGACCAAGACAATATTCTTATTGACTTTGTAAACAGCTTCAAGTAAATCTTGCTGTACACCTGGCAAATCTAATTCTGTTCTACTTCTACCTTCTCCACTTTGCAATCCATGTTCGCCTAAAACCATAATAACAACATCTGCTTTTTCTGCTTCGGAAATCGCTTCTGGAAATCCACTTTTATCTGTTGTATTGATTTTAAGCTCGGTTACAAATTTGGTCTCACCGATAGTGACATCTGCACCCTTAGCATATGTAATTTGATTTCCGCTATATGCCTTTAAACCTTCAAGAACTGTTACAGCTGTACTATCATCTGCAGCAATTCTCCAACTTCCTAAAGGACTTGTATTATCATTTGCCAAAGCACCAATAACAGCAATCTTTTGTCCATCTTTTTTTAATGGTAAGAGATTGTTTTCATTTTTAAGAAGTACTATAGATTTTTTAGCCATATCAAGAACAGCGTCGTGATATTTCTGTTGGCCAGTGAATTCTTTTTCTCTTGCTTCATCCAAATATTTATAAGGATCATCAAACAAGCCTAATTCAAATTTGACTGTAAGAATTCTTCTGGCAGCATCATTAATTAATTCTTCATCAACTTTACCGTCCTTTACTAATTTAGCCAGTTCTTCAACATAAAGGTAGGATTCCATATCCATATCAGAACCTGCTTTAATAGCAATTTCTGCTGCTTGTGTACCATCCTTTGCGTGACCATGAGCAATCATCTCTGTGATTGATCCCCAATCTGAAACTACAAAACCTTCAAAACCCCATTCTCCTTTTAAAATATCTCTTTGTAAATATTTATCTCCCGTTGCAGGTACACCATTAAGTTCGTTAAACGAATTCATAAATGTTTTAACTCCTGCCTCGTTAGCTGCTCTAAACGGGGGAAATATGATATTATTTAAGGTTGACGTCCCTACATCTACAGTATTATAATCTCGTCCTGCCTCTGCAAAACCATATCCAGCGAAATGCTTGGCACAAGCTGCAATAGTGTTATAAGCAGATAAGTCGTCTCCTTGGAATCCCTCTACGCGAGCGACTCCAATTTTAGAACCTAAATAGGGATCTTCACCAGCACCTTCCATCACTCTTCCCCATCGTGCATCTCTAGAAATATCCACCATTGGTGCAAACGTCCAGTTTATTCCTGCAGCTGCAGATTCTTCAGCAGCAACATGTGCAGACATTTTTATAGCTTCTAAATCCCAACTTGCAGACTCTGCTAACGGAATTGGACTTATTGTTTTGTAACCGTGAATAACATCAAAACCTATTATAAGAGGAATGCCCAATCGTGTTTCCTCGACAGCGATTTTTTGTACAGACATTACCTCTTTAACACCTCTAACATTAAGCATTGAGCCAACATATCCTTTTTTTAGATGATCATACTTCTTAGCTGCATCACCATCTTTAGGTGTTGGACCCGTTAAATCCCAAAAGCCATTGTATTGATTCATCTGACCTATTTTTTCTTCTAAGGTCATTTTTAATAAAAGCGCATTGACTTTATCATTTATTGACAATGCTTTATTATCATCAATACCAATGGATGAATCTTTCGCAAAAACCTTTTCTATACAAGATGAACTAGATAGTAGAAGTAATAGAACGAAAAGAGATGTTATAAAGTGCTTCATATTATTTGTATACTCTTACATAATCAATTTCCATAGAATCTTGAGTAAATCCGGGATCTACAGTTCCTCCTAATGTGCCACCCATTGCTACATTCATTATCAAGAAAAAGTCGCTTTCAAAAGGTAAATCTGGTGAGTTTACGATTGTATGAAACACATTGTCATCGACTAAAAATGTAATCGTGTCTGGAGTCCACTCCATTGTGTAGTTATGAAATTCTGTAGTTGATGTTGTCAATACCGTACTTGCTGAATCACCAGCTCCTGGAGAAACCGCAGGGTGATGAACAGTTGCAAGAACCGTATTTTTATCTTGTCCTTTTTGCTCCATGATATCCATTTCACCACAACCTGGCCATGTATTAGTTTCGTAATCTGCACCAAGAGACCAAATTGCTGGCCAAGTACCTGTTGCTGCTGGTAATTTTGCTCTTACTTCTACTCTTCCGTAGGTAAACTCATATAGATTTTCAGACTTTAGTCGTGCAGAAGTATATCCGCTACCATCAGCCTTAGCTGTTATTTTTAAGAAACCGTCTTCAACGATTACATTTTCAGCATTATTTGTATAGGTTTGAAGCTCTGAGTTTCCCCAACCGCCTGCACCGAGGTCATATGTCCAATTTTCAGAATTTGGCGCTCCATTAATATCAAATTCATCAGACCAATCCAAATCATTATAAATTGAATTGAACTCTTCGGAAGGTAAAGTCGTTGTAAATTTATGGTACCAATATAATCCTGGATCATTACCATCTATAGTTCTCACATAAAGTGAACTGTTGGTTACTTCAATAATTTCATAGGTAGAAGAAGATACGTAGTAACCCATAAATTTTCCACCAGAAAAATTCATACTTGTTCCCCTTCCATTGAAATCTGGATCTGGAACTACCGACCAATCAAAAGCTGTTGGCGATAAGGATACTACACTTGTTCCTGAAGTATCAAAATCAAAACATGCATCTTCACCAGCATTCTCGCCAATTACACCTTGATGACCTGCGTTAAAAAATGTTTGTCCGTTATTATCCAGCTCAAATGTTAATTGCTCACTAGCATCAAGACTAAAAGTAAACACATCATCACATAAACAATCTGAAATTGGATCACCACATTTCTCAAAAGGTTGAGCAGCATAAAATGATGGAAACCAAAAAGAATCAGGAGCACTAGCCATTGTACCTCCAACTCCTAAGTGTCCTTGTACAGATGCATCTAGATACCATGTTTTTGATGAACCAATACCTCCAGATAATAATTCTTTAGCTTCTAAATCATCGAAAGAACTGAATACTTCAACATCAATTGTTTGCGTTGTTGCAATGCCTCCAGATCCAATAGCGCTTACGACTACTGTGTAAGTATTTAGACCTACGATACTATAACGGTGCGTATCAATACCAGAAGGCACTACTGCTTCTAAACCATCTCCAAATTGGAAATTGTAGCTTAAAGCATTATCTGCAGATGCAGTTAATTTTACTAATCCGCTACCATCACCATTTGGATTATCTGCATCAACTCCAAGAACTTCAGCAGTTATAGTTAAGTTTGATGGAGCAGTGATGTCTCCAATTTGAACATCATCATCCTGACAACCTACAAAAAATGCAAGTGTAAAGATTAGAGTGGTTATTTTTATTATATTTTTCATATCAATTTTTTTTTATTGTTTAAAGTGATTTTATAGAGTTACTTTTTCTCTAATTTATTGTTAGTACGACATTATCTATATTGACCATTCCAATTTCTGCTCCTAAATCAAACAAAACTCGAGCATCGGGCGCTCCAAATCCTCCAGCAGTTAATGTAAGTGTAAAATTAGTTACTGTTGGAGTTATATTTACAGTCTCGCTATTATTAGAAAAATCCCCTCCACTAAGTCCAATACCTGCTATAATAGATCTATTTACATCAGACCATGCGTCAAACGTCAATGTGTAAGTTTCGTCCTGTATGATTTCAAGTTTTTGACTAACGTTGACATCAAACGGTTGGCCAGCAGCAGTTACATCGACAGAGTAATAAGTATTACTACCAACTGTTACTACAGGTGCTGGACTTGAATCATCTACTCCAATGATCCATGAATCACTTCCGTTTTCAAAATCCCCATTTGTCAATAAGTTATTTGTAGCAATATTTAGAGATACATTATCAATATTAACCATTCCAATTTCAGCTCCTAAATCAAATAATACTCGGGCATCTAGAGCCCCAAATCCTGCTGCAGTTAAAGTAAGAGTATAATTTGTTACTGTGCTGTTTATATTCACAGTTTCACTCGTATTTGAAAAATCACCTCCACTAAGACCAATACCTGCTATAATTGATCTATTTACATCAGACCAAGCATCAAAAGACAATGTATAGGTCAATCCTTGAACAATTTCAAGTTTTTGACTTACGTTGACGTCAAAAGGCTGACCTGCTGCGGTTACATCGACAGAATAATATGTGTTTCCTGCATTTGTAACCACTGGAGCAGAACTTGAGTCATCTACTCCAATTATCCAAGAATCACTCCCGTTTTCAAAATCCCCATTTGTTAGCAAACCATCATCAAATCCAGGTCCCGTGGTAGATGCTCTGTAGAAATAAAAATTATCAATAAAAACTGTTTCAGAAAGACCATTAGAATCTATGAGTAGTTGGGTAATTATATTTGTATTTGATAAATCACCGCTTTCAAAACCAGACATATCCAAATCAATACTTTGCCAAGAACCTGAAATTGTTTCACCTAAAGATTGCTCTGCTTCTCCTCCATCTACAGTATTTACAATTTTAACTAATAGTTCATTAGTTTCACCAGAAGGAACCCAATAATCAATATGCATTGTCTCCATATTGGAAAGGTCTATTCCCGTATCATAATTTGTTACGATACCTAAAAAATCCAAGTTTGATAATTGCCAAACATTATTACCCGCAACTGTCGCAGTATTAAATATTGTTGATGACCATGTTGTAGGTAATTCATTTAAAGTAACATCTGTATAGGCATCACTAAATATTGAAACTACATCTGAAGCATCTCTTGAGGGAGGTGAAGGCGCAGCCATTAGGGGAGCCAATATTTCCGTTACCAGAAATTCCTCTGTATAAGTTAAGGTTTCAATGGCTGCACTAAATGCTGTAACTGTGATTGTATAAGTTCCAGGCTCATCATATATAAAAGATACTGTTTCATCAATATTTCCCATTACTGGAGTTGAACCCGCTTGTCCGAAATCAACCTCATAGGATAAGGCAAAATCTGCTGAAGCCATTACATTGACCTTTTTTGAAATTGCAATATCATTTTCAATAGTTACTTCCAAATTTTCTGGAGCTTGAAATGAAACCACTATTGACTGAGTTGCAGTAGTAGATAAACCATTTAAACCGTTAGCTATTATAGAAACATCATAAGATCCTTCTTCGTAAACATGGGTTACACTATTTCCTGGTTGGATTGAACTAGAATTGTCAGATCCATCACCAAAACCAATAACATAGTTAGTAACACCTTCACCTAGAGGTGTTATGGTCACCAAACCTGTGTTGTCTTGAGTTACGACTACATTTGCAGAGATATTTATTGGAGCCTCAATGCTATCAACAAAATCTGTGTTGTCATCATCTTGTGAGCAGCTATAGACTGCTAATGCCACAAGACAAATACTTAATACATACTTTACTATTTTCATATTTCTCAATTTTTATTTTTTTAGTATCCTGGGTTTTGTTGCCAGTTTCCGTTTGAAAATTGAATCTCTTCAAAAGGTACTGGGAACAATTCATTTTTGTTTGCTGAAAATCCATCAATTTGATTTCCTCGACCTGTTCTTACAAGATCAAAGAACTGATGTCCTTCACCAAGAAGCTCTACTCGTCTTTCATCATAAATAGCATCCGTTAATGCATTACCTGATGACGTTACATCATCTAAAGTTGCTCTTGTACGAACTCTATTTAAATATAACCTTGCTTTATCATCACTTATAGAACCTCTATTAAAAGCTTCAGCAGCCATTAATAAAACATCTGCGAAACGTATTGCTCTATAATTATTTGGGTTTGTAAGATTTACATCACCTGCAACATTAACACTTCTTTTTCTAGGTAAATATTTTCTATTGAAATATCCTGTATGTTCATAACCTATACCATAAAGCACTCCTAATTCGCCATCGTTATTTACCCAACTTGGGTTGTTAGCAACAAAAGCTTCAATATCAAGAATAGCTACCTCTTTTCGTACATCATTTTCTTCAAACTCATCAACTGCATCTTGTGTAGGAACATTGAAACTAAATCCAGGACTAAACTTTGGCCCATCAAAATTCCTTACACCACTAAAACCAACTGCTACATTACCCTCACTACATTGTAAACAATCAAAACTAGCACCTTCTACGTCTGTATATTGAACTTCAAAAACAGATTCAATTCCATTTTCTCCTGCGCTTTCAAATATGGTATCATAATCTGTTACTAAATCATATGGTCCATTTTGTATTAAATTTTCTAAAACTATTGCAGCATCAGAGAATTTTTCTTGATACAAGTATGCTTTTCCAAGTAATGCTTCCGCAGAACCCTTTGTCGCTCTTCCAATTTGGGGAGCTGTGTAGCTTAGTGTATTCGAAGCATAAATTAAGTCGCTTTCAATTAGGGCGTACACATCTTCTACAGGACTTCTTGGTATTATAGTTTCATCTTCAAGTTGAAATCTTGTTTCTTTTAAAGGAACTGGACCAAACCATTTTACCAATTCAAAATAATAGTAAGCTCTTAAAAAACGTGCTTCTGCAATGATGATTTCCTTACCTTCAAAATCTGTTTTATCCTGAAATTCTAAAATATAATTTGCCCTGTTAACTCCAGCAAACATCCAGTTCCATATGTCTTTCAAGTTGCTGTTAACTGGTGTATGGATCATATCATCTACTTGTTGCCATCCAATAACATCTGTAGCACTTTCACCGCCACATAATGTATTATTTGAGGCAATCTCACCCAAAATTACATTTGCATATGTTGACTGCAATAAATCATAGGCACCAATTAATGCGTTGTAGTATTCTTCTTCAGAATTGAAATAACTTTCTGAATCTATTGAGTAAGGGATTGGTCTTTCTATAAAGTCATCTGTACAACCAGAGACTGCAAATAAAATGGTAAAGACCGCTATTATGTTCGTTAATTTATTTTTCATCTTAATCATTAATTAAAAGTTAAGGTTTAAACCTACTAGATATGTTCTTGGGATTGGATAGAATCCTGAATCGATTCCTCCTCCAATTGGAGCTCCATTGGAAGCACCTGGATCAAAACCTTTATATTTTGTAAATGTATATAGGTTATTTACACCGCCATAAACGCGAACTTTAGAGATACTAAATTTCTCGGTAAATGTTATAGGTAATGTGTAACCTAATTGGATATTTTGAATTCTTAAATAGGAAGCATCTTCCACAAAATAGTCTGAAAACACATTATTTGTTGTGGCTGCTGTTGTGACTCTTGGCACTGTATTACTAGTTCCCTCACCTGTCCAGCGACCCAGTACATAATTAAGTCTGTTCACATCTGTCAATGTACGTTCGTAATTACGAACCATGTCATTACCTATTGACGCAAAAGTGTAAGCTATAAAATCAAACCCCTTGTAATTAAAGGTTAGATTAAGTCCCATTGTTATATCTGGGATTGGATCTCCAATATTTGTTCTATCATTTGCATCAATATTACCATCACCATTGACATCAACAAAGCGAATATCTCCGGGTGCAGCACCTACCCCTAAGTCAGATTGTGATGGGTGTGCATCAATCTCAGCTTGATTCTGAAAAATACCGTCGGTTTGTAATCCGTAAAAATATCCTAAAGGATTACCAACATCCATTCTAGATGGCGCTAATTGACCAACGCCAAAACCTCCACCATCTAAGAAGCCTGTACTGTTATTTACTTCAAGAACTTCATTTTTGAGCGTTGTGAAATTATAATTAATTCCGAAGTTAAAATCATCAGAGAAATTATCTCTATAACCAATCGCAAATTCAAAACCTTTGTTTTCAACTTTACCCGCATTAACTGTTGGCGAGCCACTACCTGGAGCAAATACTCCTGTTATACCAGATACCGGAATGTTTTGAATTAATAAATTATCTCTAACATTAATAAAATAATCTGCAGTGATATCTACTCTATTATTAAAAAACTTCATGTCCAAACCAACGTCAAACTTCTTAGCCTCTTCCCATTGTAAATCTTGATTTGGTAATACACCAATTGCTTCACCTTGAACTAAAGCGTTGTCTAGAATATAAGTAGCTTCTCCACTTAATAAACTAACATAACCGTTGTTTCCAATTTGGTCATTACCCAAGATACCATAACTTGCTCTAAGCTTTAAAAAATTTAGTGAATTTACGTTTTCAAAAAAACCTTCATCAGACACAATCCAACCAGCAGTAACAGATGGAAAATAACCTACTCTATTATCTGGCCCAAAACGTGTTGACAAATCTCTTCTAATCATACCAGATAAAAAATATTTACCTTTGTAATCATATTGTGCGCGAGCAAAAAACGATAAACGTCTTTCATCATAAGCATAAGAGCCTACGTCACGTGCTTCACTCGTACCCTCAGCTAAAGCTATGTCCGCAAATTCCCAAGAATTGTTTGGCACATCAAAACCTGTTGCAAATAAGCCATTACCGAATTGCTTATAAATTGTTGTTCCAACAGTAATTTCAACATTGTGCGTATCCGCAAAAAGATTTTTATAACTTCCAAAGATATCTAAAGAGTAATCATTATCATTTATTGAGTTTTGATTTACACTACTTCTTGGCACATCAAATACTTTTCCTCCATAATCTATTTGTTTGTTAAACGTCTTACCCTCACTATTAGATGTATTAAAACCTAAACGTGAAGTTATTGTCACATTATCAACAATATCATACTCCACACCTACAGTTCCATTAATCTTCCTTAAATCATAATCATTAAATGTATTTTGAATTTGGGCAATTGGGTTAATAATTTCAATCCCTAAACCTGTTGTATTAGGAACTAAGGTTGGTTGACCATTAGCATCAAACGCACTTAATGTTGAAGGTGTGTTCAATGCGTTAAACAATACAGAACCCAAACCAAAGTCATTAATGTTATCTCTATCTATATATGTGTAAATCGCATTTGCATTTACTCTTATTTTATCTGAAATATCTGCACCCAATGATAATCTAGCTGTATTTCTTCGGAAATCTGATTTCTTTGGAGCGATAATACCTTGCTGGTATAAATGGGAACCACTAATCGCATAAGTAATTTTCTCTGAACCTCCAGAAACATTAAAATCATGACTTATAATTGGTACATTCTCATTAAAGACTTCTTCCTGCCAATCTGTACCAACCCCTAAACCTGTCACGTTAGGAAATGGTAAATTTTGACCACCAGCAGCATAACTCTCATTTAATAAAACTGCATATTCTGTTGCGTTAAGTAATGGTAATTTTCTTGAAGTTTCCTGAAATCCAGTATAAGTATTGTAAGACACTTTTGTTTTAGCACCCTTCTTACCGCTTTTGGTGGTAATCAAAACAACACCATTTGCACCAATAGTTCCATAAATAGCTGCTTGCGCATCTTTTAGAACCGTAATGGTCTCAATATCATTAGGATTTAGTACTCCTAAATCACCTACATAACCATCAATAATTACGGTTGGACCAGCAGCACCATTTGTACCTATACCTCTAATTCTAATATCGAGTCCAGCTCCAGGAGCACCAGATTGTGTTGTTACATTTACACCAGAAACAGTACCCTGAAGTGCTTGTTCTACTTTAATAGGCTTGATTTCATCTAAAGTTTTTGAATCTACTATAGAAACCGATCCTGTTACGTCACGTTTTTTCTGTGTACCATAACCAATAACCACAACCTCATCAAGAGACTCTGTATCTTCAACAAGAATCACTGTTAAATCTTCACCATCTTTAACCACTACCTCTTGATTTTGATAGCCTATGTATGTGAAAACCAAAATTGAATTGACTTCAACATTTTTGAGCTCGAAATTTCCATCAAAATCTGTGTAAGTACCATTTGCTGTATTTTTGACCAATACATTCACTCCAGGCAAAGGTTGCCCAAATGCTTGGTCTGTGACCGTTCCTTTTACATTTACTTGTTGCCCAAAAGCAAAAGCTGTAAATACTAAAAATAATAAGGATAAAAGTTTTGTTGTCATATTATAGAGTTGTTATATGCCAAATTTAATATAGTTTATTAGCAATTCAATAAAAAAGACCAATACAAAAAACATACATCGCAATAAAATACACTAAATTTTACAGAATTAACAAATATTCTAACAATAACAACAGATACAGCGAATGTTAAATTTAGGATCTACAACGTTGTAGTAGTTATATAAACTAGATTGTAGTGGTAATGTAGCGTTTAAAAATAGACTTGTATAGGTTCTAGATTTCTAAAATATAATTTGTTAAGCTATCCTCGTGTGATAGTTCCATTTTTTTTCTTAGCCTATATCTCTTTACTTCTACACTTTTTGGAGAGATATTTAACAATGGTGCAATTTCCTTTGATGTGAGGTTAAGTCTTAAATATGCACACAGTTTTAAATCGTTTGGTGTAAGTGATGGGTGTTTTGATTTTACTTTTTTTAAGAAATCTTTATCTGCATTGTTAAAGGCCTCTTCAAAAAATTTCCAATCGTCAGTATTATTAAGATTTTTGTCAATTACTTTAATGACAGAGTTAAGTCCTTTAGATGATTCCGCATTTTTTAAATCTTCCTTAATATTGCTCAAAAACTCATTCTTTTTAATCAAGCTCATTGTAGAGATCGCAAGTTCCCGATTTTTATGGTCTATATCCTGTCTTAGTTTTTCATTTCTAACAGTCATTAGCTCTTTAGAATTTTCAAGCTCCTTTAGCTCTAACTCCCTTTTTGTTTTTTCAATTACTTTTTGCTGTTGACTACGATAGTATCTTCGATAATAGTAATGAATAGCAAATAAGAGCAATATCGTTATTAGGATGTATAAACCAATTGCAAGGTTTGAAAGAAGCAATGGTCTTTTAATGGTAAATGAATATGATGCTATATTTTTTGTTAAGACATTGCCCGCCTTCCCCCTTACATTAAATGTATATGTGCCAAATGGTAAGTTTTGAAATGTATGTGACGACTCTTCTGTCCAATTTGACCAATTATCAGACAATCCTAAGAGCTGATACTGATATTTATTTTCGATTATTTCTCCATAATTAACAAAGCTATATGCAAAGCTTATATTGTTTTCTCGATTGCTAAATGTTGCTTTTAGAGTAGGATCTAATTTTTGTTTAGGCTGATCAATTTCATTAACCTCCAACCTATTTATAGAAACTGAAAAATTTTTATTTGGTATCGCAATATTTTCGTTAATTAAAAGAAAGCCATTAGACCTTCCTACAAGATATTCACTATCACTTATTTTTGTAACGTTCTCAAATCCTGTAACAACATCTCTTATAATACTAGATACTGGATAAATTGTGGTATTTGGTTTATCACTAATAGCGCCAGATGATATTAACATGATATTATCATCTACAAATCTCCAAAACATTTCTTTATCACCATTCAATTTCATCATTGTTGAAAGGTCATTATAGGGAGTAAATAGACTTGTAAATGCACTATCTAATTTAAATTCCCGATTTTGGTTTTGCTTAAAGACCCCTTCAGAAGAGGTATAAATGATATTATCATTGTAATTGAACACATTAGAACCAACACCATAATTAATGTGATCGATTCGATTTGTAATCTTTACATTACGATAATCATCACCTACTTCTAATTCATAAAGCCCTTTCAATTCATGGTTCACATAAATTCGATCATTTGAAAATGTAAAAAATCTGCTAGAGATATCTATACCATCAATCTTATTTCTAAAAGTCCAATTACCATTAGAATTTTCCAAAATATTTAAACCATTAAAATTACCTTGTAAAACCAAATTTGGTTTATTGGGTACTCTCTTAAACCCCCAACTTCCTATAGCATCAGTAATAATATTGATAATCATATTATCATCTATAATCATTGTTCCCTTATTATGACCACAAAATATCTTACCATCTATTGCCTCCAATGACCATACTTGACCATTTGTTCCCTCTACATACTGAAATTCTTCACTGTTATTTTTTCTTTTATAAAACAGACCTTGGTTTGTACCCAAATACAAAAAACCCTTAAATGCCAGAGACGTATAAACAGTACCCAGTTTACCACTGTCATCTTTAAAAATACGATATGGGGACGTTATATTTATAAAGCTTATACCATTATCCAACCCTAACCAGATATCTTGATCTAAATCTTGAAAAACTGAAAGAACAGTATTATTAATCAATCCGTTATTTTGATTTATAGTATAACTTATTTCTCCTTCGGAAGTCATAAAAATCAATCCGTGTGAGATTGTTCCAAACACAAAAGAACCATCATTCAGCATCAAACTACTAAAAACGCTAGTCTCTAATAGGACATCATTTGCAGGAATCTCCCATTGTTTTAGCCCTTTTGTTTCCAGAACGAAAAAACCATTATCCTCAGTCTGTATCAATAGTTTATCCTTAAGCCTAGAAACATTAACAATAGAATTTGTTCTCAAAATTGAATCATCTGAGACTAAAACTGATTTTCCGTTAATAATCTTAAAAAGGCCAACACCTTTCTTTTGAAAGTAAACTGTCTCATCTTCAACAGTCATTTTGGTAAGTTCTGTTTCAGAATCAATTGTATTTACAGATAAATCTATAACGTTTACTATATAAATTCTATTTAAAGATTGAAACAAAACCCAATCATCAAGTGCAATGATATTCCAGAATTGCTCGTCTTCAATAAGATCAACATTAAGTTTTTGGGATAGTGATGTGTATTCTAAGATGCCCAAATTATCGCGTTCCCAATAGCCAAATTCCATGTAACATCCCGTATAAATACGGTTTCCAATAACCTCTACAGACCTTAATACGGTTTGGTTTGGTGATTGATATAATTGCCATTTTGCACCATTGTACTCTAATAACCCAGCATTGTTGGCTATATATATGTACTTATCATCTGCTTGCGAAATAGACCAGTTCTGGTTTTGCGCATTATAATTTTCCGTAGTAAAATTTTGAATAGGTGGTAATTCTTGTCCAACAGTTTGAAGACTGCATAAAACGGATAGATATATAAAAAACAGTTTTGTAATTTTATTTTGCATAATGTCCTAAAAGGGATATTTGTACAAAATAGTACTAAATTTAAAGATATCAAAACCTTAAAAACTCTGATGCCATCATAACATTATTTTTTAAACTCTAAACGTTTGGTTTGAATTACCTTAGAATCTAAAATAGTGCTCTTTAGAAAACTCAATATATTATTAATTTCCTTAAAGTTTATTGACGAAACTTCATGTTGACCGCCTTCTACCCTAAACAAATAATAGGATATATTAAGCGTTTCTAACCTTGTAAATATCACACCAGATCCATTAAGAATGAGATATCCTTTATCTTCTGGCTTGCATTTATGGTGAACATCCTTAGAGTATGGTACAGTATTATCATTTGTGCCATGAAACATTACGGTTGGTACTGCGTTTTCTTTAGTAATGTAATTTTCATCGACCATTGCACCAGCAAAAGACATGACGCCAGCATAATGAATAGAATCGTAAAGTGTTGTATCTTCAATAAAATAATCTTTCATATAAACTGCGCTCAAAACAGCTTCTGCTCCCGCACTGCTTCCTCCTGCAATAATTTTTTTTGTATCGATATGTAATGAATCGCTGTAGGTTATAAGGAAATTTGTTGCATCCAAAAAATCTTCAGCAGCTTTGGCAAAAGTGAATAATTTTTCTTCTTTTGAACATTTGCAACCAAAACCTGTTCGAGCACCTTTCCGTAGTAATCTATAGGATATTGAAACACCAATAAAACCATTATCTGACACAAATTTCATAAGCTTTTTCTCATCTGCTCCTTCTCGGCTTCCTCCAGAGAATCCACCACCATGCATCCAAACTACAACTGGCAGTTTTATACTATCTGCAATTTTTTGTGGCGTGTAAACATCTAATTTTAAGGAATCTCGATTTTTTACTGAGTAAACATGAGTTGTTATGTTTTGTGCTGAAGCAATAACAGAGAAACATATTATGAGTAGTAGTATTCTATATCTCATATTACTTCCCGATACAAAAATTAGCAAAAATATTACCCAACAGATCGTCATTTGTAATCTCTCCTGTAATTTCTCCAAAATGGAATAATGCCTGGCGAATATCAATAGCCAATAAATCTCCAGATAACCCTGTTTCTAATCCAGTTTTAACTTTTTGAACTTCCTCAAAAGCTTTTAAAAGAGCATCATAATGACGCGAATTGGTCACGATTGTTTCATTATTGCGTAATGCACCAGTATTAATTAATTCTAATAAAGAATTGGTTAGTTGCTCAACGCCAAAACCTGTTTTAGCCGACAGTAATTGAATATTTGAAATCTCTTTTTGCATTTCTGAAATTTGAACATCATCAACCTTGTCTATTTTATTAGACAGTACGATCAAAGGTTTTTGTGGATATTTATTCTTGATTTTTTCAAGCTCAACCTTAAATCTAGAACTTTGACTTTCAAACTGCGTAGCATCAAAAAGGTAGATTACCACTTGGGCTTGTTCTATTTTTTCAAAGGTTTTTTTAATACCTATTGATTCTACAATATCTTTGGTTTCTCGTATTCCTGCGGTATCAATGAACCTAAATCCAATACCTCCAATAGAAATTTCATCTTCAATGGTATCTCTTGTAGTTCCAGCAATTTCAGATACTATAGCGCGCTCTTCATTTAAAAGGGCATTGAGCAATGTGGATTTACCAACATTTGGTTCACCAACGATGGCTACGGGAATTCCGTTTTTTATAACATTGCCAACCGCAAAGGAATCTATCAATCGTTTTAGAACAAACGTGATCCTGTCTATAAGATCTTTAAACTGTGAACGATCTGCAAATTCTACATCTTCTTCTGCAAAGTCGAGCTCTAATTCAATTAAAGAGGCAAAGTTTAATAGCTCTTCTCTTAATTTAGCGATTTCAGAAGAAAATCCGCCACGCATTTGCTGCATCGCAACTTGATGTGAGGCTTCATTATCGCTGGCAATCAAATCTGCAACAGCTTCTGCTTGTGACAAATCTAATTTTCCGTTTAGAAATGCCCTTAATGTAAATTCTCCCGCATTGGCCATTCGGCAACCTTTCCGAAGAAATAATTGTATGATTTCCTGCTGAATATATAAACTACCATGGCATGAAATTTCTACAACATTTTCGCCCGTGTACGAATTTGGATTTTTAAATACGGACACCAAAACTTCGTCAATAACTCGTTTTTCATCTACAATATGCCCAAGATGAACTGTATGTGTAGATTGTTTTAATAACGATTTATTGCTTACTACAGATTTAAAATGGTCATCAACAATTGAAATTGCCTCACTTCCTGAAAGTCTAATCACAGCGATAGCTCCGCTTCCAGAAGCAGTAGCAAGAGCAATAATTGTATCTTGATATATCATCCACTAATTTTTTACAAAAGTATTGCAATTTTAGATGTAATTATGAAAACAAGGTTGATTTTCTCCCAACTAACTTATTATATTTGCACTACAAAATTTATAATTATGAGAAAATTACTTTCAATTTTAACATTGTGTTTATTGATTATAGGCTGTAAAACGGAAGAAAAGAAAATGCCTCTTGATGGCTATAGAATTACTGGAGAAGCTCCCGGAGTTTACAATGGTATTAGAGTGTATTTACAAACGTCTGACGAGCGTAACAGAAAAATAAACCAGGACACTGCAATTATAATGAACGAGAAATTTGTTTTTGAGGGCAAAGTAGATAATCCGCAAATATGGTATCTTTCGGTAAATAGCATAAATGGTAGTATGCCTTTTATAATCGAAAATGATGCTTATGATGTAACTCTAGATAAAGATAAAATCGATAAAACCGTCATAAAAGGAACTGAAGCTAATGATGCTTTCAACGCTTATTTTGAAGATATGAGAGAGCTTGGGAACAGGCGTAATAAAATTATGGGCCAGTTAAGAACTTCCCAAGATGCTAGCACATTAGAGAACTTAAACAATGATATGCTAGGTATAGCAACAGATCAATCAAATATACTATATAAATACATCGAAAAAAACAAAGGCAATGTGGCTTCTCTAATATTTATAGGTAATGAACTAAATTCTAAAGATTCTGACGTTGATAAACTAGAGACCTCTTTAAACAGCTTAGATGAAGATGTAAAAAACTCAACCTTAGGCAAACAAATTGCCATAAAAATAGATCAAACTAAAAAAATAAGAGCTGCTGAAGGCGCTACTGAAATAGGTAGCATGGCTCCTCAATTTTCTGCTCCAACTCCAGACGGAAAACAATTATCGCTTAAAGATGCACTTGGCAAAGTAACTATAATCGATTTTTGGGCAGCATGGTGTGGACCTTGTAGAAGAGAAAATCCTAACGTAGTTAAAGTATATGAGAAATATCATGACAAAGGGCTGGAAATCATTGGAGTGTCACTGGATGGTACTGGTAGGCAAAAAGACCCTAAAGAAGCTTGGGTACAGGCTATAGAAAAAGATAATCTTACCTGGAGTCACGTTTCAAACCTGAGCTATTTTAACGATCCAGTAGCAAGAGCCTATAATATTAAGTCAATTCCCGCAACATTTATTTTGGATGAAACCGGAAAAATTGTAGCGAAAAATTTAAGAGGCGCTGCTCTCGAAGCGAAAATTGCAGAGCTACTTAATTAAAATAAATTTTACTTAGAAAATGAGTCTTTAATATTTATTAAAGGCTTTTTTTGTTTCAAATTTTGCCCAATTTGTGCATCACAAACAGGACTATTATTGGAATTGCCAATAAACATACCATAAGTAAATCTGTTTCAAAAAGTGATGGCATCACAATGAGTGTAATGGCATATCCACCAACTGCACCTCCAAAATGTGCATCGTGACCAATATTGCCTATTCTATTTTTCATTCCGTAGATAGAATATAAGAGATAAGCGATACCAAAAACGAAACCTGGTATAAACCCATAAATCTTCATCATTGGATCTACTAAAATAGCAGCATACAATATTCCCATTACAGCACCACTGGCACCAACAGCACTATATTGATACTCGTTTTGGTGAAAATAATAAGACATCAAACTTCCTAAGATAAGGCTACCAACATAAATGATTAAAAAATTAAATTCTCCAACAAAATAGATCACACGATCTGCAAAAAAGTAGAGTGTTAACATATTAAATAGCAAATGCTGCATATCTGCATGTAAAAAACCAGAACTGAACACTCTAAACTGCTCACCTCTTTTTATGGCGCCAACATTGAATTTATAGCGTTCAAAAAAAATATAATCATTAAATCCCTTATAAGAGATCAATGCATTAGCTGCAATAATGATAATGGTAAATAAACTCAAACTACCCATAGATTATAAACGTTTTATTATATATATATTTGCGATTGCAAATCTAATCAATAATGCAATTTATAATATACATTTTAGTTTATCCTTTTTTATGGATGATTTCTATTCTTCCTTTTAGGCTACTTTATGCTTTTTCTGATTTTTTATACCTATGGATCTATCGTATTTTCGGGTATCGAAAGAGTGTTGTGAAATCTAATTTAAAATTGGTGTTTCCTGATAAAAGTGATAAAGAGATTACATCCATCACCAATAAGTTTTACCATCACTTGTGTGATATGATAGTTGAAGCTATCAAATCATTGACCATTTCAGAAAAGGAAATGAAAAAACGTTTCACATTTGCAAACGTTGAGGTTTTACAAAAACTAGAAAAAGAAGGTAAAAGTGTAGCACTAATGTGCGCTCATTATGGAAGTTGGGAGTGGATTTTCATCTTACAAAGCTACATCCACAACAAAGGCTATGCTGTTTATAAGCGGTTAGAAAACAAGTATTTTGACAGACTTATTAAAGGTATTAGAGCCAAATACAACAGTGAATTGATTACGACTAAAGAAACCATCCCAACATTAATTAGAGCAAAGGTCAAAAAGGAAACGTTTATCTGCGGATTTGTCTCAGACCAGTCTGCAAAACCATACAAAGCACTGCATTGGGGAGAATTTATGGGTTATAAAGTACCTATGCACACAGGTGCTGAAATGTTAGCAAAACGAATTGATTTAGCAGTTGTATTTTTTAGAGTGAAACGATTGAAAAGAGGCTTTTATGAAACCACCTTTGAAACAATTACTGAAAACCCTAAAGAATTTGAAAATTATGAGATTACAGATCAATTTTTCCGTTTAGTTGAAAAACAAATTTATGAGGCTCCAGAATTTTATTTATGGACGCACAAAAGGTGGAAACACAAAGATGATTCTCCAGAAAATTATGATGTAGTTAAAAAGTGAACCAAGATTCGATTTGACTGTTGTCTTGAGTATGGTTGACTAGTGATTCATGTATAAACTCGTTAGTTTTGGCATCATATTTATAGTCTTTCGCCCATTCTTCATGATTTTTCGCTAATGCTTTTAAGCCTTTAATAACTAATTCCAGCTCTTCATTTGTAGTTGTTGGATGTATTGACATACGTATCCAACCAGGCTTACGAACCAAATCTCCAATAGAAATCTCATTGGTTAATTCATTACTTGTTTGTTGATCTACGTGTAACAAAAAATGACCATATGTACCAGCACAACTACATCCACCTCGAGTTTGAATCCCAAAACGGTCATTCAATAACTTAACACCTAAATTATAATGCAGACCATCTACATAAAAAGAAATAACTCCTAAACGTTTTTGATGTTGTCCTGCAAGAATATGAAGATTCTCAACAGTTGACATGTCTTCAAAAATCTTACTTACCAATTCATGCTCGCGTTTTAGAATATTCTCTACTCCCATATCCTCTTTCAACTTTATGGCTAAAGCGGTTTTTATGGCTTGCAAGAATCCTGGAGTTCCTCCATCTTCCCTATCCTCAATATTATCTATGTATTTGTGTTCTCCCCAAGGATTTGTCCAGCTTACTGTTCCGCCACCAGGACAATCGGGAATCATATTTTTATATAATTTTTTATTGAAAATCAAAACACCAGATGTTCCAGGACCACCTAAAAATTTATGTGGTGAGAAGAAAACCGCATCTAACTTTTGAAGTTCGTTTTCTGGGTGCATATCAATATTAACATACGGTGCTGAGCAGGCAAAATCTACAAAGCAAACGCCTCCATGGTTATGCATCACTTCTGCAATGTCGTGATATGGTGTTTCAATACCTGTGACATTTGATCCTCCAATTACGGATGCTATTTTTAAGGTACAATCTTTGTGTTTCTCAAGTAAAATTTCTAGATTTTCTAAACTGAACAATCCTTCCTCGTCTGGTGGAATCACCTCTACTTTAGCTATAGTTTCTAACCACGATGTTTGATTAGAGTGATGCTCCATATGTGTGATAAAAACCACAGGACGAATCTCATCAGGAATTGTTGTGTATTTTTGAAGGTTCTCAGGCACTTTCAATCCTAAAATTCTCTGGAATTTATTTATAGCCTCTGTCATCCCACTACCACAAACGATTAGCACATCATCGTCATCACAATTGACATGGTTTTTGATAATATGTCTAGCTTCGTGATAGGCTTTGGTCATTGCGGTTCCAGACACCGTAGTTTCTGTATGGGTGTTGGCTACAAAAGGTCCAAACTCATTGCATAATTTGTCTTCGATTGGTCTGTACAATCTTCCAGATGCTGTCCAATCTGTATAAATGATTTTCTGATTTCCGTAGGGAGATTTGAATTCTTGTCCTATCCCAATAATGTGTTGCCTAAATTTGTTAAAATACAATTCTAGTTGCGATGGTTTAGGCGTTTTAACTTCCGTAGAAATCATAATGAAAAGCTTTTTGTAAAGATACTAAATATTTGCGATTACCTTAATTTCTGAAATGATACGATCTGCTAAATCGTCTGCTTCTTTTTGGCTTGGAGCTTCAGTATAAATCCTAATTATTGGTTCGGTATTACTTTTTCTAAGATGAACCCATGAGTTTGCGAAATCAATTTTTACACCATCAATAGTGGTTATATTTTCTTCGGAAAATTTTTGCTCCATCGCCTCCAGTAATCCATCAACATCTAATTGTGGTGTTAATTGGATTTTCTTTTTACTCATAAAATAATTTGGATAGCTTGCTCTCAGCTCACTTACTTTCATTTGTTTTTCTGCCAATAAACTCAAAAACAGGGCGACGCCAACTAGCGCATCTCTTCCGTAGTGAGAATCAGGATAAATAATTCCGCCATTACCTTCACCACCAATAACTGCTTTATTCTTTTTCATGAGGTTTACAACGTTCACCTCTCCCACTGCGCTTGCTTCGTAAGTTCCGCCATGCTTTTCAGTAATATCACGAAGTGCTCTAGTAGAGCTCATGTTACTTACTGTATTACCTGGCGTTTTGCTCAATACATAGTCTGCACAGGCAACCAATGTATATTCTTCTCCAAACATTTCTCCTTTTTCATCCATAAACGCCAAACGATCTACATCTGGATCAACTACAATTCCAAAATCTGCATTGGCTTTAACTACAGCTTCAGATAAATCTGTAAGATGTTCTTTTAATGGTTCTGGGTTGTGAGGAAAATGTCCCGTAGGATCACAGTACAATTCTACCGCTTGCACACCTAATCGCTCTAAAAGTAACGGAATAGCAATACCTCCTGTAGAATTTACGCCATCTACGACTACTTTAAAATTTTCTTTTTCAATCGCTTTTTTGTTGACTAATTTTAAATTTAAAACCTCGTCAATATGTAGATCAATGTAAGCATCATTTATTGTAATCTTACCCAAATCATCAACCTCTGCAAAAGACATATCATTACTTTCTGCAATATTCAAAATCTTCGCGCCTTCTTCTCCATTTAAAAATTCACCTTTGGCGTCTAACAGTTTTAGAGCATTCCATTGTTTTGGGTTATGGCTTGCAGTTAGGATAATACCGCCATCTGCATGTTCCATTGGCACAGCTATCTCAACCGTTGGCGTTGTTGATAAACCCAAATCAATGACGTGAATCCCCATACCAACCAAAGTATTCATTACTAAATTCTGAATCATTTCTCCGGAAATTCTAGCATCTCTTCCAACTACAACTCTGTAATTGTCTTTATCTCTTTGTTGTTTGATCCAAGTGCCATAAGCCGATGCAAATTTAACCGCATCAATTGGTGTTAGATTGTCTCCTACATTACCTCCAATGGTGCCACGTATTCCTGAAATTGATTTTATTAGTGTCATTGTAATTATTTTTTTTCAAATATACTATTTCAAAATTGTATAACTAAGTTCACAATTCGTAAATTTCAACAATGAATTTTCTAGCCCACATTTACCTTTCCAACAACGATGATCAAATCACAATTGGTAATTTCATCGCAGATGGGATTAGAGGCAAACGATATGTAAAATATCCTGTCAATATTCAAAAAGGCATTCTTTTACATCGACAAATCGATACATTTACAGATGCACATCCTACAGTAAGACTGAGCACGAAACGATTGCACGAGAATTATGGCCATTACAGCGGAGTCATTGTAGATATTCTCTACGATCATTTTTTAGCTAAGAATTGGGATCACTATTCAGACATTCCGCTGGATAAATACATTGCAAAATTTTATGATTTGCTGGAAGAGCATTTTGAGATTCTACCAATACGAATTCAAAAAATGATGCCTTATATGATTGCAGATAATTGGTTGTTAAGTTACGCTAAAATTGAGGGCATCCAAAAAGTATTGGATGGCATGAATAGACGAACAAAAAACAAATCTGGCATGAATACCGCAACAATAGAACTTCAAGAATATTACACAGAGTTTGAAGAGGAGTTCACTTCTTTTTTTGAAGAATTGATCATATTCTCTACTCAAACGCTACAAGATATTGAAACAAATTTCTCAAATGAAAACTAGAATTCTAATTTTAATAATCTGTTTTCTTGCCTTGTCCTGCAAGAAAGAGCAAATCTCGAAACGTGGCAACATCACACAAGAAGCTATGGTAGTCTCTGCACGTGAAGAAGCCTCAAAAATTGGAAGTGATATTTTAAAACAAGGCGGTAATGCCTTTGACGCAATGTTTGCTACAGAAATGGCACTCGCAGTAACCTACCCTTATGCAGGAAACCTTGGAGGTGGAGGGTTTATGGTGTATCGCCTAAATACTGGAGAAACTGGCGCACTCGATTATCGCGAAAAGGCACCATTGGCAGCAAGTAAAAATATGTATTTGGATTCGCTAAATAATGTAATACCCTACAAAAGTACCGTTGGCGCTTACGCTGTTGGAGTTCCGGGAACGGTTGCAGGAATTTTTGCAGCACACAAAAAATTTGGAAGTCTTCCCATCGAAACACTCTTAAAACCTGTCATCGCCTTAGCTGAAAATGGCTTCACCATCACAAAAAAACAACAAGAGCGATTTATCGAATATGACAGCATTATCACTGCTGTAAACGGAAAACAAATGCCTATCAATAAAACGATAAAAGTAAATTCTACATTTAAAAATTTGCCTCTTGCAGAAACGCTAAAACGCATCTCAAAAAACGGTCGCGATGAATTTTACACTGGTCAAACCGCAACTCAATTAGTGAAATTCATAAACCAAAAGGGCGGAATTATAACTTCGGAAGATTTAGCGCAATATCAAGCCCAATGGCGAGAACCAATCACTTTTGAGTACGACAATCTAAAAATCATCTCAATGTCTCCTCCTTCTTCTGGCGGATTGTGTCTCGCACAAATCATGAAGATGATCGAGCCTTACGATGTGAGCCAATATGGCCAAAATTCTTTGGAAGCGATTCAAATTATCGTTGAAGCCGAAAAACGCGCTTATGCAGATCGAAGTTACTACTTAGGCGATCCCGATTTTGTAAACATTCCAATTAAAGATTTATTGAGCGATGAGTATCTAAAAAAGCGAATGGCTAATTTTTCGTTTGAAAATGCGACCCCTTCAGATTCTATTTCCTACGGAAGGATTGAGAATTATAGTATGCAAATTTCCGAAGGCATCCAATATCAAGAACACGAAGAAACCACCCACTACTCTATCGTTGACCAGTTTGGAAATGCAGTAGCGGTCACCACAACCTTAAATGGCGCTTACGGTTCAAAATTATATCCAGAAAATTTGGGCTTTTTCTTAAATAACGAAATGGACGATTTTAGTAGCAAACCTGGAGTACCAAATGTCTATGGGCTCATTGGCGGAGAAGCTAATTCGATCGCGCCACAAAAACGAATGTTGAGCGCTATGACTCCAACAATCGTAGAAAAGGAGGGGAAACTGTTTATGGTCGTTGGTACACCTGGTGGTTCAACGATTATTACTTCGGTTTTACAAACTATTTTAAATGTTCACGAGTTTGATATGACAATGCAGGAAGCGGTTGATGCACCACGTTTTCATCATCAATGGCTCCCAGAGGAAATTAGGATAGAACCCAATCGTTTTGATCAATCACTCTTAATACAATTAGAAACTAAAGGCTATACTATAAACGAAAAACGAACACCTATTATTGGTAAAGTAGATGCGATTCTCATTTTAGAAGATGGTACTTTAGAGGCTGGAGCAGATCATCGTGGTGATGATGTTGGTGTTGGATTTTAATGCTGAAATCAAAAAAAATAACAAAATCCATAAAATTTGAAAAAAGATTATGACGTAGTAATCCTTACCGATAGTCGCTACCTAAACGATTCTAAAACTGACGATTATAAGCATAATGTCTATTATGAAGACCGTTTGGTCTATCATGCCTTAGAACAAGTTGGGCTCAAAACATTGCGCCTGGCTTGGGATGATATGTTTTTTGATTGGTCCTCAACACGATCGGTTTTGTTTAGATCCACTTGGGATTATTTTGATCGCTTTGATGAGTTTTCCATGTGGTTAGAAAAGATTTCTTCAAAAACGTTACTGCTTAATTCTGAAAAGATCATTCGTTGGAATATTGATAAACATTACTTATTGGATCTTGATAAAAAAGGGATTCATATTGCGCAAAGTCATTTTATAGAAAAGGGCTCAAAAGTCACCTTAGCGCAATTGCACGACATTTTAAATTGGGATGAAACTGTGCTAAAACCCTGTATTTCTGGAGCTGCAAGACATACATATAAATTATCTTCGGAAAATTATTACCACCATGAACAGATTTTCCAAGAATTGATTTCTTCAGAATCTATGATGTTACAACCATTTCAACACAATTTTATAAACAAAGGCGAAATATCTATGATGGTTTTTAATGGAAAGTTCTCGCACGCCATTCTAAAAAAAGCGAAAGCTGGCGATTTTAGAGTTCAAGATGATTTTGGTGGAAGTGTTCATGATTATAAGCCTTCCGAAGAAGACATCTTATTTGCAGAAAATGCAGTAGCTGCTTGCCCAGAATTGCCAATCTACGCGAGAGTTGATATATTTGAAGATAATGATGGTCACATCGCACTTTCTGAATTAGAACTCATAGAACCTGAGCTTTGGTTTAGAAGACATAAAACAGCTGCTTTGGCTTTAGCAGAGGGTGTTAAGCAAAAATTAATTTAAATAGGATTGAGCTAAGTTTATCGTCATTCTGAACTTGTTTCAGAATCTCAATATTTATATCGATTTCAAATTTTAAATCAATTTTATTGGTATTCATTTTACTTTTAATGAAAACGAACCACTAAAAACTTTAATAAGTAACTAAATCCTACTTACTCCTCTGTCCTACAAACTGCTGCGTCTTTAATTTAAAAAGCACATTAAAGCTCGTTAGACTTCCGTAGCTACGAGTGATATATTGTTGCAAATCAATTTTTTCCTGCTCTTCTAAATTACTGGAATTTATCTTTTGTTCCATAACCCGTAAGCGATCACGTACCATTGTTATTTTATGAAAGAAGGTATCGATTGGCACTTCTTGGGATTTTAAATTGGTGTCTTCTGGTTGGAGAATTAGTTTTCCGCCTTTAAACTTATCTGCAATGGCCACAACTTCGCTTGCATCACTCCAACGCTTTAAAATTTGTACCAAGCTACTTTCAACTTCAGCAAAACTAATCGTGTCTACTTCGTCTTCGCAAGCTTCAATGACTTCAAAATCGCCATCGATATCTATGGTTTCTAGTCCGTTTTCCATAAAAGTCACCCAATAGTGTTTTGAAGTCACATTGGTGACGACTCCTTTACCGTATTCTTTGTGGTCTATTCTTGATCCTATTCCTAATATTTGCATGGTTTCAATATTTTTAATTCTCTTACAATTATAATGAATCTACAAACAAAGTTCACAAGAATTTAACAACTAAATCTGTACCTTTGCAACTTTGCAAATAATCCCAGAAATTTTAAAAGATTTATGACCAAATTTGATGATGCTATTGAAGTTCAAGGTGCCAGAGTACACAATCTAAAGAATATCGATGTTACCATTCCCAGAGAAAAACTTGTTGTTATTACAGGACTTTCAGGTAGTGGAAAATCATCATTGGCATTTGATACTATTTATGCGGAAGGGCAGCGTCGTTATATCGAAACATTTTCTGCTTATGCGAGACAGTTTCTTGGCGGATTAGAACGTCCTGATGTTGATAAAATTGATGGTCTCTCGCCAGTAATTGCCATTGAACAAAAAACCACCAGTAAATCACCACGATCTACTGTTGGGACCATAACAGAAATTTACGATTTCCTTCGTTTGCTATACGCTCGCGCAAGTGATGCATACAGTTACAACACAGGCGAAAAAATGGTAAGTTACAGTGATGAGCAAATTAAAGAGCTCATAAAAGAAAGCTATAAAGGTAAAAAAATCAATATACTCTCGCCTGTCGTGAGGTCTCGAAAAGGTCATTATCGTGAACTTTTTGAACAGATCGCCAAACAGGGCTTTGTAAAAGTGAGAGCCGATGGTGAAGTTAGGGATCTGGTAAAAGGTATGAAACTGGATCGTTATAAAACCCATGATATTGAAATTGTAATTGACCGATTAAAAATTGATGACAGTGACGATAATGACAAGCGATTAGCAGAAACCATAAATACTGCCATGTATCATGGTGATGATGTTTTAATGATTTTAGATCACGACACCAATGAGGCTCGTTATTTTAGTCGTAATTTGATGTGCCCATCCTCTGGAATTTCATACCCAAATCCTGAACCGAACAACTTTTCTTTCAACTCTCCAAAAGGCGCTTGTGAGACGTGTAATGGCATTGGAACGCTTTATCAAGTGAATGAAAATAAAATCGTTCCAGACGATTCTATCTCGATAAAAGCTGGTGCGCTGGCGCCACATGGACCACAAAAAAACAGCTGGATCTTCAAACAGTTTGAAACGATTGCACAACGATTCAATTTCACGTTGAATGATCCATTTAAAGATATTCCTGCGGAAGCAAAACAAATGATTATGTATGGTGGTAACGATAAGTTTTCCGTAGAAAGTAAAACATTAGGCGTCACGAGGGACTATAAAATCGATTTTGAGGGTGTTGCCAATTTTATTGAAAGCCAATACCAAAATGCCGAAACTACGTCACTTAAACGTTGGGCCAAGGATTATATGGACAAGGTTAAATGCTCAACTTGTGAAGGTTCCCGTCTTAGAAAGGAGTCTCTATATTTTAAAGTCAATGGCTTAAATATTGCAGAACTGGCCAATAAAGATATTGTGGATCTGGCAGATTGGTTTTCTACGTTAAATGGAAAATTGAGTAAAACGCAACTACAAATTGCAGAGGAAGTTATCAAGGAAATTAGAGCGAGAATCAAATTTTTATTAGATGTTGGCCTGGACTATTTATCACTAAACAGAGGCTCTAAATCACTTTCTGGCGGTGAAGCACAACGTATTAGATTGGCAACTCAAATAGGCTCCCAATTGGTTGGCGTACTTTATATTTTAGATGAGCCAAGTATTGGTTTGCACCAGCGAGATAATGAAAAACTGATTAATTCTTTAGTCTCTTTACGTGACATTGGTAACTCTGTTATCGTTGTTGAGCATGATAAAGATATGATTGAACGCGCAGATTATGTTATTGATATTGGCCCAAGGGCTGGAAAATATGGCGGTGAGATTATAAGTATTGGTACTCCAGCGGAATTATTGACCCACGACACTTTAACTGCAGATTATCTTAATGGGAAACGCGAGATTCCCGTTCCGGAGAAAAGAAGAAAAGGTAACGGTAAAAAAATAGTCTTAAAAGGTTGTACAGGTAATAACTTAAAAAATGTTTCGGTAGAGTTACCTTTAGGTCAAATGATTGGTATTACTGGTGTTTCTGGGAGCGGTAAGTCAACACTTATCAATGAAACACTCTACCCTATTATGAATGCCTTTTATTTTAATGGCGTTAAAAAACCCATGCCTTATAAGAGCATCAAAGGTTTGGAGCATTGTGACAAGGTTATTGATATTAACCAATCTCCAATTGGCAGGACACCACGAAGTAATCCTGCAACATACACCAAAACTTTTGATGAGATTAGAAGTTTGTTTGCTAAAATACCCGAAGCGATGATTCGTGGTTACAAACCTGGTCGTTTTAGTTTTAATGTTAAAGGCGGGCGATGTGAAACGTGCCAAGGTGGTGGATTACGAGTGATTGAAATGAATTTTCTACCAGACGTTTACGTAGAATGTGAAACCTGCCAAGGCAAGCGTTTTAATCGGGAAACTTTAGAAATTAGGTATAAAGGGAAATCTATTAGTGATGTTTTGGATATGACAATGAATGAAGCGGTTGACTTTTTTGAGCATATCCCTAAAATCCATAAAAAACTGTCAACAATTGTTGATGTGGGATTGGGCTACATTACACTTGGCCAGCAAAGCACAACCCTTTCTGGTGGTGAGGCACAACGCATTAAATTAGCTACAGAATTAAGTAAACGTGACACAGGCAATACATTTTATATTCTTGATGAACCTACTACTGGACTTCACTTTGAGGACATTAGAGTTTTAATGTTAGTGCTCAATAAGTTAGTCGACAAAGGCAATACCGTATTAATTATTGAGCATAACCTAGACGTTATAAAAATGTGTGACTACATTATAGATATTGGCTACGAAGGAGGTCAAGGTGGCGGAAAGGTTGTTGCTAAGGGAACTCCAGAAGAAATCATTAAGGATAAAAAAAGCTATACTGCAAAATTTTTAAAAAAAGAGCTAAAATGAGAGATATTTCCGAAGAAAAAAGTAAATATGTTCTCAATCCGTTAAGAAATTAGTGCTATCGCTCTATTTATTTTTTTGTATCAAAGTTTTGTGTAACTTATTATTATAACATTAAAACTAAACAATTATGAAAAGTATTTTATGGCTAGTAGCAGTAATTTGTATAATAGCATGGTTATTGGGATTTCTAGGAGTTATTCCAGGACTTGGAACAAGTGGTTTAATTCACGTTTTATTAGTAATTGCAATCATTGTAATTTTGTATAATATTATTTCAGGACGTAAGCCTTTATAAGACAAACCAAAATAAATTAAAAAAGAGTAGTTCATTATTGTGGACTACTCTTTTTTTGTTTATAAATCATCTATTATAAACTTCAATAATTACGTGTTTTTTCTGTATTTGATTTAAATTTGTGACTTTGAAAAGTTTATAAATATTAATTATATATGAGAAAAGAACAAAACCATAAAGGTTGGAATGAGATTAAAACAAATGACTCTTGGGCGATTTTTAAAATCATGGGAGAATTTGTTAATGGCTATGAAAAATTAAGCAAGATAGGACCATGTGTATCCATATTTGGTTCTGCTAGAACAAAACCAGACCATAAATACTATAAACTAGCTGAAGAAATGGCAACCAAGATCGTAGATCACGGGTATGGCGTGATTACAGGTGGTGGACCAGGTATTATGGAAGCTGGTAACAAAGGTGCTCATATTGCAGGAGGAACTTCGGTTGGTTTGAATATTGATCTACCTTTTGAGCAACATGACAATCCCTATATTGACAATGACAAGAGCCTTGATTTTGATTATTTTTTCGTGCGTAAAGTTATGTTTGTTAAATACTCACAGGGCTTTGTTGTAATGCCTGGAGGTTTTGGAACTTTAGATGAACTTTTTGAAGCTATTACCCTTATTCAAACTAATAAAATTGAAAAATTCCCAATCATACTTGTTGGAACTGAATTTTGGGGTGGTCTAATGGATTGGGTAAAAACTACGTTATTAGAAGCCAACAATAATATTAGTGCTAAAGATCTAGATCTTATCCATTTGGTAGACAGTGCAGATGAAGTTATTTCAATACTAGATAAATTCTATAAAGAATATGGCCTGAGTCCTAATTTCTAAAAATACAACTTTAAGAATTTCCCAATTACCGCTATGATTAAGAAATTATTTTTATTTGTTTTATTGTTTGTATTTTGCTCTACTTCAGGTTTTGCTCAAGCAGATTTCAAACTTATGTTCTATAATTTGCTAAATTTTCCTTTAGAAGATGCTGTGCCAGATAGGTTAGCATCCTTAGAATTTATTCTCGATGATTACAGACCAGATATCTTTATGGTTTGCGAGCTCAATAATGAAGAAGGAGCTAATACGATACTAAGTTCGTTACAAACGATCAATCCAGACTACGTAAGTGCAACTTTTGAACTCAACACATCAGATGATAACCTGAGCAATCAAAATGATCTACAACAATTGATTTATTATGACAGTACTAAGTTTATTTTAGAGAGTCAAGCCATTGTCACCACTATTTTTAGGGATTTTAATCATTATAAGCTGAAGATAAATTCCGTAGAACAAGAAACAGCACCTATAGTAATTGATTTTTTTGTTTGCCACCTTAAGGCTTCAAGCGGAAGCGAGAATCAAGCGTCAAGATTGGAAATGATTGAGGATCTGGTGATTTATTTGGATGATTTCCCAGAAGATAGTAATGTGGTCTTAGCAGGAGATTTCAATATTTATACAGATTCTGAACTTGCATTTCAAAGACTCATAGATCCAAGCAATAACATCACATTTATTGATCCAGCAAACCGCATTGGGAGTTGGCACAATAACCCAAGCTTTGTGGATGTGATGACGCAATCTACAAGAACACAAACAGGACTTGGCGGTACGACTGGAGGTTTTGATGATAGGTTTGATTTTATTATGACTTCGGAAAATTTAAGCACCAATCCAGACCTTTCTTTTATCTCAGGTAGTTATGACGTTTATGGTAACAATGAGAACACAAACTGCTATAACCAATCTATAAACTCTACGAATTGCGCAGGTTCAGATTTTTCATTCGCAATTAGAGATGCGCTACACAATTTTAGTGACCATCTTCCCGTTATACTAGAACTACAAACCAATCAATCATTAAGTATCCCAGAATTTACAGCACCAAAATTGTTGACAATTTTAGGATCAAATGTCATTGATAATACTCTAAAACTGGAAGCCAATTTAAGCCTACAAAATGATTTGGAGTTAATTATTTTTAATAGTCTAGGGCAGGTAATTAAAACTGTTGACGTTAATAATACGTTAATATCACTAGACGTTACTCAGATAAGCAGTGGCATCTATTATATTACAAGTTCAAGATTTCAGTTTAAACCATTAAAATTTCTAGTTGCCCATTGAAATTAAGCCCTTTTTCATGTATTTTTCTCCTATTTTGGAGTTGTCTTGTTGTAGGTCAAAATAAAATTGACGTAGATGCAGTAGTAGATATAGCGTCCAAAACCATTACAATTAAACAAAGCATAACGTATCAAAACAAAAGTAACGATACGCTTACAAGTATTTATCTTAACGACTGGAACAACGCTTACTCCACAAAAACGACACCTTTAGCAACGCGGTTTACAGAAGAGTTTAATGACAAATTTCACCTTGCAAAAAGTGAACAACGAGGCTATACATCAATTACTGGCATACGAGACAAATTAAACAATTCCTTAACTTTTCAAAATAAGGCAGACAATCCAGATATAATTGAAGTCCAACTTAATCAACCATTACTGCCCAACCAATCATATGATATTTCATTGGCTTATGATATCATATTGCCAGATGATAGTTTTACAGGCTATGGCATTAGCGCAGAAAAAAATATAAACTTAAAATATTGGTACATAACACCATCGATTTACAATGGAGAATGGCAATTTTACAGCAATAAAAATCTAGATGATTTATACACGCCAAAAGCAGATATTACTCTTAAAATAGAGTTTCCTATCAATTATCAACTTGTTTCAGAACTAAATACAATTGACATCAAACAAACAATAGACAAACAAGTTTTTTATTTATACGGAAAAGATAGAGTCAACACTAATTTGATACTTACAAGGTTTTCTGGATTTAAGTTTGTTCAAACAGATGATTTTACTATTTATTCCGATTTACCTTCCGAAGGAATTACTCCAGAAGAAAAAGCTCTGGTTACCGATAAGATTACAAGTTTCATAACTGAACAGCTGGGAGATTACCCTCATGAGCGAATGCTTATTACTAAAGGGGATTATAAAAAAGACCCTTTATATGGTTTAAACCAATTACCCAATTTTATACGTCCGTTTCCAGATAGTTTTCAGTATGAATTAAAATTATTAAAGACTGCGCTAAATAATTATTTGGAAAACACTTTATTAATTAACCCAAGAAAAGATTATTGGCTTCGTGATGGGATCCAGATTTATTATTTAATGAAATATGTTGACACTTACTATCCTGAAACAAAGTTATTGGGCACTTTGGCTAATTTTTGGGGAGTTCGTTCATTTCATGCTGCAGATTTAGGTTATAACGATCAGTTCAATTTGTTTTTCATGCAAATGGCCAGGACAAATCGTGACCAACCGCTTACAACATCTAAAGATTCTCTATTAAAATATAATGCCAACATTGCTGGAAAATACAAAGCAGGTATTGGTTTGCGTTATTTAGATGATTATGTAAATGCCAATACTGTTGAAGAGACCATTTCGCAGTATTTAAAAACAAATCAACTAGAGCTCACAAGCTCAAAGGATTTTGAAAGTCTTCTTAAATCTAAAACCTCTAAGGACGTAGATTGGTTTTTTACAGATTATATAGATACCAGAAAAAAAATTGATTTCAAGATCAGCAAGGTCAAAAAATTTGAAGATTCCATTCGCTTCACCATAAAAAATAAGCGTGACCATAATATGCCTATTTCCTTATTTTCATTACAAAATGATTCAATAGTCTCAAAAACTTGGATAGAAAATATTGGTGAAGAAAAAGAGTTAACCATACCCAGAGACAGTATAGATAGATTGGCTCTTAATTATGACAATACCATACCAGAATTTAATTTAAGAGACAATTACAAATCGCTTAATGGTTTTTTATTCAATAACAAACCCATCCAATTTAGATTGTTTAAAGATGTAGAAGACCCTTACTACAATCAAATATTTGTAATGCCTATTGTAGAGTTCAATAATATTTATGATGGTGTTACATTAGGTGCGAAATTTTACAATAAAACAGTATTGAGAAAACGTTTAAATTATCGCTTTTCGCCTCAATATGCAACAAAATCAAAGTCGTTTACTGGAGGAGGTTCTATCTATTATACCCACAATATTGAGGATATGGATCTTTATAATATTTCCTACGGAATGACCGCGAGATACAACTCATTCGCAGAAGATTCATTTGTAACCATTTTTACTCCAAATTTCTCAATGGCATTTCGGGATAATGATGACTTTAGATCTGATAAATCAAAATTCCTAAACCTTAGGTATTTAAAAATCGAAAGGGAAGTTGGAGAGAATGCTATTATAGAAAATTTATTAGAACCAGATTACAGCGTTTTAAATTTAAGATATATTAGCTCAGACCCTGGATTGATTGATTTTAATAGATGGTATTACGATGTTCAATTTGCAGAAAAATTTGGAAAAGTTGCCATTAATTACGAGTACAGAAAACTCTCTGAAAGCAATAGACAATTTAACCTACGTTTATTTGCAGGTACTTTTTTATATAATAATACAGATCCAAATTCAGATTATTTTAGTTTTGCTTTAGACCGTCCAACAGATTATTTGTTTGATTACAATTATTTAGGTCGATCAGAGGATTCCGGGATTTTTAGTCAGCAAATTATTATTGCGGAAGGTGGTTTCAAATCAAAATTAGAAACACCCTTTGCAAACCAATGGATAACGACAGCAAATGTGAGCACGACCATTTGGAAGTACATTGAAGGTTATGGCGATTTAGGTTTCGTAAAAAATAAAGGACTTAATCCAGCATTTGTATATGACTCAGGTATAAAGCTAGACCTTGTGACCGATTATTTTGAACTCTACTTCCCAATTTATTCCAATCTTGGTTGGGAAATAGGTCAACCCAACTACGATCAAAAAATTAGAATAAAATTCACCTTAGACCCTCAATCGCTGTTGGGCCTCTTCCGAAGAAAATGGTATTAAGATATTCTTAACAAAAATGTGATTTTTTAAGGAATATTGACGATATCCCTTAAAAAGCGTCTTTTTTTTGACAAATCACCAATATTATAACAAACTACATCGTTGTAACATAAGTAAATTTTAATTAAATTTGTATCTAATTATTTACAGCTATGCCGACAACAACAAAGACACCTTCTGAAATTACTTTTAAGGATTTTAAAGACGAAATCCTAAACGATTACCGTATTGCTGTAACCAGCAGAGAATGTAGTCTTTTAGGTCGTCGTGAAGTGTTAACCGGTAAAGCAAAATTTGGGATTTTTGGTGATGGTAAAGAAATCCCACAATTGGCCTGGGCAAAGGTTTTTAAAAACGGTGATTTCCGTTCTGGTTACTATCGTGACCAAACCTTTATGATGGCTATTGGCAAATTAACCATAGAACAGTTTTTCGCTGGGCTTTATGCACATACTTCTATAGAAGCAGATCCCATGAGTGCTGGACGCCAAATGGGTGGTCATTTTGGCACTCATAGCTTAGATGAAAATGGTGAATGGAAAAACTTAACCCAACAAAAAAATTCTAGTGCAGATATTTCTCCTACAGCTGGGCAAATGCCAAGACTTTTAGGTTTAGCTCAAGCATCAAAAATATATAGAAATGTTTCTGGGATTGATACCGAAAAATTCTCAGTAAAAGGCAATGAAATTGCTTGGGGAACTATTGGTAATGCAAGTACAAGTGAAGGATTATTTTTTGAAACCATTAATGCTGCAGGCGTTTTACAAGTGCCAATGGTTATCAATATTTGGGATGATGAGTACGGGATTTCTGTACATGCAAGACACCAGACCACGAAAGAAAATATTTCTGAAATCCTCAAGGGATTTCAAAGAGACGAAGATAACAAAGGATACGAAATTTTAAAAGTTAAGGGTTGGGATTATACCGCGTTGGTTGAAACTTACCAAAAAGCAGAACAGATTGCCCGAGAAGAGCACGTACCCGTGATGATTCACGTTGTAGAATTAACGCAACCGCAAGGACACTCAACCTCTGGTAGTCACGAACGTTACAAAAGTAAGGACCGTCTAGATTGGGAAAAAGATTTTGACTGTATTGCACAAATGAAACTTTGGTTGATCAACAATGAAATTGCTACCGAAGAAGAACTAGATGCGATAACTAAACATATAAAAAAGGAAGTTAGAGAAGGTAAAAAGGCAGCATGGAATGCATTTTTAAAACCAATTCTGGCAGAGAAAAAACAAGCCATTCAATTAATAACTGCAGCATCTCAAAAAAGTGCTAACCAAGTTTTTATAACTAAGATTATTAATGATTTAGCTGAAATTCAAGAACCTGGAAGAAAAGATGTGATCTCTTCGTGCAGGAAATGTCTACGCTACCTCGTTGGAGAAGATTTTAGTGAAAAGACCCAACTTCAAAATTGGATCAATTCCTACTTAGATACCGTTCAACCTAATTACAGCTCACATTTGCATAGTCAGTCAAAGTGGTCTGCTTTTAATGTTTCCGAAGTAAAACCTACTTACAGTGATGACGCAGAGCAAGTAGATGCTCGTTTGATTATTAGGGATAATTTTGATTATATCTTCGGAAATAATCCTGAAGCATTAATATTTGGAGAAGACTCCGGAAACATTGGTGACGTCAACCAAGGTTTAGAAGGACTGCAGGAAAAATATGGTGAACTTCGAGTTGCCGATGCAGGTATAAGAGAGGCTACAATTCTCGGACAAGGCATCGGGATGGCAATGCGTGGTTTACGACCAATTGCCGAAATTCAATATTTGGACTATATTCTCTATGCTCTACAAATTATGAGCGATGATTTGGCAACGCTTCAATATAGAACAAAAGGAAAACAAAAAGCACCGTTAATTGTGCGTACCAGAGGCCACAGACTTGAGGGGATTTGGCATTCTGGTTCGCAATTAGGAGGTATTATCAATTTGATAAGAGGTATTCACGTACTCGTACCAAGAAATATGACTAAAGCTGCTGGTTTTTACAACACACTTTTAGAAAGTGATGAGCCTGCATTGGTTATAGAATGCTTAAATGGTTACCGTTTAAAAGAAAAAATGCCAAATAATATTGGAGAATTTAAAACACCAATTGGTGTTGTAGAGACTGTAAAAGAAGGTGCAGATATTACTTTAGTTTCCTACGGATCAACGCTGCGCATGGTGGCACAGACCGCAAAAGAATTACAAGAAGTTGGTATTGATGCAGAGGTTATTGATGTACAATCATTATTACCCTTTGATATTAATCATGATATCGTAAAGAGTCTTGCAAAAACGAATCGCTTGATGGTTATTGACGAGGATGTACCTGGAGGAGCTTCCGCTTATATTTTAAATGAAATATTAAACACCCAAAACGGTTTCCAATATTTAGACAGTCAGCCAAAAACCTTAACCGCAAGACCACACCGTCCTGCATACGGGACTGATGGTGATTATTTCTCAAAACCTTCAATAGAGGATATTTTTGAAGCAGTTTATGAAGTTATGCACGAAATGAATCCTGCTGATTATCCGAAGTTGAGATAATAGTATTACTTTAGTCTTCTAAAATACTAATACCCTGTTTCCTGATTTTACTAGATGGAGCTTACCCTAGTGATTCTTGTAACTCAATAATTGATTTTTTGTGATTGAGTATAAGAATTTTAGTTTTTTTTCTAAATTTTCAAATTGTAATTATATTTTTTTGATATTTGTCTTCACCAGAAACTAACTCAACCATATTATATGAAAAAAAACTTCACAGATTTAGCGCTATTACTACTTAGAGTAGGTTTTGGCGGATTCATGCTCACTCACGGTATTCCTAAAATAAGTAAACTTTCAGATCCCTCAACATTTCCAGACCCATTGGGAATTGGTGCACTGCCTTCACTAATTTTATGTCTAATTGGAGAAGTGATAGCTCCAATACTTATCATTATAGGCTTTAAAACCAAATGGGCTGCAATACCTGCTGCTCTTACAATGTTGGTAGCTGCATTTGTAGTTCACGCTAAAGATGATCTTGCAACGAAAGAACACGCTTTGTTATACATGATCGCATTTATTGCCATCTTTTTAGCAGGACCAGGAAAAATCTCAATAGATAGAAATTAAATTAATAATAAAAACTATTATATCGTAAATGGTTTTTATTACAGATGTTTTAATTCCGAAGAAATTAAATACAAAAAAAGCTAGTTTGGCGTTATGCTAACTAGCTTTTTTTATTTAGATTTTTCTGTATTTCTTAATTTTAAATTACTTCTTTAAGAAGTCTATTAAAATTTTATTGAACTCGTCTTTATGAGTAACATTTAGACCATGAGGAGCTCCTTTAATGACTTCAAGTTTACTATTGTCTATTCCTTCGTGAGCTTGTTTTGCAGATGTTTCAATTGGCACTGTACCATCTGCGTCTCCATGAACAATTAACGTTGGCACTTTTACATTTTTTAGCTCTGATCTAAAATCGGTATCCATCCAAGCCTTTGCGGTTTCAATGGTTGCACGTGGCGATGCATGTGAGGCAACTATAAAATCGTAATCTAATTGTGCTTCACTAACACGATCTTTATTGTCTTTATAGTTATAAAAGCCTTTTGAGAATTCCTTTAAGAACCCTACACGGTCATTTTCTAGAGCGTCTTTGATTCCTTCAAGATCTTTTTCTGGCACTCCATCTGGATTGTCTTCTTTTTTCTTAACTAAAGGAATGATACTACTTATTAATGCAGCTTTTGCGATATTCTCATTTCCAAAGTCGGTAAAATAACGCACCACTTCTCCTCCACCCATTGAGAAACCAACAAGAACCACATCTTTGAGCTCTAATTGTTTTATGAGTTGGTTAAGGTCTGTTGTGAGCGATGAATAATCATAATTGTTCCAAGGTGAGGATGAAATTCCAAAACCACGACGGTCATAAGAAATACATCTGTATCCTGCTTCTACGATTTTCCAGACTTGTTGCTCCCAAGATTTACGACTTAGTGGCCAACCGTGGATCAATATCACTGGTTGTCCAGATCCATAGTCTTCATAAAATATATCTACGTTTTCTTCTTGTGTTTTATTTGTTATAAATGGCATAAAAGTTTAATTTTAAATTCAATCTAATTTACCTAGATTTTAAGGTATTCATTAACCTGATTGGATAAATGATTTGCTCAAACAAAAACTTATTACTCAGTTATGAAAGCAGTTTCGGTAGTTACCATAAGAAAAGAACTTAAACATAAAACCAACCAAGAATTGGCAGAACTTTGTTTGCGCTTATCCCGTTTTAAAAAGGAAAATAAAGAGCTACTCACCTATTTGTTATTTGAAGCTGATAGTGAAGCTGGCTACATTGAGACCGTAAAGGCAGAAATTGATGAACAGTTTGAGCTCATTAATACCAATAGTTTTTTTTATATTAAGAAAAGTGTACGCAAGATTCTTCGGAACACTAAAAAATACATACGTTATTCACTCAATAAGGAAACCGAAGTTGAACTGCTACTCTACTTTTGCAAAAAGCTAAAGAACATGAAACCGTCTATTAACCGAAATACAACACTAACCAATCTTTATGACCGTAATATTGAAGCGATTACCAAAAAGGTTTTGAACCTTCATGAAGATTTGCAGTATGACTATAATATGCAGTTGGAAGAGATTTGATTTTTTTTCTGAAAATATCAGGCTTTAATCAGTTATCAAATAAAGTTTAAGACTATGTAATCCAGAAAACTTAATTAATAATGAAAACCAAATAGATAAATGAAAATAAAATTTAAGAAGAAACGATTAATAAGCACATTAATTTTCGCCATAGTATGGATAGGGATTGGTTTGTATAGTGTTATAGACCGTGATAATTCCCGTTGGCCAAATGTTATACATTTATTGTTCGGAGTTCTTTTTTTGGGACAATATCTATATGACTTGACAAATCAATATTTAATTATAAAGAACGGAACTATTATAAAAAAAAGAATAATTGGATCAAATCATAAAATAAAACTTGACGATATCAATTATATCAAACACTTTGCGGGAGATTACATCTTATACTCGAAGCAAAAAAAACTGACAATTAATTCACAGTTGATTGAAAAAAATTCATTTTTAGAATTGAAAAAAATGTTAGCTAATCTCAATCTGCCTTCAGAAAAAACGCCTTTTGCCAAAAGTTTATAATAACATAATAGACTAAAAATCATACAAAATATCTTTCCGCATTCAATAATAATCTATGATAAAAAAATTAGGAATAGTAATAATTGGAATTATAACCTTATCAATAATGTCTTGCCAATCAAAAAAATCAACTTCAAATTCAGAATCTAAATTTTTTACCGATTCAATTTACAGTGACTATTTAGACGAATACCGAAAACATAATGTCTATTTACCAAAAGGATTTGATGACACAAAAACATACCCGATCATATACTCTACAGATGGCAACAAAATCACAGAGAACAGTTTTTACAAGAGAACATTAGACTCATTAATCAACAATAAAATCATAGATCCCGTAATACTGATTAAAAGTTATTCAAATAATAAAATTGCCGACAGTAGTGGTACCTTGGGCAATGGAGACACTATGTATTTAACATTAAGATATTTTGAATACGTAGATCAATATTCTGAAGGTAACAATAATCCAGAATTAGCCAACAGGTTTGACAACCATATGCGATATTTTAATACTGAATTATTGTCTTCCGTAGAGCAAAAATTTAACCAGAAACTAACCAAAGAGGATAGATATTTTTATGGTGTTTCAAATGGAGCAGGCTTTGGTTTATATTTATTAAATAAATATCCAAATACGATTGGCACCTACCTTTGCTTTTCTACGTTTGGTGGAGATGTCCAATCGAGTGCCTGGGAGAAGAATATAGATTATCCTAAATTATATTTGCAATATGGAAGCAAAGAACCATCCTTTCTTAAAGAAGATGCGGAATTTTTAAAATCGAAATACGAAAAACTTGATTTATTTGCAGATATCCATGAATTTGAAGGTGGACACGATTATAAAAAATGGAATGAAAAATTCATTGAAATTATAAGCAACATATTGGCCACCGAATAAGTCCTGCCCATAAAACGTATGTTCTGAAAGTTTTATTCACAGAGTTGGTTTATTTTATTTACTTACTTTATTAAAATTCCAGTCATTTAATAAAACAAAATTAATTGCATAAAATATCTAAAAATGAACACTATTGATTGGATTGGCTGTATCGGCGTTTTTCAAATTCTATTGGCTTACATACTCAACGTAATAGGAAAAATAAATAATAATGATCTCAGTTTTATATTGCTCAATTTAGCTGGAGCAAGTATGGCCTGTTTAGCTTCTATACTTATGACTTATTACCCATTTGTTATACTTGAAGGAGTTTGGGCTTTGGTTTCATTAATTTCACTAATCAATTTCAAAAGAAAATCATAGATGACTGCAGAAACAAATTAATTTCAATTAATAAAGATTTTATTAGGAATGACAACAATATTAAACAACGGTAATTACGTGTTCTGTACCGTTATTGACCGTATTAAAATTGAAAGGAAAATTGTCATTTATGTACTTTTCCAACATAATCAGAAACAAAAAAAGCGCAATATCAACATAATTGATATTGCGCTTCAAAATGTAAATAGAAAACTTAATTATTTCTCAGAGCTTTGATTAGCTCTTCTTTATTCATGTTACTTCTACCATCTATACCTACCTTTTTTGCTTGATCATACAAGTCATCTTTGGTTCGTTCTTCATAAGGTTTAGCTTTCCCTCCTTTTTTACCAGAGTTTTCAGTGTTAGCTATTCTAGCAGCTTTTTCTTTGCTATAACCTTCGTCTTTGAGGGCTTCATATTGAGCATCGTTTTTAATGCTTGCACCATGATTTTTTTGTTTTCCCATAATTACATTTTAATTTTAATTAGGCAGTTTGCATTTTATGCTTACCTTCATAAATTTCCTCTACTAATTTAGAGCAAAATGCTGGTAAATCATTTGGATTTCTACTGGTAACCAAGCCCTGATCACATACTACTTCTTTATCAAACCAGTTGGCTCCAGCATTTTCAATATCTTTTCTTATTGAACTAAAAGAAGTTACATTTCTATCCTTTAATACGTCAGCTTCCACCAATAACCATGGTGCATGACAAATTGCACCTACTGGCTTATGATTTTCAAAAAATGACCTCGTAAAACTTACTGCTTTTTCATTTCGTCTTAATTTATCTGGGTTAATAACTCCTCCTGGTAATACAAGAGCATTATAGTCAAACTGCGATACTTGATCTAATGTTTTATCAACGTCATATTCTTTACCCCAATTTCCATCAGCCCAAGATTTAATCTTTCCTGATTCTTCGGAAATAATATGCACCTCTGCTCCAGCTTCTTTAAGAGCCTTCATTGGCTCTCTAAGTTCACTTTCTTCAAATCCGTTGGTTGCTAATATTGCTACTGTTTTCTTATTTAAATTTTCCATTTTCTATTTTGGTTTTTATGTTGTTAATATTTCGATTACTTTAATATAACACATTAAAAGCCCAAAACACTATATTTTACAGGGTTTAACGATGATTTAATACTTTATGTTAATAGGTGTTAAAGCTTATGTAAAGATGCGTACCATTAATTCTTTTAATAAGTCGCCTTGAGGTACAGCATTTGAATTTACGCCCTTTCCCCTAACATCAAATTCTCGAAGTGTCGAGACCACTTCACTAACTTTTCGCATCGGAAAATTTCGCGCTGCAGATACATATTCATTAACGAAATATGGATTTATTTTAAGTGAAGAAGCCACGTTTCGTGGATTTTTATCATTGAGTCCATGATAATGTAAAAGCTGGGAAAAGAAACTAAACAATAAAGAAACCGTTACAACCATTGGGTTATCCTTTGGATTATCACCAAAATAATTTACAATCTTAAATGCTTTTACCTTGTCCAATGCACCAATAGCTTTACGCAGTTCAAAATTGTTATAATCTTTACTAATCCCAATATGCTCTTCAATATGTTCTGCGGAAATTTGCGTGCCTTCTGGCAAAACGATCTTTAATTTTTCAAGTTCATTATTGATCTTGCCCAAATCTGTTCCCAAGAATTCAACTAGCATTTGAGAAGCTTTTGGGGAAATCGTATAATTTTGTCCAGAAAGCACTCGACGTATCCAGTCTGACACTTGATTCTCATATAACTTTTTACTTTCAAAAACTACGCCTCCACTTTTCTTTATAGCCTTAAAGAGCGCTTTTCGTTTGTCAATTTTCTTGTATTTATAATTAACAACCAGAAGTGTTGTGGGTTGTGGATTAGCAGCATAGGCTGCAAGCTTTTCTATAGTTCTTGATAAATCCTGGGACTCTTTTATAATCACTACCTGTCTCTCAGCCATCATAGGATATCTCTTGGCATTTGAGACAATGTCATCTACCGAAATATCACGACCATAAAGCACCATTTGGTTAAATCCCTTTTCTTCTTCAGAAAGTACATTTTTTTCAATATAACTGGATATGGCATCAATGTAATAAGGCTCCTCACCCATAAGGAAGTAAATAGGCTTTATATCTCCTCTTTTTAAATCTGATACTATCTTTTTAACGTCTTCCAATTGCTGAAAAATTCCAAATTATTAAATCCCGAATTCCAAAAAAATAAATAGCACTTTTGGATTTCGTTTAGAGTGGAGTAACTTTGAAGAAAATCTGAATACATCTTAATGCAAGAATTAAATTTTCCGAAGTATGAATTCCGTTTCAAAAGTAACGAAAATAAAGTTTCTATTTTTGATGGGATTCGCAAAAAATTCATCGTTTTGCAACCCGAAGAATGGGTGCGTCAACACTGCGTTCAGTATTTAATTCAGCATAAAAACTATCCTCAATCGTTGATTAATGTAGAAAAAGAGTTAAAGGTCAACGGGTTATCAAAACGATACGACATCGTGATTTTCAATACAGATGGGAGCATCCACCTCATTGTAGAGTGCAAATCCCATAATATAAAAATAGACCAGACCACTTTTGACCAAATTGCACGCTACAACCTATCACTAAACGCAACCTATTTAATGGTCACTAACGGAATTAATCATTATTATTGTAGGATGGATTTTGAGAATGAGCGTTATGAGTTTTTGAAGGATATCCCTAGCTATATTAAATCCACAAATTAAAATCGCAAACAAATATATTCAATACTGAAAGTAGCAATCGTCATACTCAACTGGAACGGGAAGGAATTACTAGAAAAATTCTTACCATCGGTCACGCAGTATTCTGAAAGTGCTGAGGTTTATGTTGCTGATAATGCATCTACAGATGATTCCGTAGCATTTATAAAACTCAAATTTCCGAAGGTAAAAATTATCGAGAACGCTACCAATGGTGGTTACGCGAAAGGTTATAACGATGCGCTACAACAAGTTGATGCAGATGTATTTTGCCTTTTAAACAGTGATGTTGAAGTCACACCAAATTGGCTCAATCCCATAATATCGGAGTTTGAAATCAATGACAGTACTGCTATCATACAACCTAAAATATTAGATTATAAAAACAGGACATTTTTTGAATATGCTGGAGCTGCTGGCGGATTTATTGATCAATACGGTTATGCCTATTGCAGAGGTCGCATCTTTGACACGATAGAAAAAGATGACCACCAATATGATAATGACCTTGAGATTTTCTGGACTTCTGGTGCCTGCTTTTTTATTAGAAAGTCGATTTTTGAAATTTTGGGAGGATTTGATGAGAGCTATTTTGCACACTATGAGGAAATCGATTTGTGCTGGAGAGCTTTTAATGCTGGATTTAAAGCGAAATATATTGGTGCGTCCACAGTATATCATGTAGGTGGCGCGACGTTAAATACTGTAAATCCTAAAAAAACATATCTCAATTTTAGAAATAGTCTATTTACGTTGACCAAAAATGCAGAAGGTGTTCTCTTCGGAATCATTTTCACCAGGTTGACACTAGATGGGATTGCAGGTTTGAGATTTCTGCTGCGTTTAAAGTTTGCTCATTTTGTGGCGATATTAAGGGCTCATTTCAGTTTTTACTGGCACTTGCCTAGACTTTTGAGTGAGCGCAAAAAACTTCCGAAGAGAAAAAACTACTTCAAAACCAAGTCAATCGTGTGGTCATATTTCGTTAAAAAGCGTTATTACTACTAATTGTTAGTAAATGTGTTAAAATTTTAGTTAAATACATTAATATCAATTCTTCTTTTATCTAATTTTGGTACGTTCTAACAATCGAACAAAAAAAATTTATAACTAATTTTTTAAAAACAATTATGAGAAAATTAATGCTATTAAGTGTTGCTGGAATGTTGATTTTGACTTCATGTGTGTCTAAGAAGGAATTTATGGCACTAGAACAAAAACAAAAAGAAACGCAAGACCTATTAAATTCTGCTACCGTAAAATTAAATAGCTGTTTGTCTGACAAGTCGGCTGCAATGGCAAGAGTGGAAACTATGAAAGATCAACTTGAAGATATGCGTAAAACTAATCAAGATTTGATCAATACTAAAGGTAATTTAACAACTTTGACTCAAAAAGGAGCAGAGAACTTGGAGAAATCTTTGGAGAGCTTAAAAGAAAAAGATCTTAAAATCACAAGATTACAAGATGCGTTAACAAGAAAAGATAGTGTAACGTTAGCAATTGTAACTAGTCTTAAAAAGGCTGTTGGTATCAATGATCCAGATATTGAGGTAAATGTTGAAAAAGGTGTTGTTTTTATATCTATTGCAGATAAATTATTATTCCAATCTGGTAGCTATAATGTAACCAACAAGGCTAAAGATGTATTAGCTAAAGTTGCTAAGGTAATTAATAGCAAACCTAACTTTGAAGCTATGGTAGAATCTCATACAGATAATGTACCTTACTCAAAAGGAGTGTTAGTTGATAACTGGGATTTAAGTGTAAAACGTGCAACGTCTGTTGTAAGAGTTTTAGAAGAACTGGAAGTAAACCCACAACAGTTAATCGCTGCTGGTCGTAGTTATTACGTACCATTAGTAGAGAATGATACTGCGGAAAACAAAGCAAAAAACAGACGTACTCGTATCGTTGTATTACCTAAGATAGATCAATTCTATGAAATGGTAGAACAAGAAATGAAAACAATGACTGAAGGAAATTAATCCTGAAGACATAAAAATAAAGAAAGCCCAATCGAAAGATTGGGCTTTTTTGCTTTTTGCTTTTGCTTTTTACTAATTCCTAAAAGATCTCCAAACTCCCCTTACCTTCCCTCACTATCAAAGGTTCAGATTCTGATAAGTCAATTATAGTGGATGCTTCATTATCACCATAACCTCCATCAATCACCAAATCAACAAGGATGTCCCATTTTTCAAGAATTAACTCAGGATCTGTAGTATATTCTATCACATAATCTTCATCACGAATAGAAGTAGATACAATTGGATTGCCAAGCTGTCTTACAATCTCTAGAGCAATGTTATTTTTAGGAACACGTATTCCAACAGTTTTACGTTTTTTAAACGGATGTGGTAAATTATTAGAACCTGGTAAAATAAATGTGTAAGGTCCAGGAAGTGCACGTTTTAAAATTTTAAATGTTGACGTATCAATTTGCTTTACATAATCACTTAGGTTGCTCAAATCTTCACAAATAAATGAGAAATTTGACTTTTCAAGTTTAACACCCTTAATTCTTGCAATCTTTTCTAAAGCCTTGATATTAGTGATGTCACACCCTAAACCATAAACAGTATCTGTGGGATAAATTATTAATCCGCCTTTTTTAAGCACATCAATTACCTTCCTAATTTCTTTAGGATTAGGATTTTCCTCATAAATTCTTATCAGTTCAGCCATAATATGTATCTTAGAAATACGTTTACAAAGTAATTAATTATTTTATTATGAAAACAATTAAATTTTCATTGTTGTTGCTTTTTGTGACAATCAGCAGCTTATCCTGCTCATCAGATGATAGCTCAATCGGGAATGATCCAGGAGAAAATTCAAATTTAGAATTTCGTCAAGAGCTAAATGTGTCCTACGGAAATGATAACGATCAAGTCTTCGACATCTATTTACCAGCAAATAGAACCACAGAAACCAAAGTCATGATTTTAGTTCATGGAGGCGGATGGACCACTGGTGACAAAGCAGATATGAATCCAATTAAAGACCTTATTCGCCAGGATTTACCAAATCTCGCTATTGTAAATATCAACTACAGACTTGCAGATCAAGATAATCCGCCATTTCCTATGCAAATAGATGATATTACTACCGTAGTCAATTTTTTAAAAGCGTATCAAAACGAATACGTGATCTCTAATGATATCGGTTTTATTGGCACAAGCGCTGGAGCGCACTTATCTATGCTTTGGAGTTATGCGTATGATACTGATGACGACATCAAAATGGTCTCAAGTATAGTCGGACCAGCGAATTTTACAGATCCAGCATATACAGAAAGTGAGAATCCTTTTCTAATTGAAATTATTAATACCTTCGGAATTGATACCTCTACAGCATTTTTAGAAGAAATCAGTCCGTATCACCAAGTCGACGCTTCATCCCCTCCAACCATTTTATTTTACGGTGGCCAAGACCCGTTAATACCAACAAGTCAAGGCGTTGAGATGGAAGCTAAATTATCTAATTTAGGAGTGACACACCAGTTTACACTCTATCCAAATGCAGGACACGGTTGGGTCGGGCTAGAATTATTAGACACTTGGGCGAAGCTAAAAGCATTTACACAAACGCATTTAGAATAATTTTCTCTTCGGAGATTTTAAGGATTAAAATCATTGATTTTTAAACTTAGAAAGTTTGGGTCTTCCCAAGAATAAAATTTCCGAAGAAAGCATTTTAGCCAAGCACATCCAATTTAGCAAACCTTAGCAACAACTTCTTAACGCCTCCAATTTCAAAATTAATTTCAGCCTTAACATCTGCACCCTTTCCTTCTATTTTTAGAACTTCTCCTTTTCCGAAGCGACTATGCTCAACAAAGTTACCAACGACTAAATTACCATCAAAAAGATTGGCTTTATCTGGTGCGCTGGATTTAGAAACAGGCTTTAAATTTTTAGGTGCTACAAATTTTGGAGGTGCCTTCGTTTCCGATTTTCTCCTTATTGGTTTCTTAAACCTAATTTGATTTGGCTCAACATCTCCAAAAATATCTGCACTCAACATTGGGTTTTGGCGAGGATCATTTATTGGTGTTATAATATCAACAAACTGGTCATCGATCTCTTCTATGAATCTGCTAGGCTCTGCATCAATCAATTTTCCCCAGCGGTAACGCGACAAGGTGTATGTCAAATACGCTTGTTTTTCAGCTCTTGTCAACGCCACGTAAAATAAGCGTCGCTCCTCCTCCAACTCACTTCTTGTATTCATACTCATGGCACTTGGAAATAAATCCTCCTCCATACCAACGATGAATACGTAAGGAAATTCAAGACCTTTTGCCAAGTGAATGGTCATCATTGCGACGTGGTTAGGGTCGCCTTTATCACTATCTAGATCGGTAGCGAGCGCAACGTCTTCAAGAAATTCTGCGAGAGAATCTCCTGCATCTGCAATTTCGATTTGACCTTCAACAAAATCCTTAATACCGTTTAACAGTTCCTCAACGTTTTCTAATCTTACTTGACCTTCTGGTGTACCATCTTTGTTGACTTCCTTTATCAGTCCGCTGGTTTTGGTCACGTGCTCAGTCAACTCAAACGCATTTGCGGTTTGGTTCATCACCTGGTAACTTTCAATGAGCGTGACAAAATCTTTCAGCTTATTTTTGGTGCCTTTGTTAATATTGATATCTATTTCATCAATATGTTGAAGAACTTCAAAAATCGATTTTCCGAAGCCATTTGCAGCAACCACCAAACGATCAACCGTTGTTTGGCCAATGCCTCTCGCAGGATAATTGATCACGCGTTTAAGCGCTTCCTCATCCGCAGGATTCAATATAAGTCTCAAATAAGCAGTTACATCCTTGATCTCTTTGCGTTGGTAAAATGACAGTCCGCCATAAATACGATAAGGGATATCTCGTTTGCGAAGTGCGTCTTCAATAGCCCTGGATTGCGCATTGGTTCTATATAAAACAGCAAAATCACTATTGGGAAGTTGATTATTCATCTTGTTTTCCCAAATGGTACTTGCAACGTATCTACCTTCGTCACCATCAGTAAGCGAGCGATGAACTTTTACTTTTTCACCTTCTACATTTGCAGTCCAAACGACTTTATCGAGCTTCGTTTTATTATGTTCTATAACAGAATTGGCTGCACCTACAATATTTTTGGTCGAGCGGTAATTTTGCTCTAAACGATACACCTTGACATCATCATAATCTTTTTGGAAGTTTAAGATGTTATTGATGTTAGCACCACGAAACGCATAAATACTCTGCGCATCATCACCAACGACGCAGATATTTTGAAAACGATCAGACAACGCTCTAACAATCAAATATTGGGAGTGGTTCGTATCTTGGTACTCATCTACCAAAATGTATCTAAACTTGTTTTGATATTGCGCCAAAACGTTAGGAAATCGCGTCAATAACTCATTGGTTCTCAACAACAAATCATCAAAATCCATCGCGCCTGCTTTAAAGCACCGATCTACATAATTCTTGTAGATTTCTCCCATTCTAGGACGTCTTGCAGCTGTATCTGCTTCTATCAATTCCGGATTTTTAAAATATGCTTTTACTGTAATGAGGTTATTTTTATATGAAGAAATACGACTGTAAACTTGTTTCGTTTTATAAATATCCTTGTCCAATCCCATCTCTTTAATAATAGAGCCCAATAGTTTTTGGGAATCCTGAGTATCGTAAATGGTAAAATTGCTCGGAAAACCTAAATGATGCCCTTCAAAGCGCAATATTCTAGCAAAAACAGAGTGAAATGTTCCCATCCACAGATTTTTCGCTTCGCCATCCCCAACAATATCTGCAATTCTGCCCTTCATTTCTTTGGCAGCTTTATTTGTAAATGTCAACGCCAAAATATTAAACGAGTCCACGCCTTTACTCATCAAATAAGCAATGCGATATGTGAGTACTCTAGTTTTTCCAGATCCTGCACCAGCAATGATAATCATTGGTCCATCTATTTGAACCGTTGGCTCATACTGTGCTTCGTTTAACTGACTTAAATATTTCTCCAATTCTAATTTTTTTTAAAACGTGAAATTAACCAAAAGCCTCGTTTTTAGTAAACGATTTTATGAATAATTATAAACAATCAAGGCTAAGATTTTAGTTTCACATATTTTGAATACCTTTAAGCTCATCAATAAATTTTAAACCATGAAAGTAATTGTTACGTTGTGTTTTTTCTTCGGAAGTTTAGCAATATTCTCACAAAACAATATTGAAAAAGACATCATAGATATCGAATCTAAAGTGATTGAGTGGCGTCGCGATTTTCATCAAAATCCAGAGCTATCCAATCAAGAGTTTAAAACTGCTGAAAAAATTGCAGCACATCTAAAATCTTTGGGATTAGAAGTTGAAACAGGAATCGCTATAACAGGTGTTGTTGGCATTTTAAAAGGAGACCAACCAGGTAAAGTCGTTGCACTTCGAGCAGATATCGACGCACTTCCAGTAACAGAACGTAATGACTTACCTTTTAAAAGTACAGTAGAAACCGAATTTTTAGGAACAAAAACTGGCGTGATGCACGCTTGTGGGCATGACACACATACAGCCATTTTAATGGGAGTTGCAGAAGTATTATCAAAACACAAAGACAAAATAAAAGGAACAGTCAAATTTATCTTTCAACCTGCAGAAGAAGGGCCACCACCTGGAGAAGAAGGAGGTGCAGCACTAATGATCAAAGAAGGAGTTTTAGAAAATCCAAAGGTGGATGTTATTTTTGGTCTGCATATCAATGCAGGAACTCCTGTTGGCGTTTTGAAATATAAAAAAGGTGGCATTATGGCTTCCGTAGAACGTTTTGTTATCAACGTCAAAGGGAAACAAACCCATGGTTCACAGCCTTGGTCTGGAGTTGATCCAATTTTGATTTCAGCAAAAATTATTGATGGTTTACAAACTATTATAAGTAGAGAGGCTAAATTAACAGATGAAGCTGCAGTAATTACTGTAGGCAAAATTACAGCAGGAACACGTTTTAATATCATCCCAGAAACAGCAGAACTCATTGGCACTGTTAGAACACTCGATCCTGCAATGCGCGAAATGATTGAGCGTCGTATGAAAGAAATGACAGAAACAATTGCTAAAGCTTATGGTGGAGAAGCCACTATATCTTTTAGAAACCAAACTTCTATCACTTATAATGATCCTGATTTGGTTGACCAAATGCTCCCATCTTTGCAAGAAGTCGCAGGTACTCAAAATGTTCAAATAGTAAAAGCCACCACTGGCGGAGAAGATTTTTCTTACTTTCAAGAAGTGGTTCCTGGTTTATATTTCTTTTTGGGAGGCATGAATCCAACCGAAGAATCCAAAGGTGCATTTCCTCACCATACACCAGATTTTATGATTGATGAAAGTGGGATGTTGCTTGGCGTCAAAGCATTTACACAACTAACATTAGATTATTTGAACAAGTAAATTTTAGTTGTCTTTTTTGCCATCGCCAGCCATCGCAGATAATAGGCCAGATTGGGCGTTTTTCCAAACAAAATTAAAAATAGATTTCGTCTTATCGCGATCTACTGTTTTGGTATCGCTTTCGCGGAAATTGTCTGTACTGTTTTTACTGTCTTTTGATATAAACAAATTGACTAAACCAGATAAGAATTTGTTTTTCTCTTTACCGTCATCCTGGAGAATCACAACATCAAATTGGTCGTAATCGGTCTTTAGATCTACTCTGGATGTATTGGCATTGCCATCAATCGTAAAATAGGTTTTAATCAAAGCTCCTTCTAATTTGATATTTAAATTAGGTTGCATAAACTGATTTAAATCTTTTGCTTCTAAAAGACCTAAATCTGCTTTAAAAATAAAGCCATCGTTAACGTCGTTTACATCAAAACTCCAATCCACTTCAAGAGGTGTATCTTCCATAAAAGTGGATGAAATATCAATTTTTACTGGTTGCGTTGATGATTTTAAATTAGAAACATTTGCTATAGTTGCATCTAGATTTAAAAATTCTAATTTACCAGCTTGATTGTCTTTCTTAACTTTTTCCTCATAAATAATACGTCCTTTATTTATAATTATTTTATTTAAATCTAAACTAAAGTTAAGATCCCTTAACATTTTGCTATACATTGATTTATGTGTCAAATCATCGGCTACTAATTTATCCCTGTAAATATCAATTTCAGGAGTGTTTATAATGATTTCATTGGCTTTGAAAACTGTAATAGAATCTTTGTCAAACGTTAATTTTTGATTTAATATTTCTACGGAAACAATACTCAAATCATAATGATCTCTTTCGGTTTTTATAATACTTGACAATTCCCTTTCGGAATATTTTGTTCGTAGTTTTAGGTTAGAAAGTTTAGATGTCTCTGGTGTAATTGACATCGATTCTAAAGTGAGATTCTCAAAGTCACCAACTTGATATTCAAGATTTTTTGAGTTTATGAAAAATTCCCCGAATGAAAATGGAAGCTTGGAAGTTTTAGATGATTTTGATGTAATAGACGATAATTGGATGTCTATATTTTCCGAAGAAAACAATAGGGAATCTGTATCTACATCAAAAACCTCAATATCAGCGTTCTCAATTTTAAATGTTCCAACCTGAAATGTCTTTTTAGAACCTCCATTTAAATTATCGCTATAACTTTGTTTTTCAACATTTTTGTTGTGGTAATAAGTGATTTTGGGCTTAGAAATGTTGACAAGCTCAATATTTACAGCGTCATTTTTATAAAAATCCCAATAACCTAAATTCTTCAATTCAAAATTATCGAGATTTATTTTAGCAATAACCTCATTGGTTACTTGACCTTTAATGTTTAGCGATGGCTTTTTAAGGGTTAAATTCCCGGAGAGAATGTCAATATCCACATCTTCATATTGAAAATCCATTTGCTCTGGTAAATTGGCAACATAGTCCTTAAATTTAGATTCTGCATAGAATTTTAGACTAAAAAATATAATTAAGGCAACCGCAAAAGTCACGATAAAAATAACACCTGTTTTTTTTGTAATTACTCCCATATTATAAAGATAAGTATTTGATACTTTTGTAATGCAAAAATTAAATATCTTTACGTTTCAAATTAACTTCATGGACACTTTTATTGACTTTATTTCAAGCATCTCATGGTGGATGTGGATCATTATCGTACTTGCGATAGTTGCCATTCGCGATATTTCACAAAGAAGACACACCATAAGCCATAATTTTCCTGTTGTAGGCCACTTACGATATTGGTTTGAAAGTATCGGTCCAGAAATTCGTCAATATTTTATAGCAAACAACAGGGAAGAACTTCCTTTCAACCGCATAGAAAGAGGATGGGTTTATGCCTCTGCAAAAAGCGAGAACAACTACGAAGGCTTTGGTACAGACCGAGATATTTATGCGCACCAGCATATATTTATCAATAATGCGATGATTCCTTTTAAAGTTGATGACGATCACGTAAATGCAAAGGACAAACATTTTTTGCCATGCGCAAAAGTGATAGGTCTTCATAACAAACGAAGAAAACCATTTCGACCAGCATCTATTATAAATGTGTCTGCAATGAGTTTTGGTTCACTATCAGCAAGGGCAATTGACTCACTAAATAAAGGATGTAAAATCGCTGGAGCTTACCATAACACTGGTGAAGGTGGATTGTCACCATACCACAGCAACGGTGGAGATGTTGTGTTTCACTTCGGAACAGGATACTTTGGCGTGCGCACAGAAGATGGCGGATTCTCAATGGAGAAAATGAAAAAACTTGTTGAGGAAAATCCTTTTATAAGAGCCATAGAACTAAAACTTTCCCAAGGCGCTAAACCAGGCAAAGGAGGTGTGTTACCGGGAGCAAAAATTTCAGAGGAAATCGCAGAAATTCGAGGTGTTGAAGTTGGCAAAGACGTATTATCACCTCCAAATCACAAGGCTTTTAATACTATACCAGAAATGGTTGATTTTATTGAAGCTATCGCAGAAGAAACGGGCTTACCAGTTGGCATTAAAGCTGCTATTGGCAAACTGGGTCAATGGGAAGAACTAACTGACATTATGGTCAAAACTGGTAAAGGTCCAGATTTTATTACTGTAGATGGCGGTGAAGGTGGCACTGGTGCTGCTCCACCAAGTTTTGCAGACCACGTGTCTCTACCTTGGGTTTACGGTTTTGGGGATTTGTACAAACTATTTAAAAGAAAAGGACTAGAAAAACAAGTCGTTTTTATTGGGAGTGGCAAACTTGGGTTTCCTGGCAAAGCTGCAATGGCATTTGCAATGGGTGTTGATGTTATAAACGTGGCTAGAGAGGCAATGATGAGTATTGGATGTATTCAAGCTAAGGTTTGCCATACAAATCGTTGCCCTAGTGGTGTTGCTACTCAAAGCAAATGGTTGCAACGCGGTATCGATGTTCCTTTAAAATCTGAACGTTTGGCCCAATACTTCAATACCTTTAAAAAAGAGTTCATTGAAATCACACATGCTGCGGGTTACGAACATCCTTGCCAATTCGAAATGACAGATATAGAGGTTAATGTTGACGACCACAATTTGTCGTCTGAATTGAGTATGACTTATCAATACGATAAAACACCAGTACCTTTTACCTCTATGAGAGATTTAAAAGACTGTCAATATTTAGGCGGAAAAAACATGAGACAACAATCTTAAATTACTAATTTTATAATTTAAAACAATCATTGCCATTATGGAACAACAATTAATTAATCTACTTATGTTTATCATTCCAGCTTTAATCACTGGAGCAATTGCTTATTTATTTTTTCGTGAATTTGTAGAAAATGAAACCAACAGAAGAGACTATTTAATACGCAAAGATTTACAAAAGGACAGTCTACCAATGCGACTTCAAGCCTACGAACGCATCTCTCTTTTTTTAGAAAGAATAAAGCCATCAAAATTACTAATAAGAGTTACTCCAAATTCCTCAAATAAAGAAGATTACGAAGCTTTACTTATAGCTAATATTGAACAAGAATTTGATCATAATTTAGCGCAGCAAATTTATGTTACAGATAAGTGCTGGAGCATTACTTCTACCGCAAAAAATGCAACCATTCAAATGATAAGAAAGGCAACATTATCTGATAAAGTTGATAATGCAGACAAACTTCGTGAAGTCATCATCACAGATATGATGGACAAAAGAGCGCCAAGTGACGCAGCGCTTTCATTCATAAGGGAAGAAGTTTCTGAAATTTGGTAGTTTTAAGCAATACGATTACTATCGTCGTGTCTGTTTTTAGCATAATCATAACCTTGCTCCCACCATTTTGTCATTAAACGCTTACTAAAGATCAAAGAATTTTCGGTCAAACTAACTGGCGTGTAATATAAATTGAGTTTTACGCCTCTGTTTTTGGCAGCAAGCTTGCCAATAACAATATCGCTTTTTTCTACTTGATCCAAAAGGTGACCAAATAAATTAAGCATCAAAGAAAATGGGTTTTTCCCTAGAACTTTAGAGCGCTCCATTTGCTCTGCCTCTAAAATGATGGCATCAACTTCCGTAGCACCTCTTAAAATAGCTTCCCTGATTGGGATGACGCAACCCAATCCACCATCTGCATATTCATAGCCATTAACTTTCACCAAAGACATGAACGGTATATAATTACATGAGATCCAAATCCAATTACAAAATTCCTCATAAGAATAATCTTTGATAGACTTGTACTCTACCCTGTTCATGGACAGATTAGAAACAGTCACAACAACATCTTCTTTTGTTTCCTTGATTTTTAAATATTCCTCTTTTGTGAAATTCCGTATTATGTGTCGCTTAAGCGCTTTACTCTCTCCAAACGTTCGCTTGCGCCTCATGAACTGCCATAGAGAATTTATAAAATCAATAGATACATATTCTCGATCTCCTTTTTTACGTTGCACAAAAGGGCTTATGCTAAAAATATCATGTTGCTGCACATTGGTAAACACATTATACAACTTACCAATATCACCTAAAGCCAAGTGGTTTATGAGCAAACTACCCGTTGACGTCCCCAAAAACATATCATATTCTCGACCTTCTTCCTCTATAAGATATTGCGCAACACCTCCCGCGAACGCGCCTTTACTTCCGCCTCCAGAAATCACCAATGCTCTCAATCTTGCTCGTTTTTTAGTTTATCAATCAATTGCTTGTAAGCGTCTTCGTTTTCCAATTGCGACAATAACTCTTTTGCGAATTTAGAAAACCGCCAATTATGATGTTTGGTCGCCTGTAGCAAGCTTTTGATCGCTTTTTCATCAAACCCACCAATGAGCTTTAAATAGTTAAATGCATTCATTCGCAATTCAAAATGATGCTCAGGCAAGCTATAACCAATCAGCTCGTTTAAAATATCCTGTTTTTTTTCAGGCTCAAATTCAATCGTGTTTAAATTAAGGACTAACCAAAGCAACCTTACATTATAATCACTAAAACCTTTAATATCTTTGGTTTTCTGCAAGTACTTAATGCGTTCCTGCGGAAAATTAACCCATAAATTATACAAAGCAGCCTCAATTGTGACATAGGATTTATCGTTTAAGAGTGACTCATATTCTTGTTTTATTTCCTTCGGAATCTCACTCACATATTGAGCAATCGCCTGTCTTACCTGTAAATTATTTCTAAAAGCCTCAGCTTCGATATGTTTTGAGATCTGGCTTACTACTTTTATTTTTGCCTTATCGGAAATATTAGAAACCAAATAGTCCTTGCATTTTTGAGAATATTCAGTACAATCAATACTTAAGTACTCTCGCATAAACTCAGATTTTTTAAGGCTTTTTACGATAGCATCTTCCGGGAGCTCAACACTAGTCAACCATACATCCACAAATTCAGAAAGATCTTGCTGGCTCGTTTTTTCTACTTCGGAAATAAAATCGCTTGTTTTTACATTTCCGAATTGATGCGTATTCAAATACACCTTTACAGCATCTTTAAAAGCACTGTCACCAACCTGCTCTCGCAAAACATGCAGAGCCCAAGCTCCTTTTTTATAGAATGTGGTACTGCTCGATTTGGGATCTAAAAGTGATGTGCTTTGACCCGCTTCTTCTTGAGCGATCAATTCTTGAGCATTCTCAAAAAGTTGCCAATAATAATGATCTTCACCAAAAATATCACGCTCTGCCAAGAGTGCGTAATACGTAGCAAAACCCTCTTGAAGCCAGTGATGCGCGCCAGAAGTAGCAGTTACCAAATCACCAAACCATTGGTGCGCCAGCTCGTGAGCATTGACAGTAATGTAATTTTTATCGTTATAGCCAATCGAGTCTACCACAAATCCATCTGAAAAAATTGTGAGACTGGTGTTTTCCATCCCAGAATACAAAAAGTCTTTTACGGGAACTTGCTTGTAATTTAGCCAAGGATATGCAAAACCGATTTCTTCTTCCAAGAAATCAAACATTTGCTTTATGTAACGATACGTTGGCTCTACTTTTAAAGAGTCTTCCGGATAATAGTAGTATTCTAAAGGGATTCCGCTCTTGGAGGTTTCTGTTTTTTTGTTGTATTTACCAATGGCCAGCGCAACTAAGTAGCTTGACATTGGGTTTTGCATGTCGTAGTGCCATTTAGTAAATTCCTCTCCTATGTCTCTATTAATGAGTTTACCGTTAGCTAAAACTTCATAACCGTTTTCATAAGTTATAGATAAGTCAAATTCTATTTTATCGTTAACATCGTCAATACTTGGAAGCCAATTACTCGTGTACTTTCCTTGACCTTGGGTCCAGATTTGGTCATCTACGAAATACATTGCTTTTTTAGGTATTGACTCGTATCTAAAACCAAATCTAAATTTTTTTCCAGCTTTGAATTTATCAAAAAAAACAATTTTCCCATCACTTACTTTTGATGCTATAGTGCGCTCTAATGGATTGTTATTAAACTCAGGCTTGATGCCAGAATCCTCCCAAACTTCAGATTTCAACTTTATGTTTTTTGCATCCAAATAAATAGAATCAACATCTTTAAGGATTTCAAATTCAACAAAATACATTCCGTCAACTTGCTTTGAATATGTAGAAACATTTAAATTAGCTTCTATCTTCTTAAAATCTACATCACCAGTTTGTTGAGCGGTTACATTTCCGAAGAAAAACAAAACGATTATAAATTGAAAAAGTAGTTTCATGCGTAGGATTTATCAAAGATGAGACCAAAATACGGTTTTTGCTAAGACTAATAAAGCAGAAATCGATGAGATTGATCGCTTTGATCTCAATTACATCTCAGATTACCCAAATCTATTGAATTTTAAATTGATTTCCATTCATAAAGAGATTCCTTTTTTCAAAGGAATTGGGTAAATTCGCAACTATGAGTTCTAAACTTCAAACTCCTATAGATTACCTCAAAGGCGTTGGGCCCAATCGTGCAGATTTACTGCGTAGCGAGCTGGGAATTCATACGTATCAGGATTTGATCAACTTGTTCCCTAATCGCTATTTAGATCGTACTAAGTATTACAAAATCAGCGAATTGCAACGAAACAGTGCAGAGGTTCAAATCGTTGGAAAAATCACTGGCTTTAAAGAAATTGCACAGAAAAGAGGCAAACGTTTGGTTGCCAGTTTTCAAGACGATACAGGACGCATGGAACTCGTTTGGTTTCGTGGTCAAAAATGGATTCGCGAGAGCCTGAAGCCAAATGTGGATTATGTGATCTTCGGAAAAGTAAACTGGTTCAATGGTGCCTTTAGCATGCCACATCCCGAATTTGAACTTTTAAAAGAGCACGAACAGCATTTACGCTCAACAATGCAAGCTGTATATCCCTCAACCGAAAAATTATCAAACAAAGGCGTCACCAATAAAGTGATGAACAAAATCATGCAAAGTCTGTTTATAGAAACCAACGGACGTTTTGCAGAAACACTTCCTGAAAACATATGTTCTGAACTTAAACTATTATCAAAAAGCGACGCCCTTTTTAACGTGCATTTCCCTAAAGATAATACCCTTTTAGCAAGAGCAGAATTTAGGTTGAAATTCGAAGAATTATTCTATATCCAATTGCAGTTGATTTTAAAAAATCTCATTCATAAATCAAAAATCAAAGGCTTTCCTTTTTCATCTGTTGGCGATTATTTTAATTCCTTTTACAAAGACCATTTACCCTTCGATTTAACGAACGCACAAAAGCGAGTTATCAAAGAAATTAGACAGGACTTAGGTAGTAATGCGCAGATGAATCGGCTTTTACAAGGTGATGTAGGTTCTGGAAAGACTATAGTTGCGTTCATGTCAATGCTCATGGCACTTGACAACGGATTTCAAGCATGTTTGATGGCGCCTACTGAAATTTTGTCAGTCCAACACTTTCAAGGATTAAGTGAATTAGCTAACAATTTAAATATCAGTATAAAACTACTTACTGGTTCAAGTAAAACTTCAGAAAGAAAAAAAATTCATGAATCTCTCGAAAATGGTGATTTACAGATCTTAATTGGCACTCATGCACTACTTGAAGACAAGGTGAAATTTAAAAATTTAGGCCTTGCAATTATAGATGAACAACATCGATTTGGAGTTGCACAACGTTCTAAATTATGGAAAAAAAATGATTTTCCACCACATATTTTGGTGATGACCGCTACTCCAATTCCGCGTACTTTAGCAATGTCTGTTTATGGCGATTTAGACATCTCAGTTATCGATGAATTACCACCAGGAAGACAAGCCATAAAAACGGTTCATCGCTACGATAAAAATCGACTTAAAGTAATGCGATTTATGCGAGATGAAATTGAAAAAGGCAGACAGATTTATATTGTTTACCCCTTAATTCAAGAAAGTGAGCATATGGATTATAAAGATCTAATGGATGGCTATGAAAGTATTGTTAGAGAATTTCCGCAGCCCAAATACCAAATCTCGATAGTTCATGGCAAAATGAAACCTGTAGATAAGGATTTTGAAATGCAGCGTTTTGTCAAAGGAGAAACCCAAATAATGGTAGCCACCACAGTGATTGAAGTTGGAGTAAATGTGCCAAATGCGTCTGTTATGATTATTGAAAGCGCTGAACGTTTTGGCCTGTCGCAATTGCACCAATTAAGAGGTCGGGTTGGTCGAGGCGCAGAGCAAAGCTATTGTATTCTTATGACGAGCCATAAATTGACGCAGGACAGCAAAGTAAGATTAGAGACAATGACGAGAACCAGTGACGGATTTGAAATTGCAGAAGTGGACTTAAAATTAAGAGGTCCAGGAGATGTGATGGGGACGCAACAAAGTGGTGTACTTAATCTAAAAATCGCAGACATAGTTAAGGATAAGGATATTTTACAGAGTTCCCGGTTTTATGCAAGACGCGTTTTAAATTTAGACCCATCACTATCGCTACCAGACCACAAAATGATATTAAACACGTATCGTGAGCTTAGTAAATACAAGAATATTTGGAATTATATAAGTTAGAACGAAGTTGAAGACTTAACATTTAATAATCAATCATTATATTTACAATTCATTAGAATTATTCATTATTAATTTATTCTCATTAATTCAAAAATGCTTCACCTTAAATTAGAAACCGATCCTCGTTGGGCAACCATTGCAGAAGAAAACATTGAAGAAATTCTTACAGACCACGCGTGGTGCGAACAAAAAGCTTGCACAAATGCAATCACAATAATAACTCATAATTCACAATATGAGGATTTAGTGACCGATTTACTGGAATTGGCGAAAGAAGAACTGGAGCATTTTCAAATGGTTCATGAGATTATAAAAAAGCGAGGTTATACTTTAGGCAGAGAAAGAAAGGATAGCTATGTAAATGAGCTTTATAAATTCATGAACAAAGGTGGAAACCATTTACAAAGTATGGTTGATCGTTTATTGTTTTCTGCAATGATAGAAGCAAGAAGTTGTGAGCGCTTTAAACTATTATCGCAACGCATTAAAGATGAAGAACTTTCGAAATTCTACTACGATTTAATGGTAAGCGAAGCTGGACACTATACTACATTTATAACGTTCGCCAGAAAATATGGTAAAGACATTGACGTCGATAAACGCTGGCAAGAACTTGTAGCATTTGAAGGAGAATTGATAAAAAGTTATGGTAAAAGTGAAACCATACATGGATAATCCATCAAAGATTTAAAAAACTTAATCAGTTACTCCTCTCCCAACAACTCCTCTACAAAACCTCTAAACTCCGTTTTAAATTCTTCAAATTTTTCACCAGTTGCTGGACCGTTAAATCCTGTATGGATTTTTCTGACTTTACCTTTTTTATCTATAAATATTGAAGTTGGGTAAGACAAAACGTGGTTGAGCATTGGTAGTTTTTCCTGAGCTTCAGCTTTACTTGAAGATCCGTACTGCGCTAAAAGTATAGGATATGGAATCCCAATATCATTCTTTAAACGTTTAATACTAGAAAAAGCCTTTTCCTCTGTCTTGGCATATTCAAAAGCCAGAGCCACAAACTCCACGCCTCGTCCTGCATTATTGTTATAAAATTCTGAATAGTATTTACTCTCATCCAAACAATTAGGACACCAAGTACCCATCACTTGAACGATGACTACTTTATTTTTAAACCTATTGTCAGCCAATGAGATTTGATTTCCATCGGCATCTGGAAACGTGAATTCCAATGTATCAAAACCTTCATTCAAAAAAGTTAACTCATTGGCATCTGGAAGCTCAAAATCGCTGTTTCTCTTGGCTTTAAAAGGTTCTTCCCAATGGTTTCCAGAATAAAATTTCCCATTCATTGTGCTATCGGTCACTTTTCCTGTAAACAAAAAAGCATGAGCACCATCAAATGTTGAGAGCTTCATAGTATCGCCATCCATCACGCCTTCAAGATACCTATAATCTCCAGTTGTCGTTCTAAAAGTTCCTGTAACGCGTGTGCCTTCCTGTTCAAAAATCCCTTTGGCTATATATTTTTCTTCTTCGGAATTTGGACTGAAAACAGTTTCCCAACTCCCAGCAACATCTTGGCTAGAAGTTTCGTTTTCGAGATCAAAACGTGTGGTTTTTCCTATTTCCGCAGAAAAAGGAACCACGCGATCCAGACTTTCATTTATAAAACTGCCTTTAAGCGTTCCATCCTTAACTACCGCTTCAATATATCCTTCAAAAACGGGAGCTTTTATGACTACAGTATCGTTTGAATAATTAATATCTGTTACCATAATTACTTCATCTGCATTAAAAATTTTAAGCGCATTCCTTGAAGTGACCTCAAAATTAAAAGGCAAAACCTCTGTTTTTGTAAGCTGTAACTCTGCTCGCCAAATCCCTTCTTGAAGAGCTTCTGGACGATTGAGATTGCATCCTACAAGAAGCAATAAAATGGGTAATACAAGTAATTTTCGCATAACAGATTTTCTTTTTAAAGAGGTATAATATGGACAAATATAAACTACTTACCGCTAATTTCCCGCAATGTTCATTTTATAAGAATCATTTTTGAAGATTTAATCCCGATAGCTATCGGGACCTAAGAAAAAAAGTTTCTATATCTATTTTTTGAAAAAATGACACCTCTAAACTATTAGTATTATTATCTTTGGTCACTTACAAAAATAGACGATGAAAATATCATATAACTGGCTAAAACAATTTTTAAAAACCGATTGGCCTGCAGAGAAAACTGGTGAATTACTAACCGATTTAGGCCTAGAAATAGAAGGCATAGAAAGCTACCAATCTGTAAAAGGTGGACTTGAAGGTATTGTTATTGGTGAAGTTTTGACTTGTGTACAGCACCCAAATGCAGACCGCTTAAAAATTACCACAGTAGATATTGGTAATGGCGAACCTTTACAAATTGTTTGTGGCGCTCCAAATGTTGCTGCAGGTCAAAAAGTACCAGTTGCCACAATTGGTACAACACTTTATACTGAAACTGGCGAATCTTGGACCATCAAAAAAGGAAAAATTAGAGGTGAGGAAAGCCACGGTATGATTTGCGCCGAAGACGAATTAGGCCTCGGAGCATCACACGATGGTATCATGGTACTTGATAACAAATTAAAAGTCGGTTCGCTCGCTGCAGATCTTTTTGAAATAGAAAATGATCACGTTTTTGAAATTGGCCTAACACCAAACAGAGCAGATGCTATGAGTCATTATGGTGTGGCTCGCGATTTAAAAGCTGGATTTTTACAAAAGGATATTAATACTGAAATGATTACACCTTCGGTAAGTTCTTTTCATGTAGATAGCAGAACGCTCAAAATTGATATTGATGTCAAGAATTATGATCTAGCTCCTCGTTACTGCGGAATCACTATTAAAGGCATTAAGGTTGAAGATTCGCCTTCATGGCTACAAAACAGACTAAAAGCCATAGGTCTAACCCCAAAAAACAATATTGTTGATGTTACCAATTATGTATTGCACGAGCTGGGACAGCCACTTCACGCTTTTGATGCTGCAAAAATTACCGGAAACAAAGTCGTTGTAAAAACACTGCCAGAAGGTACAAAATTCACCACCTTAGACGATGTAGAACGTGAGTTGAGCGCAGATGATCTCATGATTTGTGATGCTGAAAAACCTATGTGTATTGCTGGTGTTTTTGGCGGAGCGCATTCTGGAGTTTCCGCAGGTACGACAAGTATTTTCTTGGAGAGTGCTTATTTCAATCCCGTGAGTATTAGAAAAACTGCAAAAAGACACGGTTTAAATACCGATGCTTCTTTTAGGTTTGAAAGAGGTATTGATCCCAATATCACAGATTACGCCTTAAAGCGTGCTGCCTTAATGATAATCGATATCGCTGGAGGTGAGATCTCTAGTGATGCCATGGACTTTTATCCGAAAAAAATTGAAGATTTCCAAGTACGTTTAAGTTTTGAGAACACAAGAAAACTTATAGGGCAGGAAATCCCAAAGGAGACTATAAAACAAATTCTTTCGTCTTTAGACATTAAAGTAAACAATGTTACAGAAACTGGTTTGGGACTTACAGTTCCTGCATACCGAAATGATGTACAGCGTGAAGCAGATGTAATTGAAGAAGTTTTACGTGTGTTTGGTTATAATAATATTCGTACTACGGAAAAATTAAACGCTTCCATCTCTAATACATCTAAATTTGAGGACTATAAGCTTCAAAACATTATTGGTAACCAATTGGCATCTCAAGGTTTTTTTGAGATTCTATCAAACTCGCTAACCACTCCCAAATACATTGCACTAAGTGAGCAATTAAAAGAAGAACATAATGTAGAAATGTTGAATCCATTAAGTAATGACTTAAGCGTGATGCGCCAAAGTCTTTTGTTTTCTGGATTGGAAGCTTTAAGCTATAATATCAATAGAAAGCGTGACGACCTTAAACTCTATGAGTTCGGGAAAACTTACCATAGTTATGATGATGGTCGCATAGAGAACAAACACCTCTCTTTATTTTTAACAGGAAACAAATCCAATTCACGTTGGAATGCCCCTGTTCAAAAAAGCGATTTCTTTTACTTAAAAGGGATAATTAACAGTACTTTAGAGCGTTTAGGGATTTCTAGACATAAAGTGTCTCCTATAAAGAATGATGTCTTTAGTGAAGGTATAAGTTTGTCTATTGGTAAAAATAAACTGGTCGATTTTGGTATTGTCAATAAAAAGGTTTTGAAATACTTCGGAATTTCACAAGAAGTACTATTCGCAGATTTCAATTGGGATAATGTGATCAATATGGCAAAACATAACGACATAAAATTTAAGGACATCCCTAAATATCCTGAAGTACGTCGTGATTTTGCCTTACTATTAGATAATGATGTCAAGTTTGAGGATATCGATAAAATCGCTATGCAAACAGAAAAGCAATTGCTCAAGGATGTCGATCTTTTTGATGTGTATCAAGGTAAAAATCTTCCGAAGGGAAAGAAAAGCTACGCAGTAAGTTTTACCATCCAAGATGAGCACAAAACACTTACCGATAAGCAAATTGATAAAATAATGAATAAACTTCAGGCCAATTTTGAAAAACAACTTGGTGCTGAATTAAGATAAACACATTGAAAATAAAAATACTCTTATTCTATATATTCTTTTTTGGGTCATTAACAACTTTGGTTGCACAAACTCTTGAACTTGATACTAAAGTAAAAGACTCGTCTTCAATTTGGGATTTGGTTAAACACGACGCAAAATTTACTGTAAAGAGCGTAGCTCATTCAATGACGCGTCCCGCTCAATGGAAGGGTAACGATTTTGCTAAATTTGGTATTCTCATTGCTGGGACTGCAACATTAAGTCTTGCAGATCAACCTATACGAGATTGGTCTCAACAGAATAGAAATGATTATCCGCAGGTATTAAGAGATTTTGGCTGGTATTTTGGAAGTCCACAAAATTATTTTGCAGTAAATACTGGACTTTATACGTTTGGGTTGTTGACTAAAAACGAAAAGATAAGAAAAACGAGTGTTTTAATAATTTCTTCATCTGTGACCACTGGAGTAATTCAGTCAATCACCAAGGCTGCAGTTGGCAGAGCACGTCCTGGATCTGGTTTTGATAATTATGCCTTTAACCCTTTTTCGGGTGAGGCAACTTATCGATCATTCCCTTCTGGGCATACTATATTGTCAATGACTATGGCACATTCTATTGCCAAGCAGTTTGATAATGTTTGGGTAAAGGTTGGCATATATAGTGTTGGAGCGTTACCGCCTATTTCTAGAATTATTGACGATGCACATTGGATTACAGATGTAGCATTTAGTACCGCATTGAGTATTATTGTTGTAGACTGTATTGACAATTACCTTAATAAGGAGGAGGCTTATGGTTTTCCGAAGAAAAAAAAGCAAATCTCATGGAACCTGAGATTTAGTTCTAATCAAATTGGTATTGTAGGAACTTTCTAATACACTTTCCTCAATATTTATTTTCTTGTTAAACTATTGCAAATATTACACATACCTTGCTTTTAACATTTAAATAATCCTTAATTTTAACATTCAAAAAAACTTTAAAACATGGCAACAGTTACATTAGGTGGAGACACAGTACATACATCTGGAACATTACCTCAAGAAGGTTCTAAAGCCCCAGACTTTAAATTAACAACTACAGATTTAGCTTCTAAATCATTAAACGATTATAAAGGACATAACGTGATCTTAAACGTATTTCCAAGTGTAGATACTGGGACATGCGCACAATCTGTGAGATCTTTTAATGAGAAAGCTTCAAAATTAGACAACACAAAAGTGCTTTGCATCTCAAGAGATTTACCTTTTGCGCTAGCTCGTTTTTGTGCTGCTGAAGGTTTAGACAATGTCGAGAGTCTCTCAGATTTTAGAGATGGTAACTTCGGAAAATCCTACGGATTAGAGTTTACAGATGGCGCATTTGAATCCTTACTTTCGAGATGTGTATTGGTTTTAAATTCTGAAGGAAAAATCATTTATACACAACAAGTTCCAGAAATCGCTGATGAGCCAGATTACAAAGCAGCATTGGATGCTTTGAAATAATTTAAATACTCTTACAAAGCAGCATTGGATGCTTTGAAATAAATCAAATATTCTTACAAAGTAAAATTTGATGCTTTGAATTAAATAAATGTCAAAAAAAGAATCCTTTTTAATAAATAGGCTTAAAAGCGTGGGCTATGCCTACAAAGGCGCTGCGTATCTAATCAAAACGGAAGCCAGTATTAAAATACAGGTGTTTTGCGCTATAATAATTACAATAGCGGGATTCTATTTTGAGATTTCTACAACAGAGTGGTTATTCCAGATTGCATTTATAGGATTGGTCATGAGCCTTGAAGGCGTCAATACTGCCATAGAAAATATTGCAGATTTTGTACATCCAGATATGCACGCAAGTATTGGCAAGATCAAGGATATTGCTGCTGGAGCTGTTTTTATCGCTGCTGTTAGTGCTGCAATTGCTGCCTTGGTAATCTATATTCCGAAGATATTTTAAAAAATAAAATTCTCAAACTTCAAACACTCGTTTAAATACTTTTAAGTTAGGATAAACGTTAGTAATTTGTATTTTTGTTTTATACTAATGACCTGTTGATGGCGAAGAAAAAAACCAAGACTAAAAAGAGCACTAAAACCTCTCCTAAATTTAAAAAACCAAGCCTTAAGCTATCGAGTCAGCAAAAACTGATTTTTGGTAGTCTCTTGATTATCATTGGTATTTTAATGTTTATTGCGTTTTTATCGTTTTTCTTTACTGGTAAGGCAGATCAAAGTACGCTTACTGAATTAGCTTCAAGAGAAGTAAAAACACAAAACTGGCTTAATAAATTAGGAGCTTGGACGAGCGACTTTTTCATTAATAAAGGTTTTGGGATTTCTTCATTTATTTTTTCTGGATTGGTATTTCTCTCTGGTATCTACATCACTTTAGATATTAATAAATCACGATTACGTCGCCATTGGGTTTGGGGAACACTCATCGCCATTTGGCTATCTATATTTTTCGGTTTCTTTTCCCATAAATACGATGCACTTGGAGGCACTATTGGCTTTGAAATGAACTCATTCTTTCAAGATTATATTGGAAAAATTGGTACAATCCTCCTACTCGTTTTTGTTTTGATTACTTACGCTGCAATTAGATTTAAAGTCAATGGAGACACATTTGTTAAGCTATTTAAAAGGGCGAAAAGCGACTTTAAGGGTGAAGTGAATTCACAGGATGAAGATTCCACTTTTACCCTTGATAACGATTTAACTGCGGAAGCTGAAGAGATTAAATCTGCTTTCGAACTTAATGTTGATGAAGATCAAACAAAAGTGAAAACAGTTGATAAAACTGAAAAACAGAAAACTCCAGAACCAGAATTAAAAGTTAGTCCGAAAAAAGAGGATGACGAAGAAGACGATATAGAAACGGAGTTAGATATAGAAATAGAAACTGTTGAGGAAGAAATTTCCGAAGATGATAATCTTGCCAATAAGCTTGTTGAGGATTTTGGGCAATTTGACCCAACCTTAGAGTTGAGCAAGTTTCAATTTCCGCCCTTAGATCTATTAAAAAAATACGATACTGAAGGTATCTCTATCAATAAAGAAGAACTTGAAGAAAACAAAAACCGTATTGTAGAGACTCTTAACAACTACAAAATTGGTATTTCTAGCATTAAAGCCACGATTGGACCTACGGTAACGCTCTACGAAATTGTGCCAGAAGCAGGAGTTCGTATTTCAAAAATTAAAAATCTTGAAGATGATATTGCGCTTTCCCTTTCTGCATTAGGGATTCGAATTATCGCACCAATTCCGGGTAAAGGAACTATTGGTATTGAGGTTCCCAATAAAAACTCAACTATCGTCTCGATGCGTTCTGTTATTGCGTCCCAGAAATTTCAAAAGTCTGATATGGAATTGCCAATCGCATTTGGAAAAACCATTAGTAATGAAACCTTTGTAGTTGATCTTGCGAGAATGCCTCACATGTTGATGGCAGGTGCCACTGGTCAAGGTAAATCGGTTGGTTTAAACGCGGTGCTCACTTCCCTACTCTACAAGAAACATCCTGCGGAAGTTAAATTTGTGCTTGTAGATCCCAAAAAAGTGGAGCTCACTTTATTCAATAAGATAGAACGTCATTATTTGGCAAAACTTCCAGATAGCGAAGATGCTATAATCACAGATAATACTAAGGTTATCAATACATTAAATTCACTATGTATAGAAATGGATAACCGTTACGAAATGCTTAAAAACGCATTATGTCGTAATATTAAAGAATACAACACCAAGTTCAAAGCGAGAAAGTTAAATCCTAACGATGGCCATCAATTCTTACCTTATATTGTTTTGGTAGTTGATGAGTTTGCCGATTTAATTATGACTGCTGGTAAAGAAGTAGAAACACCTATCGCTCGTTTAGCGCAGTTGGCTCGTGCTATTGGGATTCATTTGATTATTGCAACACAACGACCATCGGTTAACGTCATTACTGGTATAATAAAGGCGAATTTTCCAGCGCGTATAGCTTTTAGGGTAACTTCAAAAATTGATTCACGTACCATTTTAGATGGTGGTGGCGCAGATCAACTTATTGGTCGAGGTGATATGTTATATACCTCCGGAAATGATATAACTAGAATACAATGTGCTTTTGTAGACACTCCAGAAGTTGAACGAATTACTGAATTTATTGGCGGTCAAAAAGCATATCCTGAAGCTTATTTACTTCCAGAATATGTTGGTGAAGAAAGTGGCACAAGTCTTGATAACAATATAGAAGATAGAGATAAATTATTTAGAGAAGCTGCCGAAATTATTGTAACAGCACAACAGGGATCTGCATCTTTATTGCAACGTAAACTAAAACTAGGTTACAATAGAGCTGGTCGTATTATTGATCAATTGGAAGCTGCTGGAATTGTTGGTGGTTTTGAAGGAAGTAAAGCACGACAGGTTTTAGTGCCAGATTTTGTAGCTCTAGATGCATTATTATCAAACGAAAATTAATTATAACAGCATATTTCCGAAGGGAATAAAAATTAAAACGATGAAACAGGTAATTATAATTTTAGCATTTTTAATTAGTAACATAGGATTCTCACAAGACTCTAAAAAGGCAGAAACTTTATTAAATGAAGTTTATGCCAAAGCAAAGGCCTATGATAATATTTCAATAGATTTTAAATACGTTTTAGAAAATCAAAGCGAAAACATAAAACAAGAAACTCGAGGTGATGTTATAATGCAAGGCGATAAATACGTACTTAATATTCTTGGCGTAACTCGATTATTTGATGGCAAAACCATGTACACTATTAGTCCTGAAGATGAAGAGGTGACAGTATCATCTAATAATTCGGAAGATGAAAACACAATTACTCCTAGCAAAATGATGTCTTTTTATAAGGATGGTTATAGCTATAAAATGGATGTGATCCAAGATGTAAAAGGTAGAAAAGTTCAATTTGTCAAACTCAACCCTATCGATACAAATTCTGAAATAAAAGAGGTCTTTTTAGGTATTGATGCCCAAACAAAACATATTTATAGATTAATTGAAGTTGGTAAAAACGGTACCAAAACGACCTTGACTGTTAATTCTTTTAAAACAAACGAGCCTATTTCGAAAACCTTATTTACTTTTGACCAAAATAAGTATAAAGAATATTACATCAACAAGCTAGATTAAGCTAACCTTACCCTTGCATGAAAATATTAGATAGGTATATATTTATGACCTACCTAAAAACATTTTTGAGCGTGTTTATTATACTCATGTTCATTTTTGTTTTACAGGCTATCTGGTTATATATTGGCGATTTGGCAGGTAAGGATTTAGACACTTTTGTCATCATTAAGCTGCTTGTATATATCACACCTACACTTATCCCTTTAATCTTACCACTTACTATTTTATTGGTTTCTATTATGGTTTTTGGCCAGTTTGCTGAGAACTATGAGTTTGCAGCTATGAAGTCTACAGGCATTTCATTGCAACGCGCTATGAAAAGTTTAAGTGTTTTTATTGTATTACTTGGATTGGTCACCTTTGTTTTTTCTAATAATGTGATTCCTTGGGCCAATAAAAATGTTTATAACCTTCGTAAAAATATAGCTCAGGTTAAACCAGCTCTAGCCATTACTAAAGGTCAGTTCAATGAAATTGGTAATTACAATATTAAGGTTGAAGATAAAACAGGAGAAAATGGCGAATTTTTAAAAAATGTGGTCATTCATAAAAAAGCAACTCAAAATGCTAAAAACAAAACTGTTATTATTGCTGAAAGCGGATTACTTGAGGGTAGCGTCAATTCTAACCTAATACAGTTAATTTTATACAATGGCAATTATTACGAGGAAATAGAAAGTAGAGATATAAAACAAAATAGAAAAAAGCCTCACGCAAAGAGTTATTTTGAAGAATATACAATTAACGTTGATTTAGAGGGTTTCAATGATGTTGATATGGACGACCAAAGTTATGACAATCGTTATAACATGCTTAACATTAGAGACCTTAGCTATACAGTTGACAGTTTATATGATAAAAAAGAAGTTGCCTTAAAAAATTTCTCTAAAACTCTTTATGACAGGACTTCTATAGCTACACTAAATAAAAATATCTCACCTCAAAAAGACTCTATTTTTGATGGCGATATATTAAGCTTATTTAATGACAAAACTAAAGTTCAATTACTTAATCTAGCCAATAATACGCTTACTAGCACCAATCAAATCATTAAGTCTAATAAACAGAATTTTGCAGCGCAAACAAATTGGAGAAATAAACATGTTATTTCATTACATGAAAAATATCTTTTAGGACTTGCTTGTATTATTCTCTTTTTTGTTGGTGCTCCTTTAGGCGCGCTAATTAGAAAAGGCGGTATAGGTTTACCTTTAGTTATCGCTATTCTATTATTTTTAACTTATCACTTTATTGGGATTTTCGCAAAAAACAGCTCTTTAGACGATTCTCTAAATCCTGTAATTGCGACATGGCTTTCTACTGCTATTATGCTCCCTTTAAGTATCTACTTGACCAGAAGAGCTACAAGAGATAGGCCTTTATTTGAGTCTGACGGAATTTTAGATCCCCTCAAAAAATTATTTGGCATTAAGAGTAAAACATTGGTGTTTGACTCCAATACTTTAGACGAGAATTCTGAGGCCTATCAAACATTAACTAGTTATGACAATAATCAATTAATTGATGTGGTTAAACATTACCGACAATACGATTATGATATTGCTTATAAAAATTCGTCGGTTGGTATTTTAGAAACCAGAGGCATTACAAAGCAAGAACTAAAGTTTGGAGGTAATCTAACAGATCATAAGTACGAAGAGTCATTACGATTAAAATACAGGTACGAAGAGAATTCTAAATTAGCATTTATATTATATGCTCTAGCCATACTCTTTATTCTACCTGGAGCTATATTAAAAAACAATGAGTTTCCAATGTTAGGAAATGCATTATTTTTAACTGGTATCCTTTTTGGAGTTTTATACTTATTCCCACTCTTAAAATCTTTTATAGATCAATCCAACCTCTTTAAACAATTAGGAAAAAACAATATTTCTAATGCTTTGATATTTGTAATTGTTGGTTTACCACTCTATTTTGTATTCTACTTTTTTCAGAAGAAAAAGATAAACGAAGAACTTAGATTAAACTCATTTGCTACAATTTCCAATGAAGAGGTATCAAAAGCAATTATAGATCCAACAAATAATAAAGCTTTTCTTGATTATAAGGCCTATGCAAATTATGCATTGATTTTTTACTGTTTTTCGATGATTTTGCTATTATCATTTTTCGTGTTTAAAAATAATAAGTTGCCTGCAGCAGAGGAGGCATCAAAAGAATTAGCTGTGATTTCAGCAATAATATTTTTAATTTATCATATAGCTGCCAGTATTTTCTTCGGAAAAATTTACAATGATATAACCGATCAAAGACAATCAAAAAATACATTCTGGACGATTATAGGATTTATTCTATATCCAATCACTTACATTTTAAGACGTAATAAAATCGCGAGAGACGTTTCAGCATAGAAAAAATAAGCCATATCTTTGCATTTCTAAACACAATATAATGACTACCAATACAGCAAAAGAAGCCAATAATAAAATTCAGTTAAACACTATTGAAGAAGCCATTCAAGACGTAAAAAACGGAAAAGTTATTATTGTAGTTGATGATGAGAACAGAGAAAATGAAGGTGATTTTATTGCTGCTGCAGAAGCTGTAACGCCAGAAATGATAAACTTCATGGCAAAACACGGTCGAGGTCTTATCTGTGCACCTCTTACCGAAGATCGCTGTGACGAACTAGATTTGACTATGATGGTACAAAACAACACCGTTTTACATCATACTCAATTTACAGTATCTGTAGATTTAATTGGTCATGGGTGCACTACTGGGATTTCGGTTCATGATAGGTCAAAAACGATAAAGTCGTTAGTCGATAAAGATACTAAGCCAAATGACTTAGGACGCCCTGGTCACATATTCCCGCTTAAAGCAAAAAACGGTGGTGTACTTAGGCGAACAGGCCATACAGAAGCTGCTGTTGATTTAGCCAGATTATCTGGATTTCAGCCTGCAGGGATTTTAGTAGAAATACTTAATGAAGACGGTACAATGGCAAGATTGCCACAATTATTGGAAGTCGCTAAAAAGTTTGATTTAAAATTAATTTCTATTGAAGATTTGGTTGCGTATCGAATGGAACATGATTCTCTAATTAATAAAGTCGAGGATTTTGATATTGAAACAAGATTCGGGAAATTTAGACTTCGTGCATACCAACAAACTACAAATGATCAAATCCATATTGCTCTCAGCAAAGGTACTTGGTCCAGGAATGAACCTGTTTTAACTAGAGTAAACGCAACTTTAGTGAACAATGATATTTTAGGCACCTTGACAAATAATGCTGATGAAAAATTAGACGACATGTTTAAAGTGATAAATTCCAAAGGTAAGGGAGCTATCATTTTTATCAATCAGCAGTCTCAATCTATGAATTTATTAAAGCGCCTGAGTGTTTTAAAAGAAAGTCAAGTTGAAGGAGAAGTCGTCAAGGCACCAAGCATTGATATGGATTCTAAAGATTTTGGTATTGGCGCGCAAATATTACACGATCTTAATATTCATAAATTAAAACTGATTTCAAATAGCCAGCAAACCAAACGTGTTGGAATTATTGGATATGGACTGGAGATTGTAGAATATGTTAATTACTAAATCGAAGATTTAATAGCATCAACCATCTTAGAGGCACGTAACTTCACTTCGGCTTCCGTCCATGACATCTTTATCAAGCACGAGATATTTCGACCTATGTAATGATCGGATTGTTCGAATGTTGTATTCTGAAGTTTTTCCAAACCTGCTTTAACTTCCGAAGAAATAGGAAATAAAGATTTTTGGTTTTTCAAGTGATCCCATTTTCTAATGTAGTGCCAATTATTATCAAAATAATTCCAGCACACATCAATACCGTTGTTTTTAAATGCTTCGGAAACCTTACGTGCTCTATCCAAATCTGGCAAAAAGAAATTCAAAAAGGCATAACTTTCCTCTCCTCCTTTTGGGACTTTTCTAAACGTGACACCTGGAACTCTTGCTAAAGCTTCACGTAAAATTGTATAATTTTTTTTCTGAATTGCAATAAACTCTGGCAAACGCCTTACTTGTGCCAAACCTACTGCTGCATGTAATTCTGAAATTCTAAAATTATACCCTAAAAAAGGATGCGCTTCGGCTCCTCTATCATTTCCAATGTGGTCATGACCATGATCACTATAATGGTCTGCGTTAATATAATACGATTTATTGTTTGTGATTACAGCACCTCCTTCACCACAGGTGATGGTTTTTACAAAATCAAAAGAAAAACAGCCTAAATCGCCGATGCTACCCAAAGGTTTCCCGTTATAATTTCCGCCAATAGCCTGACATGCGTCTTCAATTAATAATACATTATGCTTAGTGCAGATAGCTTGAAGTGCGTTCATGTCTCCCATGCTTCCGCACATTTGAACAACCATGACTGCTTTAGTTTTTGGAGTTATTGCAGTTTCAACTGCCTTAGGGTCTAAAGTAAGTGTATCATCAATATCTACTAAAACCGGAATTGCCCCAAGCATCATAATAGCTTCAAAACTCGCTACAAATGTAAATGTTGGCATAATCACCTCATCTCCTGCTCCAACACCTGCAGATGCTAATGCGACAGTGACAGCTGCGGTACCACTAGACACTAACTGAACATGATTTGTTTTAAAAAAATCTGAAAGTTCATTTTCTAACTCTTTAGCTTTCCAATGGCCTTTACGCATGCCATCAAAACCATAACGCATCAATACGCCATTATCAAGAACATCATTAAGCTCCTTTCGCTCTAAATCACCAAATAATTCAAATCCAGGCATGTAAAAACTATAATTTTGAGTTCAAAAAGGAAATAAAAGATTTTATATTTTCTGAATTTATTTCAGTTAGAGGCTCTCCAATATTATCGTTATAGCTATTTATTAAGGCCAAACCAGATGCATTTCTTTCTTCAAGATAATGGATTCCCAGACGGACATTATAAGATTCTTTATTAGAAATATCCAACTTTAATAAAATCACTTTAGCCTCTATGGCTTTAAAATCTTCTGTTGCAAAAAATTCTTTTTTGAGAAGTTCTAAGGACTCTGTTTTTTGATTATCAGTCACAAAAACCAAAATAGGTTTATTTTGACTTTCAGATTGTTGTAAAGCCACTTTATAATCACTTATCCATTGTGATTGTTCTTGGGCAAAAATCTGTCCTGATATTGCAAAAATTAAGATAAATAATATTTTTTTCATAGCAATTAATAATAAAAACAATAGTTATAAAACAAATATATGTAATTAATAGTATAAAATTAAAGTTCTATTACAGTTTCACTAAGTTGTTTTCTTACTTTTTTAAATTCAGAAAACATATCATCATCTGCCCTATAACCTACCGGTAACAGTAATACAGATTTAAGATTTTTTTCTTCAAGATTTAGTACTTCATCATATTTTTTAGGAATAAAACCTTCCATAGGACAAGAATCTATTCGCTCAACTGCGCAAACAGTCATTAAGTTGCCTAAAGCAATATAAGCTTGTCTAATAGACCATTCTTGACGCTCTTTCACCGTCATATTGCTCATCATTTTCATTAAATCATTTCTATAAGGAGCTAAAATGGTTTCTGGAGTAGAACGTATTTTTTTTATATTGTCGTAATAATCGGTAACATGGGAGTCCACGACATCATCTTCAATACAAATGACAAATAAATGAGAGGCATCAACAACCTGCTTTTGATTGTAAGAATGCTTTATAAGTTGTTCTCTAATTTCTTTATCTAAAACAATAACCAATTTTAAGGTCTGCAACCCGTAAGATGTAGCGGTAAGATTAAAAGCGTGCTTTAAAATATTTATTTTCTCTTTGGAAAGAATCCTAGAAGAATCAAATTTTTTTGTTGCATATCTCCATTTCAAATCATTTATTGTACTCATCAATGTTTCATATTTGTGCAAAAATAAGATTTGAAAGCTCAAATTGTCTCTTATAAGTATTAAATAATTCTATAGCGGAATTAAAAGTTCAAAAAAAGCAGTTTTTATTTGAAAGAAATAAAAAAGGGTTCTATATTTGCACTCGCATTTGGGGAATACCCAATGAGGCACTCAGGAGAAATGGCAGAGTGGTCGAATGCGGCAGTCTTGAAAACTGTTGAGGGTCACACCTCCGGGGGTTCGAATCCCTCTTTCTCCGCAAAAAAAACCCACAATGAAAATTGTGGGTTTTTTATTTAAGTTGAATACTAAATTCAATATTAAAACCTAAATCCTGCTGTAAAAATAATTCTGTTGTCTTCTGGGCTTAAATAATAACCAATATTTGCAGTTAATGCTTGAAATCCATTAATAAAGATTGAACCTCCATAACTATTATGCCACTTTCCTGAATCATCATTATCTGACCACACTCGACCAAGATCATAGCCTCCCGTAACACCAAATCTCAATGGTATAAATCCGCTACGAACTTCAAGTAGGCATAATCTTAAGTCTGTACTTTGAAAAAAGGAAGTTTGCCCTATAAATCTGTCATTTCTATAACCACGCAAACTATTATTACCTCCAACACTAGCAGCATGATAAAATTCATAAGAATCTCCAAAAATAAAGTCTGCTTGCACTTTTGTTGCCAATGTAGCCAATCCGCTATCATGAATTGGATAATTAAATGATGCTTTTGGAGTAAAGTAAGTAAATTTATTGTCAAAATTAGAGTTGATACTTTGTTTATATCCTACTACAAATCCCAATTCTAGTCCTCTGCGTGGCAAACTTAATAAGCTTTCTTTATTACTAAAATGAACTCCTACTTCTCCTCCTGCGTAAATTTGACTTTCAAAAACGTCATCTGTACTAGGTAAAGATTGCTCAATAAATGCATTTTCATTATCCTCAACATCATGCTCTTCTATACGAGCTGCTATATGTGCACTAATATTACCAGATGTTTTGTAAACCAACGATGGCTCAAAGTGCCACTGACTGATCTTCACACGATTAAAATCTAAATCAACAGCGTCTGGATCGTAAGTTGTCTCGTTTCCGAAGCCAAAGAAATTTACAGCATAATTTGAGCTAGTAACTCTTGCATCTAATACCAAATTCCAATTATGGAAAAAATGTGCAAACTCTCCATTATATGTTAATTGAAATCCTTCGGTTGCTGAATAGTATGAAGCGCCAACCGTATGACTAGTTGTAAATGGGTTGCGCAATAAACTGTAAGTCGTAAATGTATCTGTCAAGCCGAAATTTAATCCTGCATCTGGATCAAAACCTATGCTTGGTAAAATGACATTGTTTGAGTATTTTCTTTTTTGAGGATCATAATTATTAATCTCGTAAGAATCTGTTAATGTTTTTCTTACTGGATTTTTAAATGTATTTTTCTTTGATTTATAATCGTAAACCTTTACTGCTCTGTTATTCTGAATGTCATAAATGTCATTTTCTTCTCCTCCAAAAATCTTAAGTTTAATAAAGTCATCACCATCACCTTTTACCGTTATTTCATCATCACCATCTAAAGCATATATCCATATCTCTTTAGTTTCTTCTTTAGTATAGGTGTTTTCAAAATGCAATTTGTCTTTGTGGGTTATAGAAATTTTCGTTTTTCCACCATCCATACGATCGATGTCAATTTTGTTGTCCTTTGTGGTAGCCACAACTATTTCATGCTCTTTAAAATAATCATAATAATCTTTGGCTATATCAACAATATTACCTCGTCTTTGCTTTAAAATAGATTTTATATTTTCTGTGCTTTCATCTTTTGTATCTTCCAGAAGATTTGCAAAGGCTTGGTCAATAACATCATCTGTCAATTGGGTTTGTAGTAACTCTGCTTGAGTCTTCCAATCATTCCAACTCGCTCTATTGATAAAATTCTTATCCAGATAATATACCGCATTGTTGAATGTTTTTATATCATCAATCTCTGGTGCGTAACTTTGCATATTTCGTGCTAAAGGTGAAACTGCTTTTAAAATTGCTGGAAAAACACCATCATACTTTGGGAATGCTTGATCTCTATCTCTAGGGATTGGTTTATAAAGCTCAGTACCGTCTTCTTGTTCGTGCAAGGCCCATCTCCATTGGTCTGAATGTCGATCCCAATCACCTATTAAAAAATCAAAAAGACGAGCTCTTATATAACTATCCTCATCAATTTTTGCGTCTTTATCATCACGTAATTCGAGTAGCATATCAGATGTGCTTATAATATCGTCTGCATCTCCAAAAGTCTCGAAACTTTTATTTTCATCGCCAACATGCTCTTCAATCATATAAAGTTTGTCGCCATAGTTTTCATTAAATCTTCCCAAGCGTTCTTGTTTTGGAAGATAAATAATTTTAGGATTGGCATGCGAAATATCAATAGCATCCAACAACTCATTTATAGCAAATTGTGCGTAGGGCTGTGCAGTAGTATAGTAATCTTGAACAATAGTTTCAGCAACTGTATTATCCATATATTCAATCACGTAATGATCTTTTATTTTAGACTGTATAAAACGAACTCCACTTTTTCTAAGCTCTCTCACTGTGTATTCGTTTTCGTTATCGTCAATAAGTCTAAGACTGCGGGATTGATTTCCTCCACCTTCCGTAATTGCTCTAACGTTGTTTGGCAAACTGTCTAAAAATAGAACTGGTGCTGTGATTTTTCTTCCGTAGATATCGCGATAATGATCTCCCCAAAACCACTTGTAAAATCCTGATTTCTTGACTTCTTCTTCTGTATAAATGGCATCAGAGTAGGTGCTTCCGAAGTCGGAATTTTTATGGTAACTAAAATCTTCCAGCTTTCCTTTTTTAAGTTTGATGTCTTTTGTGAACACTTTTGATGTCTGGCCATTTTTAACAGTGAAAATTTCAACTTCTGAACTTCCGTCTTTAAAAATGTTCAACTTTGCAAATCCATTTTCGCTACTTGCGTATTGACCTTCTTTTATATTGGATTTTACACTCTCTGTTTTGCCAGTTGCACCACTTATGATCTGCGGAATTCCATCATCCATCAAAAACTGTAAGTTTCGATCTGCTCCCGAAACAAAGATCACATCATTAAATTGACTTGCTAATGTTTCTAATCTGCCAATCAAATCTTGCATGTCTTTATGGTAGTATGCCTGTTTAGATAATCCTCCTAAACGACCTATAAGGCCTTGACGTGACTCAGTTAATACAGGGTGATGTATGGCGACGACTATCGTTTTATTTTGCTCGTCCTTAAGTTCGTCTTTGAATTGTGCGAAAAACTGCTCTCTAGTTTTGATCTCACAATCATTGTTTATATAAGGGTAATCATCCCAATTTTCTAAATACCATTGTGAATCCACCATAACCAATTCTACCTCGTCACTTAACGTTTCGCGTTCAATTGGGCAACCATCGTTTGGCCAAAATTCTGCTTTACTGTTATCTTGTAAAAAAGATTCTAGGTCGTCAAGATTTTTATGGCTTCCGTTTTCCCATTCGTATTTACCGGGAATAAAAATAAGCTCTCCATTAAAACTTGATAAGGGATTTAGCAACTTTGAAGACAAGAAGGATTCTTCTTTTTTGCGGTCGTCTTTATTCTCTGGGTAACCCGTCTTTCTCGTGCTGTTTCCCAATGCTAAAAACAACGCGTGTTCATCATTTTTTGAAGCTTCAACGATTGCCTTTAAGATTTCTTCGGAATGTGAATTATCTTCCAAACCAATATTTGAAGTCAAATAAATGGTTTTAGATATGTCTTTTGGCTTTTCTTGAGCAAAGCCTACATACTGAGAAATAAAAGCAACAACAATAAGTAGTGAACGTAAATGGTTATTTTTTACCAATTTAATATGTGATATCATTCTTATTTTTTTAATTTATCAAATATCTTAAATTAATGAATACAAAATGTGCTTATATAAGAGTATTGTTGAATCAAATACCTCTTTATTTTGAGGTAATACAATTTAATTTAACTTTGGCCTTTAGAAATTAATTTTTAATTGTCGCGAAATAATATCATGGCATAATAAATGTTAATTTAAAAATCTACAAACTCTAATCCTATCTTATGAGATTATCATCTTTAATGACACTCTTTTTTTTGAGCAGTTTTGTGATTTTTGCACAAAACAACACCATTCCTGCTGGAGAAAAACTATTATACACCGCAACATACAATATGTCTGGGTTGCTAAACGAATTAGCCCAAGTTACTATGGAGACTAGTGAGGTCAAGACCTCAAATTCTACATTATTAAAGTTAAAATGTTCTGCTGTAACATTCAGCAAGTGGGACAATTTTTTTAAAATCCGTGATTTGTACGAGAGCTACGTAAGCCCTAAAACGTTGACGCCATATTTATATAATCGTGACATCAACGAAGGTGGTTATGAGAAATTTATGAAATATAAATACAATCATAAATCGAATACCGTCTCGAGTTTAATGCGTAAGAAAAGAAGAGATGGCACATTTTGGGAAGTTAATGAAACCGTTAAAATTGGATCTTCAACCAGAGATATAGTAGCTACATTATACCATATAAGAAATATGGATATTCACAAAGCAAATATTGGAGACAGTCAAAATCTTACAGTTTTGTTTGATAACAAAGAATCTGTGGTAAGAGTACAATATGTTAGTAAAGAAACAATCAATACAGCTATAGGTAAAAAGGAATGCTATAAATTATCTATATCTGTTAATAATAGCAATGTTTTAAAGGGAAATAATGATAACTTAATTTGGCTTACAGCAGATGCCAATAAAGTCCCTGTATATGCAAAATTTAAAATCCCTGTTGGTAATGGAGAATTAAAAATTAAATCTGCAACAGGTTTAAAAAACTAATATTATGAAAAAGTTATTTTTAATTTTAGGGTTTATTGCTGCTATTTTTGCATTAATCCTTGCGGTAACGCCTTTGTTCAAAATTGCATTTATACCGTGCATAGCAGCTCTTTTATTTGGTGTTTTGGCAATGTTTATTTCAAAAAACAAACCCATTAACAAAAAAGCTGTTCAGTTAATGTTTTTAATGACCATAATAGCTTTAGCATTGACGACCTATAAATCAATCTTCTCTTCTTCGGAAGTTGGAAACACCGAGCAACTAGAAGAAAAAGAAGAACTTCTTGAAGAAGAATCCATACAAGATCTTGAAGACATAGATATTGAAGAAATCGACCAAGAGTAAATAAGTTAGGTAATACTTCGGTATTTCTTTTTTTTTCTTTTTATTTGAATCATAACCAGTCACTTATTTTTCCGCTCAATGAAGTTTCAACTCATCTTATTATCCCTCACCTTGGTTGGGTCGTGTGCAAAACTTAGGTATACAGATAAAATTGAACTACTAAAAGAAAGCATTGATTACGATAATGTGACAAATGTTGAAACCTATTTAAATTCAATTTCTTCGGAAGAATTAAAACATCATGTCTACGAATTTTCAAAAAATGAATTTCAAGGCAGAAAAGCGGGAGAACCTGGTCATTACAAAGCTGCAAAATATCTTGAAGATTACTATAAAGAAGAACAAATTCCTTCGCCTCTGGGAGCTAGTTATTTTCAGTATGTACCAGAATCCTATTTTACTGGAGGCATAAAAACATCACCCAATGTTATTGCCTATATTGAAGGTAGTGAATTTCCGCAGGAAGTAATAATTATATCTGCGCATTCAGATCATGAAGGTTTCATAGATAAAGAGATTTTTAACGGTGCAGATGATAATGGCTCAGGTACAGCAGCAGTTTTAGAAATGGCAGAGGCCTTCAAATTGGCTACATTAGAAGGAAAAGGCCCCAAACGCAGTATTGTTTTTTTACATCTCACAGGAGAAGAAATTGGTCTCGACGGTTCGAGATACTATACGGAACATCCCGTATTTTCCATGAAAAACACAGTGGCAAACCTTAACATTGATATGATTGGTCGCATTGATGAAGCACATATAGACAACCCTAATTACATATATATTATTGGTGCAGATCGCTTGAGCACAGAACTCCATTATATTTCAGAAGAGGCCAATAAAAAATTCACCAATCTAAGTCTGGATTACAAATTAAATAGTGATAATGATCCCAACCGTTATTATTATAGATCAGACCACTACAATTTTGCACAAAAAGGAGTTCCTGTAATTTTTTATTTTAATGGTGAACATGAAGATTATCACCAACCTACAGACACTCCAGAAAAAATTGATTACGAGCTACTAAAAAAACGCACTTGGCTTATTTTTTCTACTGCTTGGTATTTGGCAAATTCAGATCAACGAATAATGGTTGACCAAGACTACTAATTCTTGTTAAATTTTGCACAAAGACTAATACCAAAAAGAAGAACTCTATAAGAATTTTTGTAATATCGTAACTATAATACATTAACACAACAAAAAATGAAAAGGTCACTAAACATTATTGCTGCAGCTCTACTTTTGGTAGGTTGCGGAAGCTCCAATCAAAAAACTGTCACAAAAACCCCTGCAGATCCAACAGTGTATGGGACTACAATAACCCAAGATGAGTTAAAAACTCTACTCTACACCTATGCTTCAGATGAATTTGAAGGTCGTGAAACAGGTGAATCTGGAGAAGTAAAAGCAGTCAATTATCTAAAAGACCAATATGTAAAAATGGGAATCCCCTCACCACTTTCAGGTGATGACTATTTTCAGGAAGTACCTTTGGTAAAGCAAAAATCTCCGGAAATAAAGCTAACTCTCAACGATAAAAATTATGAACAGTTTAAGGACTTTCTTGTTTTAGGTGCTGAAAATAGCGAAACAATAGACGCATCAAATATTATATATGTTGGTTATGGTATTGATTCTGAAACCTATTCAGATTATAAAGATCTTGATGTTAAAGGCAAGATATTATTAGCAAAAGCTGGTGAGCCTAAAGATGAAAATGGAAATTATATGACCTCTGGAACAACCGAAGAAACCAAATGGAGCTCTGGCAGACAGTCTATGTCATCAAAAGCAAACATTGCAAAAGATAAAGGTGCTAAAGCATTTTTATACTTAGATCCTTCCCTATTTCAAAGATATGCCGATTACTTTGGTGCTCAAGCTGCCTCTGGCGAATATGGTAGAGTTTCACTACCATCTAACGAGCAATCTACACTTTTAATAATGGTAAGTGAAGATTTTGCAAAAGCGCTATATCCAAATATCAATGATGACGCAATGACAAAATCTTTTACTACTGCTATGGAAATAGATATCAAAAGCCAATCAAAAGATGTGGATTCAAAAAATGTAGTAGCATTTATAAAAGGAAAAGAGAAACCTGACGAGATTGTTGTTATCTCAGCACATTTAGACCATGAAGGCATCAAAGACGGAAAAGTTTACAACGGAGCGGATGATGACGGATCAGGAACTGTAGCTATCTTAGAAATTGCCCAAGCATTTAAAGCTGCAGCAGATAATGGTGATGGCCCAAAAAGATCAATACTTTTCTTACACGTAACTGGTGAAGAAAAAGGGCTTTTAGGTTCTCAACACTATACAGATAATGACCCAATCTTTCCGCTTAAAAACACAGTTGCCGATTTAAATATCGATATGATTGGTCGTACAGACCCAAAACGTGAAGGTGATAGAAATTACGTTTACCTAATTGGTAGCGACAAATTAAGTACAGAATTGCACAACCTTTCCGAAGAAGTCAATAAAAAATACGCAAATATTATTTTAGATTATACCTATAACGATGAAAACGATCCTAACCGTTTTTATTACAGAAGTGACCACTATAACTTTGCAAAAAATAATATTCCTGTTATTTTTTATTTCAATGGAACACATGACGATTACCACCAACCTAGTGACACACCAGACAAAATACAGTATGATTTGTTAGAAAACAGAGCCCGTTTAGTTTTTTATACTGCTTGGGAAGTTGCAAATCGTGAAGGTCGTTTAGTTGTAGACAAAGCAGAACCTAAGTCGTAGATTCAAAATGATATCATTAAGGAGAGTAATATTACAGATCGTTTTGGTCTCTCCTTCAATGACCTAAAATTTTCTATAATAATATTCAAAAAAATCTTTGAAGTAAAACTGAAAAGATTTACATTTGCAGACGCATTGAAAAATGCATACAAATGGTGGCTCAAATCAACTGATTAGAGCATCCTTTTATAAGTTTTTTTTAAAAAACTTATAATAAATCTACATGGTGGTTGTAGCTCAGCTGGTTAGAGCGTCGGTTTGTGGTACCGAAAGTCGCCGGTTCGAACCCGGTCTTCCACCCAGAATCACAAAGCTTCTCAGAAATGAGAAGCTTTTTTTGTTTAAAAATTTAATTAACAGTAAGTTATTAATTTTAATTGTTTATATATTTTCTTTTGATAATTTGCCATAAAAGAACCAATCCAATAATTATAGCATATTTGATCCATTTCGCTTTTTTAGAAGTCTCCTCTTTACCGCTATCCTTAGAATCTGCTTTCGGATTAATATATTTTTTGAAAGTTACACGTTCTACCAATTCCTCTCCATCTTCATAATCTATTGCAACGCCCAACCGTCTTGCTGCGACTTTAAAAGTAAAGTTCTCCATTAACTGGTCTTCAGCACTTAAATCCTCTGGATCATTATTATAAGGCCAATAATGAACTCCATCTTTCACTATAGCTTTATCATAAATTTTTATCTCTTCCTCAAATCTTGTTCCAAATTCTTTTTTGTCATCATCTGCAGATATCGTTTTCAAACGCTGCTTAATTCCTTTTTTGATTAAGGAATAACCATGAAAATTCATAGAACTATGGCAGGCCACAGTTACGATTTCAGAGTTAGGAAATAATCCAACCAAGCCTTTTTCCGCAGAAGTTAATTGGAGTTTTTTAGCACGTTCTAAGGATTTTGAGGTCAATTGGTAATCGTCACTTATAATAATATTACCGTTATAATAGCCAATATTTATAGAGTTGTCTCCGGGATACATACATTCTTCTAATGTACACGTGCCATCCAATTGGTAATTAGATTTACCAATGGCTTTTAAAATAGTGAGATCATCAATAAAATTATTTGTGTTCTCAATGATAATAAGTGAACATTTCCAGCCCATACTGTTTATATCAAATCAAACAAACTATCTACCGCAACATAACGCTCTGCTGTGAAACCCTCTGCATATTCTGTCCCAATTAAACGTCCTAAATCTCTTGCTCTATATTTCACACTATCTGTAAAATTCTTACTTGATATTGGTGTTTGCGGTTCTTTACTATGAGCATCAAAGAACTGGGTTTTATAAGCCAGTACAGATGCCATTTTTGTATCTATATATTCTGAAATATCCACCACTACATCTGGCTCTATTTGTTTCCACTGGATGTAATGAAAGACTTGTTTTGGTCTCCATTTGTCTTGTGACTTGCCTTCTAACTTGGTTTCAATTTTTAAAAGTCCGCTTAAAAAGCATGCATCACTTACTAATTCACTTCCTCTCCCATGGTCTATATGACGATCTTTAATAGCATTGCACAACACAATGTCGGGTTGGTATTTTCTAAGCATTTTAATGATTTCCAATTGGTGTGTTTTATCGTTCACAAAAAATCCATCTGCAAATCTTAGGTTCTCCCTAACGCTAACGCCAAGAATATCTGCTGCATTTGAAGCCTCTTCATCTCTGGTTTTTGCAGTACCTCGTGTACCAAGTTCTCCTCTTGTAAGATCTACTATACCAACTTTTTTACCTTTGGCTACCTCTTTGGCTATCGTGCCAGAACAACTTAACTCTATATCATCGGGATGTGCTCCAAATGCTAGTATGTCTAATTTCATATTTTAAATCTTTCTTTTTATAAATTTCAGTATTTTAGATTATAACTTTTGTCGTATCATTTCACGAAAGTCCAAGCCACTACTCGACTTATCTTATTCCCCAAAGCTAATTGAAGTATTTTAAAATCTGTAGCACCGAGTTTTTTCAATGACGTTTCCATACTAAGTACATGTTGCGTTTTTGAAACTAAACATGTGTACCAAACACAGTTCTCTTTTAATAAAGAACTTTGGTATAGATAATTATGCACAAATGCTTTTTCCCCTCCAGGATACCACAATTCTTTTGCAGTTCCGCTAAAATTACGACTCACTTTATCGGTTGAGTTGCCTAAACCTTTTTGTTTGAGCAATGTGCTTTCATTTGCTTCTGTCTCATTTTTATAAAATGGCGGATTACACATCACTGCACTTATTTTTTCTGTTGGTTTCAAAATTCCGGTGAGGATATTTTGTGGGTTTTCCTGAAATCGTATCTCTATAGAACCGACAAGTTTATTTTTAGCTATAATTTGTTCTGCAGACTTAATGGCTTGCTTATCAATTTCAGAAGCGATAAAGTGCCAACCATATTCCGATTGACCGAGTAGCGGGTAAATGCAGGATGCACCTGTACCAACATCTAAAATAGTGATATCTTCTTTTACTTCGGAAGCATTGAGCAAATCATTCAACAAATGGATGTATTCGACACGTCCCGGAATTGGCGGACATAAATGTGCGTCTGGAAAATCCCAAAATTTAATCCCGTAATGGTGTTTCAGTAATGCTGTATTTAACGATTTTACTGCCTTGGGATTTGCAAAATCGATAGTTACATTTCCGAAGTTATTAATAAAAACAAAGGTCTCCAACTCTGGAGAGGTTTTTAATAGTTGCTCAAAATCGTAACCCTTAGAATGTTTATTATTTTTATGCAAAAGTGGTGGTTTTTGTTTTGGTTATGGCTTGATTAATATCAGACTTTAAGTCTCTAAACGTTTCAATACCAACGGAAAATCGAATAAGCTGATTGCTAATCCCAATGTCATCACGCTGATCTTGAGTGAGTAATGAGTGTGATGTTTCCGCTGGTAAAAGCATGGTGCTCTCTACGCCTGCCAAACTCATTGAAGGTTTGATCAAATGGAGTTGTTTCATAAAGGACATCGCGTCAATATCATCAACTAATTCAAAAGACAGCATGGCTCCAAAATCTTTCATTTGGGATTTGGCGAGCTCGTGCTCTGGGTGATTTTTTAAACCTGGGTAGTACACTTTAGCTACATCATCATGCTTGTCTAAAAACGCTGCTAATTTGTGAGCGTTTTTTGTTTGCGCCTTTACACGCAATGCTAAAGTTTTCATACTGCGCTCCAGCATCCAAACGGTCATATCACTTAAACTACCTCCAAGATTTTTAGAGACGTTCCAAATACGATCCATATGTTCTTGAGTACTGGCTACTGCTCCAGCCAATATATCACTGTGTCCTCCTAAATATTTTGTGGCAGAGTGCATTACAATATCAATACCCAAATCTATTGGATTTTGGTTTATGGGACTCGCAAAAGTGTTGTCTATTGTTGTAATGATACCTTTAGATCTTCCTAAATTAGCAACACCTTTAACATCGGTAATGGTCAATAATGGATTTGAGGGTGTTTCAATATGAATTAATTTAGTATTGGGTTGAATGGCAGCTTCAAAGTCTGAAACCTTATAACCCTCTGTGAACGTGTATTCAATCCCATATTTATGAAATTCCTCTCGAATAAAATTACTCGTACCTCCATATAATGTATTTTGAACAACGATGTGGTCTCCATTTTGTAAAAAAGCAAGAAACATATGACTTATTGCTGCCATACCACTGCCAAAAATCATCGCAGCTTCGGTATGCTCCAATGCTGCAATCTTTTTTGCCAAGAATTCTTGGTTTGGGGTATTAAAATATCTTGGGTAGCGTTTTAAATCTACATCATCAAACTCGTAAGATGTGGATACATATATTGGAGAAACAGCACCTTTAAACTGTTCGTCCTTAATTTCGCCTACATGTGTGCAAATGGTATTTAAGCCTAGTTTTTTCTTTGACATACTTTCTAAATTGTAAGCATTAAAATTACAAAAAAGAACATCAGCAATTCAATTAAAAACTCAGGGTTTTGCTATTTCGTAATAATAAGTCTTTTATTGAATGTACCCGATTTAGTATTAAGACTTACTAAATACGTGCCTTTAGACATGTGAGATACAGAAATGTTATAGGTTCCTGAAGCATTAGAGGTCATGTTTGACCATTGGGACACCTTTTGACCAAGTATCGAATACATAGTTATATCCTTAATATTTAATCCTTGTGCCAAATTGATCTGTAACGTTTTGGTGGACGTTATATAGTTTATTTGAGGAGTTTGGAGAATCACTTTTTCCGAAGATAATGTACTATCCATAAACACTATTGAACTAATCGTATTTGTAAATGTAATATAGAAGCGATTGTTATAATCACCTTGAGACATATTTTCTATAAAATTGCTATCTATTATTGACGTAGTGGTTTGATTAAATGCATCGTAAATATAAACGCTTACGGACTCTTCGAAATGTTCCAGAGCTGTTAATTCTATTTGAATATCTCCAGCATTTGATAAGAATATTCCTAACGGATATGCTTTGGTATCATCAAAAGCCCCAACACCTTGAATTTTACAACGCTGGTTACCCACCATCCAGCTGGCATCATCTTGATAATTATCACTATTTATAGCATCGTAGCCATAATCGTAACCATCTGTCGCTGCATTGTTTGGAGTGAAAGCTAATAATAAATGGCGCACAAAACCTGTAGAGGTCGTGACATCAAGCCGAACGCGTTGTACTTGGTTGTCAGTCAAAGCCACATTATCATCAACAATTGATGAACAATAGCTTTGTTTGGGAATTGCAAAAAGCAATGCGATGCATAAGTAGTTTAAAGCTTTCATTAGATTTGGAATTAAATGAAATAAGTAATTTAGGTGGTGCTAAAGTAGTATTAAAAATAATTAAATTCTATAAAACGCAAAATTAATCGATGAAATGCATTTTAATTTAATTAATATAACGTGATATATTTAGATTTTGGGTTAATAAATTAAGGCATAAAATCCAATAAAATATTTGAAATTGCATAATCTTCATCTGCTTTTACATTGAAACAACCTACTTTTCATCGATACTTCTTACATGCGTATTTCATTTCATCGAATATATATACCATTAAGCCATTAACCTCCAAATTTTTACATAAAAGTAATTGGCATTAAACTAGTATTTATTTATATTCGTAACGCTAATTAATTCAACGTACTAAATGTTTAAATCTGTATTATTTGATATGGACGGTGTCATCGTAGATACCGAACCACTTCATCACAAAGCCTATTACCAACTTTTTAACGATGTCAACATCGAAGTTTCAGATGCACTTTATGCCTCTTTCACAGGAAAGTCCACCATGGAGATATCTCAACAGCTTATCAAATATTTTAATCTACCATTAAGTGCCCACACACTAACTACCATAAAGCGTAAGCACTTTAAAAAGTTATTTAAAAGCGATACTTCATTACAGCTAATAGATGGTGTATTGGATCTCATTAAGGATTATCATAAAAATAATATGTCTTTGGTTTTAGCCTCATCTGCATCCATGAAAAATATCAACCGTATATTCAAGCGTTTTGATCTGGATCAATATTTTTGTGCCAAAATAAGTGGTGCCGATCTAGAAGCCTCTAAGCCTCATCCTGAGATTTTTATAAAGGCTGCGGAACTATCTGGCTATTCACCCAATGAGTGCTTCGTCATAGAAGATTCTACTAACGGTATACTAGCAGCAAAAGCTGCTGGGATCTATTGCGTAGGCTATAATAGCCTGCATAGTAAAGATCAAGATTATAGCAAAGCAAATTTTGTAGTTTCTGATTTTAAAGAAATTAGCTATAACAAATTAAAGAAGCGAGTAACTCAAAAGGTAGCTTAGATCTTATTATATCTGTGTCCGTGAGTTTTAATGAGTATTAAACATTTTCCAAATGAATTGTAAAGCATAAGTCAATTTCAATAATTAAAACGAATTGATAAAAGCAAAAATTTACAGGATACAGTAAATCAATACTTCTAATAACTCCTAATTTTACACTTCATTATATAATGTTTAATTGACACACATATGGAAAAGTTTTTAAGATTTTTAGGAGCAGCTTGGGGAGCAAAAAAGATTGGTGGTGGTAAATGTGGCTGTATTGGCACCATCGTGGTATTCTTTATTTTGTATTGGCTTCTCGGTTTTGTTTTTAAAGTATTTTAGAATACTATATATTCATTTAGTTGAATCATCCGTTAGTTGGATCATTAGTCATTTTATTGAACTGAATTTGAATTATTATATTAAATAAAAGCGCTATTAAATATTAGTGCTGATAAACAAACTTAGTTTTACATATCAATCTCAATATATTTAAAGAAATAGTTTCTGCTATTATTAATACTTTAACGAGGAAGTAATCAATAAATAAACTCTTAAAATAAGAATTAAAATAATATTAGAAGATAAAATGCCCAAACCCAAAGGTCAAAAAAACGGAAACAACAAAGCCAAGCATTCCAAACTCATGGCACAAAAAAAGAATAAGCTAAAAAAAGAAGCAGAATTGCGCAAAGAGCGATTAAAGGCTATTATAAAAAAAGCAAAAGGAGACTAAAAGCGAAGTAATAAATTAAAAATATAGGAATTTTCTTAAAGACTTATCTATTATCTAAAAGACTTATCTATTATCGCGATCAATTTTGTTATAAGCACGAATAATCAACACAGCCCAGATGACAACGCAAACCGATATAAAAATAGAAAAGTAAAGTATAATATCGTTAGCGCTCATTTTTAATTAGTTTTATAAATATGACTACTAGTAATAATGTTGGTGCCCAAAGCCCCATGAAAATAGCAGCTGCCTCATCACCTCTTAGAAACAAATACTCCGCAACACCAATAATCAACGCACATAAAATGAGAATAAATACGTTTGATGCACCTAGCTTTTTTAAAATATCCATAATTAAATAATTAGTTAATATCCCTAATATAATAAGCTAAAGATATCCCTATAAAATTTAGTATCAAAAAATATAAATTCCCAATGGGTAGTGAGTTTTCTAATTCAACATCTGCAAAACCATTAACGCTTAGAGTTTGTAACGCGTATTGCCCAAACAATTGTGGCTAATGTAATGACTAAAGTCATAATAAGTATAATAGCTGATTCTCCCATGATTTTAAATTTTAAATTAACAGCGTTTAATTAGAGCCACAAAGATTATAAATAATTAGTCCCTCAATTAGTCGATTTGAATAAATTGTGTGCTGTATCTTTGTAAAATAAAAGTCAAGTTATGTCTCAAAGCAAGAAGCCAGACCAAATCGTTTTTAATGAAGACACACAGCGCTATGATGCCTCGTTAAAGCCCTATGCCACCAATGTTGGAGCACCAGCCATACAAGTGATCGGTAATTCCTCTTGGAAAAACAGAAACATCCTCAAAGCCAACAAGCAAATAAAAGCCAAATATCTTGAGCTCAAAGCTGCTTACGATCTCATGATAGAAGAGCTAGAATACAACAATCTCGTCTATAATTCCCGTTATAATTTTGAACCTATTGTTGGCGAGGTCTATCACCTTTACCGCGATAAAAATGAAAAATCATTTCTATCCATTATCGCTCCCAGTGATTGCAATTTTGATTTTATAGGCAGTTTCAAACTCAACAGTGAATTTGTTTGGAAACAAGTAAAGCCCAATGATGACCAACTTAGAACTCGCTAGACTTCTTCTCGATTTTGGACTGGTTGTACTTATTTGGATGGTGCAACTGCTCATCTATCCCAGTTTTAAGTACTACTCCACTACTTCGTTACTTAAATGGCACAGTCGGTATACGTTCAATATGGCCCTGATTGTGATCCCTTTTATGTTTGGCCAGTTGATTATATATACCGTTCAAGTATTTCAAGAACAATCTTTTTTTTATGTCTTCGGAATGATTGTCGTGATTCTCCTTTGGTTGTCCACCTTTTTACAATTTGTGCCACTGCACCAAGCGATCACTAATAATAAGTTCTCCAGTAATACATTATCACAACTTGTAGTTCGCAATTGGATTAGAACAGCACTTTGGAGCGTTTTATTTATTTGGAGTTTGGTTGACGTGTTTTAGAATACAGTAAACTTTTAGTCTTTGGTTTACTCTCTTATGGCTTACCCTTTTTATTTATTCTTAAGCAACGCATTTTGCTCCTCCATCAACTCTGTAAGTTGAGACAATAGTTCAATATCCTTCGGCGTTTTAACCACTGTATTTTTAGGATCTTGCGCTTTATCCTTAAGTCTATTCATACCCTTAACAACAATAAAAACAGTCAATCCTACAATGATAAAGTCTAAAAAAGTCTCAAAGAGCATCCCGTATTCAATAGCGACCTCTGTAGTTGTTACATCACCATTTGCATTCAACACAGCATCGCGCAGCACATATTTTTTATCCTGAAATTCCAGACCATCTGTCATTAAAGATAACGGTGGCATAAACACCTTTTTAACCAATACATCTATGACGCTATTAAAAGCAGCACCAATGATGATACCAATTGCCATATCCATCATATTGCCTTTAACCGCAAACTCCTTAAATTCCTTTAAAAATTTCATAATTTTTATTTTTTATTCTGAAAAGTGCCAAAGATATTTAATCGTTCAATATGGACAATATAAAATTTATATTACTTGATTTTCAATATCGTCTTAACTATGAGCTCTTTTTTATCTATGAAACAGCAGATAATGACAATTATCTGTAAAAAAGCAGATATTCTATATTATCTGTAAAAAAGCAGATATTTTGTATTATCTGCAAAAAATATGATATATTTGAATTATAATATATTATACATTATGGTTGCAATAATTACTGGAGATATTATAAATTCAACCGAAACCACACCGCAAATATGGTTAAATGCATTAAAAAATGTCCTCAACCAATTCGGGAAAGAACCTAAGCATTGGGAGATTTACAGAGGTGATAGTTTTCAACTAGAAGTAAAACCTAATGACGCTTTAAAAGCAGCTCTATTAATAAAAGCATCCTTAAAACAATACAAAGAAGTTGATGCTAGACTTGCTATAGGTATTGGAGAAAAAAATTATGATTCTCAAAAAATTACCGAATCTAACGGTAGTGCATTTGTGAATTCCGGACAATGCTTTGAGCAACTAAAAAAAATCAACTTAGCTATTAAGTCACCTTTTGAAGAGCTTGATACTCCAATAAACTTAATGTTAGAGTTAGCTCTTCTGGTTATCGACTCTTGGAAACCTACAACCTCAACCATTGTGAGATACACTCTTGAAAACCCAGATCAAAATCAAGAAGTCATAGCACAACATCTCAACAAATCCCAAAGTAATATTAGTGAAGGTCTCAAACGTGGAGGATACGATGAGATATCAAAGCTACTTGCTTATTATGAATCTCTAATTCAAAACCTATGGTAGCACTTTTCATAAAACTAATATTGGCACATCTCATTGGAGATTTTTTGATACATCCACAAAAATGGGTCAAACACAAAAACAAGTACAAACAGAACTCCAAATACTTGTATTTACACATTCTAATTCATGCTTTGGCATTAGCTATTATTTTATTATTTGACACTACCTATTGGCTTGGTTTCTTGATAATTATCATAAGTCATTACCTCATTGATCTTACAAAAATCCATCTAAGAACTAAAAAAAATAACCGATGGCTTTTTGCATTAGACCAATTGGCACATTTGCTGGTAATTGGGGTAGTAGTTAACATCTACGAACCTTATCTATCCTTAATCTATAATGTAAATTATAGTAAGCTTCTACTGTTACTAACCTCTTTGATTGCAGTGACCTCCATGTCCTCAATTGTAATGAAAACACTCATCTCAAAATGGAAAATTGAAGACAAAGGTGACAAAGAAGATTCTCTTGAAGATGCTGGAGCTTATATAGGTATGCTAGAGCGTTTGTTTGTATTTCTTTTTATTCTAATGGGTTTTATGGAAGGCGTAGGTTTTTTACTCGCTGCAAAGTCAATTTTTAGGTTTGGGGACCTATCAAGAGCTAAAGACCGAAAACTAACTGAATATGTCCTCATTGGAACATTAATCAGTTTTGGGTTAGCAATGGTTATTGGTTTAATATATAATTATGTGACCGTCACCATTTGATAACTAGAATGCTGATTTGCGCATAATTCGCATCTAAAAAATAATTACAAAAAAATAAACCTTTAAAAGCTAATAGCTAAAATTATTTACGATAGTACTTAGCATACTTCCAATAGGCCAAACCAGCAATAATGGCTACGATAGCTAGAGTTATCGCAATATATTGATAGCTCAAAATCTGCTGCCCAGATTGATAAGAATGTAATCCTGCCAAGTAAAAATTAACTCCAAAATAAGTAAATAAGATACTTGCGAACGCTAATATGGAGCCCAAATTAAAACCGTAACGACCACGAAGGCCTGGCATTAATCGCATATGGATGACGAAGGCATAAATGATGATACTAATAAGTGCCCAAGTTTCCTTAGGGTCCCAGCCCCAATATCTTCCCCAACTTTCGTTTGCCCACATGCCTCCAAGGAAATTCCCTATGGTTAGCATAACTAAGCCTACAGTTAATGCCATTTCGTTGATTAACGTGAGCTCCCTAATGTTGAGTAACATTTTGGTTTTGTTCTTTTCCGTAGTAAAAATCATCAGGATTAAAACGGTCAATCCCAAAATCATCCCAAGTGTGAACGGTCCATAACTCGCTACGATTACCGCAACGTGTATCATGAGCCAGTAACTATCTAAAACGGGTTGTAAGTTCCCAATCGCTGGATCCATCCAGTTCCAATGAGCGACCATTAAAATCATTGAGGTTACAAATGCGGTTGCTGCCAATGTGAGCATACTTTTTCTGCCAAAGGCAAGGCCAAAAAACATGGTTGCCCAGGCCACGTAAATCATGGACTCGTAAGCATCACTCCATGGTGCGTGACCTGAAATGTACCAACGTGTGATCAAACCTCCCGTGTGGATTAGAAATAACACAAAGATGGCAATAGCGAGTCCTTTTATAATGATATCTAAAAACCTGCTTCTCGATTTAAAAATCTGAACAATAAGCAGTATAAAAAGTACTCCTCCAATAATCATGTAATACGCAAATAGCTTTTTGAAGATATCGTATTTATTATATAAAATTTCGGTTTTTACTTTATCGTCAGAAAGCATGACTTCACTACCTACTTCGGCTTGGCTACTTTTAAAACCTGCCAACAATTTGTTTGGAAGTCCATAATCTCCAGTTTGTTTCGCCTTATACAATTCACCCAAATAGAAGCTAAAACTGTTTTCTATGAACTTTCCGTAGAGTGTATCATCAATTTTTTCACGGTATTCTTCTTTATATTCTACTGGTGAAATCCAGGTGTTACCCTCATCATTAGGTACTGGGAAAATCTTTATCGAACGACCGTCAAGCGTATTAAACAGTAAACTCATACGATCGTAAGCTTCCTTAAATTCTTTTTGGAAACCGTTTGGCACCTCAGCAGCATATGCGTCTTTGAGGTATGGTCCTATTTTATTTCTACCGTCGTCTGTTAGGAAATCGGTGATCGATACATATTTTTGATCTTTGTCAACACCTATTATTTTTCTAATAGAATCGCCTTTACGCTTTGCCAGGTAAATGATAGGAACATTGTACCAAAACAAAGGACTCTCCTGCATGGACAGTAATACTTGATTAGCATCAAACTCTTCGTAGTGATCACTTTTGCTTAATTTTCTAAGCACTTCGGAAGCAAATGTGTTCATGGGCATCATTCGTCCGCTATAGTCTTGTATCACAAGCTCTCCAAATTTATCGGAATGCGCTTTTGGAGTGATATTAGCTTTAAGAACAGAGTCAATTTGTGCTTTTGTAGGCCTGTCGATTTTTACTCTAGGTGCTGTTTGCGTTTGCGTAGCATGGTTGTGGCCATCACCTTCAAAATGTTGTGTGGAATCTTGTACTACTGCTGCTTGATGGTTATGCCCATCGTCTTCGGTGTGTTCTTGCGAGAAGCCCACCATTCCGAAGAAAAATATAAGAACCGTAAGTGTTTTTGCTTTTTTAGTCTTTACTTTTTCTAGCATACGCTTGAGATCTGCAAAACGAGTGCCTTTAGCGAATAAGATTGCCATTAAACCAAAATACAATAGCATATAACCAAAGTAAGTTACGTAGGTTCCCCAACGATCATGATTTACAGATAATTTAGTTCCTTTTTCATCTGGATAATAACTGGATTGGAAAAAGCGATAGCCTTCTTCATCAAGTACGTGGTTCATAAAAATTTTGTAGTCGTAAGGTGTTTGATTAGGTTTTATAACGGTCACATCACTTGAGAATGCTGAGAAATTATTCTCTGTACCTGGATAACGCTCTGCAACGAAATCATTGAGTTTCACACTAAACGGGAGTTCTTTTACGATAGAGCCATATTTAACAGCAATGTCCAAACCACCAACATTAACTTGCTCGAAGCGTCCATTAATGTATTGTCCACCAAGCAGGTTTAACGTTTTTGTTTCTCCTTTTGCAGTGACATCAACCACAACTCCATCTTCTCTACTTCTTAACATTTGCGATTTCTTTACGATCCCAAATTCTCCTTGCATAACCGGATTAGGAAATACAATCGCCATATTAGCCATTTGGTATCGCGATCTTAATTTTAAAGGTTGGATAGAATCTTTATAAACCAGACCAGTTTCTTGAGTTGCCATGGTCATGTAATCACCTTCAAAAGGAGACTCGATGAACATTTTATTACCTTCTGTAGTAATGTTTACAGCTCCGGGTTGCGGACTGTTTAATGTAAAAACAATATTATGAATAAGTTCCCCATCTTTATCACCATCCTTGATGTGATGGCTGTGAGAACCTTCGTCACCAGCCTCTACCAGTTTTAAATAAGAATCACCAACATCTCCAGGAATGATATCCAGTTCTGCGTCTTTAACAAATTTCTTGACTTTTATGTTAACTGGAGTACCGTTATACTCGGTATTAATTTCAAGGTCGTTATCCAAACGCTCAGAAAAATCTACACGCTCCTGCTCTACTCTTCGCTGTTGTTGCCCATTAACAACCAGGTCACCATCAACAAATGCGGTTAAAAAAACGTCTCTTGTTAAATAGGTGTTTTCGGTTTCACCTTCTCTAATTGGCATCCAACCTTCAAAACCAATATATCTTGTAATTCCTGCACCAATTAAAATAAAAATAAATGCCAAATGGAGTGTTAGGGTTGCCCATTTTGCTTTTTTATAGAGTCTATATCTAAAGATATTACCAATAAAATTGATCACAAAAATTATTTGAATCGCCTCAAACCACCAGGCATTATAGATATAATGTCTAGAATATGGCGTTGGGGAAGTATCTTGGCCTGCATCCATAAATGTACCAATGATCATGGAAACAAAATAAACAATGAATAAAATACCGGTTAGACGTGTAGAAAAGAGAATATTAGCAAGTTTCTTTTGCATGGTAAGAAAGGTTCTTTTTTAGTTGTGCAAAGATAACTATTTTAGTTTGTTTAGTGCTTTGTTGGTTTATCGTTTTTGCTTATTTAGAATGTTAAAAAATGTGAAGAGATTTTAAAGTTTTTTATTTCTTAAATGATTTTAAGATGATGGCTTTTTATTTTCGCTAGCGTATTATATAATCTGTATTCATTATTTCAAATTTTTCCCTCTATCTTCCATCTATATTTACACAAACCATTATTTCACCAACCTTGCAAAATAACTCATGAATATAATTTAATCTACAATATTTATCTTTTCTTATTTCTATTGTATTTTAGCGGTATGATTTCAGTAGTAATTTTAGGAGCAGGAAATGTTGCTCACCACTTATATAAAGCTTTTTTCTCTTCGGAAAATGTCACCATTACCCAATGGTACAACCGAAACAAAAACCACATCACACCTTTAACTAACGAGGTAAGCTTGACCGATGACATCTCGCAACTCGTTGAGGCAGATATTTATATCATTGCAGTGAGCGATGATGCTATAAGTGACATCTCTAAACAATTACCTTTTGAGGATCGTTTGGTCGTGCATACTTCTGGTAGCGCAAGCCCTTACGATATTGACCAAAAGAATAGACGAGGTGTTTTTTATCCTTTGCAGACATTTTCCAAAGATGCAGATATTGATTTTTCCGAAGTACCACTTTGTTTAGAAACTTTGATGCGAAAAGATTATAAACATCTTAAAAGCTTAGCCACATCCATTTCTAAAATCACTAAACGTGTCAATAGTGACCAACGTGCTGCATTGCATCTTGCTGCAGTTTTTGTAAATAATTTCACGAACCAATTATTTAGGGTTGCCCATGAAATCACAGAATCACAAGGCGCGGAATTTGATTTATTAAAACCACTAATTCTCGAAACTGCAACAAAGGTACAATACCTCTCGCCTTTTAAAGCACAAACAGGACCTGCAAAACGTAATGATAAAAAAACCATAAAGCGACATTTAAAAATGCTGCATAATGAGCAGCATAAAGTGATTTATAGATTGATGACGTCTTCTATAAAATCAACACACGCTTTTGATTTGAGTGCTCTGCGTGATCATAAAAACAAACCTACAACTAATAAAAACTAACCGATGGACGATAAAAGCTATAAAGAATATTTAGAACAGATCACAACATTTATTTTTGATGTGGATGGTGTACTTACAGATGGCACAGTAACCATTATGACCAATGGAGATATGCTAAGACGTATGAATATTAAAGATGGCTACGCGCTTAAAACTGCTAAAGATGCTGGATTTAATATTTGTATTATTTCTGGCGGAAGCAACCTTGGAGTTCAAAAGCGCTTGGAGGGCTTGGGTATTACAGATATTTACTTAGGTGCCCACCAAAAGGTCAATCAATACAATGAGTATTTGGATGAAAACAATATTGATGCAAAAAATGTGTTGTATATGGGTGATGATATTCCAGATATTCCTGTCATGAAATTAGTAGGTTTACCTGTTTGTCCTCAAGATGCAGCAATAGAAGTCAAAGGCATCAGCAAATATGTGTCTCATAAAGGTGGCGGACAAGGCGCAGTGCGAGATATTATTGAGCAAATCATGAAAGTGCAAGACAAATGGGATGGAAATTTTGATGCTAAATATGATTGAAATGGCCATTAGTTCTTAGCTTTCGGCACATAGCTTAAGATTGCTTCGTACATTTCAATGAAGACAAACAAAAATAACTAACAACTAAATACTATACAACCAATTGCACATACTAAACCTAATTCGCTGGAAAAATTTATTACTCATTGTCATTGCACAACTATTGATAAAGTATGCTCTTTTTGAATCTTTTGATATCATCACTACACTAAATGCACTTGGGTTTTCACTTCTTGTAATCACAACATTATGTATTGCTGCTGCTGGAAATATCATCAACGATATTTATGATTTAGAAACCGATGGCATAAACAAACCAAACCAAGTTATAATTGGCAGGCAAATTTCAGAGAACTTAGCCTACAACCTCTTTTTTACCCTAAATATTGTTGGTATTATTTTAGGCTTTTATCTCGCACATAGTGTGGGTGAAAGCTCCTTTTTTGCAATTTTTGTGATTATTTCACTGGCGCTTTATGTGTATGCCTCTTATTTAAAAGGGACTGTTTTATTCGGAAATATTCTCATATCACTATTAGTTGCCATGAGCATCACAATTGTTGGTATTTTTGATTTATTACCAGCAATCATTCCACAGAACAGAGCTACACAACTTACATTTTTTGACATTGTTTTTGATTATGCCATCTTTGCCTTTTTAATAACCTTAATTAGAGAAATGGTTAAAGATATCCAGGATGTAGATGGCGATTATAAAGCGGGAATGAACACCTTGCCTATAGTATTAGGTCGTGAGCGTGCCAATAAAATAGCGTTTTTAGTTAGCATGATTCCCATTGGAGCAGTCATTTATTTTATGGTCACCTATCTGTACACACAACCGGTTGCCATTGGCTATTTCTTGTTATTCGTTATCGGACCTCTCATTTACGCAACCATTAAAATTTTTGGAGCAAGCAATAACTTTCATTACAAACATATAAGTTTGGTGTATAAATTGATCATGTTGTTCGGAATTTTATCCCTTTTACTTTATCCTTTTATAATAAAAACCGCTTAACATATGCTTAACGAGAAACTTAAAAATCATAACTTAATCCTCGCCTCAGGTTCTCCAAGGAGACAGCAATTTTTTAAGGATCTGGGTCTTGATTTTGAAATAAGACTCAAGCCTGTTGATGAAGTTTATCCAGACCAATTAAAACACTTTGAAATCTGTGATTATTTAGCACAGTTAAAATCGCTCCCATTTAAGGACGAACTTCAAGATCACGATATACTTGTAACCAGTGATACCATTGTATGGCATAATAATAAAGCCTTAGGGAAACCAAAAACAGGCGATGAGGCTTTTAAGATGTTATCTGCAATGAGTAACGCGACCCATGAGGTTATTACTTCTATATGTTTTACGACCTCAACCTCTCAAAAAACAGTAAATGCGATTACAAAAGTGACTTTTAAAAGTTTGAGTGAACAAGAAATCAATTATTACATTGATCACTTTAAACCTTTTGATAAAGCGGGTGCCTACGGGATTCAAGAATGGATTGGGCAAATAGGCATTACCAACATTGAAGGTTCCTACACCAATGTTGTGGGCTTACCCACTCACCTACTTTATAAAACGTTAAACAGTATGGTATTGTGAGCTTTGGTTTGTAATTTTATATGAAATTATAGCCATGAATAAAATATACATTCTGCTTTTTTCTTTCTTCGGAATATTAGCATCATGCAAAGACGATACCACTTCAAAAGAACAAGCTTTACAAAGCGAGTCTATTTCCGAAGCGCAAAAGGAAATTCCGAAGAAACAAGCATTTAGTCCATCACAGGAGTTTAAAGATTACTGGTATGCTGGCGAGGCAGAAATTACATCTTATAAATTAGAACAGGCACGCTATGGCGAATTGCGGGATGGCACAGCTGTTTTGGTATTTGTTACAGAAGATTTTCTTCCGCAGAAACAAGTAAAAGCAGATAGTTACAGTGAAAATAATATACCGGTTTTAAAACTGAATGCAACCAAAAACTTCAACACCGGTATTTACCCTTACTCGATTATGCAATCTACATTTTATCCCGTAAGCAATAATCAACATGCTTTAAAAGTGAGTTGCTCGGTACAGGAATGGTGTGGTCACGTGTATGCGCAATTGAACAACCGGGATCAATTTGAAATCAATTCACACAGTTATTTTGAAGGTGAGGCAGACCAAGATTTCAAATTGGATAAAGCGATTTTAGAAAATGAATTATGGACGCAATTACGATTAGATCCCAAAAGTTTGCCAGTAGGCGATTTTAAAGCCATCCCATCTTTAGAGTTTTTAAGACTTAAGCATTTAGAAACGAAGGCTTACAATGCAAAAGCCATCAACAAAAATGGACAGTACATTATCAATTATCACAAAATTGATCGAAGGTTAACCATAAATTACAATCCGGAATTTCCTTTTGAAATTACAAGTTGGGAAGAGACTTATAAATACGGTTATGGTGAAAATTCAAAAAAACTAACAACAAAAGCGACCAAACTTGAAACCTTGAAATCTGCATATTGGAGCAAAAATTCTAATGCAGACGAAAGCCTTAGAGAAACCTTGAAATTAAACTAAATGTTTATGAATCTAGTGTATCTTTGCAGGATTAATTAAACCCATCTTATGTTTTTTCAAACGTACCAAACCGAATTGATCACTACAGCAATTATCGTAATTGTACTATTGATCATTCGATTTTTAATTCATACCCTTGTTAGAAAAATTGGTAGAAAGAGTGAGATCAACGAAGCTCGTATAAAGCTAATTAACCGATATATATCTGCTACATTTTTAATTTTAGCTTTAATTATTGAAGCCTTTGTTTTTGGAGCGGAATTAAGAGAAATGACCGTTTTATTTTCTTCTGTTTTTGCGGTTATTGGGATTGGTCTTTTTGCAATTTGGTCTATTTTGAGCAACGTCACTTCTGGTATAATAATGTTCTTTTCTTTCCCTTACAAAGTTGGAGATAAAGTTAAAATCCATGACAAGGATTTCCCTATTGAGGCAATCATTGAAGATATTAGAGCCTTCCAGCTTCACCTTAGATTAGACAATGGGGATTTGGTGACCTACCCTAATAATCTGTTACTTCAAAAAGCAGTGACGCTTGTTGAGAAAGATGCTATTGAAAGTCTTTTTGATGAGGGCAGCGATGCCATATGAGAATTAAGAATTCTTGTCCTTGGAAAAACTAAATACGAAAGTTTATCAATTTCCGAAGAAAACTGAATTTATATTATTCTGAATTTTCTCTCAAAAATTGAGATTTTTTAATGAATTCCATAAACAATCAAGATTTCTTTTGATAATTTAGTAAAACTTAAAAAACCTTGAGTATTCTAGTTTTTATTTTCATAAAATTTAGCGATATTTATTAATATTAGCTCCATTTCCTACATATTTAGCCATTTTGTTGAATCCGTAATATTTTTAAAAAATTTACCGATAATAGCGTAATTTTGCACACTTAAATCTTGATTTAACTAATTTAAAACTAAACAATTGAAGGAAGAACATTTTAAATGGTACTCACCAACATTGAGCAAGGATATTGAAATGCTTGTTTTTGGTCATTCTGGCTATCCAGTTATTTTATTTCCTACCACAATGGGAAAACATAATGAATGTAGAGACATGAAACTTGTTGAATCTGCACGATGGTTTGTTGAGCAAGGCATGATTACCATCTACTGCCCAGATAGTATAAACGAGCTAAGCTGGTACAACAAACAAATCCACCCTGCGCAACGTGCAAAAAACCACGAGTGGTATGATCAATTTATAATGAATGAAATCGTTAATAAAATTTCTACGGAAAAAGGCTTACAAAAAGTAGCGGTCGCAGGTCCCAGCTTTGGAGGCTACCAAGCTGCCAACTTTGCATTTAAGCATCCTGAACGCGTGAGCCATATGTTTAGCATGAGCGGTTCATTTGATATTAAATCTTTTGTGGGCGATTATTATGATGATAATGTGTTCTATAACAATCCGGTAGATTTTTTACCAGGAAGTAACAATCCAGATCTTTGGAACATGAAAATTGTTTTAGGGGTTGGCGAATGGGATATTTGTTTAGATGCCAATAAGCGATTAGCGAGTATTTTAACAGAAAAGAATATTCCATTTTGGTATGACGAGCATAAATGGGCAGAACATGATTGGCCATTATGGAATCGCATGTTTCCGCATTATCTTTCAAAACTATAATTAATTAATCACAATAATAATACTAACAACTAATCATATAAACTATGAAAAAAATAGGAATTTTATTTGGTCAAGAAAACACCTTTCCGCAGGCATTTATTGATCGTGTAAACGAAAAAATCAAATCACAAGGCATCAAAGATATGATGGCTGAAGCTGTACTAATCGATACAGTAGAGCAAGCAAAGTCAGATGAATATGCTGTAATCATAGACAGAATCTCTCAAGATGTTCCATTTTACAGAGCGTTTTTAAAAAATGCAGCTATTACTGGAACCGCAGTAATAAACAATCCCTTTTGGTGGAGTGCTGATGAAAAGTTCTTTAACAATGCCTTAGCAGAATCTATTGGAGTGCCTGTACCTAAGACATTTATCTTGCCAACATCGCATCGTCCGCCAGACACAGATGAGAACTCATTTAGAAACATGAAATTCCCTTTTGATTGGGAAAAAATGTTTGATACGATAGGTTTTCCTGCATATATGAAACCTCATGATGGAGGTGGATGGAAAAGCGTTTACCGTGTTGAAAGCCCAGAAGATCTATGGGAAAAGCATGGTGAAACAGAAAACTTGGTAATGATGCTTCAAGAAGAAATCAACTTTAAAGAATATTTTAGATGTTACGTTTTAGGTACAGACAAAGTACATATCATGCAATACGAACCTAGAAACCCTCATCATTTACGTTACGTTCTTGATGGAGATCCTGTAGATAAAAAGATTTTAGATTTGGTAGAGTCTTACTGTATCAAATTAAATAAAGCTTTAGGCTACGATTTTAATACGGTAGAATTTGCTGTTAGAGATGGTGTTCCTTATGCTATTGATTTCTGTAACCCTGCTCCAGATGCAGATATACATTCCGTAGGACAAGAAAATTTTGATTGGATTGTAGAAAACGCTGCAGATATGGCGATTGAAAAGGCAAAACAGTACAAAAAAGGACAAATGAATCTAACTTGGGGTAGCTTTGTGACCGATCAAATTTCTAAAGCAAAAGCTCCTGTTAAAAAAACAGCTACAAAAGCTCCTGCTAAAAAAGCTCCCGTAAAAAAGGCACCTGCTAAAAATGCAGTTCCTAATAAAACTGCAGCAGCTAAAAAAGCAACGCCTGTTAAAAAGCCTGCAGCTAAAAATGTTGCTCCTAAAAAAGGAACAAAGAAATAGATATCTATGGACTTGATTTTTTAAAGTCAAATCTTAATTAACCTCCATTCAAGTATGAAATTTACGTTAGGTATTGAAGAAGAATATCAAATTATTGATCCTGTTTCTAGAGAATTAATTTCTCACGATCAAAAGATTGTTGTAGAAGCCTCTAAAGTTATGGGTGATCAATGCAAGGCAGAAATGCACCAAGCTGTGGTAGAAGTTGGGACCAATATTTGTGAGGACATTACAGATGCTAGAGAGCAAATCACACATTTAAGAAAATCCATATCTGGCATTGCCAATGATTTAGGTTTCAAAATTGGAGCTGCTGGTACGCATCCATTTTCAAAATGGGAAACGCAATTAATAACACCCAATCCTCGTTATGACGAAATTGTCAACGAATTACAGGATACAGCACGCTCAAATTTAATCTTTGGATTACACGTTCATATTGGTATTGAAGACAAAGAGTTAGCATTGCACTTATCTAATGCCATGCGTTACTTTTTACCGCATTTGTACGCATTGTCTACCAACTCACCATTTTGGGAAGGACGAAATACAGGATTTAAATCATTTAGATCAAAAGTGTTTGATAAATTCCCAAGAACTGGTATTCCTGGTATTTTTGATAACTATGCACAATACGTAAATTACGTTAACATGCTTGTCAAAACAAAGTGTATAGATAACCCAAAGAAAATTTGGTGGGATATTAGAGTACATCCTTTTTTCCCAACTTTAGAAGTTCGTATCTGTGATGTTCCTTTAACTGTAAATGAAACTATAAGTATAGCAGCTTTAATACAAGCTTTAGTTGCTAAATTATACAAACTAAAAACGCAGAATCTCAACTTTATGAATTACCATCGTGCGCTAATTAACGAGAATAAGTGGAGAGCCAGTCGTTATGGTATTGATGGAAAAATGATTGACTTCGGAAAAGAATGCGAAGTTGAGACACGTCTCTTAATGGGAGAATTATTGCATTTTGTTGATGATGTTGTTGATGATCTAGGCTCTCGTAAAGAAATCGAGTACATTCACCAAATGCTCAAAAACGGAACTGGTGCAGACCGTCAGTTAGAAATTTTCAACCAAACAAAAGATCTCACCAAGGTAGTAGATTACATTACAGAACAAACCATTTTAGGCATAAATTAACCTACAAATAACAAAATGACAAATAACAAAGTAAGACTGGCCATATTAGACATGAATGACGACGAACCCAACCAAGGACTTCGTTGCATTGCTGATATTGTTGGTTTTTTTAATACAGATGTGGACTGGAAAATTTACAATGTAAGAGCAAAACAAGAAATCCCAGATACTTCTTATGATATTTATATTTCCAGTGGCGGACCAGGAAGTCCGTTAGACAAAGGCGAATGGAGAGCTCCATATCTCAAGCTCATGCAAAACCTTTGGGACTTCAATAAAAAAGAAAGTCAGCAAAAGAAGCATGTGTTTTTTATATGCTATTCTTTTCAAGTGATCTGCGATTATTTTAATTTAGGAGAAATCAAGCCTAGACGTAGTACTTCCTTCGGAATTCTACCCGTTCACAAAACAAAAAAAGGTCATAACGATCCAGTTTTAGCAGGTTTGAACGATCCTTTTTATGCTGTAGATTCACGTGACTGGCAGTTGATACAACCAAAGCTGACAGTTTTCAAAAACAGAGGCGCTAAAATTTTGAGCTTAGAAAAGATTCGAACCCATGTCGAATTAGAACGCGCAATCATGGCTGTTCGCTTTTCTGATGAGTTCTTCGGAACGCAATTTCACCCAGAAGCAGATCCCGTGAGTATGCAAGCCTATTTTTCGTTAGAAGAACACAAACAAGTGGTTATAAAAAGTTTTGGTGAAGCCAAGTACAAACAAATGATGGATAGAATGGATGATCCAGATAAGTTGATCATGACCTATGAAACTATCTTACCAACCTTCATCAAAAATGCCATTCATCAAATAAAAGAACCCTTACTATCATAAAAGACAATGATAAAAGAACTTAGAGATCAATTCAACGAAAATTTTTCCGAAGAAAAATATCAAGCCTTTCTAAAGGACATAACCACTTCATTTGATTATGTGGTACCGTTTAAAATTGCAGAAACTCCAGCTTTTATTCCGAAGTCATTAAAATCTAAATTGGTAGAGGCTTGCGATGATATTATGACGGTTATCGATAAGCCAAATTTTAAGGAATTAACAAATGGTGCTTTTTTTGAAGCCTCCACAATTGTACCAAATGAGGATGAGCATTCAAAATTTATACAGCTGGATTTTGGGATTTGCAAAGACAAAAAAGGCGAATTAACCCCAAAACTTATTGAATTACAAGGCTTTCCTTCTTTATACTTTTTTCAAGAATTATTAGGTCGTAAATATCGTGAGCATTTTGGAGTGGTGATCCCAAAAGATTTCTCGCAACATCTCAATGGTATGACTCCAAAGGATTATATCGAACTATTACGACAAGAAATTGTAGGAGACACCAATCCTAAACAAGTTATTTTATTAGAGATTGAACCAGAATTACAAGCTACAGCAATTGATTTTTATGCAACTAGCGCAAAATTGGGCATCAAAGTACTTTGTATTACCAATTTGAAGAAAAAAGGTAAAACACTTTTTTATTTAGATGAAAATGGCAGCGAAGTTGAAGTTTTAAAAATTTACAACCGTATTATTTTTGACGAGTTGCACCAACGTAAGGATCTAAAAACTGATTTCAGTTTTCAAGATAAAGTTGATGTGGAGTGGATTGGTCACCCAAACTGGTTTTATCGCATTAGCAAATACACGATGCCTTTATTGAAAGGGGATTATGTGCCAAAATCATATTACTTGGATAAGTTGGAAACCATCCCAGCAGATTTAGAAAACTACGTTTTAAAACCGCTCTATTCTTTTGCAGGTGCAGGTGTTCAAATCCACGTCACTCGTGAAATGATTGATGCTGTGACAAATAAATCAAACTATCTATTGCAAGAAAAAGTTGCTTACGCTCCCATTATTGAAACTATGGATGAGCCAGCAAAATGCGAGATTAGAATGATGTTACTTCACAACTCAAAAACCAATAAAACTCAAATTATGAGTAACCTAATGCGTTTGAGTAAAGGTGAAATGGTTGGCGTAAAATATAATAAGGATAAAACTTGGGTTGGAGGCAGTACTGGTTTTTTTGAGGTGTAGTTTTTATTCTAAAGTACTATTTTTTTGAGTTCTTTTATTATACCATTAATTTGAGGTAAATTGTAACTTAATTCTTCAAAACATTACTTGTCACTACTTACACTGTGTTCACAGAATAATAGAGCTAGCAGAATGTAAATTCCCGCATTGTTGCTTTATTACCATTATTATTTCCACGCAGATATTTCCCATAATTATCTCTCTCGAACTAATTTAGTGGGATATTTTTTGGCATATTTTTTTTCAATTCTATAACGTAATTTATAAATTACAAGTTCGTCACAAACATCTCCCGTTTTATTCCAATATATGAGCTGAAGAGTATCATTCATAACTGCGATATCGCCATCAAAATCTATACAACCTGCTTGTGGGAAAGTCACATTTATCTCAATATAATCTTTATATTCAGCTCTTTTTGTTTCTGTTTCAATTGTATTTCTGTTTTCAAATTCAAAATCGGTTAACTCCCTAAAATTCTGTGATTTGAAAGATATTAAATTTTCATTATTTTCGTTACAAGAAAGGAGCAGAATTACAGACAAAAATGTTACAATCCTATTCATTTCCGTTATTTTTCACATTAATGGCAACTCTTTACTAATAACTACAACGACTTATCAGGAGCGGGTAAACTGGCATGAAACTCCTTCCCTATTCTCTCGGTATATTGATCTAACAATTCTAGCACACGTTCGCTGGATTTTGAAACAACAATTAAACCGATATGCCAAGCTTTATTCATTCGCCAAACAATTTCTTTATCTGTAAAGCTTGACGTATCTGGACGTTCGTATCTGCTTAAAGACACCACAATTCCTGCGTATTGATTATTGATTTTTGGTAATTTGTATTTACCTTTTCTAAGTTCTGCTATTTCAATATTTGCCCATTCTGCCCAAAGGTTGATTCCTGATGCTGCTTCTACCATTTCTGCTAAGTTAGCTCCTCCTACTCGAGACGATGTTTCTAAAAAAAACAATTCTCCAGTAGCCTTCGATTGAATAAACTCGGTATGAGACGCTCCACAATACATCCCAAAAGCTTTCATCACATCTGCATTAATTTTTTGTAATGCTTTTTCGGTTTTGGAACCTATCTCGCAACTTGCAGATCTAAATATTCCACCTCCATGAGCGACTTCAAAAGGTGTATCTAAATATTTACTCGCTCTTGAGAACGCTACTTTTCCATCAACATTTAATCCGTCAACATGAAACACATCACCTGGAGCAAATTTTTCAACTAAATAATTATCGCGTTCGTCTCCCAAATCGTTGACGACCTGCCATAACTCCTCTTTACTGTGTATCTTTTTGATACCTGTTGCAGATGCTTCCATTCTTGGCTTGATCAACCATGGCGCACTTACTCTATCTGCATATTCATTAATCGTATCATTATTGAATAAATCTGTAAAATCAGGCACGTTTACGCCTTCTTCCTTAGCCTTCATTCTCATAGCTAGCTTATCTCTAAAATAATGTGCAGTAGTGCGTCCCATTCCTGGCATTCTAAAATGTTCGCGAAGTAATGCCACTTTTTCGACATCAAAATCGTCTAGCGCTACAAACCGATCAAATTTTATCTCTCTAAATTTGTAAGCAATACCTTTACTAACATCCTTTTGATTCCAATCTTCTATATAAAACACATCATCAATAGACTCCCAAGGCCATTGCTCATGCTCCAACTTTTTTTTGGTCAATAAATACACATTATTGCCATCTGCTTTACAGCTTTTAAGAAAATCCTGACCTTTAAAATAGGTAGAAATACAAAGAAAATTTAAGGGTTGCTTTGACATAGTTGGATTAATTAGAATCTTATTTGCTATTTTTTAGAGCAAGAATCAAGATATATTAGTTATCAACAAGAAATTTACGAAACTCAATATTATTTTGAAGCTTTTTCTTTAACGAATTCTGTAATTAATTGAATTCCGTAACCCGATGCACTTTTCATTTTGGCGTAAGGAGAGCTTCCGAAGGAAACACCTGCAATATCCAAGTGCATCCAATTTTTATGGTCTTCGGTAAATGATTCTAAAAATTGAGCTGCGTTTGTGGCTCCTGTTAATGGCTTACCGCTAAAATTTCTTAAATCTGCAATATCACTATGCAAATCACTTTTATACTCTTCAAACATTGGCAATTGCCAAACACGTTCGTGAACTTTATAGCCAATATTAGACATTGTGCTCGCCATGTCTTGATTATGTGTGAACATCCCAGCAGCTTCATACCCTAAAGTTCTCACAACGCTACCGGTTAAGGTTGCTAAATCTATAAGATATTCTGGTTTTATATGTTTCACTGCATAGCTTAGGCCATCTGCCAAAACCAAACGACCTTCAGCATCTGTATCAATAATTTCTATGGTTTTACCTGAGTAGGAATTGATGACATCACCAGGTCGGTAACTCTCTGCATCCACAGCATTTTCTGCGGAACAAACGATCCCAACAATATTGATATCCAATTTTAATTTTGCGACCAGCTCCACAACACCAAGCACAACTGCTGCGCCACCCATATCACTTTTCATATAGTGTAGATTGGTTGATGGTTTGATTGATAATCCGCCAGAATCGAAAGTAATCCCTTTTCCGACGAGAGCGATATCAACTTTTTTGGTTTTTTTAGGCGTATATTCTGTGATGATCACAACAGGTTTATTCACACTTCCTTTTCCAACAGAAAGTACCGCTTCAAAACCTTGCTTTTTAAGTTCAGCATGTTTTAAAACAGTGCACTTATAGTTGGCCTCACTTGCCGATTTTTTTGCCCAATCGCCTAAATATTCTGGTGTTTTTATATTTGGTGGTGCATCTACCAACGCTTTTATTTTGTTGATGGTTTCACCAGTGTACAATCCCTCTTCCAATACCTTGTTAATAGATTTTGGTGATGAAAATGATACTGTCTTTTTATCTTCTTTTTCTTTTTTGGATTTAAACTCTCCTATTTGGTATTGTGCCATTTCTAACCCAATAACTGATTTTTTTATATGTTCTTCGGAAAGATCTTCCGCATAAACCTGTATCGTCTTATTCCAGTATTTCTGGGTTTCAAAAGCTAATTTTCTAAAGGTCTCTTCTAGCTTAGATGCCTCTTTTTCTTCTCCTAATCCTAAAAGATAAATGCGGTTTCCATTTTTTCCGTAGAGTAATTGATAGGTGGAAAAACTACCATCAAAATCTGGGTTTTCTATGGTTAATAAGTGTTTTATCCCATCAACATCATTTTTTTTACATGGTAAAATAAAATCTTTTGATGTGTCTAGTGTTTTTGTGTGTTTATAGATCATAGCTTATGAATTAAAAAATAACCATTTTATGGCATGTGGGAACTCTTCACGCCAATGCATTTCTGCATGGCTACCGTGCTCATTGATAGAAAAATGGAAATCGATATTATAACCTTTTACCATTTTTTCGGTAATGATACTTCCCAATCGTTTTGAGTTTGGCAAGTGCTCTTTGCTTTCCTTTCCTCCAGAATATAAATAAATTCTTGATTTCTCAAGAGGCTTAAAGCTTTTTGTTTGGTTGAAAATTGTTTTAGAAATCCACAAGCTTGGTGAAAATATCATCATTTTTCCAAAAACTCCTGGATTTTGAAGTCCTGCATGTAAACTAATCAATCCACCCATTGAGCTACCACCAATTCCTGTGTTTTCAAAATCGGTCAATGTTCTATAACGTTTATTGATGTAAGGGATCAATCTTTCAATCATAAACTGAATGTAGAAATTACCTTTTCCTTCTCCAAAACGCGGATGGTAATAAGGCAAGTATTCATTGATACGCTCCTGTTCGCCATGGTCTATAGCTATGATGATGATGTCTCCAAGGCCTTCTTCCGCCAATTTAGTCATAGATTTATCAATAGCCCAGTCACCATAAGGCGCTAATGGATTGAACAAATTTTGACCATCTTGAAGGTATAATACAGGGTAAAGTTTGCTGGTACTATGGTAATCGTGTGGCAATAATGCCGAGATCTTTCGCGTTGCCTGAAGTTGTGGGATCTCGTAGGCTTCTTCTATAACCTCTATAATTGGTTCGTACTCCGTCACTGTCATTTATATTTTTTTAGGGATAACGAAAATACAGATAAATCAATTTAAATACCACTTAATTCGCGATATATATTAACAGAAAATTAATGATTTATTGACATTGATATCTTCTAATTTATTTAAGGGAGACGGTTTCTATGGATTGATTTTTTTTGAAAGAATTGGTGAAATTTATAAATTTATAGATATCTCGTTAACTAACGTTAAAGAAACTCTAAAAAAACCCACTTCCCTACCATACTTTATTATATTTGAGTTTAAGCTAATTAAACCATCATGCAAAAAAAATTACGCTACGTATTTCTATTCTTTTTCACAACTTCTTTACTTCTAGCCCAACAACCCAAAAGGCCAACAGCTTCAGAGATTCATGAATCCATAAAAAAGCTTAATTTTTTAGGATCGGTTTTGTATGTTGCTGCGCATCCAGATGATGAAAATACAAGATTGATTTCATATATGTCCAATGAAGTAAAGGCAAGAACTGCCTACCTCTCATTGACTCGTGGTGATGGCGGACAAAACCTCGTTGGTCCAGAAATTAGAGAATTATTGGGCGTGATTAGAACCCAGGAGTTATTAGCTGCTCGTCGTACCGATGGTGGTGAACAACTGTTTACCAGAGCGAATGATTTTGGCTACTCCAAACATCCAGACGAAACCTTAGCCATTTGGAATAAAGATGAAGTGTTAAGTGATGTGGTTTTGGCAATTAGAAAATTTCAGCCTGATGTCATTATCAACCGTTTTGATCATAGAAGTCCAGGAAGCACACATGGTCACCATACAAGTTCTGCGATGTTGAGTGTTGAAGCTTTTGACTTGGTTGGTGATAAAAGCGCTTATTCCAATCAATTAAAAACAGTGGACACCTGGCAACCACAGCGCTTATTTTTTAATACGTCTTGGTGGTTCTACGGAAGTCAGGAAAACTTCGATAAAGCCGATAAAACGAATTTATTAGATATTGATACTGGCGTTTACTTCCCAAGCAGCGGTTTGAGTAATCCTGAAATTGCAGCATTAAGCAGAAGTCAACATAAATCACAAGGTTTCGGAAGCACAGGAAGTCGAGGTACGCAAATTGAATACATAGAACTTATAAAAGGAGATTTACCAACAGATAAATCAAATATTTTTGATGGCATTGATACGTCTTGGAATCGTATAGAAGGCGGAAAAGCCATTGGAGACATTCTTTACTCAGTTCAAAAAAATTATGATTTTAGAAATCCTTCAGCTTCATTGCCAGAATTGATGAGAGCTTACAAAGCCATTCAAGATTTAAAAAATGACCATTGGAAAACCGTAAAAACGAGTGAGATTAAAGATATTATCGCAGCATGCGCAGGGTTATATCTAGAAGCTACTGCAAATACAAACCATGCAACAGCAGGCTCTACGGTAGATTTGAATATTGAAGTCATTAATCGTAGTGATTCAAACATCACTTTATCGAGCATCACTAATCCTAATGGAATAAAAATTGAAAAGAATCTCAAATTAGATAATAATACCGATTTTGATTTCAAGGAGACTTTAAAAATAAGTGACAATGAGCAAGTCTCAACTCCATATTGGCTAACAAAAAACGGAACGCTCGGTATGTATAAAGTGGAAGACAAATCTCTAATTGGAAAACCAGAAACTCCTCAAAATCTTAACATCACATTCCATTTAAATATTGAAAATGTAGTGATTCCTTTTACAAGACCTATTGTTTACAAAACTAATGATCCCGTAAAAGGTGAGGTTTACAAACCTTTTGAAATTATTCCTGAGGTGTCTGCAAAAATTTCAGAGAAAGTTATCATTTTAGATTCCGATCAGCAACGAGATATTGAGGTTTTAGTGCAAGCAGGTCGTGATAATATTGATGGTTACGTAGAAATTGCACATCCAAATGACTGGAGCGTCTTTCCTGAAAAACAAAAAGTAAACATCGATGTTAAGGGTCAAGCCAAACGCTTAATCTTTACTGTTGTACCACCAAAAAACCAAAGTGAAGGCTTACTCACGCCTATGGTTCATATCGGCGATAAGGTTTACACCAAAGAGTTGATTGAGATGGATTACGATCATATCCCATACCAAACGGTGCTATTACCTAGCGAAAGTAAAATTGTTCGTTTAGATATTGAAAAACGCGGACAACTTATCGGTTACATTGAAGGTGCTGGAGATGTTGTGCCTGAGAGCTTAAAACAAATTGGTTACGAGGTTGCCATTTTAAAACCAGAAGATATTTCCGCAGAAAATTTAAAAAGATTTGATGCAGTAGTCGTGGGAATTAGAGCTTACAACACAGTTGAAGATCTCAAATTCAAACAACAATTATTATTCGATTACGTCGCTCAAGGCGGAAATATGATCGTACAATATAATACCAGTAGAGGTTTAAAATTCGATAATATCGCACCTTACGATTTAAAATTATCGCGTGATCGCGTGACTGATGAAAATGCAGATGTTAGACTTTTGGCGACAACTCATGAAGTTTTAAATTTCCCGAATAAAATAACAGAAAAAGATTTTGAAGGTTGGACACAAGAGCGTGGTTTGTATTTTCCTGATGAGTGGTCGAGTGAGTTTACATCAATCCTATCTATGAATGATGTGGGAGAAACGCCAAAAACCGGAAGTTTACTAGTCGCAAGACATGGAGAAGGTTATTACGTATATACTGGTTTGAGTTTCTTTAGGGAGTTTCCTGCTGGAGTTTCGGGAGCGTATCGCTTGTTTGCCAATATGTTGTCACTTGGAAAAAACGATTTGAACCAACCAGAACAAATTAAAAATTAAGCGCTCCTGCAAAATTTGAAAAAACCTTATAGATCTCTAAAACAAAATAAGTTGCCAAACATGGAAAAATACAAATGGAATAAAATGTACACATTAGTCCTTGCTGCGAATGTTGTGTACATTATTGTATTTTACTTCATCACAAAAGCCTTTTAAATGCAAATATTAGATTGGGTTGTACTTATTAGTACACTATTGATTATTGTTATCTACGGAACGTACCGCTCTCGAGGCAGCAAAAATGTACAGGACTATTTAAAAGGCGGTAATACCTCAAAATGGTGGACTATCGGTCTATCGGTCATGGCAACACAAGCCAGCGCTATTACCTTTTTATCAACACCAGGACAAGCCTTTAACGATGGGATGGGATTTGTTCAACTGTATTTTGGACTACCCATAGCGATGGTCGTGATTTGCATGGTTTTCATTCCATTGTACCATCGCCTTAAAGTATATACCGCTTACGAATTCCTTGAAAATAGATTTGATTTAAAAACAAGAACGCTTACCGCAATTCTCTTTTTAATCCAACGCGGTTTGGCTGCAGGAATAACCATTTTTGCACCAGCCATCATTTTGTCGGCAGTGTTAGGATGGAATTTATTATTTCTGAATATAATCATCGGAACTCTTGTGATAATCTATACTGTTTCTGGAGGCACAAAAGCAGTAAATGTTACTCAAAAGCACCAAATGATTTTAATTTTTACAGGATTGATTATTACGTTTTTTTTGATAATCGATAAACTCCCAGCAGATATTACATTTTCGAAAGCACTTGATATTGCTGGTGCCAGCGGAAAAATGGAAGTCTTGGATTTCTCATTTGATCTCAATAATCGCTATACCATTTGGAGTGGAATTATTGGTGGTACATTTTTGATGCTCTCGTATTTTGGAACAGATCAAAGCCAAGTACAGCGTTATCTTTCAGGTAAATCATTGAAAGAAATGCAAATTGGTATGATTTTTAATGGGCTTTTAAAAGTGCCAATGCAATTTTTTATATTACTAATAGGTGTTATGGTTTTTGTGTTTTATCAGTTTAATGAAACACCTTTAAATTTTAATCCTGCTGCAACAGAAGTTGTTCTAAGTTCTAAATATGCAGATGAGTATCAAGCCATACAGGAAAAACAGAATGATGTTTTCTTAAAAAAGAAAGATGCAATAAACGAATACTCCAATGCAAGCGGTAAAGTAAATCCTCAAATAATAGCACAATATAATACCGAAAGTGATGCCTTGAGAGCAGAAGCCAGAACTTTAATAGAAAAAGCTGGAGACTCCCAAAACATTAAAGTAGAAAGCAACGATAAAGATTATGTCTTTTTAAATTTCATTTTAAACAATTTACCGCGAGGTTTAATCGGGTTATTATTAGCAGTAATTTTGAGTGCAGCCATGTCAAGTACATCCAGCGAGTTAAATGCTCTAGCAAGTACGACCACTATGGATTTGTACAAACGTAATACTTCAGAAAAGTCTGAAACCGAGATGGTAAAAACATCAAAATGGTTTACTCTAGGCTGGGGAGTTATGGCCATTGGAGTCGCCTGTGTTGCCAATCTTGCAGAAAATTTGATTCAGCTAGTAAACATTATTGGTTCTATTTTCTACGGAAACGTGCTCGGTATTTTTCTCCTGGCATTCTTTTTTAAATTCGTAAAAGCAAACGCTGTATTTATTGCTGCGTTAATCACTCAAGTTTTAATTATTGGTTTATTTTTATTAAACCAATATGAAATCATAAATCTGCCTTTTTTATGGCTAAACTTCGTAGGTTGCTTTTTAGTTATAATTATTGCTATGCTTATTGATTTTGGGAAAATCCCAAAAAACTACAAACTCATTTTGGCTGGACTCATATCTGTATTGGTATTTTTCGGCTATTTAATTCTTAACAATACTCCTGCATGAGAACTATAAATTGGGGAATTATCGGTTTAGGTAAAATTGCGAATAAATTTGCTCAAGATTTACTTAAAGCAGAAAACGCAAAGCTTTATGCAGTAGCCTCCAGAAATCTAGAAAAAGCCATTGATTTTGCTAAGAAATATGATGTAAATCATGCTTATGGTGATTACCAAACATTAGCAGAAGACCCTAATATAGATGCAATTTATATTGCGACACCTCACTCATTTCATAATGAGCATACTATTTTATGCCTAAACCATAAAAAAGCTGTGCTCTGTGAAAAACCTTTTGCAATCAATTTAAGTGAAGTTGATGAAATGATCGCAACAGCAAAGGCAAAAAACACTTTGCTAATGGAAGCTATGTGGACTTACTTTTTGCCACATTATCAATTTGCACTTAGACAACTTAAAGACGAAACCTTTGGGAAAATCTTGAAAATCGAGGCAGATTTCGGTTTTAAGCCTGAATTTGATATGAGTTCGAGAGTATTTAAAAAATCACTTGGAGGCGGAAGTTTACTCGACATAGGCATCTACCCTATTTTTGCTGCACTATCAACTTTAGGAGAGCCTAATCATATAGAATCTAAAGCCACTTTTTTTGAAAATGATGTGGATTCTTCTTGTTTGATGATTTTTTCTTACGATAATAATGTAAAAGCCCATTTAAAAAGTACACTTCTGGAAAAAACTTCAACTGAAGCTATTTATTATTGTGAGCGTGGCACTATAAAAATAAATTCTAGATTTCACGAGCCATCCACTGTAACGCTCATTTCCGAAGAAAAAGAAGAAACAGTAGAGTTTGATCATTCAAGCATAGGTTACTATTATGAGATTGTTCATTTTAATCAGCTCATTAGGGACGGTCAAACCGAAAGTGATGTAATGACATTTGATTTTAGCAGAAAATTAATTAGTCTTTTGGATACCGTGAGACTTCAAATTGGTCTCGATTACAAATAAAAAGACCCTTTGATTTCTCAAAAGGTCTAAATATTAAGTTTTAAAATTTCCGAAGAAAATTACATTGCTCCCCATTCTTTAAGAGAGTCCATATTCATTTTAACGTAATCATCATTTTTAGCTTCTTTTGCTCCTTCTAAAGATTTCTTAGCAGCTTCAATAGCTTTTTTCTTATCTCCAGCTTTAGCATAGATCAAAGATTGTTGTCTTAATTGCCAGAAACGTGGGTTTTCAGTCATTTCCATTGCTTTCTCCATCCACATTTTAGCCTTTTCAAGATCTTTACCTTCTTGAGAATAGTAAACAGCAGATGCATAGTAATCTCCTGCAGAAGGACCACTCATAGCACTCTCAATGGCTGCCGATACTTTTTTATCTGTTGGAACTTCAATTTTTACAGCTGTGTATACATCTTCCCACATAAAACCAAGGTGAGCAGATCCACTTGTTAGATCATCAAAACCAATACTCAATGTTTCAATATCCATTGGTAACTTAACCACGTCTGCACTTACTTTTGCTGCAACCTTAGAGTCGTCCCACTCTTCTGGAGTTCCCCAATTTGATGTATCTGAATAAAATGTAATATCCCAAGTTTTTTCGTTTGGAGTTGCATAAATAGCATAAGATCCTGCTTTTAATGTGTTACCTCCAACCATAACATCGTCACTAAATGTGATTTTTGTATTGGCATTAGCTCCTAATCTCCACAATTTTCCGTAAGGTACTAAGTTCCCAAAAACCTCGCGATCTCTCATGTTTGGTCTGCTGTATTCTAAAGTCACATCTGTAAGTCCTACCTTTTGTTCTATTTTAGTAAAAGGGCTTGGTGCTGGTGTGTCAATTTGTGCGTAAGTAGTGAAAGACAATGCAAACACTGCAAATACTAGTAATAATTTTTTCATCTTAATATATTTAATGGTTAATTTTAATTTCATGTAAATTTACGAACATGAATACCTTTGTACGTTAAGAAAATCTTAAATATAAAATCAGCTAGAAATCAACAATCTAAATGAAAAAATTTTATTCTGAAATTATTGGGACATTTGCCATGGTGTTTTGTGGTTGTGGTGCCATGTCCATTGATGAAATTACGGGAGGAAGCATTACCCATGTTGGAGTTGCAATAACGTGGGGATTAATTGTAATGAGCATGATCTATGCCTTTGGAGAAATCTCTGGTGCTCATTTTAATCCCGCAGTTACTTTTGGTTTTGCTTATGCAAAGAAATTTCCGTGGAAAGACGTTCCAAAATATATAATCGCACAAGCTATTGGCGCTTTTTTAGCTTGCTTAATCTTGTGGTTCCTATTTCCGCAGAGTGAAACATTAGGAAGCACCTTACCTGCTGTGGGTTTTGAGCCTTACCGTGCATTTGTTTTGGAGCTGTTTTTGACATTTTTTCTAATGGTCGTAATCATTAATGTATCCACCGGAAGTAAAGAGATTGGAACAATGGCAGCTATTGCAGTAGGCAGTGTAATTTTACTTGAAGCTATGTTTGCAGGTCCAATGACCAAAGCCTCTATGAATCCAATACGATCCTTGGCTCCTGCTCTGGTATCTGGTAATTTACAACACTTATGGCTCTACCTTACAGCACCATTTATAGGTTCATTTTTAGCTGTCGCGAGCTGCTCGCTAGTTAGAAAGTAAAATTACTGCTAGTCATCACAGATTAGCAATACCACCTTTTTTACAACTGCATTGTATAATGTCTTGTTAAATTTGTTTAACAATTAATAGTTTTTGTTAAACATTTTGTACCTTTATTGCACAATTTAACAGTCATGGCAAAAAAGAAAAAAATTACAGAAAACGACATTATTTCATTCTACATGGATTATGTTTTAGAACATAATGAACAACCAAAAACGGTTTATGCTTTTGCTAAAGCCAATAATTTTGAAGAGCAGAAATTCTACGATTATTTTGGTTCTTTTGAAGCGGTTGAAAAACATGTCTTCACTGCTTTTTATCAAAACACAATAACTGTTTTAGAAAAAAGTGAAGATTATTTATCTTTTGACCCTCGCAACAAATTACTCAGTTTCTATTTTACGTTTTTTGAGAATCTAACCGCTAATCGCAGTTATGTAAGATATGCCTTAGAACATCATAAAAATAGTCTTAAAAGCTTGAGTTTACTTAAAGATCTAAAACATCATTTCACATCTTATATAGTTCATTTAGGTATCGACCTTATCGACATCAAACAAGAGCAATTGGATAAAATACAACAACGCGGACTCAAAGAAACCGCATGGTTACAGTTATTACTAACCATGAAGTTTTGGATTGATGATACTTCCGCAGGATTTGAAAAAACAGATATTTTTATTGAGAAATCAGTAAATACCAGTTTTGATGTACTTGATGTCGCACCAGTAAGAAGCTTAATTGACTTTGGAAAATTCATTTTCAAAGAAAAAATACAAATGAACTAAAAGCCCCTAAATGAAAACTATTGATAAAATACCAACATCAAAAATTCAACGTGCTACAAAATTGGTTTCAACAGGAGCAAAAGTTGGTGTTAATTATCTTAAATATTACGGAGATAAATTAACCAAAACCGAAATTGAGGCCAAAGGTAGATTAGATCAAAATAATGCCGAAGATATTTATGATGGACTAAAACAGCTTAAAGGAAGTGCACTAAAAGTAGCACAAATGTTGAGTATGGAAAAAAGCATTCTACCTCAAGCCTATGTTGAGAAGTTTTCTTTGGCACAGTTTTCAGTACCACCATTATCACCTCCATTGGTGATGAAAACATTTAAAAAATACTTCGGAAAATTACCAAACGAAATTTACGATACATTCAACGCAACTTCTGTAAATGCTGCAAGTATAGGACAAGTCCATATTGCAGAAAAAAATGGGAAGAAACTTGCTGTGAAAATCCAATATCCGGGAGTTGCTGAGAGTATCGCATCAGATTTAGCCATGGTAAAACCTATTGCCATGAGCATGTTTAACATCAAAGGAAAAGACTCTGATAAATATTTCAAAGAAGTTGAAGGCAAATTAATTGAAGAAACAAATTACATTTTGGAAGTTGAGCAAAGCAAAGAAATTGCTCATAAATGCGCTCATATTCCAAATCTTTTGTTTCCTCAATACTATGAAGAATTATCTTCAGAGCGTATTATAACAATGGATTATATGGAAGGTGAACACCTTTCGGAATTTGCAGCTTACAACGAAAATCAAGAATATTCTAATCAATTAGGTCAAGCACTTTGGGACTTTTACATGTTTCAAATCCATAAGATTAAAAAGGTTCATGCAGATCCGCATCCTGGCAATTTTTTAGTTTCCGAAGAAGGAAAATTAATTGCGTTAGATTTTGGGTGCATGAAAACTATTCCTGATGAGTTTTACGTGCCTTATTTTGAGTTGGCAGAAAAAGAAAACATCAATAATCGTGACTATTTTATAGAAAAATTATACCAATTAGAAATTTTAAGAAAAGATGACAGTCCTAAAGAAGTTACCTTTTTCACAGATATGTTTCATGAAATGTTAAGTTTATTTACCCAACCTTTTCATGCTGAAACATTTGATTTTTCAAATGGTGATTTCTTTGGAAAAATATCAGAACTCGGTGAACGCTATTCAAAAAGTACAGAGTTACGAAAAATGAATGCCAATCGAGGTTCTAAACATTTTATATACATCAACCGAACCTTTTTTGGATTGTATAATTTGATGTTTGATTTAAAAGCGAAAGACATTAAAATCAACAATTTCAACAACTTATAATGGTATATATTAGCAATGAAGATCTCGACACATTTGATCATTTGTACAGAATTAATTTAATAAACAGTTGTTCTGGTTACAAATCTGCTAATTTATTAGGCACTAAATCAAAAGGTGGTGTTGAGAATGTTGCGGTATTTAGTTCAGTCACACACATGGGCTCCAATCCTGCAATGTTAGGTTTTTTTTGTAGGCCAACTACGGTTACTAGAAATACATATGACAACATAAAAAATACAGGGTTCTATACTATAAATCACATTGATGAATCCATTTTGGAAGATGCACATCATACGTCTGCCAAATATGATTCACACATATCAGAGTTTGATAAAACGCAGCTCATTTCAGAATATAAAAATGATTTTTTTGCACCATTTGTTAAAAGTGCACCTCTTAAAATGGCCATGCAATTTGTTGAGCAATATCATATTAAAGCAAACGATACCATTTTAGTTATTGGTAAAATTGTTGGTATTTACATTGAAGATGAACTGTTAGAAGATGACGGGTTTGTAAACTTAGTAAAAGGAAATGTAGCCACAATAAATGGTCTTGATGGTTACGCTATACCAAAATCGAACACACGGTTTGAGTACCAAAGACCAAAATAGATTTTAATTCAAAAAAGTGAATGAAAATACTCGTAACAGGCGCAACAGGTTATATTGGCAAACGGTTAATACCGTTATTGTCTAACAGTGACCATCATGTCGTTTGTGCTGTACGAGATAAATTAAGAGCAGATAAAAGTTACGCTGAAGATCGAACAATCGATGTCGTTGAAGCTGATTTCTTAAAACCAGAAACACTTCACAACATTCCCAAAGATATTGATATCGCTTTTTATTTAATTCACTCCATGTCAAATTCTTCAAAAGACTTTGAGTCTTTGGAAGAGCGTTGCGCAATAAATTTTAAAGCCCAACTTGAGAAAACAAACGTTAAACAAGTTATCTATCTCAGCGGAATTACCAATGAAAAAAATCTCTCAAAACATTTAAAGTCCCGTAAGAATGTTGAAGATATTTTAAAATCAGATAAGTATGCCACAACCATATTTAAAGCGGGAATTATAGTTGGCTCAGGAAGTTCATCTTTTGAGATTATTCGTGATCTGGTAGAAAAATTACCATTTATGATTGCTCCAAAATGGTTAAATACAAAAACCCAACCCTTAGCTGTTAGAGATATTCTTTCTTTTCTTCACCATAGCGTTGGTAATGAAGAATTATACAATAAGACCTATGACGTTTTTGGTCCAGAAATTTTAACATACAAACAAATGCTCCTGCAATTTGCAGAAGTGCGTGGTTTAAAACGGTACATTTTAACGGTTCCTGTAATGACACCTAAACTGTCGTCATACTGGTTATATTTTGTAACCTCAACCTCCTATAAATTAGCATCTTCACTGGTGGACAGTATGGGAGTACAAATAATAGGAAAGCCAAGTAAGATCAATAAAATTCTCGATGTAAAGCCAATTTCATATAAAGAAGCAGTGGCTTTAGCTTTCGAAAAAATCGAACAGAACAGTATTGTTTCCAGCTGGAAAGATTCCATGGTAAGTAGCGGTCGTTTACGAAATCAACTTCATAAATATATAAATGTTCCAAAATACGGTTGCTTTAAAGATTACAAAGAGAGACCAGTTAAAAATTCAGAAAAAACAATTGATAAAATTTGGAGTATTGGCGGTAAAAAAGGTTGGTACTACGGAACAATACTTTGGAAAATAAGAGGCTATATCGACAAACTTTTTGGAGGTATCGGTTTACGTCGTGGGAGAACGAGTCCTACAGATTTGGATGTTGGAGATGCACTGGATTTTTGGCGAGTCATCTTTGCAGATAAACAGCAGCAAAAACTATTACTTTATGCTGAAATGCGCCTTCCTGGTGAGGCTTGGCTAGAATTTAAAATTGAGGACGGACTTCTAAAACAAACAGCAACCTTTAGACCTCGAGGTCTTTGGGGAAGATTATATTGGTACTCCGTTTTACCATTTCACGGTTTTATTTTTAGAGGTATGATTGATAAATTGGTGGATGTGTAACTTAGCCTTTAGCAAAGTTGTAAATTCTATTAATAATTGACTAATAAATCAATATCCAGCTAATAGACAAAAGCAAATAGCAAACAGCTTGATAACATGAAAAAACAACACCTCCCAACAAAAATTTGCCAAACCTGTGGCTTACCATTCACTTGGCGAAAAAAGTGGGAAAAGAATTGGGAAAACGTAAAATATTGTAGTGAAAAATGCAGGAGAAACAAAACAACATCGCATTAGTATGGTTTAGAAATGACTTGAGAGTTCAGGACAATAGAATTTTGAATGCAGCCATTTCCAACCACAAATTTGTCATAGCGCTCTACTGCTTTGATCCGAGACATTTTGAAATGTCAAAATTCGGATTTAAAAAAACAGAAAAATACAGAGCCAAATTTTTAATTGAAACAGTCGAAGATCTCAAATCAAATCTTAAAAAAAGAAACGTAGAATTATTTATTTCTTCGGAAACCCCAGAATATGCAATACAACATTTAGTGACTAAATATGAGATTAGTTCAGTTTATCTCCAAACGGAATGGACAAAAGAAGAAACAGATGTTCTTAAAGCAGTAAAAAGCAAATTACCAAAAAATATAAAATTTAATAGTGACTACGATCAATTTTTATATCATCCTGAAGATATTAAAATGTCTGTAGATGAGATTCCAAAAGTGTTTACCAACTTTAGAAAAAAAGTTGAGAAATACAGTAAGATTAGATCTTTGGTTGAGCCAATTTCCGCAGAGAAAAATGATAAGATTGTTAATAATACGCACATACCAACTCTTGAAGACTTAGGTTTCAATGATTTTGAGATACATAAAGATTCCGCTTTTCCCTTTAAAGGTGGAGAAACTGCAGCACTAAAGAGATTACATGATTATTTCTTCGAGACCAAAAAGTTAGGTGTCTATAAAAAGACAAGAAACGGATTGATAGGTGCAGATTTCAGTTCAAAGTTCTCACCTTGGTTAGCTAATGGCAGTATTTCTGTGAGAACCATTTATTGGGAAATTAAAGCGTTTGAAAAAGAACATTTTAGTAACGAATCTACCTATTGGCTCATTTTTGAGTTGATTTGGAGAGATTACTTCAAATACATCTCTTTAAAACATGGAAATTCCATTTTTAAAATTGGAGGAATTCTCGATAAAGAATATGATTGGAAGGACAGCGAAAAACAGGTTAACTCGTGGATTAATGGAGAAACCAGATCAGATTTTGTAAATGCTAACATGATTGAAATCAAAAAAACGGGATGGATGAGCAATCGTGGTCGCCAAAATGTAGCTTCCTTTTTTGCAAAGGAACTATTGCTCGATTGGCGAATTGGTGCAGCCTATTTTGAATCTATGCTCATTGATTATGATGTGCATTCCAACTACGGAAATTGGATGTATGTGGCAGGAGTTGGAAATGATCCAAGAGACCGAAAATTCAATGTAGATTCTCAAGCAGAGCGCTATGACGAAAACGGAACATACAGAAGATTATGGTTGCAGGAAACACTGTTTTAAATAAGGACTTAGAAAAACATATTTGAAAAACAAAGAAAAAATAAATTAATGAAATCGCTAAGACTCATATTAGGTGATCAACTAAATATCAAGCACTCATGGTTTAAAGAAACCAATGAAGATGTTACCTATTGCCTTTTTGAGATGCGTCAAGAAACCGACTATGTAACACATCATATACAAAAAGTCATCGGGTTTTTTGCTGCTATGAGGCAATTTGCCAAAGATTTACAAGCAGAAGGTCATAACGTGGTTTATTTTACAATCAATGATGAAAAAAATACGCAAAGCCTCACCAAAAATTTAAAAGCTTTAATTAAAGATAATGGCACTGAGCGCTTTGAGTATATGTTGCCAGACGAATATAGATTAGACCAACAGCTTAAGGAATTCTGTGAGCAGATTGAGATTGAGAGTCGTTCTATTTCCGCAGAACATTTTTACACGAAGCGTAATGATCTAAGCATCTTTTTTAAAGGCAAAAAGCAATACTTAATGGAGAGTTTTTATCGCGATATGCGAAAAAAACACGATATCCTTATGGTTGCAGATCAACCGGAAGGTGGCAAATGGAACTACGATAAAAGCAATAGAAACAAATGGAAAGGCGATGTAGAAATTCCAAACTACAAGTTGTTCAAAAATGATATTTCCGAAGTAAAAAAAGATATTAAAACTGCTGGCATTAAAACGATGGGACGTTTTGAAACCAAAACATTCCCTTATCCCATTTCACGTAGTCAGGCAATTGAGCAACTCAAGTATTTTTGTGAAGCATTGCTCATTCATTTTGGAGATTATCAAGATGCCATGCATACCGAACAGGAATATCTATTTCATTCTAGGCTATCTTTTGCAATGAATTTAAAATTGATCTCGCCCAAGGATGTTGTGACCAGTGTCATGAATTATTACCGAAAGCATGGTGATGATATCAACATTTCCCAGGTTGAAGGATTTGTGCGTCAAATCATAGGTTGGCGAGAGTATATGCGAGGGATGTATTGGGCTTTTATGCCAGAATACAAATCATTAAATGAGCTGAACAACCATAATAAACTAGCTGACTTTTTTTGGACGGGCAACACAAAAATGAATTGCCTAAAGAACGCCATAAATAATTCACTAGATAATGGCTACGCACATCACATCCAAAGACTCATGATTACCGGTAATTATGCGTTGCTCACACAAACAAATCCAGATGAAGTTGATGCTTGGTATTTGGGTATTTATGTGGATGCCATTGAGTGGGTTCAACTCACCAACACAAGAGGAATGAGCCAGTTTGCAGATGGCGGAAAAATCGCAACTAAACCGTATGTCTCCTCAGGTTCTTACATTAATAAAATGAGTAATTACTGCGGAAATTGTCACTACAACAAATCCAAGAAATTTGGAGATGATGCTTGTCCGTTTAATACCCTTTACTGGAATTTTCTGGACGATAAGCGAGAGCATTTGGGCAATAATTTTAGGATGGGAATGATGTATAGTCTACTAGACAAAATGAACCAAAACGAACTCACAAAAATAAAGGAAAAAGCACAACATATTATAGAACATCAAGATGAGTATTAATAAACCCCAAATACATATCGTTTGGCTTAAACGTGATCTTCGGTTAGAAGATAACGAGGCTATTTTTAATGCCTTGGCCACTGGCAAACCCACACTACTACTCTATACTTTTGAAACCATGCTTTTAGAAGATGAGCATTATAGCCAACGTCATTGGAATTTCATCAAAGAATCCATTAGAGATTTGAACGATCAATTGAAAGCCTATAATAGTAAGATTTTAACCGTTGAGGCAGATATAATATTGACTATAAACCAGTTGATGGAAAAGTATGCGATAAAAGACATTTTTTCACACCAGGAAACTGGTATTTTAATTACATATAACCGTGACAAATCCTTTAAGCGTTTTTGTAAAAACAACTTAATTACTTGGCACGAAAATATAAATAATGGTGTACAACGTGGATTAAAGGATAGAGACTTATGGACCGAAAAATGCAATGCTTATTTTGAGATTGAGCCACTGCCTTTTTCTCCTTCTGAAAATCAACTACTCCAAATTAAAGACGTTGAAGAACTTGAGCGATTACTTACAGTACCCTCATTAAAAACTCCAGACGATGCACCATTTCAAAAAGGTGGTAGGTCTATGGGACTAAAATATCTTAACTCCTTTTTAAACGATCGCTATGTCAATTATATGTTTCATATTTCTAAGCCAGATTTGGCAAGAAAAGGATGTAGCAGGATTTCACCTTACTTGGCTTGGGGAAACTTATCCATACGTGAAGTATATCACAAGGCCTATCATTTAAAGAAAACTTCAGAAAACAAAAAACCCTTAGAAGCTTTTATGTCCCGTTTGCGCTGGCAAGCACATTTTGTGCAAAAATTTGAAATGGAACATACCATGGAAGAGGAAAGTATCAATAAAGGCTTTCAAAAATTAAAAAAGGATATTTCCGAAATTTACCAAACAGCCTGGAAAACAGGTCAAACCGGTTATCCACTCGTAGATGCCTGTATGCGTTGTTTGAATGAAACAGGTTACTTAAATTTTAGAATGCGTGCTTTAGTGGTTTCGTTTTTTACACATAATTTATGGCAACCTTGGCAAGCTGCTTCCAAACATTTGTCGCAGATGTTTCTTGACTTTGAGCCAGGAATTCATTATCCGCAATTGCAAATGCAAGCTGGAGAAACAGGTACCAATATGTTGAGAATTTACAACCCTATTAAAAATAGTCTAGAGCACGATCCAGAGGCAATTTTTATAAAAAAATGGGTTCCAGAATTGAGAGAATTAGAAATTCCTTTTGCGCATGAACCCTATTTAATGACAGAATTGGAACAGCAGCTATATAATTTTGAATTAGGCAAGGACTACCCATATCCAATAGTAGATATGGACAAAACGCGAAAAAAAGCCAGCGATATTCTTTGGAATCTTAGAAAGAATAAAAAAGTTAGGGAAGAAAGCAAAAGAATTATAAAAAAGCATACACTTAGAGATTAAAATTTCCGAATTAAAAATCTCATTTTCAAATATTTAAATCTATTATAGATTAAGTCAATACTGATATGTTAATATTTTGTTTAAGCATAACTAAAAAATATTAAACATTTTGTAAATTTGGTTCAATAAGAAAATTCAGCATTGATTTTAGATTCTACACATCCAAACAAAGACCACAAAAAAGTCATTATTGATTTAGCAGGTAAGCCATTTTCATTTTTAGAAGCTCTAAAAATGGGAGGCGTTGGCTCTAAGCGTATGATTATTGAGAATGTAAGTCCAAATATGGAACAGTATTTAAATACTGTTGATGATGTCAATTACGCTAACATAGAAATGCGTAACAAAGGTATTTTAATCTATATCAATAAGGGATTAAAAAACTACACATGGATTATCCCTTACTACCAACTGGTCATTTATAAAACGAATGGTGCAAGTATTCATGCTCAAGGCAAATTTATCCATTTTAAATACAATAAGACATTTAAAGAAAATAAAGGTTTTTTCAATAAGCTTTTAGACATAAAGGCACGCTTTGACGAGCAATATAAATTTCAATTTTAGATTAATGGAACTAGATATTAGACAAACAGATAGAATTATAGAAATGGCTTGGGAAGATAGAACCACCTTTGAAGCCATAGAATTCCAATTTGGTCTAAGAGAACAAGATGTCATTGAGCTTATGCGCAAAGAAATGAAACCGAAAAGTTTTAAAATGTGGCGCAAACGCGTGCAAGGACGTAAAACTAAACATGAAAAATTAAGAACTTTTACCGAAGGGCGATTTAAATGCTCTCGACAAAAACAGATTACGCATAACTCAATTTCAAAACGATAACGTGCTTTGACTAAAGAGATGAGTTCTTTAGGACAGCACATTAAAAAGAAAAGTAATGAATACCGAAATTTTAAAAAACAAAATTAACGACCACGCACTAAATATGTTTTCTGCGGAAGATATTGGAGATGACCACCTATTTACAGGTTTAGAGACACCAATGAAAACAGATGCTTTTAAATTGAGTGACGACGAAAAAAAAGAGCGTATTTCTATTCTTTTTGAAGAGATTATGGACGTTATGGGACTAGATCTCACAGATGATTCATTGAAAGGTACACCTAAGCGTGTCGCTAAAATGTATATTGATGAAATCTTTTCTGGATTGAATCCTGCAAACAAACCAAAAATTGCATTGTTTGAAAATAAGTATCAATACAACCAAATGTTGGTTGAAAAAAATATAACTTTTTACTCTAACTGTGAGCACCATTTTGTACCAATTATCGGTAAAGCTCATGTAGCTTATATCTCTTCTGGCAAAGTAATAGGGCTTTCTAAACTAAATAGAATTGTACAATATTATGCCAAGCGTCCACAAGTTCAAGAACGTTTAACAAATCAAATCGCAGAAGATCTTAAAGCTATTTTAGAAACAGATGATGTTGCTGTTATTATTGACGCCAAACACCTTTGTGTCTCTTCAAGAGGTATTAAGGATGATACGTCTGCAACAGTGACAACCTATTATGGTGGTCAATTTAATACACCAGAGAAAATTTCAGAATTACACAACTATATAAATAATTAAGATATGGAATTAATAAACAGAGCCTTAGAATTTGAGAAGCGAAAAATGAAATCGCTATCTACTAGCGATCGTGTTAAAATTTCTCGAGAAGCTAAATCCCTTATTTTAGATTTAAACAAAATCTATAAGCAAAAAAAGGATGAAAAAATCATGGATATCATGAAACGCATTACAGTTATTAAGCGAAAGGTTGAAAAACGTTTAAACGGAAAGCCTTTAACAGCATAAAAACATAAATCATTATAAATTTTGAGCGTAATAGTGAGTATTATAACTAAACTGTTACGCTCTAATTTTAAAAACCAACCATAAATGAAAACATATATAGTAATTGGTGGCAGCAAAGGTATTGGAAATGCAATTGTGGACACGTTATTAGAGAACCATAAAATCATAAATCTTAGCAGAACAGCGCCAGAGCAATCTCACGAGAACTTGACGCATCACGACTGCGATATTTTAAAAGACGAATTGCCAGATATTGAATCTGCAGATGGTTTAGTTTATTGTCCCGGAAGTATCAATTTAAAACCAATAGGTCGATTTAGTTTAGACGAATTTAGAGAAGACTACGAAATCAATGTCATTGGAGCTGTTAAGGCCATTCAAAAATATTTGGGAATTATCAAAAATGGTGACGATCCATCGATTGTTTTGTTTAGTACAGTAGCTGCAAAATTAGGAATGCCCTTTCACTCAAGTATTGCAGCTGCAAAATCTGGAGTTGAAGGTTTGGTAAAATCATTGGGAGCAGAATTGGCAACCAGCTTACGTATTAATGCCATAGCGCCAACGGTAACCAATACCGATCTGGCTTCTAAATTACTTAGAAATGACAAAATGATTGAAAACATCACAGAGCGTCACCCAATGAAAAAATTCTTAGAGCCAAAGGATGTTGCAGGTATGGCATCATTTTTATTATCTGAAAAAGCGAGCTCAATTTCGGGCCAAGTTTTTGAAATGGACTGCGGAATCGTTAGTTTTAAGATATAAAATATATTATAACTAAAACCAAATACTGTTTATTTTTCACTAATGACTAAGCAATGAATCCGTTTAAAATATTTATGGCAACACTATTTTCAAAATCTAGTTCTTCGGAAAAACCAGACTATACTTCTATTTACGATATAGAAATCAATAGCCTAAATGGAAAACCATTATCACTTTCAGAATATAAAGGAAAATACATACTTTTTGTAAATGTCGCATCAAAATGTGGGTTCACACCTCAGTACAAAGATTTACAGGAACTTTATGACAAGTATGCTGATAAGCTGGTTGTTATTGGAGTACCTTGTAACCAATTTGGTGAGCAAGAACCTGGTAGTTCTAAAGATATAGAATCGTTTTGTGAAGTGAATTACGGTGTCACATTTCCTATTACCGAAAAAATAGATGTTAAAGGCTCTCAACAGCACCCATTATTTGAGTGGCTAACCCAAAAGCGAAAAAATGGAGTAAGCGATTCTAAAGTAAAATGGAATTTTCAAAAATATCTAGTTGGTCCAACAGGACAGTTCATTGATTACTATTACTCAATGACACTACCAACAAATTCTAAAATCACTAAACACATCAAATAGACATTATGTTCAATTTATTCAAAAAGACCAGTGAGGTTGAGAAACTTCAGAAAAAATACGAAAAGCTCATGAAAGAGTGGCATGCATTATCAACTACCAATAGAAGCGAAAGTGATAAAAAATATGCTGAAGCTCAAAAAATACAAGAGCAAATAGAACAGCTTCAAAAAAAATAAAATGAAGTTCTTAAAGCCATTTTTTGCTTTTCTTATCATCAATTTTGGTGCATTGGGTATTGGCAGCCTGCTCATGGCAGATGGTCCAAAAGGAGAATGGTATTTACAACTTAATAAAGCACCTTGGACGCCAGATGGCTGGGTCTTTGGCGCAGCCTGGACGCTCATTATGATTTACTTTTCAATATATATGGCGTTTTTATATGTAAAGAGACCAACCAAAAAAGTCATAACCCTCTTTACTTTACAATTTGTACTAAATGTCCTTTGGAATTTTTTATTCTTCAACCAAAAATTAATTGAGGTTGCACTGGCAAACATTGTACTGCTCACTATTGTTGTAGCAGCAATGTTATTCACATACACTAAAGACTTGAAAGTCAAATCTTTTCTTATCCTACCCTATTTGATTTGGCTTTGCATTGCCACATCACTAAACCTCTATATTTTACTCTATAATTGATATGAAAATTTACACCTTACATAAAAAACAAAACTTACCAATTTCTATTGAAACTGCTTGGGAATTTCTTTCAGATCCTAAAAATTTAAAAACTATTACGCCAGATTATATGGGATTTCATATCTTGTCTGGAGCAGATCGTCCAATGTTTGCAGGTCAAATAATTCAGTATATTGTAACTCCAGTTTTAGGAATAAAAACCAAATGGGTTACAGAAATCACACATAGTGTTGACCATAAATACTTTGTAGATGAGCAACGTTTTGGACCATATGCTCTATGGCACCACAAGCATTTTATAAAAGAAATTGATGGTGGTGTAGAAATGGAAGACATCATAGATTATAAGGTTCCCTTCGGAATTTTAGGACAACTCGTTCATCCAATCATTGTAAAACCAAAATTGGAAGAGATTTTTAATTACCGTACTAAAAAACTTGAAGAATTATTTGGGACTTATAAAAAATAGACATTAAACTTTTAAAATGAAACAACCCTTAAATATATTCTGGTTTAGACGTGATTTACGCTTAGATGATAATATAGGTTTCTTCGAAGCGCTAAGGAGCGAACATCCAGTTTTGCCCATATTCATTTTTGACTCTGAAATATTGGACCAACTCCCAGAAGATGACGCACGAGTCAATTTTATTTATGATACACTCCAAAAAATGCGCTCTAACCTTCAAGACGAACGTGATAGCAGCATCGCTATGTATCATGGCAAACCATTAGACATTTACAAAAAATTGGTCGAGGATTACGACATAAACACTGTGTTTACAAATCATGATTATGAGCCTTACGCCAGAGAACGTGATAAAGAAATCAAAAGCTTTTTAAAAGATCACGATATTGATTTTAAAACCTTTAAAGATCAAGTTATTTTTGAAAAGGACGAAGTCGTCAAAAAAGATGGAGACCCTTATGTAGTTTACACACCCTACATGAAAGTATGGAAAGAAAACTTTAAGGATTATGATTTAAAAATATATTATACCAATGATTATCTAGATAATTTGGTCAAAAATACACGTTTACCAAATTTAGATTTAGCTGAAATTGGCTTCAAAAAATCAAGTCAGCAAATTGAAGAATATACTGTAACTCCCACCCTAATACAAGAGTATGAAGACACTAGAAATTTTCCAGCAAAAGACTCGACATCAAGATTGGGTCCGCATTTGCGTTTTGGAACTGTAAGTGTTCGTAAAATGGTAAAAAAAGCCATTGCAGAAAAAAATGAAATCTTTTGGCAAGAATTGATTTGGAGGGAATTTTTTATGCAAATTCTGTGGCATTATCCTGATACAACCAAAGAATCCTTTAAATCAAAATATGACCGAATTGAATGGCGAAACAACGAAGACGAATTTAAAAAATGGTGCGAAGGTAAAACGGGATATCCATTTGTAGATGCAGGAATGCGACAGCTCAATCAAACAGGATTTATGCACAATCGCGTTCGTATGTTGGTTGGTAGTTTTCTTTGCAAACACCTATTGATTGATTGGCGTTGGGGAGAAGCTTATTTTGCTGAAAAACTCCATGATTATGAAATGTCCAGCAATGTTGGTAATTGGCAATGGGTTGCTGGCTCTGGTGTTGATGCAGCTCCTTATTTCAGGATCTTTAATCCTACAACACAAATTGATAAATTTGATAAAGACAGAACGTACATTAAAAAATTCGTTCCAGAATTTGATACTGATGATTATCCTGAAAAAATGGTAGATCACAAAGAAGCTAGAGAACGTTGTTTAAAAGTTTATAAAGAAGCTGTGAGTTAAAAGATTCGTTATAGTTTTCTAAAAACAAATGGATTATATTTTAGTAATGAGCAACTTATAAATTTTTAAATGCTCATCTTTTAAAAAAATTTTCCTAAATTTACTCCACTAAATAATTTTAGGCAATGAAAAAATTAGTCGTAACATATATTAAAAGACAGACCTCTTCTCGCAAGAGTCGGACTTTAAATGTGCTATGATTTAATAATTATTTAACCAATCAATCATAAAAAGTCCGACGTCAATGTCGGACTTTTTACATATAATGCGTTTCCAAGATCAAAAGTTTATGAATAAAATTATGCTCGCCATAAAACGCTTAATTAAAAGATTAGGATTTTAAAGTGAGCCATTTTCCGAAGAAAAAATAACCAGAATGATAAAGCTCTATAAAAATTACATAAACACCTTTAAAGGTCTCTCTCAAGAAATCTGGTGGCTTGCGCTTATAACTTTAATAAATCGTGCAGGCACTATGGTAATCCCTTTTTTATCATTGTATTTAAAAGAAGATCTTAATTTTAGTATAAGTGATGTGGGCTGGATCATGACTGCGTTTGGACTAGGGTCTGTTGCTGGCTCATGGCTTGGTGGAAAATTAACCGATAAAATTGGCTACTACAAAGTGATGGTTAGAAGTCTATTGAGTACAGGTTTTCTATTTATACTGTTACAGTTCTTAAATACGTTTGCATCCATTTGCATTGGTATTTTTTTGGTGATGCTAGTAGCAGATACCTTTAGACCAGCAATGTTTGTCGCCTTAAACGCCTATAGCAAACCAGAAAATAAAATTAGATCATTGACCTTGATTCGTTTAGCGATTAATTTAGGTTTTTCGGCAGGTCCAGCAATTGGCGGATTGATTATTACAGGTTTGAGCTATTCAGGATTGTTTTGGGTAGATGGCATTACGTGCATTATTGCAACCTTGGTAATGATTAAGGTTTTAAATCCTAAAAAAGCTAAGATCATGGACGTTATAGAAAACAAGAATCCAGATTCTGCCTATAATGATAAAGCATTTTTAGTATTTTTAGTAGCGATGACCTTGTTCGGGATTGTATTTTTACAATATTTCTCAACGGTTACGATTTACTATAAAAACATTCATTATCTCACTGAATTTGAAATTGGTCTCCTTTTGGGAGGCAACGGTTTATTGATTTTTATTTTTGAAATGCCTCTCATTAAATGGCTGGAGCGTTCTAGATATTCAAAGTTATCGCTCATTTTCTTCGGAACAGTATTAACGGGATTGAGCATTCTCATCTTAAATCTAACAGGTTGGACTGGCATTTTAATTATTGGAATGTTACTCATGACGCTTGGCGAAATGATCGCCTTTCCATTCTCAAATTCATTTGCGGTAGATCGGGCAAAAAAAGGGAATCAAGGCGAATATATGGCACTTTATTCTATATCTTTTTCAATAGGTCATATCTTTGGCCATAACGCAGGCTTGCAAATGTCAGCAACGATTGGCTACGATAATACTTGGTATATTGTAACCGCAATTGCCTTTGCAGCTGCCATAATTTTATTTATATTAAATAATTATTTAAAACTGAAAACACCAATAAATACCATAAGTCCCTTAACAAAATGATAAAATTAGATGTATTGATTATTGGAGCTGGACCAATTGGTATTGCTTGTGCTCTAGAGTGTAAAAAGCGCAATTGGGATTATGCTGTAATAGAAAAAGGAGCCCTAACAAATTCACTATTTAACTATCCGCTGAACATGACTTTTTTTTCTACTTCGGAAAAATTAGAAATCGATGATGTTCCCTTTATAAGCAATAATCCCAAACCAACAAGAAATGAAGCTTTAGAATATTACCGAAGAGTAACCACTTCAAACCAATTGAAAATTAATCTTTATGAGACTATAATTTCCGTAGAAAAAACTGAAGATCATTTTAAGGTTACGTCTAACAAAAAAGAATACAAAGCACAAAAAGTCATTATCTCCACAGGATTTTACGATATTCCTAATATGCTTAATGTGAGTGGTGAAGATTTACCGAAAGTGATGCATTACTATAAAGAAGCACATCCTTTTACATTGCAGGATGTTGCAGTGATTGGAGCAAGTAATTCATCGGTGGATGCTGCTCTTGAAATTTATCGCAAAGGCGGAAATGTAACAATGGTCATTAGAGGTGAATCTATTGGAGAACGCGTAAAATACTGGGTAAGACCAGATATTATAAACCGTATTGAAGAAGGCAGTATCAAAGCCTATTTCAATTCTGAAGTGAAGGAAATTTTAGACGATAAAATCATCATCCAAACGCCAAATGGTTCTAAAACCATTTCTAATGATTATGTTGTGGCTCTTACAGGCTATCGACCAAATTTCAAGTTTTTAGCAAAAGTAGGAGTTCAATTTTCCGAAGATGAAAAACACATACCAAATTACAATCCAGACACGATGGAAACCAATATTAAAGGTTTATATCTTGCTGGTGTGATTTGTGGCGGAATGGAAACTCATAAATGGTTTATAGAAAACTCCAGAGTTCACGCAAAAATGATTGCTCGACATATTGAAAGTCTTGAAATTTTTAAATCGTAAACTCAAAATTCAACTATTTCAAAACCGAAAACTCAATCTTAGAATCGTTAAAAACCGTATGCGTTTGATTTTGAAAATCGCTCTCTTTTGCCTTATAAATATTTGGTACGAACGTTTGCGGATTCAAATCAATCAACGGAAACCAAGTACTCTGCACTTGCACTTGTAATTTGTGCCCCTTTTTAAAGGTATGGTGCACATCTTGTAATTTGATGTTCACCTCTGTGGGCTTGTTTGGCACAAAAGGTTCTGGGTTTTCAAAGCTGTTTCTAAAACGTCCTCGCATCACTTCACTCCTCACCATTAAATGATAATTACTCATTTTTAAATGATCTTGCATACCTTCCTCCTGCTCTTCTGCATCTGCGGGATGTACATCAATAATCTTAACTACCCAATCGGCATCTGTACCAGTAGTCGCGACGTTTAATTTAGCCATAATATCACCAGCAAGCGTAAAATCTTCGTCTAAAACATCAGTCTCAAACACCAGCACATCTGGACGTCGCGCTGCAAAACGTTGATCGTCGGTCATATATTTTCTTGGTGTGAATACGGTTTTTATATCTTCGGAATATGGTACAGGGCGTTTCAAATCACTCACAAAAACTTCTTTTGTGTTTCCATTTTTTGACGTATTTAGCTCTTGGTTGGCATTTAGATACATCGTTTCTGTTGTGACGCCTTTTGGTGGCCAAGCCTCAAAACTACTCCATTCCTTTTTACCAGAATCATAAACATATGCTTCTGGCAAACCAGAGTTTTTATCACCAGTTCCTTTTAAGAAATGGTTAAAGAATTTAGTCTCAACATCACGCTGAAAATTGAGCGAAATAGAATCTCCAAAGAAATAATTACCAACGTAATTCTTCACATCTGTTCTTGCCCAACGACCGTGATCCCAAGGTCCAAAAACCATAGTGTTGTAATTTTCTGGATTATTTTTTTCTATCGTTTTATAGGTTTCAAAAGGACCGTAAAGATCTTCCGCATCAAATAAACCACCAACAATCATCGTAGCTACGCTTGGTTTTATATCCTTTAAATTTTGGATCAAACCTTTTGGTTTCCAAACAGAATCGTAGTTTGGGTGCTCAACAATTTCTTTCCAAAAGATATCGTCAATTCTATTGGATTGCGAAACCGATTGATCATCTGGTGTATCATACTGGAAATACTCGTTCAAATTACTTAAAGGTCCAGCATCCAAGAAAAATTGGTACTGATCTTGGGTCTTCATTTCTGGGAACTTGTACCAAGCAGAATCTGTTGGTTGATCTTTTGTCGTTCCAAATAAAGACACTGCTCTAAAATAACTCAGTAAAAAAGCACCATTGTGATGGAAGTCATCAAAAAAGAAGTCTCCAATACAAGCTTGAGGCGACGCTGCCTTTAAAGCGGGATGCGCATCTATTGTTGAGTATGTAGCATAAAAACCAGGATAAGAAATCCCCCAAGTACCAACATTCCCATTATTGTTCTCAACGTTATTCACCAACCATTCAATGGTATCGTATGTATCTGACGATTCGTCAATTTGAGAATCATCGGTTTTATTGGGAATATACGCTCGCATATTATCATAAACACCCTCACTCATCCAGCGTCCGCGAACATCTTGATACACCACAATATTACCTTCTTTCATTAAATGAGCATTTGGACCAATCTTAGTCTTAAACTCATTTTCGCCATAAGGTTGACAGCTATACGGTGTTCGCATCATTAAAATAGGATATTTTTGACTCGTATCCTTTGGCGAATAAATGGTGGTGTGCAACTTAATACCATCACGCATTTCTATGGTGACTTCTTTTTTTGTGTAATTATCTTTAACGTAAGTGTCTTCTACTTCTTCTTCTTCTTCGGAAATTGGCCTGTCTTTATTCGTTTTTGAACACGATGTAAATACTAGGCTTAAAATAATAATCAATCTAAAAAGATGTTTCATGTTTGGTAGTACTAAAAATTGAATGACTAAATTTACAAAAACTTATAGCTATATGATGCAATTGAAATAGATACATTTTATTTGAATGATAGCGTTTTTGTTTTCAGGTTGTAAAACACAGAACGATAATGCATTGGAGCAGCAAATTTCCGAAGAAAAAAAACGGATGTAGTTTGTTATTTATATGGAAGATGACGAAAAATAACGACTATATTTAATTATGGATTAATTACTAATCATATGGAGAACATAGAAGAATTACCATTATATATAAAAGCATTAGAGTTGCAGAAACTCGTGGAGACCATTATGGAAGTTGTTGCAGATTCTGAACTACTCTACGAAACCGATGAAGAAGGTTTGCTTATAGAACAGAGCATTAATTTTTTACTTGAAAACTCACTTATCATCCCTGTGACGCTTAAAAGTGCTTATGACGAGGATGCAGTTTACGATGTAAAAATGGAATGTGCCACTCTTATTAGAAAAGCAGGTATTGAACTTACTGTAGATGCTGATAATCTAGAAGATTTTGGCTTTAAACATGTAGAATATCTTGATATCCTACAAAATGAGATTGATGAATTTAGGGTTCTTTTTGCAGAATGGGTAAAAACTATTGACCCTAGTGATTATACCATTGATAGATGGGGACTTTTCAATCCGCCAGGAATTAATTATGACGATTATGATCCTGATGATGATGACTTCCCTTTTGGGACTAATGATCTTTTTGGTGATGACTAATCCTGAAACTATACGTCCTTAAACTTATTAAGTAACAATTATTTAAGTGGTTTTACTTCATTATGCTTTATAACGTGTGACAGCACAATTTGTGTTTTTGTCTCTCCGTAAACAATAAGTTGATCGATGAACGCCTCCAAGTGTTTTTGATTTTTAAGAACCACTTCCATTACAATATTTTCATTTCCAGTAATACGATAGCAATTGATAACCTCATCGTAAGTTTTTACTTTTTCCAAAAAAGGTTTCAACATCCCCATAAACGCTCTCACTGTAATCAAGGCTTTTAATTGATAACCTACTTCAAAAGGAGAGATGAGTGTATTGTAGCTTTGAATAATTCCTGCATCTTCCATTTTTTTTATGCGTTCTGAAACTGCTGGAGAACTGATACCTACTTGTCTGCCAATTTCCGCATTTGACAGCCTGGCGTTACGTTGAAGACATTTCAGGATATTCCAATTTAAATTATCGATATTCATTTAAAGTAAATTAAAAATATAAGTTAATAATTAAACCAAATATACATATTTACTTTAAAATTTAAAGCTAAAAATGATTAGTTGTCACTAAATTTGTTACTATTGGTTTTAGAAAATGAATTATAATATCCCATCTCACTTATCTGAACTGCCTATATATCAAAAGGCTATGGATATTCTTGTGCTTTCAAGAAACATCTCTACGTACATCAATCAAGATTTATCCTATCTTGGAACTGATGGTGAAGAAGATGCAGATATCTATTTTTCTGGAGATATTATACAGCAGTCAGAATCTTTAGTTCCTGAAATTGAGAAAGCACAGGCAGAGCGATTTTCAGAAAAAAAACATAAGCATCTAGCATCTTTAGAACGTTTGACACATCGTTTGCACTTAAACTGTAACCGTTTACAGGATTGCAATAGTAACGGAAAGGATTATTTGCCTATCCTCCAAAGTGAACTTAAAAAATTCAAGCGTTTACAACGCAGTTGGATGATGACGCTGTAAATATTAATTCCATTTTTTCTTAATAATTGCTTTGTAGCGCAATAGCTCATCCAAGACTTTTTTCCGAAGTAAAAATAATCCAATCATATTGGGAACTAGCATTGCAAATATCATGGCATCGCTAAAATCCATGACTGCGGTTAAGGTAGCTGCTGCTCCAATAACGGTAAACACACAGAACATTAATTTATAAGTGTATTCTGTTTTTTTCCCTCTTCCGAAGAGGAAACTCCACGACTGGTATCCATAATAAGACCATGAAATCATTGATGAAAATGCGAATAAAATTACTGCAACCGTAAGTACATAAGGAAACCAGGAAATTTCACTCTCCAGAGCTGTAGAGGTTAAAATTACGCCTTGCTCGAAATCTATTGCTGCACTAGTATCTACTTGGCCTGTTATTATTAAAACTAGAGCTGTCATGGTACAAACGACAACCGTATCTATAAAAGGCTCCAAAAGAGCTACCAAACCTTCACTCGCTGGAAAATTTGTCTTCACTGCACTATGCGCAATTGAAGAGCTTCCAATACCTGCTTCATTACTAAATGCTGCGCGTTTAAACCCTTGTACGAGTACGCCAATAAATCCACCACCAATACTCTGCGGACTAAAAGCTCCATCCCAAATGGCTGCAAATGCCTCAGGAATTTTCGAAAAATTCATACCAAGAATCGTTAAAACAGCCAAAAGATATACAATGACCATTAAGGGCACCACTTTATCTGTCACCTTCGCAATTTTCTTGATACCTCCAATGATTACGATACCGACAAGGATTGCCATGACGATTCCGAAGATCCAACCTTTTCCGAAGATAAAACTTTGCTCGCCACCTGTCACATATTCAAAGAGTTTAAAAGCTTGATTAACCTGAAACATATTGCCACCTCCAAAGGAGCCTCCAATACACATAATAGCAAACGCAACTGCTAAAACTTTACCCAACTTGCCAAGACCTTTCTCTTTGAGTCCTTTTTTTAGATAGTACATCGGCCCTCCGTAAATCGTTCCGTTGGCATCGATTTCACGATATTTAACTCCTAAAGTACATTCTACAAATTTTGAAGACATGCCCAAAAGACCTGCAAGTACCATCCAAAGCGTAGCGCCTGCTCCACCAATAGATAAAGCGATAGCAACTCCAGCAATATTACCCAGTCCAACAGTTGCTGAAACTGCTGCTGTTAACGCCTGAAAATGACTGACCTCACCTTCGCCATGCCCTTCAACTCTTATTGTGTCTGGATTATCACCATCTATAGTTGATACAGCATTAGAGACCGTTATTTTTCCTTGAGTCTCTAAATCATCATAATTACCTTTTACAACCTTAATGGCTGTTAAAAATTCTCTGACATTTACAAGCTTAAAATAGAAGGTAAAATAACCCGCTCCCAGAATAAGAACGATCACCACCCACGGAATGCCAACATTCTCTGTGATTGGGATTTCAGCTAACACAGCATCAACAAACCATTTGGTTGCATTGCTAAATTGTAAATTGATTTGTTCGTCTAAAGATTGATTTTGAATAAGAGTAAGCATGTTTTAAAGTTTTTGGCAAGTTGCTTAAACACCTCAATACATCATAGGTTACGCAGTGTTGGTTTTTTAATCGCACACTACTTAACCATATACTTAACCATCTATTTTCACACTCACAAAAGACATAAGATCATGTTCTTTTGCATAAGCGATCAATTGTTCTTTACCCTCGTTACCTTTGATATTGAGCATCTTTTTAATTTGGTGGATATGGGTTTGAAAACCATCAACACTAATATGCATCGCTTCAGCAATTTCGGTGTAGGATTTGTCGTGTCCAAGAAGCGCTAGATTTGCCAAAACCTCTTTTTGTCGGTCAGAGAGTTGGATATCGCTCAGTTGTTTGAGCGTTTGTAATTCAATTTTCATGCTTTTAATCGTATCCAAATGGCTTTCATTTGCCAAAGTCAAATTATCAATGGTAGTTCGTAACTTCATTTTTTCTTCGGAAAGTGTCTCAACCATTGACTGCTGGACTTCTTTTTCTGAAAGGAATTTCCAACTATACAATAAAATTGAAAAAAGCAGAATAAATAAAAACTTGAACGAAATTGAAGTGATACTTCCAGCCAACATCCAGAATTTCTGATCAATCACTTGAACAACTTGATCTTGCGGAATAATACGATGACAAACCGCAATAATAATCAATGCAAATAATGTAAATGTTGGTAAATACATAAATTTCATTTGTCTGCTTTTAAATGCTTTATTAAGTTCATAAAGCAAAGACAATGCAACAAATATGGAGATTGGAATATCGATTAACCATATAAAATTATTGCTGATTTCTGTATTATTATAAGATGTTGCAATAAATACAAAAGCGATCATACCTAATACTCCAGAAAACAACCCGATAAATTCACGAGTAGAAAACCGCTGTATCAATCTTACAATTAAACCTCTAGTTTTATTATGCTCGATAGAAGGTAGGGATAATAGAATACAAAGAGAATTAGCTAGTGATATTAAAACTCCTGTATAAATTAAAATTTTATGACTTGTTGAAAATTCTAATAATTCAGTATAAACTAAATTTAAAACAGCTCCCAATCCCCAAACAAAAATGGCAAGCCCAAACCATTTGATGCCATTTATAGCTTGAATGTTTGATCCGCGATTTTGTTCCTTTATAAAAATTCGCTGGATTACTATTGCTGAAATTAAACAGACAATCGCAGTAACGCTATATTCTATAATGGAGAGCATACTATTAGGTTTGAAATATTAAATATAGAAAAATCCCTCGATGAAAAGGGATTTTTCTAATTTGTTATTTTTTTTTAAATTTCAAAAACGAGTTTGGGATAAGCGATTCACACACTTTTCGAAAAAACGAAAAGTGGTTCTCTGCTTACATGTTTCTACGATATTGACCTCCTACTTCAAATAAAGCACTCGTAATTTCTCCTAAAGAACAGACTTTACAAACCTCCATTAAGGACTCAAAAATGTTTTCATTATTGATGGCTTTGTGCTGTAAATCGTTCAATAATTGATCTGTGTCGTTACCTTTATGAAGGTTTTCTAACGTTTTAATCTGGAGTTGTTTTTCTTCTTCAGTAGCACGAATGACTTCCGCAGGTAAAACTGTTGGAGATCCTGTACTGCTTAAAAACGTATTTACTCCTATAATGGGAAATTCGCCATTATGCTTTAACGTTTCATAATACAAACTTTCTTCTTGGATTTTACTACGTTGGTACATGGTTTCCATTGCTCCTAAAACGCCTCCTCTTTCTGTGATTCTATCAAATTCCAATAATACTGCTTCTTCAACTAAGTCGGTTAACTCTTCGATTATGAATGAGCCTTGAATTGGATTTTCATTTTTATTCAGTCCTAATTCCTTATTGATAATCAACTGGATTGCCATTGCTCGACGTACAGATTCTTCCGTAGGTGTGGTTATCGCTTCGTCATAAGCGTTGGTGTGCAATGAGTTACAATTGTCATAAATCGCATACAGCGCTTGAAGCGTGGTGCGGATGTCATTAAAGTCAATTTCCTGTGCGTGCAGACTTCGACCTGAGGTTTGAATATGATATTTCAACATTTGCGCTCTAGAGTTGGCGCCATATTTATTTTTAAGTGCTTTAGACCAGATTTTTCTCGCTACTCGACCAATTACAGCGTATTCTGGATCAATTCCGTTGGAGAAAAAGAACGAAAGGTTTGGACCAAATTTATTGATGTCCATACCACGACTTAAATAATATTCTACGTACGTGAATCCGTTAGATAGTGTGAATGCCAATTGTGAAATTGGATTTGCTCCAGCTTCAGCAATATGATATCCAGAAATAGATACTGAATAGAAATTACGTACATTATTCTCGATGAAATATTCTTGAACGTCTCCCATTAATCGTAACGCAAATTCCGTAGAAAAAATACATGTGTTTTGTGCTTGATCTTCTTTTAAAATATCTGCTTGAACAGTACCACGAACTTGGGCGATTGTTTTTATTTTTATGTCTTCATAAGTTTCCTTCGGAAGGACTTGATCTCCTGTCACTCCAAGTAACATTAAGCCTAAACCGTTATTACCTTCAGGAAGTTCTCCATTATACTTTGGTCGATCAACACCCTTATCTTTATAAATTTTGACGATTTTATCTTCTACTCCTTTTTCAAGATTGTTTTCCTTGATGTACATTTCGCATTGCTGGTCAATGGCAGCATTCATAAAAAAGCCAAGCAACATTGGAGCTGGACCGTTAATGGTCATACTCACAGAAGTCATCACATTTGCCAAATCAAAACCAGAATAGAGTTTTTTGGCATCATCCAAACAGCAAATAGATACACCTGCGTTTCCTATTTTTCCGTAGATATCTGGTCTGTGATCTGGATCATTTCCGTAGAGCGTCACACTATCAAAAGCAGTGGATAAACGCTTAGCTGGCAATCCCATACTCACATAGTGAAAACGACGGTTGGTACGCTCTGGCCCACCTTCTCCTGCAAACATTCTCGCAGGATCCTCGCCTGTTCTCTTAAAAGGATACAATCCTGCTGTGAACGGGAATTCTCCTGGTACATTTTCTTGCAACGTCCAACGTAACAAATCTCCCCAAGCTTGATATTTTGGTAACGCTACTTTAGGGATTTGTGTATGTGAAAGTGACTCTGTATGAGTTTCTATTTTTATCTCTTTATCACGAACTTTAAATGAATAAATAGGGTTTTTATATTTGTTGACTTTCTCGTCCCAACCTGTGATCACTTCCCAATTGTATGGATCTAGGTTTAGTTTGACACGATCAAATTCTGAAATAAGCAGTTTAGAAAAGTCCTTATTGTCATCCTGAACTTGTTTCAGGATCTCATCATTAATTCCTGCTTTATCCAATTCTGGCGTACTCCCAACAACAGATTCAATTGTTTTATAAATGCCATAAAGTCTTTGGGCAACCTCAACTTGTTCATTTGCGGTTTTATCATAAGCACGGTTATTTTCTGCAATTTCAGATAGGTAACGCGTTCTCGCTGGCGGAATCACAAAAATCTTCTCGCTCATCTCATCGGAAATGTGAAATGTCGAGTTCAATTCCGTCTCCGTTTTTTCTACCAACTTATCCATAATGGCTTTGTAGAGCGTGTTCATTCCTGGATCGTTAAATTGCGAGGCAATCGTGCCAAAAACCGGTAACTGATCTTGAGGAATATCCCAAAGATTATTGTTACGCATATACTGCTTTTTCACATCGCGAAGTGCATCTAATGAACCACGTTTGTCAAATTTGTTGATGGCCACTAAATCTGCAAAATCGAGCATATCGATTTTTTCGAGTTGAGTTGCAGCTCCAAATTCTGGAGTCATTACATACAGAGACACGTCGCTGTGTTCTATAATCTCGGTATCACTTTGTCCGATACCTGAGGTTTCTAATATGATGAGATCAAATTCTGCAGCTTTTAAAACCTGTACTGCTTCATTGACATATTTTGATAATGCTAAATTAGATTGTCGTGTCGCCAAACTGCGCATATACACTCGTGGCGAGTTGATGGCATTCATACGAATACGATCTCCTAAAAGTGCGCCTCCTGTTTTTCGTTTTGATGGGTCTACGGAAACGATACCGATTGTTTTTTCAGGAAAATCAATTAAAAAACGACGAACTAATTCATCTACCAAACTCGATTTTCCTGCGCCTCCAGTTCCCGTAATTCCTAGAACTGGTGTTTTAGAATCTTTATTTTTAACGTGAATTTTGTCTAAAGTTGATTTTGCGACTTCCGGGAAATTTTCCGCAGAAGAAATGACGCGAGCTATCGCTTTTGGATTTTTCTTCGGAAGGTTGTCTATTTCACCATTTAGTGAATCTCCAATGGCAAAGTCTGATTTTTCTACCAAATCATTGATCATTCCCTGAAGTCCCATTTCTCTTCCGTCGTCTGGCGAGTAGATTCTGTCAATGCCATAATCCATGAGTTCTTTGATTTCCGAAGGTAAAATTACACCACCACCTCCACCGAAGATTTTGATGTGACCTGCTCCTTTTTCTTCCAATAAATCGTGCATGTATTTGAAATACTCATTATGTCCACCTTGGTAAGATGTCAAACAAATAGCGTTCACATCTTCTTGAATTGCTGTGTTTACAACTTCTTCAACGCTGCGGTCATGCCCTAAGTGGATGACCTCAACACCTGTTGCCTGGATGATGCGACGCATGATATTTATGGAGGCATCGTGGCCATCAAACAGTGATGCTGCGGTTACGATTCTAACTTTATGTTTTGGATTGTATGGTGCGACTTGCTTCATTCGTAAAATTATGAGATTTTGTAAGTACAAATTTACGGAATATTCAAAAAACATAAGTGTTTCCAAGAAAATATCTAAAAGTTAATTGAAGGATTCGATTTGAATAAGAGACGAAAAATTAAATTATTTAATTTAGGTAGATAAAAAAAATTATTATTTAATTATTACCAAAGACAGTATCAATCAAATAAAAAGCTATCATGAAGAAAATACATATATTTGTTAAACACAAAATCCCAAAAACATGATTCGTAAAGTCTTTACATTAATTTTATTGCTTAATCTTACCGCCTGTGCAGAACTTCAAGATGTAGTCAACAACTTACCTCAAGGAGGTGGTGTTTTGAGCAATGCAGATATTGCTTCTGGCCTACGACAAGCCCTGGACCTAGGGATTGACAAACAAGTGAGTAAGCTAACACAAACTGACGGATTCTATAAAAATGAATTAGTAAAGATTTTACTACCGGCAGAACTTCAAAAAGTTGATAAAGGATTAAGAGATATTGGTCTAGGCAACTTAGCAGATGAAGGTTTAAAAGTACTAAACAGAGCTGCCGAAGACGCTGTTGGCGAAGCAACGCCCATCTTTATCAATGCAGTAAAAGACATCACGTTTGCTGATGCAAAAAATATTTTATTAGGTAGCGATGATGCAGCAACCCAGTATCTAACAACCAAAACACAAACAGAACTTTATAATAAATTTCAACCCGTTATCAATAATTCGTTCTCTAAAGTTGGTGCAGATCAAATTTGGGCAAACTTGATAAACAAGTACAATGCTATTCCTTTTACAAGTAATGTAAATCCAAATCTTACAAATTATGTAACTGCGAAAGCGCTTAAAGGTGTTTATACAATGATTTCTGTTGAAGAGAAACAAATTAGAAATCAAGTATCATCTAGAACTACAGATTTATTGAGAAAAGTTTTCGCATTACAAGATTAGATGAATAAAGCACATAAAATAGCGGTAGTTGGCCCTATTCCGCATGACACAATTATCACTCATAAAAACGAAACTATCATAAAATATGGTTGCGTTTCCCATCCTACAGTTGCACTGGCAAAATTATTGGAAGGAAATGGAGAGGTGATCCCAATTGCGCACGTCCACAAAAAAGACCACAATGCCATACTATCCTTATTTAAGGATTATCAAGCGATAAATACAAATGGTATTACTTCGGAAAAAGATCAAGGCACAGTAATAGAGCTCAACTTTATTGATCAAAATAACAGAAGAGAGACCCAAATCTCCAATATGCATCCTATTTCCGTAGAAGATGTAAAACCATTTTTGGATGTTGATTGTTTTGTTTTTGTGCCCATCACAGATTTTGAAATCGAATTAGAAACCTTAAAACATATTAAAGCTAATAGTGAAGCTCAGATAATTTTTGATGCGCATGGGCAAACAACCTATGTTTCTAATGATGGTAGACGTCTACGAAAATATTGGGAAGACAAAGATGATTGGCTCCCGTACATTGATGTTTTAAAAATGAATTTGGAAGAATCCATCTGTTCTTGGATTGATGATGACTATACCGATGAAGATTTTTATGACGATGATAATATTGGTCATTTAGATGAGTTTGCAACTTACATCCTAGAAAAAGGTGTAAACTATCTATATGTGACTTTAGATTCTAGAGGTTGTGCAATCTATAAAATGAAAAATGGCAAAATGTCTAAAACATTCGTGAAATCTGTAGCTGTAGAAAATGTTATCGATACTACTGGATGCGGTGATTCTTTTGCTGGCGGTTTGGCCTTTGGATTTGCTATACATAACGACTCAGTAAAAGCTGCTCATTTTGCAAATACTCTTGGAGCCATGAGAACTCAGGGCAAAGGTTTTGACGTTTTTAAATCGTTGGCAGAAACCGAGGCAATAATTAAAAAGAATTACTAAGTACTTTCTTAATATTTTAAACTTAACAATCCTTAATGATTTCCTAATGTTAAGATAAGATTGAATCCTCAATAAAAATAGATATTTGCACAGTTAGTTTTAAATACATCCAAGCACTTTTTGGATTTAAAAAGTTAGTTTATAAAATCGGTCTTTTTCTTAGATCGATTTTTTTTTGTGATTTATAGTATTGAATTACAATTAATTAAGTACATTTATTTGACAATTATGATTTGATGGCTTACACTAAAAAAATTATTGAAAACCAAAAAATGCTCCTCTACAAGTATAAAGCACTTATAGAGCAAGCTTATAACCTTCGTCAAACAGACTCTGCTCTTAGTGACATATCAGAATATAAAGCTATTAAACTACTTTACAAGATTAATAAACTTAAATACCTTACTCGAGATCTAACGTCACTTCAAAAAAACTAAATCTTTACAATTATTTAACTTATCGACTTAAACTAAAGGCTATTTTTTATCGTATATATTGTTTAAAAACAATTTATTATGAACTATCATTTTTGTAAAGTTGGTAAAATAAGACCAAACATAAGCAAGATATTGCATCTTGAAGATTTAGAAAATCAATATTCAAACTATATAGAGACAGCTTATAATGTTGAACAAACAGATATGAGTCTAAGTGACATTTTATTGTATGAGGCTAATAAGCTAAAACAAATCATCTTAAATTTAAAAGCATTTGATCCTAAAAAAGTTGATGGAGTTTTTCAAAATACTTAAATGCCTTTGTTAATCTTGAACCATACCAAGAAAAATACTCACCATCTACCAAAATAATTTTTGTGTCTTGAAATTTTCCTTCAAGCATATTTATGTGCTCCTTTTTAAAAGGATAAGGCTCACTAGACAACAAAATCACATCTAGGTCATCAGTACAAATAGTATCCATATTCACTTCTGGATAGCGCTCTATATGTTTAAAGTAATTCTCAAAATTATTAATTCGTAACATTTCATTTATAAATGTATTATTTGCTGCGACCATCCACGGGGATTTCCAAATAAAGTAAGCGACTTTTAACTTCGGTTTTTGTTCTATAAAATTGGTAAAGTTCTCAAACTCCTTTTGTATCGTACTATTAATATGTTTTGCTTTATTTTCTTCGGAAAACAACTCACCATACATTTTTATAAGTTCAAAGGAGTCTTCTAAATTATAGATATCACTGATATGAACAGGTGCAATTTTCTCTAATTCTAAAATCATTTCCTGTGTGTTCTCTTCCTTATTGCAAAGTATGATATCTGGCTTTAGCTCCCTTATTTTGTCAAAATGAACTTGTTTTGTTCCGCCAACAATGGTTTTATCTTTCCGAAGAAAAGAAGGATGCACACAAAATTTAGTAACACCAACTATTGAAGTTTCTAGACCTAAATCGACAAGTAGTTCGGTTTGGGAAGGCACTAAGGAAATGATACGTTTAGGTGTGCTATTGAGAACTATTGTTCTTTGAAGCTGGTCTTTGTATATCATGATGAGATGCTAAATCATACCTCGACTGCGCTCAGCACAAGAGTCTAGTATGACGGTTTATTTTAACAAAATTGATTCCATTTCACGTTGAAGTTCTTCTGCTTTTTTGGCAGCAGCTTGTGCAAAGTCATTTGAATTTGAAGCGTAAATAATCCCTCTTGAAGAATTTATTAATAACCCTACCTGGTCATTCATCCCATATTTACAAACGTCCTGAAGGTTTCCTCCTTGAGCACCAACGCCTGGAACTAACAAAAAACTATCTGGTATGATGTTCCTGATATCGGCAAGATATTCTGCTTTTGTAGCACCGACAACGTACATAAGATTTTTAGAATTTTTCCATGTTTTTGAGGTTTCCAAAACGCGTTTATACAATTCTAAACCGTCCACTTTTTTTGTCTGAAAATCAAAAGCACCTTCGTTTGATGTCAAAGCCAACAAGATGGTATGTTTATTTTCAAAAGCCAAAAAAGGCTCCACAGAATCTTTACCCATATAAGGCGCAATGGTTATACTATTAAATTCTAAATCCTCAAAAAATGCTTTAGCATACATGGTGCTCGTGTTACCAATGTCACCTCGTTTGGCATCTGCAATGGTAAAAATTTCTGGATACTTTTCATTAAGATATAAAATTGTTTTACTCAATGCTTTCCAACCTTTTAAACCATAAGCTTCATAAAACGCAGTATTTGGTTTGTATGCAACGCATAAATGGTGTGTGGCATCAATGATGGCTTTATTAAAAGCGAATATTGGATCTTCTTCTTTTAATAAGTGTTTTGGGATTTTATCTAAATCTACATCCAACCCTATACAGAGAAAGGAATTCTTTTTTTTGATTTGCTGTATTAATTGCTGTGTTGTCATTACAATAAATGTATAAATTTTATTATTTGCGGTAAAATTCCAATAAAAAAAAGCCTCAATTAAGAGGCTTAAAATTAAATTGTTTTATTTTTTTTGGCAAATGATTTCCCTTTTTTATAAATAGGGATTTTTAATCCTGCGTAAACATTTACAGCTTTGCTTTCACTTGATAACAAATTTGTGAGAGCAGAGTTAGAACCAATAAATAATGGACCAGCCCTAAAACCAATTCCTGCATTAAATCCGCTATAGTCCATAACACTTCATGGTAGATAAAAACTAAACCACTTACGTTCAAAACGAGGTGTAACAACAACTGCATTGTCAATTTTATTAGTGTTCAACTCATTTGCTTTGCGAAGTGATAGATCTGATCTTAAATTAATAAAAAACTGACTATCTAAATTATAATCGGCAGTGATGTGCAGTGCAGTAGGTAGTTTTACTTTTGTAAAATCTTCCGTAGCTATTCTTGTATAAAGGTTATTAAGTTTGTCTTCAAAATCTTCTTCAGATTCAAAAGTATTTTCATCAATGGAGTTGGTAATATCATATGTGTTTGCCTCTGCTCCTTCGTAATCGATACTTCCAATATCTGTAATGCTAACACCTAATTTTAATTTATAATTTGATCTCGATTCATCATCTAAATCACTTGGCGCTGGCCTCCATTCATATATAAAACCTATGTCTGCACCATAACCGCTGGCATCGCTTTCAAATTCAAAATCTGAATCATCCTCATTTTGACTAATTCCTTGTGAACTACCATATTCTATCAAACCTGTTGTTGTGATCGTTCCAACTTCAGGGGTAAAACCATCTGCATCATAATCTACCGAGAGATTAGTACCTTTCGCATAGGCATTACCTAGTCCTCTTAGATATTTTAAAGTGACACCACCCTTTAAGTAATGTTGCTCATTATTAATTAAAGTTCTGGCATATGCTACACCTATTTCTGCCCAGCCATGGAGCGTTGAGGTGAACTCATCTTCATTTAATGAAAAGTCGTTGGCAGAATCAAAGTCATCTTCAAAAGCATCAAATAGTTCTCCTTTTATTTCATTTATATTAAAAAATGCTCGTGCTCTAGTAATTACACCAATACTATGCTTTGGAGATAAGTTGAACATAAAAGAAGGACCCATAATATCTGCGCTAATTGCAAAATTATTGTTTTCTGCAGCATTAAATTGGTCATCCCCAATATCTGAACCTTCAAAAAGACTACCAAAATCTGTGTAGAAATAATCGTTGTTGACACTTGCATTTACAGAAGCAAGATTAACTTCTGTTCTCAATTTTGATCCTGTAAGATTTGCTGGGTTTAATGTTACACCGTGTAATCCCGAATAGTTATCTGACAAATAACCATAATAGTTTTGTGCTGATGCCATGTTGATCAAAAACAAGAACACCATAAAATTTAAAATTCTCATAATAAGTTAGGTTGGTTAGTAATTTATTTATTGGTTTATATATGCTCGTCACTTGCTTTTAACTTCTCAGTATTTTCAGCTAGCATAAGTTCGTCAAGTATTTTTTGAATGTCACCATTCATTATATTTTGTAAGTCGTAAAGTGTTAATCCAATTCTATGATCGGTTACACGACCTTGTGAATAATTGTAAGTTCTAATCTTCGCGCTTCTATCTCCAGAGCTCACCATAGAGCCTCGTTTTGCAGCGTCTTCTTCATTCTTTTTAGCTAATTCCATTTCGTATAATCTCGAACGTAATACCTTAAAAGCTTTCTCTTTATTTTTATGTTGTGATTTTTGGTCTTGACATTGTGCGACCAATCCTGTTGGCTCATGCGTTAATCTTACTGCGGAATATGTTGTATTCACAGATTGACCACCTGGACCGGAAGAACAGAAAAAATCTACACGAACATCTTTTGGATCTACTTCTATATCAAATTCTTCAGCTTCTGGAAAAACCATGCACGTTGCAGCACTTGTGTGCACTCGACCTTGAGTCTCTGTTTGTGGGACACGTTGAACGCGATGCACTCCAGCTTCAAATTTTAAAGTCCCATAAACATCATCACCTGAAACTTCAAATTGAATTTCCTTAAAACCTCCATTGGTTCCTTCGCTATAATCAACTGTATCTACTTTCCAGCCTTTGCTTTCGCAATATTTGGTGTACATTCTGTACAAATCTCCTGCAAAAATACTTGCCTCGTCTCCTCCAGTTCCCGCTCGCAATTCTACTACTGCGTTTTTGGAATCTTCAGGATCTTTCGGTATCAATAAAAAACGGATATCATCTTCTAACTTCGGAATTCCTTCTTTGGCTTCATCATATTGCATTTTTGCCATCTCAACCATTTCGGGATCACTACCATCTGAAATTATCTCTTCCGCCTCTTTTAAATTTTCTGTTAATTCAATATAAGCCTCACGTTTATCCATAAGTAAGCGCAAATCTTTATATTCTTTATTTAAGGCTACATAACGTTTTTGGTCTGTTATTATATCTGGCTGAATGATTAAATCACTCACCTCATCAAAACGCTGTTTTACTATTTGTAATTTCTCTAACATCTATTTTTTAAAAATTGTGATTCAAAAATACGATAAATTATGGATTTGTTATAGTGATTAAATTGTTAGTCTATGAAAATATTCTTTATACAATGAGCGTTATCCCTCTATGCGAAAGCAAGTTTCATCTATACTCAACTATTATAAACCCATGGCTTCATGGTCATTTATTGTTACACTAACGATAACAGTAATTCGACCAGAACTTATAGTTGTAATTTCTACAAAATTATTTTTGATTTTTGTACTTTGGTTTATGGTAAGCGACCGCAAGGTCAGGCAGCGACTGCAGTTTCACAAAATTAGAGGTGTTTCTAATTTAAGGTTCTTTTTTACAATTTTCCTTTTTGATAGTTTATTTACTACCGCTTTTATATTATTGGTCAAAGGATTTATTTAGATTAAAAATCTATAACCACACCAACTCCCAGTAATTGTTTCCATTGTACTTTTGCTCCTCTTTCTTCAAATTCATCTTCAACATCTGTAGCAACCAATGTTTTTATATTATCGTCATATCTTATATGAGACCCTAATGTAGCCTTTACATATTGATTAACTTTAAAATCAAATATGATTTCCCAATCTACATCTATATTACCAAAATTATCCAGATAATCTGTATAAAGGCTCAATTGATGTTTGACACTAATATTCTCAAATACAATAGCTTCATAGAAATTTGTAAATAAAATCCCCATCTCCACCCTTACACGCTCACCTTCACTTATCATATTTCCTTCCTCATCAAAAATCGCTGGTTCCACTCCAAAACTACCTGCATTTGATAAATCTTCATCTAGAACAAAGGTTGCCTTAAAGGTCAATGGCGAAAAATACAATGAGAATTTATCTAAATTTTTGCCATACTCTGTTCCTCCTCCCAAAAACATATATCCCGGAGCCATTAATCTCGAAATGGGATTATCTCGATTGGGATAATTATACCCATTTGAAAGTTGTGTTTTGAAATTAAAACGTCCCGAAAAGTACCAATTCGTTAAAGTATCTTCTCTATAACCTATAGTAGAAATCAACTCTAATTCGTCTTCCGTTTTTCTAAGTCTTTGCGCTTCTTGTTTGTTAACTCCGTAGCGTAACTGTGCAGAGTTTTTCCATTTATAATAACTATCATCGTAATTTAATTCTGATCGCACATTTAGCAGTGCAGAAATGGAATTACTCCCACCTGCATTCCAATTTACAAATGTAACTTCGCTAATATCTAGACCTGCTTTATTGGTTTGAATCCACTTATAGTCTGCCTTTTCTGCAGAAACAGAGTCCGTTTGAGCGTTTAAAAATTGAACTGAAAGCGCTAGTAGGAGACATGCGATCCTTATCATTTTAATAAATTTAATTTGGAAAATTATCTAATATTCAAAAGTACCGTATGGACTTTTTATGGTTAATTTTTTTTCTTCGGAAGATGTAACGCGACCAATAATCTTGGCATTAACATTAAAAGATTTTGAAATTTTAATAATCTCATCTGCAATGTCTGGAGTGACATATAACTCCATACGATGACCACAATTGAATACTTGATACATTTCTTTCCAATCGGTTTTGGATTGTTCTTGTATTAACTTGAATAACGGTGGAATTTCAAACATATTATCTTTTATAATATGAAGATTCTCTATAAAATGAAGAATTTTAGTTTGTGCTCCACCAGAACAATGGACCATGCCATGTAAGTTTTGCGAAGAAAAACGAAAAAGGATTTCTTTTATGATTGGTGCGTAGGTTCTGGTTGGTGATAACACCAATTTACCTGCGTCTAATGGTGAATTTTCTACTTTGTCTGTTAATTTAATTTGACCAGAGTAGACTAAGTCTTTAGGGACAGAGGCATCAAAACTTTCGGGATATCTGGTTGCCAATTCGTTATAAAAAACGTCATGACGTGCAGATGTGAGACCGTTACTTCCCATACCACCATTATACTCAGTTTCATACGTTGCTTGTCCAAAACTTTCTAAACCAACAATAACGTCACCACTTTTTATATTCGCATTATCTATAACATCACTGCGTTTCATACGAGCGGTTACAGTAGAATCCACAATGATGGTTCGAACTATATCGCCCACATCTGCTGTTTCGCCTCCTGTAGAATGTATGGTAACTCCAAAAGACTTGAGATCTTTAATAAGGTCTTCGGTTCCGTTTATAATTGCTGAAATGACTTCACCAGGAATCAAATTTTTATTGCGACCGATTGTCGAGGATAGCATGATATTATCTGTAGCACCAACACACAATAAATCATCAATATTCATGATTAATGCGTCTTGTGCAATACCCTTCCAAACTGAAATATCTCCAGTTTCTTTCCAATACATATAGGCCAATGCGCTTTTAGTACCTGCTCCATCTGCATGCATAATGAGGCAATAATCGTCGTTATTTGTTAAATAATCTGGAACGATTTTACAAAATGCTTTAGGGAACAGTCCTTTATCAATATGTTTTATAGCATTGTGAACATCTTCTTTTGATGCAGATACACCTCTTTGTGCATAGCGTTTACTAATATCTTGGCTCATTTGTTTATATTGAACCACAAAAATAAGAATTGTTAATTACAATTTGGGTCTATTTTATTTTGAAAACAATGAATTATAAAAACAAAAAAGACAAATAATTTTTAATTAAAATTATTTGTCTTTTTTTATGTTGACGATTGTAAAAAAAACGTCTATTATTTTTATGCGATTATCTCTTAGAATCTATTAAGATTCTACGTGAAAATTAACTTCGGTTTTTACAACGTCTTCTTGAGTTAAATTTTCATTAACTTCATTAGAGTCATCCTGTGAGAATAACAGTGTCGCAAACATAAGCGCAGCAACACTTAATAGTAATTTTTTCATTATGTCAAAAATTGATTAATAGCACTACAAATTTAATCAATTACATTAGTGATGGAGAAGGTTTAACTATATTTTCGATTAGTTGATGTATTAATGCGTTGAAATACGTTTTTGATAAGGAAATGTACGTAATTCTACGTAGATTATGGTTTTACAAAAATCGTTTTATGTGCTGTATCAGTAGTTTAGCGTGCTGTATAAGATAATTTTTGATTGTAAATATCTCAATAATTATTTATTATTAATAGTGTTTGACTGAATTATCGTTGCATCGTTTTTATTTAATTTTTTATTTCTTGAGCGAGACTTTGAAAGGAATCTTTTTCCGAAGTAAAATTGAACACCAATGGTAGCATTATAATATAGGCTATTCATGCTTTGAAGAAGTTGAGACCCCTTTTGTTCATTATAAACATAGTTTACCCCTAAGGCACCTACAATACTAACACATGAATTTACCATGAAGTCAAAACCAAGACCTCCCTGTACTTTATAATTTTTATCTTCAAAATCATTAGATATCAATAATCCTGGTCCAGCATAAAAAATTGGACTGAAATTATTTCTTGGCAGTAAAATCCATTCTAAATTTAGGTCTCCAGACAAAAAACCATTGTCTTTAAAATCATAATTTTTAATATCGAATTTTTTGATGTTACCACTTATAGCAATGCTTGGTGCTATAAATCGTTTGAATTTTAGTTCTATGAAATTTTCAAAATCTGGAGCACCAATATCATTGTTCATTAATGTACTGCCTCCTGATATAGAAATAGCGTTCTTTAATCTAATCGAACTATTCCAAAGAGAATCTGATGCAGACTTTTCTCCAATGTCCATCAATCCCTGTTGAGCAAAAGAAATTATGGAACAAAAAAATAGAAAGCTAAAAACCAATCTATTTTTAAAAATAGTCATTTTCATAATCACAATGTTTGGCTCATAAAATGAATACAAGCATTAATTACATTTGTTACAAGGGATTATCAATTAAGAGGGATAATAACTTAAAATCCTCTTTAGCTTCGTATTAACTGATAAAACTATAGCTAAAGAGAATTTTAAATTAGTAAACAAATAACTACATTCTAAAATTATATGAAAATATTCGTTTAGCTGTTTAAAATTATAGTCAAATGACCATTCTATCGATTAGAACAACTAGTTTGTAAATAAAAGTTCACGATATTTTGTTAGTGGCCATAACTCATCATCTACCAATAATTCTAACTTGTCACAGTGATAACGTATATCTTCAAATAATGGTTTCACCTTATTACAATACGCATCTGCTTTCTTGTCTAAATCTGAGATGCTATTTGCTTTTTTCCGCTCATCTGTCATTTTAGTTACATTAGAGTTGATACCTTCAATATGATTAGAAATATCTTCAATAAGAATAAGCTGTTCTTTAGCGAACTTTTTAAATGAGTCTCCATAAATCTCCTTGAGCCCTTTAACATTTTTAATCAAAATGTTTTGATAGCGAACCGCAGTTGGCACAACGTGATTTCTTGCTATATCACCTAATACTCTACCTTCTATTTGTATTCTTAAAGTATACTCCTCAATTTCAATTTCATAACGTGCTTCGGTTTCTATTTTATTCATTATACCCAAATCTTCAAAAAGAGAAATTGCTTTTTTGGATATTTTGGCTTTTAATGCTTCTGGTGTGGTTTTATTATTACTTAAACCACGCTTTTTTGCTTCCTTTTCCCAAGCTTCTCCGTAGCCATTCCCTTCAAAAAGAATCTTTTTTGACGATTTGATGTATTCTCTCAATACATTAAAAATAGCATCATCTTTTTTCATTGATTTTTTATCGATCAACTTTTCTACTTCTACTCTAAAATCGATAAGTTGTTTTGCAACTATCGCATTAAGAACAGTCATTGGATTGGCGCAATTTGCTGTCGAGCCCACAGCTCTAAATTCAAACTTATTACCTGTAAATGCGAATGGTGATGTACGGTTTCTATCGGTATTATCGAGTAACACATCTGGTATTTTACCAACAACATTCAATTTTAAATCTGTTTTTTCTTGAGGAGATAACTTACCATCTGTAACATTTTCCAATTCTTCTAGAACTTTTGTTAATTGCGCTCCAATAAATACTGAAATAATTGCAGGAGGAGCTTCATTTGCTCCCAAACGATGATCATTACTTGCCGATGCTATTGCTGCTCTCAACAATTCTTCATTTTCGTGAACCGCTTTAATTGTATTTATAAAAAATGTCAAAAACTGAAGGTTACTCATTGGCGTCTTCCCTGGACTTAATAAGTTGATACCAGTATTAGTACTTAAACTCCAATTGTTATGTTTTCCAGATCCATTAACTCCTGCAAATGGCTTTTCGTGAAACAATACTTTAAAATTGTGACGAGCAGCTATCTTATCCATCACATCCATTAATAATGAATTATGATCTACCGCTAGATTGGCTTCTTCAAATATTGGCGCTAATTCAAATTGATTTGGAGCCACTTCATTGTGCCTTGTTTTTACCGGAATACCCAATAACATGCACTCCGTTTCTAAATCGCGCATGTAAGCCATAGCACGATTGGGAATTGTACCAAAGTAATGATCATCTAACTGTTGACCTTTAGCTGGAGAATGTCCCAGTAAGGTTCTACCTGTTTGTACGATGTCTGGTCTGGACATTGCCAAACCACTGTCTATTAAAAAGTATTCCTGCTCCCAACCTAATGAGGCATTTACCTTTTTTACATTTTTATCAAAATATTTACAAACAGCTACTGCTGCAGAATCAACCGATTGCAAAGCACGCAACAATGGAGTCTTATAATCTAAAGCCTCTCCAGTATAAGCTACGAACACCGTTGGAATACATAATGTGGTTCCGTAGATAAAAGCTGGAGATGTTGGGTCCCATGCAGTATACCCTCGTGCCTCAAAAGTATTTCTTATGCCTCCATTTGGAAAACTTGATGCATCTGGCTCTTGTTGGACTAATTGTCCGCCACCAAATTTCTCAATTGCTAAACCATTACCAATAGTTTCAAAAAAGGCGTCATGTTTTTCTGCTGTTGCACCTGTTAATGGTTGAAACCAATGCGTATAATGGGTTGCACCTTTATTGATAGCCCATTCTTTCATACCTGTAGAAATATGATCTGCGACGGTTCTATCAATTTTTGACCCATTGCTTATGGCGTCCATGACGCTTTCATAAGCTTCTTTGGTTAAGTACTGTCTCATTGAAGCTTCGCTGAAAACGTTGGCTCCGAAGATTTCAGATCGCCTTACGTTTTCTTCAATATGAACAGGTTTATTTTTAAATACTCTTTTTAGTGCGTGAAATCTTAATGTTGACATATGAATTATTGTTTTATCAGTTTTATAGGGTAAATTTAATGAATTTTAAATTTTCCGAAGAATTTACCCTTAAAAAAATAGGGTATTAATAATTGTTAATAACATTTTATTTAAAATTGCCCTATTTTTTTTGACATATTCATAAAATGACTAATATTTGCATTTTAAAATATTTTAAAATTCACAACAGCACATGAGTAAATCTAAATTAGAATATATTTGGTTGGATGGCTATTTCCCAACACAAAATATGAGAAGTAAAACTAAAGTGGAAAACGACTTTAGTGGAAAATTAGAGGACTGCCCTATTTGGTCTTTTGATGGATCTTCTACAAAACAAGCTTCAGGAGGATCTTCTGATTGTTTATTAAAGCCTGTTGCAATTTATCCAGATCCAGCAAGGAGAGATGGATATTTAGTAATGACTGAAGTTTTAAATGCAGATGGTACGCCTCACATTTCTAATGGAAGAGCTACTATCGAGGATGAGGATGAAGATTTCTGGTTTGGATTTGAGCAAGAATATTTTATTATGGATAGAGCCACTCAATTACCTTTAGGGTTCCCTATTGGTGGATATCCTGCTCCTCAAGGTCTTTATTATTGCTCAGTTGGTGGAAAGAACACTCACGGACGAGGTTTAGTTGAAGAACATGCAGACCTTTGTATTGATGCTGGTTTAAATTTTGAAGGGATCAACCAAGAGGTTGCTTCTGGACAATGGGAATTTCAATTATTTGCAAAAGGCGCAAGAAAGGCTGGAGATGAAATTTGGATTGCACGCTATTTATTGGACCGTTTAACAGAACAGTACGGGTACTATATTGAATACCATCCTAAGCCACTTGGAAAAGACATGGATTGGAATGGATCTGGTATGCACGCTAATTTCTCTAACAGTGTTTTAAGAACTTGCGGAAGTAAAGAAACCTATGAAAGAATTTGTGAAGCATTTAGACCAGTCGTAAAAGAGCATATTGCTGTTTATGGAGAGTTTAACGATCAACGTTTAACAGGAGATCACGAAACCGCATCTATCAATGACTTTAGTTATGGGGTTTCAGATCGTGGTGCTTCTATTCGTATCCCGATTATCACTGTAGAGAAAGGTTGGAAAGGATGGTTAGAAGATCGTCGTCCAGCATCTAATGGTGATCCATACAAAATTGCAGGTCGTATTATCAAGACTGTAAAATCTGCTAATATTAGTTAAAATATATTTTTTAAATTGTTATTAAAGCACCTTTTCATTGATTTGAGAAGGTGCTTTTTTTCTTCGGAAAATTTATAGACTGCGCATTTCCGCAGAAAAAACGAATATCTCTAGGCTCCTTTAAAGGCCAAGAAAATAAAAGCACCATAGGCTATCACCAATATCAGCCCTTTGTATCTGGATATGTTCATTTTCTTCGGAATTAAAATCAAGGGAATCAATATTGCTGCAAAAGCTAACATCCAAAATATATCTTTATCTAAAATAGAGGCGTCCGTAACAGGGATTGTTTTTATAATAGATGTCAATCCTAAAACAGAAGCAATATTAAAAATGTTTGATCCTATTAAGTTACCAAGCGATAATGCTTTTTCCTTTTTTAAAGCTGCAATCACAGAGGCTGCCAATTCTGGAACGCTCGTCCCAATTGCAATTACAGTAGCTGCGATAACCGCATCACTTACACCCAATGTAGTCGCTAATTCCTTTGCGCCATCAACCAACCAAACCGATCCAAAATAGAGCGCAGCTGCTCCAATAAGAAGCCAAATTATAATTTTGACATTTGATACGACAGCTAAACTCTCATCAACCTCTTCTACAACAACATCTTTTTTTGCAGATCTAATGAGTACTATTAAAAAAACGATGAGACCTATAAATAACACAGCACCTTCTATGCCACTGAGTTGATTATCATTCCATAGAAAATAGTAAAGAGCTAGAGAGAATATCATCATTACTGGCCAATTCAATTTATAAAATGACTTGTCTACTGCAATGGAACTTACCAATGCGGTTATCCCCAAAACCAAACCTATATTAGCGATGTTAGAACCTATTACATTGTTTAAGGCAATTGCTGGAGACCCTGTTAATGCAGCATTTAGACTCACCAATAATTCTGGAGCAGACGTTGCAAAACTTACAACGGTCATACCTATGACCATTTTGGAAATATTCAATTTAAATGATAACGCGACGGAAGAACGCACCAAAAACTCACCTCCCACCACTAATAATAACAGTCCCAAAATGATCCAAACTATACTCATAAATCTTTTTTATTATGCTTTTTTATAAAGTTATTTATTTTATTTCACGAAGATAACATAATACCAAATAAACAATGTAAAAACATCTCAAACTTAAATTTTAGTTAAATAACTAAATAAACAGTTGTATAACTATAAAAATAGTTATATGTTTGGTTAAGGCAAATTAAAAAAACGATTTATGCAAAAACTAACCAATAAAGAAGAAGAAATCATGCACATTCTATGGAAGCTGGAAAAAGCTTTTGTTAAAGACGTTCTTGCAGAGATTGAAACCGATAAACCACATTATAACACCCTATCAACAATTATTAGAAACCTGGAAGACAAAGGTTATGTGAGCTATAATGCTTATGGTAAGACGCACCAATATTTTCCAATTGTTAGTAAAGAGGCTTACAAAAAGCGTTTTATGAATACCGCTATTGAAAACTACTTCAACAACTCTTACAAAAACGTAGTCTCCTTTTTTGCAAAAGAAGAAAAAATAAGCGTTGACGAACTCAAAGAGATTATAAAACTAATAGAAAATAAAGCCTAATTATGGACTATCTCTTAAAAGCATCGGCAGTTCTCTTTATTTTTTACGCATGCTATCAATTATTTTTGCATAAAGAGACTTTTTTTCAAGCCAATCGTTGGTTTTTATTATTGGGATTGATCATAGCTTGTGTCATTCCGTTGGTTACAATTCCTGTTTACATTGAGTACACTGTATCCAATACAAATAGTTACACCATAAGTTATGACACCTTAAATAGTCCACAAATTATTGAAGAACCATTTGATTACATGCAACTAATGATTTGGATTTATTTTAGCGGACTTCTATTTTTCTTCGGAAAATTAATCTTAGAATTTTTATCACTTCGGAAGCTTTTAAGTGCAACCAACACCAAAAACCCAGGTAAGTTTATACTCATAGAGACTACCAAAAACAATGCGCCATTTTCATTTTTTAACCGCATAGTCTATAATCCCGATCAATTCACAAAAGAAGAGCTCACTCATATTATAAACCACGAGAAAGTTCATGCACAACAATGGCATTCAATTGATACAATTGTTTCTCAAATAGCATGCGTTTTATTATGGTTCAACCCTTTTGTTTGGTTATACAAAAAAGGATTACAGCAAAATCTAGAATTTATTGCAGATGAGCGAGCACAGCACATTTCAGTATGTGAGAAAAGCTATCAAACCGTATTATTAAAAACAAGTATCCCAAAACATCAATTGGTAATCACAAATAATTTTTACACATCATTAATCAAAAAACGAATCGTTATGTTACACAAATCAAAATCCAAGAAATTGAATCAAATCAAATTCATTTTAGTGCTTCCTGCCCTTGCGCTATTTATGATGAGTTTTAATACTGAAGAGGTTTATGTTAAAATTCCTTCCGAAGACATCATCACACCTCTCCTATTGCAAACCGAAAATATTGAGCAAATATTCACGAACGACATGAGTGATGATGACTTGGTTAAAATCAAAACAAAGCTCAGCAATAAGAGGGTCACTTTTAATTACTCGGGTATTAAACGCAACAAAAACGGAGAAATTACAGCTATTAAAACCGAATTTGAGTACAATGGAAATTCTGGAACGTACAATGCCGATTCAGATAAAGCCATTGAACCATTCATTTTTAAAAGTAATGAAAGCTCATTTATAGTTGGACATTTTACAGATAGAACTCCAAAAATCTATACGACCGAAAATGGAAAAACTAAAGTACAATCTACAGGAAGCTCAAGTTCTTATATCATAGAAGAAGTTATAGAAACAGACACTCTTTATTTGAACAAAAATGCTAAAAACCAAACTTGGACAAGCAAAGATGGCACTAAAACAACTATAAATGCTTCGGAAAATGGTAAAACATATTCGTATATCACTAAGACTGATGAGCCATTATTTATTGTTGATGGAAAAATAGTTGAGAAGTCAGTTTTTGAAGATGTAGACTCAGATAATATCAAATCTATTAACGTCTTAAAAGGAAAATCTGCTTTAGAAGCCTATGGTAAAAAAGGGAATAATGGAGTTATTGTAATGGAAACAAAGTCTAAAAATCCTTGGGTTATTGGAGAAGTTTTTGAAGTGGAGACTTATGAGATTTCAGACTCAATAACGCATAAAAAATATTCTATAGATAAAAAAGACAATGTCACTTATGATTTTATTTCAAACAAACCCTTAAAAGACCAACCGTTGTATATACTCGACGAAAAAATAATTTCCCAGAAGGAGTTTCAACTTATAAACCCAAATGATATTAAAAGAATGGATATCATAAAAGATGAAAACGCCAAAAAAATATATGGAGAAAAAGGAAAAAATGGAGTTATTATTATAACTACTACATCATGGAAAGCTAATATTGAAGAGCGAGAAGCAGAATATAAAAAATCAAAAAAAGAGGGTTACGAAATCAAGGTAAGTTCGGTTGCATTTATAGATAATAATGGAGAAATGTCTGCTGAGTGGGTAATTTCCAAAACCTCTACAGATGCTTTTTTAGAACAACAAGTGAAAGCTATAAAAAAACATGGCATCGAAGCTAAATTCTCAAAAGTCAAACGTAACAAAGCTGGAGAAATCACAAGTATAAAAATCTCTTTAGATGATAATGATGGTAGAACTTCTTCTGCCAGTTGGAAAGAAAAAGAACAAGCCATTCCTGATATTGTGATGGGGAAATCTAAAGATAATTCTCTTTTTGTGAGAGCTATTGGAAATTAAATTTTCAACTCTTTGATTTAAATATAAAACCCTTCAAATTTTAATTTCTGAAGGGTTTCATATTTTCTGTTTAATCGGTATTATATTTAATTGACCACAAGTTTTTTTGTTGTTTTCTTACCTTCCGAAGAAATAGTTAAAAGATATATTCCGCTTGGGAGGTTTAAATTTATGGAACTTTCAACACTATAATCAACCGATTTCAATAGCTTCCCCTCTATTGAGAACACTTGCAAATCTGCATTAGTATTTAATCCCTTAATCGTGATTTTGTTTGTTGTTGGGTTTGGATACACCCAAACTTGATTTTGATTAAATTGCGCAACGCTCAATTCTTGATCCCAAATATCACCAACATTGGTTCCCCAAATATATTCTACCAAATCTGGCTGGTCAATAAATGGGTTTCTATTAAACTGCCACGTGTAAACGACATTATTTCGGTTCATTTCAAAATCATCTGGAGGATCGTTTCTATGCCAATCCAACAACGTTGCCAAATCTCCCAATTCTCCTGGTCCGTTTTCTGGATAACCATTTACAACTGCGAGACCGTTGTATCTAATTTCCATATATAATACGCTTCTTGCTACGTCACCATAAAAACTTCCAGCCGTTCCAGTTGGCCCATTATAACCTCCTAAAGCTGGATCGCCATAATGTTTGTTATTACGAGTGCTATTTTCTATGGCATCTGCACTGCGTAGTGCGTGAGCATCTGAATTGCCATGACGAAGTGAATCTGCTTTTGTGGTCCAGAAAATATCTCTACCATCTGCAACCTCATCTTCTTCGATATCAAAAAATCCACCTCGAGATCTTGGGTAAGTGTGCTCTCTATTCCATTTTTCAAAATTATTAGATCCTGTTTGCACATCTAATTTGGCACGACCAATTTCAGTATACAACAACCAAACTTCATTACTGTTTAATGGGTTTTGATCTGCCTCGACCAAAATATCCAAAACATCGGCATAGGTTTGTGCTCTCACAATTGTTGGATCTGCAATAATATCCTGCAACGCTTGGCGCAAATCATCATCTGCCAATCCATCAAGTGAATTATAGTAGCCATTTGGTTGAGTGCTGGTAACATTTCCGAAGGTAGGATTAAGAGGTGTACCAAAATTTGCCATTGTAAAATCGTTGTCCACAATTCTAATTCTCAAATTATTGTTTAGTGCAAGATATTCCGCAGGTAAACTTTCAAAACGTATTCTTGCGACCTCATCACCTTCATCTTCCGCATCATCTATTAAAGTAATCGTCGTAGTTGCTGTAGTTTGGTTGATTGGGATTGTTATTGACGTGTTGCCAGTAAAATCTGATGTATCAAAACCGTTATTGTCTAATAAAATATTAAAATTTAGTGCTTCGGAAACAGGCATTTCCGAAGTAAACGTGATATCAAAAGAGTCAAATTCGTCATATTGATCTTGTGCGATTGAGATGGCAATCCCATTGAGCACTACTCCACTGCCATCATTGAGCTGTCTTGGCGTTGGTGTAGTTGATGTGTACGTTACGTTGCCATCCATATCAACAAATCTTTGAATGGAATTTGGGTTATTTCCCGGTCCTTCGTTAATTTGCTGAATATCTGTAAATCTTGGATCCTGACTAAATATAGCGATCATATCCTCGTCATCTGCATCTGACGTATCGTACAGCAAAACATCAACTAGATTTTCTATGGTTGCCACAGTTTCTTCTGGGAAATCAAAATCATCACCTTCATAAATTGCCACAGCATCAGGTCCATTTTGAATCACATTTTCTGCAATTAAAAATTGAGGCACAGGGCTTACACCATTACTCCCAATGAGCAATAAACCATTTATATCTGTAACATACCCATCAAGATCTACTGTAAAATAACTTGAATTGTTTCCAGATGCAGATCCATTAAAGAACACCACGACATAACCATCTAAAGGAAAGTTTGGAGTATCTGATAGGATTTCTAAAAACTCCATGTTTTCTGCTCCCGGAGAATCACAATCCAATTCATTGATTACGATTTGTCCAAAAGAAAATTGGGTGAGATATAGTGCTATACTAAAGAGTACTATTTTTTTCATAAACTTTTTTTACAAATGTAATAATAACAGAATGCTCTAATTAATTATGGTCGAAAAATTGATCAATTTTAACAGTATATGCTTATCGTTTGAAATGGTTTTCTATTCTGAAATTTCAAAAAATGACAAATAGAAAAAAGACAAAACCTTAAAATTTTATTGTTTTTTGAACGCGAAGCCCCTTGGTAAAAAAAATAGCACATAAAAACACCCTAGAATTATTACAATCATAAACAATAATTTTAGTTTTAGTTATAAAATGAAACTCCTACAAAGTCGGTCACATCATTACTGAAATCGAATCTATTAAATAAGTTATAGATTTATATTCAAATTCATAGATTTCATTAAAAACGTTTGGTGAATAGATATTCAAGGTTATATATTGAAAACTCAATCAATAAAATACAATCAATTATTAACCTTTAAAACCAAAAATCATGGCAACACTTGTAAAACTAATAATCGATATCATATTCTCGGTTTATTAAAATTCAGCAAAAAACATGACTGTAGAACTTAGTCTAGAATAAGTTTTACATCATTTTAAAAATTAAGTTCTTACACAAAAAAATACTAATTTTACACTACAGTTAGTTTAACAAAACTTTGGTGTATGAAAAAAAAATTATTTAAGGTACTAGCCAAACTGAATAAATTAATTTTACCAAGTTATTCTAAAAAGCAATTAGACCTTAGCAAAGCCAATAAACTACAGTTGGCTATTATTGGGTGGCGGGTTTATGTGACTTCAAGAGCTCTGGATTAGAATGCTATCCCATCATTATTTCTTAATCTCTTAAACTAAAAATTTCTCAACTTCACATTCTACAGATAACATTGTTGATTTTATGACAATTTTAAGACCTATCATTTTATAAACTATTTTTATGATAGTATATTTAACATCACTTAAAATGTAAAACAATGAAAACTTTATATGAAGCAACCACTACTGCGGTAGGTGGAAGAAAAGGAAATGTTAAATCTGAAGATGGCCCAATAGACTTTAATTTATCTGTACCAAAATCTATGGGTGGAGATGGTGGAGATGGTGCAAATCCTGAACAATTTTTTGGAGCTGCTTACGCTGCTTGTTTTGGAGGAGCTATCCAATCTGTTGCTAAAAACGAAGGTATCGAGATCAACGATGAAGAATTAAGCGTCACAGCAACTATAGGTTTTTGTAAGGATGACGATGGCTTTTTTTTAGAAGCTACTTTAGACTGCTATATTCCTGGTGTAGATTTAGAAACTGGTGAAGATCTAGTTGAGAAAGCACATGAAGCTTGCCCCTTTAGTAAAGCTACACGAGATAATATTACGGTAACCTTAAATTTATTATTGGACGAGTAAAAATTCGTTTTATTATAAATCTTAAATTATAGAAACTCGCCAATTGGCGAGTTTCTTTTTTTGTTTTTCACTATTAATTTGCCACATAAAGAAATTTTAAAAATTTTGAATAAAGACACAAAATGAGCTCTCAAAAAAATATAATTAAATAAGTATTTTTAAAGTTAAAGATTCTATTTTTATAGTTTAAAATATTATTATGAAAAACAAAATACTTCTTGTGCTGCTTTTTATACTGTTATGTAGTCATGACATGTATCTGAAAATGGAAACATACTTTTTAAAGCCTAACCAGGATGCGATTATAAACTTGTATAATGGCACATTTGAAAAAAGTGAAAATGTCATAGACAGAGACCGCATGTTAGATGTTAGTCTCATTGGCAGTGGTGAGCGTATTTCATTAGATGAAGATCATTGGTCAGAAAAAGATAGCATCACCATACTCAATTTTAAAACTGGAAATGAAGGCACCTGGGTTGCAGGAGTTTCTACAAAACCAAGAGAAATAGCAATGGAGGCTGATGCCTTTAACAATTACTTAGAACATGATGGTGTTTTGGACATGCTAGAGTCAAGGCGTGAAAATAACACCATAGACCAAAATACGGTTGAAAGATATTCAAAGCACGTGAAGGCTATATTTCAAGTAGGTGACAAAAAATCTAAAGACTGGAGCACTGTATTAGGCTATCCTATAGAGTTTGTTCCTAAAAGCAATCCCTATGATGCAAAAACTGGAGATTCTATCCAAGTACTATTGTTAAGAGATGGAGCGCCTTTAAGCAACCAATTGATCTATGCTAATTTTAAACCAACTTCACATGGTCATACTCATGATCACCAAGAAGCGCATTCACATGTAGATGAGCAAGCACATACCCATGGTGATGAATCACATTCACACGCTAATAACAATACCCAGGCACACTCACACACACATGAGCAACAGCAAGAATCACATTCACATGAAGATGATGCTGAAGCGCATTCACATTCGCATGGCAATGAAAATTCTTCTCATACACACGGTAATTCTTCCGAAGAAAAAAAGAATAATACTTCTTTAGAAGAAACTGAGGCTCACGTTCATACTTCTGGAACAAAACTAAGAACAGATAATAACGGAATTATAAATGTAAAACTCACCGCAGATGGAATATGGTATTTGCGCACTATTCACCTTATAGAAAATAATGAATCTGGCCTTACGCACGAATCTAATTGGGCAACTCTCACTTTTGAGGTACAACACGGTCATGATAGTGATGGACATACCCATAGTAAAGATACTCATACTCATGAAGAATCAAACATCCCAAATTATGTTTATTGGATCGGTAGTATTTTGGTTATAGGTTTACTGTTTTTTATGTTTAACCGCAAAAAATAAATTTTGAATATTAAATATTTTAGATTCATTTTTATTTGTACTCTCCTGTTGCCCATGACCTTAATGGCACATGGTGTTAGCGATGGTGACCAGGAAATTTTAAATAATGGAGGTTTGTTCTCATACATTTATGTTGGTGCAAAACATATGCTTACTGGTTATGACCATTTGCTTTTTTTAACTGGAGTTATTTTTTATTTAACTGGCTTAAAAGATATTGCAAAATTCATTAGTGTATTTACAATAGGCCATTGCATTACATTGATTTTCGCTACCTATATTGGAATTAAAGTAAATGAACACCTAATAGATGCCATTATTGCACTAAGCGTCCTTTATAAAGGCTTTGAAAATTTAGGAGGTTTTCGAAAATTAAAAATGAAGTCACCTAATTTATTGATGATGGTTTTTGTTTTTGGATTGATTCATGGTTTAGGTCTCTCAACTAGGTTGCAGTCATTTAAATTAGGATCTGATCAATTTTTTGCAAAAATCATTAGCTTTAACATTGGCGTAGAATTAGGACAAATACTGGCTTTAATCCCAATTATTTTCTTGATTAATAAATGGAGAAAACAAAATAGCTTTGAAGCGTTTTATAAATCTGTTAATAGCTATTTAATTTTAGCAGGAGTCATTCTTTTTATCTATCAAATAAACGCCTATTATGGAGGTAATTATTTTATATGAAATTAAATCGTTATTAAACAGATCATAAAAATTATGATAAAAAAACTCACCAATAGGTGAGTTCTTTTTAATATATCTATTCTTTAAACTGTTATACTGGAAAATAAAGTATAAATGAAGCGCCCTTACCTTTTTCACTTTCAACATCAATAAAACCACCATGGAGATCCATAATACGTTTACAAATCGCTAAGCCTATACCTGTACCAGAGTAATCACTAGATGAATTAAGTCTTTTAAAGGGCTTAAATATGTAGTCCTTTTTATCAATATCCAAGCCTATCCCGTTATCTTTAAATTCTATTTTTTTAAATTCCTTTTTAGCTTTTGCCTTAAACCTTTTTGGTACTAATTTTCCGTTTACCAGAGAGGTACTAATTTCTATAACTGGTTCGTTATTATTAAATTTGACCGAATTCTTGATTAAGTTAGAAAACAGTTGGTACATTCTAATCGGCACGCCTTTAATAGTACCTAAGTCGTCCTTATTGATGACAACATTTTGTTCTTCAATCATAATACTCAAATCTGAAAATACCTGATCAAAAATTTCGTCAAGATTTACTTTTTCTGATTTATTAGCATCTCCTTCTACTTTAGAATATTCTAAGATATTATCAATCAAACTCGTCATTCTTTCTGCGGAATGCTCTATTCTAGAGGCATATTTTGATACCGTTTCTCTATCGGTATCTTCCGAAATTATTAATGAATTGAAAGTTCTTATTTTTCGCAGAGGCTCTTTTAGATCATGGCTTGCCATGTAGGCAAATTCCTCTAAATTCATATTTAATTTTAAAAGCTCTTCATTTGCGTTTGTTATGTCCTTGGTACGTTCAAGTACGTTTTTCTCTAGTTCATTAGAAAACTTTTTCTGTTCATCAATATTGGTAAAGGATCCTATAAACCCGTTAAATTCTCCCTCTTCATCAAACATTGGTATTCCTTTGTTAAGATGCCATGAATAAGTCCCATCTTTGGCTAGTGCTCTAAATTCAGAAGTAAAAGTTATTAGTTTTTCGTGGGCTTTCATATACGCTTCTTCGGCTGTTTTTTTGTCGTCCTCATGTAAATATTTTAGCCAACCTCTACCCAGGTTATCTTGTAATGTGCTGCCAGTATAATTAAACCAGTTTTTATTTATAAATACACACTGTCCTTTTTTATCTGTTATCCAAATATTTATAGGTGCATCATTGGCAATTGCCCTAAAACGGTTTTCGCTTTCTTTAACTTTCTCTAAAAGCTCCTTATCACTAGTAATATCTATGGCAGTTGCAAACTCCTTTAAAGGTTTTTTGTTCTCATCAAATAAAATTTGACCTGTCACCCTTATATATCTTATCCCCTTTTTTAATTTCATTCTTACTTCATGATACACCAATCCTGTTTTTAGAGCTTTTTTCATACTCTTTTTACGGATTTTCAAATCATCTGGATGCATTTTATCCAAAAGCATTTGCTTTGTTATTGTTCTCTTAGGTTCAATTTCTAAGAAATCATATAATGAATTATCAGCATAAAATACATCTTCTTCAAAATTAAACTCAAAAACCATTAGGTTTGATGCTCTAATTGCAGTTTCTAAAATTACTTGATTTTGTCTTAAAGAAGTAATCTCTTGCGCCAAATACAAAATTCTATCCTCGTCAAGATATGGCATCTTAAAACGTACAGCTTTTATATCATAAAACTTATTATTGTATTGCACTTCAATTTGTGCAGAACCATTGATCAAGGTGTCTTGACAAAGTTTCTCAATACGTCTTGCTTCTCTTTTTGATGAATTTAAGTCTGGCCAATATTGACCAATCATATTGTTTGTTTCTAAAATTTCAACTCCCTGACCTCCAATATATTCAACTTTAAAATCTTTATCGAGTATACCTACCGCTCCATCGGGTATATTTTCTGCAATTGTTTTATAGATCAACTCGTTACGCTGGCTTAACTCCTTTTCTTCTTTAAGTTCTTCCTCCTTCTCTATTAGCAAATCATTTGCAAGTTTCAACTCTTGATTTGCAATATTTAGTTCCTCATTGGCAGACTGCAATTCTTCATTACTGGTTTCTAACTCTTCATTACTTGATTTTAGCTCTTCATTTGAAGATTGTAATTCTTCGTTAATGGTTTGTAATTCTTCGTTTGTTGCTTCTAGTTCTTCTGTGAAAATTTGAAGGTGTTCCTTCGTAGATGTTAACTCATCTTCTAATTCCTTGATGCGTAGGTTAACAAAATCTGATGTCTCTAATTTTTTCTGAAGTTCTAAATGTCCTTCACTGGGTTCAATTTTTTCAAAAATCACCATGAAATATTGAACCTCGCTTATCCTGTAAACCAAGGGTGTGATTTTTACACGTACGTAATGTAATTGATCATACAGTTCAAATTTAATGACGTGGCTCGTGTGGGTTACGTTTGTTTTTTTTACTTGAGCGAGTACTGCTTTTACAACAGTTACCAGCTCTGGATTAACCATCTTATGTATGCTCACGTTCATGGCACCTTGGCTAATCTCTAAGTACAATCTAAGACTACCATGTACTTCTTTAATCTCCCCATTCTCATTTATAATCACAAAGGGATTATCATATTTATAATATAAGGTTTCCTTGGCGACATCTACAATACTCATATTTCGAATATTGTTCTTTTTTTCTTCTTTTTTCTGTTGTTGATTTCTAGTTCTAAGACGTGAGAATTTGAGCTGATAATTTAATGATGTATCTGCTTTTCTAAATAATTTACCCTTTCCTATTTCAGTAAATAAATCTGCAGCTACACTTACACTTTCAGATTTACCTAAAAACAATATTCCGTTAGATCGAAGAGAATAATGAAAGATTTGAAAGGTCTGCTTTTGTAAGTTATTATTAAAATAAATCAATAAATTTCTGCAAACCACCAAATCTAATTTTACAAAAGGAGGATCTGTTGTGATATCATGCCTTGTGAATAAAAGATGCTGTTTTATTTCTTTCTTGACTTCAAAATGCAGTTCATCTTTTTTCTCAAAGTATTTTGCAGTAATCTCTTTAGGTACATTTGCCAATAGATCTTTGTTATAGATTCCTTTTCTTCCGAAGTTAATAGCACGCTCATCTATATCTGACGCAAATATTTGAATATGGTATTGGTTAACCTTTGCTCCCAGTAACTCGTATAACAAAATCGCTATGGAATAAGGTTCTTCTCCTGTAGCACAACCCACACTCCATATTCTAATAGAATCTCCAGGCTCCTTATCTTTTAGGATTTTGAAGAGCTGTTTTCTTAGGTAATCAAAAGCCTCTAAATCTCTAAAAAACTCTGTGACACCTATCAATACTGAATCAAAAAGATTATCTAACTCTCTTGGGTTTGCTTTTATTAGCTCATAATATTCTACCATGGTACCCAACTGTAGCGATGTGATTCTATGGTTTATTCGCCTCATAATTGTTGTAGGCTTGTACATAGAGAAATCTGTACCAGAGCGCTTTTCCAAAAGCTCAAAAATGGCATCAATAGATCCTTTTTTTGGCAAACTAGAGGCTATGGCTTTTGTATTTGTAATAAACTGCACGATGTCATCGTACATTTGTTCTGCTGGTACGATTAAAATTACATGACCAGTATTGATTGATGCAGATGGCATATCTCTATGCTCTGCAGTCTCTGGTAATTGGGCAATTGTAAAACCTCCCAATTCTCTTATCGCAGTTATTCCCTCTGCTCCATCTTTACCAAAACCAGACAATACAATACCTATAGCTTTTTTACCTTTATCTTTTGATAACGATTTAAAAAAATTATCAATGGATGGTGTAAAGGAGTGTTCTGATGTTAAATCTTCTAAAACAAATTTACTATTGTGAATTCTAATTTGCTTGTTTTGTGGTGTGACGTATACATTACCTTTAACAAGCTCCATATTATTTTCTGCGGAAACCACGGGCCATTTGCAGCGTTTATCTAGAATTGGTGCTAATTGGCTTTTATAATCTGGACTTAAATGCATGACAATAACGATACAAAGATCTGGAGTTATACCATTGAAATTCTTCAAAAACTTACTTAAAGCATCTAATCCTCCTGCAGATGCACCAACACCTACAACATACAACTCTGTGTCATTAATAACCTCTAACTTTTTGCTCATGACTTAATCATTTATTTGTAACACCGACTTCATTTTTTTAATATGAGCAGATACTTCTTCAATTTTATTTGTGTATGACTTCACTAATTGTTTCATCTTCTTGCTTTCAAAATCATTGAGCATAGTTTGCATCAATGTACGCTTTTCTTCCAATGTTCTAATAGATAACCAAAGCGCCTCTTCTAATGCAGAATCTTGACTTCTCAATAAAGCTTCTTGAGTAAATGCATGACCAACGTGGCAACGATAGCGCACTTGTTTTGCGTCTTTTATTTGCCAAAGCGGACCGCCACAGCTAGCACAGCTTATTGGTACTTGTTCACCCAATTCTTCTTGAAGCTCAATTTGACTTTTTATTCGCATAGCGATATCGTTTTCCTTAACGATACTTAATGGGATTTCTTTTTTTATGGGTAATTCTTCATTGTGAATAGATATGATCACATCAGCCATATCTTCAAGATTGACAATATAGTCCACATCTATCGTTTGATTTGCGAAAGATGGCATACTACTAAACTCTGCTGTCTCTGGATTTTCAATAATGGTTAGCCCTCCACATCTTTGAATTGCGCTTAAACCACTTGTTCCATCATTAAGCCTTCCTGTTAAAAGCACTCCAACACATTTGTTTTTAAATGCTACTGCTGCCGATCGAAACAGAACATCTATAGAAGGTCTAAATAAATTTTCTCGAGGTCCTTTAGAGAGAAGAACTCTATCTTGGTGAATAAATAAATGGTAATTTGGTTTTGCTATGATTACCATATTTGATCTAATTTTCATTTTGTGCTCTGCAGTAACAACATCCAGTTCAGTAAATTTACCTAGTGTTTCTGCATAAGAGCTTGAAGAATCAAATGCACTATGAAGTACTATCATATACGCTGCGTCTAGACCTAGAGGTATTTTGGAAACAATTTGTTTGATTGCCCTATAACCTCCAGCAGATGCACCAATTACAAAAAGTCTAAAATTTTCGCCCATGTAATACAATATTTGCTTTGAGATTATAAAATAAGTGATTAAGCGTCAATAAAATTAGCAATTTAAGATTAAATCCTAATCAAATTCATTCTATAGTCTAAACAGAAAATTTTCTTTATTTAATATTGAATTCTGGTATTGCCAATCTAAAGTAAGTATTCTCTTTAGTGAAGTTTTCAAATTATTAAAATTTGATGGCTTGTTTAAATAAATATTCGCTCCTTCTAAGAAGGTTTTTTCAATATCTTTTTCTGATGAGGATGTAGAATATATTACCACGGTCATATCTTTGAGACCTGGATCTTTTTTTATTTCCATTAAACATTCAATACCATCCTTATTAGGCATATTTAAATCTAGAAACAAAATATCTGGAAGTATTTCTTTATCATCCCTTAGGTAAGAAATGAGATCTGTTCCATTTTTGCACATCGATAAATCTATATCTTTTGAAATTTGGTTTATAGCCAACTCGAACAAAGCTCTATCGTCTGGGTCATCATCTGCTAAAACAATTCTCAAATCTTTATAAGGCATATATTATATTTATTTTTTTAAGTTTAATTTAGTTTTCAAATCCATAAAACCAGATGGGCTAAACCCTGTCGTTTTTTTGAATTGTTTTGATAGATGCGAAACACTGCTGTAATTCAATTTATAAGAAATTTCAGTAAGACTCAAATTACCTTCTAACAATAATTCTTTAACGAAATCGATTTTTTTCAGAATTAAGAACTTTTCTATTGAAATATTGGCATGTTCTGAAAACATTTTAGCTAAGTAGCTATAAGTATAGGGTAGCCTGTTCTCGATATATGAAGATACCTTGAAATCATCTTCAAAATTCTCAATACGAACGATTTCTGTAAGAATTTCTTTTACCTGTTGTACAATTACCAATTGTTGATCACTGATGACCTGAATATGATTTGAATTTAATGCTTCAAAAATAGATTTTTTTTGAGAATCGTTTAATCTTTGAAGTATTTCAATTTCCCCAATTGTATGAAGCTTATACTTTATATTTAGATCACTTAACGTTTTTATAAGCAAACTGTTACAAATTTTAGGCACGTCAAATTTTACTTGTATTCTCATAATCTATACTCAACTTAACCAAATCATTTCAAACTAAACGAATACTTTAGTGCCATTAATTGTATTAACCTCTATCTAATGACTCATGAGCAATACATTAACAAAGATAGTTTTTTGTGTGAATTTATATACAACATATATTCAATTAATATTTTATATCAAATTATTCACTTTCACAATCATACTATCTACAACTTTAAAATTATATAATTATAAATCAAAATTGTATAATATAAAGATAACAAATTTAATCTAATTTTGAATTGTAACTATTTACATATCAGCTCCATGTCTAAATTTATGACTTTATCAGTGTTAGCATACCTCATAGGTTGGTGGAGTTGTATCATTCTTTTTGAAAACTTCTATATTGTTAATTTACTTTTTCTCTTGACAGGGCTATTGATTTTACTTATTAGTAAAATGATTTTCAAAATTGTAGTAAGTCGCAATTGACTTCATTTAATTAATTTCATAAAAATTTCTTCTTTAAATTTTATCTTAAATACTTAAGGTTGCACAAATATTCTTTTGATAAAAAAACCTTGAGCTCTTATTTAAATTATAAACTATAATAAACAATTTTCGATTGCATTAAATTATTACGTATATGCTTCAACATATATTTTAATTTATGTCTATTTTTAAATAAAAATTGTTTTATAAATTATCAAATAATTCAAGCAAAGAACTAATTGAGAGTGAAATAGGAATTTCTTTTAAACATCCAAATCTTTATGAGCCCAAACAAATAATTAATGGACTTGATGAAGAGGTTTTACCAATAATTACTTCTCAAAACCAAAACCAAATACAATTTGGTATTTGGGGTATTTTGCCAGAAAACTACAGTGATGATTGGATAAATTATCAAAAGTTAAATAATACTTTAAATGTTACTTTAGATAATTTAAATAATCAAGTAGTTGATTATAGCAAATCAAGAAAATGCGTTATCATAATAAAAGGCTTTTTCTCGAGTTTCATTAAAGATGGCCAAATATATCCTTATTATGTTTATCACGAATCCCAAAAACCTTTTTTGATTGGTGGCATATATAATATATTATCAGATGGATTTATCACCTGCTCCCCTGTATTGACAAAAGCTGGTCCCAGTTTTAAAAAAATTCATAATATTAGCAATACCATGCCAATAATTATTGATAAAAATCAAATAGAAACTTGGCTGGAAACATCGCTTAATATTAAAAATAAAAAGAATATTTCATTAAGTAATGACAAACTATATGCACACTCCATTTCTAGACAATTTTATGAAACAGAATTAATATTTGATTCAATTTTAGAACCTCAAAACTATAATGGTTTAGAAAACAATTTAGTGTTTGATAATTCGTATATTATAACTTAGCGCAATAGACATCTTTCCTTTTCCCCCATTTTAACTTATACATTTTCAACTTTATAGCGTCGCATTATACAACTCTTTAATCAAATTGTATAATACAACCGCCTTCAAAACCATTATATTTATATAAAAAAAATTGAATGAATATAACCAAGCAAAGTACATTTTTTAGAACGCCTTTAAATGCTAAAGTAGGTAAGACAAGATCCATTAAAACTCAAGTGAAAGTATCTAATACTACTCAAGAAAAGAGCGATTTTAAATTCTAAAAAACTCAACTTAAAAATACTCAACAAAAAAACTCAAGATAATCTTATATTAAAAACAGAGATTATATAAAACTTATAATACATATGATCAATATAACTCTAAATACTCATCAATTACTTGATAGTTTTAAAAAGATTTCTCAAGAACTTGATGCAAACATAAACCAAACATCAGATTGTTCCAATCTCTCCTTTTCAAATAAATTTGGAAAAGGATCCATAAAAGCTATTAAATCATCAAACTTCACAACTTATTTTGAATTCGATGTTAATTTTAATGAAGATGTATACCTTAATAAAGTTGTTCATCATGATGCTCTGTATTCTACATATTGCAGTAAGGGTAGCATATTATGCAAAGACGACTATTTTAAAGAGAGAATCTTAAAAGAATACACATCAAGCCTATATTCATTAGAAAAAGAAAATATTATCGAAATAGGCTTCGCTAAAAACACACACTATAGATTTTCTATTATTGAAATAGATCAAAATATGAATAACTCGTTATACACTAAAGTTGTTGATATTTTCTCTAACTCAAAAAATGATAGTAATTTCTTACACTTAAGTTCCTGTAATTTAAAAATCGCTCATTACATAGATCAAATAAATCAATTACAAGAATGTAATTTGGTTAATTTCTTACTGTTGGAAAGCTTAGTAAATAAAATTCTGGCAACAAATATTAAGTATTTGTTAGAGGACATTAATCTAAAAGGAACTAATACAAGTAACTTAAGTAATAATGATTTAAATAAAATTAAAGAAGTAGCAAATTCCATTAGACTTAATCCAGGAGAAAGATATACAATTTCAACCTTATGTCGAGAAACAACGTTATCTCCCTCAAAATTACAAGAAGGATTTAAGCTTTTTAATAAGACAACCGTAAATGAATATATCAGAAATGTACGTTTGCTAAAGGCAGAAAAATTAATAATAAACGAAGATTTGACAATTTCCGAAATAGCTTATACCGTAGGAATAAATAGCAGAAGCTATTTCTCTAAAATTTTTAAAGAAAAATTTAATTTCTCCCCTAAAACATATCAGGAAAGATTTTCAAAATATACTAATATTTCAGATCAACTTAAGGAAGATTTTCAAACGCAATACTAGTTATTTAGTGTCTAAAATAATTGATATCTAATTTTTTTTAGCTTACAATTTCAGTGGCAATTAAAATACAAGCTGTTTTACTGATCTCAAAACCCATTAATTTTTTGAACAATTTTGTTTGTGTTTCTTTTATAAAGAATTATATTTGCACCCACAAAATGGCCTCGTGGCGCAACTGAATAGCGCACTTGATTACGGCTCAAGAGGTTACTGGTTTGAATCCAGTCGAGGTCACTAATAAACATAAAAAAACCGGAAACAAAACGTTGATTAAATTCAATTTTGTTTCTGGTTTTTTATTTCCAACGCACAACTCGCGTTTATGCAATGCTGTAACTTCCAAATTGGCTTTGTTGAAATTTGTTAAAATTCCAAAATTCTAAATCCTTACTTTTGAGGTATGATAGAAAAAGAACTTCTCAAACAAATTGAATATCTGTTTGATGATTTTATTATTAAAAATATTGAAGAAATCGGCATAGTAAAATCATTCAAGCCTAACGATATAATTATTGATATAGGTCAAGACTTAACTCATATACCTCTGCTTTTAAAAGGCAATATAAAAGTATTAAGAGTTGATAATGATGACCATGAACTACTTCTATACGTTCTAGAGAGTGGTGACACCTGCTCAATGTCACTTACCTGTTGCATGTCAAAGTCGATTAGTAAAATAAGAGCAGTTTCAGATAATGATTCCGAAGTAATAATGATTCCAAACGAGAAAATGACAGAGTGGTTTCATACCAATTCAAGTTGGCGCAACTTTATACTTCAAAGCTATCAAATTCGTTTTAATGAAATGTTAGAAACCATAGACACTCTAGCTTTCATGAAGATGGACGAACGTCTTCTCAAATATTTGATCGACACAGTTAAATTGAATGCCTCAAAAATCATAACTACAACCCACCAAGAAATTGCAGAAGATCTCAACACGTCAAGAGTCGTAATTTCGAGACTATTAAAACAGTTGGAAAACGACAATAAAATAAAACTAAGTAGAAATAAAATTGAAGTTATAGACTTTTAAGTAACATTTATCACACAGTACCTTTTTTTCAATCTTAACTTTGCATCAAAATAAAATACATGGACTATATTTTACAACCTTGGCCTTGGTATATTTCAGGACCTTTAATTGCCATTATCATGTTTACTCTTATTTACTTCGGAAAAACATTTGGTATGTCATCCAACCTTCGCACCTTCTGCTCAATTGCAGGAGCTGGAAAAAAAGTAAAATTTTTTGATTTTGACTGGAAATCCCAACGTTGGAATCTTATCGTAGTTGCTGGAGCTATAATAGGAGGATTCATTGCGCACTTTTATTTATCAGTCCCAACAAATATCGACTTGAACCCAGAAACCGTTGATACGCTCAGTTCGCTCGGTTTTGAAAACGCAGGAAAATCATTGCTTCCTCCAGAACTTTACAGCTGGGAAGCATTATTGAGTATTAAAGGACTTTCCGTTTTAATTATAGGCGGTTTTTTAGTTGGCTTTGGTACGCGTTACGCTGGAGGTTGTACCTCTGGCCACGCTATTACAGGCTTAAGTAGTTTACAACTCCCATCACTAATCGCTGTGATTGGGTTTTTTATTGGTGGCTTAATAATGATTCATTTACTATTCCCTTTAATTTTTGGTTAATATGATAAAGTATATAAAATTTTTATTCGTCGGAATTTTTTTCGGAATCGTACTCGTAAAGTCCGAAGCAGTCTCATGGTATCGCATCTACGAAATGTTCAAATTTGAATCTTTCCATATGTATGGTATTATAGGCACAGCAGTAATCACAGGAATCATTTTGCTTCTAATAAGCAAAAAATTTAAAAACATAAATGGAGGCTTAATGACTGTTCCAAGAAAAGATCAAGGTTTTATACGATACATAATTGGCGGTACCATATTTGGCTTAGGTTGGGCATTGTCAGGAGCATGTCCTGGACCAATGTATATATTAGTTGGCACAGGAGCTTTTACTATCTTGATCGTTATTTTAGCTGCCATTTTAGGGACTTACATCTATGGATTATTTAAAGATAAATTACCTCACTAATGAACACAGTTGAAATATTAGGATACATTGGAGCACTGTTTGTCGGTTTGGTTTTAGGCTTAATAGGTGGTGGTGGTTCCATTTTAACAGTTCCAATCTTAGTTTACATTATAGGTTTAAATCCAATTATTGCTACAGGCTACTCCTTATTTGTAGTAGGTGTTACAGCTGTAATTGGAGCTTTTCAGAATTTTAGAAAAGGATTGATTGATTTTAAAACTGCAATAATCTTTGCTACTCCAGCTTTAATTGCAGTCTATCTTACGCGCCTTTACTTAGTCCCAAGAATTCCTAAAGTAATTTTTACTGTCAATGATTTTGAAGTCACTAACACAATATTTATAATGATGCTTTTTGCTATTATTATGCTCTTGGCAAGTTTCTCAATGATTATCACTAAAAAAAACAAAGGAGAAGTTTTAGAAACCCAAGACGTTGTTTACAATTATCCATTAATTGCCATAGAAGGTATTATAGTAGGTATTTTAACAGGTTTAGTTGGTGCTGGCGGAGGCTTTTTAATAATTCCAGCATTAGTACTTTTAGCTAAATTACCAATGAAACAAGCTATAGGGACATCACTTTTAATTGTTGCTGTAAAATCCCTAATTGGTTTTTTGGGAGACTTACAAAATATAGACATCGATTGGCCATTCCTTCTAAAATTTACGTTTGTATCAATTATAGGGATCATTTTAGGCGTTTACTTTTCTAAATTTATAAGTGGCAAAAAATTAAAAAAAGGATTTGGGTACTTCACCTTAATAATGGCATTTTATATAATTTACAAAGAACTCTTAAGTTAAATGTAACAAAAATCACAAATCAAAATTTTAATAATCTGTATCTTTATAGTATTAAAATTATGGTCAACATAAATTAAAAAAATTAAAATCATGTCTATTATAATTGAACAAATATATACAAATTGCCTCGCTCAAGGCGCTTATTACATAGAGTCTAACGGAGAAGTTGCTATTATTGACCCGCTTCGTGAAACTCAAGCATACATCGATAAAGCAAAAAAGAGCAATGCTCAGATAAAATACATTTTTGAAACTCATTTTCATGCAGATTTTGTTTCGGGACACGTTGATTTAGCTAAAAAAACCGGAGCTACAATTGTTTATGGTCCAGGTGCAGAAACAAATTATGAAATTCATTCTGCAAAAGATAATGAAGAGTTCAAAATTGGGAATCTTACAATTAAAGCGTTGCACACTCCAGGTCATACTTTAGAATCTACAACCTATCTTTTAATGGATGAAAATGGTAAAAATCACGCTATCTTTTCTGGTGACACCTTATTTTTAGGTGATGTTGGCAGACCCGATTTGGCAATAAAATCTGATTTAACCAAAGAAGATTTAGCAGCAATGCTCTTTGATTCTCTTCGGAATAAAATAATGACACTTGCCGATGATGTCATCGTATATCCTGCTCATGGTGCAGGTTCTGCCTGCGGAAAAAATCTTAGCAAAGAAACCGTTGGCACAATTGGAGACCAAAAGAAAACAAATTACGCATTAAGAGAAGACATGACAAAAGAAGAGTTTATTACAGAAGTACTTGATGGTATGGCTCCACCTCCACAGTATTTTGAAAAAAATGCAATGCTCAATAAAACAGGTTATGAAAATTTTGAAACGGTTTTAAAAACTGGAAACATAGCTTTGTCCCCTAATGATTTTGAAGATCTGGCTAATCATGAAAACGCATTGGTCCTTGATGTAAGAACTCAAAGTGACTACATTAAAAGCCATATCCCAAACTCCATATTTATAGGTCTAAATGGCTCATTTGCACCATGGGTTGGTGCATTGATAACAGACATCAACCAACCTATTTTGTTAGTTGTTCCCGAAGGAAAAAGTCAAGAAGCGGTGACACGCTTATCTCGTGTGGGTTATGACAACACTTTAGGGTATTTAGAAGGTGGTATTGAGACTTGGATTTCCGAAGGAAAAGAAATCGATACATTAAAATCTATATCTGCAGAGACTTTTGCTGAAAGAGCAAAACAAGGAAGTGTCAACATTTTGGATGTTAGAAAAGATGGAGAGTTTCAAAGTATGCATCTCGAGGACGCCCAACATTTTGCTTTAGATTATATAAACGAGCAAATGAGTGAGGTTTCTAAAGATAAAACCTACCATATTCACTGTGCTGGTGGCTATAGAAGTGTTATTGCAGCATCCATATTAAAAGCTAGAGGGTTTCATAATCTAGTGGATATTGCTGGTGGTTTTGGAGCAATTAAAGATACTGATTTACCGATGACAGATTTTGTTTGTCCGTCCACCTTATAAATCAAATTTTAAACAATCTCAGCACTTAATCCTGCTTCTAAAAGCATAGAACATCTTGGCTCTAGCTCTTTGTACTCACCAGTCTTAACTGTACACTGTCCTTTGTAGTGAACTAAAATTGAGCACTGCTCTGCTTGTTCTGGCGTGTGTTCACATGCATAGATTAAAGTGTTTATGACATGATCAAATGTATTAACATCATCATTATATAGAACGATCTCATTGAGAGGTTGTTCTAACGTATCAACCAGGTGTTCTTCTTGTATTTTTTCTTTTGTACTCATTATTTTGTTCATAGCGCTTTATTTAATGAGGTTGGTTTTTTTAAAGTATAAATTTAATTAATTCTCATCACATAAAAAAGACTTCTGTACATAGAACAGAAGTCTTTTTAGATTATTGTTATACAAATAATATTTAATTACAAGGTCCTATTAAGCTCCAACCTCCACTTACACGTTCGTAAAGGTTTCCAAAATAAGTCACACGAGCACCAATATTATAGCTTACTCCACTTTGCCACTCTGATACGCCATCACATGGCCCAGAACTACTCTGTAGATACATAAATTCTAAAGCTATAACATCATTATTATTAAAATTGCCATCTTCACTTGTAGTGAAACAAGCTTGCATTACAGAGGTTAAATCCCTACCAGAAGGCGTTCCCGGTATTTGAACTGCACCATTTGATCCTGCACCTTCATTACCTTGGCTAGAAGCAGGACAACTTAAACGGTCAAACCAGTCGGAATGACGAAAACCAACAGAATGTCCAATCTCGTGAGTAATCACATGCTCATTGACACCTGTAGAAAACTGCTCAATATTATAAATTTGAACAAACTTATTGGGTAAGCCAGAACTTGAAGGAAAACCAGCTACACCACCTTGACTGTTTGGTGTATTAACCGAGTTATCATATACAACCATATCTGCAGCTTGATAATTTGATCCAAACGTAAGATTAAATTGTAAGGTTGTATTTAAAGCATTGTAATTGTTAACAGCTCGTTGTAAAGCAGTTTGCGCTTTACTTGAAAGAGATTGGCTACTATTAGCCACATAACCTATAATATCTATGGTTTGGTTATTTCCAGTTACCAAATTAAAGGTTCTATACTGGCGATTTAAACCAGAACCATCACCAATTAAAGTATTTAATTCATCCAAGGTAAAGGTAATATCACTACCTATATAGATTCGTTCTTCTACCGTTCCATCTGGTAAATGAAAGTCTCCAATAGACACCAAACCGACGTCAATATCTAAAGTGTGGATGGCATTTAATAATTCAGTATCTGTAACGATTGTTCTCCCTTCCAAATGATTCACATTAATGATCGATACATCATCTAAATTAGAAATATCCTCAGCACCATTGTCTTTTTCACAAGACTGAACAGAAAATAAAAGGCATAGACCACCTAAGGTCAAAAATTTTAAGTTTTTCATTTTTGAGTAAATTAAGTTAATAAATATTAAGCGAGTAGGTAGGGGAAGTTTAAATGGAACTAGTTATTTTTCTTACAACTGTTTTACCTTAAACCGTGATAATTATCATTTCAAAGATAAGTGTTTTCAAAATAAAAAAATTACGGTTTTCCCGTAATTTGAGTAGTATTTTTGTTTTTGATGTTAAAATTTTACGTAATTCATCGAAGTTAGTATTAAAATGTAAATAATTATTACTTCTGAAATTTTAAAGCCACCCAATTATTTCGCTCTAAGGTCTCCACTTTAACTAAACCCAATTTGTTACATTCTTCTTCAATGACCGGAATATCTTCGTTATAAAATCCGCTGAGAAACAGCGTTCCATTTGTGTTTAAGCATTTAGCATAGGTTTGCATATCGCTTAATAGAATATTTCGGTTGATATTTGCTATAATGATATCATAATGTCTTCCTGCCAATAAAGACGCATCTCCTTCTTCTACGGAAATGTGCTCGCAATGATTACGCTCAACATTTTCAAGACTATTGAGATAACACCAATTATCATAATCAATAGCATCTAACGGTTTTGCTCCTTTCATTTCAGCAAGAATTGCCAAGACTCCTGTACCACAACCCATATCTAAAACCGATTTATCTTTAAAATCATTTTTCAAAATATGCTGGATCATCATATGCGTGGTTTCGTGATGGCCTGTGCCAAAACTCATTTTTGGTTCTATGATAATATCGAATTCAGTGTCCGGTTTTTCATGAAATGGGGCACGAACCGAACATTTGTCATCTACAATGATAGGATTAAAATTTTTCTCCCATTCTTCATTCCAGTTGGTTTGTTCAATCTCTTCCGAAGAAAATGAAATCTCAAACTCATTAGATTTTAGGATCTGAATATCCTCAAGAATAGAATCGTAATATTCATCTTTTTGAATATAGGCAGTAACCCCTTCATCTGTTTCTACAAAACTCTCAAAACCTGCATAACCTAATTCGGCGATTAAAATTTCTACTGCTGGTTGTAAAGGTTTTACTTTGAAATAATACCCTAAATAGATGGTGTTTGACATGATGTTTGTTTAGAATACAAAGTTACATGTAAAAAATGAAATTAATGTTTGATAATTTTCAAAACTGACGTTTTTTGATTGTCTGCTCTAACCTCAACCAAGTACATGCCTTTAGAAACATTAAAAGGCAAATCAATGGTTTGTATACTACTATAATTCTTAAAGAAAACTTTTTGACCCAGAATATCAAGTATTGTAATATCTATATTACTGAAGATTTTGCCCAAATCTAAATAAAGGCTATTTACAACTGGATTGGGATATGCTTTAATTTGATTTTCTAAATTATTTTCAAAAACACTTAACGTGTTAGGTTCATTGACATCAAAAACGAACACAGCACCAGAAGAACCTAAATCATTTTCTTCATTTTCATCTTCCCCATCTTGATAAGCACCAGCCAGAGCAAAGTCACCACTTATAGCAACAGCATAACCGAAATACTCACTTGTTTGGTTGAACATATCATAAACAAAGGCGGTTTCTTCCCAAGTTCCTGATTGCTTTTCAAAAATATAGGCGCCACCATCGTCACCTGGACTACCAATATCTCTATAACGAGCGCCTATAATTATGCGGTTTCCATCAATATCGAGATCAAAACCAAATTGATCACCGTTGTCACTATTTGATGCGGTGAGTTTTTGAACTTGATTCCAAATGTCATTTTCGTCCTTTTCAAAAACATATGCAGCTCCAGTAAAATTATTATCCTGATTAGAGCCTACAACAATACTGTTTCCATCTATTGCAAGGGACCAGCCAAAATAAGCACCTTGAGTTCTGTCTGATGCGACTATTTTCTGTATTTCATTCCACACGCCAGAAGTATTTCGTTCAAAAATATAAGCACTACCAGCACTTGGCATTGTATTGACTTCATTTTCATCTTCATCTTCCTGCATGGCTCCAATAACTGCATAATTACCATCAATACTTAAACCGTTATATCCAAAATAATCGAATGTACTTCTTTCGGATGCCACTATTTTTTGGACTTCAATCCATTCTCCTGCATTATTACGTTCAAAAACATAGGCAGCACCTGCATTCTGGACAAAATTCTCTCCTGCTACATCATAGTTTTCCTGATCTACACCCACAATTGCAAAATTACTACTAATAGCTACACATCTTCCAAACTGTCTTGTTGTTTCCCTATGTGAAGCAATCAATTTTTGAACAAAAACCCAATTGTCATTTGTGTCTTTTTCATAAATATAGGCTGCACCTGCTGCGCTAATAAAATTACTATTTGATGCATCATAATCTTGAGCTCTTGCACCAATAATTAGAAAATTCCCATTTATATCTACACTAAAACCAAATATGTCATTTGCCCTTTTATCTGGAGCAGTTAATTTTTGATGCTCTATCCAGTTTCCATTGTTAGCTTTTTTATAGACATAAGCTGATCCCGTATTTAATGAAGTTACATCATCCCATTCTGCTCCTATCAATGCATAGTCTCCGCTCATCGCCACAGCATATCCAAAATGATCTCCCAATTCTCTATCGCCTGGTACAATTTTTTGGATTTGCCCCCAACCTTGGGCATTTAACATAATCGACAATAATAGTAAAACACCTGTAAGTAAAATTCGCTTCATAACTTTATAGTTTATTGATTTTTAGCAAGCTAAAACTAACTGTTATGTAAAATAATAACGTCCTATTTTATGTGATTATGAAAAAATGAGACTAATTGATGTGTCGTTGTTTAAATTGAGAAGGTGTTTCTCCCGTAATTTTTTTAAATGAGGTGTTAAAAGCTGATTTAGAATTAAATCCTGCTTCAAGACCAATAGCAACTAAGGTGTAGTTTGAAAAATCCTTATCTTTTAAATAAGACTTTGCTTCCTCTACCCTCAAAGTATTAATGTAGTCCTTGAAACTTATCTCTAATTCAGTGTTGATAATTTTTGAAAGGTGTCCTTGACTCAACTCTAATGTATCAGCGGTTTTTTCTAAAGTTAATGAGGAGTCTAAAAAACGTTTTTCGTTTTCGAGATATTGTTTTAACCGCTCAATAATAATGTGCTTTGTTTTTGACTCTGAAATTGGAGCTCTTTTTACACTTTTTTTCTGTCTTATTTGTTTTCGTTCTTCAACAATACCGTATTTATAAATACCTATGTGACCCAACCAATAAATAATAATGGTCAAAAGAATCCAAACGGGGTAATAAGAAATATCATCAAAAAGCGTCATATCTGTTACGACCAAATAAACATTTAATAGGGTTAGCACCAAAAAAAGTAACATTGTTATTTTTAACCAATTTAAGTCTAATCGGATATAGTGTCGCTGAAATTCAAAATGCGTTTTCTGATAGATTTTTATCTTAAAGAATAAAATAACCAATATGCAAATACCTAATAATCCTGTGACTAATTCTGCATAATAAGCAGAATAATATCTTAAAACACCAGTTAATTGTTCTAGAAATTCTGACTTTGAATTTATCCTAACTAAAACTTTATAGACTGTACTAATTAAAAAATGAAGGCCGAAAAGCGATAAAAGCCATTTCGATTTTTTACTGTTTTTATTCTCAGGAAATAAAAAACTCAAAACATAAAAATACAACAATGCAGGGACTAATTCTGCCCAAGGAAAGTAGTAGTATTTAAAAAAGGTATCATAATCGATTAAACCAATGTCTACAAAATAATACTGTAGATTATTAAATGAATATGTCACTATTATTGTTGCTAAAAAATAGACGCTTTTGTGATTATATTTTTCAGACAAAAAAACAACAGCACCAAATATGAGACCTTGAATAACGCCTGCTAAAATGATGCTGTTATATATATTATAATTCAAATACTTCTATTTTAGAGAAGTAAAAGATAAGCAATTTTTAAAACGCGTTTACAATCGCATAGAAATCCTCTGCTTTTAAGGATGCTCCACCAATGAGTCCGCCATCAACGTCTGGCTTTCCAAAAATCTCTTTGGCGTTGTTTGGCTTTACACTGCCTCCATAAAGAATGGATACAGAGTTTGCGACATCGTCACCATATTTTGTAGCTAATGTTTTTCTAATAAATGCGTGCATATTCTGTGCTTGCTCAGGACTCGCAGTTTCGCCAGTACCAATTGCCCAAACGGGCTCGTAAGCCAGAATGATATGTTTAAATGCCGAAGCGTCTAAATGAAAAAGCGCATTTTTAATTTGTGATTCTACTATGTTTTCTTCGTTTCCAGCTTTACGATCTTGTAATTCTTCTCCAAAACAGAAAATAATTCTCATGTCGTTTGCTAGAGCTGCATCTACTTTTTTAGCAAGAGAATCATCGGTTTCGTTATAATATGCACGACGTTCACTATGACCTAAAATTACGGTTTTAATGCCAATACTTTTTAACATACTTGCGTTCACTTCTCCTGTATATGCTCCGTTTTCTGCAAAATGCATGTTTTGTGCAACAACCTCAATTTCACCTTCTTCTCTTGTTGCTTGAAACGCAGGCCAAAGGTTGGTGTATGATGGTGCAATCATGACTTCTGCATTTGAAGTTTTTGATTGTTTCTTTAATTCTGAAATTAATGTTTGGGTTTGAGCCAAATCGTTATTCATTTTCCAGTTTCCTGCAACTATATGTTTTCTCATTGTATTGGTATTATATGTTTCCGAAGAAATTAATTTATTTTAAATGTTCTTTTATTTTTGGGTCACTTGCTTTTATTGCCCTAAATAATTTGATATTGCTTTCACTATCAATTACCATGTATCTTGGTACCCAGTCCAATCCTACAAAATCACTAAAAACGCTGTCCCAACCTTTTGGCATAAAGAAATGCTCTCCTGTGATATCATATTTTTTTATTCCGTTCTTCCAGCTTTTCTGGCTTTTATCCATTGATAAAAATACATATTTAATATCTGTAAATTCGTTTTGTAACGCTTTTACATCTGGAAATCCAACAATACAATCTCTACACCAACTTGCCCAGACATCTATTAAAACGGTTTGCCCTTTATAGGTCTCTAAGATAGATTTCAAGCTGACTTTTTCACCGTCAAGATTTACAAAATTCTCTTGTAATGCAATTGTTGAAAATTGTTTTGGTTCCTTTTGCGCTTCACAATTTGTGATGCAAAAAGCTAAAAATGCTAGGTATATTATTTTTTTCATTGTTACTTTATTTTCCTGCTTAGTTTCTAACGATTACTTATATTCTTTCTGCCTTCTCACAAATGTGTTACTCTAATTTCACTTTTGGATCTAACCACCCGTAAATAACATCGACAAAGATATTAATGATAATAAACAAAACTGCAATTACCAATACAGATCCCATAATCACTGGTAAATCTAATGTATTTAAAGCATTCACTATTTCTTTACCAAGACCGTTCCATCCAAAAATATACTCTACAAATACTGCGCCTGCCAGCATGGATGCGAACCAACCTGATATTGCTGTAACTACAGGATTCAAAGCATTTTTTACTGCGTGTTTTTTTATAATCTGAAATTCGCTGAGCCCTTTTGCTCTCGCGGTTCTAATATAATCTTGGTTAAATACTTCTAAGAGTGAATTTCGCATCAACTGAATGACTACTGCTAAGGGACGAATCCCTAAAACAATTGCTGGTAATATGAGGTTTTTCCACTTGATATGTGATTTCTCACCAAAGTCATCAAGTTCGTACAAACTTCCGGTCATTTCTAAATTGGTGTATTTGTGCAATACAAATCCAAAAAACCACGCAAATAATATGGCACTGAAAAAAGACGGTACGCTCATGCCCAAAGTACTAAAAATTTGGATGGTTTTATCTACCCATTGGTCTTTGTAGAGTGCAGATATGATTCCGAAGATAATACCTAAAACTATTGCGATTACGATTGCAGATACTGCTAAAACTGCTGTGTTTGGTAAGGTTTCTCCAATAACCTGTGATACTTTTTTACCTTGTTTGGCAAAGGATTCTCTTAGATATGGGAATTTAATAACGGTAGTTGATTTTCCGAAGGTAAACAGATGTGTTGCTGTATATTTGCCCTCACTCAAGAATGTATAATCTGTTGGGTTTGTAGAATGAAATGAGATTGGAGATAAGTCATTTAGATAATATAAATATTGTGTGCCAATTGGTTTATCAAACCCATATTTGGCCTTGACTGCTGCAATTTGCTCGCTGTCTTCATTTTGACCTAACATCATTTGTGCAGGATCACCTCCCAAAACATTAAAAAGTAGAAAAATAACTGTGACCACACCAAAAAGTGTAAGTAACGCGTAAAAGGTTTTATTTAGGATGTATTTTATCAGGTGCTATTTATTATTAATTTCTCTCTATTAATTCCCTCCAGATGAAGGAAGTAACTGAGCTCGTGACTTAAACTTCTTTGACTGATCACTCAAATTCAAGATCTTCAAGATCGTTCCAATGCACTTTTTGTGTTACTGTACCTTTTCGTAAAACAACAACTCCTGGATTTGCTCTCACTATTGTTTTTAATACTTTTTCGTCACATAGATAAAAATCAAAATCCAAATTATAGGTTTTTCTAACTTCTTTTTTCTTGGCCTCACCAGATGCTGTTAAACCAATTACAGTATAACCTTTCCTTTGTGCTTCGTCTGCCATGGCTTTTAGTTTTTGCATGCCATCAACTTCTGCTTTTTCTAAACTGTAGGATACAATCATAACCAATTTTTCTACTTCTAGAAATTGCTGGGTCAAATCTTCATCATCAGACTCTATTGAGAAATCCTGAATTTTAGGCACATCACCTTCTTCAACGACTTTTGTGTCTACACCAATGATTTTGTCATATTCCTTTGGTCCGCGACCTCTATCGGTCAAAGTTTTTTCTTCTCCATTAATAGTATAAGTCCACGTATAATCTGTGATAGCTTTTTGAGCATCTGCTGGTAATTTCATGTTTTCCTGCAGGTTGTCCCCTACTTTATATGCTCTAAAATCAAAAGTTGGCAAATGCATCAAAACATGGTACCCAAACCATAAACATACTATAAAACTTAATAATGCAGTTAGCGTAAGACCGAATCTACTCAACAACGGTTTTATATGTCTCTGACCAATAAACAGTATAATGATCATGACAAGTAGTGCGACATCTTTCCAGAAGGACTGCCAAGGCGATAATTTTAAGAAATCACCAAAACATCCACAATCTTTAACTTTTTCAAAATATGCTGCGTAAAACGTTAAAAATGTAAAGAATACAATCATAGCCAATAAACTCCACATCGTAAATTTTGGTTTATAGCCTATTAGTAAAAAGACACCTAAAACGACTTCAAACACCACTACAAAAACTGCAATTCCCAAAGCGTAAGGCGTTAAAGAAGGAATATCTAAAACGTCATAACTAAAATATTCTTGAAGTTTGTAAGAGAATCCTAAAGGGTCATTCAATTTTATAAATCCTGAAAAAACAAATAATCCTCCAACCAGGATTCTACAAATGTTAACTAGTGCTTTCATGTGTTTTTCTGTCTTTCCTGCAAAAGCAGGAATCTAATTAGTTATTATTTTTTTTGGACTCCTGCATTATCAGGAATGACAAATTACTTATTATTGAGATGGATTAAGGCAAAAACTGCATAATTAATCATATCCTGATAATTAGCATCAATCCCTTCGCTTACGATTGTTTTTCCTGCGTTGTCTTCAATTTGCTTAACACGTAATAATTTCTGTAAAATCAAATCGGTTAAACTACTCACGCGCATATCTCTCCAGGCTTCACCATAATCATGGTTTTTATCCATCATTAATTTTTTAGTAACCTTAATTTTCTCATCGTATAGAGATGTAGCTTCTTCCAAAGACAAATCTGGTTGCTCAACGACGCCCTTATCTAACTGCACCAAAGCCATGGTACAATAATTTATTATACCAATAAATTCACTAACCTCTCCTTCATCAACTTTGCGTTCACTATTTTGTTGCAGACCTCTAATACGTTGAGCTTTTATAAAAATTTGATCGGTTAAAGATGGTAATCTTAAAATTCTCCATGCGCTTCCGTAGTCTTTCATTTTATTTATAAAAAGACTTCTGCAGGTTGAAATTACTGCATCATATTGTTTTGAAGTATCTTGCATTTAAAACATTTAATTTTCCGTAAATTTCGCTTAAATAGTTCAGAGTTCAAAGTTGAATGTTCCAAATTCAAAATTTTTATGAGTTTATAACACCTTTGAATCTTCATTTCTAAATTATTCTCAGATTTATGACCATCAATTGCAAAGGCACACTTATAGATTTATCAATGCCCAAAATAATGGGTATCCTCAACGTCACACCAGACTCTTTTTATGATGGTGGACATTATCAAAACAAAATGGCAATTGTAAGTCAAGTAAAAACAATGACAGACCAAGGTGCGACTTTTATTGATGTTGGTGGCTATAGTTCTAGGCCTGATGCAGATGATGTTTCGGTAGATGAAGAGTTGCATCGTGTAATCCCGATAATTGAATTGATTTTAAATGAATATCCCGACACGCTCATTTCCATAGATACTTTTAGAAGCGAGGTTGCAAAACAAGCTGTTGCTAATGGCGCTTGCATGGTCAACGATATTTCTGCAGGTCTTTTGGATGATAACATGCTTGAAACCGTTGCTGCACTTCACGTGCCCTACATTATGATGCACATGAGAGGAAATCCTAAAACGATGCAAAACCTAACGGATTACGATAATCTGGTGAAAGATATTTTGTTTTATTTTCCTGAACGTATCACTAAAGCCAGGCAATTAGGAATTGTCGATTTAATTATAGATCCTGGTTTTGGATTCGCAAAAACAATCGAGCAAAATTATGAGCTACTCAACAAATTAGAACTTTTGAAAATGACCGATTTACCAATTCTTGCAGGACTCTCAAGAAAATCCATGATTTACAAAACCTTGAATTTTTCTGCGGAAGATGCACTAAACGGAACCACTGTTCTCAATACCATCGCCTTGCAAAAGGGTGCTAATATTTTGAGGGTTCACGATGTAAAGGAGGCTATGGAATGTATTAGATTAACTCAAAAATTAAAATAATTCAGAAAAAAAAATGAGTTTATTTATTAACCATATTTTGTTAAATTTACACAAACACTAACCATTGGATAAATTCAAATTTTGGGATTTTGGTATTATAGACTTCATCGACGTTTTTCTCGTCGCTATACTTCTCTATTATATCTACAAACTGGTTAAGGGCACAGTAGCTGTCAATATTTTTATTGGTATCATCATTATATATCTTGTTTGGAGAGTCACCGATTTTCTAGACATGTTTATGCTCCATCGTATTTTTGATGGCTTTATAAAAGTTGGGATCATTGCCCTAATTGTTGTTTTTCAACCAGAAATACGAAAATTTCTATTAATGGTTGGCTCCACAAATTTGAGTGGGAGCGGTAAGTTTTTTAAGAAAATGAAATTTCTAAAAACCGAATCGGAAACCGAAACAGATATCAATGCCATAGTTAATGCATGTGAGAAAATGGGACAATCTAGAACTGGTGCACTTATCGTAATAGAACGCAACAACAATCTCGACTTTTTGATCAATACTGGTGACGCAATGAATATAAAAGTCACACAACCCATCATTGAAAGTATCTTTTTTAAAAACAGTCCTTTACACGATGGTGCAGTTATTATAGAAAACAATACGGTTAAAGCAACGCGTGTCATACTTCCTGTTAGCAATGAACAAAACATACCACAGCGTTTTGGACTTCGTCATCGTGCAGCTGTTGGTATAACTGAGAAAACAGATGCCCTTGCTCTCGCTGTTAGTGAAGAAACCGGACAAATATCATATCTAAAAAACGGTGAATTTGTCATCTTTGAAGATATAAATGAACTTACAGCTTTACTTTATACAGATTTGACCTAAGATGAACTGTAAAAACTGTAATACAATTTTAGACCATCAAATTAATTATTGCTCTTTTTGTGGAGCTAAAGTTGTAAGAAAACGGTTGACCTTAAAAAGTATATGGCAAGATGTAAGTCTACAATTCTTAAATATCGATAATACTTTTTTAAAAACATTCATTCATCTTTGTACACAACCCGAAACTGTAATATGTGGATTTATTGATGGCATAAGAAAAAAATACATCAATGTCATACAGTATTTTGCAATAGCATTGACACTTGTTGGGATTCAAGTATTTTTAATGAATACTTTTTTTAGTGAAGATCTGGAACATACATTTGATTTTTTAACTTCTCTAGAAAAAGCTACCAAAACGAATGGTAACGCATTAACCAATAATCCGTTTTCTAGTTTTGAAGAAGTTAACAGGTATCAGAGTTTGATTTATATATTAACCGTGCCTGTGTATACCGTGGCTACCTGGTTAGCATACAAAATAATTAAACCGTCAAAGAATTATAACTTTACAGAGCATTTGGTTTTAAACTTGTACTATAATGCTCAAATTATAATCGTTACCGCTATCCTTAGTATTTTCTTCTTATGTTTTGGATTTAATTACTTATTGATCTCTGGTTTTGTTTCTATACTATTATTTATATATCTGTTTTACGTACTCAAAAGAGTTTTTGACGTATCTTTTTTAGAAGCTTTTGCTCACTTCGTCTTAGTTATGGTTCTTTTTAGTTTTCTATTAGTACTTTTAGGTCTCTTAGTTGTGATAATTGGCTTCCTGTATGCTGTAATGTTTAAAGATCAAATTTCTGTAACTATCTAATGAACTGTAAAAACTGTAATTACGAACTACCAACTAACAGTGACTACTGCAATGCTTGTGGTGGAAAAGTGATAAGAAACCGACTGACTTTTAAAAATCTTTTTGAACATTTTACCGAGACCTTTTTTAACTATGACAATAAATTGTTGCGCACTTTTATTGACATGTTCAAAAAACCAGAGGTCGTTATCGATACCTACGTACAAGGGGTGAGAAAACGTTATGTAAATCCTGTTAGTTTCTTCGGAATCATTTTAACCATAAACGGGTTAAACATATTTTTAATAAGCAAATTTTTCAAAAAATACCTTGACGCTTCGCAAATGATGGGAGATACTGCTTCTGCTGAAAACGAAGCTACCAGAAAAATGTTGGCTTTGTCATCAGATTTTTCTTTAGAATATGGCTCGCTCTTATTTTCGCTACTTATACCACTCGCTGCATTGGTTGGCTTGATCGTTTTTTACAATAAGAGGTATAATTATACCGAGCATGTGATACTTTATCTCTACAGTATGTCTATGTATTCGATACTTTCAGTGATTTTTGGACTTCTTGTTTTATTGATTGTACCAAATAGCTATATGTCTTTCGCTATTGTGATGTACGTTTTTATTTTTGTTTACCACTGCTATATTTTTAAGCGCTTGTTCAGCTTAAGCATGAAGCAACTTATCTTGAAAATATTACTGTTTCTGGTTGTATTCTTCATCTTTTACATTGGTATCTCAATACTTGTAACCATACTACTTTTAATTACTGGAGCTATAAATTTAGAAGATTTTGTTCCGAAGAAAAATTAAACTGCCTCAGCCTTTAAAAATTGTACCTCGTACAAATTACGATAGATTCCGTTTTCAACTTTAAGCAGTTCGTGATGGGTTCCTTTCTCTACGATTTGACCTGCATCCATCACAATAATTTGGTCTGCTTGTTGTACGGTTGCCAAACGATGGGCAATAACGATTGAGGTTCTACCTTCTGTAATTTTATCTGTAGCGTCTTGTATCAACTGTTCAGAATATGAATCTACAGAAGATGTTGCTTCGTCCAATACCAAAATACTAGGATTGGTCACATAGGCTCTCAAAAAAGATATTAATTGACGTTGACCAGAAGATAACATCGATCCACGCTCTTTTACATTATAATGGTAACCGTTGGGAAGACTTGAAATAAACTCATGAATCCCGATATCTTTTGCTGCTTGTATGACATCTTCTTCGGAAATGTTCTCATCCTTAAGTGTAATATTATTTAAAATAGTATCTGCAAATAAAAATACATCTTGCAAAACAACTGCAATTTGCGACCTAAGCGATTTTAAAGTCATTTGTTTAATGTCTGTACCATCAATGCAAATTGTACCTGCGCTAATATCATAGAAGCGATTAAGCAAATTAATAATAGTCGATTTTCCTGCTCCTGTAGATCCTACAATTGCTATGGTTTGACCCGCTTTGACCTCTAATGAGACACCTTTTAAAACTTCTTCGTCCTGTATATATGAAAATCTCACGTTTTTGAATGCAATATCACCTTTAAATTCCGTAGCAATCAAAGTTCCTGAATCATCAATTTGGGATGTTGTATCCAAAACCTTAAACACGCGATCTGCAGCAACCATTCCCATTTGAAGCGTATTAAATTTATTTGCTATCTGGTTTAAGGGCCTAAAGAGCATTGGCACAAACATTATGAAAGCAAAAAGCTCACCTTCACTAGCTGTACCGTTCATAACGACGCTTATACCTCCAACCCAAATAATGGTTCCCAAGGTTATTGAGGATAATAAATCTGCAATTGGAAAAAACACAGAGTTGTACCACACCGTTTTTAACCAACCTTTTTTGTGACGCTCGTTTATTTGTTTGAATTTCTTATACTCTGTATCTTCTCGGGTAAATAATTGTAGAATTTTCATTCCCGTCACCCGTTCCTGAACAAAGGAATTTAAATTTGATACTTCGTTACGCACTTCCTCAAAAGCACGTTTCATATATTTTTGGAATATTTTAGTGGCAAACAAAACAATTGGCATTGTTACAAAAGCAATCAAACTTAGCTTCCAATTCATGTAAAACATGACTCCTCCAACGACCAGCATTTTTAGAACATCACTAAAAATCATAAAAAGTCCATCGCCAAAGATATCAGCTATACGCTCCATGTCTGTGACTGTTCTGGTAATTAGGACACCAACTGAAGAATTATCGTAATACTTCATTTTAAATCCCATGACGTGCTTGTAAAGTTTTACTCTTATATCTTTTACTACAGATTGTCCAAGCCAACTAGCATAATAAATAAATAACAATTGACTAACTACTTCAAGAAACAATAAAACAAGCATTACAATAATGTAAAACAAGAAGCCATCATATTGCTTTAAAGCCACATGTTTATCTATTGCCTGTTGGAGAATATAAGGTCTCAAAGCACCAAAAACAGCAAGGCCTAAAACACAAATTAAAGATATAACAAAAACTTTTTTGTATGGTTTTATATATTGCAACAAACGCTTAAATAAGGTTAAATCAAATACCTTTTTCTTTTGGTTTTCCATTTAATATTTTACTTTTTTTATCTGATTTGGGTAATCCACATTTACAAGATAAAGACCATGGGCAGGTACTGAAAATCCAGCCTCGCTCCTATTCTTAGATTCTATGATATTATGAAGATGTTCTAACTCCATTTTACCTAAGCCAATATTAACAAGCGTTCCCACGATAGCTCTAACCATATTTCGTAAAAAACGATCTGCCTTTATTGTAAATATCAACTCATCATTCTCAACACTCCAATCTGCTTTCATAAGTTTACAATGATACGTTTTTACATCTGTATTTACTTTAGAAAAACATTGAAAATCGTTATACTGCAATAGGATCCCACAGGCTTTGTTCATCAAATTTACGTCCAATCGTTTTTGCAATGTAAAGGCAAAATCATAATTAAATACATTTTTATGAGTGGAGATCCTGTAATTATAGGTTCTACTTACTGCACTAAATCTTGCGTGCACATCATCTTCAACTTCAAAAATAAATGTGATCGCAATATCTTTTGGGAGAAATGAATTTAATTTAAAAACCAGGTTTTCTGGCAATTTCCCATCAAAATCAAAGTGTGCGAACATTTGTGAGGCATGCACACCAGTATCTGTTCTACCCGCTCCAACTATAGAGATGTCCTGTTTTAATAAAGTAGATAAAGCGTTTTCCAAAACTTCTTGTACAGTAATCGCATCTGGTTGATTTTGCCATCCATGGTAAGCTTTTCCGTTGTATGATAATTCGATAAAAAAACGCAATAGAAATGGTATTTTTGTAAAAGCACAAAGATAATTAGTTTTGAACGTTATCGTTGCAGATTAACATAATTAAAAGTTTTTCTTCGGAAAGGTGCTCTTAAAAAAAACCGTTATTAATTTTTAAATTTTTTCCGGTTCTTCGGAAATTGAACATGACCAAAATACTCCTACTTTCAGACACTCACAGTTATATAGATGATGACATATTAAAATACGTTAAAAAAGCCGATGAAGTTTGGCATGCTGGAGATATTGGAACTCTCGAAGTTACAGATGCCATAAAAAACCTAAAACCACTTCGTGCAGTTTATGGTAATATTGATGACGCAAAAGTTAGACTCGAATTTCCAGAGAATAATAGATTTGTTTGCGAGGATGTTTCGGTATTTATGACGCATATTGGAGGTTACCCACCAAAATACAATATGAGAACTCGGGATTTGATTAAGGAGAATCCGCCAAGACTATTCATTTGCGGTCACTCGCACATCTTAAAAGTAATACCAGACAAACGTTATAATCTTATCCACATGAATCCTGGTGCGGTTGGCAAGCATGGATTTCACAAAGTGAGAACGATGCTTCGCTTTACAATTGATGGTCCAAAAATTGAAAACCTTGAAGTTATAGAATTTCCGAAGCGATATTAGTTGTGTTTTATGTTTTTCCGAAGAAAATCCCTTTTATGATTTCTAATGGAAGAATACGATAAAATTGATGCACCAAACCCAATAAATATTGCCCATAATACTGAAATAGACTCAAACTGATAAAGCGATAAGCTAAGAGCTAAACCTGCAAGTAGTGAGATTGCTAAATGTTGAAAACTATATTTTGAAAGATCCCTTTTCATAAATTTTTACGATTATTCATTAAGTAAATGTAGCGTATTTTACGATTGGTTTTCTATATATTTTTATATTCAAAAAAGATTTAGGTATACTATTCTTCCGAAGAAAAAAGAAAAAGAAAAAGAAAAAAAAACTTAAAGCAACTTTTTTATATCCTATTATTTCAATAAAAAAACCCAAGATCTTCACCCTGGGTTTACGCACTAAAAAAATTAAGATAATAGGTTTTTATCGTAATCGATCAACAGATTTTACGAGATCTTCATCCTTTTTTATGGCCTTGTTAGCTAAAACCAACAACACGATAGATAAAATAGGTATGAATATTCCAACACCTTTCTCTGAAATGTTACTTTCTCCAGGTGGCATTAGTAATTGATACACAAAAAATCCTAATAAAATAAAGTTTAATATGATGTTAAGTCGTCCCAAAACGAATTGGAACTTCCTATTGTTATAATTAAAAATAGAGATTAAAGATAATAAAGCAGAACCAAAAAATAAGCCTAAATACAAATATTCGTCTGTTGCATAAACTGGTACGTCTTCACTGTTTGTCCATAAGTGAAATACAAATATCAATCCTGCAGAGACTGCTGCAGATAGTAATAGGTATATGGTTTGTATGCGTTGTATCATTTATAATTATCTATAACCAGGCACAAAATTAATAGTTTCTTTTTAAAAGAAGTATTAAATTATTAAAAATAAAATTGTATTATTGCATTAACGTTCTGTTACAATCAGAGTAACAGATTTTTAAATCTTCAGATTTTTTTCAAATTTTTCCCATTGATCAATTTTCATAATAGTGAAAAGTGAGAACTAAATCCATTTCAAAGAATAAAATTAATTAGTATACATAATAGATGTTCGAAATTTCCGAATTAAAAGCAAAAAAGCTTCCTGAACTTCAGGATATAGCTCAAAAATTAAATGTACCAAAATACCGTACTTTAAAAAAACTAGATCTAGTTTACCAAATACTGGATTTCCAGGCAGCAAATCCAGAAGTGGTCAAAAAAGAAGTTGCAAAAGACGCTCCAAAAGAAGCTCCAAAAGAGCAGACAAAGAAGCCTGCACCTCAAAGAAAGCCAAGAGCTCGTGTTGAAAAGAAAAAAGACGACAACTCTTCACAACAAAAAATTGAGCTGGATGATAAAACAGATAATAATAAGTCTGATAATACTAACAACAGCAAGAATAATACTGATAAAAGCGATAACAAATCGCCTAAGTCAAACTCTAACGACAAAAAAGATTCTAGAGCTAAAACTCCAAGAAACAATAACCAGAGCAACGATAAGCGTTCTAACAATTCTAATGACAATAAACCAAATCCACGTCAAAAGAATAACGATAACAAAAAACAAAATAACCCACGCTCTAAAGAGACTAACGGGAACCAACACAAGAATAATGGTAACAAAGACACACGTAACCGTTATAGAGAACCAGATTTTGAGTTTGATGCAATTATTGAGAGTGAAGGTGTTTTAGACATCATGCAGGATGGATATGGGTTTTTACGCTCATCTGATTATAATTACCTATCCTCTCCAGATGATATATATGTTTCTCAATCACAAATTCGTTTATTTGGTTTAAAAACCGGAGACACTGTACTTGGCCATGTGAGACCTCCTAAAGAGGGCGAAAAATATTTCCCTTTAATTAAAGTGAGCAAAATAAATGGTCAAAAGCCAGAAGTCGTAAGAGATAGAGTTTCTTTTGAACACTTAACACCTTTATTTCCGCAGGAAAAATTCAATATTGCAGAAAAACAAAGTACGATTTCAACGCGAATTATGGATTTGTTTTCTCCTATTGGAAAAGGACAACGTGGTATGATCGTTTCCCAACCAAAGACCGGTAAGACGATGTTATTAAAGGATGTGGCAAATGCGATTGCAGCTAACCACCCTGAAGTATATCAAATGATCTTATTAATTGATGAACGTCCAGAAGAGGTTACAGACATGCAACGTAACGTTCGTGGAGAAGTCATTGCTTCTACGTTTGACAAAGAAGCACATGAGCACGTTAAAATTGCTAATATTGTTTTAGAAAAAGCAAAACGTCTTGTAGAATGTGGACATGATGTAGTCATCTTATTAGATTCTATTACGCGACTGGCGAGAGCATATAATACCGTTCAGCCTGCTTCTGGTAAAATATTAAGTGGTGGTGTTGATGCTAATGCCCTTCACAAGCCAAAACGTTTTTTTGGAGCTGCACGTAATATTGAAAATGGAGGTTCATTGACAATTATAGCTACCGCACTTACAGAGACTGGATCAAAAATGGACGAAGTGATCTTTGAGGAATTCAAAGGAACAGGTAATATGGAACTTCAATTGGATCGTAAAATCTCTAACCGTAGAATTTTTCCTGCTATCGACCTTACCTCTTCAAGCACACGTCGTGATGATATACTGCTTGACGAAACAACAATACAAAGAATGTGGGTAATGCGTAAGTATCTTGCAGATATGAATCCTGTAGAAGCTATGGAGTTTATTAACGATAGATTTAAGCAAACAAGAAATAACGAAGAGTTTTTAGTCTCAATGAATGGATAGATTAATTCTTTCTTGAAATATAAAAAGCTCTCAATATATATTGAGAGCTTTTTTTTGTTTAGTATTTTCTTTTCTTCTGAAAGCAATAAAAAAGCTCTTCATTTATGAAGAGCTTCTTTATAATAATTTTAAGAATCTATTTAGCTTAACGTAGCAACATGCTTAGCTAAACTTGATTTTAAATTAGCAGCCTTATTATCATGAATGATATTATTCTTAGCTAATTTATCAATCATAGAAAAAACTGAAGGCAAAAACTCGCTTGCTTCTTTTGATTTTTCCATATCACGTAGTCTCTTGATAGCACCACGAGTTGTTTTGTGTTGGTATCTGTTACGTAAACGTTTAGATTCGTTACTTCTTATTCTTTTTAAAGCTGACTTATGATTTGCCATTGTTTTGTTTTCTTATTAAAAAATTGTAGCCCGTAGGGGAATCGAACCCCTCTTACATGGATGAAAACCATGCGTCCTAGCCGATAGACGAACGGGCCATTTGATTAAATTCATTAGTAATTTAATAATTTAAACTACTTTTCAAATGAACACACAATTACTCATTGCGGATGCAAAAATACAACTATTTTTAAATGTTGCAAGACCTTGATAAACTTTTTTGAAAAAAAATTAATATGCCTTGGCAAACAACACTCTATTTGAAGATGGATTTCCAGTAAACACGCACTTTCCAGCTTCCTTTTTAACATTCATAGGAATACATCTAATTGTCGCTTTTGTTATTTCCTTTATTTTTTGTTCTGTTTCTGCTGTACCATCCCAATGTGCAGAAATAAATCCGGTTTTGGTTTCTAAAATGGTTTTAAATATTTCAAAATCATCAACTTCGGTAATATGATTATTTCTAAAACTTAGCGCTTTCTCAAATAATTCTTTTTGAATTGTTTTTAAAAGGCCATCTATAGTTTTGGTCAAATCTGCCATATCAACAACTTCTTTACTCAAAGTATCACGTCTTGCTAATTCTACAGTTTGATTTTCAAGATCTCTTTGTCCAATAGCTATCCTTAGGGGCACACCTTGCAATTCATGTTGTGCAAATTTTGCTCCAGGCCTATGTGTTGTTCTAGCATCCAACTTACAACTTATGCCCAATGCTTTTAAATCTTTAATTATTGAATTAGCTTTTTCTGTTATTAGTTCAAGTTGATCGTCAGTTTTGTAAATAGGCACAATCACAACTTGAGAAGGTGCTAAATTTGGCGGTAATACTAATCCTTTATCATCACTATGAGTCATAATCAAAGCTCCCATTAATCTTGTCGATACACCCCAAGAGGTTGCCCAAACATAATCGAGTTTACCTTCGTTATTCGTAAATTTTACATCAAAAGCTTTGGCAAAATTTTGCCCTAAAAAATGAGATGTACCAGCTTGTAATGCTTTACCATCTTGCATTAAGGCCTCAATACAGTAGGTTTCTATAGCTCCAGCAAATCTTTCGCTTTCTGTTTTCACGCCTTTAATTACTGGAATTGCCATAAAATTTTCGGCAAATTCAGCATAAACATCGTTCATTTGCTCTGCTTCAACTAGAGCTTCTGCTTTAGTTGCATGAGCGGTATGACCTTCTTGCCATAAAAATTCCGCAGTACGCAAAAATAACCTTGTTCTCATTTCCCAACGCACTACATTAGCCCATTGGTTAATTAAAATTGGTAAATCTCTATAACTTTGGATCCAACCTTTGTATGTGTTCCAAATTATAGCTTCGCTTGTTGGTCTTACAACAAGTTCTTCTTCTAATTTAGCTTCTGGATCTACACGAAGTTTACCTGGATTATCTGGATCGTTCTGTAATCTATAATGAGTAACAACTGCACATTCCTTTGCAAAGCCTTCAGCATTTTTTTCTTCAGCTTCAAACAAACTTTTAGGGACAAAAAGTGGAAAGTAGGCATTCTGGTGACCAGTTTCTTTGAACATTCTATCTAATTCAGCTTGCATTTTTTCCCAGATTGCATAACCGTAAGGTTTTATGACCATACACCCTCTAACAGCGGAATTCTCTGCTAAATCGGCTTTTACGACTAGTTCATTATACCATTTTGAATAGTCTTCAGCTCTACTTGTAAGATTTTTACTCATTTTCAGTGTTTTGGCACAAAATTTGTGATTATGTTAAATAAAAAAATAGTTCAACAAAACTAACTATTTTTGTAATGTTCAACAATAAAAATCAATAGATATGCAATTAATCAATTACATACAGAAAAAATTTCCATTTTTTGTTGCACTAAGCTTTACGTTCTTGTTAGCTTCTTGTGGTTCATACCAATATGTTGGCTATGATAATGATGGTATTTACAGCGATAATCAAGAAGTTGTCGTTTATGAAGAAGCAAGAACAATTCCTGTAGAAGACCAAAGCGTTTATAAAGATTATTTTACTCAAAAATCTTTACAATACAGTGATATTCCGCAGGACGGAACCGCTATTTTTACAGATATAGACTCTTATGAAGGAGATTATTCCGATGATAACATTAATCAAGATGCTCAAACTGGTAACGCTGGTTGGGGTCAATCTAATGAGAATGTAGTCATAAATGTTTACGATAACGGATGGAATAATCCTTATTGGGGATTTGGTTATGGTTATGGATGGAATAGACCTTGGGGCTTTAACAATTTTGGATGGAATAATCCTTACGGATATAATTGGGGATGGAATAATTTTGGCTGGAATACTGGCTTTGGTTACGGATGGAACAATTGGGGCTGGAACGCAGGTTTTGGTTATGGTTGGAATAATAATTTTTGGTGCCCACCATATTATAGAAATAATTTTTATGGAGGAGGCAACATTGCTTACAATTATGGAAGAAGAGGTTCTAACACATCTAATTTAAATAGAAATGGTAATTATAATAGACGTGGTTCTAATTCAAATGTATCTAGAAGATCTTCAACATCATTTAGAAATAATACCTCTTTTAGATCAAGAAGTTCTAATTCTTCAATAAGACCTAGATCGTCTACACCAAGAAATTCTAATTCTTCGGTAAGACCTAGATCATCTAACCCTAGGAGTACAAATTCTTCGGTAAGACCAAGAAGAAGTAATCCTAGATCTACACCAAGAGCATCTTCACCTAGAAGAAGTAATAGTTCTCCATCTGTAAGAAGTTCTGGAGGAGGTTCAAGTAGATCTTCTGGATCTTCTCGTTCATCTGGTAGAGGTGGTTCTGGAAGAAGAGGTTAATACATAATTATTAAGTTCACAAATTTTAAAATTTCAATATGAAAAAATTAACTATACTAGTCATAGGTGTACTATCTATGTCTAATATTATGGCTCAGGATATATCTGATGCTTTAAGATATTCGCAAGAAGAAATACAAGGTTCTGCTCGTTTTAGAGCCTTGAGTGGAGCTTTTGGAGCTCTGGGTGGAGACATGTCTGCTGTAAGTGTAAATCCAGCAGGCTCTGCTGTATTCACAAGAAGTCATGCTTCCATTTCACTCTCCAGTCTCAACGTAGATAATGAAATATCTTTTTTTAATGGTAGAAGCAATTCTTCAGATTCAAAGATAGATTTACACCAAGCAGGAGCAGCATTTGTTTTCCAAAGTACTGATGAGAGTTCTTCTTGGAAAAAATTCGTACTAAGTGTTGCTTATGATAAAACTGGAAACTTTGATGACCAATGGTTTGCTTCTGGAACTAATACAAACTCAATTGATAGTTATTTCCTAGAGTATGCTCAAGGTAGACGACTCGATCAAATCTCGGCTTTTCCCGATGAAACCTTATCAGATGCTTATGCAGAAATAGGATCATTCTATGGCTTCGGAAATCAACAAGCCTTCTTAGGTTATGAATCTTTCATATTAGAACCAGGTGCTAATACAGACGAGAACACATTATATACTTCTAACATTGCATCAGGCACATTCAATCAACGATATGATTATGTTGCTACTGGTTATAATGGGAAATTTAGTTTTAACGCAGCTACACAATATGGAGATAAATTATATTTAGGTGTGAATTTAAATACACACTTTATTAATTATGAAAGATTTACATATTTAAACGAATCTAATTCCAATGAAGGATCATTAGTAACAAAGGTTGGCTTCGAAAATAATCTTCTGACAACAGGAAACGGATTCTCCTTTCAATTAGGTGCAATTTTAAAGGTCACAAATGAGTTAAGAGCTGGTTTCACTTATAATTCACCAACATGGTACACAATCACCGAGGAAACATCTCAAAGTATCTCAACATTGGCCTCAGATGAAGACGGATCTTTCAATGTTGATATTTTCCCAAACACAATTAATATTTTTCCTAACTATAATTTACAATCTCCAGGAAAAGTTACAGGAAGTTTAGCATACGTGTTTGGAGAGCAAGGATTAATAAGTTTCGATTATTCTAGAAAAGACTACACCAAAACAAAATTCAAACCAACGTCAGATGCTTTTTTCGCTTCGCAAAATGATATTATGAATGAACTATTCAAAACTTCAAACAGCTATAGATTTGGCGGTGAGTACAAAATCAAACAATTTAGCTTAAGAGGCGGTTATAGATTTGAAGAAAGCCCTTATGAAGATGATTCATTCTATGGAGACCTAACTGGTTATTCTTTAGGTATAGGTTATAATTTCGGAAATACGAAACTCGACCTAACTTATGATACTGCAGAAAGAACTGTTAACAATCAATTATACTCCGTAGGTCTAACTCAAGCAGCAACACTTGACACTAATAATTCTAATATAACGTTAACATTAGGATTTAACTTATAATATTTTTTTATACTGAAATGTGCCAGACTAAAACTCTGGCATTTTTTTTATCATAACGTCTTATTTCTTGTTTTTGAAAAAAATCTCAAATTATAATTCAAAAAATAAAGTTGCATTCTTTAAAGCTCACTTAGTTTGTAATATATTCTTAGCTACACCTCAAATACATTCATTTATCAATTTCAAGTTAAAATATTAAAGCTTCCATTTATAATATAATCTAACCTGAAATGACCAAGTCGATTTAAATTCTTCTTATTAATCATTACATTATTGCTCATTAGATCCAAGCATAATAAGATTTTAAGTAAAACAACGATAGAATTTATTTTACATCATATGGTTATAAACTCCAAAACGAATTATCCAAAACATTATAAACAAAAAGGCTACAATTAAATTGTAGCCTTTTAAATATTAATTTTAAGTTTATTTTTACCTCTTGAGGGTAAAATGGGCTTTAAATTCTTTACGTTCACCGGTGCTCGGCTCGTTGTACTCCACCACGAACCAATAGTCGCTGGTCGGCATCTGGTTACCGTTATAGGTACCGTTCCAACCTGCTCCCGTCGGGCTGAGCTGCTTGAGCAACTTTCCGTATCTGTCAAATATATAAATTTTTGCGCTTGGTTGGCTATTTATCGCACTAATGTTCCATGTATCGTTGTAACCGTCACCGTTAGGCGTGAAGAACTTAGGGTAGTCCATCACGATCACCTCGTCACTGGCCTCACCGCAACCGTTCCTGTCCCTTGCGGTCACAATGTGCTCTCCAAGGGATACGTCCACGAACGTACTCTGGTCCTGCCATGGGCCACCGTCCAGGCTGTACTCGTACTCTCCCGGTCCATCCACCGTGACCTCTATCACGTGGCTGTCCGCAAAGGCATCCGTCACCACGACCGCTGTCACCGTCGGCGGTGCGCTCTCGATCACTTCTGTTATATCGCTGCCAACGCACATCGTTTCCGCTGAGCTTGTCGCATCGGTAACGTTTACAGTGTAGGTCCCTCCTTCGCTAGGCATATAACTGCCTTGGGTCGCTCCTGCTATCGGTGCTCCGTTGAACAACCACTCAAAGGTATAGGTTGGCGTGCTCAGACCTGTGTCTAATAATAATGGGTTTAAAACCTCTGTACCGTTAAGGTCAACACATAAAATATAACTCTCCTGCAAGTCAAATACCGGTAACGGGTTCACTTGTAGCGTCAACGATGCGACTTCATAACAGATCGAAGTATCCATTCCCGCTGCATCCGGTGTGTCATTGTCCACCCTTGCCCAGATGACCTGTGGATTGACAATGTTCTCGTAAAGGAACGGTAATGGGCTCACCCCTAGCTCAGCATCCGTCTCACTTGCATAATAGCTCACGGTATAGTTTGCTGGGTCCTGACCGTCCAGGATCTCACCGTTCTGCACGGTAAGGTCGAACTGTGCACTGTTGTTGGTCGGGTCGTTGTCCGCGTCCATCTCATCGTCACAGATCTCGTACAGTATCGCCTCCATATCGCTGTTGGCCTCCGCTGCCTCCTGTACCTCTATGTTGAAGCTTGGTGTGCTTATCGAGCATCCGGTATCGTTGTTGGTGATCGCCACGAAGATCTGCTGTGGGTTGGTGACGTTCGTATATGGGCTCACAAGGGCGTTCATTAGATCGTCCGCATCCTCTTGGCTCACGTGATAGGTCACCGTGAACAGTGATGGGTCCTGACCGTTGAGCACCTCGCCATCCTTCATCGTAAGGTCAAAGTCGTAGAAACCGTCGTTGTTGAGCTCACAGGCGATAAAATCGGTGACAGCTACCACGTCCGGCAATGGGTTGACGATGATCGTAAAGTCGACTACCGTGTAGCACTGCGTGATGTCATTGGTCACCCTTACGTAAATGACCTGTGGTGTAACGGTGTTCGTGTACATCGTTGGGTCCGCTATGGCGCCGATGCCATCCTCGGCGTCCTCTAGGCTCTCATGGTAGGTAGGCGTGACCCCGGTCTCGCCATTAAGTATCAACAGCTCGTCAGTGGTCAGGTCGAACACTTCTTCCATGTCCCCTGGGTTGGTATCGTCACAGAGTACCAGGTCAGGGATGGTCTCGGTAGGTGTTGGGTTTGGCAGCACCCTTATGGTGAGCGTCACCTGGTCCGTACATCCGGTATCCGTATCGGTGACCACCACATAAAGGGTCTGTGGGTTGGCTGGTGCTGTGCCAACTGCTGTATTGGTATAGGCTTCTGCGTCAACTGCGTTTTCCTGTGTATCGGCATCGGCCTGCGTCTCATAGTAGCTTACGCTCCAGCTAGCCTCGCCACCTGTGATCTCGTTGTCCTTTACCGTAAGGTCGAACACAGTGACCTCATCGTCGATCTCATCGTCGCATAACTGTAATGGTGCCGGCTGTACCGCCACAGGTGGCAGCTCTACCCTGATCTCAAACTGTCCCGTATCCACGCAGCCATTGGTGCTGCTCAACAACCTTACGTAGATGGTCTGTGGGTTACTGGTATTGGTATAGTTGCCAACATTGGCTATCGGGCTTGCTCCCGACTGTGCGTTTGCCAGCGTGACGTGGTAGGTCAACGTGACATCGGTCTGTGTACCCAGAATTTCATCGTTCTTGGTGGTCAGGTCGAACTGTGCGATCCCGTCCGCATTGGTATCACAGATCACATAGTCGTCTATGGTGATCGGTACCTCTGGGGATTCCAGCACACGGATCGTCAACGTTTCCGAAGCATTGTAGCAACCGGTCTCCGTATTGGTGAGCCTGATGTAGATGGTCTGCTGGTCGATCACGATGTTCGTGTAAGGGCTTGACAGTGGGTTGTCCCCCATGTTGGCGTCCTCAAGTGTCTCGTGGTAGGTCACCGCGGTGTCCAGCTCTCCCCCTATGATCTCCAGGGTGCGCTCTTCCAGGTCGAAGCTCGCGAAGCCATCGTTGTCGCTGTCGCATTCCTCAAGGTCCGTTGGCGCCGTAGGTGATGGGATCGGGTTGACCCTTAATAATATTGTCGCCGTGGTGCTTACCGAGCATCCCGTGACGTCGTCGGTCGCCACCACGAAGATCGTCTGTGGGTTCTCGATGTTCGTATATGGGCTGGTGACCGGGTCGGTCTGCGTGTCCGCGTCCAGCTGTGTCTCGTAATAGGTGAGGCTGATGCCTGTCTGCCCGTCCAGGATCTCGTCGCTGGCGTCCTCTAGGGTAAACACTTCAATCTCGTCGCCAGGGTTGTTGTCGTCACAGAGCTCCAATGGTGCCGGTTGTACCAGTACCGGTAGTGCATTGACGATCAGTTCCAAGGTGGTGAGCTTATAGCAGCCCGTTGTGCTGTCCTCAACGCGTACCCAAAGGATCTGGTTGAACGCTATGGTATTGGTATAGTTGGCCGGGTTTATTATTGGATTAACTGGTTCCATTGCACTGGCTTCCGAAGTATAGAAACTTACCGTATATAGCGTTGGGTCTGCCAGGTTCTGGAGGATCTCGTCCTCCTTACTGGTCAGGTCAAACTGTGCGATGCCATCAGCGGACAGGTCGTCACAGACCTCAAGTGCGGTCGGTGCCGCGCCCAGTTGCGGTGTCGGGTTGACCACGAGCACGAGCTCAACGATCGTGGCGCAGTCGGTCGCTATTGTTGCGCTCTCCACACGGACGTACACCGTCTGCATGTTCTCCACGATGTTGTTATATGGGCTATCCAATGGATTGACACCGTTGTTGGCATCTGCCATGGTCTCGTGGTAGGTCACCGTTAGGCTAGGGTCGCCTCCGGTCACCTCGTTGGTCTTGCTCTCTAGATCGAAGACACCGAATCCGTCACTGTCCGGATCGCAGTACTCCAAGGGCAGTGGCGTGTTCGCGATAGGAGCCTGCTCAACCACTAGCTCGAGAGTAGTGGTGTCGTAACAGCCTGTGTTGATGTCCTGGACCCTTACATATACTATCTGTCCGTTGGACGTATTTGTGTACGGGATCGGTAACGGATCTACGTTGTCATCTGCATCCTCCTGGGTAAGGTGGTAGCTTACGGAGTAGTCCGAATCGTTGTTCGTGATCTCAGTGTTCTTTATCGTAAGGTCGATGCTCGTGATCCCATCAGGCGTACCGTCGTCGCAAACTTCTAAGGCGGTGGGTGCAACAATTATTGGTTGAGAATATGATGTTACTGATTGTGTTGACGTTGTTGGACAGGTTCCGTTATCTGTTGTATAATCAACACTATAGACAGCATCAAATGGACCTCCTGAAATTGTTCCACTTGCAGCATCTATAATTGCACCGTTTCCTGGATCTGGATTGAAAGTAAAAGTACCTCCTGCTAAACCAGTAACTGTTGCTGTTGCTCCATCACAAGTTGGGGTAAGAATGAAACTGGAATTATCTTCTTCAAAAACAGTTACAGTTTGTGTTACTGAGTCTGGGCAGTTTCCAGATGTTGTGTATGTTACCGAATAAGTAATTCCTGATCCACCGTTTGTAATCTCTCCAGTTGTTGGATCAATTAACGCTCCATCTGATGGAACTGGATTAAAGGTAAAAACACCTCCAATATTTCCAGTGATGTTAACTGTAGCTCCCGAACAATTAGGTGTAAATGTGAACGATGCGTCTTCCGAAGGAAAAACTGTTACCGTTGCGCTTGTTGTTTCTTGGCATGGGCCAGATGTGGTATACTCTACGGTATAAGTTTCACCAGAAACTCCTGATAATAAGCCTGTATTAACGTCTATTGTTGCTCCATCTGTTGGAATTGGATTAAAAGCAAAAGTCCCTCCCGTATCTCCTGTAATAACAGCGGTTGCTCCTTGACAAGTTGACGTTAATGTAAAGCTAGCGTCTTCAAACGGTAAAACTGTTACAGTTTCATTACTTGTTGACGGACAAGCTCCTGTTACGGTATATGTTACTCCATATGTTGCTCCTTGAGTACCATTTGTTATTGTCCCAGTAACTGGATCAATTAAAGCGCCATCTGTTGGGATAGGATCAAATGTAAATATACCTCCATTATCTCCTGTTACTGTAGTTGTTGCTCCATCACAGGTTGGGGTCAAATCAAAGGTCGCATCATTTGATGGCAATACCGTTACTGTTTGCGTTAAACCTGGACTACATGCACTTGCAAATTCATAAAGTATTGTATATGTTGTATTAGAAACTCCTCCTGTCACAGTTCCTGTTGCTGGATCTATTATAGCTCCATCTGTTGGCTGCGGGTCTTCAAATGAAAAAACACCTCCAGCATCTCCCGTAACTGTAGCTATACCTCCATCACAAGTTGGTGTCATTGTGAATGATGTATCGAAAACTTGTCCAACAGTTATTGTTTCAGTATCATCTATAACTACAGTACAAAGGTTTCCTGGCAACGTATATTCTACACCATCAATCCATAATTGACCAGAATCTCTTGTAAATGTTAATGTATTTGTTGATGCACCTGTTGTAAATGTAATTTGTTCTAAAACATCTTCTACACCTGCATTATATGTTAAATTAGCTACACCATCTGAAATTACCATATTACCTGTAACGTTATTTCTTGCCAAACTGATAGTGATATCTGTTCCAACTGGTACGTTATCTTCTAATGTTAAAGTTAACAAAGTTTCTGCAGAAGTAATTCTTGCACAGTTTGTACCATCAGCTACCGTGCCTACAGGATCTATTGGACCAGTTGCATTATCTGGATTAAAACCTCCAATTGCAGTTTGAGCATTACCCACAACATCTGGCGTACCAATAGATGCATCTATTAGATTAAAGATTTGATCAACTGTTGGAGCTGTTACGGTAATTGTCGCATTACCTGTACCATCCAAGACCTCAGTTAAGACTGTACCTCCATTTAATGTATAAGTAATAGTTGCATTTGGTGTTCCCGTTACTTGAAATACAGCATCTTCACCATCACATATTGTAGCTGTAACTGGCGCACTATCTGCTGTTATATCCTCAGCCATATTAATGCAAACTACCTCAGTATATTCACAACCAAAATCGTCTGTCACTCTATAAGTGTAGCAGTGTTCTCCAGCTGTTAATGGTGCTACTGTAATTGTAGAGCCCGTTATATTTGTAATTGAAGGATCTGTATCCCAACCCTCTGAAGTAATAACAGGCGTAAATGACAATTCTGGTGGCTGAATATTTGGATCAAATGTTAATCCCCAAGAAAATATATAACCATTATCGATACTTAAGTTATCAACAATTTCTATACACCAATCACCATTTAAGGGACTTCCCAAAAGCGCATTAAAAGATTCCACTGGTAAATATGTACCAGGTTCCCATGAGTTATTAGGTGGATTTGTTCCCGCAGTTATTGTGTTTGCATTTTGCAATAACGTTGATGCGGACATAGAAAAACAGTAGTCTGCGCCTACTCCAGGCGTATTTGAGGTATCATCATTTGCACCACCAAAATATGTTCCTCCTCCCGCTTGGGTAAATAAATCAGCCTCTTGGCCATTAGGAGAAACAATTCTTATATCTAAATCTCCAGAATAAGAATGTTCCATATTGACACAAATGTCAATTAACTGATTAACATCTGTCAGCACTTGATCTGATTCAAAACAATCTACTGTAATACATGTTGTATATACAGCACCAGAGCCATCTGGTAAAAAAGTAGTTCCACTTACAGGTGGCGTACAATCGTTTGCGAAAAGTGTTGGAGTAACCACACCGTCAATCGTTGTTGTTTCTCCAAAACACAAATCATTATTTGCAGCTCCCGTTCCTGAAAAACTAGGTTCTGTTGCCACTTGAATCACTTGGTTTATTAAATTGGTATTAGAACACCCTAAAGGATCTGAGTCTGTATTGGCATCCCTAATATTTAAATTTACGATGTAAACGCCTGGTGTATCATAAGAAAATGTAGCTGTTTGACCTGCAACAGTATTACCATCTCCTAAATCCCATTCGTAAGTAGCACCTGCACCATCAAACTCAAAGTCTCCACTACCGTTTAAAGTAATTTCCTCATTAGGACATACTCTAATATAACCATCTCCATTTGGAGCAGGTGTTGCGGAGTCCAATTGTGACACAATCGTTTGACAAGGTGTAAAACAAGAAACAGTTGCCGCCCAACCAGTAGTTGTACCAGCAGCGTCTGATGTAAATTGAATCGTTAAACAACCAGAACCGTTATCCTCTGTAGCTGTAACACTTCCTGGGCCTGCAGCTCCATCAAAAGTACCAAATGCTGGAGAAGCCACACTATCACCATTATAAATGGTCATGACATCTGCTCCCAATTGTGTACTAAATACGGTAAAATCTAATGTAACCAATTGGCCTGGTAAATCTGGACATATAGTTAATACCAAATCCTCATTACTGGAATATGCACCTCCAGCTCCTCCAGAATCATAAAATGTTCCTGAGCAGCCTGTAACAGTACCATTTTGCATGATAATATCCTGTGCGAATGTATGAAATGAAATGAATGTAAAAATTATGAGGAATGCCTTTTTCATAGCTTATAGTGTAAATGGATAATTAATCTTTTTTATTTATGCTGAGATTTGATAATAATAAAGTAATTAGTATTATCAACTCGGTACATATGGGTCCCATAAGAATAGTAATTAAACAAATACTTTAATGGGTTGAAATTTTGAGGGTTAAAATTCGTATCTCTTTGTAAGTTAGAAACGTAATAATCCATTAATGGTACCTCAGACAATAATGTACAAGGTTTTTGGTCTCTAACATTTGGGACGTTTTTAATCTCAACTCTATTACGCAGAATATTTTTTACATCCTTTAACCTTTGAGGCTTATCAAGAATATTGTCGTTCGCAGTTTCACCATAAACTTCAGTTATCAAATCCATCTCACTATTTGTTAATGGTGCATCGACATTTGAGTTATAGTTTACAAAATTTTGTTTTCTGGATTGCGAAAACGTTGAAATTGACACTAATAACGTTAGCATCATAATTAAGGGAAACAGTGATTTTGAATTCATTAGTAGTTATTTTTTTTGAGAAGCGGAATTTAAGAAAATTTTAGTAAATAAACTGTTAAATCGGATATCATGTAAAGACATATCGATTATAGGTATAGAACATCTTAAATTAAAAAACTCCTACCCTACATTCATATTTTTTTTATTGCTTATCTTTGCATTTCCTTTTTAGGAAAGAATTGTAATTTTTAAAAAAAAGTAATACTCTTTACTTCGGAATTTAACAAATGAAAATAGAAAAAGACATTCAAAATCATGATGCCATTGGTGATAACCATGTAGGATCATCTTTTGAAACCCCTTTGCGAAATGATGCCTTCAAATTAACATCACCAGAAAAAATAGATATCATTAAAGATGACGTAAGACATATTATGGAAACGTTAGGTCTTGATTTAACCGATGATAGCCTAAAGGGAACTCCTAATAGAGTTGCCAAAATGTTCGTGAATGAAATTTTTGGAGGACTCGATCCTGCTAAAAAACCTAGCGCATCCACCTTTGAGAATAAATATAAATATGGTGAAATGCTCGTAGAGAAAAACATTACCGTTTATTCTACTTGTGAGCACCACTTACTCCCTATTGTTGGTAAAGCACATGTTGCCTATATATCAAATGGTACTGTTGTGGGACTCTCCAAAATGAATCGAATCGTAGATTATTTTGCAAAACGCCCACAAGTACAAGAGCGTTTGACTATTCAAATCGTTAAAGAACTTCAAGATGTTCTCAATACTCAAGATGTTGCTTGCGTTATTGACGCAAAACATTTATGTGTTAATTCAAGAGGCATTAGAGATGTAGATAGCAGCACAGTAACTTCAGAGTTTGGTGGGCAATTTAAAAATAAGGAAACCAAACGTGAGTTTTTAGATTATATCAATTTAGATACTACTTTTTAAGGATTCCAATTTCCGAAGAAGAAATAAAATGTTAGCTTTGACTGCATGAGCACATTTCAGAATAGAAAAAGACCTTTAAAAACCTAGCACTATGCACTTGTACGAGGAGCAAACTATCCAAATTTACAATACCCTTAGCGGAAAAAAAGACACTTTTGAACCTATAGAAAAAGGATATGTAGGCATGTACGTTTGTGGCCCTACAGTATATAGCAATGTACATTTGGGGAATGTGAGAACATTTATGTCATTTGATATGGTGTTTCGTTACTTAAAGCATTTAGGCTATAAAGTGCGGTATGTTAGAAATATTACAGATGCAGGACATTTAGAAAATGACGCAGATGTTGGTGAAGATAAAATTACCAAAAAAGCACGTTTAGAGCAGATTGAACCAATGGAAGTCGTGCAGCGCTACACCGTAGATTTTCACAACACGTTAAACACGTTTAATTTTTTACCGCCAAGTATTGAACCAACTGCTACTGGACATATCATCGAGCAAATTGAACTTATTAAAACCATTATAGATAATGGTTTTGGGTATGTGGTCAATGGATCGGTCTATTTTGATGTTCATAAATTTAATGAAACGAATAACTACGGAATTTTAAGCAAGCGCAAACTCGAAGACCTCATCCACAACACGAGAGCTTTAGATGGGCAGAGTGATAAAAAGAATCCGCAGGATTTTGCACTTTGGAAACGTGCCGAACCGCAACACATCATGCGTTGGCCCTCACCTTGGAGTGATGGTTTCCCAGGTTGGCATTTAGAATGTACTGCAATGAGCACCAAATATTTAGGCGACAATTTTGATATTCATGGTGGCGGAATGGATTTAAAATTCCCGCACCACGAATGTGAAATCGCACAAAGTGAAGCTGCAAAAGGCTTCGCTCCCGTAAATTATTGGATGCACGCCAATATGTTGCAAATGAACGGACAACGTATGTCTAAATCCACTGGTAATATTATCAATCCTGCGGAATTGATTTCCGGTAAAAACGATATCATGTCTAAAGGATTTAGCCCGAGCGTTATTCGATTTTTTAATGCTCAATCCTCTTACCGAAGCGTTTTAGATTTAACCGATGATGGTTTATTGGCGAGTGAAAAAGGGTTTCATAGATTAATGGATGCTGTTCATCTTCTTGACGAACTACATGCTGGTGTAAATTCGACCTATGATATTAAAGCATGGCGTCAAAACTGTTATCATGCGATGAATGACGATTTTAATTCCCCTATTTTAATAGCGCACCTCTTTGAAGCTGCTAAATGGGTCAACCAGATAAAAACTGGCGATGCCTCTTTATCTTCGGAAGATCTAGAACTCCTTAAAAAAACCATGACAGACTTCACATATGATGTTTTAGGGTTAGAAAATTCTGCTAAATCAAATACAGGAACGGAAAAACTTTCTGGTGCTGTGGAGCTTTTAATCCAACTGCGTCAAGAAGCACGTGCCAATAAGGATTTTGCGATGTCAGACAAAATACGTGATGAACTGGCTGCAAAAGGTATTCAATTAAATGATGGTAAGGATGGGACAACGTTTTCTACAAATTAATCATGAAGCGTTTTTTAGTAGCTCCCTTTTTATTCTTGATTAAAGTCTATCAAACCTTGATTTCACCATTAACGCCTGCAAGTTGCAGATTTCAACCTACATGTTCCCAGTACACTAAAGAAGCTTTAGAAAAACATGGATTATGGAAAGGCGGAAGATTGTCCATAATCAGAATTTTTAGTTGTCATCCCTGGGGAAGATCGGGATATGATCCAGTACCTGAGAAGGATGACAACTAAAAATTTGCATGCGCGCCAGCTCGCCTGATCGCTAAAAATGTACACTGTACATTTTCTTTTTCGCTCCAGCGCCTTGAGGAAGATCTGGATACGACCCTGTTCCAGAAAAAGAAGATTAAAACTATCTTAACAACATCTCTAGTTTATTCAATAATAGTATCTTTATCCCTTCAAAATTAAATAGTATGATTGCTCTTGATATGGTTTGGGATCCTTCAAAAGGATTAGATTTAGGATTTTTTACATTACATTATTACAGTGTGATGTGGATTCTTGCCTTTATTATTGGATTGCAAATCATGAAACGCATTTACAAAAACGAGGGTCAAGGAGAAGCGTCTTTAGATTCACTTTTTATTTATGCTGTTATTGGGATTATGCTGGGAGCACGATTGGGTCATGTTATTTTTTACCAACCAGAATTAATCAGAGAAGACTTTTTCAGCATTTTTCTCCCTTTTAAATTTAAAGGCGGATTTGAATTTACAGGTTTTCAAGGTTTGGCCAGTCATGGTGCTGCCATCGCCATGATTATCTCCATGTACATATACAATAAAAAAGTATTACACAAAACGGTACTTTGGATTCTCGATCGCGTAGTAATACCAGTAGCCTCTGGAGCAGTATTTGTGAGATTGGGTAATTTTATAAATTCGGAAATTATTGGTAAGCCAACTGGAAGTGATTTTGGAGTCGTATTTAAAGATTTAGGTGAGAATTTCCCAAGACATCCTGCTCAACTTTACGAAGCGGGAAGTTATATTTTTGTGTTTTTGGCATTATGGTATTTCTACTGGAAAACTAAAAAGAGCGAGCAACAAGGGTTCCTATTTGGATTATTTTTGGTCATGCTTTGGTCTATTAGGTTTTTCGTGGAATTCGTCAAAGAACCTCAAGGCGACGAATATTTCACACTATTTGGTCTAAACACAGGTCAAATGCTAAGTATTCCGTTTGTACTTATCGGTTTATATTTCATGTTTATTTACAAGCCAAAAACGAAATTGAGCTAGAAATGAAACATGCTGCTTTAAGGATTATGATTTGTTTTTTCTTCGGAAGCGTTGCCCTGCAACTCTCGTCATGTAAGGAAGAGCGCAAATCTTCCGAAGTAAAAAAAGTGGAAATCACGTTTAAAAAGGAGGGTGAACTTCAACTTAAAAAAGCGACTACAGATTCTTTATTGGTATCTCTGGATATCGAGATTGCAGATGATGAGTATGCTACCCAAACTGGTTTGATGTACCGCTCAAGTATGAAAAATACGCAAGGCATGCTATTTATTTTTCCAGATACCGATTTTCGCGCATTTTACATGAAGAACACTGAAATCCCTTTGGATATTATTTTTATTGCTGAAGACAAAACCATTGTTAGCATTCAAAAAAATGCGCAACCTATGAACGAAACGTCTCTACCATCTGAAGCTCCCGCAAAATATGTTCTCGAAGTTAATGCTGGTTTGAGTGACAAATGGACTCTACAAAAGGGCGATTTAATTGAATTTAAATCTATAGATTAATTCTCAAATAAAGCATTACTTAAGCGCTTATCTAAATTAAAGCTTAATCCCACTCTGTGAGAACTTACGTTGTTAAGATTTCCGTTATTAAAAGGGATTCCGTAGCCATAAGTAAGATTTGCCCAACCATTTAAACTTATGCCAATTTCTGGAAGAAGTCTAAATTCTGAATTTCCATTCTGAAAATAATTCACTGCAGATAGTCGTATTGAAAATACCGTCACCGAAATTTCATATCCAATTTTTGGCGCTATTGTATGATCTTTACCATCTCTCAAATTGGTTTCAAACCCTAATCTCAATCCTTCAAAACCTATAATTGGAATCTTATCATTTATGGCTGTCACTTCACCAACAGATATGTTAAACTCTAAAAATGTTTCATGCTGAACAATTATTCCTGGTGAGAATAATACATCTTTAAATTTGGTTCTATATTTTTCAGGTTCTGGTTTTTCTCCACTTTGCGCATTCGAAAATGATAATACCAAAACCGAAAGAATTGTAAGTACTATTTTAAGCATGCTAGAAATCTTTACATCTGTAAGATATAAAAATCTTATTGTTATTACTGTTGAACTAAATTTCAAAAACAATAAAATTTCCGAAGAATAAAAGCATAAAAAAACCATTTCCGAAGAAATGGTTTTTATAAAATATGTGAATGGGAATTATTTAATCTCCTCTTCTTTTTTTAAAGGATCAACCCCTTTATTCTTTAACGTATCATACATTAAAGGTGTTGCTATAAATACTGAAGAGTATGTACCAACTACGACACCAACTATCAATGCAAATAATAAACCTCTAAGAGATTCTGCACCAAAAATGAACATTGCCAATAACACCACTAATGTTGTTAATGATGTATTTAAGGTTCTACTCAACGTGCTGTTTATGGCTGCGTTAATGTTTTTTCCACCTTTGAATCCGCCACGTTCTGCAAGTTCCTCTCTAATTCTATCAAATACAACAACGGTATCATTAAGCGAGTAACCAATTACGGTAAGGATTGCTGCGATGAAAGCTTGATCGATTTCCATACTAAATGGCATGAACTTATAAAGTAATGAGAAAATACCCAATACTATAATCACATCATGAAACACTGCTGCTACTGCACCAATTGAGAATTGCCATTTCTTGAAACGGAACAATATATACAAGAACACCACCAATAGCGAGCCTAAGACCGCAAAAAGGGATTCTCTTTTAATATCATCTGCAATTGTTGGACTTACTTTACTGGAAAGCACGATACCTACGTCATCTCTTCCTTCGGAAAAATCTTTGAATGTCTCTCCTGCAGGCAAATAAGATTGCAATCCGTTAAACAACTTAGTTTTTACTTCTTCGTCTGCTTCAACTGAATTTTCATCTACCTTATATTTGGTAGAAATTTTAAGTTGGTTTGGACTACCAATTGTCTTCACCTCAACACTATTGAATACTGAAGTTAAATCTGCAGCAACCTCCTCTGAATTAACTGCTTCCGTAAAACGTACTTGGTATGTTCTACCTCCAACAAAATCAATACCTTGATCTAGTTTATTAGTGAACAAAGAACCTAAACTCACTAATATTAAAATACCAGAAATGATATAAGCAACCTTACGTTTGCTAATAAAGTTAATATTGTTATTCTGGAATAAGTTCTTAGTTATAGATGTAGAGAAATCTAGTTTTTTACCGCTGTTTACATACCAGTCTACTAATAAACGAGTAATAAAAATTGCAGTAAATAAAGAGGTTAGAATACCAATTAATAACGTTGTTGCAAAACCTTTTATAGGTCCTGTTCCAAAAACGAATAATATCAAGGCAGTTAAACCAGTTGTAATATTTGCATCTAAGATTGAAGATAATGCATTTGCAAAACCATCTTTAACCGCTTCTTTTTGCGATTTTCCTTTACCGAGTTCTTCCCTGATCCTCTCAAATATAAGTACGTTCGCATCTACCGACATACCAATGGTTAAAACAATACCAGCTAAACCAGGTAATGTCAATACTGCTCCTAATCCTGATAATACACCGAAAATCAATAAAATGTTTAACAACAAAGCAATATCTGCGAAGACACCTGCTTTACCGTAGTACATAACCATCCAAAGCAATACTAAAGCCAATGCAATTAAAAATGATTTAGAACCACTTTCAATAGCTTCTTGTCCCAATGAAGGTCCAACTTGGTCTGCCTGGATAATTTCAGCTCTTGCAGGTAATTTACCAGCTCTTAAAACGTTAGCTAAATCTTCTGCTTCCTTTACTGTAAAGTTTCCAGAGATTTCAGTATTTCCACCAGAAATTGCTCCACTAGAAGCTGTTGGTGCAGAATATACAATATCATCTAAAACGATTGCAATTTTAGTCCCTTGAGCATTTGCTCTTCCGGTCATTTCTTCCCAAACTTTAGATCCTTTTGCATTCATCTGCATAGACACAGATGGCTTATTTGTTTGCGTATAAGATTGACGAGCATCTGTAACAACACCTCCACTTAATTCTGGTTCGTCATCTCTATTTCCTTTTAATGCATAAACATCAACAGTTTCTAAACCAGTTTCTTCATCTATTACAGGTAAACCAAAAGCAAATTTTGTGTAACGTGCCTCTGCTGGTAAGTTTGCACGTACTTCTGGCATATTTAAGTAAGATGCTAACTTTTCTTTATCCTCTAATTTAATAGCGAAAATACCTTGGCTTCTTACTGGAGCTACTAAATCTCCAATTGGGTTCACAGCAGCTACATCTGTAGAATCTGTTGTTGTATCTCCCAATAAATCATCAACTGTAGAATCGGTATCACCTGTAGCAGTAGAATCTTGAACCTCTGTAGCTTCTTGCGCTTCGTTAACACCAAGTTTGTTTCTTAATGTTTCGTTTGTTAATGCAAAGAAATTACCTAATGATTGTCCATTATCAACATCCCAAAATTGTAATTGTGCGGTTGTTGTAATTAATTCTGTTGCACGCTTAATATCCTTAACACCTGGTAGTTCTACCAATACACGTCCAGAGTTTCCTAAACGCTGAATATTTGGAGACGTGACACCAAACTGGTCAATACGCTTACGCAATACCTCAAAAGCAGACACGATAGACTCATCCACTTTTTCTTCTAATTTACTTCTTACTTCTGAATCTGAATAGTTGATATCTATAATCCCATCCATATCTTTATTAGCAAAAATATCTGGAGATGCTAATTTTTGGTCACCCTTAACTTGTTCCCAAGCTGTAAAAAATGATTCAAGATATGATTCTTGTGCATCTTTCTGGATTTCCTCAGCATCAATAAGCGCTTTGTTAAACGCTGGATCTTTACTGTTGTTTGATAATCCTACCAATATATCCCTTACAGAAATTTGAAGAATTACATTAAGCCCACCTTTAAGGTCAAGACCAAGGTTCATTGCCTTTTCCTTTACTTCTTTACCTGTAAAAGTTGCAATTCCTATATCGTAAGCCTCTACGTTAGCTATAGAGTCTAAATAACGAACTTCAGCCTCATTTACAGCATCTGGTTCATCGAACTTACTTTCTGCATACGTTTCTGCAGCGTTGTCAATTTGGTTGTTTTTGAAGGTAAATGATAATTGGTAAATACTCACCAATCCAAATAACACTGCAAATAACTTTACTAATCCTTTGTTTTGCATTATTTAAATATTTAAGTCAAATTTTAATTCCGTTTCTGTTTTAAAACGACCGCGCAAATATATAATTTACACGTAACCTGACAATTGTTTTTTTTATGTAATATGAAATTTTAAAATGAATAGATAAACAGTGATTTGATACCTATTTCTTCGGAAATGTGCTGAATCTAAACCTGTCATACAACTGACAGCTAACGATTCTTTAAACTGTAGGTCCCGCGCGAACTTCAGGGATTTTATAAGACGTATCATCTATTGCAATAGCAACAGATTTATGTAATTTGTAAGCAACCTTCTCGATACATTCTTTAGTATCAATTTGTATGTTTTCTGTAGCTCCAAATACATGCGGATTAAAGAAACGGTCGTACTCTGCTTTGGTTTCTAATGCCAGTTTACCATCCAGCTCAGAAAGGTCATTACCTTGCTGAATTTCATAAACATCAACATCATAAGTGATTATTTTTTCTTCGGAAGGTGGCTTTGATGATTTGTTTTCGTTAGAAACATAATCCAGATCACAAGCAGTAGATAAGAGTATTTTGATGCTCTCAACATCAGAATTGCTAAAGTATGTTAAACGTAATTGACCATCTTTAAGTGATTGAACTTCAACAGTACTAATACCAGCGATCTCCAACTGTTCCTTAACATTCTCAATTGCATTTTTGGTATCTTGGATCGAGACATTTTCCGAAGAAAACTGAAGTACAATCTCCTGATTAGGCGAAGCTGTTTGCTGTTTGCTCGCAAAGCCACCTAATAAGGTTAGTGTAATTATGAGAATACTAATGTACCATCTCGATTTCATGCGCCAAATATATAAAAAATAAAGAAAGCAGGTTTACAGTTCGTCGTTTATCCCAAGAGCGTTAACGAATTTGTATTGTGGTGGTGTGTTTCCGTAGAAAACTTAAAGTATAATTTTGAATAAATTAAAAAAGGCTACCATTATTATGATAGCCTTTAATGTATTTAAAAATGCGTTGTGATTACAATTCTAATAAATCGTTAGTTTTTTTAACACCTTCTGCACTTTCTTTCATATGTGATTTCTCTGCATCGTTCAATTTTATGTCCACAATAGACTCAATACCGTTACGTCCTAAAACCACTGGCACTCCAATACAAAGGTCATTTAGCCCGTACTCACCTTCTAAAAGTGTAGAACATGGGAAAATTTTCTTTTGGTCACAAGCAATCGCCTGAACCAATCCACTTACCGCAGCTCCAGGAGCATACCAAGCAGAAGTACCTAATAATTTGGTTAATGTTGCACCACCAACTTTGGTATCTTCCAAGACTTGATTCAATCTATCTTCGGAAATAAACTCAGATACTGGCACAGAGTTTCTAGTAGCTAAACGTGTTAATGGCACCATACCAGTATCACTATGTCCACCAATTACCATACCGTCAACATCACTAATAGGTGCTCCTAAAGCTTCTGCCAATCTGTACTTAAAACGTGCAGAATCCAATGCTCCACCCATACCAATAATTTTACCTTTTGGTAAATTGGTTGTTTTGTGCACTAAATAGGTCATTGTATCCATTGGGTTACTAACAACAATAATAATAGTATTTGGAGAGTGATCAATCAAACTGGATGATACTGTTTTTACAATACCTGCATTAATACCGATCAATTCTTCACGAGTCATCCCTGGCTTACGTGGAATCCCAGAAGTAATGACACAAATATCACTATCTGCAGTTTTAGAATAATCATTAGTAACACCTGTAATTTTGGTATCAAAACCGTTTAGTGATGCTGTTTGCATTAAATCCATTGCTTTACCTTCTGCAAAACCTTCTTTGATGTCCAACAAAACGACTTCACTTGCAAAATCCTTGATTGCAATGTATTCTGCGCAACTTGCGCCAACTGCTCCTGCTCCAACTACTGTAACCTTCATATATTTTATTTTTAAATTGTGTTGATTATTAAGAACGTAAAATTACAAATTTTAACAGTGTTAACGAAAAAAGCATAAGAGAAAATCTTATGCTTTTAGAATAATTTATGATTTAAGATCTTGATTTAGAAAGAGAAGTTGATCCCCAAAGTGGCACTATCAAATTCTGCAATTGTATAATCTGCATTTAAGCCAAAAAAACCAACTTTTAAATTAGCACCCAAAGTCCCTCTTATTCCAGAAATGTCATGCTTTACCGAGAACGGGTCATTTATTTCTTCTGAAAACAAGAACCCATCGGTTACCCTATACGTTCCCAAAAGATCTGTTGTTGAACTTCCTGTGATATAACCCAAACCTGCATAAAAATTGATGATCTTTAATTTTGTGCCTACTATTAATTGAAGCAAAACCGTATTCATATCGGTCTCTACACGTTGGTTTTCGCCATCTACAAATTCTGCATCCGTAAAATCGTAGCTTCCATCCAAATGTGTGTATGCTACAAGTCCCGAAACTGCTATTGGCAACACTTTATCTGCAGGTAACCAACTCGTAAATTCTTGTTGTAAACCAATTCCATATAAGCCTAATTTTGCATCCTCTGTTTCTATCTTCGGAATAAATCTACCAATAAGTTGAGTTCCTTTAAAAGGCGAAAAGCTAGCTTGCAAAAATCCAGTCGGTATTAGATTGACACCTTCTGAACCAATTCCAGTTGGCAATACGAGTTCTGTTTCCTGACTTCCAAAAAGCGGATCGTCATAGGTAATAATGACTCTCACATCAGGATCATTATTTCCTAAAGCAGTAGCCACCATTTTTGAGCCACTACCATCCTCAAACCTAATGTTCTCATAATCTGCAGCATTCATTTGAAATGATTTTTTATCATCATTTATAAATCCTACATTACCAATTACAGACAGTTGGAAATTAAATCTCTTTGGTGATTTCGCGTTATTGAACCAGCCATTATTGATACCATAGGCTAAACCTTCCGAAGCTGGAGCCATATAATCCTGAGTAAAACGTTGCGCGTCAGAAACACCTGCTGCCAGTAAATCGTTTACGTTTTCTTGAGCTCTTACAGATACTATAACAAGACATGCTACAATGGTAATAACTATTTTTTTCATAGGTTAAGATATTTTATTTGGATTGTAAATGTATTGAAACTTAATATATAACGCTTTAATTCCTATTTTCTGATATTTTAGATTTCTGACTTTTCTTCTGAAGAAAAAAAGCAACTACATATAATACGTAGTTGCTTTTGCTTTAGTTTCTTTTCGCCAATTATAGCGAACTATTTTTAAATGATATTATGCATCAATATTTGCATAAATTGCATTTTTCTCGATAAACTCTCTACGAGGCGGTACTTCATCACCCATTAACATTGAGAAAATACGATCTGCTTCTACCCCATTATCAATTTGAACTTGTCGTAATGTTCTGAATTCTGGATTCATGGTTGTATCCCATAATTGCTCAGCATTCATTTCACCAAGACCTTTATAACGCTGGATCTTGCTATTTTCTCCAAATTCATTCATGATTCTTGAACGCTCTTCATCACTCCAAGCATATTGCTTTTTAGCACCTTTTTTAACTAAATACAAAGGTGGCGTTGCGATGTAAATGTGACCGTTTTCTATCAATTCTTTCATATATCTAAAGAAGAATGTCAAAATTAGGGTTTCAATGTGACTACCATCAATATCGGCATCACACATAATCACTACTTTATGGTATCGTAATTTTGTTAAATTAAGTTCTTTACTATCTTCTTCTGTACCAATGGTTACACCGAGTGCTGTAAAAATATTTTTGATTTCTTCGTTTTCAAAAACACGATGTGACATGGCTTTCTCCACGTTTAAAATCTTACCACGTAATGGGAGAATGGCTTGAAAAGCTCTATCACGACCTTGTTTTGCTGTTCCTCCTGCTGAATCTCCCTCAACAAGAAACACTTCGCATTTTGTAGGATCTTGCTCAGAACAGTCACTTAATTTACCAGGCAAACCACCAATACTCATAACCGTTTTACGTTGCACCATATCACGGGCTTTTTGTGCAGCGTGACGTGCTTGTGCAGCCAAGATTACTTTTTGGACAATTGTTTTTGCATCTTCTGGATGCTCCTCGAGATAATCGGTCAACATTTCAGATACTGCCTGACTTACAGATGCAGATACTTCTCTGTTACCTAGTTTTGTTTTTGTTTGTCCTTCAAACTGTGGCTCTTGAACCTTTACCGAAATAATGGCTGTCAAACCTTCACGAAAATCATCGCCTTGAATATCAAATTTTAATTTATCCAACATTCCAGAAGAATCTGCATATTTTTTAAGCGTATGCGTCAAACCTCTTCTAAAACCAGATAAGTGCGTTCCACCTTCGTGCGTATTGATGTTATTTACATAGGAATGTAAATTTTCTGCATAGGATGTATTATAGATCATGGCAACCTCAACAGGTACGCCATTTTTCTCTCCTTCAAAAGCAATAACTTCCTTTATTAAAGGTTCACGGTTTCCATCTAAAAACTTGATAAATTCTTTAAGACCTTCTTCAGAGTGAAATGTTTCTCCCTCAAATTCTCCATCCTCTTTTTTATAACGTTTATCAATAAGGTGAATGGTTATTCCTTTATTTAAATAAGCAAGTTCTCGTAAACGAGATGCCAACGTATCATAACTATACTCTAAAGTTTGGGTAAAGATCGTTGGATCTGGCTTGAATGTAACAATGGTTCCTCGTTTGTCTGTCGTACCCACCTTTTTTACCGGATACATTGCTTTACCGCGTTCATATTCTTGTTCCCAAACCTCTCCTTTTCTATACACGGTAGCTTTTAAGTGTTCAGATAAAGCGTTAACACAACTTACACCGACACCGTGTAATCCTCCAGAAACCTTATAAGAGTCTTTATCAAATTTACCACCAGCACCAATCTTAGTCATTACAACTTCTAATGCAGAGACTCCTTCTTTTTTGTGTAAATCTACAGGTATACCACGACCGTCATCTTCCGTAGTAATTGAATTATCCTCATTTATAATTACTGTAATATTATCACAATGACCAGCTAACGCCTCATCTATTGAGTTATCAACAACCTCATAAACCAAATGGTGTAAACCACGTGTACCAACATCACCAATATACATCGATGGACGCATGCGTACGTGCTCCATTCCCTCTAGGGCCTGAATACTATCGGCCGAATAATTATCCTTATTAAACTCTTCTCTTTTCTCGCTCATAAATTTGTCTATTTTGAAATATGTAGTTTTAGTTAGTATAAAATTTCAAGATTATACTTCACAAAAAAAGATGCGCGTAGCATCTCTTCGAGTACAAACAAAGATAAGAAAACTTGGAGCATTTTGAAAGCATTTCATCGATTGACTCCAATAATTATCAACATTTGTTAATTTCTAAAAACGGTCTTAAAAGCTCTAAAAACACCCTTAAAATAGATTTTGTTGTTTTTTAACATCTTCGGAAATGTGCTAAATCAATCAAATTCGTTATACGTAAGATTTTGAAGTCTTCATTTTTTCTAAATTCGGAAAAATACGTCTTAAATTGGAAGATAAATCTGAACATGATCAAATTTCCGAAGAAAACAAAAAGACCAATGTCTCCATTGGTCTTTTTTTCTATTTAATCAAATTTTGAATATCATTTATGCTTTTGCATAAGCCTTATCGTGAACGTTTGAGATTGCTCTTCCTGAGGGTTCGTTCATGTTTTTAAATGCCTCATCCCATTCTAAAGCTGTTGCTGTACTGCAAGCCACACTTGCTTCTTGAGGCACACTCCTTGCTGCTGCATCACTAGGAAAATGCCCCTCAAATATTGAACGGTAGTAAAACTCTTCTTTGTTTTGCGGAGTTTGGATTGGAAAACGGAATTTTGCATTTTCCATTTGCTCATCAGTCACTTCTTTATTAACGACCTCTTTTAAAGTATCAATCCAACTGTAACCTACTCCATCACTAAATTGCTCTTTTTGTCTCCAAGCGACACTTTCTGGTAACATGTCTTCAAATGCCTTACGAATTACCCATTTCTCCATACGCTCTCCATTGATCATTTTATCCTGAGGATTGATTCTCATGGCAACGTCCATAAATTCTTTATCTAAAAATGGCACACGTCCTTCAATTCCCCAAGCAGCTAAACTTTTATTTGCTCTTAAACAATCGTACATATGCAGTTTATCCAGTTTACGAACGGTTTCTTCATGAAATTCACGTGCATTTGGCGCTTTATGAAAGTATAGGTAGCCACCAAAAATCTCGTCTGCTCCTTCTCCAGACAATACCATTTTAATCCCCATAGATTTAATCACTCGAGCCATTAGATACATTGGCGTTGATGATCTTATCGTAGTAATATCATAGGTCTCTATGTTATAGATAACATCTTTTATCGCATCTAAACCTTCTTGAATTGTAAATTTTATTTCGTGGTGAACAGTGCCAATATGGTCTGCAACCTTTTGAGCTGCTGCCAAATCTGGAGACCCTTCCAATCCTACGGAAAATGAATGTAACTGCGGATACCAAGCATCAGACTTATCATCGCTCTCAATACGCTTTTGCGCATATTTTTTGGCAATTGCAGAGGTTACCGAAGAATCCAATCCGCCTGAAAGGAGTACACCGTATGGCACATCACTCATCAATTGTCTATGAACTGCTGCTTCTAAAGCTCTTTTCACCTCGGCGATACTTGTTTCGTTATCTTTTACAGCGTCATAATCTGTCCAATCGCGAACGTACCATTTTACGAATTTTCCATCTTTGCTTGACATATAATGACCTGGAGGAAATAATTCAATTTTTGTACAAACACCTTCTAGCGCTTTTAATTCCGAAGCGACATAAAAAGTACCGTTTTGGTCCCAACCGATATATAATGGAATAATTCCCATGTGGTCGCGAGCAATGAAGTATTCATCTTTTTCGGTATCGTAAATTGCAAATCCAAAGATCCCGTTCATTTCATCAACGAAATCTGCTCCCTTTTCTTGGTACAAGGCTAAAATGACTTCGCAATCACTTTCAGTCTGAAACTTATAATCTGGAAATTGTTTACGTAATGCTCTATGGTTATAAATTTCTCCGTTTGCTGCTAATATGAGTTTCTTATCAGGACTAAAAAGTGGCTGCTTACCAGATGCTGGGTCAACGATAGCCAAACGCTCATGCGCCAATATTGCTTTTTCATCGCTATAAATACCGCTCCAGTCTGGACCTCTATGTCGAATACTTTTAGCCATTTCAAGAATTTGAGGTCTTAAATCATCTGATTTTTGTTTTAGTTCAAACGCACATACAATTCCGCACATAATCTATATATTTTAATTTTTTAATTTTACTTTGATAGGACAAATATGAGTTTAGAATTACATATATAAAACATAAAAACAATTAATGGTTACAAATTAAAACTAAAAAACCTAATTTTATATCATACTGAAATAGTAATCCTTTATAAATTTACAGATTATTTAAATACTGTAAACTTTAACAACAGTTTACGACTTTAGACATTGTAAAATAGACCAGTGAGGTTTATCTTTAAACAATTCATTAAAACTAAAACAAAACATGAAAACAAAATCAATTATTTCAACTATTGCAATGGCTTTTATACTATTTATTTCAATACAAGTAAAAGCACAAGAGTTTGCACCAATGGATAAAAGCCCAATGGATGCAGCGTCTTTTCCAACTAGTTACAAAGATGCAAATAAGCTAATCAAAGTTGTTTATAGCAGACCTCAATTAAATGGTCGCTCCTTAGAAAAATTAGCACCAAATGGTGATGTTTGGAGAACTGGAGCTAATGAAGCTGCAGAATTAACGCTTTACACAACTATGGCTTTAGGAGATAGTAAAATTGCTCCTGGAACGTATACATTATATGTTATTCCTGGAGAAAAAGAATGGACAGCAATCGTAAGTAAAGATTTAAATGTTTGGGGAAGTTATTTTTACAAGCAAGAAAATGATGTTGCCAGACTAGCTGTGCCAGTGACAGAGGGTGAAGAATCTTTAGAAGCATTTAGTATCACGTTTACAGAAGCCAAAGATGGAGTTCACATGCATTTAGGATGGGATAAAACTAGAGTTGCTATTCCTTTTACAAAATAGAGTTTTTTTTAAAACTGACATTATAAATCTGGCTATTAAATTAGTCAGATTTTTTTTTACCTAAGATGAATTACCCTTGTAAAATTGTGAGATTGTGAGGATGTGTGGAATTGTGATCGATGCTGAAATAATTATTAAAATTTTCATCAATAATTCAAAATTAGCTGACAATATAAATATTAAGATTATTGAAATAATACTTATACTATAAACTACCGATGAATTCCTTATATAAGAGAAGATATTATAATTTGAATCATTTCTCCTCAAAGAGTTTATCTGACTATATATTGAAGGTAAACTATGCCAAAAAACAAAGTAAAATGTAAAGGCAGCTAATAAACTAGTTGAATAAAAAAGCAAAAATAAGGTTGCCATTTGAAAATAAATCTCTAACATTTTTTTAAACTCAATTGCTTTTATTGCATTTAAAGAGAACAAATAACTACTCGTCAAAAGTATTAACAAAGCAGCCATTGCTTTAAAAATTTCTTGATCAAATAATTCAAGTTGAAAAAAGTTAAAAATTTTTTTGACTTCATTAAAATCGTTTAAAAATAGTGCAATAAAAATCAGACACCCCAAACTAGTATATAGTGCATAGCTTAAAAAATTATTTTTCAATTTCAAAAAATATAATTGTTGCTCCCCAAAATGAAACGCGCTAAATATTATGAAACTCAGTAAAGCTAAAGCTGGCTTGTATATAAATACCAAAACCAAAATTAAAGAAATGATCAAATAGGCAAACACTCTTTTGGACAATTTTAGCTTTGAAATAATATGACTTTTGGATTGCAAATACAAATCATTTGAGCCATGTATCAAGCCCATCGTCAATATTAGTAAAATACATATTTTATTTAGAAAAAGATTGCTATCAGATAAATTTGAAAAAAATCCTATTATTATAACAAGATAAGTTATGAAATAGATGGAAATGTTCAAGGTTTTCGAATTGCTCATCTTTAGTTATATTTTTGAGAAACCACGTTGCAGATATTTTGACAAGATAGGATCATCCTTTAAATAATATTGCAATTCTAAGTAGCATAGATTCTTCAATTCAGAAGTTGATAAATGTTTCACAACCACCTTTTGGTTAATTTCGATGGCATCGAACTTATTATAGCTATACGATTTATGGATTATAAATAACTGGAATAGATAATCTAATACATCTTTAGCTGTACCAGGATCATTCAACGCAGGAGACATTGCCTTAACAGCAATTTCAACCAAATGTCGAAATCCAACATCAGGTACTTCTAAAGCAACATCTTTTTCAATAGCAAAACAATTTCTTATTTTGGAAACTTCTTTATTAGAAAGTTCTCCGCTGCTTTTGAATAATACATCTTCCCTAGAAACAAATTGACCTTGGATCGCTTCAACACTAATATAGAAATCTAACTTATTTATTAATTTTAATAATTTTGCAATATCTAATCCTTGTAGATTCCCTGCTTTATCTGCAGGATATGAGATGATCGTTTCTATTGAAGTATTTGCACATTGGGAACCTTTATAAAAACTATCTCTTTTCACCATATTTTTTTCAGTATTATCAAAAACCTGTCGAATAATGTGATTAATATGTATACTTTGGGAAACACTATGAATAAAATAAATAAAAAGAAATACCGAGATAATCGAGAAAACAATTGCTAAAATTGGACCCATTTCAGGATACCCTATTCCAGACGAAACTGTAGATATTGATAACACCATTGAAAAAACTATAGTTCCTGAAGTAAAGCCTAAAATAATCTGATGATGTTTTTCAGATAATAAAAGAGGAACAAGACGTGGCGAATAATTGTTGATATTTCTATTAAGAACATTCATTACCATAGTATAACTGAAAATCGTCAATGTAAAAATACCTCCTATAACATAAGCAAAAACGAATTGTGCATCTTCTTTATCTGCAACTTGAAGATGTTCAAAATTTTCAATTGAATATGCTTTAAATACAATCAATAAAATCGCCAACAAAAGAAAGCATAGCGCGAGTATAATTGGTACTAACGCTATGCTCTTTAAAATTTTTTTTATAACAGCGAACATGAATTATTGTGGTTCCATGCCTAATGCCTTTCTAGCTGGAATAAATCCAGAACTCGCAGATTGCCTAATTGCGATATATGTTATCATCAAGCCATATATGACTTTAGATGAAATATCAGCAACTGTAAACAAAAGCTGTCTTAAAACTACACCATCTGCGTTATTCATAAAAGCGGGTACCATATATGCAATAGGATACAATGTCCATGCAAACATCATTAACCAAAATACCTTCATAATAGTCTTGTCAGTACCATGAGTTAAAGTTGATTTTTGCTCAGCTATCGATTTTCCAACAATAAAATTCAAACCAATAAAAAACAACGTACTAATTGCTCCCCAAATGTAAAGATTACCTAAATCAGAAACCTCATAAAGCTGGCCTATGTAACCAGTAATAATCATACCCCAAGCCAGTAACACTAAACTAATAGCCTTTTTAACTATTTGTGCTTTATTATAGTTAAGCACTATAAGCAATTGAGTTAATAAACATGGTATGGTAATCATCCAATTTACATATCTATAACCATTGTTAAAAGTTATATCCTGCAACTTATATACACCATTTTCCAATGCAAAAGCATCAGTCCACATACCTGCTTGACTTACTAAAATTAAACCAGCAGATACCATTACAATACAAGATAGCGCAGTTGCTATTCGATATTTAGGTGCAACTAACTGCGATATTACCAAAAAGAAAACTAACGCAGCTAAATGTGCGCCAACACCCATAGTTAATAAATGGTCAACAGTTTCAAATTGACCAATGGTGTAATCAAAAAGATTTTCAATATTTTTCATAGATTTTTTAGTTAATAAATTAATTTTAAATCGCTATTAAACGATTCTTGAAGGTTTGGCATTTCTTTCAAATTTACCCAACCAAAAATCAAAGATTTAACTCTATCAACTAAAAATATAACACAATGTTTAATAACAGTTTAAAATTCTATGTGTCATCCATAAGATACTGTAATCTAGATATGTTACACATACAAGTAATTTATTAAACCATCTTCCATAAAGCAGTTATTATAGACCAAAAACCTGAGTGTTATCAATAAAAGGTTCTTTTAATTTAAAATTTTATGTGAGTTGAATAATGAACTTAAGGAATATTCAAATACTTATGCGTTTGCAAAGACACTTTCCATTTTGGATTTGCCATAACATAATCTACAATTTGCGGTACCACCTTATCACGCTTGCTCCACTCGGGTTGTAAATATAAAATACAGTCTTTATTTACCTTAGCTGCCTGTTCTTCAGCAAATCTAAAGTCATCTTTATTGTATATGATGCATTTGAGCTCGTGAGCTTTCTCATATACTTCTTCTGTTGGCAACTTCATTTTTTTTGGGGATAAGCAAATCCAATCCCAGATACCGGTTAAGGGATAAGCCCCAGATGTCTCTATGTGTATTTGAAGTCCTTTGGCCTTTAATTGCGCTGTCAAAGGTCCCATATCCCAAGTAAGAGGCTCTCCTCCAGTAACAACTATTGTGTTACTATATTTTGCTGCGTTTTCAACAATTTTATCTGTAGCTGTTGGAGGATGTAGTTCTGCCAACCAGCTTTCTTTTACATCACACCAATGGCAGCCTACATCACAACCGCCTATTCTAACAAAATAGGCAGCAGTTCCTTTATGGAATCCTTCACCTTGTATGGTATAAAATTCTTCCATCAAAGGCAATAACAATCCTTTATCTATAAGCTCTTGTCGTTCTGTTCTTGTCATAGCGTGCAAAGATAGTTCAAAAGTAATAAGTTAAAAGTAATTAGTGATAAGATTTACTTTGCAGCAATAACATCAATTTCAATATGCGCTCCAACCGCTAAACCTGAAGCTGCAAAAGTAGTTCTTGCGGGTTTCTTCGGAAAATAGCCTTTGTAAATTTCATTGAAAGTTCCAAAATCATTGATATCTTTTAAAATCACCGTGCATTTTACAACCTTGTCCAAAGATGAATCGTGATGCTCCAAAACCGCTTTTATATTTTCTATACATTGCTTGGTTTCTGCTTCTATCCCACCTTCAACTAGCGTTCTCGATTTGTGGTTCATGCCTACTTGCCCTGAAAGAAATAAAAATCCGTTGGCCTCAACTACATCGCTAAAAGGTGCTTCTGCTTTTTTTGGTTCGTGGGATTTGTGGAAGACGATTTCCACAGAACGATCCACACACGATACGTTTCCGAAGAAAAAAATACAGATAAAAATGAGTGAGATTTTTTTCATATTGGTACATTTTATACTTGTTTAAAATTACACTATTTTTATGCAAATTTTCAATTATGAGTAGAACCGACGATTTTTTAAAAGAAATCACAGAAGGAAACACAAACAAAGGCGAATACATCACATTGGGCTCTGCAATGCTGGACGGTGAAACGTTAACCAATGCCTTTGTAAACGTGCCTTTAAAAACCATGAACAGACATGGTTTAATTGCTGGTGCTACTGGAACTGGGAAAACAAAAACGCTGCAAGTCTTAGCGGAGAATCTGAGCGAAAAAGGAATTCCCGTTTTATTAATGGACATTAAGGGTGATTTAAGTGGATTGGCAAAACCAAGTCCTGGTCACGCAAAGATTGATGAGCGTCACGAAAAAATTGGATTGCCTTTTGAGCCAAAGTCGTTTCCTGTTGAAGTGATGACATTGTCTGAACAAGACGGTGTGAGACTTCGTGCGACCGTTAGTGAGTTTGGACCTGTTTTGTTATCTCGAATTCTAGATTTAACAGAAACCCAGTCTGGAGTTGTTGCAGTTATTTTCAAATACTGTGATGACAATAAGCTACCACTACTCGATTTAAAGGATTTCAAAAAAATATTACAATACGCTACCCAAGAAGGCAAAGATGAATTTAGCGATGCCTACGGAAGAATCTCAACCGCATCTACAGGAGCAATACTTAGAAAAGTTGTAGAAATCGAGCAGCAAGGTGGCGAACGTTTTTTTGGAGAAACGTCCTTTGAAGTTGACGATTTGCTAAGAGTTGATAATGAAGGAAGAGGCTATATCAATATTATTAGATTAACCGATATACAAGATAAGCCCAAATTATTCTCGACATTTATGTTGAGTCTTTTGGCTGAAATATATTCTACGTTTCCTGAACAAGGCGATAGCGGTAGACCTGAACTTATACTATTTATTGATGAGGCACATTTGATTTTTAATGAAGCGTCTAAAGCCTTGCTAAATCAAATTGAAAGTATCGTGAAATTGATTCGTAGTAAAGGCGTTGGTCTTTATTTTGTAACCCAAAATCCAACCGATGTACCAGAAGCTGTTTTGGGTCAATTAGGCTTAAAAGTACAGCACGCCCTAAGAGCTTTTACCGCAAAAGACAGAAAAGCCATAAAACTAACTGCACAAAATTATCCTGATACTGCATTTTACGATACTGCAGATGTTTTGACGTCTTTAGGTATTGGAGAAGCGTTAGTTTCTGCATTAGACGAGAAAGGGAAACCTACACCATTGGCTGCAACAATGATGCGAGCTCCAATGAGCAGAATGGATGTTTTGACAGATTCTGAATTAGGCGAACTATTGGGCAAATCAAAACTGGCAAAGAAATACAATGAAGAAATAGATCGCGAGAGCGCCTACGAGATGCTCAATAAAAAAATTGAAATTGCTGAAGCAGAAGAAGCTAAGGAAAAAGCAAGAAAAGAAAAAGAGGCTCTAGAAAAAGCAGAAAACAAACAGCGTGAATCAAGATCAAGAAGCAATAGCACAAGACAAAATCCACTTATTAAAGTGTTAACAAGCCCAACCGTAATACGAAGCGTTCTTGGTATATTAACAAAAATGCTCAAATAAAAATTTAAACTATTTTAAACCTTTATGAAAAACCTTTTATTAATTCTCATTGTCACACTAACAGTAGCAAGTTGTTCTTCGGAAAAAAAACAAAATCCATTTTTGATAACTAAACAAAATGTTGGACTTTTGACAGATTCTACTCAAATTAAGGATTTGGATCTAGCCTTTCCAAATGATTCTATAGTAAAACCGTCTGTAAGAGGTGATGAGTTCTCAGGTCAAAACACTGATATTGATATTTTCTCTAATGATGGAAAACAATTATTGAGTCTCACTCCTCAACAAGCATTAGACTCTACATCTGTAATTGAAAGTATTAGAGTTTATAGTGAAAAATATAAAACCGAAAAAAGCATTTCTACGTTAAGTACATTTAAGGATATCAAGGATGCTTACAAAATTTCAAGTATCAATAATCTTATCAACTCTGTTGTGATTTCTGTTAATGACATAAATGCATCGTTTACTATTGACAAGAAAGAATTACCTGCTAATTTGAGATTTGACATGACGCTTAATATTGAAGCAGTTCAAATACCAGATAATGCTAAAATAAAATATTTTATTGTGCATTGGTAAATTACAGATGGGAACAAATTCTAAAAATAACAGTTAAGAAAAGTGGCAATATTCCGTTTTAATCTAAAAGAACAAAATATAATTCCAGTATAACCTATGAATCCCTTTATTTCTAAAATACTGGTTAACATTGCGCAAAAGCGTCTTGAGGCAAACAAGTCTTCAAAACCGATAACAAAATCAGAAATCAATCCACTTGTTAAGAAACTTGAAGTTGAGTTGGCCCATACTATTAAGGAGTATGCTTTTATTGTTATAGGTGTTTTTGCTGCTGGTTTTGGATTAAAAGGATTCTTGCTTCCCAATCAATTTATAGATGGTGGCGCAACAGGTATTTCTCTATTAGTCCAAAACATAACTAAATTACCTCTTGGCATTTTATTGATTTTGGTGAACCTTCCTTTTCTTTTATTGGCCACTAAAACAATCAATAAAACCTTTGCACTAAGAAGCATTATTGCTATCGCTTTTTTAGCTCTAGTTGTTCATTATGTTGATTATCCAGTGGTTACTGAAGACAAATTACTAATTGCCATCTTTGGAGGTTTTTTTCTAGGTCTGGGAATTGGAATGGCAATTAGAGGAGGCAGTGTTATTGATGGCACAGAAATACTTGCCATTTATTTAAGTAGAAAATTAAGCATTAGTATTGGAGATGTACTCTTACTTATTAATGTCATTATCTTTTCTTTTGGTGCCTATATACTATCCGTAGAAATTGCGCTTTATGCAATTTTAACGTATTTATCTGCTGCCAAAACTGTAGATTTTGTGGTTGATGGTGTTGAAGAATATATTGGTGTGACCATTATATCAGATTTTCATGACGATATTAGAAAAGTACTTACCGAGAAACTAGAACGTGCATGCACAATATATCCTGCAAGAGGAGGTTATAAAAATGATAATACACATTATGATAAGTCTGTAATATATATAATCATCACCCGTTTAGAATTAGCAAAATTAAATACTGAAATTGATAAAATAGACAAACAAGCCTTTATCATAATGAATGTCGTTAAAGACCTAAGAGGTGGAACAATAAAAAGAAAGCCCCTAAAATAATTTATAAAATTGAAAAACGTGAGCAAAAAAAAATATCAAGTACAAACAAATCCTTTTGTCGTTCCCACCACTGATGGTAAACTTATAGAAGAACATTTTGGAAATGCTACAGATAAAAATTCAAAAATAAGTATAGCACATATGATTGCACCTGCTGGCTGGAGCGAACCTTTCCAAACACCAGAGTTTGATGAATATACCTACATTATAAAAGGCAAAAAACAATTCATCATCGAAGATGAAACAATCATTTTAGAAGCTGGCCAATCCATAAAAATCGAAAAAAACACAAGAGTTCAATATTCTAACCCATTTACTGTGGCGTGTGAATATTTAGCAATTTGCACACCAGCATTTTCTATGGATCTTGTAAACAGAGAAGAGTAGATGAAACAAATTCTAGTCAAAACAATAGGATCAATCATTAATTTAACAAGCTATATTTCTCCCAGATTTGCAGGGAAACTCGCTTTAAATCTATTCTCAAAACCTCGTAGAATAAAATTAAAAGAAATTGAAAGGGACTTTCTAGATACTGCATTCATAGAAGATATTAATTACGAAGGCATCAATATAATGACCTATAGGTGGTTAGGTAAAAAAGAAACCGTGTTATTAGCGCATGGCTGGGAAAGTAATAGTTTTAGATGGAGAGATCTTATCACAAAACTTAAAGAACTAGATTATAATATTGTCGCATTGGATGCTCCAGCTCACGGTAATTCTAGCGGAAAGATGTTTAACGCCATCTTATATTCAGAATGTATAAACATCGTAGCAAAAAAATTTAAGGCCAATATTGTTATTGGGCATTCGGTTGGCGGAATGTCTACCGCTTTTTTTCAGAAGAAATATCAACTCCCAACAGTGAATAAGCTCGTTTTATTGGGAGCTCCTTCAAATTTTTTGGGCGTATTTGAAAGGTATGTAAATATGATGTCATATAATGATCGTGTAGCAAATGCAATGAATTCACTATTGTTTGAACGCTTTAACAAAAAACCAGAGTTTTTTAATGCAGCTCGGTTTTTAGAAAACTCAGATATTGAAGGGTTATTGATTCATGATAAAAGAGATAAAATTATCCCATATAGCGATGCTGAGGATTTTAAAAACTTTTACAAAACGTCTAAACTTATTACTACGGAAGGTTTTGGTCACGGATTAAGATCTGAAGAAGTAAACAACCACATCGTAGATTTTATTACTACTTAGTTTTGTAATTTTGTCAAATGACAGAAAACTTAAAACGAATCAACAAATTTCTCAGTGAAGTTGGCTACTGTTCCCGCAGAGAGGCAGATAAACTCATTGAGGCAGGACGCGTAACTATAAATGGTGAAATTCCAGAAATGGGAACTAAAATCACTCCAACCGATGAAGTTCATGTTGACGGTAAACTCATTGAAAACACCAAACAAGATTTTGTGTATTTAGCTTTTAACAAGCCTGTAGGCATTGTTTGTACCACAGATACTCGTGTAGAAAAAGATAATATCATTGACTTTATAAATTATCCAAAACGCATTTTCCCAATTGGCAGATTAGATAAACCGAGTGAAGGACTCATACTTTTAACAGATGATGGAGATATTGTAAATAAAATACTTCGTGCCAGCAATAACCACGAAAAAGAATATATCGTTACGGTAGATAAGCAAATTTCCCAAACTTTTATTAAGCATATGTCTGAAGGTATTTATTTAGAAGATCTTGATAGAACAACCAAAAAATGCGAAGTCAAGCGTTTGGATTCTAACACCTTCAGCATAATACTTACTCAAGGTTTAAACCGTCAAATTAGACGCATGTGCGAGTATTTAAATTACGAAGTACAAACCTTAAAACGTGTTCGTATTATGAATATCTCTCTCGATGTTCCGGTTGGAGAATATAGAGAACTAACAAAAGAAGAATTTAGAGAACTTAATGCTTTATTGGCCTCATCGACCAAAATCTATCAAGAACAAAAACGAAAATAAGTGTGTTTAAAACCAAGTAATAATTGCAATTTAAATTATTTAATAACACATAATTTTTCATATTTTAGCTTTCTAACTATATAATAATTAATCATGATTAAAATTTTAGCATTGATATTGACCATTGGCGGAATGATCTCATTAGTTTTGGGGGTTTTAGGAATTTTTGGAAACAACCTAGTAGCCTTAAGCCCTTGGGCATTAGCGATTTTGGGAGGTATTTTCTTTATATCAGGAGTTTCGATGCTTAAATATAGAAAAGACAAACCAGCAGAATAATCTTTTATGTCAAACCAAGTTTCTCCATTTCATATTGCGATTCCTGTCCATAATTTAGACGATTGCAGAGCATTTTATAGAGATGTTCTCAATTGTGAAGAAGGACGAAGCAGCGACCATTGGGTAGATTTCAACTTTTTTGGACATCAACTTGTGATTCATTACAAACCACAATCACAAGAAGATCTTCATACCAATCCTGTTGACGGAAAATCTGTTCCGGTACCGCATTATGGTGTTGTTTTAAATTGGAGCGATTTTCATGACTTTGCAGATCACCTTAGACTAAAAAAAGTAAATTTCATCATCGAACCTTACGTGAGATTTGAAGGTCAAACCGGAGAACAAGTGACCATGTTTTTTCTGGATCCAGCAGGAAATGCTCTAGAATTTAAAGCATTTAAGGATCAAACCCAGTTATTTGCCAAGTGATTTCTTCTTTTCTTCGGAAATGTAAAATGGCAAATAAATGAGAAGAAATAAGGGAATTATAATTAATTGCCCGACAATGATATAATAAGGCCATTCTCCAAAATAATCTAATAATGTGGCAGATTTAGGTTTCTCAATTAAATAAAAATAATTGGCTTTTAAAACGTAATTGATTCCAATCATCAAAAGAACGTATACCTGTAAAGCTAAAAAAGATTTAAAAACACTCCTCAATTTGGGCTTTAGCTTAAACACAAAAATGTTATAGAAAATAACTATAAGCAAACCTAAGTGAACAATCCAATATCTAAAGTAATCCAGACTTGGGAAACCTTCGGAAATATCTGGAGTGATGACACCTTGTAACGTTCCTGCAATAATCCAAAATACTAGAATCTCAAACATCCAGTAGCGTCGGTAATGGGTGTAGATTGGAATTAAAATACCTAAGAGACTACATAAATATAATGGTAAATCTGTTCTAAAATCATAATCGGTAGTGATCATCATATAGATATGAAATGATATGACAACAACTGAAATGAAAATAGCTAAGTAATGAATGGCCTGCTGCTGCCTTTCCGAAGAAATAGTTGTAGCAAACTTGATTAGACATATCGCAAAAACTACTGCAAAACCTATAGGGAGTAGATGTTCCCAACTTAATATAGAAACACGATCTAATGTAGCAATTGATGTAATCATGCTACAATATAAAATTAATTAAGCAACAGATTATTAGCCAGCCTTAATTGTTCACAAAATTACATACGTTGCTCTCTGGCAAGAAGTGTGTTTTTTAACAACATTGCAATCGTCATTGGACCAACTCCTCCTGGAACTGGTGTTATGTAACTTGCCTTTTTGCTCACATTTTCAAAATCAACGTCACCGGTAATAACATATCCCTTTGGAGAGTCTTCATCTGGCACTCTGGTGATCCCAACATCTACAATCACAACGCCATCTTTTACCATTTCGGCTTTTAAAAAGTTTGGAACTCCAAGTGCAGAAATAATAATATCTGCTTGTGAGGTAATTTGAGTGATGTTTTTTGTATGACTATGTGTAAGCGTGACCGTAGAATTTCCAGGAAACCCTTTACGTCCCATAAGAATACTCATTGGTCGTCCAACAATATGACTTCTACCTATTACGACCGTATGCTTTCCTTTGGTTTCAACTCCATAACGATCCATAAGTTCTAAAATACCAAATGGTGTTGCTGGAATAAATGTACTCATGTCTAAAGCCATTTTTCCGAAGTTTTCTGGATGAAATCCATCAACATCCTTGCTTGGATCTACTGCCATTAGTACCTTTTGAGTGTTGATTTGAGGAGGCAGTGGCAATTGAATGATAAAACCATCGATATCATCATTTTGGTTTAGTTCTTCAATTTTATCCAACAATTCTATTTCGCTCGTTGTGTTTGACATACGCACCATTGTAGATTCAAACCCAACACGTTCACATGCACGAACTTTGCTACCAACGTATGTTAAACTAGCACCATCATTTCCAACAATAACCGCAGCTAAATGAGGTACTTTCTCACCTTTAGCTTTCATCTTATCGACTTGCTTTTTGATTTCGTCCTTTATGTCGTTGCTAACTTTTTTTCCGTCTAGAATTGTCATGTTTATGTTCTTCAGTCTACAGTTCTCAATCTGTAGTATTTAATATTTATATAATAATTAGTTAATAAGGTCAAGTGCATAGCGCCAACTGAAAGTTGTCACTATATTACTTCATACCTTTCATAGCCTGCATCATCGCTTTACCTTTTCCACCTTGCATCATTTTCATCATCTTGCTCATCTGGTTAAATTGCTTCAATAGCTGATTTACTTCCTGGACCGAAGTTCCAGATCCTTTACCAATTCTCTTCTTTCTGCTTGCGTTAATAACAGATGGATTTGATCTTTCATCTGGAGTCATTGAATGAATTATTGCCTCAATTCCTTTAAATGCATCATCATCAATATCTACATCTTTCATCATTTTTCCCGCTCCAGGAATCATACCGATAAGATCTTTCATGTTACCCATTTTCTTGATCTGCTGTATTTGCTTCAAGAAATCATCAAACCCAAATTGGTTCTTGGCAATTTTCTTCTGAATCTTACGAGCTTCCTCCTCATCATACTGCTCTTGCGCTCTTTCAACTAAAGATACAACATCACCCATTCCAAGAATACGATCTGCCATACGTGAAGGATAGAAGACATCAATAGCTTCCATCTTTTCACCTGTACCAATAAATTTAATTGGTTTATTGACTACAGATTTAATGGAAATTGCTGCTCCACCTCGTGTATCACCATCTAATTTAGTAAGAATAACACCGTCAAAATTTAAGATATCATTGAAGGCTTTTGCAGTATTCACTGCATCTTGACCTGTCATGGAATCCACAACAAACAATGTCTCTTGAGGTTGTATCGCTTTATGGATATTAGATATTTCGTCCATCATCGCTTGGTCTACTGCCAAACGACCTGCGGTATCAATAATAACAACATTATGTCCGTTTGCTTTTGCATGTGCAATACCTGCCTGAGCAATGGCAACTGGATCATTGTTTCCTTTATCGCTATACACATCGATTTTTAATTGATCTCCAACAACATGCAATTGATCAATTGCAGCTGGACGATATACATCACAGGCTACCAATAAAGGTTTCTTTGTTTTTTTATTTTTTAAGTAATTGGCTAATTTACCAGAAAAGGTTGTTTTACCAGAACCTTGTAAACCAGACATTAAAATCACACTTGGGTTTCCAGAAAGGTTTATTCCTTCTGCATCTCCACCCATTAATTCTGTCAACTCGTCCTTTACAAGTTTTACCATTAATTGGCCTGGTTGTAAACTAGTCAATACATTTTGACCTAAGGCTTTTTCCTTAACCCTATTGGTAAATTCTTTCGCGATTTTAAAGTTAACATCGGCATCTAAAAGCGCTCTTCTTACTTCTTTTAAGGTTTCTGCAACATTAACTTCTGTAATACTACCGTGTCCTTTTAAGACGTGTAGCGCTTTATCTAACTTTTCACTTAAATTATTAAACATAATCTTCTATAAATTTAAAGATGCAAATTTAGCGATTTGTGTTGTATTTATAAAGTTAAAATAAGAATTTAAGGTATAAATAGAGAAAAGGATTGCTATGACCAACAATCCTTTTTAACCAACTAAAAACTAAAAACTAACAGTTAATTATAATTAACAATTATTAATATTTTTAATAAAACAGTTAAATACCTAAAACTCCTACCCTTAAAAAAAATTAAAGTTCAAAATAGTATTCAAGTTTGATTTCAAATTCATTTTCCTAACTTAGCCACAACCAAAAATAAAAATGTCTAAACCGCTTACAGACCATATTTGTGAAGAACGATTGTTCTCCTCAATTTTTAGGAAATACTCCAAAGATCTTCATGATTTTCTATATTATAAATTCGGAAGTCAATTAAACCCGCAAGATAAAATGCAGGAAGCTTTCGTAAAATTGTGGGAGAATTGTGCTAAAGTTTCTCAGAATAAAGCCAAAAGCTTTTTATTTACTACTGCAAACAATCTCATGCTCAATGAGTATGCACACCAAAAGGTGGTATTAAAGCATCGCAAGATTATACCAAAAAACAGCACTAATATTAATCCAGAATTTCTACTTCAAGAAAAAGAATACAAAGCCAAATTAGAAAAAGCAATCGCTGGACTAACCGAAGCACAACGTGTTGCTTTTTTAATGAACAGAGTTGAAGGAAAACGATTTAAGGAAATTGCAGAATTACTTGATATCTCTACAAAAGCAGTAGAAAAACGTATTTACGGTGCATTAAAAAAATTGAGAAAAGATATTGATGAACTTTAATACTGAAATTGAAAATTAAATAAGGGTAGGGATTTTTAAAATCCAACTGTTATATGGTTGAATAGAATATAATGAATAAAGAAGACCTCATACAAAAATGGTTAGACCATAACCTAAATCCTACAGAACTTGAAGCTTTTAAAAAGCTTGAAGACTACCCTAGTTTGATAAAATTAGACCAGGAACTTGCTGGATTTCAATCATATAAAATGGATGAAGACAAGGTTTTTGATCAGGTTTTAAAATCTATTGAATCTAAAAAACGTAGCTCTGGAAAATTAATTTCAGTTTTATCAAAAATCGCTGCTATTCTCATGATTGGTTTTGGGATTTATTTCTACACCACCACACTTGACACAACGACCAGTACTATTGTTTCGCAGCAAAAAACTATGGTATTGCCAGATGCTTCCGAAGTAAAATTAAACGCCATGTCAACACTTTCGTTTAATGAATTTAATTGGAATGACAGTCGTGATATCAATTTAAATGGTGAAGCATTTTTTAAGGTTGCCAAAGGAAAAACATTTAACGTAATAACCCATTTAGGAACTGTTACCGTTCTTGGTACTCAATTTAATGTAAAGCAACGACATGACTATTTTGAAGTAACTTGTTACGAAGGTAAAGTTGCTGTAAATACAAAGACAACGGAAACCACGCTACTACCTGGAGATTCGTTTTTAATTATTGATGGGAAATTTATTTCTACGGAAAAAGAAACGTCACCAAACCCATCTTGGCTAGATCACAAGAGTACTTTTAGGAGTATACCTTATAAACATGTCATTAAAGAATTTGAAAGACAATATAAAGTTGATATCAAATTCAAAAATATTGACGATTCTCAAAATTTTACTGGAAGTTTTACGCATAATGATATTGAAATTGCCCTAAAATCCATTACTTTACCTTTACAATTAAAGTATAGTAAAACGGGTAATATCATTAGACTAGAACGTGAATAGAAAAGGTGTATTCTATCTTTTTATAATTTGTTTATTTTTGAATTTAAATTGTGTTTTTGCGCAATCAAATTTAAAAAACAAACTTCCGCTTTCAGAAATTCTCACACAGTTACAACTTAGGTTCTCTGTCAATTTCACCTATTTAGACCAAACTATTGAAGACAAATCTGCACTTCAGCCTGATGAGAATTTAACTCTAGAAGAAAGTTTAGAGTTCTTAAAATCTGAAACCAACTTGGATTTCATTTTATTAACGAATAATAGTGTTGTAATCTCAAAACGCAGCAACCCATTTAGTAATTTTATAACGCAAAAATTAGAAGAAGTGGTTATCACTAATTTCTTGACAAAAGGAATTTCAAAAAAGAGTGATGGTAAAATAAATATTAAAACTGAAGATTTTGGCATTCTTCCAGGTCTTTTAGAACCAGACGTTTTACAAAGTATCCAAGCGTTACCGGGAGTAATGAGTGTTGATGAACTTGTATCAAATATCAATGTTCGTGGTGGCACGCACGATCAAAACCTGATTCTCTGGGACGGAATAAAAATGTATCAATCGGGACATTTTTTCGGTTTGGTTTCTGCCTTCAATCCTTATCTTACTAAAGAAGTCAATGTTTCAAAAAATGGTACGAGCGTTAAATTTGGGGATGGTGTCTCTAGTGTAATTGACATGCAACTCTCCAATAGTTTAGACCAAGACTTTAAAGCTGGTATTGGTTTTGACCTTATTCATACAGATGGTTTTGCAAAAGTCCCCTTAGATGACAAAGCGGAAATCCAAATATCTGCGAGACGTTCTGTTTCCGATTTGATTTTCACGCCAACCTACGACCAGTATTTGCAACGTGTGTTTCAGGATAGTGATTTTTCTAATGTACAAGAGGAAAATTCCGAAGTGATATCAAATAACGAGCGTTTTTACTTTTATGATATTGCTACCAAATTTCTGTACGATATTACAGACCAAGATCAATTTAGATTCAATTTTTTGACCATAAACAATAGACTAACATATGACCAACGAGCTAATGATGACATTGAAACACCTTTACAAAACGAGTTAGAGCAAAATAATTTTGCCACAGGTTTTGAGTATTTAAAATACTGGAACAGTAAACTCACCACAACCGCTCAGTTTTATTACACTAGCTACGATTTACAAGCCACCAATTATAATATTGCTAATGACCAGCGTATAGATCAAGACAATCAAGTTAACGATTTGGGTATAAAAATTAATGCCACAAACCATATTGACAATAATTTAAAAATCCATGGAGGTTATCAATTTAGTGAAGTCATTATAAGTAATGCTGAAAGCACAGATAACCCAAACACAGAGCAGTTTATTAAAGAGGTTGTACGCACACATTCTATTTATGGTGAAGCCGAATTTACCTCAGCCAACAAAAACACCTATGCTAGAATTGGATTGAGAACTAATTTTATTGAAAAATTTTCCGAGTTTTTTACAGAGCCAAGACTATCGTTAAGCCATAAATTAGATAACGATTTTAGGTTAGAGTTTTTAGCAGAATTGAAAAGTCAAACCACCTCACAGATTATTGACCTTCAAAACGATTTTTTAGGGATTGAAAAGCGACGATGGATTTTATCCAATAACGACAACATCCCAATTATAAAAAGTGTCCAAGCAGCAGCAGGCATTCACTATAACAAGAATAAATTGTTAATTAGTATTGAGGCGTTTATAAAGGATGTTGAGGGCATAACATCACAGAGCCAAGGGTTTCAAAATCAATATCAATTTGTAGAAGCTATCGGTAAATTTCAAGTTAAGGGCATAGATTTTTTAATCAATAAGCAATTTAGTGATTTTAGTACCTGGGTGAGTTATTCGTTTAGTAAAAATGATTATGTCTTTGATGATTTTAATGACGGTAACCCGTTTCCTAATAATATAGATGTTACCCACGCTGTTACATTTGCGGGAACCTATGATGTTGATAATTTAAATCTTGCATTAGGTTTTAATTGGCATTCTGGAAAACCTCAAACTATACCTTTAGAAATACAGGATCTTACAAATACGCAAATAGAATATGGCTCACCAAATCAAAATTCTTTGAGCGATTATTTTAGAACAGATCTTTCAGCAACCTATAAACTAAAATTCAGCAATAAAATAAATGCTTCAATCGGTGCATCCATTTGGAATTTGCTTGACAAAAAAAATATCATCAATACCTATTATATACAAAATAACGAAGGCGAGATTGTCACAGTAAATAATTTTGCGCTTGGCATAACACCAAATGTTAGTTTTAGATTGCAATTTTAAATTCAAGAATACTATTCTTATAGTATCTTTAGTGTAATAAATCTAAAGCATATCATCATGATTCAATTGAATATTATCACCAAAAATGAAGACCAAGCCAATAGAATTACCGATTTACTTCATGAGCATGGGCTTGTAGTCAATGAATACATATTAAAAGAAGTTGTAGGTCGACTTCCTAACCAAGAAGGCAAATTAACAAACGTAGATGAAGTGTTAATTGTTGGCGTGACCAAAGCTCTATTATTCAACACAATCAATAAACTAATTAGAGTTCACTATCCAAAAGACACACCCATTATTTACGCAGTACCCATAGTATATATGGACGAAATTCAAACACAGGATGTCATTAGTGAGACTGCAAAAATTTAAAATTACACGTACATAACTAAAAGGACTAATATTTTCTATTGGAGAATTTCAAAAAAAAATTCTTATTTCTTCGGAATTTAAAAATCAATTAGTTACAGATTTTAAATATCAATTACTATTACAGAGAAACTTTAACTTAAACCTAAGTTAACTTTTAAAGAACATTCTTGAAGAAAGTCTAAAAATAAAATGTATTCATTTAGGCTTGATGAGCTAAGTTACTGTCTATAATAAACAGTTTTAAATGTCTATTTTGATTAATTCTAATTATTCACGTTGACTTAACACCTTAACATTACATTAAAGATATCTTAATCCAAACACCTTTTTAAGATAACAGTCTTTGCAATGTTCGATTCTAAATTTGCGTCAAACAGATTAACCAAATAATCACAAAAAATATGACAACTTTTAGAACACTTTTTTTTAAGATTTTAATGCTTTCCTTTTTAGGGATTTTTGCTACTGCTTGCGAAGCAGAAGATGGTCGTGATGGCACAGACGGTATTGATGGCGTCGATGGTCAAGATGGCGAGGACGGTGAAGACGGAAATGATTTTGTGCCAGAGGCAACAATGTTCTCAAACAAATCTTCATTTGAGCCTTTAGTAGCGATTGCACCACAATTTAATTTTGTTAATGCCTATTCAATTATTAGTACTCCAGATGTTATAGATGGTAATTTTCAATTAGCTGGATCTGCAGATGGTGCAGGATTTTTAAAAGATGGCGATGAGTACATTTATGTTGTTAACTGTGAAGACAGTTATGCAGTTTCAAGAATACGTTTAGATGAGAATTTAATGCCTATTGCTGGTGACTATTTGTTAAATTCTGGTGTTGCAGATTTTGCAAGACAGTGTTCAGGAACAATGTTTGAGGCAGAGATACATGGTGGATCTCAAGACATATTCTTATCTGCTTCAGAAAGTATAAATTACGATGTAAAAGGTATAGACCCAAGAGTTGCAACTCCTACTCCAACAGCAGATTTTGGTCTAGATGCGTTGGGAGAATTTTCATGGGAAAACGCAACACCTTTACCTCAAGGCGCATATGCTGGCAGTACAGTAATAATTGGTGGTGATGATGATTCCAGCGGATCTGAAGGCCAAGTTTCAATGTACTATTCACAAAGTGGTGATGCAGATTTAACAGGAGGAAGCATTTATGTATTACGTTTTAAGCAAGTTTCTAATGGCACTGGCGGGACAGCAGATGTAGTACCAAATACGGTTTATAATGAAAGTTCCTTAGATTTTCAAGCGTCTTATGACGTAGAATTTGTTGAAATCCCTAACGGAAGTTCTTTAACAAAAAATGAAATGGAAACTGCTTGTACAAACGTATTCGCTTCTCAATTTATGAGAGTTGAAGATGTAGATTACCAAAAAGGTAGTGATGCAAATGGTAGAAACGTATATTTTGCAGTTACAGGTCGTGGTCCAGGACAAGGGACTTATAATGATTGGGGAACTGTTTATAAGTTAGAGCTAGATGCTAGTAATCCTTTAGAAGGAACATTAACTCAAATCATAAGCGGTAATACAGACACCAATAATATGGACGGTAATATGTCTCAACTACAAAGTCCAGATAATATTTGTGTGACAGAAAACTTTGTTTACATCCAAGAAGATCCAAATTCTTTTAGCAGAGGTCATGCTGCACAGATTTACCAATCTGATTTGAATGGCAATAATCCACAAAAGGTTCTAGAGTTAATAGTTCGTCAAGATCTAGCTGAAGATTTTAGTACTGGTCTAAGCGGTGAATTTGGTTCATTAGTAGATATATCAGACAAGGTAGGCGTTCCCAATACATTTATCTTAGCATTACAACCTCACTATTGGAGAAGTAGCAGTTTTAGTGGATTAGATGGTCATATCAATTCAACTTATGAAGATGATCAAGCATCACAAATTGTAATACTAAAAGGACTTCCTAGATAAGTAGTTCACAAATATAAATTCAAAAAACGGAATCGAAACCTCAAGTTTTGATTCCGTTTGTTATTATTCAATTTCATTAAAAATATTCTTTTAAAACGCCAATCATATGCATTTACGTTGTCTCTTATTTTCATTTTTAGTTCTCTGCATATTTTCTTGTAAAAATGAGGAAAAAGCTATGGTAAGTATTCCAAAATCCAATTGGGAATTTGCCCACAATTTTTATTTAGAGCATTTAAATACCTCTATCACATATTTAGACAGTTTAAAGACAGAAGGTGTTAAAGGCAACAAATCAAAATATTATTTTGCAAAAACCAGAGAGCATTTTAAAATGGCAGAGCCTTATGCGTCTTACCTAAATCCAGAAGTTGGGCATCGCGTTAATGGACCTGCGCTTCCAGTTTATAAAGACGATAACGGTAAAGTCCTAAAACCGGTAGGACTCCAAAAATTAGAAGAGAGTATTTACGAACAAGAAACATCTCAAGAAGATTTTGACAATGAAATCTATGTCACTAACGGACTTTTAAATAATCTTAAAAAAAACATAGAAAAACGTGAGCTTAATGCACAGCGCTTTTTTATAGCAACACATCAACAATTATTTAGAATTGTAAGTTTGGCAATCTCTGGTTTTGATACACCTGTAAGTCATTTAGGCTTAGAAGAAACTGCTATTTCCTTAGAAAGTTTGAAAATGGTTTATAACAATAGTATTTCACATATTATTGAAGATACATCACCTCAACTTCACAAAGAATTCATAAACAATATTACAAATGCAATAGGTTTTATAAAAGAAAATGAAGATTTCAATACGTTTGACCGCTTTACATTTACCCGAGACTTCATGAATCCAATCACAAGAAATTGGGTCAATATTCGTAAAACCAGTGAGCTTTGGGAACCTGTAAATACCCAACCTTTTAATTATGATGCGCCAACATTTTTTGAGAACAACTCCTTTAATCTCAATTATTTCACACCAAACATCAATAAAAACCCAACAGAAAAACAGATAGCTCTTGGAGAAAAGTTGTTTTTTGATAAAAACCTTTCTGCAAACGGTACGATGGCTTGCGCTACTTGCCATGTCCCGGAGAAAGCCTATGCAAATGGTTTGGTGGTTAATATGGATAACAGTAATCACGAATTAAAACGCAATACACCTACTCTTATAAATGTAGCTTTTCAGCAGAGTTTCTTTTGGGACGGTCGTTCTCAAACGATTCTCGACCAAGTATCTTCGGTATTTACCAACAATAAGGAATTCAATACAAATGTACATGAGTTTTCAGAAGAGCTTTTAAAGGACTCAACGTATATAAATCAATTTAAGGATGCCTTCGGAAAAAACTCAAACAGCAACAAAGACGCTATTAGAGCAATTTCATCTTACATTTCAACATTAAACGCATTCAATTCTAAATTTGACCGCAATATAAGAGGTGAAGAAGACACATTTACTTCCGAAGAAAAATTAGGTTTTAATCTTTTTATGGGTAAAGCCCTTTGTGCAACTTGTCATTTTATGCCACTAACAAGCGGTACAGTACCTCCTTTTTTCAGTGAACATGAAAAAGAGGTCATTGGTGTTCCAGAAACCACGAGCAACAAACAACTTGACGACGATTTAGGATATTACTGGAAATTTGATGAAGCACTACATTATGGAATGTTCAAAACCCCAACGGTGAGAAACGCTGCGTTAACCGCACCTTACATGCACAATGGTGTTTACCAAACCTTAGAGCAAGTTATGGAATTTTACAACCTTGGAGGTGGTGGAGGCATGGGATTTGATCTAAAGCACCAAACACTTCCGTTTGATGAGCTAAACCTAACTATTGGCGAGCAGCAAGCCATTATAGCCTATCTAAAAACATTATCTGATACGCAAATTGAACGAACTTACTAAAACGTAAACCCTATTCTAATTCCGCCCCATTTCGCGGTATCTCCCGTACTAAATTCTTTGGTGATGGTAGATCTCGTATATTCAAAAAAAAGTGTTTTGGTCTGAATAACTACACCATAATTAAACTGAAACGTGAAACGCTCAACATCACTCGAAGCAATCGTATAAGGACTTTGCCTATTTAACAAACCACCTTGTAGCGTCGCATCATAACCCACAACACTAACTACAGGTTGTGCATAGGTATAGATTTGAAAATTTTTATTTTTTTCTTCCGAAGAAAATGAATTATGGAACCGTCCTAAAACCAAATTTGACCCAACCGAAAGATTCGTAAACAAAGTACCAATGTTTAGATTAGATTGTGCCTGTAACGTTAAGAGGTTATCAACTTCTAAAATTTGCTTTTCAATACCAACGTTATAATTTAAAACAAGATCATTTTTAATTTGATGTCTCCAGCCTCTTGGCGTTTTATTACCAGTGGCTTTATGAATTCCCACTTGCATTTCCTCTCCAAAAGCACCTGGACCAATCAACCCTAAATTTAATGAAGAGTGTACTCTCAGTCTTTTTTCAGAATTAATAGCAGTTAAAGAGCTTTTGAGCATTATTGCTGCAGCAAAGGGCCTATCTCCAAATTGAATTTCTGGGAGCTCGTAATCATCTGGTGTAAAACCAATATGCTCAATTGCCAAACCGTATTTATATTTAAAATTTTCTGGTTTTAGCAATATAGGGTTTAAAGGATTTTTCTCAAATAAAGGAGAACCAAACTCTAGGCTATAACCTTGTGTATAATTTTTATCACTGGCAGCAAAATAATCATTATCATAATTAAACCTAAAATAGCTTTCGCTCTCAATAGCTCTAAATGAGATGAGATTATCTATTTTTTGTGCATTTGATAAATTAAATATCAAGAAGAAGAAAATTAAAATTCTGGATGTTTTGCTCATATGGATATTTACGTAAAATTGCTGTTTAGTGTTTTTTAATTTTATGGTTACTTACGATTATTAAACAAGAAAGCCACCTTTCGGTGGCTTTCTAAAAAATTTAGTTAGGACTAACTCCCTATTCTAAAATTAATTTATGGGTAACAGCGTTGTTTTCCGAAGTTATACTTAAAATATAAAGTCCAGAAGCCATACCATTAATATCAATTGTATTTAAACCTGATGTTAAAGTTGTTTCCTTAACAAGTTGACCTGTTATAGAAATTACTTTTAAATTAAGTTCATTTGAAATTGAATTTCCAATCTCAATATTGAACTCACCTTTTGTAGGGTTAGGATATACAGTTAATACAGATGATAAATTAAAATCATTTACAGACAGTGTAACTTGAGACTCGTAAGCTCCAATATCACGTGCTGAACCAAATACTGCTTGACCAATTTGATCTGTAAAAGTATCTGCAGGATCACCAGCGTCAAACGCAGGAGAACCACTTAACAATTGATGTGTTAATGTTGTACCACCATTGTCTTGCAATGGGCCAACAACTGGATCTACACCTTCAATATCATTAGCCTCTGCAGTAAAAACATTTAAATCATCACTACCTATTAAGTTATAGTCATTAGATGTTAATAAACCTGAAACATCTGTTCCTGAACCAGCTGTATTTAATGCTACAATAGTATTTTTTAAAGATACATTGTTTACTGCATCAATACCACCACCAATAGCAGATGTATTTTGTACTACAGTTACAGCATTCAAGTCTAAACTCGCACCGTTATTTGTTAATCCACCACCAGAAACTGTTGCTGAATTACCAGAAATTGTACTTGTCATTACTGTTGTGATAGAACCTGTGTTATTGTAGATCCCTCCACCTTCAGCAGCAGTATTATTATCAATAGTAGAATTTGAAACCATCATAGTTGTTCCATCTTGGTTCCATAACCCACCACCTTCATTTGCAGCAGCATTACCTGTAATTGTACTTGTAGAAATTGTAATTGTTCCAGCTGTACCAGTAACGTGGAATCCACCACCATTACCTGGCGCAGCAGTACCTGCAGTTCCATTAACATCATTATTTGACATTACTGAATTCATAAACGTTAATGTACCGTCAATTAATTCAATTGCTCCACCAGCTCTATTTGCTGAATTAGAATCAAAAGAAGAATCTGTAATTGTAACATCTCCAGCTGTACTTAATAGTCCACCTCCAGATGCAGATGCACCAGTTGAAAGGTTATTTGAAACCACTGTTCCGTTTGTTACATTTAAAGTACCACCATTGTTGAAGATTCCAGCACCACCTTGATTAGCTGCACTACCTAATGCAGTATTGCTATCAATGATAACACCATCTACTAACATTACTCCAGTACCATTCCATAATCCTGCTCCTTCACGACCAGCTGAGTTACCATTAACGGTTCCTCCTGTAATTGTAAAGTCTTGCATACCTGAAATATGTAATCCACCACCATTTCCTGGGGCTGCTACTGCTGGCGCCACACCTGCATTGTTATTATCTAATGCTGTGTTAGTTAATGAAGCTGTTCCAGTTCCTGCTACAACTTCAATTCCTCCACCTGCTCTGTTAGCTCTGTTTCCTGTAATAAATGAATCAGCAGCACTAAAGCTTGCATCTGCATCTACTAAAATTCCACCTCCAGAACCTGAAGCTCCGTCTGCAATATTATTAGAAACTGTTGCTCCATTAATAAGGTTTACCGTACCGTTTGTTAAAGCGTAGATTCCTCCACCACCTTCTGAAGCTGTTGCTCCGCTAGCGGTATTTCCATCTATTGTTGCCCCATCAACAGTCAATATTCCTGATCCATTCCATAATCCACCACCTTCTGATGCAGCGGTATTCATATTTACTGTTCCACCGGTTACTGATACAGCACTGTTTCCACTCACGTGTAATCCACCACCATTTCCTGGTGCTCCTGTTCCTGTAACAACTCCTGCATCGTTAGAATCTAAATTCACATTGGTAAGCGTTACCGCTCCTCCGCCATTGGTTTCAATTCCACCACCTGCGCGGTTTGCTTGATTATCCATAATAGAGATTCCATCTGCAGTTAGTGAACCAACTGAATTTAGAATACCTCCACCTGTAGATTGTGCTCCATCTGCAACGTTATTTGTAATTGCTGTTGAGCCAGACAAGTTTAGTGTTCCGCCTTCGTTGTAGATTCCTCCACCTCCAGCAGCACCTGCTGTCATATCATCACTACCTGAAGCTGTGTTTCCATCAACTGTGTGATCTACTATTGTCATAACTCCAGAGCCATTCCATAATCCACCACCTTCGTTTGCAGCAGTGTTCATATTTGTTGTTCCTCCGGTAATATTAACAGCACTATTTCCACTAATGTGAAGTCCACCACCATTTCCTGGTGCGCCTGCTCCTGTCACAACTCCAGTATCGTTTGAATCTAAATTCACGTCAGTAAGCGTTACCGCTCCTCCTCCGTTTGCTTCAATTCCACCACCTGCGCGGTTAGACGTATTATCCATTATCGTAATTCCATTTGCAGTTAATGTACCTGCTGCATTTAAAATTCCACCACCTGTAGATTGTGCTCCATCTGCGATATTATTTGTAATTGCAGTTGATCCTGATAAATCGAGTGTTCCACCTTCATTAAAGATTCCTCCACCACCTGCAGCTCCCGGAACCATATCGTCATTACCAGACGCAGTGTTACCATTAACAGTGTGATCAATTAAAGTCATAACTCCTGAACCGTTCCATAATCCACCACCTTCGTTAGAAGCGATGTTTGAACTTGTAGTTCCTCCAGTTATTGTTGCATTTCCTGGTCCAGTGATGTGTAAACCACCACCATTTCCTGGTGCTGAACCTGTAATGTTATTGTTTAAAGTAACATTTGTTAAAGTCAACGTGCCAGCAGCCATCGTAGAATTATCTTCAATTCCACCACCTGCTCTATTTGCTGTATTACCAGTAATTGAAGAGTTTGAAACAGTCACAGACCCACCAGCTACATTTTGAATTCCACCACCAGAACCAGATGTTCCATCAGCGTCATTATTAGTAACTAAAGTTCCATTTTGGACTATAAGCGTTCCTCCATTATTGAAGATTCCTCCACCACCATCATCTGCTGCTGGACCACTTGCTGTGTTAGCATTTACAGTCACATTATCAATAGTCATTACTCCCGTTCCATTCCATAATCCTCCACCCTCGCGAGCAGCAATATTATTATCGAATGTTCCACCAGTAATATTTGAATTCGCAGCTCCTGAAATATGAAGTCCACCACCGTTTCCTGGTGCAGAACCTGTTGTATTATTTTCAACTGTAGCGTTTGTAATATTTAAAGTTCCTTCAATAGCCTCAATTCCTCCACCAGCACGATTAGATGTGTTGTTAGAAATTTCCGAAGCATCAATTGTAACAACTCCTGCGGTTGAGAAAATCCCTCCTCCAGAACCAGCGGTTCCTGTTGCAATATTGTTGGTAATTGAGGTACCACCTTGAACATTCAAGGTACCTCCATTATTGAAAATCCCAGCTCCACCATCATCTGCTGCTGGACCTTGTGCCTCGTTACTATCAATCATAGTTCCGTTTACAGTCATTGTACCTAAACCATTCCATAAACCACCACCTTCTCTTGTAGCAATATTACTGTTTACAGTACCACCAAGGATATTAGCATCTGCTGCTCCACTTATATGAAGTCCACCACCATTTCCTGGTGCAGAACCTGTTGTATTAAAGTCTAATGTAGTATTTACTAATGCTAAATTACCTTCGATAAGTTCGATTCCTCCACCTGCACGGTTTGAAGAGTTATAAGCTACCCATGATGTATTTATAGTTACATTTCCATCGATACTTAATATACCTCCACCAGAACCAGAAGCTCCAGAAGCTGTATTGTTAGTTATAGTACCTGAATTTTGTACAATTAGTGTTCCTCCATTATTGTAGATTCCACCACCACCAGTATCTGCATCTGGGCCTTGAGCATCATTTCCATCTACTAGCGTATTATCAACTGTCATTGACCCTAAATTATTCCATAGACCTCCACCTTCAGAAGCTGCTAAATTTAAAGTAACTGTACTATTATTGATTATTGCATTGGTTGTACCAGAAAGGTGAATTGCTCCACCATTTCCTGGGTTTGGAGTAATTGCATTGCCTAAGCCAATATCAACTCCAGCAGCATTTGCTGTTAAAGTAACACCATCTAAAGTTAGTGTTCCATTTGAATTATCTTCAATTGCACCACCTGCTCTACTTGCATAATTTCCAGAAATTGTTAATCCAGAAGCAAGGTTTAAGACTCCACCGGTGTTATTGAAGATTGCTCCTCCACGTCCTCCAACTTCTGAAGCATCTGCGATGTTTCCTGTTAAGGTTGTTGCTGCATCCACGTTTAATGTACCTCCATTATTGAAAAGTCCACCTCCACCTGTAGCATTACCGTTGGCAATGTTACCTGTGATCTCTGTTCCGTTTACTGACATTGAACCAACACTGTTCCATAATCCACCGCCTTCAAAAGCTATGTTATCTGTGACTGAACCATTGTTGTAAATAACATCACCTGCTCCAGAGATATGGAGTCCGCCACCATTTCCTGGTGCTGGTCCATTTACTACGTTTCCAGTTAATGTTACATCATTGAATGTATATGTTTCACCTGCTGCTGAATTGATTTCAATTCCTCCACCTGCTCTATTTGCTGTATTGTTCTCTATTGTTAATCCATCAACATTTAATGTTCCTGGAGTTAATGTGAAGATTCCACCACCAGAACCTAATGTTCCTGATGCTATATTGTTTGTTATTGTTGTTCCTGGCAAAACGATTAATGAACCTCCATTGTTGAAGATTCCTCCTCCACCGTCATCTGCTCCTGCACCTTGCGCATCGTTTCCATCGATGGTTGTTCCGTCTACTGTCATTGTTCCAACACTATTCCAAAGTGCTCCACCTTCACGCGCAGCTAAATTGTCATTCATTGTACCTCCAGTGATTGTTGCTGTTGCATTTCCACTAATGTGTAATGCACCTCCGTTTCCTGGAGCTGCAACAGCTGGTGCTACACCAGCATTATTTTCACTAATATTAAAATTTCCGAAGATATCAATAGAACCATCTATTATTTCAATAGCTCCACCTGCTCTATTTGCTGTATTGAAACTGATAACTGCATCTGAAACCGTTACAGCTCCATCTGTGCTAAATATCGCTCCACCAGAACCAGATGTCCCGTTTGCAACGTTATTTGACATTGCTGTTGCATTACCAACAATAAGTGTTCCTCCATTGTTGAAAATTGCTCCACCACCATCTGTTGCGTCATTTCCTGATGCGATGTTACCGTCCATAATTGTTAGACTAACATCCATGGTTCCTAAATTATTCCATAATCCTCCACCTTCTTGAGCAGCTAGATTATTTGAAATCTGAGAAAACCCAGAAACTGTAGCATTTGTAGTACCAGATAAGTGAACACCTCCACCATTTCCTGGATTTGGAGTAATTGTGTTACCTAAACCAATATCTACACCAGCAGAATTAGCTGTTATATTTATACCGTCTAATATTAATGTGTTTCCTGAATTATCTTCAATTGCACCACCAGCTCTACTTGCATAGTTTCCAGAAATTGTTAATCCGGTTGCTAAATTTAGAGTTCCACCAGTGTTATTAAAGATTGCTCCTCCGCGTCCTCCAACGTCTGAAGCATTTGCGATGTTTCCGGTTAAGGTTGTTGCTGCATCTACATTTAATGTACCTCCATTGTTGAAAAGTCCACCTCCACCTGTAGCATTACCGTTGGCAATGTTACCTGTGATTTCTGTTCCGTTTACTGACATTGAACCAACACTATTCCATAAACCACCACCTTCAAAGGCTGTGTTATCTGTAACTGCTCCACTATTGTAAACAACATTTCCTGCTCCAGAGATATGGAGTCCTCCACCATTTCCTGGTGCTGGTCCATTTACAACGTTTCCAGTTAATGTTAAATTATTGAATGTATACGTTTCACCTGCTGCTGAATTGATTTCAATTCCTCCACCTGCTCTATTTGCTGCATTGTTCTCTATTGTTAATCCATCAACATTTAATGTTCCTGGAGTATTGTTGAAAATACCTCCACCAGAACCTAAAGTTCCTGTAGCTGAATTATTTGATATGGTTGTTCCATTCTGAACTATAAGAGTACCTCCATTATTGAAGATTCCTCCACCACCATCATCTGCACCAGCTCCTTGAGCTTCATTACCATCAATAGTAGTATTAGAAATTGTCATTGTTGAAGATCCGTTCCAAAGTGCTCCACCTTCCAGAGCAGCTATGTTACCTCCAAAATTTGAATCTGAAATCAATGCACTTGCATTTCCTGTTAAGTGGATAGCTCCTCCATTTCCTGGAGCGCCATTTGCAATGTTATTTCCAAAATCACAATTTGAAACTGTTAGTGCTCCTCCTGCTGACATTTCAATAGCACCACCTGCACGATTGGCTTGGTTGCCTTGGAAAAAACCTCCTGTTGGAGAACCATCAATTGTCACATCTGTATTATCAACAACAAAAATAGCTCCACCAGAAGCAGATCCAATAATTGCTGTATTTCCATTAAAGTTTGTATCAGTAATGCTTAAATTTCCTCCTATTGAGAAAATTCCACCACCACCAGTGGTTCCGCCAGTTGCAACGTTGTCGTCAAAACTTACGCTGTTAACTGTCATAAGACCTGAACCATTCCAAAGACCACCACCTTCTGTAGCAGCATTATTTTGTACTAGACCACCATTAAAAGTGGTTTCTGCTGGACCTGAAATATGAAGTCCTCCTCCATTTCCTGGGTTCGCATCTGCTATAAAGTTTCCTGTTAAAACCACATCGTTAAATGTGAATGATTCTCCTGATACAGTATTTAGTTCTATACCTCCTCCAGCTCTGTTTGCTGAATTCCCTGAAAGTGTTGTACCATCTATGTCAAGTGTTCCTGGTGTTAAATTAAAAATACCTCCTCCAGAACCTGAAGTTCCTGAAGCGGTATTGTCTTCGATTAATGTTCCGTTTTGAACAATTAGTGTACCTCCATTATTGAAGATTCCACCACCACCATTGGTACCTGCATCACCTTGAGCATCATTATTATTAATGTCCATTGCGTCAACAGTCATTGTTCCGAAGCCATTCCATAAAGCTCCACCTTCTTGTGCAGCAATATTTCCGCTTGCAGTACCTCCATTAATAGTTACAGAACCATTACTTGAAACGTGAATTCCTCCACCATTTCCTGGGGCTGCTGTTGCTGGAGCAACACCTGCGTTATTATTTAATAACGAAACATTATTTAAAGTTGTTGTTACGGTTGCGCCTCCTGCTGTCTTATCTTCTATTCCTCCACCTGCTCTATTAGCTGTATTAGATGATATTTCAGAATTATTGACTACAAGGATACCTCCTACGTCATTAAAAATTCCTCCACCAGATCCTGCAGGCATTCCCGTAGCGTTAGCCACATTGTTTGTAATAACACAATCATTAATAGTTACAGTGGCACCCGTCATATAAATACCACCACCATCTGGAGCAACTCCATTTGTAATTGTTAAGTCATTTAAAGTTACATTACCAGAAGTAATATTAAAAACTCTACCATTTGAATTAGCATCAATCGTAATTGTTGATATAGGAGTACCCGAAATTGTAATGTCATTAGAAATGACCAATTCACTATTTAAAGTGACTGTTGTAACAGCAGCTAGAAATGTAACTGTGCCTCCTGGGCCAGCGTCTGCGATTTCGTTTCGCAGAGTTCCATCTGTTCCATCATCTGCACCGCTTGTAACGACTTGTGCAAATGAGTGTGTTGAAAAAAGTAATGTCATCGCGAACGCAACAACAAGTGTAATTTTGTTTCTCATTTTGATTAGTGTTTTGATTAAAGGTTAATTAGCCTTTTTGGGGAAAGACACAAACACTTACGAGAAATGACTTATCGAGGTTTTAAAAAATCACCTATTTAACATATTTTTAACAAGTTAGAAAACAATACAACTTATAAGTTATACAAAAATCAACTTATATATAACTTACATACGTTCTGGAACCGCAATACCCAATAACCCAAAGCTAGATTTGATAACCTGGGATACTATATTTGAAAGTTGAATGCGAAAGATTTTTTCACTATCAGAATCTGCGCCCAAAATGGAAACATTTTGGTAAAAAGAATTGAACTCCTTAACCAATTCATAAGTGTAGTTTGCAATTAACGCAGGACTATAATTATTTGCTGCATTTTGAATGACCTCAGGGAATAGCTCCAATTGCTTTAAAAGTTCCTTTTCTTTTTCATGAAGATGCACATCGCTTACGCTTAATATTATATTTGTATCCAAATCGGTTTTTCTAAGTATGGATTGAATACGAGCATAAGTATATTGAATGAAAGGTCCTGTATTACCTTGAAAATCTATAGACTCTTTAGGATCAAATAAAATTCTTTTACGAGGATCTACTTTGAGGATAAAATATTTAAGAGCACCCAAGCCAATGGTTTTGTAGAGATCTTGTTTCTCTTCGGAAGAATAGCCATCCAATTTCCCTAATTCTTCGGAAATTTCGCCAGCAGTCTGCGCCATTTCATCAACCAGATCATCTGCATCTACAACTGTCCCTTCTCTACTTTTCATTTTTCCGGAAGGTAAATCTACCATTCCATAACTTAAATGGTAAAGGTTATCTGCCCATTCAAAACCGAGTTTTTTGATAATTAAGAATAAAACTTGAAAATGATATTCCTGCTCATTACCAACCGTATACACCATACCACCAACATCTGGAAAATCCTTAACACGCTGGATTGCGGTACCAATATCCTGAGTCATATAAACAGCAGTACCATCACTACGCAGTACGATTTTTTCATCCAAACCATCTTCGGTGAGATCACACCATACAGAACCATCTTCTTTTTTGAAAAATACGCCTGTTTTTAAACCTTCCTCAACAAACTCTTTTCCCAATAAATAAGTTTGGCTTTCATAATATAATTTATCAAAATCAACACCTATACTTTTATAGGTAGCATCAAAACCTTCGTACACCCAACCGTTCATCTTTTCCCAAAGGGCCACGGTTTCTAAATCTCCTGCTTCCCAGTTACGAAGCATTTGCTGGGCTTCTAAGAGAATTGGAGCCTCTTTTTTAGCTTCTTCTTCAGTTTTTCCTTCGGAAATTCCATGTTGAATCTCCTTTTTATATTCTTGATCAAACTTTACATAGTAATTCCCAACAAGCTTATCACCTTTTAAACCTGACGATTTTGGAGTTTCTTCATTTCCGAAGCGCTTCCAAGCCAACATACTTTTACAGATATGAATTCCTCTATCGTTAATGATCTGGGTCTTATATACTTTCTTGCCTGATGCTTTTAAAATTTCTGAAACACTATAACCTAAAATCACATTTCTAACATGACCAAGATGTAAAGGTTTATTAGTGTTAGGCGATGAATACTCTACCATTACCGCTTTTCCTTTTGAATTTGGAGAGGCAAATCCGAAATTGGTTTGATCCTTTATTCCATTGAAAAAGTTGATGTAATACGCGTCGCTAATTTCAAGATTTAAAAATCCTTTTACAACATTATACGCTTTGACCTCTTCTACATTATCAACCAAATATTGACCTATTTTTTCGCCAATTTGAACTGGATTTCCCTTAATGATCCTCAACATTGGAAACACAACCACAGTAATATCACCAGCAAATTCTTTACGAGTTGCTTGAAATTCTACCGATTGCAATTCTGCATCAAAAACAGATGTTACAGCCTGCTTTACATTGATTGATAATGTTTCCTGAAGATTCATTTTGGTTTGTATTTTAAGTCTGCAAAGATATACTTTTTATTAAAATTTTAGGATATATTAATTCGTTTATTCCTTATTTTACAGGCTGAAAACGCCATACTTTTTAAGCGAACCCAATTTAAAAATTTAATGAACTACAAATAATGAAACATTTTTATAGCATGCTTTTTTTCGCAATAATCATTTATAGTTGTAGTGAAAATAGTACTACGGATAATTCTGAACTTGTATCTCCAATATTTTACAAAGGCATGGACTTATCTTTTCAATCTGAATTGGAAGACTATAATGTCACATATAATGATCAGAATGGTAATCTTATAGGTTTATTAGATTTTGTGACAGCAAAGGGCGCAAACTTAATCCGTCTAAAATTATGGCATACACCTCAAAATGGAGAAAATGGATTAAATGATGTAAAGGCTTATGCACAACGCATTAAAAGTTACAATGCAAATTTTCTCTTAGACTTTCATTATAGTGACTTTTGGGCAGATCCTGGTACTCAAACACCTCCTGTTGCTTGGCAAAATATGACAAATGAAGAAATAAGAGTAGCAATTTACGAGTACACAAAAGATGTGCTAACACAACTTAAAAACCAAAATACGCTTCCAAAAATTATTCAGATAGGAAATGAAACTGATAGTGGTTTTCTATGGAATTATGGAAAAGTATGGGACGAATTTTCAAATAACTGGAGTAATTATGCCATTTTAGTCAAAGAAGCAATACGAGCTGTGAGAGAAATTGACACAGAAGATGACATTAAGATAATGTTGCACCATTCTAGTGTTGAAAATTCAATATTCTTTTTTGAAGAACTTGAATCTTTCACTATTGATTATGATATAATTGGTTTGAGTTATTACCCACAATTTCAAACCAAAGATTTAAATGTAGTTGCGAACAAATTAAATATATTAGCAACAACTTTTGAAAAAGATATTTTACTAGTAGAAGTAGCCTATCCATTTTCATTAGGATTTGATGATAGTCAAGGTAATTTTATTGGTTCTTTAGATCAAACTATCCCTGAGTTTTCTCCAACTCCACAAGGTCAAAAGGCATATATGGAATGGCTAATTACTACCCTTAAAAGTATACCTAATAATCGTGGAATTGGATTTTGTTACTGGGCTCCAGATTGGGTTGCATTTCCTAATAATAGCAACAGTATTTCTGGTGGAAGTGCTTGGGAAAATCAATGTCTTTTTGACTTTAACCATAATGCTTTACCTGCTTTAGATGTTTACAATCTTAATTAATTGTGATTCAGTTAATTGTACCAATACCTTATGAGTCAATGCATTTCGTCGATAAAAGTGTTGTTTTTCCATGATTTTTACCGTTTATCTATTCATCGATGTTTTTATAAATTCTAGAATTCACTTTAACTAATTTATAGGTATTAAAACCTAAATATTAGGGTTTAACAACCTTTTTGCACATTTTTGAATTGCTATTAATCAAAGTCCCAAACGTTGATGACCCATAATAATCAATCTTTATTGAGATTGACATTATTATTTCAGCACTCTAACTACCCAGTTTCGTGTAAAAATAATTTTGCAATTATTGATACTACTATTAAGCTATGAGACAGTTAATTACATTAACTGTTTTATTTACATCGCTTTTTTGTTTTTCACAAACAAATGAGATCGATAGTCTTACTGTGGAATTAGCTTACCAAAAACAAGATTCAGCAAAAGTTGAAACTTCTCTTAGTTTAATTAAAGCACTTTACGATGCTAAAAGCTACAAAAAGGCGCTTACCTATATTGACAATACAGAACGCTTATCTAAATTACTAAACCATACAAAAGGTATTGCTGATGTCAACTATTACAAAGCATTAATATATGCTCAAAACGATGATTACTATAATGCAATTGATGGTTATAATAGGTCAAGAAACTATTACAGTGAATTAGGTGATACATTAGGAATTGCCAAGGTGAATAACAGTATTGGTCTAATTGAAATTAGACGTGGTAATTATGCTTTAGGCTTACAAAGTTCGTTATCTGCAATACAGACTTTTGAAACAAGAGATCTCAAAAATGAATTAAGCTCTGCATACAATAACCTGGCAGAAGCTTACTGCAACACTAATCAAATAGATAAATCTCTAGAGTTTAATATTAAAGCATTAGCTGTAAGAGAACAATTAAAAGATAGCATTGGAATAAAAACTTCCATGAGAAACATAGCAAACCTATATTCTAACAGAAAAGAGCATAGAAAAGCTATTGAGTACTATGAAAAAGTTTTGGCGCTTCTCAATAACGATACAGATCAAACCTTTCGCGGTGAAATATTACCAAGAATTGGTGAAGAATATTTACGTTTTAAAGATTACAGAACATCCACAGATTATTTGTTTGAAGGCTTAGAATTTAATAGAAAAATCAATAATGAAAATGGTGTTTTAAGAGCGCTTAATACAATTGGCGAATTAAATATTCAACTCAAAAATTTAAAATCTGCAGCAATTAGATTAGATGAAGCACTTAGGATTGCTGAAAAAATCAATAATAAACCAGAACTTCTTAAAAATTATAAATTACATAAAGAGTTAGACTCTATCAATGGTAAGTTCCAAAATGCGTTTTACTGGCAAGGGAAATATTTTGCACTAAAGAGCGAGCTTGACAAGGACAATCAGCCCATGATTCCTGTAATCACAAATCCTATTGAAGTAGAACCAATAGAAGAAAATAAAGACTTGAATACAATAGGATTACAAGAACAAGATGCTACTGAGTTCAAAAAACTAAAAGCCATTTCCTATGTTCTTGGCGCTGCTTTTTTAATCGTATCAACCATACTTCTATTAATTTATCTTAAACGCAAAAACACATTAAAATTTAACAGAGAACTTCAAGATAAGAACACCAAAATACAGCATCAAAACGAAGAATTTGCAATTCAAACTAAACATCTTGAGGACGTAAACAATGTAAAAGATAGATTGTTCTCAATCGTTTCGCATGATTTAAAAGATTCTATTTCTTCTATAAAAGGCTTTATAGATTTACTAAAAGAAGATGGCATTTCCAGAGAGGAATTCTACGATTTAGTGCCAGAACTCAGCGAAAATGCAGATAGTGCTTCACAATTACTTTACAACTTACTCAACTGGTCTAAATCGCAAATGCAAAATCTGGAGCCAAAGGCAGAAATTTTCAATATTCAGGATGTATTTAAGAATAAAATCAATTTGGTGGAGCAAAAAGTAGAGCAAAAACGAATTGTACTCATTGATGAATCCCGAAGAGATTTTATTTATGCAGATAGAAGCATGATTGAAATCGTAATTCAAAATCTAATTACAAACGCTGTTAAGTTCACTAGAGTGGGCGACTCCATAACGGTTTCAAACTCCGACCTCAATGGTAAAAGTTTAATTTGTGTTGAAGATACTGGAGTAGGCATTTCAAGAGAAAATGTAGATAAGCTTTTTGAAAATGGAACCTACTCTACAAGAGGCACAAATAACGAAAAAGGAACTGGATTAGGCCTAACTATCTGTAAAGAGTTGGTAGAGCTTAACAATGGTAGAATTTGGGTAGAAAGCACACCAGGAATCGGTACTAAATTCTATGTTGAGCTACCTAAAATTGAGCCTAGAAATTAAATCTCTACTAAAAATCTTGTTTACGCTCTAGGCAAGAAAACCTCAGCCATCATACATCGCGCGCTTCCACCTCCACAGGTTTCTATCGTTTCCAAACTACTCGAAACTATAGGACAAAATTTCTCAATTTGAGCGATTTGTTTTGGATTAAGACTATCATGCGCAGCTTTACTCATTATCAAATAACGCTTATTATCAGACCCTTTGACCTGTAACATGTTACCAGCAAAATGATGCATTTGTTCTTCGGAAATTTCAATAATTTCCTTACCATCTACCTTAAGATTTTTAATCACGCTTTTGCGCTCTTTCTTGTCATCAATAGAATCTAAACAAATCACCGAAAACTGCTCTGCCAAACACATCATCACATTAGTATGGTATATTGGTAAACGCTTACCTTCAACATTTTGATAGGCAGTAAATACTATTGGTGTATACTCAAAATCTTCACAAAACTCAATAAACAAATCTTCGTCTGCTCTTGGTGACAATGCACAATACGCTTTCGCATTAATGCGATCTAACAACAAGCTTCCAGTACCTTCCAAAAATAGACCTTCATCTTCAGCACTTGTGTAATCTATGATATTTTCTATCAAAAACCCTTCTTTTTCCAAGCGCATAAACACTTCGTCACGTCTTTCTTTTCTGCGGTTTTCAGCAAACATGGGGTAAATACCAACATCGCCATTTTCATGAAAACTCACCCAATTGTTGGGGAAAATAGAATCTGGAGTATCAAAAGACACATCATCATTTTCTACAATTACATTAACACCAAAAGATCTCAACTTATCCACAAAATCATCAAATTCTTTTTGTGCCTTTTTGTTGATCTCTGCGTTTTTGATATTGATATCTTCTTGAAAATAATTATTGACCGCTGTTTGTTCGTTCATTCTGAAATTCACAGGGCGAATCATTAAAATCGTATTTGTTGTTTGTGACATTTATTAAAATTAAGGAACTGCTAAATTAGATAAAATTAGCAAAGAAATTAGACAAGACTTTTATTATTAAATTCATGGAGCAACCAATCTAAAGCAGATTGTCTTTCTTTAAACAACCTAATATTAGAATTATTGTTCTTATTAAGATCCATGATTATTTGAGTTGCCATTTCTGCACTTTGACTGTAAACTACAAATGCGCGAAAAGCAATCTCTTTTAACTTGCCCATTTCTAACTGTGCTTCAAATGTGTATGAGTAAGCGTGCTCATTATTTACCAGCAGTAAAAAAGGAGGCTCAAGATTCGTTCTAAATAAATTTTGGTAGGTTTCAACCATTGATTTATCAAGTATGACACCATCATTAATGATGACTTCTGCAATGCTGGAATTAATCAAATTGATTTTTCCGAAGGGTAAAATAAAAACATTCATTAGGGTAATTAATTTTAGAGGGATAAACCAAATTTAATTTAACTTTATAGTTATATTAAACCATGTCTATAAAGAAATTAACACCTTATGAACAATTTTAAGCAATACTTTAAAAGTCAGTTTTTTATAATAGCCCTACTTTTTCTTTTAATTGTAACATGGAGTTCTTGTTCTTCGGAAAACAAAAAAAATGATCAGGATTTTACAACGGTTTTTGAAAAATCTGATGGTTTAAAGACAGCAACCTACCAAGAAACTATTACATTTTATGAAGCATTGGCAGACACATATCCTCAAATTAATATTCAGGCAATTGGCGAAACAGATTCGGGGAAACCATTGCATATTGTTAGCTTAAATTCTGAAGCAAATTTTAATTTTTCCGAAGTAAAAAAAACCAAGCGCCTCATACTCATCAACAATGGCATTCATCCTGGAGAGCCTGATGGTATCGATGCCACAATGATGCTCTTTAGGGATATTGTTCAAGGTAAAGTAGATATGCCAAAAACTACGGTTTTAGTAGCGATTCCCATTTATAATATTGGAGGAAGCCTCAACCGAAACTCCACAACCAGAACCAATCAAAACGGACCAGAAGAATACGGTTTTAGAGGCAACGCCAGAAATTTTGATCTTAATAGGGATTTTATAAAATGTGACACAAAAAACGCAAGGACCTTTGCAAAAATCTATCACCTATTAGAGCCAGATGTCTTTATAGATAACCACGTGAGCAATGGTGCAGATTATCAATATACATTAACGCATTTGTTTACCCAACACAATAAATTAGGTGGAGAACTTGGCGAATTTCTTCATACCAAAATGATGCCTGAGTTAGAGCACAAACTCTCTGAAAAAAATTGGGAAATAACACCATACGTCAACGTTTTTAACAGCACTCCAGAGAAAGGATTTTCTCAATTTATGGATTCTCCTCGATATTCAACAGGATATACAACTCTTTTTAACTCACTTGGTATGATGGTAGAAACCCACATGCTAAAACCTTACAAACAAAGGGTCGAAGGCACATATGATCTCATGAAAAGTATGATTGAAATTACCGAAAATGAAGGTGAGACCATTTCATCATTACGCAAAAATGCATTAGATATTCTTCGGAAGAAAAAAACATATCCTTTACAATGGGCAATTGATACTACAAGAAGTTCAACATTACAATTTAAAGGGTATGAAGGTGCTAGGATTGATAGTGATTTAACTGGAGCAAAAAGATTACAATATGACACTACCAAACCGTTTACAAAACCAGTAGAGTATAGAAATTACATGACCTCAACTTTGGAGGTAAATATCCCAAGCGCTTATGTAATCCCTCAAGGTTGGTGGACTGTTATAGACTTATTAAAACTGAATAATGTCGAGATGAGACCTTTTGAAAACGACACTGTTATTTCCGTTCAGTCGTACAAAATTAAAGATTACGAAACTCGAAAAAGCCCCTATGAAGGTCACTACTCCCATTATAATGTAGAATTAACTATTTCCGAAGAAAAAGTAAACTTTATGAAAGGTGATTTTATAATTTACACAAACCAAAATGCATTTAGGTATTTACTGGAAACCTTAGAGCCTCAAGCTCCAGATTCTTTCTTTAGCTGGAATTTTTTCGATACTATTTTACAACAAAAAGAAGGGTTTTCTCCTTACGTTTGGGAAGATAAAGCCAAAGAATTATTAGCAGACAATCCACAATTGCAAGATGAGTTTAACGCTAAAAAAACCTCTGACACAGATTTTGCCAATAATTGGTATGCACAATTAGATTGGCTCCATAAAAAAAGCAGCAATTACGAAAAAGCACACCTACAATACCCTATCTATAAACTATTTACAAACTGAATTTTTATTTTTTTTATTTGTAAAAAATCTATAAAATTTATATAAATTTGTTTAAAATTAGATCGCTTATATAGCGTAACATATGAATAAATACATTGTTGTCAATCAACCAGAAAAATGGAATTTTTTGATTGAGAATATTAAAGTTATATCTTCACAGGAATATCTCACGAATCCTAAATTTTCACAATTAAAAAAGGCAAGAATTTTTAATCTTTGTAAAGATTACTCATACCAATCTAAAGGATATTATGTATCGCTGTTGGCAGAGGCCAGAGATCATTTGCCAATACCTACGGTGAAAAATATAGTAGATTTAAGAGCTTTAAAACTGGTACGTATTGTCTCAGATGAGTTTGACGATGTCATACAGCAAAGTTTAAAAAACATCAAATCCAGAGAGTTCACATTGAGCATTTATTTTGGACAGAATGTAGCTCAAAAATATAAGGAGATGAGCAGTTTGTTTTATAAACATTTTCAGGTTCCTTTTTTGAGAGTCACTTTTAATCACAACACAAAATGGGTTGTACAGAGTATTCGAGCAATTTCAGAATCCGAAATTCCAAAAGAACATTTTGATACCGTTCAAACGTTTGCAAACCAGTATTTTGGCAAAAAACGTTACGATACTCCTAAGTTAGCTAATTATGATTTTGATCTTGCTATTCTAGTAAATCCCAATGACCCAGCGCCTCCAAGCAACGCAAAGGCTCTAAAAAAATTCTTGGATGTTGCTGAGAAAATGAATATTTATGCTGAAATTATAGAACCCAAAGATCTTTCTAGATTATCCTCTTTTGACGCCTTATTTATTCGCCAGAGTACCGAAGTCAATAATGAAACTTATGCCTTTGCAAGAAAAGCGCAGCAAGAGGGAATTGCTATAGTTGATTACCCTGATGCTATATTAAAATGCTGCAATAAAGTATATATGGCTGAAGCTTTAAATAACGCCAATATTGCGACGCCAAAAACTATTATTATACATAAAGACAACAAGAATAGTGTTTTAAAAACAATTGGCCTGCCTTGCGTTTTAAAAGCACCAGATTCTACATTTTCCTTTGGTGTCAAAAAAGCAAAAACAGAGGCAGAATATGAGAGTTTAGTCACAGATATGCTAAAGGAATCAGACCTTATTATTGCACAGGAATTCTGTCCTTCAGATTATGATTGGAGAATTGGCATTATTGATGACCAGCCATTTTTTGCCTGCAAATATTACATGGCAAAAGGCCATTGGCAAATCTATAATTGGAAAGCAAAGAAAAAGGATGACCAAGATGGTAATGCAGATTGTTTGCCATTAGAAGAAGTGCCAAAAATTGTTTTGAATATGGCTGTAAAAAGTGCAAAATTAATAGGCAAAGGCCTATTTGGAATAGATATTAAAGTCATAAATGATCAACCAATGGTTATAGAAATTAATGATAATCCAAATATTGATTTTGGTGTCGAGGATAGGTATTATGGAGATAAAATCTACACTACAATCTTGTCTGCCTTAAAAACTAGATTAGAATTATCATGAGTAAACGTTACCACCTTTTTGAAGTTTTTGGGATAGAGCTAGAATATATGTTAGTTAATAATTCTAACTTTAAAGTGAGTCCAACTGTAGATAAATTATTATCATTAAAAAATGGAGAATTAACCTCAGATATCGACAATGGAGACATTGCCTGGAGCAACGAACTAGTAGCTCACGTAGTAGAACTAAAAACCAATGGGCCAACAGAAGATTTAGAGAAACTTTCTGAAAAATTTCATGAAAACATCATTGAAATCAATCATTTGTTAAAGCAAATTGACGCGCAATTATTACCAACAGCATCCCATCCTTTAATGAACCCTTTAACAGATACCCAATTATGGAAACACAGTTACAGTGAGGTTTATGAACTTTACAATAGAATTTTTGACTGTAAGGGGCACGGTTGGAGCAATGTACAAAGCACCCATATAAACCTCCCTTTTTACGATGACGAAGAATTTGAAAAACTCCACGCAGCCATCAGGATTTTACTCCCACTTATCCCAGGATTATGTGCCAGCTCACCAATTTTGGAAGGCAAAACAACCGCTTTTTTAGATTCGAGATTGGAATATTATAAAATCAATCAAAAGGAAATCCCAGAAATGACAGGTACCGTAATTCCAGAACAGGTTTTTAGCAAATCGGAATATCAAAACATCATTTTTGAACCCATAAAAAAAGCCATTAAGCCCTTTGATACCAATAAAATATTAGATCATCACTTTTTAAACTCGCGAGGAGCAATTGCTCGTTTTGATAGAAATGCTATTGAGATTCGCCTCGTAGATGTTCAGGAATGTGCTAAAGCAGATATCGCTATTTGCATTTTTATCATTGAGGTTTTAAAAGCTTTAGTTAATGAGGAATTTTGTGATTTAAAGAGTCAAAAACAATGGAAAAAAGAAGATCTTTTTGAGATTTTGAACGATGGCATCAAATATGGAGAGCTTTCAAAAGTTGAAAATTTAAAGTATTTATCTCTCTTCGGAATTAAGGAAAAGGCAACAATGCAAGATATCTGGACACATGTCTTCAATAATGTAAAAGATTCAATTTCTTCGGAAAATCAAAAAATCATCGCGTTCATTTTAAATAACGGAACACTATCCTCTAGAATTCTAAAGGCGATTGACGAAGATTTTTCCGAAGAAAATATTAAAAAAACATATTCCCAACTTGCTGAATGTCTCCAGAATAATGAATTGTTCAAACCGTGAAACTCGTCATCAGTTGTGAACATGGCGGAAATGAAATTCCGAAGCAATATGAAAATGCATTCAAAAATAATCAAGCGGTTTTAGATACTCACAAGGGTTTTGACTTAGGAGCGTTAGATCTTTTTCATTATTTAAAACCACTTTCAGAATATTCAAAATCGAGCAAAATTAGTAGGTTACTTATTGAACTTAATCGTTCGCTTCATAACAAAGATTTATTTTCGAAATTCACTCAACCGCTATCGCAGAGCGAAAAACAAGTCATAATAAAAAATCAATATTTCCCTTATAGAAATGAAATTGAATCTCAAATATCAAAATTAATTTTTAACGGAACTACTGTTTTACATATCTCAATACATTCCTTCACACCAATTTTAAATGGTATAGAACGGGATTGTGATATTGGAATACTTTATGACTCCAAAAAACAAATTGAGAAAAATTTAGCTAAACAGTTAAAGTCTAAAATCAACTCTATAAATCCTGTTTATAATGTGAGATTTAATTATCCTTATTTAGGTAAAGCAGATGGTTTTACTACGTATTTAAGAACTAAATTTAAAGAGAATTATATTGGAATAGAAATAGAAATCAACCAATCATTTTCAAAAGAAAAAAGGATGGATACTGATGTTAAGAAAACAGTTTTTTCCGCAGTAAAAGAATTGATTACACCAAAATCTTAATATTGGCATAACTATTTTCTAAAGCCTTTTTACTCTCTTCTGGAGACAGCCATTCTACTTTTGTAATGCCCTCATTTTCTTCTGGAAATAGTTTTCCATCAAAACTGGTTTTCATCTCAAACCAATAGGTCACTTTTATTTTATGCTTACCGTTTCGTTTAAAAATATGATATGTCGTGTCCAAAGGTTTTACGATTTCAAGTCCTTTTACACCTGTCTCCTCTTCTACTTCACGCAGTGCAGTTTCTTCAATGGTCTCCTTTTTTTCGGCTTTTCCTTTTGGCAAATCCCATTTATCATTACGATAAATAAATAAAATCTCACCTTTACTATTATAGACCTTTCCTCCTCCAGCTATGACATTTGGTAATAATTTTAAAAACTTTTTGATGAGTTTATCTTCTTTTTTACCAACAAGTCTTACTTCTTTTAATTTTGAAGAATTGAGTTTTTTGATAACCTTACCAATGTTTACTTGCTTGAGTAGGTAATTTTTAAATCCTTCCTCTTTTTCAACTTTGGTTGTCAAAACAATGGGTTTATCGTTTACGAAAATCTGGTGCATGGAATTGATATAGGAAATTAAAAAGTAAAAATATCATTTTTATAGAGATCATCACGAATTTAAAATTAATTTATTTAAATTCTGAAATATTTATTATCAAAAAGTGTAATTTTACAACATGATTTTTGACAAAGAAACCGCCAAACAGACCGCAGAAGTTTTATTACAAATCAACGCTATTAAACTTCAACCAAACGAGCCCTTTACTTGGGCCTCTGGATGGAAATCGCCAATTTATTGTGACAATAGAATTGTGCTCTCATTTCCACCAATTAGAAATTACATTCGTGAAACCATGGCTAAGCATATCGAGTCGCACTACGGAAAAGTAGATGTCATCGCTGGCGTTGCAACTGGTGCTATTGGCATTGGAATGTTAGTTGCTGAATATTTAGGCTTGCCTTTTATATATGTAAGACCTGAAGCAAAATCTCACGGAAGACAAAATCAAATTGAAGGATTTATAGAATCTGGACAAAACGTCGTTGTTGTTGAAGATTTAATAAGTACCGGAAAGAGTAGTCTAAATGCTGTTAAAGCACTTAAGGAAGCTCACGTCAATGTTAAGGGAATGGTAGCCATATTTTCTTACGGATTTGAAGTTGCAAAAAATAACTTCGAAACTGAAAACATAGAACTTCACACATTAAGCAACTACGAAAACCTTTTAGAACAAGCTCTTGAGACAAAATATATTACCAGTAAAGAGCAAGCTGTTTTAGTAAGCTGGAATGCCAATCCAAGTGAATGGAACGCTATTTGATTATAGCACTAAAAAAATTAATACACCTTTATGAAATTACAATCACCAAAAACAACTATAGACAAATCTGCCCAAGAAACCTTTAACTTCCTATCTGATGTTAAAAACTTCGAAAAATTAATGCCAGAAAATATCAGCAAATTTGAAGTTTTAGAAGAAGATAAGTTTTTATTTGCTTTAAAAGGTATGCCCGAAATTATACTTAAAAAGAAAGAAACTGTACCTCCTAATAAAATTGTTTTGGGTGCTGCAGGTGGCAAATTAGATTTTTCCCTTACTGCTCATATCATAGAAGTAGCTCCAACACAAAGTCAAGTAGAATTAGTTTTTGAAGGCGAATTTAACGCTATGATGGCAATGATGATCAAAGGACCTATAAATAAGTTTATTGAAACATTGGTAACCAACATGCCAGCTCAAGTCTAATAGAGAAGGCGTATTTGCTTTAGATCAAACGCCTTGATTTTTTCATCTTCTACAAGTATTTTAAGGTGACCAGTATTTGAAATGCCTTTTATGTAACCCGTAAATAAATGACCTTCAATATCTTCAAATGTTGAAGGTTTATCTTTTCTAAATAATTCGTTCTCGTATATTTTTTTTAGATCAGTAAACTTGTTGGTTTTTAACATTTCAATATAAACCTTAAATTTCGTAATGATTTGTTTAACAATCTCCTCCTTGCTATAAGTTCTACCAGATAATATTTTCATAGACGTTGCGTTTGGTAACTCATCAAAAAATTGTTGATTGATATTAAGTCCAAAACCTATAATACTTGCCTGTAGATTATTGTTTTTAATGACATTTTCAATTAAAATTCCAGAAATTTTCTTCTGCTCTGCCAAAATGTCGTTAGGCCATTTTACTTTTATATTTTTAATTTGATGGTCTTTCAATACCTGTGAAATGGATAATGAAATAGCCATACTGATGCCAAAACTATGTTCTATGTTCAAAAAGGAAACATCAACAAAAACACTAGCCATAAGGTTTTTACCGCTTTGAGAACTCCACTTTGTTCCCATTTGCCCTCGACCATTGGTTTGTTTTTCTGCCAATACCACCGTATAATCAACCAATGCCTCCTTACTACTCAATTGTCTTAAAAACGTATTGGTAGAATCGATGGCATTAAGTTTGATTATGTGCATATGAATATGTTAAAAAAAATTATAAATTTCTTATGATTAATAACTATCTATAAGAAGCAAAAAAATAATAACTTTGCACAAAATTAAATCAATTTAATGGCGAAAAAAAATACGAGTCCAGATCAACTAATAAGTACAGTTATTGCTGGTATTGAAGATGTAAAAGGAAAAAAAATTACAATTTTAGATTTAAGAGAAATTGAAAATACAGTTTGCGATTACTTTATTATTTGTGAAGGTACTTCTAACACGCAAGTAAATGCTATCGTCAATTCTATCCAAAAGAAAGTAAGTAAAGAGCATAAAGATAATCCTTGGCACGTAGAGGGCAGTGATAATGCCGAATGGGTACTAATCGATTATGTGAATGTTGTGGTACACGTTTTCCAAAAACACATTAGAGAATATTATGATATTGAAAGTCTTTGGGGAGACGCAATAACTACCGAAATAGAAACAAGTTACTAAATAAAAAACCGCATTTGTGGTAACATATACATGGCAAAAGAAAATAAAAATTTAAATAAGAAACCAAAGTTCAATTCTTGGTGGATTTATGGATTTGTAATAGCAGCATTTTTGGGCATTCAACTCTTCTCAGGAGGTTTGGGAGGTAGTGAAGGCAAAAAAATCAATCCTTCAGAGTTCTTTGACTATATGGAGCAAGGTGATGTTAGCAAAGTTGACATCATAAATAACCGTGAAGCTCGTGTGTATTTAACAAAAGAAGCGCAAGAAAAAGAGATTCATAAAAAATCGAAGCCTACAAGTATCTTACCGCAGGTTACACCATTGCCAAACTACACGTTTGAGTTTGGAGATTTAAAATTGTTTCAAGAACAAATCAATGAAGTAAAGAAAGAAAATCCTAGCGTTACTGTTCCCGTAGCATTTAAAACAGAGGAGAATTACTTCGGAAATATCTTGTTCTCACTTCTACCTTTCATTTTAATAATAGGTGTCTGGATCTTCATCATGAGACGTATGTCTGGTGGTGCTGGCGGAGGAGCTGGCGGACAGATTTTCAATATAGGAAAATCGAAAGCTAAGTTATTTGACGAAAAAACAGATGTAAAAACATCATTTAAAGATGTAGCAGGTCTGGAAGGAGCAAAAGAAGAAGTGCAGGAAATTGTTGATTTCTTAAAAAACCCTGAAAAATACACATCACTTGGTGGTAAAATTCCGAAGGGAGCATTATTAGTTGGACAGCCAGGAACAGGTAAAACCTTATTGGCAAAAGCGGTTGCTGGAGAAGCAAAAGTACCGTTCTTTTCATTATCTGGTTCAGACTTCGTAGAGATGTTTGTTGGTGTTGGAGCATCTCGTGTAAGAGATTTGTTTAAGCAAGCCAAAGAAAAGTCACCAGCAATTATATTTATTGATGAGATTGACGCTATTGGTAGAGCACGTGGTAAAAGTAACTTTTCTGGTTCTAATGATGAACGAGAAAACACACTCAATCAACTATTAACAGAAATGGATGGTTTTGGTACTAATACAAACGTCATCGTTTTAGCTGCAACCAATAGAGCAGATGTTTTAGATAAAGCCTTAATGCGTGCAGGTCGTTTTGACAGACAAATTTTTGTCGATCTACCAGATGTTAGAGAACGTAAAGAAATATTTGAAGTTCACCTAAGACCAATAAAACAAGCAGAGAAATTAGATATTGATTTTCTTGCAAAGCAAACACCAGGTTTCTCTGGAGCAGATATTGCAAATGTTTGTAATGAAGCTGCTTTAATCGCTGCCAGAAATGGTAAAAAAGCTGTAGATAAGCAAGATTTCTTAGATGCTGTTGATAGAATTGTTGGAGGATTAGAGAAAAAGAATAAAATTGTAACCGTAGATGAGAAAAAAGCAATTGCTTATCATGAAGCTGGTCACGCAACAGTGAGTTGGATGTTAGAACATGCTGCTCCATTAGTAAAAGTAACTATTGTGCCACGTGGACAATCTCTAGGAGCTGCATGGTATTTACCAGAAGAGCGCTTAATTGTTCGTCCAGAACAAATGCTGGATGAAATGTGTGCTGCTTTAGGAGGACGTGCTGCGGAAAAAGTGATTTTCAATAAAATATCAACTGGTGCATTAAGTGATTTAGAAAAAGTGACTAAGCAGGCAAGAGCTATGGTGACTATTTACGGACTTAGCGAAAAAGTTGGAAACTTGACGTATTATGATTCTTCAGGTCAAGAAACTGGATTTACAAAACCATACAGCGAAAGAACTGCTGAACTTATTGATAAAGAAATTTCTGATATTATTGAAAAACAATATCAACGAGCTATCGCTTTGTTAGAAAATAATAAAGACAAATTAACAGAACTTGCTAAAGTATTACTTGAAAAAGAAGTCATCTTTAAAGACAATCTCGAGAAAATATTTGGGGAGCGTCCTTTTCAAAAGCAAATTGAAGAACGTTTATTAGAGTCTAAAAAAAAGGAAGAAGAATAAATATTTCTTAACCCATTATCTTATAAAAAACTTAAATTGACCTCCATTAATTTAAGTTTTTTTATATTTGAGAAATACATTATATCAACGAGGTTAATAGCTATCCCTATACATGAGTCTATTTCGTAAAATCTTCGGTTTAAAGACCACAAACGAAGACAACATAAGAAGCGAAGAGAGAGGCAAATACATGCCTGAAATAAAGCTACCTGTTGATGAACAATTCACGATAAATTTTAAGGCAAATGGTGGTAAATTCCTTTATTGTGAAAACATGCAGGAAGTACAAGACAGCTTAAATTCTATTTTAAGAGAAAATAATTGGAATGATGACAAAGTCCTTCTATTCGATGATCGACTAAACGATTTGTTCAAGGATTTTCATTTTGATAAAACAAAGCGTATTTCAGAAAGTAGTTTTTTCTTCTCTACTTGCGAGTATTTAATTTCAGACGATGGATCACTTCTTATTTCCTCCAACCAAATTGCAGAAAAAAAATTGAAGGAGCTACCAGATAATTTTGTTATCTATGCAACTACGAGTCAATTTGTTCAAAATATAGGTGAAGGTTTGAGAGGGATTAAAGGTAAAAATCGTGACAAAATACCAACTAATATTACTACAATCAAACATTTTAAAACTATAGAAGACAAAGACTTCCTAACTTATGGGAGCAGTTCAAAAAACTTATATTTATTGCTCTTAGAAGATTTATAGATGAAAGAAACCAGTACACGAGCAATTTCAGGATTATTATACATCTCTCTTCTCATTGTGTCCCTTTTTTGGCAAGATGCGGTTGTTGTTCTTTTTTTTATTTTTGGTCTTATTTGTATGGCAGAATTTAAAAAACTTATTCAATTAAAGAGCTTTTGGCCATATGTTATATTTACTGTTCTTTATTTCGGTTTTGCCTATTGGAAGTTATTTGCAGAAGAATCTAAGGGGTTCAATGAAGCCTCACAGATTTTATTGGTGATCACCGTTTTTGTTCAGTTGATTCTCATTAAAGATTTATTTTCAGAAAAAACCATTCCGTTATTCAGTTCAAAACGATTTATAATTACGACATTTTATTTATCAAGTGGATTTATTTTTTTAGTTTGCATTGCAAATTTCAATGAAACCTTTACACCTCTACTCCTGCTTGGTTCGTTTATATTGGTTTGGGTTAATGACACGTTTGCATATTTAGTTGGGAAAAACTTTGGTAAGCAAAAATTGTTTCCAAGTATTTCCCCAAAAAAAACCGTAGAGGGCTTTCTTGGCGGATTATTTTTTGCCTGTATAGTTAGTTATTTTATTTGGTATTTTACGAACACGCTTACGTTTACAAGTTGGTTGGTTTTAGGTATAGTCGTAAGTGTTTTTGGTACTATTGGAGATCTAATTGAATCCAAATTTAAAAGACAGGCTAAGGTAAAAGATAGTGGAGTTATCATGCCAGGACATGGAGGCTTACTAGATCGCTTAGATAGTGTTATCTTTGCTGCACCATTTATATTTTTATTTTTAAGAATTATCACCTATGTTTCATAAAGAAGGCTATAAAATCATATTACTTACACTAGTCATCGTGATTGGTTCAATACTTATAATCGATAGATTTGTTGATCTTTCATGGTTACGATTATTGTTAATGTTGGCAATGCTCATATTATTAGTATTGATTTTGCAGTTCTTTAGAAATCCAAAAAGATTAACTACGCTTGAAAATCACACAGCAGTTTCTCCTGTAGATGGAAAAGTTGTCGTTATAGAAGAAGTTTTTGAGAAAGAGATCTTTAATGATAAACGCATACAGGTTTCTGTATTTATGTCACCTTTAAATGTGCATGTAACGCGTTATCCTATAAGCGGAAATGTGACGTACACAAAATATCATCCAGGAAAGTACTTGGTTGCTTGGCACCCAAAAGCGAGCGAAGAAAATGAACGTACAACTGTAGTTGTTGAAAATAATAACTTCGGAAAAGTGCTGTACAGACAAATCGCTGGCGCATTAGCAAAACGTATAGTAAACTATGCGAAAATTAATGAGGAAGCTATCCAAGGATCAGATTCTGGTTTTATAAAGTTCGGATCTCGTGTAGACTTGTTCTTACCATTAGATGCCGATATTAAAGTAGAACTAAACCAAAAAGTTAGAGGAGGTGAAACTATCATTGCCGAAAAACTATGACTTCCGAAGAGTTAGAAATAGAGTTCAATGAAGCGGTAGAGCGTATCAATGCGCACAATGAACCCTTTCCAGCAGATATGCTCTTACGTTTGTACGCTTATTATAAAAAAGCAAGTAATAACTATGATCGCCCAAGTAGTGGCAAACCCATTATTAATGCATTCAAAACAAATGCGTTGTTTCAAATTCAAGATGTAAGCCAGGACGAAGCAAAGCAAATTTATATTGATCTGGTCAATAATTATTTTCTATACCGAAAATAGAACATCCCAAACTCCAAATCATGAAAAGAACTGCAATTTTAATATGCGCTTTATTATTAATTCAAACTATTAAGTCCCAAACCTTTAATCAATTTTATGCAGATGTTGTTGCAACTACTTCAGAGGCTAATGTTCTAAACGATTTGATTGAATTTGAAAACTTCGGAATAAAAACTGTAGGTTCTACAGCATTACAAAATACGGAAGGTTGGATCACAAATCGCTATGAAGATCTTGGTTATACAGATGTAGTTTTACAGCCCTTTACCTATTCCGCAGGAACAAGTAATAATATTATTGTTACCAAAACTGGCACAATTTATCCAAACACGTTTTTAATCATCGATGCGCATTATGACACTATAAACGGTCCAGGAACGAATGACAATGGCACAGGAACTGTTTTACTCTTAGAACTCGCCAGACTTTTAAAAAATGTAGAAACCGAATATTCTATTAAATTTATTCACTTTTCTGGAGAAGAAGATGGTTTGATTGGGAGTAATTACTATGTAAATAACACAGTTATCCCACAAAATCTGGATATAAAACTTGTTTTCAATATTGATGAAGTTGGTGGTGTAAACGGTATCACTAATGATACTGTCGTTTGTGAACGTGATTTAACAAATCCTTCTTCAAACAATGCTGCATCCAACGAAGCGACAAATAGTTTGGCTATTTTGATAGAGTTATATTCAAATTTAAATACTGAAATATCAAATGCATTTGCATCAGATTATGTGCCTTTTGAAAATAACGGAGAAATCATCACTGGTTTATATGAAAGTAATGTGTCGCCAGTAAATCATACCGCAAATGACAATCTTGCAAATATGGATGTTACCTATGCTTATGAAGTTATTAAGGGTTCACTTGGAGCTGCAATGGAATTTGCTGTTGCTTATGAAACACTGAGTACTGAAGAGCAAACTTATTTTGATGATTTAATTACGATATCACCAAATCCTAGTCATAATTTTATTAATATCAATTTTAATCAACCACTGGAGGATCCTGTCAACTTTAAACTTATAGATTTACTTGGTCAAAATGTTTACGAAGACGCTTTAACACAGACATCTCAAACTATTAATGTGGACAATATTTCATCCTCTAAATATTTTGCAGTTTTTACAATAGCCAGTAAACGTATTGTAAAAACGGTTATCATAGATTAAAATTCGATTTCCCTATACTGTGTATTTTAGAAAAGTTTAAGTTTTGGGTTTCTAAATAAAAAAACTAAATTCGTTAAGCTATGAATGTTTAAAATTGAGGAAATTTCTATTTTATTATATAGCTTTTTAAAATAAGCAACTACAACAATCAAAACCATATAAGATGAAATCCATTTTTCAAATCTTGTCTATTTTAATTTTCGTTATTTTATTAAATTCTTGCGAAAACCGAAATCCGAATCTCAATGACTCTGGGCGCGATGAATTAAAATCACTTGAACTGGATCATAAATTTGATAAGAATTTAATGTCTTATAATGACACCATTTACATTCCTATTTATTCAAACATTTATGTAGATAAGCAAAACCAAAAACGGTTGTTAGCTGCAACGTTAAGTATTAGAAATACAAGTTATGCAGATTCTTTATTCATCACTAAAATTGACTATTTCAATACAGAAGGTACTTTGGTAAAAAACTTTATTAAAAATCCAATTAGTCTGCCTCCAATGGCAACTATAAATTATGTCATTGAAAAAGAAGATGATACAGGTGGTGCAGGTGCAAATTTTATTGTAATGCTGAGCGGTAAAAATGAGTATGCAAAACCTATAATTCAAGCCATTATGATTGGAGAAAATGGTGAAAACAAAGGGTTTGCATTTTCAACAGATGGTTATTCAATAAAAAGTTCAAAACCTACAAATCACAAAGAAGAGCCATTAATAGAAAAATCTAAAGACTAATCTCTTACTAAAGGCAACGTACTGCAGCGCAATAAGCCCTCTTGTTTAGCAATCTCAGCGTAAGGCACTTCCTCTACCGTAAAGCCTTGTTCTCTAAGCCAAGTGTTTAAACGTGTAAAATTTTCTTCGGAAATGATAACGTTCTCAGATATAGAGAATACGTTGCTGTTCATATTGTACATTTCATCTTTTGAGATGATAAAGCAGTTTTCTTTTCCGAAGAAATTGAGCAACCATTCATACTCATCTTCCTCTAAAAATCCTTCTTTGTGCAAAATAGCTTTATTTGCACCAATGGGCTGAAAACAGCAATCAAGATGCAACGCATTATCTTTAGGATTGACCTGTGATTTACGCAAATTAAAGCTCTTCACTGTTTTATGCGGAAATTGTTCTACGATATAATTTACGCCTTGCATATTTGTTCGAGCAACTATATAATCTGCATAATCATCTTCTCGATAGGTACCAATAAAAATATGATCGTTCCAAACTAACACGTCGCCTCCCTCAATATGGACTTCTTCTGGCGGACGGATTACTTTCTCTGGATTCATTTGGTCAATCACGTATTGTATAGCATCTAATTCTTCTTCACGATCTGGAAGAATGTTCGCTTTCACAAAAACATCATCTATGACAAAACCGATATCTCTACTAAAAATCTGGTTACAGTTCTCTATAATCTCTGGCCTATATACTTTAACATCGTATTTTTTAAAAACATCTGCTACCGCTTCCATTTCTCTAACCATATCCTTTTCTACGGGATATGTTCCCGCTTTGATATGTTCTAAAGATTTAGGATCGTAAGCGTCCTCCATTTTAGGTGTAGGACCATTACTCTTAGCTGTACCGAGAATAACTTCTCGCAAACGAGAGGTCTCGTTTTTTACGTGTAGTTTTATCATAGTCACAAATATAAAAAAAGCTCCATAATTAAATATGAAGCTTTTAATATTGTATTCAACAATTTTATCTTTTGCTCATTTCTTTAAAAGGTCTATGAGTCTCGCCTATGTAAATTTGTCTAGGTCTACCAATTGGTTCTTTACGTAAACGCATTTCTCTCCATTGTGAAATCCAACCTGGTAAACGCCCTAAAGCAAACATTACCGTGAACATTTCGGTTGGTATATCCATACCTCTATAGATTATTCCTGAATAGAAATCTACGTTTGGATATAATTTTCTATCAACAAAATATTGATCTTCCAATGCTTCTTTTTCTAAACCTTTTGCGATATCTAAAATTGGATCTTCAACTCCTAAATCGCCTAAAACTTCATCTGCAGCTTTTTTAATAATTTTTGCTCGAGGATCAAAGTTTTTATAGACACGGTGTCCAAAGCCCATCAAACGGAAAGGATCATCCTTATCCTTAGCTTTAGCCATATATTTTTTGGTATCTCCACCATCTTCTTTAATACCTTCTAGCATTTCAAGAACTGCTTGATTTGCTCCACCATGAAGTGGTCCCCAAAGTGCAGAGATTCCTGCAGATAATGATGCAAATAATCCAGCGTGAGACGAACCTACTATTCTAACCGTAGATGTAGAACAGTTTTGTTCATGATCTGCATGTAAGATTAATAGTTTATCTAATGCATTAACTAAAATTGGGTTTTGTTTGTAATCTTCGTTTGGCTGCTTAAACATCATTTGCAATAAATTCTCTACATAGCCTAGAGAAGAATTTCCATAATCAAATGGTAATCCTTTTTTCTTACGCATTGTCCAAGCCACTAAGATTGGAAATTTTCCAAGAATCTTAACGATAGCTTTGTACATGTCTTCTTCAGAATCTACATTGACAGAAGAAGGATTAAAAGCAGTTAAAGCACTAGTCAATGAAGCCAGAACTCCCATTGGATGTGCCGATTTTGGAAAAGCATCTAATATTTTCTTAATGTCATCATCAACTACAGAGTTCTTTTTGATATCTGCATGAAATTTATCGTGCTGCTCCTTATTTGGTAATTCTCCAAAAATCAAAAGGTAAGCGACTTCAAGAAAATCTGCTTTTTCAGCTAGCTCCTCGATAGAATAACCTCTATATCTTAAAATTCCTTTTTCACCATCAAGAAAAGTAATAGCACTTTCACAAGATCCCGTGTTTTTATAACCTGGATCTATAGTTACAACACCATCAGTAACACTTCTCAATGTTTTGATGTCTATTGCAACTTCATTTTCAGTTCCTGTAACTAAAGGAAACTCGTGTTTTTTACCATGTATTTCTAATGTAGCTTTATCTGACATTTATTCTAAGATTTTATTAAAGTTTAATTTTTTCTGCGGAATGTAAATTTACAAAATATCTAAGGATATACGAAGTAGATTTATAATGCTTTTAACAATTTAGGTATTCAAAAAATTGATATTTATATTCTCCGGAAAATTGAAATTTATACATCATATCACAATCATCACATTTTATTATAGTTTTAATGCTATAATAGTATTTTTGTGCTTCTAAAAATTTTACCATGTACAGGCTGCTATTGCTAATCATATTTATAAACCTTACTTGTCACTCCCAAGTTGTTAACGTAGAAACATTGCGAAAAACATCAGATTCTGCAAAATGGACTGGATCTGTAAGTCTCGATGTTTCACTAATAAAAAACAAGAATGATATTTTCAGGATTGCAAATAAAGCACATGTACAATATAACGATAAGACCAATCTCTGGCTTTTTGTCAATGATTTAAACTTTCAGAAGATTGAAAATAACGATTTGGTAAATCGTGGTACACAACATTTGCGTTACAATAGAAAATTGACAGATCTCGTAAAATGGGAGGCGTTCGCACAAGCGCAATATGATGCTGTTTCACAAATTGATTTTAGAGGTTTGCTGGGTACTGGCCCTCGTTTTAAACTGTTTAAAAATGACAACTATCGTTTCTATTTGGGTACTTTAATTATGTATGAATACGAAAAAGCGTCAAATGTTATTAGCGATAGAACACAAAACGATGTACGAGGAAGTGCCTATTTATCATTTAGTTTATATCCTACGGAAACGATAAGTATCATTAGCACCAGCTATTACCAGCCCAAATTGGACGTATTTAATGATTATCGTCTCTCCAGCAATACCTCTCTATTATTTGAGGTTTTCAAGAATCTTGCATTTAAGACGACCTTTAATTATTTCTACGATGCAGTTCCTGTGAGTTCTGAAATTCCGAAGACACAATTTGAATTGACCAATGGCTTGATTTATAGTTTTTGATTAGACAAAAAAAACCTACACGAATTAACGTATAGGTTTTTAATTTTTTTTTCTTCGGAAAAACTTACTTTATTTTAAAAGCATTCATTCCAGGAAAATAAGCTACTGTATCTAATTCTTCTTCGATACGTAATAACTGATTGTATTTTGCCATACGATCACTACGAGACGCAGAACCAGTTTTAATTTGACCAGTATTTAAAGCCACAGCTAAATCTGCAATGGTATTATCCTCTGTCTCACCAGAACGATGTGACATTACAGATGTATAACCTGCATTATGCGCCATATTTACTGCGGAAATCGTCTCTGTTAAAGTACCAATCTGGTTCACCTTAATTAGAATTGAGTTTGCTATTCCGTTTTTAATTCCGCGAGATAAGCGCTCTACATTGGTTACGAATAAATCGTCTCCAACAAGTTGCACTTTATCACCAATCTTTTTGGTTAAATACTCCCAACCTTCCCAGTCATTTTCATCCATACCATCTTCAATAGAAATAATTGGATATTTCTCTGAAAGTTCAGCAAGATAATCTGCCTGTTCTTTACTTGTTCTTACTTTACCGTTACTACCTTCAAACTTTGTGTAATCGTATGCTCCATCTACGTAAAACTCTGCTGCAGCACAATCTAAAGCGATCATGACATCATCACCTAATTTATAACCTGCATTATCTACAGCTTTTTTGATCGTATCCAAAGCATCTTCTGTTCCGCCTTCTAGGTTTGGAGCAAAACCACCTTCATCACCAACAGCAGTGCTTAAACCTCTATCGTGTAACACTTTTTTAAGATTATGGAAGATCTCTGTTCCCATTTGCATCGCATGCGTAAAGTTTTTTGCTTTTACTGGCATGACCATAAATTCTTGAAACGCAATTGGCGCATCACTATGGGAACCACCATTAATGATATTCATCATTGGCACTGGTAATGTGTTTGCGCTAACTCCTCCAACATACCTATACAATGGCATACCCAACTCTGCAGCAGCTGCTTTAGCTGTCGCTAGTGAAACACCTAAAATAGCATTGGCTCCTAATTTTGATTTGTTTTTTGTGCCATCAAGGTCAATCATTAATTGATCTATTCTATTTTGATCAAACACAGACTCACCAAGCAATTCTTGAGCTATAATTGAATTCACATTATCCACAGCTTTAGTTACGCCTTTTCCCATATAGGCATTTCCACCATCTCTTAATTCTACAGCTTCATGTTCTCCTGTTGAAGCTCCAGAAGGCACTGCTGCTCTTCCCATAACTCCATTTTCTGTAACGACATCTACTTCTACTGTAGGATTTCCTCTTGAATCTAAAATTTGTCTTGCATGAATATTAATTATAATGCTCATTATATTGAATTTAAATTAGTTTTATGTTAAGTTCAAATTTACAAAATAGTTAGTCTATTTATAATCTAAGCGAAGTAGAATTACATTTTATCTTAACTATAATGTTTTCGTAAAAGAGAAAAAGCAACGAATTTTAGATTTCGTTGCTTTTTCATCATTATTTTTTTTGCATATTCTGGATAAACTGATCAAATAAATAGTTTGAATCGTTTGGTCCTGGACCTGCTTCTGGGTGATATTGAACCGAAAAACAATTTTTATTTGTCATTTTTATTCCTGCTACAGTTTGGTCATTAAGGTGGATGTGGGTAATTGCAATATCCGGATGGTTTTCGGTTTCTTCTCTATTAATGGCAAATCCATGGTTTTGTGATGTGATTTCCCCTTTTGTGGTTACCAAATTTTTAACTGGATGGTTTATCCCTCTATGACCGTGGTGCATTTTGTATGTTGAAATACCGTTTGCCAGGGCAATAACTTGATGCCCCAAACAAATACCAAACAATGGTAAATCTCTCTTTATGATTTCCTTTGCGATAGACTGAGCTTCAACCAATGGTTCTGGATCGCCAGGACCGTTAGATAAAAAATAACCATTTGGTTTGAAAGATTCTAAATCTTCAAATGTTGAGTTGTAAGGAAATACTTTAATATAAGCATCACGTTTTGCAAGATTGCGAAGTATATTCTTTTTGATACCAATATCCAATGCAGCGATTTTATAGGTTGCGTTCTCATTTCCGAAGTAATAAGGTTCTTTTGTGGACACCTGAGAGGCTAACTCCAAACCTTCCATACTTGGCACTTCGGACAATTGTTTTTTCAAACCCTCTATGTTATCGACATCTGTAGAAATTACTGCATTCATTGCTCCGTAATCTCTTATGTGACTAACTAAAGCTCTTGTATCTACATTTGATATTGCCAATAGATTGTTATCTTTCAAGAACTCCTCTAGCGATTTATCTCCCGCTGGTCGAGAATAATTGAAACTAAAATTTCTACAAATTAGACCAGCAATTTTAATGTTGTCAGATTCTACTTCTTCTGCCAATGTACCATAATTACCAATGTGTGCATTGGTGGTTACCATTAATTGACCATAATAAGATGGATCTGTGAAAATTTCCTGGTATCCTGTTGTACCTGTATTAAAACAAACTTCACCAAAGGCAGTTCCTTCCTTGCCAATTGATTTACCGTGAAAAATTGTTCCGTCTGCGAGTAAGATTAGGGCTTTTTTACGTTTTTGGTATTTCATAGTTTTTGAATGAGATCCCTGTATTTACAGGAACAAGGTTTTACAAAATTGATAAAAAAAAAGGATAATCTAAAATAGATTATCCTTTATATATTAAATGCTTATTAACACTCGATAATCGAGGTTTACATAGCAAACAAACTAGTTTAATTTTACTATCTATATTGATATCAAATTTTGCTAGCTTATTTATTAGCATTTTTATTCTTCTTCGTTAGTTGCTTTAGTCTCTACTGGAGTAGCAGCTGGCTTAGAGCCTCCTCGACGACTTCTTCTAGTTGTCTTCTTCTCTACTTTACCTGCATTATAGATTTCATTATAATCTACTAACTCTATCATTGCCATATCAGCATTATCACCAAGTCTATTACCTAATTTAATGATTCTGGTATAACCACCTGGACGGTCACCTATTTTGGGAGCTACGTCTCTGAACAACTCAGCAACAACGTCTTTTTGTCTTAACTTAGCCATAACGATACGTCTATTGTGAGTTGTATCAGATTTTGACTTTGTAATCATTGGCTCAACAAATTGTTTTAAAGCTTTTGCTTTAGCCACTGTTGTGTTGATGCGTTTGTGCTCGATTAACGAACATGCCATGTTAGCTAACATTGCCTTTCTATGGGCAGTTTGTCTTCCTAAATGGTTAAATTTCTTTCCGTGTCTCATGACTTTTTATTTATCATCTTGCTTCCAAACTCAATGATTGAGGAGCAAAATATGATTATTGTAAATTAAAATTAATCTTTATCTAATTTGTATTTTGCTAAGTCCATTCCGAAGTTAAGACCTTTAACATTTACAAGCTCTTCAAGCTCTGTTAAAGATTTCTTACCAAAGTTACGGAACTTCATTAAATCATTTTTATTGAAAGATACTAAGTCTCCCAAGGTATCTACTTCTGCAGCTTTTAAACAATTTAGAGCACGTACAGAAAGATCCATATCAACTAATTTAGTTTTCAATAGTTGTCTCATGTGAAGTGATTCTTCATCATAAGTTTCGGTTTGTGCGATTTCATCAGCCTCTAAAGTGATACGCTCATCTGAGAATAACATGAAGTGGTGAATTAATATTTTAGCTGCTTCTGTTAAGGCATCTTTTGGTGCAATTGAACCATCTGTAATGATTTCAAAAACCAATTTCTCAAAATCGGTCTTTTGCTCAACACGCCAGTTTTCAATGCTATATTTTACGTTTTTTATTGGAGTATATATTGAATCTGTAAAGATTGTTCCTATTGGTGCTGAAGCTTTTTTATTTTCTTCCGCAGGAACATAACCTCTACCTTTTTCAATAGTAATTTCCATATTGATATTTACTTTAGGATCTAAGTTACAAATGACTAAATCTTTGTTTAATACTTGAAAACCTGAAATAAACTTTTGAAAATCACCTGCTTTAATTTGATTTTGACCAGAGATTGAAATTGAAACAGACTCGTTATCAACTTCATCAATTTGACGCTTGAAGTTTACTTGTTTAAGATTTAAGATTATTTCTGTAACATCTTCAACTACACCCGCTATTGTTGAGAATTCGTGATCTACTCCTTCTACTCTAATCGATGTGATTGCAAAACCTTCTAGTGAAGATAATAAAACTCTTCTTAAAGCATTACCTACTGTTAATCCATAACCTGGTTCTAAAGGTCTAAATTCGAATTTTCCTTCAAATTCAGTTGAATCAATCATGATTACCTTGTCAGGTTTCTGAAAATTTAAAATTGCCATATTTTTCTTCTTTTTAATTGTTATTTAGTTGCGCGATTTATAAGTATGAAGAAGACTAATAAATCCTTTGGCTAAATACCAATGTGATTATTTATTATTTAGAATATAATTCGACGATGTATTGCTCGTTGATATTTTCTGGAATTTGAATTCTTTCTGGAACAGAAACATAAGTTCCTTGTTTTGTATCATTGTTCCAAGTAATCCATTCATATACATTGCTAGAATTAGCTAATGAACTTTGAATAGCTTCTAGTGATTTAGATTTTTCTCTTACAGCTACAACATCACCAGCTTTTAATTGGTAAGATGGAATGTTGACTATTTCACCATTTACAGTAATATGTCTGTGAGATACTAATTGTCTCGCTCCACTTCTTGAAGGAGATAATCCCATTCTAAAGGCAACGTTATCTAAACGAGACTCACAAAGTTGAAGTAGAACTTCACCAGTAATGCCCTGAGCAGCAGTTGCTTTTTTAAACATGTTTCTGAATTGCTTTTCTAATATACCGTAAGTATACTTAGCTTTTTGCTTTTCCATTAATTGGATAGCATATTCAGATTTTTTTCCACGACGCTTGTTTGCACCATGTTGACCTGGAGGATAGTTTCTTTTCTCGAAAGCTTTATCATCTCCAAAAATAGCTTCACCGAATTTTCGGGCTATTTTAGTTTTAGGACCAGTATATCTTGCCATTTTTAAATTTGTTTTTAAGAGTGTTTGTGAATTAAGGTCTTAATCTTATCCTTCGACAAACGTTGATCTCTTGTTGATACTTGTTTGTTATTTTTCAGTTTGCAAATTTACATATAAAAAATGAATATCAACCATTAAAAAACGGTTGATATTCATTCTTAAAAAGATATAAATTATACTCTTCTTCTTTTTGGAGGTCTACATCCATTATGTGGTAATGGAGTAACATCGATAATCTCTGTTACTTCGATACCAGCGTTATGAATAGATCTAATAGCAGATTCTCTACCATTCCCTGGACCTTTAACGTAAACTTTTACTTTCTTTAAACCAGCTTCTTTTGCTACTCCTGCACAATCTTCAGCAGCTAATTGAGCAGCATATGGTGTGTTCTTTTTAGAACCTCTAAATCCCATTTTACCAGCAGATGACCATGAAATAACGTCACCTTTTTTGTTTGTTAAAGAAATAATGATGTTGTTAAAGGATGCAGCTACATGAGCTTCTCCAACAGCATCAACTATTACTTTACGTTTTTTTGTACTTGACTTTGCCATATTTAAAATTTATAGTTGTTAGTTGTTTTAGTTTTTAGAATCCTAAACATTTCTATTTCGAACAGATTCCTCTAACATTTTAACTAATGACTAATGTCTAATTGTTATTTAGTTGCTTTTTTCTTGTTAGCAACAGTTTTTCTTCTACCTTTTCTAGTTCTAGAGTTGTTTTTAGTTCTTTGACCTCTTAATGGAAGTCCAGCTCTATGACGAATACCTCTGTAACAACCAATATCCATTAATCGCTTAATGTTCAATTGTGTTTCTGATCGTAATTCACCTTCAATAGTATAAGTTCCAACAGCGTCACGGATTGCTCCAATTTGCTCATCTGTCCAATCTTGTACTTTGATGTTTTCGTCAACTTTAGCGCTAGCTAAAATTTCTTGTGCTCTACTTCTACCTACTCCGTAGATATAAGTTAAAGAGATAACTCCTCTTTTCTGTTTTGGTATGTCTACACCTGCAATTCTTGCCATAATTACCCTTGTCTTTGTTTGAATCTAGGATTCTTTTTGTTAATGACGTAAAGTCTACCTTTTCTGCGGACTAATTTACAGTCTGCACTTCTTTTTTTAATTGATGCTCTAACTTTCATCTTGTCTTAGTTATTATTTACTATTGTAAGATGGAACCTTACGGTTTCATCGTATTAGTATCTATAAGTTATGCGAGCCTTAGTTAAATCATAAGGACTCATTTCTAATTTTACTTTATCTCCAGGTAATAATTTTATATAATGCATACGCATTTTACCTGAAATGTGTGCAGTCACAATGTGACCATTTTCTAGTTCAACTCGGAACATAGCATTTGACAATGCTTCTATAATTGATCCGTCTTGCTCTATTGCTGATTGTTTTGCCATATTTTATATTATAGTGTTTATCTTTTGAATAAGCAAATACCTTGCCTAAAATTTTTCCGAAGATAATCCTCTAAATTTATTATTACATTTAAGCTACTGCTTTTCTGTTTTTGCCAGTCTTCATCAAGCCATCATAATGTTTATTCAACAGGTATGAATTCACTTGTTGCATCGTGTCTATTGCAACTCCAACCATAATTAGTAGTGATGTACCACCAAAGAATAATGCCCAACCACCTTGAACACCCATAACTTTTACGATAATTGCTGGGAACACAGCTATTAAAGCCAAAAATATAGATCCTGGTAATGTAATTTGAGACATTATTTTATCTAAATATTCTGAAGTTTCAGTTCCTGGTCTTATACCTGGAATAAAACCTCCACTTCTTTTTAAATCATCTGCCATTTTGTTCGTAGGAACAGTAATAGCTGTGTAGAAATATGTAAATACAATAATCAACACTGCAAACAATACGTTATACCATAACCCAAAAGGATCATTAAACTGTGCTTGCATCCACTGACCAACTTCACTAGAAGAACCTAAAGATTTTCCAACTAAACTTGGTACAAACATAATTGCTTGAGCAAATATAATTGGCATTACACCAGATGCGTTAAGCTTTAATGGTAAAAATTGTCTATTACCTCCAAATACATTTTTTTCATAACCACCAGAAGCGGTACGTCTTGCATATTGAACAGCAATTTTGCGAACAGCCATTACTAACATGATACACGCTAAAATGATTACAAACCAAACTACCAGTTCAATCAAAATCATCATAAGACCACCATTTCCTCCACCATCTAAACGAGATGCTGCGTTTTGGATAAACGATTGGGGTAAAGTTGCAATAATACCAACCATAATCAATAGTGATATACCGTTACCAATACCTTTATCTGTTATTTTCTCTCCTAACCACATTGCAAAGATACAACCTGTTACTAATATGATTACTGAAGATATATAGAACTGAGGTCCTGTGCCTAATAAAAATGCTGTAGATGGTATACCAAATGCAGGCTGTAAACTAGCTAAGTAACCTGGTGCTTGAAATAAACAAATAATAATTGTCAACCAACGTGTGATTTGTGTTATTTTCTTTTGTCCGCTAGCTCCTTCTTTTTGTAATTTCTGTAAATAAGGAATAGCAATTCCCATCAATTGAACAACAATAGATGCAGAAATATAAGGCATGATGCCCAATGCAAAAACTGAGGCATTTGCGAAGGCTCCACCAGTAAACATATTAAGGATTCCTAATATACCTCCATCAGTACCATCAGCTAAACCTCCAAGTTGACTTGCATCAATACCTGGTAAAACAACTTGAGCACCAAAACGGTACACTAAAAGCAAACCAAGTGTAAGAATGATTCTGTCTTTTAGCTCAGTTATTTTCCAAACATTTTTTAATGTATCTATAAATTTCATACTAAAGTGTTCTTATAAAGTTACCGCTTCTCCACCTGCAGCTTCAATTGCAGCTTTTGCTGAAGCAGTAAATTTATGAGCTGTTACTGTTAATTTTGATTTTAATTCACCACGACCAAGAATTTTAACTAAATCATTCTTCCCTGCCAAACCTAAATCAACTATAGTTTGAAAATCAACTGCATCTTTTACTTTCTTGTTCTCTACTAACTCTTGTAATTTATCTAAGTTTATACCTTGATATTCTACTCGGTTAATATTTGTAAATCCAAATTTAGGAACTCTTCTTTGAAGTGGCATTTGACCACCTTCGAAACCTAATTTCTTAGAATAACCTGAACGAGATTTTGCTCCTTTGTGACCACGTGTTGCAGTACCACCTTTTCCAGAACCTTGTCCTCTTCCTATTCTCTTACCTTGATTCTTAGTAGAACCTTCTGCTGGTTTTAAATTACTTAAGTTCATCTTATATGATTATTTTGTTTCTTCAACAGAAACTAAATGTGAAACTTTACTTACCATCCCAAGAATACTTGGAGATGAATCATGCACTTTGGTTTGACCAATTTTGTTTAAACCAAGAGACTCTAAAATTCTCTTTTGGTTCTGTGTACGATTTATTGCGCTTTTTACTTTTGTTACTTTAATCTTTGCCATCGTCCTATTGATTAACCGTTAAATACTTTTTCAAGAGATATACCTCTATCCTTTGCAATTGTTCCTGCATCTCTTAATTGCAATAGAGCATCAAAAGTTGCTTTTACAACGTTATGCGGATTAGAAGAACCTTGAGATTTTGATAATACATCATGTACACCAACTGCTTCCAAAACTGTTCTTACAGCTCCACCAGCAATTACACCTGTACCAGGAGCAGCAGGAATAATATTTACTCTCGCTCCACCATATTTACCTTTTTGTTCGTGAGGTAAAGTACCTTTAATGATAGGAATTCTTACTAGGTTTTTCTTAGCATCCTCAACAGCTTTAGCTATTGCAGTTGCCACATCCTTTGATTTTCCTAAGCCATGTCCTACAACTCCAGCTTCATCACCAACCACTACGATCGCTGAAAAACCAAAAGCTCTACCACCTTTTGTTACTTTGGTAACTCTTTGTACACCAACTAAACGATCTTTTAGATCAATTCCACTTGGTTTTACTAATTCTGCGTTTTTATATTTTTGATACATAGTGTCTTAGAATTTAAGTCCGCCTTCTCTTGCGCCTTCAGCTAATGATTTTACTCTTCCGTGATATTGGTATCCTCCTCTATCAAAAGAAATAGTATTGATACCTGCCTTTATTGCTTTCTCAGCTACTGCTTTACCCACAAGGGTTGCTTTATCTGATTTAGTTCCTTTTGATGAAGCGACATCTTTATCTCTAGAAGATGCTGCAGCTAATGTTTTACCCGTTACATCATCTACAACTTGAGCATAGATTTCTTTATTACTTCTATAAACAGCTAAACGTGGTCTTGCTTCTGTACCAGATACAACCTTACGTATTCTGCTTTTTATTCTTAGTCTCTTTTCGTTTTTTGTTAATGCCATAACTAATTTTTTAAGCTGATTTACCTGCTTTTCTTCTTAATTCTTCACCAACAAACTTAATACCTTTTCCTTTGTAAGGTTCTGGTCTTCTAAAACCGCGAATTTTTGCAGCTACTTGTCCAACTAATTGTTTATCGTGAGATGTTAATTTTATTATTGGGTTTTTACTTTTTTCTGAAATGGTCTCTACATTTACCTCTGGTGCTATATCTAAAACGATATTATGAGAGAATCCTAAAGCCAAATCTAATTTTTGACCTTGATTAGACGCTCTATAACCTACACCAACAAGTTCTAATTTTTTAGTCCATCCTTTAGATACACCTTCGATCATGTTATCCATTAAAGATCTGTACAAACCGTGTTTTGCTTTTTGCTCTTTACTATCTGATGATCTCGTTACAAGCACGTTTCCGTCCTCAACTTTGATCTCAACAGTATCATAATTTTGTGTTAATTCCCCTAATTTACCTTTTACAGTAACTACGTTGTCTTTAACATCAACTGAAACTCCTTCTGGAATTGCTACTGGATTATTTCCTATTCTTGACATGTTCTTTCTGCTTTAAATTAGTAAACGTAACACAGTACTTCTCCACCTACATTTTCTCTTTGCGCTTGCTTACCTGTAATTACACCTCTCGATGTAGATACAATTGCAATACCTAAACCATTAAGGATTCTTGGCATTTCATTAGCGCCAGCATACTTACGTAAACCTGGTGTACTGATTCGTTGGATTTTCTTGATTACCGATTCTTTAGTTTCCTTATTGTACTTCAAAGCAATCTTAATTGTTCCCTGTACAGTAGAATCGTCAAACTTATAACTTAAAATATATCCTTGATCGAATAATATCTTAGTCATCTCTTTCTTTAAATTAGATGCAGGAATTTCAACCACTCTGTGATTTGCTTTTACTGCATTTCTGATTCTTGTTAAGTAATCAGCAATTGGATCTGTATTCATTTATATTAATTTGCGGTAGTGGTTTTCAACACAATGTTGAACCTAAAACCAATTTATAATTCTTATTTTTTACCGTTTAGGTAGAGAAAAATTACCAAGATGCTTTTTTAACACCTGGAATTAAACCTTGGTTTGCCATTTGGCGAAACATAACTCTTGAAATACCAAATACTCTCATATATCCTTTTGGTCTTCCCGTCAATTTACAACGGTTGTGTTGACGAACAGGAGAAGCATTTTTTGGTAACTTCTGTAATGCTTCGTAATCTCCAGCTTCTTTTAAAGCTTTACGTTTCTCAGCATATTTTGCCACGGTTTTTGCTCTTTTTACCTCACGGGCTTTCATTGATTCTTTAGCCATATCTTAGTTCTTTTGAAAAGGTAAACCCATTTCAGTTAATAACGATTTTGCTTCTTTGTCTGTTTCAGCAGATGTAACAAATGTAATATCCATACCAGAGATTTTATTGATTTTATCAATATTAACTTCTGGAAAGATAATTTGCTCCACAATACCTAAATTGTAATTACCTCTACCATCAAAGCCTGTAGCCTTGATACCACTGAAATCTCTAACTCGGGGCAATGCTGATGTTACTAAACGATCTAAAAACTCATACATTTGCTCTCCTCTTAATGTAACTCTAACACCAATAGGCATTCCTTTACGTAATTTGAAAGAGGCAACATCTTTCTTGGATAATGTAGCAACAGCTTTTTGACCAGATATCATTGTTAATTCATCAATTGCATGATCAATTAATTTTTTATCTGCAACAGCAGCACCAACACCTTTAGAGATAACAATCTTTTTAAGTTTTGGAACTTGCATTACGTTTTTATATCCGAATTCTTCTGTAAGAGCAGAAACTACTTTGTCCTTGTACTCTTGTTTTAATCTTGGAATATAAGCCATAACTATATTACTTCATTTGATTTTGTTGAAAATCTTACTTTCTTGTCACCTTCCATTTTGTAACCTATTCTTGTTAAGTCTCCTTTAGAAGTTAACAATGATAAGTTAGAAATATGGATTGGTGCTTCTTTTTCTACAATACCACCTTGAGGATTCTGTGCACTTGGTTTAGTATGTTTCTTAACCATATTCACACCTTCTACGATGGCTTTGTTTTTATCTTTTAATACTTTCACAACTTTACCTTCGGTACCTTTATGGTCTCCAGCTATTACCTGTACAGTATCTCCTGATTTAATTTTAAACTTTGTCATTTTATTAGTCATTAAAGCACTTCTGGTGCTAATGATACAATTTTCATGAATTGTCTATCACGAAGTTCTCTAGCTACTGGTCCAAAAACACGTGTTCCTCTCATTTCTCCTGTTGGATTTAAAAGTACACATGCGTTATCATCAAATCTTATATAAGATCCATCTGGACGTCTCACTTCTTTTTTAGTACGAACAACTACTGCTGTTGAAACTGCTCCTTTTTTAATGTTTCCATTAGGAGTAGCATCTTTAACTGAGACAACTATTTTATCTCCAATAGACGCGTATCTTCTTTTTGTACCACCTAGAACACGGATAGTTAATACTTCCTTTGCTCCAGTGTTATCAGCTACTTTTAATCTTGATTCTTGTTGTACCATAATTACTTCGCTCTTTCAATTATTTCTACTAATCTCCAACATTTAGATTTACTTAAAGGTCTTGTTTCCATGATCTTTACTGTATCTCCAATGTTACAGTCGTTTGTTTCGTCGTGAGCAACATATTTCTTTGTTTTCAAAACGAATTTTCCGTACATAGGGTGTTTTACTTTTTTAACTTCAGCAACCACAATTGATTTCTGCATTTTGTTACTAGTAACAACTCCTATACGCTCTTTTCTTAAATTTCTTTTTTCCATCTTTCAGCCAGAATACAATTATTGTATTTCTCTTTTAGTTAATTCTGTTGCAATTCTTGCTACTGATCGTCTAACGGTTCGTAACTGAATTGGATTATCTAATGGAGAGATTGCATGTGCCATTTTAAGCTCTGCATAACTCTTTTTAGTTTCACTAAGTCTCTCTTGTAACTCAGTTACTGATAATTCTTTAATTTCTGATTGTTTCATGATATCAAATAAATTATGCTTCGTAATCTCTAGCGATTAAAAACTTAGTTTTCACTGGTAATTTTTGAGCTGCTAAGCGTAAAGCTTCTTTAGCTACCTCAATTGGTACTCCACCAACTTCGAAGATAATTCTTCCTGGTTTAACTACCGCTACCCAATATTCTACAGCACCTTTACCTTTACCCATACGTACTTCTAATGGTTTCTTAGTAATTGGTTTATCTGGAAATACTTTTATCCATAATTGACCTTCTCTTTTCATATAACGAGTTGCAGCGATACGTGCAGCTTCAATTTGACGAGATGTCAAAAATTCAGAATCTAAAGATTTTATTCCAAACATACCACTAGAAAGCATATGACCTCTTCCGGTATTTCCTTTCATACGTCCTTTTTGGACTTTACGAAATTTTGTTCTTTTCGGTTGTAACATTATTACTTTTCTTTAAAATTACTTTCTACGACGAGATTTATTATCTCGACCGCGTCCTCCTGTTTTACCACCTTGTTTCTTAGACAAGCCAACTAATGGAGAAAGTTCTCTTTTTCCGTATACTTCACCTTTCATGATCCACACTTTAACACCTAATCTACCATAAGTAGTATGTGCCTCAACCAAAGCATAGTCAATATCAGCTCTAAAAGTAGACAATGGAATACGTCCTTCTTTATAGTGTTCACTACGTGCCATTTCCGCACCATTTAAACGACCACTAATCTGAATTTTTATTCCTTCTGCATTCATACGCATAGCAGCAGCAATTGCCATCTTGATCGCACGTCTATATGAGATACGATTTTCAATTTGACGAGCAACACTTGATCCTACTAAAAACGCATCAAGTTCAGGTCTCTTTATTTCAAAGATATTTAACTGAACTTCTTTTCCAGTAATTTTCTTAAGCTCTTCTTTTAACTTGTCTACCTCTTGACCACCTTTACCGATAATAATACCAGGTCTTGCAGTAGTGATAGTAACGGTTACAAGTTTAAGCGTGCGCTCAATAATAACTCTAGATACACTTGCTTTAGATAAACGAGCATGGATGTACTTTCTGATTTTATCATCCTCAGCAAGTTTGTCACCATAATCATTTCCACCATACCAGTTAGATTCCCATCCTCTGATAATTCCTAAACGATTTCCGATTGGATTTGTCTTTTGTCCCATATCTCTACTTAAGCTTGTGTGTTATTTTTAGCTCCAATCACAACTGTAACGTGATTAGATCTTTTTCTTATTCTATGTGCACGACCTTGAGGCGCTGGACGTAATCTCTTTAACATAGATCCTCCATCAACTCTAATCTCTTGAACAAATAAATCTGCTTCTTCTAGATCTGCATCTTCATTTTTAGCTTGCCAGTTCGCAATTGCTGATAACAACAACTTCTCTAAACGACGAGATGCTTCCTTTGAGCTAAATCTTAAGATTTGTAATGCTTTTTCAGCTTCCTTACCTCTTACCAAATCTGCAACTAAACGCATTTTTCTTGGCGAAGTAGGACAGTTATTAAGTTTTGCAAATGCAACTTTTTTTCTGTCTTCTTTAATAGCGTCTGCCATTTGTTTTTTACGACTTCCCATAGCTACTATTTTTTACCTTTATTTTTTGCACCTGCATGACCTCTAAAAGATCTTGTTGGTGAAAATTCTCCTAATTTATGACCTACCATATTTTCAGTTACATAAACTGGTACAAATTGACGACCATTGTGAACAGCTATTGTTTGCCCAACAAAATCTGGCGAAATCATAGAGGCTCTAGACCACGTTTTGATTACCGTCTTTTTGTTTGAAGCCACATTCTCTTCAACTCTTTTACTCAATTTATAATGGATGTAAGGTCCTTTTTTTAATGAACGTGCCATATTATCTCAATTATTTCTTTCTACGTTCTACAATATACTTATTACTCGACTTAGTTTTAGAACGTGTTCTATAACCTTTAGCTGGAATACCATTTCTTGATCTTGGGTGCCCTCCTGAAGATTTACCTTCACCACCACCCATTGGGTGATCGACTGGATTCATAACCACTGGTCTTACTCTAGGCCTTCTACCTAACCATCTTGTACGTCCTGCTTTACCAGAAACTGTCAATTGATGATCTGAGTTAGAAACAACTCCTATTGTTGCCATACATTCTGAAAGAATCAATCTTGTTTCTCCCGAAGGTAATTTAACTGTTGCGAACTTACCGTCTCTTGCCATTAATTGAGCAAAAGCACCAGCACTTCTTGCCATTACTGCTCCTTGTCCAGGACGTAATTCTATACAAGAAATTATTGTACCTAATGGAATCTCACTTAAAGGCATAGAATTACCAATTTCTGGCGCTACTCCTTCTCTTCCAGAAACAACATTTTGCCCAACTTGTAATCCGTTTTGCGCAATGATATAGCTTTTTTCACCATCTTGATAATTCAATAAAGCGATAAAAGCTGTTCTGTTAGGATCGTATTGAATTGACATAACTTCACCAGGAACTCCTGTTTTATTACGTTTAAAATCGATAATACGATACTTTCTTTTATGACCTCCACCAATTTGGCGCATGGTCATTTTTCCTCGATTGTTTCTACCACCAGATCTTTTGTTCGGAGCGAGCAAACTCTTCTCCGGCTTATCAGTAGTGATGGCATCGAATCCATTTACTACTCTAAATCGCTGAGCTGATGTGATTGGTTTTAATTTTCTTACCGACATTCTTGTCTAATTACATGTTAGTGTATAAATCAATTACTTCACCTTCCGCCAGTTGTACAATTGCCTTTTTAACAGCATTTGTTTTACCATGTTGAATACCAGTTTTTGTAAACTTAGTACTTCTATCTGGACGGACATTTATAGTACGAACTTTTTCAACAGAGACACCATAAGCAGCTTCAACTGCTTTTTTGATTTCTACCTTGTTCGCCTTAGTGTTCACTTGAAATGTAAAGCAATTGTTCAACTCACTATTAGTTGTTGCTTTTTCAGTGATGATAGGTTTAATTAAGATACTCATTGTCTTCTTATTTACTTAAATTCGTTTCAATTCCTTCTAAAGAACTCTCTAAAAGAACTATTTTATTTGCATTTAAAATCTTATAAGTACTTAATTCTGAATTCATTACGACTTCAGAGCCCTTAAAATTTCGTGATGACAAATATACATTATTATTTGAAGCACCCAACACAATCAAAGATTTTTTATCTTGTATCTCTAATGCTTTCAACATATTTGTAAAGTTTTTCGTCTTTGGAGCATCAAAACTGAAATCTTCCAAAACTACGATATCTTTATCATTTGCTTTCATACTTAACGCTGATTTACGTGCTAGACGCTTCAGGTTTTTGTTAAGCTTAAAGCTATAATTTCTTGGTCTTGGTCCGAACATACGTCCACCACCTTTAAATACACCAGATTTAATACTACCTGCTCTTGCAGTACCAGTACCTTTTTGTTTTTTAATCTTACGTGTACTTCCAGAAATTTCTGCTCTTTCTTTTGCCTTGTGCGTTCCTTGACGTTGATTAGCAAGATATTGCTTAACATCTAAGTAAACTGCATGGTTATTAGGCCCAATAGCGAACACATCCTTAGAAAGCTCTACCTTTCTACCTGTGTCTTTTCCGTTTAAATCTAAAACTGCTACTTTCATTACTTCTGAATAATTACATAAGAGTTTTTGTGTCCTGGAACACATCCTTTAACCACGATTAAGTTCTTTTCTGGAACTACCTTGTAGACTCTTAAATTTTCAACATTCACTCTTTCGCCACCCATTCGACCAGCCATTTTCATACCTTTAAATACTCTTGCAGGATATGAAGCAGCACCAATAGAACCTGGAGCTCTTAAACGGTTGTGTTGACCATGCGTTGCTTGACCAACTCCACCAAATCCATGACGTTTCACAACACCTTGGAAACCTTTACCTTTTGATGTTCCTGCAATATCAACAAATTCACCTTCTATAAAGTGCTCTACTGTTATGGCATCACCTAATTTGTAATCTCCTCCAAATCCTTGAAATTCCGCGACTTTTGATTTAACAGAAGTACCAGCTTTTTTGGCGTGACCAATTTCAGCTTTTGTAGCACTTTTCTCTGTCTTGTCATCGAAACCAAGTTGAAGGGCATTGTACCCGTCTACCTCTTCGGTTCTGACTTGGGTAACGATACATGGTCCAGCTTCGATTACTGTACATGGAATATTTTTTCCATTTTCATCGAAAATGCTGGTCATACCGATCTTTTTTCCTATTAACCCAGACATAATTAATTATTTTTAGTTAGCAATTCGCGACTTGCCTTTTCAGTTTATGTCGGACAAGTCGCGACTTGTCCCTATTTGTAAAATTCAAGGCCGAAAATACATTCGACCTTGAATTGTATTTTTACCGTTTTTCCCGCGACCGCATCGGTGGGACATTTAAATTTCTTAGATAACTAAGAGTTACTTACACTTTTATCTCAACTTCAACTCCACTTGGCAATTCAAGTTTCATTAAAGCGTCAATCGTCTTAGAAGATGAAGAGTAAATATCCAATAAGCGCTTATAAGAGCTTAATTGAAATTGTTCTCTTGACTTCTTATTTACGTGTGGTGAACGCAATACAGTGAAAATCTTTTTATGCGTTGGTAAAGGAATTGGACCTGTCACAACAGCACCAGTACTTTTCACTGTTTTTACAATCTTTTCAGCAGACTTATCAACTAAATTGTGATCGTAAGACTTTAATTTTATTCTAATTTTCTGACTCATTTTCTATTTAGTTTTAAGCTTCTACGCCTTTAGCTGCTTTAATTACTTCTTCTGAAATATTAGAAGGAGTTTCAGCATAATGTGAAAATTCCATTGTTGATGTTGCACGACCTGATGACAATGTTCTTAATGTAGTTACATAACCAAACATTTCTGATAATGGCACAGTTGCTTTTACAGTTTTTGCTCCAGCTCTATCTCCCATACTTGTCATTTGACCTCTTCTTCTGTTTAAGTCACCTACAATGTCACCCATGTTTTCTTCAGGAGTAATTACCTCAAGTTTCATGATTGGCTCCATAATTACCGCTTTCGCAGCTTTAGCTGAATTCTTAAATCCAAGCTTTGCAGCCAGCTCAAAAGATAATTGATCTGAATCCACATCGTGATAAGATCCATCTAATAAGGTTACCTTCATCGCATCAACTTCGTATCCTGCTAAAGGACCATTGACCATTGCCATTCTGAAACCTTTCTCTATAGAAGGGATAAATTCCTTAGGAACATTTCCACCTTTAATTTCAGAAACAAACTCTAATCCTAGTTTACCTTCTTCTGAAGGCTCTAACCTAAATACAATATCAGCAAACTTACCACGACCACCAGATTGTTTTTTATAAACTTCTCTGTGCTCTGCAGCTCTGGTTATAGATTCTTTGTACTCTACTTGAGGTTGACCTTGGTTAACTTCTACTTTAAACTCACGTCTAAGACGGTCTACAATAATATCTAGGTGAAGCTCACCCATTCCAGAAATAATAGTCTGTCCTGAAGCTTCGTCTGTTCTTGCTGTAAATGTTGGATCTTCTTCTGCTAGTTTAGATAGAGCCATACCCAATTTATCAACATCTGCTTTTGTTTTAGGTTCTACCGCAATACCGATAACTGGATCTGGAAAGTCCATAGATTCCAAAACTATAGGATGCTTTTCATCAGACATAGTATCACCAGTCTTAATGTCTTTAAATCCTACAGCTGCTCCAATATCTCCTGCTTCGATAAAATCGATTGCGTTTTGCTTATTAGAGTGCATTTGATATATACGTGAAATACGTTCTTTTTTACCTGAACGGTTGTTCAAGATATAAGAACCTGCGTCTAAACGACCAGAGTAAGCTCTAAAGAATGCTAAACGACCTACAAAAGGATCTGTTGCAATTTTAAAAGCTAACGCTGAAAAAGGTTCGTTTACACTTGGCTTACGTTTTTCTTCTTTATCTGTATCTGGATTTACACCCACAACACTTTCTCTATCCATTGGAGAAGGTAAATAACGACATACAGCATCTAATAAAAACTGTACCCCTTTATTTTTAAATGCAGAACCACAAATCATTGGTATGATTGCCATATCCATTACAGCAGCTCTAAGTGCAGCATGCACTTCATCTTCTGTAATAGAATCTTCATCCTCCATGAATTTTTCAAGAAGATTTTCATCATAACCAGCAACTTCCTCTATTAAGAGTGCTCTATATTTTTTAGCTTCAGCCTTAAGCTCTTCTGGAATTTCAATAACATCAAAAGTTGCCCCTTGAGTTTCATCATGCCATACAATAGCTCTGTTTTTTACTAAATCGATTATACCTTTAAAATCAATCTCATCACCAATGTTCAATACAATTGGAACTGCGTTTGATTTCAACATATCTTTTACCTGCTGACATACAGCAAGGAAATTAGATCCTTGACGGTCCATTTTATTAACGAAACCAATTCTTGGAACTTTATAATTATCTGCTAGTCTCCAGTTCGTTTCAGATTGTGGCTCAACACCATCAACTGCACTAAACAAGAATACTAAACCATCAAGCACACGTAATGAACGATTTACTTCAACAGTAAAATCAACGTGACCTGGAGTATCAATAATATTAAAATGATAATCTTTTGCATCTTCGGTAGGCTCAGCATTTTCTTTTGGAAAAACCCAAGTACAAGTTGTTGCAGCAGATGTAATTGTAATACCTCTTTCCTGCTCTTGCTCCATCCAGTCCATTGTTGCAGCACCATCATGTACTTCACCAATTTTATGAGAAACTCCCGTATAATAAAGAATACGCTCTGTTGTAGTGGTTTTTCCTGCATCAATATGCGCAGCAATCCCAATATTTCTTGTGTATTTTAAATCTCTTGCCATTTCTTATTAAAATCTAAAGTGAGAGAATGCCTTGTTTGCTTCTGCCATTTTGTGAGTATCAACTCTCTTCTTAACAGCTGCACCTTCTTCTTTAGCTGCAGCTAAAATTTCAGCAGCTAATTTTTGTGGCATTGATTTTTCATTTCTTTTTCTTGAGTAAGATATCAACCATTTCATAGCTGTTGATACTTTACGATCTGGACGAATCTGCATTGGGATCTGAAATGTTGCTCCACCTACTCTACGACTACGTACTTCTACGTGAGGCATAACGTTTGATAATGCATCCTTCCAAACTTCTAATGCTGTTTTTTCTTCGTCAGTCTTTTTTGAATCTACAATATCAATTGCATCGTAGAATACCTTAAAAGCGACAGACTTCTTACCGTCCCACATCATCATATTAACGAAACGAGTTACTAACTGATCGTTAAACCTTGGGTCTGGTAAAAGCGGTCTCTTTTTTGCTGCTCTTTTTCTCATGTCTTCTTCTTAAAGTTTTTAAATTACTTCTTAGGGCGTTTTGCTCCATACTTAGATCTACGTTGTGTTCTACCTGCAACACCTGCTGTGTCTAAGGCACCACGAACGATGTGATATCTAACTCCTGGCAAATCTTTTACCCTTCCACCTCTAACCAATACTATCGAGTGCTCTTGTAGATTATGTCCTTCACCACCGATGTATGCATTAACCTCGTTTCCGTTTGTTAAACGAACCCTTGCTACCTTACGCATTGCTGAGTTTGGTTTTTTAGGTGTCGTTGTATAAACACGAGTACACACACCACGTCTTTGTGGACACGAATCTAAGGCAGCCGATTTACTCTTCTTGGTTATTTTGGTCCTTCCTTTTCGTACTAATTGTGAAATTGTTGGCATATATTTCTATATAATTTATATTAAACCCTCTCTTTAGAGGGCTGCAAAGGTAGAAATAAATATGAATTATTCAAACACTAAGCAATTAATTTTGCAAAGTTTTTCAAATTAATTTTATAAGTAGATATTTTTAATGGCTATTTTGCGTTAGATTTAAATAATTGAATCCTTGATGCCAAAATTAAAACATCTTTTTACTCCCCTATTTTTTCTGTTATTTGTTTCCAAGATGACTTCCCAAAACTTATATTTAAGCTGCAAAGGTTCTTCGGAAATTGAAACAAAAACAATTGATTCTTTAGGATATCAAATTTCGTTTGAAGATTACTCATCGTTAGAAACCGAAGTTAATGATCTCAAAAACCAACTCATTAAAATTGGATATATCGAAACTGAATTACTGGAGTTTTCTAAAAAGACGGATTCTTCATATATGGCAAATTTCAGAATAAAAAATAAATATGAGAGTATCGTCATCTCACATAACAATCTGGTAGAGTTACCGATATTGAAATCTACAGGTTTTTTGAATAAAGAAAATGCATTAGTTGTGCCTATTGAAAAAGCTGAAACCACTCTACAATATATTAATACCCAAATAGCGAATAAGGGTAATCCGTTTAGCTCGATCATTTTGACAAACATCCAGAAAATAGGCAACAACCAACTTTCCGGTTCCTTGAATGTCTCTAAGGCAAAGTCTAGAACAATTGATAAATTGATTTTAAAGGGATATGAAAAGTTTCCGAAGTCATTTATAAAAAGGTATCTAAAAATAAAATCCAATCAAGTTTTTAGTTTAGAAAAAATAAAAGCAAAAACAAAGGCCTTTAACGATTTAACATTTGCAAATCAAATAAGAGATCCCGAAGTACTATTCACTCAAGATTCTACCATATTATATATGTACATCGAAAAAACCAAGAGCAACACGTTTGATGGATTTTTGGGCTTTGGCACTAATGAGGAAACAAATAAGATAGAGTTTGACGGATATTTAAATTTAAACCTCATTAACAATCTTAATTATGGAGAGTCCCTGAGGCTTTTATACAAAAGCGACGAAAGCGATCAGCAGACATTTGATCTAAAATTGAACGCGCCATATATATTTAGCTCTCCGGTTGGGCTCGATTTAAACTTGAACATTTTTAAGAGGGACACATCTTTTGTAACGGTGACACAAGCTGCAAAACTTAATTATCAAATTAACAGTAAAAACGTCATTTCTGCGGGAGTCAATGCAGTAAACTCTACAGATCTATTAGACATACCGTCTTTGCTCATTACAGACTATAGCTCTAATAAATACTTTTTAAATTACACCTTTACCAACAGACAGAATTATGAAGTGCTATTCCCAATAAATTTCTTGTTTGATATAACTGGAGGTTTTGGGAACAGATCTTATGAGGAAATTGATGAACGTCAATCAGATTTTTCACTTAATACTTTTAAGATTTTCAACCTCAATGACAAAAATAGTATCTTCGGAAGGATTAGCGGTCAATATCTAGTTTCCGAAACTTATCTAGAGAACGAGCTACCTCGATTTGGCGGTATCAATTCTATTCGTGGTTTTGAGGAAAATAGTTTGATTGCCAACCTCTACACTGTTTTAAATACCGAATATAGATACAAACTCAACAATAGCATTTACGTACACTCGGTAATTGATGCAGCCTATTTTGAAAATCAAATCACGAATCAAAAAGAGAAATTATTCGGGTACGGTTTTGGTTTTGGTTTGCTCACCAAAGCAGGGTTATTTCGCTTTAATTACACAAGCGGTAAAACTGAAAATCAAAAATTCAAATTATCAGATTCCAAAATTCATTTGAGCTTAACTACGACTTTCTAATTTTTCAAATAGTCAAAATGAATAATTCATTTTTTTAAGGAAATACATGTCATAATTATAGGTTTCTTAACTTTTTATTAAGAACTTTGGTTTAGACTAATTTAATAAACTCAAATATGAAAAAAACTCTAAGTAAATTGCTAACGCTATTACTCTTGTTAGCTGTGCAACTTACAATTGCACAAGAAAAAATTATTACAGGTACCGTTTTAGACCAGTCTTCTGTTCCACTTCCTGGAGTAAATATAATTGTAAAAGGCACATCTACAGGAACTCAAACATCTTTCGATGGTATTTACTCCATAACAGCAAGCGTAGGAGATAAATTAGTGTTCTCTTATATAGGATTTAAAACTCAAGAAATTGAAGTTGGAGAGTCAAACACCATAAATGTAACAATGCTGGAAGATGCAGATGCTCTTGATGAAGTTATAGTTACCGCAGTAGGTATAAAAAGAAAGCCTGATGAAATTACAACTGCTTATGAAAATCTAAAAGCCGAAGAAATTGTTTCGGCAAACAACCCAGATGCTGTACAATCGTTAGCTGGTAAAGTGTCTGGTTTACAGATTAACACAACCAATACTGGTGTTAACCCATCTACTACCATTTTATTAAGAGGTACGCGTTCATTATCTGGATCCAACTCTGCGCTAGTGGTTATTGACAATGTTATATCTTCAGCAACAATCCTGTCAGATTTAGATCCTGAAATTATAGAATCCATTAACGTTATAAAAGGTCCTAATGGTGCTGCTCTTTATGGCTCTCGTGGAGGAAATGGTGTTATTATTGTAACTACAAAAAAAGGTACAAAAAACCAAGGTAAACTCAACATTGCTTTATCTAGCACGCTTACCATTGAAGACATTGCTTTTTTACCTCAATTACAAGACAGATATGGTAAAGGATATTGGGGAGAAATAGATGCTTTTGACCAAGGGTCTTGGGGACCAGAATATGATGGCTCTATTCAACCTACTGGTTTGCCTTATCCAACATTTAATGATTTTACATATAGTACCTACGAATTTAAAAAAGACAATATGAAGGACTTTTTTAATAGTGGTATTACTGTACAAAATACGATTACATTGTCTGGAGGAGATAGCGAAGGGTTTTACTCCTTATCTGCAAACAGAAGAAAAACAGATGGTATCATACCAGACGATTCTTTTGATAAAGACTTTTTTGCATTGAGTGCTGGTAAAACCTTTGGTAAGTTTTCTATCTCGGGAAATGCTAGATACACTAGTGAAAATCAAAATGTTTCAAGTACCATTTTTGACAATAGCGGTAATGTTCGTTTGGGTGGTGTGTATTCACAATTAGCACAACTACCAAGTGATATCAATGTGACCGATTTTAACTCTGGCAGTAACAGTGATCACTGGACAGCCTTCGCAAATAGTCCATATTGGGTTAAGGATAATCAAAGAAGTATCTCTGAGAATACGAGATCAGATTTATCTGCAGACCTATCTTATCAATTCAATGATAATATCAGTACCATTTTAAGAAGCAATGTCGTAAGCCAAAATGGTAAAGGTTTTATTTACGCAAATGATTATGTTTCCGAATATACTGTAACCGGAGATGGAAGAGATATACAATCCTCTTTAAGTGTTCAAAGCAATTCTTCAAGAACCTTATATACAGATTTGATTACTAATTTCAATTATCAACTAACAGAGGATATTGAATTAAAATCTTTGATAGGATTCAATAGTACCGAAAGTAAAGGATTTTCTCAAACAACAGCAGGAGATATATTAACGCTTCCTGGATTATATACGGTGGAAAATATTTCTAGCGGTATTTCTGTTTCAGATTTCAGCTTTAAACAAAGACAACAAGCAGTTTTTGCCAATGTAGATTTGAGTTATAAAGATTATTTATACTTAAACCTTACAGGAAGACAAGAATGGGATTCTAGACTGCAATCTCCTGGAAGAACGATTGGAGACATTGGTTTCTTTTATTATTCCGCAGGAGCATCATTTATACCTACAAAAGCGTTTCCAGAAATCAAATCGGACATTCTACATAGAATGAAACTTTCTGGTGGGTACGTAAAGACTGCAAATATTTCTGCTTTAGGTCCTCATGATTTATTTGATACAGGTTTTAGACCTGCAGCTTTCCCATATTCAGGAGGTATAAATTCATTCATTATTCCATCCTCAACATTTGATAATGCCATTGAACCAGAATTTATTAATACTATAGAAGCTAATTTAAATTTAGAATTATTGTATCGTGGAGGAACTCCAAGAATTACACTAGATGGTAGTTATTCATTTTACACAAATGACAATCAAATATTAAGTGCTTCCGTATCATCTGCTACCAGTGTGTTTAGTGCTGGTGTAAATGTCGGTAAAACTGAAACGAATGCTTACGAAGTTGATTTAGGTTTAACCCCAATCAAAACAGATAATTTAAGATGGAACTTAAATTTTGGTTATGCGTCTCAAAAAACAATTGCTACAAAAATTACCGATGATGCAGATATTCTTGGTCAAGGTTCTCCAGGTATTTATGCCATTCAAGGTCAAGAATTCCCTTTAATTAGAGGTAGTGCTTACGAAAGAGATGACCAAGGTAGAATCGTTTTAAATGCAGATGGTTCTCCAAGAACTGCTTCTGGATTACAAGTTCTTGGTAAGACAACTCCAGATTATATTTTAAATTTTGGAACAGATATTACTTATAAGGGTTTTAGATTAAGTGCTGTTGCAGATTTTAGAACAGGACATGTATTCTACTCTAACATTTACAATAACTTAACAGGTCAAGGTCGTAGTTTTATTACTGCGGAAAATGGAAGAGGGCACTTTATTTTTCCTAACTCCACAGTTATTGGCTCTGGTGAAAAAAACACTACAGTGCTTACAGGACCATCTTATGGAGGACCTTCTCAATATGCACAATACCAATCTTTTGTTCAAAGTGGAGATTTCACGGGTATTGATGAAAACTTCGTGCTTGATGCTACTGCATTTAAACTTAGAGAAGTGGCACTAAGTTATGCTCTACCAAGTAAAGTTTTAGAAAACACATTTATTCAAGGTCTATCAATAGGCATAAGTGGCAGAAACGTGCTTGTACTTCTACCGAAAGAAAATAGAGGTTATAATGATCCAGAGATAGGAACAGGAATTGGTGGATATGCCCAAACACCACCAACCAAATTTTATTCAATGAACGTAAAACTTAATTTTTAAGAAAATGAAAACTATAAATAATATAAAATACACACTGTCATTGGCACTGCTATTTCTTACATTTTCTTGTAACGATGTACTTGTAAATGAAGATCCTAATGGAGTGGCTATAGACCAATTACCTCCAGAGGTAATTTTACCAGGCGCGTTTACCGTACCATCAGAAACCTTTTTATCAACAATGAATGGTCTAGGTAATACAATGATAGCAACATGGTCTGGCAATGCACAACAAGTTCAGGCACCATATTTTGAGGAATTCCAATATCAATTAACTACCGATTTTTACGATAATATTTGGGACAACTTAATGGCTAGAACAGGTAATTTAACTCAAATCATTACTAATGAATATCCTGATAATTATGATTATTTCAAAGGAGTTTCTAAAATATATAGAGCTTTCTATTTTCAATATTTAGTTGATTTATATGGAGATATTCCTTTTACAGATATTCACCAACGCTCAGACTTATTATTTCCCGAATATGATGACCAAGTGGATGTTTACATCTCTTTAATTGAAGATATCAATGATGCCATAGCTCAAATTCAAAATACAGATACAAGTACTGTTGTGCCTTTGGGATCTAGCGATGTCATTATGAATGGCAATATGACAAAATGGATTAAATTTGGAAATACAATAAAACTTAGAATATTGTTACGTATGTCTGATGTGGCACAAACCAATCCAGAACTTCAAACAATTTTTAATACTGAATTTGAGGCACTCAATAATGCTAGCTTTATAAATTTTGGAGAAGATGTTACCATCAACCCTGGATACTCCGATGAACTAGATCGAATGAATCCCTTCGTAGAAACATTTGGATATGATCCTGGTGCATTTGGTATCACAGGTAATCAAACATTTTCTAATTTAAGAGCTGGACCTACCACTTATTTAGTTGAATTTTTAAACGGAACTTCTAATGGCGTTTCTGATGCTAGACTTCAACGATTGTATACAACGAGATCAGGGCAAGACGATATTCAAGGAAATACTCAAGGAGGCTCAGAACAACCTTCTAGAATTGGTCCTGGTTTATTAATTTCTCCTCAACAAGATGGTTATATTATGACTGCCTCAGAATCACTTTTTCTGCAGTCGGAAGCAATTTTTAAAGGATATCTATCCTCAGGAAATGCTAAGTCTTTGTTTGAAAGCGCTATTCTATCCTCATTTGTTAGATTAGGTGTTGATACAGATGATTTCTTACCTCCGCCAGATGATGAAGATTTAGATGAAAGCACTACTCCAGAAATAGCAGCTTCAACATACATTAGCAACTCTAACAATGTAAGTGGTATTGGCTGGGACGGAACTTCAAATAAGCTTGAAGCTATCATTACCCAGAAATGGATTGATTTAGGAGGCACAAATGGTATTGAAACTTGGATAGAATATACAAGAACAGGTTTCCCTAGTAATATGCCACTTCCAGACATTACCAATAGACCAAATAGACCAATTAGATTATTATATCCAACATCAGAATATACAGGTAATTCAGCAAATGTTGGGATTTACAATCAAACTGTAGATACCGCATTTGATAATCCTATATTTTGGGATGTTAACTAAAAAAAAAAGATTATGAAAAAAATTAAATTTATTTTATTGACAATTCTAAGCGTTGGAGTTTTGGTCTCATGCAGTATAGACGATGATCCGCAACAATTAGAAGCAGATTTTGCAAATACACCATATGTGGTTGGTTTTAGTAACAGTGAAGCTTCTCCTGCCTTTCTTACAGATGGAGCAGTCAACTCATTTAGCGAAAATGTAGTACTTTTTAACGGTAATAATTTTTCAAGTAATCCCAGTATTACTGTAACTTTTGAAGTTGATCCAACTTCAACTGCAGTTTTGGGAACCGATTTTGATTTTGAAAACAACTCTCAATCAGTTACCATTGAAGAAAACAGAGAATTTGCACCGCTCGACATCAATTTCTATTCTGAAAATATAGATATCGACAACCCAAAAGTGCTCGTTCTAAATATTGTTTCGGCAGATAATAATGCTACAGTAGGTAGACAATTTCAAACATTGACAATAACCATTAACGGAATTTGTTTTTCAGATATTGGAGGCATGTACAGCGTAACAACAACTTACGGTTATCATGATTTTTTACCAGCTTTTAATCCGCACACTATGGATGTAGAAATTACAGATTTAGGCGATGGACAATATGGTCTAGTAGATATGTCTGGAGGACTTTACACAGTAGGACCTTATGTAACAGCTTACGGAACAGGACCAACAAGTTTTGATGTTGTAATAAATGAAAATTGTGGAGATATCTCTTGGACAGGTCAAACAGATGGCTATGGCGCTGTAGTTCCTCTAGAAGGAGGAGTTAACTCTGTTGATCCAGAAACAGGTGTCGTAACCATCTCATGGTTTTGTCAAGCTTATGGAGAAAATGGAGTCTCAATTTATACACCACTATAATATAAAAAGATATGAAATATATAAATAAAAAAATTAGCTACACATTGGTTATAATATTCCTATTCGGATTTTTAACTGTGTCATGTGAAGATGATGATTCAATCCCAAGAAGAGGGAAACCAAAATTAAATTTAAATACAAACGCTGTCACAGTTACCGAAGGTGAAGACGCAGTATTCGTGTTGGACGTAGAATATCCTGTTTCAGAAAAAATAGATATTAGAATTGATATTTTAGATGATGAAGGCAATCCAGTTGTGACTGCAAACCCTACAGGTGGTGACGCTACCACTGGTAATGGTTTTTATGACAGAGTAGAATTTGATGATATCGAAGTACCCTACCCAACATGGTTTGAATCAGGTTATTTTCAATATGGTTATCAAGGAGGATCAGGTTATATAGCCTCTTTCCCTCCATTTACTGAAACTATAGAATTGAATATCGAAACATTACAGGATTTTGCGCAAGAAGGTTCAAAAACTATTAATCTTAGACTTTCAGCTACATCATTGATGCAAGCAACAATAGAAGAAGATATTAGCATTACGATTACTGATTTTACAGGATCTGATTTAGTAACCAGATTAAATTGGGCTGGTGATTATTTAGAGAGTGGAGCAGACGCCTGTGATATTGATGCTGGTTTAGACCTCGATTTAGAACTTATTTTTAACGGTGAGTATATTCAAACAAGTTATAATGACTGCCCAGAAGAATTAGTTATATTGGGGTCAGATGCAGATGGAACTTACACTATTGATGCCAGTTTTTGGACTGCCAATGGCAATACATCCTCAGAGAATGCAAATGTTCCTGCTTCAATAGAATTCATGAAAGCAGGTGTATTTGTTGAGTCGGTAGATTTATCGTCACTTTTTCCCCTAAATGATGGTGGACTTAATGATGGCAATGGAGATGCAATTACCTCTTTTACCATAGAGAAAATCGGTAATACCTATACTATCTTGGATAGCAATAATACACAAATCGCACAAGGTAGATTTTTAGATTATCGTCATTCATTAGAGCAAAGAAGAGAATTGAAAAAATAAATAATTTATGCAGACTAAAAAAAAGCCACCTAAATTAGGTGGCTTTTTTAGTTTAGCCCTTTATATATCCTAAATTTTAAACTTGATTTTAGTTAAATTTTATTTCTGAAATGTAAAAATTCATATTTATATAGTAGGTTTGTTATAAATACATCGATTATAGACTATTGAAAAAGATTGAAATGATAAAAAAATTACTCTTCTTATTTACACTATTAACCTTTTGTATTAACCAAGCTCAAAACACAGTTGGAACTATTTCCATAACTGAAGATGCTTATGATGCCTACACTTTAATTAGCGTAAATACAAAAGCATTTTTGATAAATAATTGCGGTCAAGTTATCAATGAATGGAATAGCACCTATCTACCAGGAAATGCAGTTTATCTTCTCCCAAACGGAAACCTATTAAGAGCAGGAAGAGTTGATGATGGTTCCAGTAACATCAACTTTGGTGGTGCAGGTGGTATTGTAGAACTATTTGATTGGGATGGCAATCTCGTTTGGTCATATCTTTATAATAATAATGAGATGAGACAACACCACGATATCTTCCCTATGCCAAACGGAAACGTGTTAATTTTAGCAGCAACATCCATGACCTCTTCAGAAGCAGTAGAAGCTGGTAGAGACCCAAATCTATTAACTCAAAATAGATTATATAATGAACAAATTATTGAAGTAGAGCCCGTTGGCACCAATCAAGTGAACGTAGTCTGGGAGTGGAATGCAAATGATCATCTTATTCAGGATTTTGACAATACTAAATCCAATTTTGGAAACGTATCAATGTCACCTGAAAAATTGGACATCAATTTCCTCAATGGAAACAGCGGTAATGCTAACTGGCTTCATTTCAATTCCATTCAATACAATGAAAATTTAGATCAAATTGTAATCAGCTCTCGTAACTTGAGCGAGATTTATATTATTGACCATTCTACTACAACATTGGAAGCATCTGGTGATATTGGTGGTATCTACGGAAAAGGTGGGGATTTTTTATACCGTTGGGGAAATCCTCAATCTTATAAGCAAGGTACAGAACAAGACCGTAAATTATATGGGCAACATTATCCGCATATTATCGAAAGCGGTTTAGTTGACGAAGGAAAAATCATAATTTTTAATAACGGAAATGGGAGAACACCTCAATTTTCCGAAGTACAAATAATTGATCCTCCAAAAGAGTCTCCTGGATTTTACAGCTATACTACAGATACAGCTTATGGTCCCGAAACTGTTGATTACACGTATTCTGATCAATCTGAAACTCCTGCCCCATTTTTCTCAAACATCGTAAGCAGTGCTCAAAGATTACCAAACGGAAATATTTTAATCTGTGAAGGACAAAATGGAGAAGTTTTTGAAATTGACAGTAATGAAAACATTGTATGGGAATATATAAATCCTGTAAATAATATCAATGGCACAGTTAGCTCTCAAGGAAATCCGCCTCCAACAGTTGGCATTATATTTCGAGCTATTAAATACGCTCAAGATTTTCCTGCTTTTACCGGTAGAGATCTAACACCTGGCAATCCAATTGAGTTAAACGCAGATATTTCCGAATGCGAAAGCCTAAATGTTGATGATTTTGAAATTTCAGCATTTAAGATCTATCCAAACCCAACAAGAGATTTTATCACAATTTCTTCGGAAGCAACAATTGACAAAATTGAACTATATTCCATTTTAGGTGAAAAAGTATATCAATCTGGACAGAACACCGTTGTGGATCTCACATCTTTTAATACAGGAATTTATTTCGCTAAAATTTATTCTGGCGATAGAAGCATCACTAAAAAAATCATTAAAAATTAATTCAAATTCATATTACATAAAACCATTCTAATTTTAGAATGGTTTTTTTATACCTTTAACCCATGGAAAAAGAAACAACTATTTTTGGTATTAGAGCAGTCATTGAAGCCATAAAATCGGGTGAGAATATTGATAAGATTTTTTTGCAAAAAGGGTTACATGGTGAGTTGTTTACAGAGCTAGAGCAGTTGTTAAAAAAAGAACGTCTCAATATCTCTTACGTTCCAGTTGAGAAATTAAACCGTCTTTCAAAGAAAAATCATCAAGGTGTCGTTGCGCAAATAGCTCCAATAACATTCCATGAAATTGAAGAGTTAGTAATGAGTGTCATAGAATCTGGAAAAGTTCCTTTATTTCTTTTACTCGACCAATTAAGTGATGTACGTAATTTTGGAGCCATCGTTCGTACCGCAGAGTGTACGGGAGTTTCTGGGATTATTATTCAGAAAAAAGGTGGTGCTCCAGTAAATGGTGATGCTATCAAAACCAGCGCAGGTGCTATTTTCAAAATTCCCATTTGTAAGGTAGACCATATTAAAGATGCGGTTTTTCATATGCAAGCCAGTGGCATAAAAGTGATTGCAGCTACCGAAAAGACAGACAATACTGTTTACGATATTTCCTTTAAGGAACCTTGCGCTATCATTATGGGATCTGAAGGTAAAGGGATCAATCCTTCTGTAATTAAAGTGTCGGACGAGAGAGCTAAACTACCTCTCTTTGGTGAAATCGAATCATTAAACGTATCTGTAGCTTGTGGTGCATTTTTGTACGAAGCGGTGAGACAAAGACGTTAATCTTTATTTTCTTTAAAAATATAAGTAATATTGGGTTTATTTTCTTCGGAAATTTGCCCATCCTCTACTCCATTTTCTAAAACCTCATCTGGCTCTATATTTTCAATAAAGTTTCCGTTTTCGTCAAAATGCTTTAAAAACGGGTCATCATCTTCATTAAAATCTGGTTCCTGCCAAACGTAACGTTCTGGTTTTGCCACAGATTTTCTAAACACGACTGCAAATAACAATCCAGACAAAAGTCCGCCAAGATGTCCTTCCCATGACATCCCATCTTTTACAGGGAAAGCGTACCAAATCATACTTCCGTAGAGAAAAACCACAATCAATGATAAGGCGACCAGTCTATAATGTTTTGCAAAAATTCCCTTAAAAAATATAAAACTCACCAGCACGTAAACCAAGCCACTTGCGCCAATATGATTAGCTGGCCTGCCAATGACCCAAGTGAACAATCCTGAAAGTAAAATTCCGTAGAACAAAACTTTCCAAGAGATTTTTCGATAGAAATAAAAAAGAGCGACCGAGAGTATAAAAAGTGGAATACTGTTATGGTACAAATGCTCTATATCTGCATGAACAAAAGGACTTGTGACAATGCCTAAAAGACCTTCTAGTTTTTGCGGATAAACACCCAAGCGCTTAATTGACGGAAAAAACCGAACCTGCATCCAGAACACCATCCAAATGGAGAGTACAAAAAACAACGGATACGCTATAACGCCTGTTGAGTATTTAAAATGTTGTTGGTCACTCATATTAAAATCTTATTTAGCAAAATGCTCTCCATTTAACAAAACTATGAAATATTGTCACATCGCTTTTTTGTAATTTTGCATCATGAACGAACCTTTAGCAGAACGATTAAGACCTTTAAAACTTGATGACTACTTGAGCCAGACGCATTTGGTTGGTGAAAATGGTGTTTTAACACAGCAATTGCAACAAGGTGTCATAGCATCCATGATTTTTTGGGGACCACCAGGCACAGGTAAAACAACGCTTGCCAATATTGTTGCCAATGAATCTAAACGTCCTTTTTATACGTTGAGCGCGATAAACAGCGGAGTTAAGGATATTAGAGAAGTGATAGATAAGGCTAAGCAAAGTGGCGGATTATTTACCACCAAGAATCCTATTTTGTTTATTGACGAAATTCACAGATTTAGCAAATCCCAACAAGATTCCCTTTTACAAGCAGTAGAAAAAGGTTGGGTTACTTTAATTGGTGCAACAACAGAGAATCCAAGTTTTGAAGTCATACCTGCACTTCTATCCCGTTGTCAGGTTTATATTTTAAACTCATTTTCTAAAGGTGATTTAGAAAATCTTTTAAAACGTGCTCTTAAAGAGGATCGAGTTTTAAAAGACCGAGATATAATTTTAAAAGAAACCGAAGCTTTAATCAAACTATCTGGTGGTGACGCAAGGAAATTGCTCAATATTTTCGAGCTCTTGGTTACCTCTTTTGATAGTAAAGAAACCATAAAAATCACTAATGACATGGTTTCGCAACGTGTACAGAATAATATCATTAGATATGACAAAACTGGTGAACAGCATTACGATATCGTGTCTGCTTTTATAAAATCTATTCGTGGTAGCGACCCAAATGCTGCTGTTTATTATTTAGCAAGAATGATTGAAGGTGGTGAGGACGTCAAATTTATTGCGAGGCGATTATTGATTCTTGCTAGCGAGGATATTGGTAATGCCAACCCAACTGCTTTAGTTATTGCTAACAATGCATTTCAAGCAGTTTCTGTAATTGGATACCCAGAATCTCGCATCATACTTAGCCAATGCACAACGTATTTGGCAACATCTCCCAAAAGTAACGCAGCGTATGAAGCCATTGGTAAAGCGCAACAATTGGTTAAAGACACTGGCAATCTATCCATCCCATTATCTATAAGAAATGCTCCTACAAAACTTATGAAGGAACTCGGTTATGGCGATAATTACAAATATGCACATAACTTCGAAAACAATTTTGCTGCTCATGAGTTTTTGCCAGAAGAAATAAAAGGCACAAAACTTTACAATCCAGGAAACAATTCTCGAGAACAAGCGCAACGAGAATTTCTCAAAAACCGATGGAAAGAAAAATATGGGTATTAAAATTTAAGGTTAATTTGGGTTAAAGATAAATTGTCATTACTAAACTTTGAGAGAAACCAAAACCCATCTTCCTTATACACAATAGCATTTTCATCTTTAACAAGATAAATATCCTCTTTAGACGTATTTAATAAAAACATAACAACCTTAGGAGTCATATCAACCACTTGGTAACCATTTGGTTTTGGTTGTGCATAAAGGATTTCTGTTTTAGGAGTTGACTTAGGCTCCAGTTCTACAACATCCTCTATTATTTGTTTAGTCACTTTTTTTGGTTTCTTTTCAAGAATTGGCTTTTCAGACTTCTTTTCTTCGGAAATTGTCTCCATTTCTTCTTTCTTAGCTTTTAAAGCCTCCACTTCTTTCTTAAGCTCTTCAATTTCTTCTGCTTCAGAAGTTGTGCTAGACTTTGAAGCAGCAATAACAGCTTCACTAGGTTCATATTTATAATCCAAATGTCTATAGGTTTCAAAAGCTTCTCTTATTGCAGTTTGATAGGCTCTTTCATATTCCTTAATTTTGGTCTCCCCTATTTGGGAACTCATAACCACATTACCATTACAATCAACTAAATCTATTTGAAGTCTGGTAATTAAAAACCCTTTAATTTTTTTTATATCAGAAATTAAAGCCAGACATCTATTCGTACTTAAATCCTTAGGTAAATCTTCATTATCAAAAAAAGCGGTATAACCATATTTATTGAATAAAAACTTAGTTAAGGAACTGGTCTCATACTGGTCCTGTGATTTTAAAAATTCAAATTGCTTTGGTACTATAATATATTTATAATCGTTTATAGAGGCTTGTGCAGTAAGTTGTGTTTGAAAAGCAACAAAAAATAAAAAAACATATAGTAATCTATTCATCTGGATCAAATATTAAATTTATACGGAATTGTAAAGATACATTTTGTGATTTACAAATATTTGGTAAATCCTTCAAATTATTTAAAGATACTTTTTTAATTCAGCCAGATGATGCACTTGTTTAATGTGTGCGTCTGGTTTAATATTATGATAATTAAATAAAATAACATCCATGCCTACATCAATGGCTCCTAAAATATCGGCTTCGTAATTATCTCCAATCATCAAACTTTCTTCGGGTTTAGCTCTTGAGAGACTTAAGGCATGATTAAAGATAATAGGATTTGGTTTTTTTACTCCTGCAGACTCGGAATTTGTTATGGTTTTAAAATATCCGGAAATTTTAGAATTATCCATTTTACGCTGCTGTGCTTCCTCAAAACCATTGGTAATAATATGTAATTGGTATTCTTTTTGTAAATAATCCAGAATCTCAATTGTGTTTTCAAAAAGATGATTGAACGTTGTAAGATATTCAATATAATCTACAGATAATTGATTGATAATGTCATCCTCAACCTCATACTTAACTGCATCAAATGTGTCTTTTAACCGCTTGTAACGCAAATTCGCCTTATCGATTTTTTCTTCTCGATAGAGTTTCCAGTAATTTAAGTTTATGGGTTCGTAAACCGACAAGAACGCAGTTGGGTCCACATTTAAACGATGAAGCTTAAAAATTTTTTCAAACGTTAATGCTGAGTTTTTATCAAAATCCCAAAGTGTATGGTCTAAATCGAAAAAAATATGTTTAATACCTTTAATTTTCATCTACAGATTCTAATACTTGGGTAAATAATTTTCTAAAGCCTTTCCACCGTGGCTCGTTTCCGAAGGAATAATTATGAAAAACCGGAGTAAATGTACCATCTACTTTTTTAACCGATCGTATCAATCGCTCCAATTCCTGCTTTTTATCTAATTGAGATTGATGCTTTAGCAATGCATAATCAATGCAGTGAAATGAATTTATAAGCAATGGCGTTTGCGTCTCATAGTCTAGATCGTAAAACAAAAACGGAGTGCACGTACCTGCCCTAAACCCTGAATAATCGAGGTAACCCATCGTAAAATCATTTCTAATTTCCAGCTCAACCAAATTGCGATATGAAACCGGAATATTGATTTTTGAAAATGAATTACGGGTAGCTTCCAACTCATAGTTTGTGATAAACTCCATTTTTTTTCTCTCTTTTTTTAAAATGGAAATGTTTTCCAAAGAAAAATAAGACGCTTTCAATCCTACCTTGCAATAGTCTGACATGGATTTGATCAACGTGACAAACTTCTTTTTATTGACGTTAATATTTTTATCGTACGTAGAATAATCGCCTATTAAAAAGAAGACAATAAACTTAAACCTGTATTGCTTTTGCTTATTGATAATCCATTTAAAGGTATCGTATGGATCTCTTGCAAATCCAAATAAAACAAGAAAACGCTGGTACAAACGACGCAATCTCAAATTAAACAAATCGCTCATTGCACCACCTAGGGATCGCAATAAACCTTTTTGCCTAAAGTAGTATGCCATTGGCACGTCTATAATTGGCTGGATATTGTAGGTTCTCTTCGGAAATTCAAAATTCTCGAATTTTTGCTCTAAAATATGTTTTAGTCTATAAGCCCAAATATCAATAACCGGTTGCTTTAAAAAGTTTTCCTTAAAAGCCAAACTTTCAGTCGCAGTAAACCGACCATAGGTGTCTTTTACATGCGGGAGATATTCTTCATAACGACTTAACAGGTAAAACGATGCAGCAAAAATATCAAAAGGTAATGCACTTTTTTCACCCGTTGGAAAAAAGCATTTTGTACCGTTCCACTCCTGCACGTTGATATCTAAATCAGATAGGCCTTGTTCAAAAAGCAATTCGTGATTTCTAATAAATATCTCGCCACTTAAAGGTTGCTTTGTGTATGACATTTTTAAACTATCGTGCGCAATAAAATCTTCAATAGTTGTTGTAAATGATACGGGTATCCCAAGAATTCTAGTACAAATATGCTTAAAAGCGTATCTAACTCTGGGCGTGATTTTATGTGTATAAACGAGTAGCAATTTATTTTTTATGTTTAGTGTTGGGTAAAAAGCAATTATGTAAATCTAATTATTCGTTAGTTATTTTTAGAATGTCTAGAAAATTAATTTTCGTCTTCTGTCTACAATACACTTTCGTCTGCAAAACTAAAGTATGCCTTTTCTGTGATTATTAAGTGATCTAAAACCTTAATGTCTAAACTTTGGGCAGCTATTTTTAATTTTTGGGTCAGGTTTTTATCTGCTTCGCTAGGTTTTAGAGTTCCAGACGGATGATTATGAACCAAGATCAAACCCACTGCGCCAACCTCTAAAGCTGTTTTAAGCACCAATCTAATATCTACCAAAGTACCGGTAATACCTCCTTTGCTAAGTTGGTTTTTAGTGATGATCCTATTAGAATTATTGAGATAGAGAATCCAAAATTCTTCATGAGGCAACTCACCTAAAAGGGGTTGCATAATTTCAAATACTGAAGCGCTGGAAGTGATTTTATTTTTTTCAACTGCATCTTCACCTCTACGTCGTCGTCCCAACTCCATAACTGCAGCAATGGAAATAGCTTTTGCCTCTCCAATACCTTTAAATTGCATGAGTTGTTTTAAAGAAAGTTTCCCAAGTTCATTAAGATTATGATCTACACTTGCCAAGATGCGCTTACTTAGTGCTACTGCACTTTCATTTCTGCTACCAGAGCCTAAAATGATGGCTACCAGCTCTGCATCGCTCAAAGTAGATTTACCTTTGTCTCTTAGTTTTTCTCTAGGCTGATCATCTTGTGACCAATTTTTTATCGAAAACGATTCCGATTTTTCTGTCATGTCCTAAAGATATATATTGTAACTTTCTGGTGCAATTATTTGAATGAATAATGAATAATTCACACAAAAAGCAAAACCGAATACTGAATACTGAATACTGAATACTGATAAAAATGAACTATCCGCCAAGACATCATCAGGATAATGAAAGAGCCCATATTATTGAAGTCATAAAGACGTATCCTCTTGCGACGCTCGTTTCCGTAGAAAACAATCTCCCATTGATAACGCATTTACCGTTGGTCTTGGAAGATGAAAAATTGATTGGTCATATTGATATTTACAATCCGCAGGCAAAACTTTTAAAAAACAATAATGATATCACTATTTTATTTTCTGGACCAGAATGTTATATCTCGCCAAGTATTTACAGTACAACGCAATTACCAACTTGGAACTACATTAAAGTGCATCTCAAAGGACGAGTCAAAGCGATAGAGAGTAAAGCTGCCCTAAAACAATCCCTAATTAAGATGACCGAGTTTCTCGAAGCTCCAGACCATAATTACGTTTTAGAACCAGAAAACCCCAGACTGGATAGAAATCTAGATTACATTGAAATGTTTGAGATTGAAATCACATCTTGGGAAGGTAAATTTAAATTATCACAAGACAAAAAACCGACCGATATTGAACGTGCTCGAAAGGAGTTGATTCGTGCCAATCAAGAAAGTATAAAGCAATTTCTAGATACCATATTTTAAAACTAATAAGATTACTCTAATTATAAATGCTATGAAAAATTTAAAAAAAGAAGATATTAGCCAAGAGGTATTTGATCTTTACGATGATTATGCCCACAATAAATTGAACCGCAGGCAATTTGTTGAAAAACTAGGCATTTATGCTGTTGGAGGTATCACTGTAGGGTCACTGCTAAGTTTTATGTCTCCAAATTATCTGGACTCTATGTTAGTAAAACCGAATGATCCAACTTTAGATTCAGATTATATTACATACGAATCTCCCAAAGGAGGAGGTACAATTAAAGGTTTATTGTCTAAACCTAAAGATAACACCGAGAAATTACCTGGAGTTATTGTTGTTCATGAAAACAGAGGTCTAAACCCATATATTGAGGCCGTTGGTCGAAGAACCGCTAAAGAAGGATTTATAAGTTTAGCACCAGATGCCCTTTCTCCACTGGGAGGTTACCCTGGAAATGATGACGATGGTAGAGCATTACAAAAAGAGCGTGACCGAGATGAAATGCTTGAAGATTTTATTGCTGCATATCGCTATTTAAAAAACCACGAGAGCTGTAATGGTCATGTTGGTGTGGTTGGGTTTTGCTTTGGTGGCTGGATTTCTAATATGATGGCTGTTCGTTTACCAGATTTAGGTGCTGCAGTGCCTTACTACGGAAGACAGCCAGAAGCTGAAGATGCTAAAAAAATAAATGCTCCTCTTTTACTTCAATATGGAGAATTAGATACTCGTGTCAACGAAGGATGGCCAGCTTTTGAGGAAGTTTTAAAAGCTAATGACATAGAGTACCAATTTTACATTTATCCAGGAGTCAACCATGGCTTTCACAATAATACCACACCTCGTTATGATAAAGAGGCTGCCAACTTATCTTGGGAACGTACTATTGCCTTTTTTAAAAAGCATTTAGTTTAATAATATTACAACTACCTTTTTACAATTGAAAAGTCTCAATTCCTGGCGAGTTGAGACTTTTCTTATTTTATGTGTTTTAATTTGTTATTGAATAGTGTAGGAATCCAAACGTCTAATAATAACTGGTAAATCGCTGGACACAAATGACGAGGTATCATAAATTAATCCAAAACCATCTGCATAGAAAAATTTGTCCAATCCAGGAGCTTGTTCCCCATCTGGTAAAATCACATAACGTTCAGAATTAATACAATCAAAGTTTCCTGCTTCCACATTTATTATGGCTGTATCCTCGGTTAGCTCCTCTACGATGTTACCCCAATCATTTTCGCTAAGCGTTCTTATTGAGTAATCACTGTTCGTGAACTTTACATTACCATCACTACGTATAAGATCACCTTCAAATTCACGCAAATATTCAAAATGTTCTCCGTTGGGATTACATAAACTAATGCCATCTTCATTTCCTGTGGTTAATCTTCTAAACTTGAAATAGGTATTTCCGTCAATAAATTCAGTTCCTAAAATACTAACAGCATCCACTACTCCTGTATCTTCATAAATTTCTGTGTCAATATCATATCTGTAATTTTTATACACCCAAGAATTACCAACGGTTAAGGCATAAAAATTGGAGTTTTGAGTTTCTGCTGAAACAGCATCATCATTTGAACAGGAATATAAAAAGGTAAAAAAGCAAACTGTGATAAGAATACGTCTCATAATAATTAATTGATTTAAAATTGATTAATAAACGTAATTGTGTAGAATACTATGTGTTGGTTTGGTTGATTGAAGGAATAACGCACCAAAAATAGTTTTATTGCCAAGAGATTTAAATACTTGAGATGATTTAACGAAACTTGACTTTCTCAAAAAAATAGTCGAAATTCGTTTATATCATTTGATCTAATTTCAGTATAAATTAATAAAACAATTGGTAAACATTTTTAATACTTAAAACCCCTGAACACCTAATTATGAAAAAACTACTATTACTTTTAGTCTTATGCTCATTTCAAACTTACGCACAGTATTTTGAAGCTAAAATTTTGATGAACGATGGTCAAATAAAAGAAAGTATTGCAAAATTACCCTCTAACAAATTGTTGGATGGAAATATTGAATTTAAATCGAATAGCAAAGGTGAAATACAGAAATTGAGCCACGACGATGTGTCTCAAATATTGTATACTTCAAAAACCGGATCTCAATTTTTATTCGAAAACAACTATGCAGTCCATTTATATAAATCTTTTGGAAAAGAATACAAAACAACCAAAAAGAACAAACACTGGATGCTTCTTATTCATGCCAATCCCTCATTAAAGGAATATTCTCTTGCTCAAAGATATAAGCTAAACAAAAAAGGAGTAATGACATCCATAACAGATGGAAACTCGTTTTGGTCTACTATTTATTTTCTTTTAAAAAGACCCAATGAGGATGATGCATCTATTGTTAGCGGGAAAGGGTTTACAAATGGCATGGTGAGAAAGGCAATGGCAATCTATTTTGATGATAACCCTGAATTTGTAAAAAGAATAGAAGATAAAGAGTTTAAAAAGTCTAACGTAAAAGATGTAGCTGATGCATATGCAAAATATTATGAATAGCTGAAATTTAAAATACCATAATTCCCACTATTCATCAACAATAAAGTTTTATGAGCACTTGATTTTTTCCGTAGATAAAAAAAATTAGTGGCTTCATGAAAAATGCACATTACATTTTATTACTCACATATTAAATAGATTAACATTCTCCTCTACATTTAAAACCAAAGGTTTCAATTTTGTTCCCACTAATACCTAAAAAGGCTCTAAAGTAATTTCTTTTATTGAAAAAGGTATACGTTAAGGCGACGTTAAACTTCAAAAAGAAATTTGATGTGTCTTTATTAAACTGTAACTTTAGTTTAAAACAAACATATTATGACTTATAAAGAAAAAGCAAAAGATATTTACGACCAATTAGGACAAGGAAAACTATTAGATGCGTTCGATCAGTATTACGCCGAAAATGTTGTTATGACAGAACCAACTGGGACTAGAAAAGGTAAAGCCGATTGTAGAAAATATGAAGAAAAATTTTTAGAACATGTTAAAGAATTTCATGGATTGGAAGTACATCATATTGGAGCAAACGAAAATGATTCGACCTCATTTGTAGAGAGCACCATGGATGTTACCTTTAATGCTGGCAATAGAGAAAAATTACGTCAAGTTGCTGTTCAACAATGGAGTGGTGATCAAATCACACATGAACGGTTCTATTACGATAATGAAAATCTTAATAAACCAAAGATTGAGATTTAATCTTTAAAAAAACCGATTTTACAGGCTGATTACTGACTTCTAGTTTCAAAATTATCTTTATACATTTTGTGTAATTATTCTCGTTTCAAGCTTAAGGTTAAACATCTTAACGTTATGTAATAGATTTAAATAATTTAAATTGGAGTTAATCAGATATGTATTGGTTCCTAAATGACCTTATAAAAGGTCATTTTTTTGTCTAGCTTCTCAATGTTAAATTTTCATAGCGTTTGAAAGAAATCTTTAAAGAACTAGTTGAACTTTGTAAATCCAAATGTATATAGATTTTTATTTGAATGGATAACGAGGGAATATTAGAGTTAATATATAACCAAATAAAATTATCACTTATTATAACTTTCAATAGTCCTTATTGGATATTTATCTCTTAATTTTTTTTGTTCATCATAATATGCTTTACTACTCCTATACTCATCAAAAACTGTTTGTTCTTTTTCACGTAGCTCATGAATTGCTTTGAAATAAGCAGATAAAGTTATTATATAATCCTGATAACTTGTTTCATTAGAAATGATAAAATTCACAGCTCTATCTTGACCAAATTGGTTTTTAAATTTTTTAATTAAGAACTCTTTAGGTACAATCATATCATCAATCATTATTACCTTTTCTACATATACATTTAAGGTATCTTTAAATGATGCGTAATATTGTATCGCTGGAACTAATGGTGGATCAAAGGATTTATCTTTAGGTCTAAATTGAATAACATCAGGAGTTATTTTTTTACTAAAACCATTTAGTTTAAAATTTCGGGTCGAATCATCTTCATTATAGACATTATAAGTTATACTATATTGACCGCTTGTATAAAATTGTGCTTCAATTTGTTTAATATAATAAAGCTCTATATTCTTATCAACTGAAACTTTAACTTCTAGAAAATCTATTAATTCCTCTCTGTAAAAAGAATTACGAACTCTATTAATCTCTGAATGAATATTATTAATTTGAATCTCCTCATTCAATTCATTTCTTATAATTATTTTGTTTTGATCATTTTGAAGTACTTTAAATGTCACGGTTGGATAATATCTTTCATGCCTTTCTTGATAAAAGAAAGAATTAGGTAAATCAACAATTGGATTTGCCTCTAAAGCGATTTCATCAATTGCTTTATAGGTTATAACATCAATTTTACTTATACCAAACGAAAGTAAAAAAAGCAGTAAAGTGTGGATTAAAATAAACTTCCATTTTTTCTTTTTTAAGACTCGACCTAAGGTTTTAAATGATTCAAGATATAATACAATAACTAGGAGAAGAGCGACGTATTTTGGAATTGATGAAAAAGGAAAACTCATACAACACATAGAGAAAGCTCCAAATAACAATCCCAATTTACCAAACCAATAAGCAAAATTAAAATTAAGAAAGATTTGTTCATTGAGAATTCGTTTTCGCTTTGGACTTCTGCTAGACATCAAATCTTGAGGTTGGCTAAACAAAAAACTGACAGCAATTGAATTACCGAGGATAATTGATAATCCAGCAAAAAAAAGATTATAAAACCCTCTATCAGCTTCATTAATGATATTTGGATATAAAGCTAACTCAAACGACATCACTCTCATCGTTTCTCTTAAGACATAAGAAAAACTATAAATAACTAAAGCAGATAATAGACCGATGAAAATAGAAAGTATTACTTTTTTCTTAGATAAGTTTCTAAGACTTAAGTGGTCATCATAAAATAATCGATTGAATTTCATTAAAGATTGCTTGTGATAATAAGTATATGTAACTAAGTAAATGTTACAATAACACTCAAATTTACCATTATTTGAGTTTTCCACTAACAATACATAAAAACCAAGTGACTATACTTAAATTATAGTCTTTTAAAAACCTAAGATTCCTGCTTCCGCAGGAAGTCAGTCACCTCATCAAAATCCAAACCACCATAATTACCGCTACTCATCAATAACAAAGCTTTATTCTCAAAATCTTGAGAAAATAAAAAGGATCTAAAATCCTCAGGATTGGTGTAAATTATCAAATCATCACGCTCAAAGGCATTAGCAATTTGGTCGTGCGTGACCTCTTCCAGTTTTTTGATCTCTACTGCGTGAGGCGAATAAAAAACAACTGCCACATCTGCTGCATCCAAAGCACCTTTATATTCTTTCAAAAATTCCGCATTTAAACTACTGTAAGTATGTAATTCCAAACACGCAACCAAAGTTCTATTCTCGTACTGTTCTTTTACTGCTTTTGTAGTGGCTTCAACCTTACTTGGTGAATGTGCAAAATCTTTATAGGCCACACTTTTTTTGGTTTCCGCGATTTTCTCCAAACGTTTGCTGGCACCTTTAAATGTTGAGATTGCTTCGTAAAAATCATCTTCGTCAATTCCCATATGCTGACAAATCCATTTGGCGCCAGCTAGATTATTGAGGTTATGTTTTCCGAAGATTTCAATAGGTAAATCACCTTCTGGTGTTGCGAGTAAAGTTTGTCCGTTTTCAACTCGATATTCCGGAGTTTGATACGCAATTTTTCTTATCGCATTAGCACTAGCTTCCACAACGCGCATGACTTCAGCATCTTCTTCATTGTAATTTATACTACCGCCAACCACGATACTATCGACAAAAATCGAAAATTGCTGCACGTAATTCTCATACGTCGGGAATACATTAATATGGTCCCAAGCAATCCCACTCAAAAGTGCGATATTAGGTTTGTACAAATGGAATTTTGGTCGTCTATCAATGGGAGAACTCAAATATTCATCACCTTCCAGCACTATAAAATCATTTTCTTCGGAAAGTTTAACCATCACATCAAAGCCTTCCAATTGGGCTCCAACCATATAATCTACATCACGATCATGATAATGCATCACGTGCAAAATCATAGAGGTGATTGTCGTTTTACCATGACTTCCGCCAATGACTACACGTGTTTTATGTTTGGATTGTTCATAAAGAAATTCTGGATAGCTATAGATTTTAAGATTGAGTTCTTGTGCCTTTAGTAGCTCAGGATTATCAGCTTTGGCATGCATTCCCAAAACAATGGCATCTAAATTTGATGTAATTTTTTCTGGAAACCAACCAAATGCTTCTGGCAATAAACCTTTGGCATCCAATCTCGATTTTGACGGTTCAAAAATAGTGTCGTCACTTCCAGTGACGTGAGATCCTTTATTGTGAAGTGCCAAAGCGAGGTTGTGCATAGCGCTTCCGCCAATAGCTATAAAATGTACGTTCATAAAACAAATATCTTGTTAGAAAACCCAAAATCCAAATCTGTAGAGAAAGATTTTCTGCTAATTTAAAATTTCCGAAGAAAAAATAAGACAAAAGAATAAAACTATAAGCTCTGTATAGCGGACTTCTCTTCTTTAAAAACCTCAATTTTTGGCAAATCTGCAATCGCTTTATTGATCCATTTTAGAGCGTCTTCTTTTTCTTTTTTAAATTTATAAATTTGAGCCAACCTATAATATGCCCAAGCTTTTGGGACACCATCTTTTGCTGTATAATTTTCGATATAGATGAGCAAGCACTTTTCGCCTTTTTCAAGCTCGATATTATACTCTGCACAAACCTTGCCTATTTGATAATGCATAGCATTACGCTCATGCTTTTCGGCAGATGCCTCCAAATTACCAATGGCTTTAGCTGGTTGTTTTTCCTTTTCATATAAATCGGTAAGTTTATCGTAGCAATTTAAAGAGCCACCAACTTCAATCGCGAGTTTGTAAAATTTCTCGGCTAACTCTGGTTCGTCATCATACTCGTAAATATAACCTTTAGCGAGATAGCCATCTACTTTAGAAAGGGCTTCCAACTCATTCGCATATTTAAAAGATTTACTCTTACTACCTCCAACAATACCAGGTAATTGCATATACAATTCTACCAAAGCCCAACGTGCATCGATGTGTTTTGGGTCTAATTCGGCAGCTTTTAAAAAGGCATCCTTGACATCTCCAATAATACCAAGAGCCTTTAATTTATTGATGCTCAATGCTTTCATACCAAGAGCTCCACCATACTTATAATGAAAATTGGCATTTCTTGGTTTGGCTTCTACCAATTTTTTATATTGAACAATAGCCTCATCCCATTTTTTTTGATGACCATAAGCGTCGCCAAAAAGTTCAATGGCCTCAATGTCGTCTTGATTGGTTTTAACGTATTCTGAAAGTAATAATTCTGCCTTTTTAAACTCTTTTTTATCAATATGCTTTTTGGCATCATTTAAAGATGCTTGGCTAAAAGCCAAAAAGGGAACTAAAAGAAAAAATATAAAATGCTTCATATAACTACTTACGCAAAAAGGATACCAAAAGAGGTTACGCATTAAAATTGGTATTATTTTTGATTTCAATACGCAAAGATAAAGACTTTACTCCTAAAATTATTAACTTCACTCAACCAAACGAAACGATTACTCATTTGTTGTTTTCTTCGGAAGGATAAAGGATTAATTTTCCTAAAAATATGAATTTATGAAACCATTTATAACGCTACTCATGCTTATTTTCTTTGCTAATTTCTCAAATGCCCAAACGCCTAATTTCGATGCACTTTGGGAAAAAGTTGAAAACCAAGAAAGTGACGGATTGCCAAAATCTGCTCTTGAGGTGGTTGAGCAAATTTCAGTAAAAGCAAAAAAAGAAGCCAATGCACCACAGCAAATAAAGGCGTTGATCTACAAAAGCAAGTATGCCTTAACACTGGAGGAAGATGCGCAGCTAAGCATCATCAATAATTTTAAAACTGAAATTTCCAATGCTCAAACTCCAGTAAAAAATGTATTAGAGAATATGCTCGCTACCTTGTATTGGCAGTATTTTCAGCAGCATCGTTATCAGTTTTACAATCGCACCAATACATCACAAAAAGTAGATACCGAGGATTTTAGAACATGGGATCTACAAACGCTTTTTGATGAAATTCACTTACATTATCAAAATTCCTTAAAAAACGGACTCTTACTCCAACAAACCTCTATTGAAGATTATAATGCAATTATAACCGAACAAAAGGGATCTCAAACGTTTAGACCAACTCTTTTTGATTTGTTGAGCCATAATGCACTTTCGTTTTACACCACTCAAGAAAGTAGCATCACAAAACCAGCTTATAAATTTGAAATTGATGATTCGCAATTAATTTCACCAGCAAAAGAGTTTGCTTCGTTGACATTAACCTCTAAAGATTCCACATCTTTAGATTTAAACGCGTTGAAAATTTATCAGGATTTGATAAAATTCCACTTAAAGGACAACACACCATTTGCGTTGGTAGATGTTGATATTGCAAGATTAAAATTAGTGTCACAATATGCCATTTTTGATCATAAGGAAAACTTACTTTTAGAAACATTAAAGGCTTCAAGTGAAAAATGGAAATCCCACGAAGTATCTGCATTATATGATTTTGAAATTGCCAGTATCTACAATCAGCAAGGGAATAAATATGATACTAAATCCAACCCAGACGTACGTTGGAAAATAAAGGAGGCATTAGAACTCTGTAATGCTGTTATACAAAAATACCCAAATAGCGTTGGTGCTCAAAAATGTAAAAGTCTAAAAAGTAAGATTCTCGATGATGCTATAAATTTAACTTCGGAAACCATCATACCCAATAACCAGTTTTCTAAATTTTTAGTCAGTTATAAAAACCTTACAGAATTAGATTTCAGCATCTATAATGTTGGAATAACCGATATCAATAACTTCGAAAACATCTACAGAGAAGAAGAAAAACTAAATTTTATAAACAAGCGTGACGTTACCACTCAATGGACTGCAACGCTAAAAGATGAAAAGGATTACCAAACACATTCTACAGAAATTGTTGTACCAAAACTAGAAAACGGTCATTATATTATTCTTGCAAAAACCAAGAATGATAGCAAGACATTTGCTGTTCAAACGCTTCAGGTGACCGACTTTGCTGTAGTTGACAAATCTGTAAACACTCAAATTATTTATCAAATTATTGATAGAACTAACGGATCTCCACAGTCTAATGTTTCCGTAGAAATGAGATATAAAACCGATTATAACAGTGGTTCAAAACTAAAAAAAGTCATGACAGACTCTCAAGGTTTTATCATTCTAGACAAAAATAATCAACGCTATATGGATCTTAGTCTTGCCTTGAGTAAGGATAACAAAACTGGTTATTTTAATGGTTATTATGCCTATAATTATGGTAGAAATAATGACAATAAAACCAATTTTAAGCCATTTCTATTCACAGATAGAAGTATTTATAGACCAGGACAAACGTTATTTTTCAAAGGTATTGCTACAACAACAACCGATAACAAAACTGAATTGTACACCAATCAAGCAGCAAAAGTCACTCTAAAAAATGTTAATGGCGAAGTCGTAAAAGAACTTAATTTAAAAACCAACGATTACGGTTCTGTTCATGGAGAATTTATCATTCCAAACTCAGGCTTGACCGGTAATTTCACTATTGAAATGTTCTGCGGAACTTACGGTTATGCTAACATGTCTGTTGAGGAATATAAGCGTCCAAAATTTGAAACTACATTTCAACCTGTAACCAAAACGTTTAAGGTCAACGATTCGGTTACAGTAAAGGGTAATGCATTAGCTTTTGCAGGTAGTAATATTACCGATGCAAAAGTGGTGTATCGCGTAACCAGGAAAGTACAATATCCACGTTGGTACTATTGGTACAGACCTTATTTCAATAGCGAACCACAAGAAATTACCAATGGCGAAACGACCACAAATGATAAAGGGGAATTTGAAATCAGTTTTATTGCACAACCCGATGAAAGTGTTGATAAAAGTACACTGCCTATTTTTCAATATGAAATTACCGCAGATGTAACAGATGTAAATGGAGAAACACGAAGTGAAACTACTATCGTCAACGTAGGTTACCATGTACTATTGGCTACAATCATGGTTAGCGATCAATTGGACAAAACAAGTAAAGACCATAAAATTACAATTGACACCAAAAATCTAAACGGAGAATTTATTGCTGCGGAAGGTTCCCTAAAAATCTACAAGCTCAAAGCGCCAAATCGTGTGTTACGTTCAAGACCTTGGCAAGCGCCAGATTATCAACTGATTTCTCAAGAAGAATTTATTGAGAAATTCCCACATGAAGCTTACAAGGATGAAGCCAATCCTGCAAATTGGGATAAAGGCGAACTGGTTTTTGAAACAACTTTTGATACCGGAACTTCAAAAGAAATTGCGCTCAATACCATTAAAAAATGGGAATCTGGACAATATAGTATTGAACTGGAAAGCAAAGATCGCTTTGGGCAACTTGTAAAAGCAGAAGCAAGAACAACGCTATTTAGCGAAGATGATTCCAAAATTACAGATAATGAATTGTTTAGCATCACTACTAACAAAACCACATATAAAGCTGGAGAAAATGTACAGGTTACTATTGCTTCCGCAGCAAAAAATGTAACTGCAACCATTAGCGTTGAGAAAGACTATAAAATTATCAAGACGTTTATTGTGCCCTTAAATGATAAAAAGCAAACACTTGCCATTCCCGTAAATGAAGAAGATCTTGGTGGTTTTTCCATACAATATAGTTTCGCAGCATTTAATAGTTTTAGAGGTGGGAATTTGATCATTTCTGTGCCATATCCTAAAACAAATTTAGAGATTGAGACCGTAACATTTAGAGATAAATTACAACCAGGAACCGATGAAACTTGGAGTTTTAAAATCAAAGGACCAAAAGGTGAAAAGGTTTCTGCGGAAATTTTAACAAGCATGTACGATGCGTCTTTAGACCAATTTAAATCGCATAGCTGGGATTTTAATCCTATCGATCTTCCAACCTATCGTTCTTTTGATGGTGTTTCAGCTAATCAATGTTTTGGCACAAATGCGTTTAGGGTTTATAATGAAAGTAGCAGTTCGAATTACAATCCGCAATATTATGATCAACTGAATTGGTTTGGATTTTATTTTGGAAGTCGTTATGAAAATAAACTTTATCGCTCTAGTTCTGTCATGTCTGTGGAATCAGATTCTATGGTTGTGATGGAAGAAACGGAAGTAAATGAAGCTCCGGTTGCTGGTTATGGAAAGATAAGTAATTCTGTTGATGACTTATTAAAGGGTCAAGCTGCAGGTTTAAATGTTTCAACAGGAAGTGGACAACCAGGTGGTAATTCCGAAATAGTAAAGAGAGAAGAAAAACAAAACTTCGATAATATTAAAATCCGTAAGAATTTAAATGAGACTGCTTTCTTTTTTCCGCAGTTACAAACCGATGCAGAAGGCAATGTGAGTTTCAGTTTTACAACGCCTGAGGCATTGACCAAATGGAAATTACAACTGCTGGCTCACACAAAAACCTTAGAAAGTGCAATCCATACTCTAGAAACCGTAACCCAAAAAGAATTGATGGTCATCCCAAATGCGCCACGTTTTTTAAGAGAAGGTGATCGCATTAATATAAGTGCAAAAATTTCTAATTTAACCGATAAAAAATTGTTTGGTAGTGCAAAAATCATTTTAACAGATGCAGTTTCAGGAGAAGATATTTCCGAAGCATTAATTATGGAGCCCAAGTCCTACCAAACGATGAGCCAGAAATATAATCCAGAACCTCAATTTTCGGTAGACGCAAAAGGGAATACACAAGTTAACTGGACCTTAAATATTCCTTATAATGTAGATGCTGTACAATATAAAATCCTCGCAAAAGCTGGCGATTTTAGTGATGGTGAGCAAAATGCGTTACCTGTTTTAAGCAATCGCACGTTAGTGACCGAGACGTTGCCAATGTGGATTAAAAGTAACGAGACAAAAACGTTTACATTAGATAAGTTGGCAACAACAAAGTCTACCACTTTAAAACACCACAAACTTACTTTAGAAATGACCTCAAATCCTGCATGGTATGCTGTGCAAGCTTTGCCTTATTTGATGGAATATCCTTATGATTGCAACGAGCAAACCTTTAGTCGCTATTACGCAAATGCGTTGGCGAGTCATATTGCGAATAGCAACCCGAGAATTCAGGAAGTGTTTAATCAATGGAGAAATACAGATGCGTTGTTATCTAATTTAGAGAAGAACCAAGAATTGAAATCTATTCTAATTCAAGAAACACCATGGTTGCGAGATGCGCAAAGCGAAACCGAACAGAAAAAACGCATCGCCCTACTCTTCGATCTGAATAAAATGAACAATGAATTATCATCTGCGTTGGGCAAACTCAAAAATAACCAAATGAGCAATGGTGCTTGGCCTTGGTTTAAGGGTGGACGACCAAACCGTTTTATCACACAACATATTATTACTGGTTTTGGACATTTAGATAAACTTAATGTTGTTAAAAACGATGGCGAAGCAGCAATGATTGAAAAAGCAATTGCTTATTTGGATGCTGAATTTGTTCAAGAGTACAAAGACATTCGAAAATATGATAAAGATGTCGATTTAAGTAGGGATCATCTTAGCTACACGCAACTGCACTATTTGTATATGCGCAGCTTTTTCCCTGAAATGAAGAAATCTAAAGAAGTACAAGAGATTACCGATTATTACCAGACACAAATTCAAAAATACTGGTTGAGCAGATCACTTTACGCCAAAGGGTTAATGGCATTGGTTGTAGATAGAATGAACGATAAAACCATGTCTGCTAAGATTTTAAAATCGTTGCGTGAAACAAGTATTACTTCGGAAGAATTAGGCATGTATTGGAAATCAAACACCAGTTCATGGCACTGGTACCAAGCTCCAATTGAAACACATGCGTTGATGATTGAAGCTTTTGCTGAAATTGAAAATGATACAGCAACAATAGATAATTTGAAAATTTGGTTACTCAAAAACAAACAAACCAATAAATGGTCTACCACAAAAGCCACTACCGAAGCTGTGTACGCACTTTTATTACAAGGCAGCGATTGGTTAAGTGTTACCGAAATGGTAGATGTCGTTCTAGGCGGTCAACAAATAGAACCTTCAAAATTAGAAGATGTTAAGGTTGAAGCAGGAACGGGTTACTATAAAACAAGTTGGAGTACTTCGGAAATTAAACCAGAGATGGCAACCGTTAAACTCACAAAAAAAGGTGATGGCATTGCTTGGGGAGCATTATACTGGCAATATTTTGAGGATCTGGATAAAATAACTTCCGCAGAGACACCTTTAAAACTTAGTAAAAAGCTCTTTAAAAAGACCAATACAGAGACTGGAGAACAAATCACAGAGATTACAAACAATCCCGTTACCAATATGAGTAATTTAAAAGTTGGCGATTTAGTTCGTGTTCGTATTGAATTAAGATGTGATCGTGATATGGAATTCATTCATATGAAAGATATGCTAGCTGCAGGACTGGAGCCTATAAATGTACTATCGCAATACAAATATCAAGATGGCTTGGGTTATTATGAAAGCACAAAAGATGCCTCAACTAACTTCTTTTTTGATTTTTTACCAAAAGGTGTTTACGTTTTTGAATATGATTTAAGAATTAATAATGCTGGAGATATGAGCAATGGGATTACGACCATTCAAAGTATGTATGCACCAGAGTTTAGTAGTCATAGTGAAGGTGTTAAGATCTCAGTAAACAAGTAACTAAAATAGAATTTTATATAAACCGATAAAGAAATTTCTTATAAGAAATTTCTTTATCGGTTTTACTTTTCTATTTTTACGCACCTTAAAAAACTAACTAAATGAAAAAAATTGTATCTATTGTGCTACTTTTTGTAGCTACATTCACTTTTGCGCAAGACATCTCTATTACTAAAAGCGAGATTTTTAAAGACAAAAAGAAAAACTCTTATCTTACATTAACCTTAGAAGCAGATGATGGTGGCATTATCACTATAAGACAATACCACGGTGGTTTTGGATTTAAACTTAGAGGCTACTACATCCAATATTTTGATGCCAATCTAAAGCTCCTCAAAGAATTGGATTATGAGGTGAAGAACAAAAGCATTAAAAATGCTTTTTTAAAAGATGGCCAGCTACACCTTATTGAGGTTGAAGAAGAAAAGAAAGAAGATAGAATTGCTATAAATGTGTCTTCTACAGATTTAAACACGCTTGACTTTAAAACAAAAAACCTGCTAACGTTTAATGAAGATAACATTAAAAAATATTTTGGCCTATCACTATTTCCTATTTGGTTTGATAACGGTTGGAGCCAAGCAGATGGTGACCATATGGGAGAAGTCGTAATGTCTGCAAACGAAAAGTTTTTTGCCATAAATTTCGATTTTAAAAACAAAGAGAAAGAAACCCATAAGGTATTTGTATTTAATGATAACTTTGAAATGGTCTATGAGAAACTGATTCAAAAAGATATCAAGGATAAATTATTTATCTATAGTGGATTTGAAGTAGATGGTAAAGATGGAACGATTTATTTTTTAGGAAAAGTCTATGAGAATGGAAAACGTAAATCTAAAAAAGATGGCAAGGTCAACTATCATTTTGAGCTCAACAAATTAAATGAACAAGGCGAACAAACGATAAGCTTTAAAAGTGACGATAATTATATAGAATCATTATCATTGGTTTTAAATGAAGAACGATTGGCGTGTGTTGGTTTCTTCGGAAAAAGAGAAACCTATAAACTAAATGGCGTTTGTATTTACGATCTCAACCCTGAAACTTTAGCGACCAATTTTAGTAAATTCAATGAATTTTCCGCAGAATTTATGACCGATAAATATGGAAACAGAGAAGGTAAAAAAGAACGCAAGAAAAAGAAAGGCATCAACAATATAGATTTTAAAGGTGTCTATCTCATGGCTAACAATGACATTTTAATTAATGCGGAAGAATTTTTCATAACAACCCATACTACAATGGGAGCAAACGGATCTATGACCACTACAACCATTTATCACTATAATGATATTATGGCCATGAGACTTGATGCTAACGGAAATTTAAAATGGGCAAGAAACATTAATAAGGCGCAAACAGGAACTGTGAATAGCTCATTCACAACATTACCAGTTGATGAGTCTACTTACTTTTTTATTAACTGCTCAGATAATGTGAAAAAATTAAGTGCAGATAGAATTGCATTTAAACAAACCTCATCAAAGAGATCAAATCTATATGCTATCTCGATTGATGGTGACGGTAATTTTGATTACAAAAAATTAATAGATGATAAAGATTCTAAGGTATATTATAAAGTGAACGATGGCATTATCAATATGAATAATAATACTGTTTTCTTGCTTGGTGAACGTAAGAGAAATGGCCAAATTTTAAAATTAAAGGTCAATTAAAACAAATAAAAAAGGCTTCAAAATTTGAAGCCTTTTTTCATATAATATGCTATAAACTATTTACTTGGAGGTGTCGTTGGGCGAACCTCAATTTTACTTGGTAACGTTCTTGGGTTCATTTTTAATAAATCAACTACCAACTCCCCTAAATCTTCAATCTGAATTTTCCAAGCACCTTTATCACTTGGTTCATTACCATTAAAATGGGTCGATACAGAACCTGGCATTATCGTACTAACTTTAATACCATGTTCTCGTAAATCCAACATAACCGCTTGCGTAAATCCTGTAACTCCAAACTTACTTGCATTATAAGCAGAACCTCCAGCAAAAAAGTTTGTTCCAGCTAAACTCGATATGGTAATATAATACCCTTTAGATTTTTTGAGTTCATCAACACTGGCTTTTATAGAATTAAACACTCCTGTTAGATTCGTGTCAATTACATCGTTCCATTGGTCTGATGTTAAGTCTTCAATACTTCCAAAATGCCCCAAACCTGCATTGGCAATTACGATGTCTAATTGCCCAAATGTATCTATAGCTTGTTTCACAGCAGCAGCTTGGCTTTCTAGATATCTTACATCTGCCTCTACACCTATTATTTGGCCTTTAGAGTTTGTTTTTTCTGCAAGCTCTTTGGCTGCTTTATTAGCGGAATCTTCGTTACGACTTGTAATTACAACTTTAATACCTTGATTTAGCAATGCTTCTGCAACACCATATCCAATGCCTTTTGTGCCTCCTGTTATTAGAGCTACTTTATCTTTTAATGTATCCATGTTTTGTTTTTTTTTTGGTTTCAAATCAAAGTTACAAAACAAAGAAACCAATAAGAGATTTAAAATGTTAGAGAAATTATAAACTTTAAAATATTCTATACCAATTTAATCTTTAAGTAAAGATATTTTAAGTTTAATAATACATTCTTTTTTCTATTTTTATCAAGAACAAAAAAACTATAACATTATGAAAAAAATTACTTTATTTATTTTTACTTCACTCTTAACTTCACTCTTATCGATCTCATTGTATTCTCAAGAGCCAATTTTTGAGCCAACTATGAATATAACGGTATACTTATCAGTAAATTCTCCTGCTAACGAAACAGTAGAAAACGCTATTGATGGGGTCATAAATACTAAGTATTTAGATTTTGAGGAACAAGACGGAACTGGATTTACTGTAGATTTGGGAGACACGTCTGAAATAGCTCAATCCATTGACATAACTACCGCAAACGATTTTGAATTAAGGGATCCTACTATGGTTGAAATTTCTGGATCTTTAGATGGAACAAGTTTTACGCCAATAACAACAATTAGCATTCCTTGCATTACCGAAAGATTTTTTACCAGAAGCTTTGATTTTACAAATACAATCGCTTATTCATTTTATAGAATTAATTTTATTCAAGAATGCGATGATATAGAAGGAATCATTCAAATAGCCGAAGTTCAATTGTTTGACGCTCCTCAATTAAGTATTGATGACTTTAAAATAAATCAAGGAGTTGATATCATTCCAAACCCAAGTAATGGAATATTTAATATAAATTCTCAACAAAACATATTAATTACCAATGTATCTATTTATGATTTAACTGGTAAAAATGTACTAAACATTAAAAATAATTCAGAAATAAACGCTTCAAATTTATCAAAAGGTATGTATTTGGTGAAAATTTCAACAGCAACTGGAAGTGTTTTAAAAAAATTAATTATCAATTAATTTTCAAAGCCTAAAGAGCAATAGTTTTAACACAAATATCAAATATCAAATATCAAAAAGAAGAGATTTATAATAGTCTCTTCTTTTTTTTTACGTGTTTTTACTCATGTGAATATTCACATTAATTTTTTCAAACCATCTTTAGATTTCAGAGATATCTTATTTCGTTTCTGGCGGAAAGCCCTTTAGCACTTTTTCTACTAAAGCTACAAAATTAGCTTCACGCTTTTCGGGAGAAGCATTTGGTTTATAATTGGATTCTGAAATGGCTTGCCAAAACAATTGGTTATTGCTTTCATCGACAAAATCGAACACAATCTCTCTACCTAACTGACTTTGTCCTAATGGAAGCCCAATGGAAATTCCGCCACCAGCATTACGACCTCCACCACCAACGCCAACTCCAACATTGTTATTTCTTGCTTGCTGAAATTCCGCACTTTTAATATCGACTAAAAAATCTGGAGTTTGGGACAGAGCGTAACCTTTACTCTGCATCGCATCATCAAAAGCTTTGAATAAGCGTTTTGAATCCAATTCGCTCATCCCTGTATTGACATCACTAAAATAATTATAGGTTTTGTATTGGGTAAAGTCTCGTGTTTTCTCGTAATCGTAATTAACCCTAATCGAAGAACAGGAGGTTAATAAGATTACAGCTAAAAGTACATATAGATTTTTCATTGCTTTTTTATTTTAAATGTAGCAAAAATTATTCCATAATAACTGGTTTTTCTTGAGAAGTGCGTTAAGGATGGAGTCATTGTGGAGCTCCTCGCAGAGAGCGACTGACGAGAGCCTGACCCTTTGGAGTTTTTCTACGGAAAAGGGTAACGTCCACCTCGACACGCCAGTGAAACAACACTTTAATCATTCAGCATCTTCCAAAGCTTGTCCTTCAACTCTGTAATCCCTTTTTGTGCTACGGAAGAAATAAACATGTATTTAATTGGAAGCTCCTTATCCAGTTGAGCTTTCATTTCTGTTTGCAGTTCCTCATCGAGCATATCACTTTTTGAGATAGCGATCATGCGCTCTTTATCCAACATTTCTGGGTTGTAACGCTTAAGTTCATCCAGTAAAATATCATATTGTTTTCTAATATCCTTAGCATCTGCAGGAATAAGAAAAAGCAAGATGGAATTACGCTCAATGTGACGCAAAAAGTAGTGACCAAGGCCTTTACCTTCTGCAGCACCTTCAATAATCCCTGGAATATCTGCCATAACAAAGGTCTGGAAATCACGATACTCAACAATACCTAAATTTGGTTTTAGAGTTGTAAACTCGTAATCGGCAATTTTAGGTTTTGCAGAGGTAATTACAGATAGCAATGTCGATTTTCCTGCATTAGGAAAACCAACTAAGCCTACATCTGCAAGAATTTTGAGTTCGAGCGTTACTCGCTTTTCTTCGAGATCTTCACCAGGTTGTGCGTAACGTGGTGTTTGATTTCGGGAATTTTTAAAATGCCAGTTTCCCAATCCGCCACGTCCACCTTGTGCAACGATATGTTCTTCACCTTCTTCGGTAATTTCAAAAAGTGTTTCTTCGGTTTCTGTATCTTTAATTACAGTTCCTAATGGCACATCTAAATAGACATCTTCACCATCTGCTCCTGTACTTCTACTTTTACTTCCGTGACCTCCATGACCTGCTCGTGCGTGACGTTTGAATTTTAAATGCAGGAGCGTCCAAAGGTTAGAATTTCCGCGGATAATAATATGACCTCCACGTCCACCATCTCCTCCATCTGGACCACCTTTTTCTATGTACTTTTCACGATGTAAGTGTGCAGAACCTTGACCTCCCTTACCAGAAGATACTTGCATTTTTACGTAGTCAACAAAATTTCCTTCGGTCATATTTATTTCCCACGAAAGTGGGAATCTTGTTAATTGAAATTCAATATATACTGAATTTCATATGTTAATTAAAAATCATGAGATTCACAAGTTAGTGGGAACTAAAGTTTATCAATTACCTTATTCAAACGCTCAGTAATACCTTCAATACTGCCAACACCATCAACTCCAAAATATTTATCTTGAGCTTGATAGTAATCTTTTAATATTGCTGTTTTTTTATAGTATTCTGTTATTCTATTTCTAATAATAGTTTCATCTGCATCATCTTTTCTTCCACTGGTTTTTCCTCGCTCTAAAAGACGTCCAACTAAAACCTCATCATCGACCTCTAATGCGATCATTGCATTTATTTGAGAATCTTTTTGTTCCATTAACTGGTCTAATGCTTCTGCTTGTGCGTTTGTTCTTGGAAAACCGTCAAATATAAATCCATTGGCACCTGCATTTTTCTCAACTTCTGCATTTAACATGTCAATCGTTACTTGATCTGGCACTAATTCTCCCTTATCCATATAAGATTTTGCTAACATTCCTAAAGCAGTTTCATTTTTTATATTAAAACGAAATACATCTCCTGTTGAAATATGTACGAGATTATATTTTTCCTTTAAGAAATTGGCTTGTGTTCCCTTCCCTGCTCCTGGAGGTCCAAATAGGACTAAATTAGTCATGTGTTGTGTGTTTTTTAATTGATAAATTGCTGGTAAATCCCTTCCTAATCCATCGTAGTCTAATCCATAACCAACAATGAACTTATCAGGAATCTCAATCCCAACATAATGTAATTTATAATCTTTTTTATACGCTTCTGGCTTGTAAAACAAAGTCGCTATTTTTAGTTCGTCGACATTTTCGTTCTCAAAAATACGATGGACTTCTTCTAACGTTTTTCCCGAATCTATGATATCTTCAAGAATCACCACTTTTCTACCTGTAAGATCCTGAGTCAATCCAATCAATCTTTGAATATCCTCTGTTGATTTCAAACCTTCATAGGATGCCAATTTAATAAATGTGACTTCACAGGGTTTAGGGTATTTTTTTACAAAATCACTCACAAACATAAATGAGCCATTTAAAATACCTACAAATACAGGAATCTCATCTTTTAAATCTGCCACAATCTCATCAACCAAACGTTGCACCGTTTTATCAACTTCCTGTTCAGAAATAAAAGGTTTAAAATATAAATCGTGTAGTTTAATCACCTGTTTTTGGTTTTAAAAAGCCAAAGATAAGCATTTGATTTACGTTTGCCGATTTTCGAATTATGATTTTAGAATATTGTTTTATAATTAGTGTATTTTTGTCTGGTAAATATCTAAATTTTTGCAAAAAAGCGTTTTAGAAACGTCCAATCTTATTTGATACATGAAAAATTATTTCTCCTCAAATTTTAAACTTGGCATTCTTGGTGGTGGTCAACTTGGTAAAATGATGTTGTACACCACCCGACAGTTTGATATTACGACCCACGTTATGGATGCAAGCGATGAAGCACCATGCAAAATTGCGTGCAATCAATTTACATTGGGCGACTTGATGGATTTTGACGTGGTTTATAACTTCGGGAAGCAAGTAGACCTGCTCACCTTTGAGATTGAAAATGTTAATGTGGATGCGCTTGAAAGACTTGAAAAAGAAGGCATAAAAGTTTATCCTTCATCAAAGAACCTTCGCATTATTCAAAATAAAGCCACACAAAAATTATTTTATAGAGATCACGATATCCCAACCTCAAACTTTACGCGTTTTGCTTATCTATCGGAAATTGAAGATGCTTTAGAAAATGGCGGACTGCAATTTCCGTTCGTTTGGAAAGCTGCCCAATTTGGTTACGATGGCAATGGAGTAAAAATGGTAAGGCAATTATCAGATTTAGAAAACCTTCCGAAAGGCGAATGTATTGCAGAGGATTTGGTTGCTTTTAAAAATGAACTGGCAGTAATCGTGGCGAGAAACCCAAGTGGTGAGGTTAAAACGTATCCGGTCGTAGAAATGGAATTTCATCCAGAAGCCAATCAAGTAGAGTATGTGATCTGTCCTGCCCGTATTGACCAAGCTGTTGCTGAAAAAGCAAAACTTGTGGCTCTTAAAGTTTCCGAAGCATTTAAACACGTGGGACTTTTAGCTGTAGAAATGTTTCAAACCGAAAGTGACGAGATCTTAGTAAATGAAGTCGCACCAAGACCTCATAATTCTGGGCATCAAACTATTGAAGCCAGCTATACCTCCCAATTTGAGCAACACATTAGAGCAATCATGAATCTTCCTTTAGGAAAAACCGAAAGCACTGTTGGTGGAATAATGGTTAATCTTGTTGGCGCAGAAGGTCATACAGGTGATGTTATTTATGAGAATATTGAAAAAATTATGCAATTAGAGGGTGTAAAACCACATATCTACGGAAAAAAACAAACACGACCATTTCGTAAAATGGGACATGTCACCATCGTAAATACCGATATTAATGAGGCTCGAAGAATTGCAGAAGAGGTAAAGAAAACAATTAAAGTTATAAGTAAATAATTATGAATAAAGTAGCAGTAATCATGGGAAGCAAAAGTGATCTTCCTGTTATGCAAGAAGCCATAGACATACTAAAAGAATTTGAGATTGAAGTTGAAGTCGATATCGTATCGGCACATCGTACTCCAGAAAAATTATTCGATTTTAGTAAAAATGCACACACTAGAGGCATCAAGGTCATCATTGCAGGTGCAGGAGGTGCAGCACATTTACCAGGCATGGTAGCTTCTTTATCGCCACTACCCGTCATAGGTGTTCCTGTAAAAAGCAGCAATTCTATAGATGGCTGGGATTCTATACTCTCAATTTTACAAATGCCCGGAGGTGTACCGGTTGCAACAGTAGCTTTAAATGGTGCCAAAAATGCTGGTATTTTAGCTACTCAAATTATTGCATCTTCAAATGAGAATGTTCTAAAAACAATCATCAACTATAAAGAAAGCTTAAAAACAAAAGTGATAGAGTCTGCCAAAGATTTAAACTAAAAAAGATTTAAACTAAATAAAATAAGCCTCGCTTTTACACGAGGCTTAAGAGCTATTAATCAATGTTATTAACTTTTGTAGATAACAAGCCAATAACTTTGCAAAGTTAGAGAATATTAACAGACTTAATTCTTAAGGTTTCGTTAATCATTTTTCAAGTATTTCAACTATTCTTAAATTGAATCTATTCACGATTTAAAACTTCAAAAAATAAAATGAATATTCTAAATTCAAAATTCAAAACACCCTACCATACAGCACCTTTTTCAAAAATAAAAGATGAAGATTATATGCCTGCTTTTTTAGAAGCGATTGAAAAAGCAAGAGCAGAAATTGATGCGATTACTTCTTCTTCGGAAAAGCCAACGTTCCAAAATACAATTGAATCCCTGGATTTTTCGGGAGAAGAACTGGACCGACTCTCGAGCATTTTTTTTAATTTAAATAGTGCCGAAACGAATGATACCATTCAAAAAATAGCGCAAGAGGTTTCTCCTTTACTTTCTGAATTCAGCAATGACATTACGCTCAATGAGGACCTTTTCAAACGTGTCAAAACGGTTTATGATCAAAAATCAAGTCTAGACTTAACGACAGAACAAAAGACGCTTCTAGATAAAAAATACAAAGGCTTTTCAAGAAATGGTGCTAATCTTTCCGAAGAAAAGAAAACCAGACTTAGAGAGATCGACAAACAATTGAGTCAATTGAAACTCAAATTTGGCGAGAATGTTTTAGCTGAAACCAACAAATTTGAAATGCATCTCACCAACGAAGAAGATCTTGCTGGACTACCAGAAGGTGCTAAGGAAGCTGCACAACAATTAGCAGAATCTAAAGATAAAACCGGTTGGTTGATTACTTTAGATTATCCTAGCTATATCCCGTTTATGACCTATGCCGAAAATCGTGAGTTAAGAAAAAAACTTTCCATTGCTGCAGGTGCAAAGGCGTTTAAAGATGACAAATTAGACAATAAGGATAATGTTTTGCAAATTGCAAAACTACGTCATGAACGTGCCAATTTGCTAGGCTACAAAACGCATGCACATTTTGTTTTAGAAGAGCGAATGGCAAAAACACCAGATGCTGTTGAGAATTTCTTGAACGAACTTTTAGAAAAAGCAAAGCCTGCTGCAAAAAATGAGTTTGAAGATCTGGAGCAATTTGCAAAAGACTTGGATGGCATTGAACAACTGCAAAAATGGGACGGTTCTTATTATGCCGAAAAACTGAAACAAAAAATGTTCAGTTTAGATGATGAGCAGTTGAAACCGTATTTCAAATTGGAGAATGTAATTGATGGTGCTTTTACAATTGCAGAACGCCTGTATGATTTGAAATTTGAAGAAATTGATACGATTGATAAATATCATAAAGATGTTTTAACCTATAAAGTGACCGATACAAAAGGTGAACTGGTTTCAATTTTCTATGCCGACTTTTTTCCTCGAGCTGGAAAAAGAAATGGTGCCTGGATGACGGTTTACAAACCACAATATATTAAAAATGAAGTTAATGATAGACCACATATTTCTATTGTTTGTAACTTTACAAAACCAACCAAAACAAAGCCTTCACTCCTAACCTTTAACGAGGTGACAACATTGTTTCATGAGTTTGGTCATGCATTACATGGTATGCTTGCCAATACAACCTACCCTAGTTTATCGGGAACAAGTGTATTTTGGGATTTTGTTGAATTACCATCACAAGTTTTAGAAAATTGGTGTTACGAGAGAGAAGCTTTAGAGTTATTTGCTACCCACTATGAGACTGGAGAAGTGATCCCAATGGAACTTATTGAGAAGATAAAAGCTTCCGCAACATTTCATGAAGGGATGCAAACGTTAAGACAAATTAGTTTTGGGCTTTTAGATATGTCGTGGCATGGCCAAGATCCCAGTTTAATTAAAGATGTAAAAGCACATGAGTTACAGGCTTTTGAAAACACTAAGCTTTATCCTGATGTTGCTGAAAATTGCATGAGCACCTCCTTTTCGCATATTTTTCAAGGTGGATACAGTTCTGGTTATTACAGTTATAAATGGGCGGAAGTTTTAGATGCAGATGCTTTTGAGTACTTCTTAGAAGAAGGCGTGTTTAGTAAAGACGTTGCTAAAAGATTTAAAGACAATGTACTCTCACAAGGTGGTATTGAAGATCCAATGGTATTGTATAAACGTTTTAGAGGAAAAGAGCCAAGACCAGATGCCTTGTTAAAGCGTGCTGGGTTGATGGAGAAATCATAATGATTAAAACCGAAGTTTAAATTCTTCGGTTTTATTTTTAAAATAAACTTTCAATAATTATTGAAAGTTTAAAATATTTAATATATTTGTCATGTAAAACAAAACGAACGTGAATTACGAAGAAGCTAAAATAAAATTTGTGAGTACTTGGGGAAGCTTAGGTACACTTTGGGGAATCAATAAAGCGATGGCTCAAATACAAGCGTTGCTTTTTATCTCTACACAGCCATTATCTATGGAAGATATTATGGAAGATTTAAAAATTTCTCGTGGTAATACGAGTATGAATTTGCGTCAGTTAATGGATTGGGGAATTGTGACCAAAGAAATCATTCCTGGTGAACGAAAAGAATATTTTACTACGGAAAAAGACGTTCAAGAATTAGCAAGAGTGATTGCTAAAGAGCGTAGTCGTAGAGAAATCCAACCTGTCATAAAAGTTTTAAAAGAAGTGTCTTCTATTAAAGATGACGGAACAGAAAAAACCAAAGAACTCATTAAACAAACCAAAGCACTTCACGATTTAACCGAAACTGCAGATGATATGATTAACAAACTCGTTAACCAAAAACAAAACTGGATCACTAAGTCTTTATTAAAACTTATAAAATAAAAAAATTTAGAAAATACTTTCAATATTTTCTGAAAGTTCTATAATAACACAAATTATGAAAAATCTATTACAAATCTCAAAAGTCACTAATATCATCGCACTCCTGTTCTTAATCTGGCTAGGTTATGGATTAATGTTCACAGGAGCTCTTCAAGTTTTAGCAGCAGTGTTGTTTGTGATCGCATTTCCGAGGGAAAAATTAATCTACCTCTATTTTGCAATTGTTGGTTTATTTTTTCTCATCTGGCAAGGCAACCCTTTTGGATGGCAGTTTGCTATAATAGTTGGCTTGATGATTTTATTAACCTACACGATTCACACCAAAAAAATTTAAAACTTACTTTCAATATTTTCTGAAAGTTTAAAATAACAAATAATGAACGCATTGTACAACATTAATAAAGTCTTATTTATAATTACTCTAGTATTATACCTCACTGTAGTATTTGGAATGGTGTCTCAAGTAATTCTTGGAGGATTTCAAATAATAACTGCTCTGATTCTGTTTTTATCTTGGAAAAAACTGTCTGCAAAAACAAAAAAGAAATTAAGCCTTTATTGGATTATCATTATAATTTATGGCATTTGCTGGATATTCTGGTTACATAAATGGGATTCTTTCAATGAAATTCTAATCACTATTATAACTATAATGGTTATCCCTATGTCAATTGCTGGATACTTTATATATATAATTGATCCTATAAAACACATCAAATAATGAACTACAACATCCTCACCTATTGCATTTACCTACCAATCATCGCTGTGATAATGGTAAAAGTAGGTTGGATGTTCTACACACATGGAGAAGTGTTTCTGCTTCATCTATATAAAAATGATGAAACCATTGTAAAACCTATCAACAATCTTTTGCTCATTGGCTATTACCTCACAAATCTTGGTTACGCAATTATCACGCTTGCCTATTGGGAAATCGTCAACAATCCAACCGAAATGTTGAGTACATTAAGCGAACATTTGGGCATCATCATACTTGGCTTAGCTATTTTACATTACAACAACGTGCTTTGCCTTAACTATCTCGTAAAATCAAAATTTTTAAAACAATCTAAATCTTAAATCATGGAAAATTCTAAAATCATCATCGGTTACTTCATTTATTTACCCCTCGTAATTGCACTTACAATCTACGTATCTAAAATGCTCTTTAAAAACGGAAAGTACTTTATGCTAGATATCTTTAAAGGCAAAGAAGATATCGCTTTGGCAACTAATAAACTCTTTGAGATTGGATTCTATCTCATCAATATTGGTTGGGCTTTACTCATACTCAAGATTGGATATTATAGCACTTCGGAAATGAGCACACAAACACTAATCGAGATATTAAGCAAGAAAATTGGAGGTTTCTCTATCTATTTGGGCGTAATGCTATTTATCAACTTATTCTTCTTTTTTAGAGGACGTCGCAAATCTAGACAGAGTTTAAAAACTGTAAATACTCCAGTTTATAATGTTAGGAATGAGCAGTAATTAGGTTACCAAAAACAAAAAAATAAAAATGCTTATTATGAAAAGCGCAAGAAGAAGTCTTTATGAACTAAACCGAAATCTAATAATATTCAACGCTATCCTATTTCTAAAAGTTTACTTTGGGATGATATTTCTAGTTGTTTTGGGATGTTTTCAGCTCATTTCAAGCATTACTATCGTTCAGGAAATCAAAAGTCTAACTACAAAATCTAAACGATTATTCATAATATATGCAGGAACTACACTAAGTTATTTTGTAATAATTTTTACAACAGATATTTTGAATCTTTCAAATGATTTTATCCCATTGCTATTCTGGCTAATAATTCTTGTGTCACTAGCATTTTTACACTTATACATCACCTATTTAATTCAAAAACAATGAAAAAAATGAAAACAATAACTATAGCTGGAGGCAGCGGATTTTTAGGACAAGTCCTTAAAGACTATTTCACAAAAAAAGGAGATACCGTTTACATCTTGACCCGAACTCCAAAACAAGAAAATGACATCTATTGGAATGCTAAGGATTTGGAAGATTGGACCACCATTCTCGAGCAAACCGATGTACTTATTAATCTTACCGGGAAATCTGTAGATTGCAGATATTCCGAAGAAAACAAAAAGCTAATTCTTGATTCACGTATCGACTCTACCCATGCTTTGGGATTGGCAATCAATCTTTGTGAGCATCCACCAAAAGTGTGGTTCAACTCCTCTACCGCGACCATTTACAGGCATTCAACCGACAAGAAAATGACTGAGGCTGCGGGAGAAATTGGTGATGACTTTTCTATGAACATCGCAAAATCCTGGGAAAAGGCATTTTACTCAATCACAAATCCCAAAACCAGAAAAATCGCACTGAGAACCTCAATCGTCATGGGAAAAGATGGTGGAGCAACCGAGCCTTTAAAAAATCTGGTTAAATTTGGCCTTGGAGGAAAACAAGCCTCAGGAAACCAAAAAGTAAGTTGGATTCATGAACTCGATTTTGCGAGAGCAATTGAGTTTTTAATCGAAAATGAGCAGTTAGATGGCAATTTTAATTTGGCGGTACCTCACCCGACGGATAATAAAACGCTCATGAAATCTTTGAGAAAAGTGATGCATGTTCCCTTTGGGATGTCACACCCAAAATGGCTCATCAAATTCGGTGCAAAACTTATTGGTACAGAACCAGAACTAGTTTTAAAAAGCAGAAATGTAATTCCAGAACGCTTATTAAATAACGAATTTAAATTCATACATACCGACATAGAAATAGCACTTGACGACTTAATACATTAACATTATGACATTTTTAAAAGCCTACTGGAAAAACCTAATCCTTATCAATTACGAAGTTGATCCAGCAATACTTGCTCCATACGTTCCGCTAGGTACAGAATTAGACAGTTACAATGGTAAATGCTTTGTGAGTATCGTTGGTTTCCTCTTTATGGATACGAAAGTTTTAGGCATTAAATTGCTAAACCATGTCAATTTTGAAGAGGTCAACCTTAGATTTTACGTTAAAAGAAATGGAGAACGTGGTGTGGTTTTTATTAAAGAAATAGTCCCTAAACCGCTCATCACCTTAGTTGCAAATTCGTTGTATCATGAACATTATTTTACTGCGGAAATGAAACATCTTTGGACAGAAAACGAACACTCCAAACATTTTGAATACCAATGGAAATTAGGAAACAACTGGCAATCTATTGCTGTTACGACAGAAAAGGAATTTATTGAGATTAAAGAAAATTCCGAAGAACAATTTATTACAGAGCATTATTACGGTTATACAAAACACAAATCAAAAACCTTTGAATACGAAGTTGTCCATCCTTCTTGGCGACAATTAAAAGTCAAGGATTACAAAATAAACATAGATTTTGATGGTAATTATGGATCATCATTTAAAAGTTTGCAAAATGCGAAGCCATCATCTGTTATTTTAGCCGAAGGGTCAGTTGCCAGCGTAAAAAACAAAAAAACCATACACAGGTAAAAGGTTAGATAAAATCATTTTTTTACATTATTTTTGATAGAATTTTTTTCAGAAAAAGAAAATGCCAAAACACACCATCGACCCAAATCAGTGGATAAAACTATATTCCGATTATCTTTTTAACTACACGATTACTCGTGTTAGTGATAGAGATATTGCACAAGATTTGATTCAAGATACGTTTATTGCAGGTTTAAAATCGATGAAGAATTTTAAGGGTGAAGCTAGTGAGCGCACCTGGCTCATTTCGATATTAAAAAGAAAAATTATTGATCATTATCGTAAAATAAACTCTAAAAAAGGCAAAGCCGAAGTTAGAATGAGCTACAATAATGATGAGAGTGAAGGCGATTGGCTGGAAGAACGCGTTTCAGATCCCTATGATAAAACTGCAGAAGACAACCTAGAAAACACAGAACTTGGTCTTGCCATACATGACTGTTTGGATAAGCTTCCAACAAAACAGGCTCAAGTTTTTAAAATGAAAACCCTATTGGATTATGAAACAGAAGCCATTTGTAATGAATTAAATATTACTGCGTCTAACTTATGGGTAATTATCCATAGGGCGAGAGTTGCTATGGCAAGTTGCATGGAAAAAAACTGGTTTTAAGTTATGAGTAAAATGAGATTAATATGTCAAGATGCAGAGCATATATGTGACAAAAATCAATATAAGGAAGCAGGCTTTTGGGAAAAAGTAAAACTCACCATACACTTAATTTACTGTCGTGCCTGTCAAAAATACACAAGCAGAAATAATAAACTTACCAAATTAGTTACAAATCCCAAAGTTGAAGTAATGCCTGTCACCGCTAAGGAAAAACTTAATGCTGCTTTTCAAAAGGAATTAGCCAATCAACAATAATATACCCAACCAAATTACAGGTAAACCTTCTACCCAAAACGCACTGTAATATTTATCTTGCTTCTTTTTAGAAAACACTAAAAACAATAGTGTAACGACCAAAATTACCGAAGAGCCTAGAAGATAATTTAAATTGACCTCATCTTTAAAAAACTCCAAAAAGTAAAATACAAACAGCAAAATCAAGCCAAGTATTTTAGTTTGTCTTACTCCTATTTTCTGCGGAATTGTCGCCAGTTTTAAACTATCATAATTCAAATCCCTTATTTCAAAAGGAAGCATTAAAACCAATACAAATAAAAACCGTTGAGCGAACGTTAAGATCACATCATCTGTGATATCATAATTTTGGTTTGCCAAAGGAAGAATCACTGTCACACCACTCCAAACTAAAGCGATGATGTACACCTTAAGTCCGCTAATGCTTCTCAAATTTTTTTGTTTATCCAGAAAAATTGCTCTTGGTAAAATAGGTATGGCATATAAAAAAGTAACTATAGAAAAAATGCCAATATAAAAGATAGTGTCTTCTTGCAGTTTAATTAAAAAATAGCAGAGTGAGATAAAACAAAATAAAGAGAAAATTTGAGTGATTCTAAGCCAACTGCTCAAACTGCGATGATGAAATTTTGCCAAACCAAAATACTTTACAAAATTATAACCTGTTATTGATGCAAAAAAGACAAATAATAAAATGTACTTATCAAACTTTAGATCAAATTCCAAAAGACTTATCCATGACAAGGCAACAACCGATAAAGCCACGTGAATACTACTATCTATATAGAAATCAAAGATGGATTTGATTGTTCTCATGTTACAAAAATAATTAAACTGTTAATAACCATTCTAAATGGTTGAAAAGTTTCATTTTCGTTAACAAAAAAAGGACAATAATTCATTAATTTTGCAAATTCAAACGCAACACATATTTTTGATGAATACAGCAGATTTTTCACTACGTCACATAGGTCCGAGAGAAGCGGATCAAAAATTAATGCTTGATGCCATTGGCGTTGATAGTTTAGAACAACTTATTTCTGAAACTATCCCAAATGACATCCGTTTAAAAAAAGATTTAGATCTAGATGCTGCCATCAGTGAATTTGAGTATTCGTCGCATATAAACGAATTATCAAAGCTCAACAAAATCTATAAGACTTATATTGGTTTAGGTTATCATCCTACCATTTTACCAGCAGTCATCCAACGTAATATTCTAGAAAATCCAGGCTGGTACACAGCTTATACACCTTATCAAGCAGAAATTGCACAAGGTAGACTGGAAGCGTTATTGAATTTCCAAACCATGGTCATCGACCTAACAGGGATGGAAATAGCAAACGCATCTCTGCTTGACGAAAGTACAGCAGCTGCAGAAGCTATGGGAATGCTTTTTGCGGTTAGAACACGTGAACAAAAGAAAGATAATGTAAATAAGTTTTTTGTTTCAGATTTAGTTCTACCACAAACTATTGATTTATTAGAAACTAGAGCAAATCCAATTGGTATAGAGTTAATCATTGGTAATGAAAAAGAATACAATTTATCTAATGAGTATTTTGGAGCACTGTTACAATATCCTGGAAAAAACGGTCAAATTACAGACATAAAATCATTCATCGAAAAAGCAAATGCAGAAGACATAAAAGTAGCAGTTGCAGCAGATATTTTAAGTTTGATCAAACTCGAAGCTCCTGGTAAATTTGGGGCAGACGTTGTTGTTGGCACAACGCAACGCTTTGGAATTCCAATGGGATATGGTGGTCCTCATGCAGCATATTTTGCAACTAAAGAAGCGTATAAGCGTGATGTACCTGGACGTATTATCGGCGTAACAAAAGACGTCAATGATAATCGTGCGTTACGTATGGCACTTCAAACGAGAGAGCAACATATTAAACGTGATAAAGCAACCTCTAATATTTGTACTGCCCAAGTACTTCTAGCTGTCATGGCTGGAATGTATGCGGTATATCATGGACCTAAAGGTTTAAATTTTATTGCAGACAAGGTTAAAGATTCAGCTTCTACTCTAGTCAAAGCTTTAGAGAAGCTAGAATTAGAACAAGTAAATTCTCATTATTTTGATACTATTCAAATTAAAGCAGATGCTGTAAAAACAAAATATGAAGCTGAAAAAAGGGAAGTTAATTTCCATTACCCAGATACAAATACGGTAACTATTTCAATTAATGAAACGACTTCAATTTCAGATTTAAATGAAATTATTGACATTTTTGAAAGTGTAACCGAACTTAGAACAGATCGTATTGAAACGATTTCATCAAATACAACAATTCCGAAGCACTTAAAACGTGAATCCGAATTTCTAACTGTTGATGTATTTAATACCTACCATTCTGAAACTGAATTGATGCGTTACATTAAATCTTTAGAACGTAAAGATTTAGCATTAAACCATTCAATGATCTCATTAGGCTCATGTACAATGAAACTAAATGCAGCTGCAGAAATGTTGCCATTAAGTATGCCAAATTGGGGAAGCATTCACCCGTTTGCTCCAGTAGACCAACCTATTGGTTACAAATTAATGCTTAATGCTTTAGAAAATCAACTTACTGAAATTACGGGCTTTTCAGCAACATCCTTACAACCAAACTCTGGAGCTCAAGGAGAGTTTGCTGGATTAATGGTCATCAAGGCCTATCACGAATCTCGTGGAGATCACCATCGTAATATTTGCTTAATTCCATCTTCTGCCCACGGTACAAATCCTGCAAGTGCAGTGATGGCTGGAATGAAAGTCGTGGTAACAAAAGCATCTGAAAATGGAAATATTGATGTCGATGATTTAAGAGAAAAAGCAGAATTGCATAAAGACAACCTATCTGCTTTAATGGTGACTTACCCATCAACTCATGGTGTTTACGAATCTGCAATTAAAGAAATAACACAGCTTATTCATGATAATGGCGGTCAAGTTTATATGGATGGAGCAAACATGAACGCGCAAGTAGGATTAACCAATCCAGGAAACATTGGTGCAGATGTTTGCCATTTAAATTTACATAAAACATTCGCAATTCCTCATGGAGGTGGTGGACCAGGAGTTGGGCCAATTTGCGTTGCAAAACAACTAGTCCCGTTTTTACCAGGCAATCCAATCATAAAAACTGGTGGTCATCAATCTATCTCAGCAATTTCTGCAGCACCTTATGGTTCTGCTTTGGCTTGCTTGATTTCTTATGGTTACATAAGAATGTTAGGTTACAGAGGTCTTAAAAAAGCAACCGAAGTTGCCATATTAAACGCTAACTATATTAAAGAGCGTTTAAAAGATCATTATCCAACGTTATATTCCGGAGAAAAAGGAAGAGCAGCTCACGAAATGATTATTGACTGTCGTAACTTTAAAGCAAATGGCATTGAAGTTGTTGATATCGCAAAACGATTAATGGACTATGGTTTCCATGCACCTACAGTGTCGTTTCCAGTTGCAGGAACTATGATGATTGAACCTACGGAAAGTGAAAGCAAACAAGAAATGGATCGCTTTTGTGACGCCATGATTTCCATTAAACAAGAGATTGACGAGACTTCAAAAGAAGATGAAAACAACCTCCTAAAAAATGCACCACATACATTAGAAATGATTACTAATGACGATTGGTCATTGCCTTACACGAGACAACAAGCTGCATTTCCGTTAGATTTTGTTAGAGATAATAAATTTTGGCCTAGTGTAAGACGAGTTGACGATGCGTATGGAGACAGAAACCTGATCTGTACATGTGCTCCAATAGAAGCATACATGGAAGAAGCCTAATTTTAAGTTTTTTGAACATCGTAAAAATTGTGTATTCAAAAATTAACATTTCATTAAATGTTAGTATATTGCCATGTTTGATTATGTCTTAAAAGGAAACCCTAATTTATGAGTGTTAAAATAACTGGTACAGGAAGCTTTATCCCTAGTGTTATAGAAAAGAATGAAAATTTTTATAATCACGAATTTTTAAATGCAGATGGCTCAACGATAAATAGCTCAAATGAGGTTATTGTTGACAAATTTAAAGCCATTACCGGTATCCAGGAAAGACGATATATTAAGGAAGAACTATTAAATTCTGACATTGCTTTTTTTGCTGCGGAAAAAGCTATCCAAGACGCAAAAATCGATAAAGAAACCCTAGATTACATTATTGTAGCTCACAATTATGGAGATGTAAAACATGATTCCGAACAGAGCGATACTGTACCAAGCATTGCTTCAAGAGTAAAACATCTTTTAAGAATCGCAAATCCAAAATGTGTAGGATACGATCTTCTCTTTGGATGTCCAGGTTGGATCGAAGGTGTCATACAAGCTAAAGCGTTTATAAATTCTGGTATTGCAAAACGCTGTTTGGTTATTGGTACCGAAACTTTGTCGCGCGTGGTCGATAAACATGATCGTGACTCTATGATTTACAGTGATGGCGCAGGAGCAGTTATCGTAGAAGAATCTTCAGAAGATGGCGGAATCATTACGCACGAAACCGCAACTTTCGCCCTTGATGAAGCGCATTTTATTTTCTTCGGAAAAACAAACCATCCAGAAATCACAGACCAACGTCGATATATTAAAATGTACGGTCGTAAAATCTATGAATTTGCGTTGACCAATGTGCCATTAGCCCTAAAAACCTGTTTAGAAAAAAGTGATTACAACATACATGACGTCAAGAAAATATTGATTCACCAAGCCAACGAAAAAATGGACGAAGCCATTGTAAAGCGTTTTTACAAACTTCATGGTTTACCAATGCCAGAAGGCGTTATGCCAATGACCATTAACTTACTTGGTAACTCTAGTGTTGCCACCATACCAACCTTATATGATATGATTTTAAAAGGCCAACTTGAAAATCAAGAAATCAAAAAAGGAGATGTTATTTTATTTGCTAGTGTTGGTGCAGGTATGAACATTAATGCTATTGTTTATAAGCAGTAAATCATAACGTATTGCAACTACTATATAGAATTATCTACAATCCTATTTTTAATTTTTTTCTTCGGAATTTAAACAAATTCATATCTCCTGTTTTGCCCAATAAAATAAAGATTCCGCCATCTGGAATTTTAAAATTAAAAACCAACTCGGGATTAATTAAATTGGCAACAAACCAAACAAGCTATCTCACACAACTATTGTTTTGGAACGGGTATAAACAATTTGAGTATTCTGAACTTTTCGAAGAGCTTTCTAAAAATACCAACAGCTTTTTAGACATTGGATCAAACATTGGCTATTATTCATTACTTGGGGTGAAATCTAATCCCAAAATGAAAGTTTTTGCCTTTGAGCCAGCATACGGTCCAAAATATTTTTTGACCAAAAACATAGAGCTAAATAACTTCTCTAAACAGATAAAGCCAATTGATTTAGCACTTTCAAACACCACAGGTAAAATTGATTTTTATGAAGTAGAAAGTTTAAAATACAAATACATAACGCATAATTTAGCTGGAGAAGGAAATGCGGGAACTAAAAAAACCTCTCGTAATTTCATTAAAAACACAGTTAAGGCAGATACACTTAAAAATTTTATTGAACAAAATGATATCAAGCAAATCGATTTAATAAAAATAGATACGGAAGGTACTGAAGTTGATATCTTAAAATCTGGCAAAGAATACATCCAACAATTTCAGCCTATAATTATTTGTGAAACATTGTTCAATGCTATTGAAGATCAATTAGAAGATTTTTTTGATGAACTCAATTATGATTTCTACAATCATGATGACGCTGGATTAAGAAAAGTAAAAACCATCAAACGTAATCAGGATGACGGTATCCGTAATTGTTTTTTTGTTCCTAAATCTAAAACAAAATTAATATCTAAATTTGTTCAAAACTAAAACTGTTGAACTTCTACATCATTATTCCTGCGCATAACGAAGCAGATTGTATCGCCAAAACCTTAGAGTCTTTGGCAAATCAATCTTTGCCCGCAAAACAGATTGTAGTTGTGAACGATAATTCCAGTGATGACACAACACAGGTTGTATTAGAATTTTCAGCTAAATATTCAAGCATTTCCCTTGTTGAAAATATCTCTTCAAATGCACATCTTCCAGGATCAAAGATCATCAATGCGTTTTATAAGGGTCTGGAAATTCTAGACCAAGACTATGATGTGATTTGCAAGTTTGATGCAGATTTGATATTTCCGAAGCATTATTTAAAACAATTAGCTTCTCATTTTCAAAATAACGAGCGCTTGGGAATGGCTGCTGGTTTTTGTTACATCGAAAAAAACAACGAATGGGTTTTAGAAAATCTCACGCGTAAAGACCACATTCGAGGTGCATTGAAAACCTACCGAAAACAGTGCTTTTTAGAGATAGGAAAATTGAAACCATCTATGGGTTGGGATACGGTTGATGAGTTGTTGGCCAAATACTACGATTGGGAATTATTGACCGATGAATCCCTTAAAGTCAAACACTTAAAACCAACAGGCGCAAGCTATAACAAAGCCTCTAAATACCTCCAAGGTGAAGCGATGTATAAAATGCGCTATGGGTTTTTGATTACGCTAATTTCCGCAGTAAAACTGGCTTTTAAAAAGAAAAGCTTTACACTATTTCGTAATTATATGTCTGGTTACTTTAGAGCAAAAAATCAAGGTATTGAACCTTTAGTTACTGAAGAACAGGGTGTTTTTATTAGGAAGTTGCGCTGGGATGGGATGAAAGGGAAATTGAAAAAATCTGATTAAAACCACTTTGGTGATGAGACCCTGAAACGAGTTCAGGGTGACGATTCGTGTTAATTAAAACTCCAACCTTTATAATCACTAGACGCTTCCAGTTCGTCTTCCAGAACGTCATCCAGTTCCGCAAAAAAGTCGATACCTGTTAGCTTTTCAATGTCATCAACAGACACTACAAATTTATACAAAGGTTGATTGGAATCTTGGTGTGGCAATAAAAAGGCAATCATTTTGGTTTTACCAGTGTTGGCATCAATCAAAACCTTATAAAATTGTTTGGGTACGCTTACCTCCTCTTCACCAATTGTTTTCATATCTCCGTTTAAAACACCTCCTGTGATCACAAATACGCCATCGTACTTACTTGCCCAGTAGCGTACTTTCTGCTCAAGCGTGTTCCAAATACCTGCATTAAAATCATGTTCTTGCGGACTAATATTACTGGTCAAAAATGTTTCATCATGAGCAAATTGACTATATCTTCTATCTCCTGCGGGACATAAGTGCCCACGATCATATCCAGATTGTTTATAATTGCGCCAATGGGCTGCTCCTGTTTTTACTGCATTATCTACTTCAAAATATGGTCTTTTAAAATTGGAGTTTGATAGATGGGATTTTTTTAATTCGTAAGCCACCCATTCTGCTTGTTCGTGAGGTTCACTGTATGAAAGAGAATAACCTTCGTGATGCACTATTTGACCGGTTGTGCTGGTTGGTAGAAAATATTCGTTGGTATCTGTTTTAGGGTTTTCTCCTTGTTGGACGATTGCTTCAGATTCTTCGATTTTCAAAAAGTTTTCGTAACCAAAAATCCCAACTATTAAAACAATGGCAATTATGGAATAGATTGTTTTTTTAGTCATTTTTATCTATCACAAATCCTAATGGTTGTCCTGTCGCAGCATTTGGAAAACTAATTCCTAATAATGCTGAAATGGTAGGAGCTATATCTGGAATGACTGTTTTATCGTAGGTCTCTCCATGATTGATCCCTTTTCCGAAGAACAAAAGAGGAACGTGCGTGTCGTAATTTAATCCGCTACCATGCGTAGAACCTGTTTTTCCGTAGGAAATATAAGCAGGATCTGCAACCAAAATGATATCTCCAGAGCGTTTTTGGTTGTAACCATTTTGCAATAGTGATTCAATACCAGTCGTAAAATCGGTCGTGGTCATCGTATGCGCAGAAAATACTTTTTCTACGTGTTTGTAACCAATCAACTCATTGACCATCGATTCTTGAACGTCGTTTATATTAAGACCTATGCTGTCTATGTACCTTCTGTTTAAGAAAATTTGATCGTTACTAATATTTTCGATTAGGTCTGATGATTTAAATTTTGCATTTAGATAATCTGTAAAACGAGTTCGGGTCTCGGTGTTGTTTAAATATCCCGAAGGTACTTTCATAGATTGTAAATAGGCAGGCACTTCTATTGCACCGTGATCTGCAGTTAGAAAAACTGTGTAATTAACTTTACCAACTTGGGCGTCTAAAAACTCAAAAAAACGTTCCAAATCCTTATCTAGCCTAATATAGGTGTCTTCAATTTCTTTAGAGCTTACGCCAAAATTATGGCCTACATAATCGGTTGCCGAAAAACTAACGGTTAGCAAATCTGTAATATTGTCTTCTCCCAGCTGCTCATTTTTTATGGCTTCTATAGCAAAATCTGTAGTTAGAGAGTTTCCGTAGGCAGTAGCTTTAAGGATATCGAAGCCTCGATTATCATCTTTGAGTTTTGCTAAATCATATGGAAATGTTGCTTTTTCCTTGCCTTTAAATCCGCCTTCGAAGAGGTTTTCGTCGTTTCCACTTTCAGTATATGTTGAAATATCATAATAGGTATCCCAAACTTTTAGGTAAGATTCTGCAACTCCTGAAGCATTAAAATCTAATACCCATTTTGGCAATTCTTCCATATAATATGTGCTAGTTATCCAAGCACCTTCATCCATACCATGAAACCAATATGCTGCGTTAGCTGTGTGGCCAGCTGGCAAGATTGCACCTCTATCCTTTAATGAAATACCAATTGTCTTTCCTTTCATTTGGGTGAACAATCTATTCTCATCACCAAAGGTGGTCGTTTTCATTCTTTTTGGTGACATTTTACCAGCATCATTGGTTGTTCCAACAGATTGTACGCTATCATCCTGAGCACAATATACCATTTCTTTAATTTCTTTGTCATACCAATTGTTACCAATAATGCCATGGTATTTTGGCGTTGTACCTGTATAAACTGAGGTATGGCCAGGACCTGTATACGTTGGGATATAATTAAAATGATTGTTTTTACAATTAAACCCTTCTTTGATCATGCGCTTAAAACCGCCATCTCCATATTTACTATCAAATCTCGTTAGATAATCATAACGCATTTGATCAACCACAATGCCAACCACCAATTTAGGATTGTTATTATCGTATTGAAATTCTTTGTTTTTTTCTTTGGAAACTTGATTTTGCGCTGTGCAAGACGTTACTATTAGAAACACAAAAAGGAGATTAATTATAACTTTCATAAGAGTTGTTATTTTATAGTTTCAAAAATACAGATTTTTGTTTAGCATCTTTTAACCTTAACATTAAAAAAGTCTCTGTAATTATTTACTTTTACGCTAACAAATTTTACTATGTCGTACCTTCATAATATTGGTGTCTATTTTTTAATGATTGCCGAAATGTTTCGCAAACCAACTAAATGGTCTGTGATGCGTAGACTCATATTAAAAGATATTGATGATCTAATTATAGGATCATTAGGCATTGTTGCTTTTATTTCCTTTTTTGTTGGAGGCGTTGTCACCATACAAACTGCGTTGAACATAAGCAACCCGCTAATCCCTAAATATCTTATTGGGTTTGCAACGAGACAATCTATAATATTAGAATTCGCACCTACTTTTATTTCTATTATTATGGCAGGAAAAGTGGGTTCATTTATAACATCAAGCATTGGTACTATGCGAGTTACAGAGCAAATTGATGCTTTGGAAGTTATGGGTATCAACTCTTTAAATTATCTTGTGTTTCCAAAATTTATAGCGCTCATGCTCTACCCATTTGTAATTTCGATTGCTATGTTTTTGGGAATTCTAGGTGGAATGGCTGCGGTTGTATTTGGTGGATTTGGAACTTTAGAAGATTTTATCACAGGTATTCAAATTGATTTTATTCCCTTTCATATCGTATATGCCTTTATTAAAACATTTGTTTTTGCATTTATACTTGCTACGATCCCATCCTACTTTGGATTTTATTTGAAGGGCGGAGCACTTGAAGTTGGTAAAGCCAGTACGACATCATTTGTTTGGACCAGTGTTGCGATTATCTTAATCAATTACATTTTAACCCAACTTTTATTAAGCTAATGATTGAAGTAAATAATATACATAAATCGTTTGGAGATGCGCATATCTTAAAAGGCGTTTCTACAACTTTTGAAAAAGGCAAAACGAGTTTAGTAATAGGACAAAGTGGATCTGGCAAAACAGTTTTTCTTAAATGTCTTTTGGGACTTTTTAAGCCAGAAGAAGGAGAAATTCTCTATGACAACAAAGCCTACTCTAGTCTTACAGATGACCAAAAGCGTAATCTAAGAGCAGAGATGGGCATGGTATTTCAAGGTAGTGCGTTATTTGATTCTATGACAATTATTGAAAATGTGATGTTTCCGCTTCGGATGTTTACAAAACAAAGTAAAAGTGAAATGAAGGACAGAGCAGATTTTGTTCTTAACCGCGTCAATCTATCTGATGCACATTTTAAAATGCCAAGCGAAGCCTCTGGAGGTATGCAAAAACGTGTTGCAATTGCAAGAGCCATCGTAAACAAACCTAAATATTTATTTTGCGATGAACCAAACTCTGGTTTAGATCCAAAAACCGCAATGGTTATTGATAATTTAATTCAGGAAATTACTCAAGAATATGAAATCACTACCATTATAAATTCTCATGACATGAACTCCGTTATGGAAATTGGACAAAAAATTGTGTTTTTGAAAGACGGACTCAAAGAATGGGAAGGTTCTAAAGAAAACATCTTTAAAACCGACAATGACGCTGTTACTAATTTCGTGTACTCTTCAGAATTATTTAAAAAAGTACGTCAAGCCTATTTGGATGAAAAAGGTTAATTTATTCAATTACAAGTGTATCTAACTTTAATTTATCTTTAAACCATAAGCGTAACTTTCTTAAGTCTTTTTGTTTTTGCTCTTTAGTTGTTAAAGAATCTACCCAATTAAAAGAAAATATATCTAAGGTATCTATTTTTGAAAAATTTGAAGTAATCCTTTTCGAGTAAGAAACAGCTTTTAGATTTTCATAATTTATTTTTGCCTCTCTTACTAAATCTTCAAAAGGAATTTGATCTCGTTCTAATCGAGATAATCTGGTCACTGTCTTTTCTAAATAAGCAATTTTTTCACCTTGAGATAACAAATCTATAGAGTCGCGAGTTCGTAACTCTTCCATATATTCAAGATTATTAATTGCTCTATTTTTAACCTGATTAACAAACAGCTTTGAATTTTTAAGTGCTGCATAATCTTTAAAACGCGATTCTAATAAAAGTCTTGTTCCTTCTGAAATTTCATCATTTCCAAAAGGAATCAACTCAATAAATGATTCTCCGTTTGGTTCGTAATTTATAGTTGCATTCTTTTCAATATATCCAGAATTAGGGAGTGCTTTCAATTCATTTTCAACAAATGACTTTGCATCTATTTCAAATCTGCTTTCCCTTAAAACATCAACAAACGTAAAACTTGCAGGAATCATAACTATTATCGCAACCAAAGAAGCCAATCTTGCAATTCGTTTTCTTTTAGCAGAGTTTGCATATTTAAGCATAGGAAAACGCAAAATCTTCAATACTAAAAATGTTGCCAAGGCGATAAAAATGGTATTGATAGTAAACAAATACATTGCCTGACCAAAATACTCCCAATTCGCTTTTGCCAAACCATAGCCAGCTGTACATAACGGTGGCATTAATGCTGTGGCAATTGCTACACCAAAAATAACAGAGGCAATAGTTCCTTTTTTAGTGCGCGCGATAATTAGGGCGAGACCACCAAAAAAGGCTATTAGAACATCTCTAATATCTGGTTTTACTCGACCTAAAAGCTCCGAAGTATCCTCACTTAAAGGGAAAAATCTAAAAAACAAAAACGCTGTTAATAAACTTAGAATAATCATGATCAACAAGTTTATTAGTGATCGCTTAAGTGTATCTATGTCATTAATAGCTATTGACAAACCAACCCCTAATATTGGTCCCATTAGCGGAGAAATTAACATCGCTCCAATAACCACTGCAGTAGAGTTTGCATTTAAACCAATGGAAGCTACAAAAATTGAACACACTAGAATCCAAGCTGTTGCGCCTTTAAAAGGGATGTCATTTTTGATTGCCAATATGGTAGCGTCACGATCTGTATCATCCCTAAAATCGAGAAGCTCATTCATGAAAGTCGTGAAACTTTTCCACAGGCCTTTGGCATCCTTCTTTACCGCTTCTTTTTTTTCATTAACAGCACCCTCTTTATTCATCTCATTGGTTATTTGAGACTGCTCTTCTTCAGAAAAATTAAATTTATTTTCGTCGCTCATATATTAACCGTAATGCTCTCCATAAGTATCTTTCACCTTTTGGAGTACTTTTTTAATGTCTTGTTCTTTTGTCTTGGGAAAGATAAGTAAAACTTCATCTTTATCTACTATAATATAATCATTGAGGCCATCAACAACAACAACCTTCTTACCTTTGGTTCTTATCATATTACCCGAACTATCCTCAGTCAAAGTTTGGGCATTGACTACCGCATTTCCGCTAGAATCTTTATCTAACTTATCGTATAAACTTCCCCAAGTACCTAGATCATTCCAGTCAAAAGTTGCAGGAATAACATACACATTTTGAGATGGCTCCATAATGGCATAATCTACAGACACATTTTCTGCTTTTGGATAATTCTCTTTTATAAAATCATCCTCTTGATTGGTATTATAGGCCTCAATCCCAGACCCGAACAACTCGTAGAGTTTTGGTTGGTTATTTTTAAATGCCTTTAAAACACTGTTAACGCTCCACATAAATATCCCAGCATTCCATAAAAAATTACCTTGCTCAATAAATGACTTGGCAGTTTCGTAATCTGGTTTTTCCCTAAATTGATTAACTGGTTTAATATTTTCTTCGGAAGTTTTATCAAACTCAATATACCCATAACCAGTATTTGGAAACGTTGGTGTAATCCCTAAAGTCATCAAAGCATCATTTTCTGCACAAAAATCAAATGCCTGCTGTACATTATTGGTAAAAGATTTTTCATCCTCAATCCAATGGTCACTTGGTGCAACAATCATAACAGCATCCTTATTTTCTTTCTGGATTTTCATCGCTGCATACAAAATACAAGGTGCAGTATTACGCATTGCAGGTTCTAAGACGACTTGTCGCTTAGTCACCTCTGGTAATTGTTCAAATACCAAATCGTTGTAACGCTCATTAGTTAAAATGAATATGTTTTCCTTCGGAATTATATTTGCAAGTCTATTAAACGTCTTTTGAATCAACGTATCTCCAGTTCCCAGCATATCGTGAAATTGCTTTGGAAAATCCTGTGTACTCACTGGCCAAAATCTTGACCCAACTCCTCCAGCCATTAAAATGGCATAATAATTCTTGTTCATTTTACGTATTTAATAATTCAACTTCTGCATTGGGATTGAACAAATAAGTTCTTCCCGTTTTTAGTTCTATACATTCAAAACGCTTGACACGTTTGTCTCCCATTTTAAATATTTTCCCGTTGTATAATTTAAAATCCTTTCCCTTCGGAATTTCAAAAATATAGGTTTTATCGTTAGGTTCATCAAATTGTTTTAAAGCTAATGCCAAATTTGCATCACTATCACTACTTGCTTTTGGGTTTTTAAAGTGTTTTGCCAATATTGGCAAAACTTCCGAAGGAAAAATTTCAGGATTAATAAATGGCAACATTAAATGCTGAAATGTGCGTTTCCATTCTATACCGTGAGGTTTTATGGACCTTCCGTAAATTTTATAAGCTTCAAAATGTGCTATCTCGTGGACTAATGTAATTAAAAACCGATAGTGATTTAAATTGGAATTTATGGTGATTTGATGATTTCCGTTAGGTAAACGCCTATAATCTCCATGGCGTGTCTTACGCTCATTTTTTATCTTAACGCTTAACTTATCATGATCTAAAAGTGCATTCACATTTGTGATCGCTGCTGCAGGAATGTAGGTTTCAAGGGTACTTGGCATAGGGCTTAATAAAATGCAAATCTACGGGTTTAATACAAAATATTGTCTTTTGGTTTCTCATTTTCCGGTAGATTTTCTTCATCTAAGATATCTCTTAAATCAATTTCGATGGTTTTACACAATGCAGTCATTGGCACATCGTTGATTCTACCTTCAAATGGGTCTTCACTATTATCTCCAATAATTTCCATAGTGGTAAAAATCCAAGAAATCAATACTGAAAAAGGTATCATTAAAAACATATACATATTTTCAATACCATCAACATTTGTAATTGAATTATCCTCAAAAACATCTAAAAGTCCAAAAGGTAAAAGCAATACAAAGATCCAAGTGAAGATTTTAGAAAAATAACCGTATTGTCTAGGAAACGGTGTGTTTTTTATACGCTCACACATCCCTTGTAAATTATAAAATTCTTCTAAACAGGATTGCAATTGGTCTTCTTGAAACCCATCTATGTAATCTTTTATTTTATAGGCCTTAAGATCTAAAGCCTGATTTTTTACAAGGTGAGTTGCGGGATTTACCCGTTTCTCTAAGTCACTAAATTCTTCGTTTGGAATTAACCCAATGGCAGCATTACAAGACGGGTTGCGCTCACCATGCTTATCAAAAAGTGACTCTACTGCTCTATTCTCTTTTATTGCCCAAGATTTTGGTTGTCTTAATTGAACGCGTAATGCGTTAATCCATGCGATATGTCTGTAAATTAATTTGGTGTGAATCTCATGATTGAGCTTCTCGTCATTGGTCTCCACAAAACTAATCACTTGTATTGCCCAAGTACGACTATAATTGACGATGCCTCCCCAAATTTTGCGAGCTTCCCAAAACCGATCATAACTTTGGCTATTTTTAAAACCGATGTAAAACGCAACTGCAATACCAATAATACTCAAAGGCTGAAATGGAATATTTATAAAGTCCATACCCAAATAATGATAAATATAAAAGATCAATGTGGCATAGACTGTGAAAATAATTAGATTTTTCCAAGCATACCGCAATATAAGTCCCCAACCAATATTTCTTTTTATGTACATTTCAAAATATTTTAATTATTAGTTTCCTGTTATTGTAAGCAGTTTTGAGTTTTCATTGATATTCAAAAAATACAACCCAGTTGCAGTTCCTTGAGGGATTACAAGTTTTGTAACACTCCCAAATTGATTGAAATCTTGCTCTAAAATATTCACTTTACGACCTCTAATATCAAACACGGTAATCACATCATCAACTGTTGTATTTGTAATAAATATTTCATTATTGGTCACTGGGTTTGGATATACAATTTGCTCAGCAGTTTCTTGAACGGTTATATTTCCGAAGAAATAAGGAACCGCAAACGAAAACGCATCGTTAGCCACTTTCTCACCAATTAATCGACCAGGAATATCATCTGCCGGCGGATGAATGCCTCCCCAAATTCTAGACAAACTCGTTTGATCTGAAGCATCACGATAGGTTGCCCATTGCAGTTTCACATCTACGGAAGGTCCTTGCTCAAACACTAAAAAGTCATTTTGCCTGGCAGTAAATTCTCCCAATCCACCTGGAAAAAACGGACTACCCGTTATTTTTGTCAATACTTCGGAAGCTGCGCGTGAAAATGTTGAATGTCCAGAAACAAAACCAGCAAATGGTGGTGTTACAAATGTTGGTCGTTGGTATGGCCACCAATTTTCGGCGAGAATCCATCCTACTCCTGCAACATCTGTACTTTCGTTTGTGATGTAATCTGGACCCCTCCAAGTGTATAATTTTATCTTTCCGAAGTTAATCCCTTCTTCACCAATAAGTGCATCACCCTCTCCAACAACCTCAACGAAACCGTCAACCAAAGGGATGCCTGCCACGTGATAGTTATCTAAAGTTGAATCTGTACTTTGACCTAATAGTGCCATATTTCTAATTGCTGAAATTGGCCTCAAATAATCATACCATCCTTTTACACTCCATGCTGAAATTGCGGAATCATGCATCGCACCTCCCAAGATAAAATACGCTTTTACGTCCCACTCCAGTTCATCTAACGTATCGCCTTCGCCCTCAAATTTCTTTTCTAATTGCGGGTGATCATTTACATAGTTCAATATTGTAAACCAATGTCCTGGAGGTGTTTCAGAATCTGGACCATCTGCCCAAAATTCTGCTAAAACTCTTGTATAATCCCCTCTAGGAACCATTTGAGGTTGATAAGCTTGACCTGTAACTGGATTAACTGGGTGTCCCTGACCAATGTCACCACCTTCTATTATATTATAGAAATTTGGATAGTCGTTATAGCTTGTTGGAAATTCACTAATAGTTGTATTACCAATACTAGCAGGTGAAATATCCCACATCACATTATCACTTGGGTCTAGATGGGATCCCCAAATAGATACCATAGAAAATCCTTGTTTATAGGCTGCGCTTGAGTCATCTTCCGAAGACAGATTTAAATATGGAGGATTACCAGGATCGTTATATACTTTAAACGAATTGCCATCTCTAGAATAGGTTAATAGATCATCATCGGTCATGGCAAACGGATGTACATTTCCCCACTCTGGACTTAAAAAGGCTATGGATGAACCCTCTATTAAATTACCACTTTGATCAATGTAAGTATCCAAACTAAGCGGTTGCCAACGGTTGGGATCTAACATTAGGTCTACAGTTGGAACTGCTGGTCCCAAAGGTGGATTCACAGAAGCGTAATACTCATTATTGAATAAATCGAGTTCTCTTGATCCGTCACCATTTCCGTAGGTGATTAACGTTTGTGCTACATAATTTCCTAATGCAGCAGCATTTCCAAATTGGTATAATGTGGATACTGCAAAAGTGGTGTCATAACCTAATTGCTGCATTATCAAATCAAAAAGTTGCTGCGATTCTTCAGCATTTGGAGAATTTTGAAAACGATAGGATAACAAGCGATACATGGCGTAGCTTATGGCTTTCTTTCGGGAATCCTCTATGCTTTCTACTGGTGTGAATTCTAATAATTCCGTAGAAAAATTATTTACCGTATTACCAATGAGATAAGGTTTGGCGACTTCATCATAAATTGCCCAAATGTCATACATCGCAACACTAGAATGGAACAAATTACGTGCATGAACGGTTGGTCTCGCAAAATCGTTTCTTATGGCGTGAAGTAAAACTTCGTTCCAAAGTCTTGCGATAGACACATCATCTGGTAATTGTGCAGCGCTCAATGCTACTGTAAATTGCTGTTCTTCGCTAAAACAACTGCCATTATTTTCTCTTACGGTAATTGTTCCTGCTTCGTTTAATCCCCATTTTATGGTTACGGTAGCTTCGTTTTGTCCGCTAATTATCTCACCTCCTACAACCGTCCAATTAGCTGTAGATCCTGGAGCAATTGGGTAATTATAATCTTCTACTGCTAGAAAGCCTGAACTTGTTGCTCCAGAAATAGAATTGGCATCTAGGTATGAACAACTTCCATCTTCTAATGTTGCGTCTGGATTATAGGTACATGAAAAAGGATCTGTACAACCATATATTTTTTGACTTGGCTCAATATCCTGAACTGAAAAACCTTGACCTTCTATCGCTAAAATGGTTGTGTTTTCTTCAAGACCTTGGTGGATTTCTACCAAGCCCGAAGGCCATTTGATTTCCAGTTCTAAAATTTCAATATCGTTTGAGAGTCCAAAATGCGAAGGCTTTAAGCTTTGCGATAAAAACCCAACACCTGTATGATGTCTTACATATGCTCGCTCGGTCGTTCTTAAGGTTAAGGTTGTACCAATAGCATCTCTATTTGAAATTGTGCCTTGAAGCTTGACCTTAAACCAATTTAAACTACTTTCCTCATCAAAATTGAGCAATTTATTCTCGTATAAAATCGATTGCTGGTCTGAGTTGGTGACGTAAATATCGAGATCGCCATCATTATCGTAATCCCAATCTATGGCTTCTACGCTTACGGTTAACGCGTTAAAGTTTAGTGCTTCGGAAACGTCTTCAAAACCAGTTAATCCTTCCGCAGTTAAATTTTTATAATACACATTATTTTGTGTGCTTATATCCTGAAAAACGAATCCGTTAACAATGATTAGATCCTCATCACTATCTAGATCAAAATCTGCAAATTTAGTTCCCCAGGACCATTGGGTTTGGGTGAGGTTATTATTTACGTTTGAATTGAAGAAATTGTTGGTCCCATCATTTTCCAAAAGGTCGTTCATTTGAATACCTGTAATAAAAAAATCGAATTTTTGATCGAGATTAAAATCGCCAATGGCAATTCCCATATCGTCAATCATATTATTTAAACCGTAATTGGCAGCTTGCTCGATGAAGGAATTTCCGTTTTGGTTCACGAACAAACTGTTGGGTTGGTTAAAGTCGTTAGAGACGTAAAGATCCATCCAGCCATCGTTATTTATATCAAAGGGAATTGCCATATAACTGGCATTGATGCCAGTATCCTGCATATTGGTCTCTACGGTAACATTGGTGAATGTACCATTGGTATTATTTAGATAGAGTGAATTGGTTTCGCAAGCGTCCCAATCGTTGACGTATAAATCAAGAAAGCCATCGTTGTTGTAATCAAACCAAGTGGCTCCAGTATGTCTACAGTCACTAAACTGGGTGAGACCTGCGCCTTCGGTAACTTCTGTAAAGACTCCGTTTTGGTTGATGAATAATTGGAGTTTACTGGAGTGTGTAAATACGATATCGGGAAAGCCATCATTATTATAATCTCCCCAAGATACACCATGTTTCTCACCTATTAAACCAAAAAACTCTTCGATCTCATCTATTACTGGATGTAGATTATCAAGTCCTACTTCTACAGTAACATCGGTAAACGAACCGTCATTATTATTTCTATATAATTTACTTTTGGTAGTTTCATCTCCCTCGACATCTTGAGCCCAAGCGACTACAAAAATATCGAGGTCATTATCGTTATCATAATCTGCAACAGCTACACCATTATTATTTTGTAAATTTCCTAATCCTGAAATATTTTGCGCTTGCTCAAAAATTTGGGCATTGAGCGAGGTTGTGGATAGTATAAATAATAAGATCAACACACCAAAGTGTGCGTTAGATTGTAATCTTAAATTCACGGTAGTAATTTTTTTATAAATATACGGATAAGAGTTTAAATAATTAATAGGTGTTAATTATACAAAATTTTTATATAAGTAATACTGTTTAAAATGACCTGCACCAATGATAATGCTTTAAAAAGTGACTTATAGAATTTAATTAAACAGTATCTTTACATTATAACAAAAACAGATTAATTGCTTTAACCTTAATTATTTACGGGCTATTAATGATAAAATGTTATACGATTAAAACACAAAAGCCTGAATATTTCAATTCAGGCTTTATAATTTTTATCTATTTATGATTGATTATTCAATATAACCCATTTTTTTCATCCATTCATTATTGAACATTTTCCCTACATAACGACTTCCGTGATCATGAAATAGTACCACAACAACATCATCTTTTGTAAAATGCTCTTTTAATTGCAACACACCTTTTATAGCTGCTCCTGCACTGTTTCCTAAAAACATACCTTCCTCTTTAGCAAGCTTTTGCGTGTAAACCGCAGCGTCTTTATCGGTTACTTTAGTGAAACCATCAATGATATCAAAATTCACATTTAAAGGTAAAATGTCTTCTCCAATACCTTCGGTTACATAAGGGTAGATTTCTTTTTCATCAAAAATTCCGGTTTCATGATATTTTTTAAATACCGAGCCATAAGTATCTATTCCCCAAATTTTAATGTTGGGATTCATCATTTTTAAATAGCTACCTACACCAGAAATCGTTCCTCCTGTACCAACACCTACTACAAAATGTGTGATTTTACCATCGGTTTGTTTCCAAATTTCTGGTCCTGTACTTTCAAAATGAGCCTTGCAGTTACTTGGATTGTCATATTGATTCACATACCAAGAATTTGGCGTTTCCTCAGCCAAACGTTTTGACACCGAATAATAGCTACGAGCATCTGTTGGCTCAACATCTGTTGGGCAAACCACCACTTCTGCTCCTACTGCTCGCAAAATATCCATCTTCTCTTTAGACTGCTTATCACTAATCACAAAAATACATTTGTATCCTTTAACGATGGCTGCCAAAGCGAGTCCCATACCTGTGTTTCCTGAGGTACCTTCAATGATGGTTCCTCCTGGTTTTAAACGTCCGTCAGCCTCTGCATCCTCAACCATCTTTAATGCCATACGGTCTTTTACAGAATTTCCTGGGTTAAAGGTCTCATATTTTGAGAGCACCAAACAAGGTAATTCTTTTGTGAGTTTATTGATCTTTACCAAAGGCGTATTACCTATGGTTTCTAATATATTTTCTGCGTATTGCATGTGTTTTATTTTAGGTTGCAAAAGTAAGGAAAAGTTAAGTTTTTTAAATACTTTCTTCGGAAATCTTAACACTTCAAGCCATTTCTAAGGCATGTTATTTGTTGCAAATTTCAATTCACTTGGCTCGAGTTAATCCCGATAGCTATCTGGAGAAAGTGGCATCCTTTTTTGAGGCAAGAAATAAAGATATAACGTACAGCCTGACGCTTTATCACCAGAACGTGATAAAGGGTAACCACCCAAATTATATACTAATATAGCGGAAGGCTATTCAAACCGGATCGCTTTTACAGGAGAAATCTTGGTAATGATGATTGATGGAATGAGCAACATTAAAAAACAAGCGACAAACGTCCCAATGTTAAGCAGTAAAATATAATCTATCGAAATATGGACTGGGATTATGGATACATAATATTGCTCTGGGTCTGGAAATTTTAATAATTCAAACTGTTGCTGGGCGAACAATAAGCCCAACCCGAGAAGATTCCCCCAAAACAGTCCCAAGCCAATTAGATAGGTTGCGTTGTAGAGAAATACTTTTCTAATACTCCAGTTGCTGCTACCCAATGCTTTTAAAATACCGATCATTTGGGTACGTTCTAAAATGAGTACCAAAAGGGCTGTGATCATGTTGATGCCTGCCACTACGATCATTATGGCTATGATTCCGTAGGTATTGTTATCAAAAATCTTGATCCATTCAAAGGTTGTGGCAAATTTTTCCTCAATGGTTTGTGTGTCTAAAAAAGAGGGTGTTTTTTCGCGAATTTGCTGTTCTTTTTCAAGCAATTCCGTAAAATCGTTGAGATAGACCTCGAAGTTTCCAACTTCGGTTTTTTCCCATTTGTTCATCCTCTGGATGTGGCTTATATCGCCTATCATGAAATTTTTATCGATATCCTGAAATCCGGAATTGAAAATACCGACCACCTTAAATTTTCGCTGAAAAGGAATATCATCAATACTCTCCTTTCCAAAAATCATTTCGAACCTATCCCCAACTTTAAACTGTAAGCGATTGGCTAGATAACTTGAAATCACCACATCGTTACTAAGATTTCCCTCGTAGGCTGGCAATTGACCTTCCACCAAAAAATCTTTGAGATATGACCAGTCATGATCTGCTCCAACACCTTTTAGTACGATCCCTTCAAAATCGGTTTCGGTTCTAATGACACCAAATTTTGTAGCAACAGCTTGAATATGCTTAATACCTTCCACGGAATTGAATTGCGGATAAAACGTCTGATCTGTAGAAATCGGGTTTATGGATTCATTAGAATCGTTGGTATCAAAATTATTGATCGTGATGTGACCATTAAACGCGACAACTTTTTCTCTTACTTTTTTTTGAAGTCCCAAACCGGTAGCAATAGCAATGAGCATCACAATTATGCCTATAGTAATTGCAGCAATCCCAATTTTTATTATCGGTGCCGAAACACTACTTTTATACGCTTTACTACCAATAATGCGTTTAGCTATAAAAAACTCGTAATTCAAAATTTTAATATGCGTTTAATGATGTTCAAAAATAGGGTTTTCCCGATAATTATAGTGTTTGTTTTGGTGTTGATTTCTTGTGGGTCAAAATCGAAAGATAATACAGCTCAAAATGATGAGATCCTGAAACAAGTTCAGGATGACGAAGTCTCAATACTAAATGACGAAATTATAGTTGGTGCCAACCGAACAGATGTGTATTTACCTCTATTAAAGGGGAAGCGTATTGGGATTGTGGCGAATCAAACTTCAGTATTTGAAGTTCGTGGAACGACAAGCGGTTTAAGAAATAGTGATGCTTCAGGTTTAGAGATAACTACATTTAGATACGAACATTTAGTGGATTCTTTAGTTGACTTAAAAGTCAATATCAAAAAAGTATTCGCTCCAGAGCATGGCTTTAGAGGTCAAGCAGATGCTGGAGAAATTGTAAAAGATGGCATAGACACCAAAACCAATTTACCTATTGTTTCTCTCTACGGAAAAAACAAAAAACCATCTCCAGAGCAATTAGCAGATTTAGATGTTGTGATTTTTGATATTCAAGATGTCGGCGCTCGCTTTTACACCTATATCTCAAGTTTACATTATGTGATGGAAGCTTGTGCGGAAGCAAAAATCCCGGTTATAATTTTAGATAGACCCAACCCAAATGGTCATTATGTGGATGGTCCAATTTTAGAGATGCAACATAACAGTTTTGTTGGGATGCATCCAATCCCAGTGGTTCACGGGATGACCATTGGCGAATATGCCAAAATGATAAATGGTGAGGGCTGGTTGAAGAATAAAACTAAATGTGAGCTTACGGTTATAGAAATGCAAAATTACACGCATGATCAACCTTATAATTTACCTATAAAACCATCACCTAATTTACCAAACCCACAATCCATAAACCTCTATCCTAGCCTTTGCTTTTTTGAAGGCACCAATGTCAATGCTGGACGTGGGACGTCTAAGCAGTTTCAGATTTATGGGAGCCCTTATTTGGATAAAACGTTTTATAATTTTAAATACATCCCAATGCCTAACGATGGTTCAAAATATCCTAAACACGAGGGTGTTTTGTGCTACGGTGAAGATTTGAGTAAAGTAGAAAAACTAAACCTATTAGATTTAAGTTATTTGATTAAAGCGTATCAAAACTCTATCGATAAAAAGGTCTTTTTTAATGACTTTTTCACAAAACTTGCTGGCACAAAAGCGTTACAAATGCAAATTGAATCTGGTGTTTCTGAAAATAACATTCGGGAGACTTGGGCTGAAGGCTTGAAAAACTTTCGGGTGACTCGTAGCAAATATTTAATTTACGAATAGTGTAAAAAATTTTAGTCGATTTCGCATCGTATGCGCAATGACAACTGAAAATTCTAAAATACAAATCATTCCAAGTTAATATATCTATTGCTTAACAACTAAATCGTCATCTGCAATAGCTAACAGCATTTCTTCATCATCTCTAAGTATTTTGATCACAAACACAATACGCATTGATGATTGGACTGCAACAAAAACATGTTTCCCTTTACTGAGTTGATTTAATGGAATTTTCACAAGCCTTTTATTGATATTCAAATCAACTTCACGCTCATAATTCATACTTACCGAATATATTTTTGTAATTAGTGTTTCACTCTTGAGAATTAATGTATCCTTTGAAGTATTGAGTTCATGGATTAAGCCTTTAGCTCTAATATTTACATTTTTCTCTAATATGGCTAAATCAGCTTGAGCTTGTGCAGTATAGTTTAATGATGTGATTAAACTAAAAAAGATTATAAAAATTATTGTTCTCATGTATACGCTAATTAACGTCAACACTATTGAACTAATAGCTAATTTTTATAATCCCCAGTCTTAAAACTAAGTTCTTTTTTCAATATTCAACAAAAGCATCCATGAACGGTCAATAAAACCGAAGTATGGACGTATATAATAAAAAGGCAATTAATTATTCGTAGGGTTTCCCGTTTGGCCTAAGATGTGTTCGTCTATAGTCCGCTCTTGTTTGCACATTAGATCTATTTGTTTTTGAAAGATTATATGAAAAATCTACTTGCTGTTCAAATGCTTCGAATTCTTTGTCTTTATTATTGTTAGAACGACTAAAATTAGAATTATCAAGCTCTAAATCAATACCTTTTACTTCTGTGCTTGCCACAGCAGTATTTAATTCAACATCCTTAAGATCTGATATAGCAACATCTGTTTCCCTTCTATTATTAAAATCAAATGGTAATACCCTATCTACCTGAAATACAATTATTTTATCTGCTTGATAAAACATCACTGTGTATTTCCCAACAGGTAGATCTGCCAAAGAAATTTTAGCACTTTTAACCGCTGGCGCAAAATCAAACACTTTTTCAGTTTCCTTACTTACAAAACGTACTTTTTTGAATAAATGCTTGTTTTCTAATATTAATGAATCCTGAGAATCTGACAGTTTATGATCTAGCTCATAAGCCAATACATTGATGTTCTTTTTAAGGGTAGTATAGATTTCGGTTTGTGCAGTAGCTTGGCTTTTGCACATAAGTAGAAATATCACTATAACGCAATGGCGAGTTATTGGCAGGCCAAGGATAGTTAACTTGTTCATGATTTGGGGTCATTTTAAGATTAAACTAAAATACATTCAAACTCTTTTTAAAGAGCTTGATCAATTCTATGTTAGATACAAAAATCGATTACATTTAAACAGAAAACCAACCTATGTACACTACAAAGTTAATGGCAATAGTTACTAAAAATTAATAATTGGGTTAAAAACAGAAAAAGAAACGATAAACGGAATACTCTTACAAAAATGATAGACCAACAACACGATTTTAAAAATTAAAAATAAATTCGATCTTCTTTAAGTCGCTTAAAACAAACACTTAAACGACTAGACGTTTTACTTTTTTAATGTTTTAGCTGAAGAACCCGATCTGGAAAATCGGAAATAATACCATCAACTTCGAAATCCATCATTAAGTTGATATCGCCAACTTCATTGACCGTCCATGGAATGATTTTAAATGCGTTTTCTTGGTATCTGGAAACCGATTTTTTATCTAGAAGTTTAAAATAAGGACTAATAATATCTGGAGAAAACGATAATTTCTGCAGTTTTTGGTCAATGCTTTCATTTTCATCAACCAAAAGAGCGGTTTTTATGTCTGGATTTTGAACTTTGATTTCTTCTAATGCTCTTACATCAAAAGACTGTAATATTGTTCTGTCTTTAATGCTTTTAGCTGTTATGATATCAATGACCAATTTCACATATTCTTGAAGTTGAGGCGAGTAAATACCATCATATTCTGGTTTACTTTTGATTTCTATGTTATAAAAAATCGTGCTACCAGATTTTCCTTCTGCTAAATCTATGACTTCAGTTAACAAGGGCTTATAGACTTTTTCTTTCTTCTGAAATGGGAATCTTGGGTGTTCTTTGCTTCCGCAGTCATATAATTTAATACTATCGTAGGGCATAGCGTATAAGTTGTATGATGTTTCTAATTGTGGAGCAATCTCATTTCCGAAGGGATCCAGAGCAATTTCATGACTCATAAATGGCTCGTGGGAAACAACGACTTTTTTATCCTTAGAAATAACAACGTCAAGTTCTAAAGTTTGAATATCCAGCGCTAGGGCCTTTTCAAAAGCGAGTAGCGAATTTTCGGGATATAGGCCTCTAAAACCTCTGTGACCTTGAATATCCATTGATTTTTCTTTGGTACAACTACACATTGAAATTAGCGCTAGTATGAATAAATATCGCATTAGTCTTGAGAATTTGATGTTGTTGGTTTTCGGTATTTGTGAAAGGGTTGTTTTAGTAATTCGCCAATTTTACCATTAGCAATTTCATCTGGAAATGTATCTACTCCATAAACGATATCCTCCCTATCCAGCGACATAAAGGTACCAAAGAGACGATCCCAAATGGAAAAGATGTTTCCGTAGTTAGAATCGGTATAGGGCAACATATAATGGTGATGGACCTTGTGCATATCTGGAGACACGAATACATAACTTAATGCTTTATCAAACATTTTTGGGAGCTTGATATTGGCATGGCTAAATTGGGTAGCCACCAATGATAATGACTGATATAAAAACACGATTGCAATTGGTGTACCTACAATAAATACGCCTAATAACGTGAATACAAACCTAATAACACTCTCTAATGGGTGATGCCTGTTTGCGGTTGTTGTGTCTACGTTATGATCGGTATGGTGTACTAAATGCACCATCCATAATGGTTTCACTTTGTGCTCTACATAGTGCGCCAAATAGGCTCCAAAAAAATCTAAAAGTAGAACTCCCAATAATACGTAAGCCCATAATGGAAGATTCGGAATCCAGTTAATAATGCCAAATCTTGTATCGTTTACCCATTGCGCTGTATTAATAAGTAAAAAGGCCAAGCCAAAATTTACAATTATGGTTGTGAGCGTAAAAAAGAGATTGGGAATGGCGTGATTCCATTTTTTATACTTAAAGTTGAATAATGGTAATGTGCCTTCCAATACCCAAAATAAAGTGAGACCTCCAACAAGAATCAAGCTTCTGTGAAGGGATGGTATGGTTTCAAAATATGTTATTAATTGTTCCATAAATTTAAGTCTAAACCTCTTGAGCCAATAGCATCAAAGCTTAACATAACTATTTATTATTGCAGATGCCCATTTTAAATCAATCAAAGAAATATCGCTTCTGTAGTTTGATGCGTTTGTTTCATCTTTTCTCATGAGGTACGATGTAAAATACAAAAAAGACACTAAAGTATTATTGATATCATTAATTTCAGTAGGATCTAATCTTTTTAATTTCCGAAGCACTTTTTTAGGATTACCCAATACTAGTTCTTGCTCTAATTGTTTTAATTCTATTTTTTGCTGAAATGCCTCTTGATTATCCATTGCCTCTTCAATTAGAAATTTTTCGGCTTCTTTGAGATAGATTGAAGATACATTTACAAATTCTTCTCTCGATTGACTAAACACGTAAGAAGCCATATCCAAATATCTTGAAGACAAGCGGAATGTGGTTACGAAATTTTGAACATCGTAGTAACTTTTCAGTTCCGCATTGATAAACTCTGTATTGATGGCATAATTTTGAATAAATGTGGCAATATCAAAAAATTCTTGATATGGGGCATCCACATTAACTATAGTACCGTTGGCATCCATTACTTTTAAGGAATCATCATTAAATTTATCGATATATGATGTAGATCTTTTATTTTCTATCTTTTCAATCATTTTAGGGTACTCACTTTCATTGACGCTCACAAGAATAAAATGCTCTTTAAGCAAATTTATCAAAATTCCATTTTTAAATAAATCGTCAATATATCTTCGTACTCCATTTTCGTCTTTTATAGTTACAGGGAGTGGTAATGTCATGGAATCTTCCCAAGTCATTACGATCATTTTATTTTGAATCAACGACAATCTTTGAGCTGCCTCTAAAGACGTCAACCATTCTACTGGTTGGGAAAAACCTATGGTAGACATTAGCATTAAGCAAACTATAATAAACTTTTTCATAAATGATTATTAAAATTTAATTCGTTGTTTCATGGCTTCCACAATATTGAAAGCTGCAGGACAAATAGCCACGTTTTTTAAGGTTAAATTTGATATTTGCTGAAATTTCTTCCTATCAGTATGCGGGAATTCCCTACATGCTTTCGGTCTTACCTCATAAATAGAGCAATAGTTATCTTCTCCCAAAAACGTGCATGGTACAGATTGTAATACGTAGTCATTCTCTTCATCTAATCTCAAATACGTTTCTATAAATTGCTGTGGCTTTAATTTAAAAAATTTTGAGATACGCTCAATATCTTTTTGGGTAAAAAGCGGTCCAGTGGTTTTACAGCAATTGGCACAATCCAAACAATCTGTTCTCTCAAACTCGGCATCATGAAGCTCTTGCATCAAATAATCCAATTGCTTGGGTGGCTTTTTTTTGAGCTTAGTAAAGAAGGTTTTATTTTCCTTATGCTTATCTTTGGCGAGTTTGGGAAGATTATTTATGAAGTCCTGCATAACACAAAAATACTACTTTTATAAGATGGTCAATCAAATTCCGCATGACAAAAAATATGAATAAAGACCTTTTTGGCAAAGCCCTTCAAGATTATTTCAACAATAATTATACCGAAGACCTCATCACTTCAACTAATATTTCTGGTGAAGATGAGTTACCGCTTCCCTATTTATTCCGAAGTTATGCTGAAATGCCCAAACTAGAACAAAAGGCTTTACAATTAGCAAAAGGTAAGATTTTAGATGTGGGTTGTGGCTCTGGAAGTCACAGTTTGTATCTTCAAGAAAAAGGATTGACTGTTAAAGCTATAGATATTTCCGAAGGTGCTGTAAATGTAGCAAAGCAAAGAGGTGTTACTCAAGTTGAGCAAAAAGATATCCTGGACGAGACTGAAACATTTGATACCATTTTATTATTGATGAATGGTACTGGAATTTTCCAAAAAACATCCCAAGTTTCAACATATCTGAATCATTTAAAATCGCTTTTAACTCCTACAGGTCAAATCTTAATCGATTCCTCAGATATTAAATATATGTATGAAGATGATGATGGTGGACTTTGGATTGACACAAACGCCAATTACTACGGAGAATTGGATTATTATCTAAGTTACAAAGGTGAAGACGAGGAGCCTATGAAATGGTTATATCTCGATTTTGAACAATTAAAATTGGCTTGCGAAGCTGTTGGGTTACAGTGTGAAAAAGTTATGGATGGTGAGCATTTTGATTATTTGGCAAGGATTAATCAATAACATTTTTATAAAAATTTGCTGTAAATTTTATCAGATAATTAGCATATCCTACAATTGATTTAATTACAAGACGAATTATAAAAATTAACTATATCCTGTAAATCTTCTTTTACAAATTCCTTCTTTTCAATTTTCGCTTTTAATACAGGACAATCTTCAAAATACTCCATTGCTCGTTTTCTGAATGATTTTGTTAAACTCACTTGATTGAAAATTTGAGGCTTACTTCCTTCTCTCAAAATCATTACCTGGTTGTGACTTCCCATATAACCAGGCATATAAACTGGTGCACTTAATCCACTTGGTCCCGCAACTCCTGGTTGCCAAGTTCCCGCATTTTGAACTCTAACCGTACGTCCAACTAACTGTAAATTACCATCAACCATAAGTTCTACAAATCCAATTCTTGTCTGTTTGTTGTTTAAAAAAACAGGTATGTATTTTTCTGTTCTGGTCTTTACTATTCTTTCTCCATTAACTCTTTCTCTGTAATTGATAGTAAAAATGACATAATCAATATCAGTTGGCTGAAATTTTGTTTTGTTCTTTTTGCTCTTAGTTCTATACTTAAGTTTTTCTTTAGACAAGTTAATACCTTGAGAGATCATCGTTAATTTAGCTTCACCATCAAATACTTTTCCATCTTTGGTATGAACTTCGGCATCCGTCCAACTATATTGGGCAAAAGCCATATTTGCAAATAAAACTACACTTATAAAAGATAAAAATTTCTTCATTTTACTATACTAAATTTATAATTGTTTTTCTCCGTTCAAAAAAGTCTGCTCTACCTTAGTTTTAGGGATCTCATTCTGTTCAACTTTCATAATATCTCGATCCAAGATAATAAAATCTGCAAACTTACCGGTTTCAATACTTCCTTTTTCGTTCTCTTCAAAGTTAGAATAGGCTGCCCAAATGGTCATTCCTTTTAGAGTTTCTTCTCTTGATAATCCGTTTTCTTTTTGAAACCCGCCTTCTGGAGACTGTTCCAAATCTTGTCTTGCTACAGCTGCGTAAAATGTTAAAAACGGACTCACCTGCTCCACCGGAAAATCGGTCCCTAAAGCTACTTTTCCGTAGGCATCTAACAATTCTTTATAAGCATAAGCTCCTTTCACACGATCATCTCCCAACCTCTCCTTTGCCCAATACATATCACTCGTTGCATGTGTTGGCTGTATAGATGGCATGACGTTTTTAAATAAATCGAAATCTTTGGGAGAAACGACTTGTGCATGCTCCACTCGCCATCGTCTATCTTTTTTACTTCCTAAAACTTTATTGTACGTCTGTAAAACCGCATGGTTGGCACTATCACCAATAGCATGTGTATTCATTTGAAATTCTGAATTTGATATGCGCTGAGCCGATTTATTTATATGTTCTAAGGACATCACGGGCAAACCATGAGAACTATGCTTATCTGTATAAGGTTCTCGTAACAATGCACCTCTAGAACCCAATGCTCCATCTGCATAAAACTTAAAGGATCGCACATTAAGTCTATCGGTTTTTGTAATTCCTTTAGATAAAAAATGGTCTAAATTTGGTTGAGTACCAGGAACCATCATATATAGTCTTATCTTCAAGTCACCTGATTTTTGAAGACTATCAATCACATCAATAGTTTCTATCCAAGGTGAAGTAAAAATATCTGGACCAGCATCAGAAATTGTAGTCAATCCATTTTCAAAACAGATCTTTTGTGCAGCCATTAAGGCTTCTATAAGTTGTTTTTTTTCAAAATCAGGCCAGTTATCCATGACCAATTGTTCCGCATTATCTAAGAGAATCCCTGTTAACTTGCCCTGTTTCACCTCTACTTCCCCTCCATCAATACTGCTTTTGACTGTAACATTCCCTAAATCTAGGGCAGCTTGATTACAAAAAGAAGCGTGACCATCAATTCGTGTTAAAGCTACTGGTGTGTTTGGAAATAACTTATTTAAAATCGTATTATCTGGCATGTCTTTATCCTCCCAGTCATTTTGATCCCAACCTCTACCTTTAATAAATGGCATGTTATGTTTTTTCTGAAAGTCTAAAACACGTTTAACCATGTCTTCAAAACTTTTAACACCTACTAGGTTCACTTGTTTTTGTAATTGCCCCAAGGTTAGAAAATGAGCATGCGCATCAATTAAGCCAGGCAAAATTGTTTTACCATTGGCATCGATGACATTTTCCGAAGAAAATTTACTTTTTATCTCTTCGGAAGTTCCCACTTCCAAAAACCTTCCATCTTTTATGGCGAAGGCTTCTGCTTTTCCGAAGTTATCATCAACCGTATATATGTTAGCGTTGAATACGATAGCATCTACTTGTTGCTTTTCTTTAGAACATGAGAAGATGGTAAGTAATGCGATTAGGCAGAGTAGGTTTTTCATTAGTTGATTATTTTTGATTCGTTAAAAATACGAAAAGCATTCATTCTAAAAATTTAAGAATGAATGCTTTTAAATAGTAATGAGATCCTGAATCAAGTTCAGGATGACATACTGAGTTAAAAATCAAACTGATACGTTGCTCCAGCCAAAAACTGAATACCTTGAACGGGATAATTTAACCAACGGTTATAATTTTGATTGGCGATGTTATTCACTTTTGCAAAAGCAGAGAGTTGATCTGTAATTTTGTAACCTACATGTGCGTTGGCATCAAAATAACTATCTAAATTAATTGTTTGTGGAATTATCTCTACTGTACTTCCGCCAATTGGTATAAATAAATCTTTGCGCTCTCCTACAAAAAACACATTTGCACCAGCAAACCAATGTTCATCTATTTGATAGTCTAAAAATGCTGAGGCTTCTATGTCTGGAAGGTTCCATGCTTCAGCTTCGTTATCTGTATTGTAGGCAAAATAATCAGCTTTCAATCCGAGTTTGAAATTTCGGTTGATGTCCACATTCAATTCTCCTCCAATAGCGAAGGTTTTAACGTCGTCGTACGCTATTCCGAAGGAATTTCCAAATTGATAATTCTCTTGTTCTATACCCGAATCTGGATTAGATTTAAACAACCCTTTATTGTTTTCTGCCATGTATTGACCGCTCACATTATAGCTCATGCTATTTGAGAGTTTACCTTTAATTCCTACGGTTGCGCTATAAGCTTGATCTGTTGGTGCAATAAATAATGTTGGTGAAACGAACGGATTTTCTTGTGCAAAACCATAATATGAATTTTGATTGAGATCGCCTTTTAGGCTTCCGTAGGCAATGAGCAATTCATCCACCAAACGGTAACTCGCTGTAATATTTGGGTAGATAAAGAACTTGCCATCACTAGCTTCTGTATCGTTAAGATATACTAAATTAACACCCAAATCTAGGGTTAAATCGTCTTGTGTCATTTTATAGGTTGGCGATAATCCAAAAATAATATTGCTATAATTGAGCTCTTCGTTACCAAAGTAACTTTTATCGAAAGAACCACCAATGTAGTCAATTTTAACTTCAGCATTTACTATCTCATCTGCAACGGGAACATCAAAACCAGATTTTAAAATAAACCGATTTTCTCCGGAATCTTGATCATCACCAAATCTTCTAAATAAGACACTTCCTTTTTTGAAAATAGCATCATCAAATTTTATGTTTCCGCCAATATTTGCTGTGTAAAACGAATGACCAACATCAAAGGTTGGGATGGTTTGATCTGGCAAACCGTACCAATTATAAGATTGTAATTGAAAACCTCCTTCGACCTTCCAAGCGTAATCTCTCATTTTTTGGCTGTAATGTGCATTGAGGCCAGTTTCAGAAAAATTATTGTCAAAATTTACACCTTCAATGTCGCCTGCGGAAGAGTGATGGCTAAAATAACCGCCTACACGCTCTGTTCTGCTTATGGCATGATTGAGATATACTTCTCCAAGAATTGTGGTGTATGTACCCAAGCCTAAAGATGCATAATTATCGTACAGTTTTACTTGTTTTTCTTTATCTACGGTTGCTGCTTTTCCTTTTGCAGGCGTAAATGTTGATGCTACGGGAATTGAGAAAATATTATACTTAATTTCCTTTTTCTTTATTGTGGTAGAATCGTTTAACGTTGGTGTTTCCTTGATTTTAAAAGCATCTGAAATGGTTGGTGTATATGGTTTTACCACATTTACCACATCTGTATCAATCGTGTCTTTTTCACGTTCTTGGGCGAATGTGATGGCGAAGTTGCACGTTATAATTAATAGGATTATATATTTGAGTTTGTTTTTCATTGTTTTGATTTTGATTTGATGAATTAATTTGGCGGAAATGCTATTATTGGATCAAATTGACTACGTAGATTGCAACCATCAAAATTTGGCTCTGGATCTGCCCAAGTATATACACAAAATGATCCTGATTTACGAAAAGTCTCTTCATTTTCAATAACTATTTTGTATTTATAAGTTCCGTTAGAAACACCTGCTGCACCATTATTTTCATCTTGTGGATATCCTGGGAATAAATTTAAAATATCTGTGTAATCTGTGTTTTGAAATATTTCCTCATTATCGGAATTATAAATAGTTACTGTATGATTAGGATACAGGTCTATATTTCTAATTGAAAACATATCATTGTATGCATCTCCATTTTGGGTTACAATCGTGAACACTTCAATTTCTCCAGCAGATTGATCCAAATTATCAACATTTGCTCCAAAAACAGGATCTGTTGAACAACATCCTGCATATTTATTAATTACTTCTTCTTGATTATTATTGTCATCATCTCCGCATGAAAATATGGTGAAAATTGAAATCGCAATTATTGAAAATCTTAGTTTTTTAATCATCTTAATATTAGTTTGTTTTTCTATGAGATTCCTGCTTCCGCAGGAATTGGGTTTAATTTTTAGGTTGTACCGATGAATTCGTTTTCGCAGCTTTTGTTTTGATTCTGTCTAATTCTTGTTGTGCTTCAGCCACGACATCATCAAATTCTGGGAAATTATTAATCACACTTTCCAGAATGTAAGTCGCCTGGAAAGCATCACCTAAAGCATCATAATTTTTTGCCATGACAACTAATCCTTTTGCACTGTAATATTTGTAGCTACTATAATCTCTCGCCAATTTTTGAACGGTCGTATTTGAAGATTCGTAGTTACCATCTTTATTTTTGAAATAGGCATTGTAGAACAACGCTTCTGCTGCCAAAGCACCTGTTGCAATTTTTTCAACCTCAGCATACGCGATTTTTGCTTTACTCTCATTACCCGTTTTAATAGCAGAACGTGCTATTATAATTTGCGCATCACTTTTTACCTTATTATCAATTTTAGAATTTTGAAGTGATTTTTCAGCATAGTTAACTGCTTCACTGTAATTCTCTTTTTGGTAAAAGGCATTCATTAAATTGGATTGGGCGTAAGTGATATTTTGCGGATAATCGGCTTCATTTTCCAAACGCTTTAATAATGGGATTGCTTTATCCCAGTTTTTGTTACTTAAATAAATTTCAGAAAGTTTAACCAAAGCTTGTTCAGTAAATTCTCCTTTTTGCTTGTTTACAACATATTCATAATGCGGTTTTGCATTATCTGGCAATTCTTTTTTGGAGTACATTTCAGCTAAATAAAAATGTGATTTTAGAGCATGCATTCCGTTAGGAAACTCATTTAAATATTTATTGAATTGACGAATTGCGTTATCTGTATTGTTATCCAGATATTGTTTTTCTGCAGCTAAATAAGATGTATTATCCAATTCTGCATCTGTCACATCAATATAATCCAAGGTTTTTACCCAAGCTGCATAGTCTTCAACGCGACCTAAATCAATATAGATCAATCGCGCAGTTGCTACCGCTTGATTAGCTTCCGCAGTAGACGGAAAATCTTTTGCTACTGTTTTAAATTTATTCAAAGCACGCTCATTATCGCTCGTATTATAATACGATAATCCCTGTCTCAACAACGCTTTTGGAATAAAAACACTGGTACTGTATTCTTGATTTAAGCGATCGTACATCGCCATCGCCTTATCTGTTTCATTAGCTTTTATATACGAATTTGCCAGTTCATACATGGCGTCATCGCGTAATGAGGAATTCTTAAAATTATTTATAAAAGCCACCAGACCCTTGATTTTATTGGAGCCTTCACCAATATAACCGTAACTCATCGTTTTTTGAAACGTCGCATAGTCAGCTTCAATTTCATTGATTGCAATCGCTTTTTCATAAGCAGAAATCGCATTACTGTAATTACTCGAAACGAAATATCCATCGCCAAGTCTTAAATACGCATCATTTAAACGCAATTTATCCTCTTTATGCTTATCAATAAATTTCTGGAAACTCTCTGTTGACTTTGTGTAATTTTTCAGTTTAAAGTAGGTGTAACCAATATTGTAGTCGATATTATTGATTTCATTTACTTCGGAAGCTTCGCCTTGTTGCTCAAATTGTTTAAAGCCTATTAAGGCATTGTCGTAATTATTGAGATGGTAATCTGTCTCTGCTTCCCAAAACGTTCCTCTTGCAGTAAATACAGGATCTTTAGCTTCTTTAACAGATGCATTAAACAATTTTTTAGCCTCATTATAATCACCTTCATTATAAACCTCAATACCTCTGTAAAAGGCTACTTTTTGAAATGCTACTCTATTTTCAAAACTCTTTTTACCTTCTAATAGTTTGATAGCTTCCTTGTAGTTTTTTGACGTGATGTAGGAGTCAATCAATAAGGTTTCAATCTCTTCTTTATAACCTGTCTCTGGATATTTCTCTAAATAACTTGTCAAAATCTGCGGAACCGATTGATACGGATTCCCAATTTCATAACTAATCTTGGCATAGTTTAACCAAGCATCTTCCTGGATTTTTAGATCATAGTCCATTTGCGACGCATTACGAAATGCATTCAATGCTTCTTGTTTTTTATTAAGATTGATGTAGCTCTCACCCAAATGATAGTATGCGTTTTGAGCAACACTGTTATCTCCACCTATAATTTTATTAAATTCTGAAACTGCAGCTTCAAAATCGTTTTGTTTGTAATAGGCATATCCCAATTGGTAATAATCGATGTTATTCCATTTGCCACGTTGACCTTTATAATCCTTTAGATACGGGATTGCTTCAGCATATTGCTCCAGATTAAAATAGCTTTCTCCTATAATTTTTGAAAGCTCAGATTTCTCTTGCGGACTACTTTTACTCATTTGTGCTTTAGCAAGTTCGATAGCCTTTTCGAATTTACCGAGCTTAAAATTTAAGTCGGCTTGGTAGTAGGATAGCTTTTCCTGGTATTTTTCCTCTTCACTAACCTGATCAAAATATTCGTTTGCCTTATCATAATCATCACCTTCATAGGCCATAAAACCAATGTAATATTTTGCTTGAGAACCATATTCTTTTGAAGTGACAACACGATTGAGATAGGTATTGGCACCTGCTTCGTCATCTGTAGAATAGAGCGTATAACCGTAATTAAAATTAAATTTATCACGCTCAGATCTTGCAATACTATTCTCATCTACTTTATCATACCATTTTCTTGCGTATGCATATTTTCCGTTGGCAAAATAATAGTCTGCTACATCTAAAAAAGCAGTATTTCTTTTGGTGCTGGTTGGATAATCCTCTACAAAATCCTGAATAAGATCATCTGCATTTTGCTGATTCAATCGCACCGCACAATTGGCAATGTAATATGCGCAATCTGACTCTAAGGTCTCGTTTGGAGCGTCTTCTTTTATGGTTTCAAATAAAGATTGTGCTGCTTGATATTGTTGATTGTTATAAAGGGTAAGTGCTTTTTGATACTCGACCAAATCACTGGTATATGTTGCAGATTGTTGTGCTTGCACGTGCAAAGCAAATAGAAAAAAGCCAAGTACAATGCTTAGTTTTTTAAAAGTCATAAAGTTCGATTTTTAATTGATGCCAAAGATAATTTATCTTCAAACCTATAACGTAACATTTATGCTATAATTATACACAAGGTTATTAATAATTTGATGTTTTGCGAAAACTGAAGTTTATTTCTCATCCTCAATTTTATATAGATATTCATTAAAGAAAATGTACTTTCCCTTCTTTTTTGAGAATTCCAATTTCCGAAGTGATAAAATCACACCTTAATTTTTTAATTAATTTCAGGAATTTGATTTGTAAGAATTAGAATTTGATTTTTTTTATAATACTTTTACAATTCAATATAAATTCTCTTTTCCGAATGTCTGAAACTGTTTTACAACTCAAAAATGCATCTATCTATCAAGGCGATAGTTTGGTATTGGCTGATGTTAATTTTGAAATGAATAAAGGTGATTTTGTTTATCTTATTGGTAAAACAGGAAGTGGGAAAAGTAGTTTTATGAAAACGCTCTATGGCGATCTTCAACTTACCGAGGGCGAAGGGCATATTGTTGATTATGACTTGCGCACAATGAAAGAGAAGGACATTCCTTTTTTGAGGCGTAAATTGGGAATCGTGTTTCAGGATTTTAAATTGTTACCAGATAGAACTATCAATAACAACCTAGAATTCGTTTTAAAAGCTACAGGCTGGAAAGATAAAACTAAAATAAAGGAGCGTATCGAATCTGTTTTGGATAAGGTTGCGATGAAAACCAAAGGGTTTAAATTTCCGCATGAATTATCTGGTGGAGAACAACAACGTATTGCTATTGCTAGAGCGTTATTGAATAACCCAGAATTAATCCTGGCAGATGAGCCAACAGGTAATCTTGATCCTCAAACCAGTATTGAGGTCATGGAAGTTTTACGTGACATCAACAATAACGGTAACACGATTTTAATGGCAACCCATGACTATGCATTGTTACTTAAATACCCTAGCAAAACACTAAAATGTGATGATAACAAGGTGTTTGAAGTCGTACAGAGAAAAGGTTGAATTATTTATGTTTTTTTCTGAACAATAATACAAATCCATCAATAACGGGTAAACTTGTTATTGTTTTTTTAAATGAGGTTTCTTGGTTTAAAGGGAAAGGACTCATAAAGCAATCAACATATTACATATATCCTATCTTAACTCAACAATTCCAAATACATTAGCAAAAGTAGTCACTCCACGATCTTACTATCATAAAAAGTGTATTTTTGATTAATTACAAATCTTTATGCTCTCTGTATTAATTCCTGTTTACAATTATGATATAACAAGGTTGGTGAATCGACTTCACGAGCAACTCATCGCTAATGACATCATTTTTGAGATCATAATTTTAGATGATGGTTCCACTAATGATTGTCATATTATTAATGCTGAAATCGAAAAACTATCCCATACGTGCCATATCATTTCAAGTTCTAACTGCGGAAGAGTTGCTACGAGACAAAAGCTCGCAGAACAAGCCAAGCACGAATGGCTTTTATTTTTGGATGCAGATGTGATGCCAAAAACGCAAGATTTCATTTCCAATTATATAAACTATACTCCTAGAAATCATGATGCTATTTATGGCGGATTTGCATATAATGAAGAAAAACCTAGAGATGAATTCATCTTACGCTGGACCTACGGAAGATCTAACGAACAAGTACCTGCATCCCTTCGTAATAAGACACCTTACAAAATAGTGATATCGGCTAATTTTATGATTAAGAAAGCTGTATTTAAAAGATTAAATTCTAAAATAACCCAAAAAGGTTATGGTTATGACAATTACTTTGGTGCGTTATTAAAAACGGAAAATGTCAATGTACTTCACATTGACAATGAGGTTATACATAATGGTTTAGAAGATAATTTGATTTATCTAAATAAAATAGAGAAATCTGTAGATACACTATTAAAGCTCGATAGACAAAACAAACTTGAAAAAACAGAAAACAGCTTAATTACAACCTTTAGATCATTAAAAAAATGGAGGCTCAATTACCCTATCTCATGGATTTACAGGTTTTCCAATTCCATTTTGAGAAAGCATTTATTGAGTCAAAACCCGAAAGTTATGGTATTACAATTCTATAAATTGGGTTACATTTGTTATCAAGATTTAAATTCATGAATCCATTTTTTTCTGTAGTCATATCTGTTTACAACAAAGAAGATTATATTTCTGGGACTATACGATCTGTAATCAATCAAACCTTTCAAGATTTTGAGGTTATTATAGTTAACGATGGTTCGACAGATAAAAGTCTGAAGATTATAAATCAATTTGATGATCCTAGAATCATTATTATAAATCAAGAAAATAAGGGTGCCTCTCATGCCAGGAATCAAGGTATAAAATCTGCTAAAGGAACTTTTATTGCTTTATTGGATGGTGATGATCTTTGGGATGAGAAATTTCTAGAAAACATTCATAAAGCTATTTATCAATATCCTGACGAATCTGTTTTCACTTCCGCAATTGCACATAAATATAATACTGAAATTCAACCCGTAAGCTATAGTTTTAATTCTAAAAAAGAGATTTTAATTCTTGACTATTTTGAAGCAAGTCAAGACCATACCATATTATCAGGTTCAAGTACTGTTTTTAGAAAAAGCATAATTGCTGTTACCGGTAATTTTGATGAAAGTATTACATCTGGCGAAGACACAGATTTATGGATACGCTTTGGCATACATCACAAAATAATATTCATAAATAAAATTTTAGTTTATTATATTTTTATCAATGATAGTTTATCGAATTCTGATTATAATTTGAAAATGAAACCTAAATTTGATAAATATATTGAAGAAGAAAAAAATAATCATTACCTCAAAAAATTTCTAGATAGAAACCGCTTTTCGCTATCTATTTTGAGTAAATTACATAATGACAAAGACTCTTTTGAGTTTTATAAAAACTCTCTTTCAGTAAAAAATTTAACTTTTAAAAGACAAGTTTTATTGAACAGTCCAAAATGGTTAATTTTAGCTTTGTTAAAATTAAAATCATTAACCGGGAAAAAGTTGTATTATAAATCTTGAAACTCAATGTAGTCTCTTATATAATCATTTTCATCAAACTCTCCAGAAGCTAAGACCAAACACACTGCTCCAGAAGAAAAATTATCTAATTCTCTCCAAATACCGCTAGGAATCAACAAACCCTTATTGGGTTTATTAAGCATTACTCGTTTTTTAAATTTTCCGTCGTCAAGTACAACTTCAAAACTACCACTAAGTGCTACTAAAAACTCTTGTTGTTCTTTATGGGAATGACCTCCACGAAACGCATCACTAGGCACATCATATAAATAGTAAACTCTTTTTACAGGATAAGGAATACAATCTTTCTCAATGACCGCTAGATTACCTCGTGGATCTGAAATTTTTGGAATGTCAATTATGTTAATTTTCATGTAATTGGTCTATTATTCCCTTACGTTTTAATTCTTTATATTTTTTTATACCTTTTAAGCCTACTGATAATTTATACGTAACATCACTTAATCCAATATATTTATTATCTAAAAGGAAATAAATATATTTTAATAACCAAAGATAACTCAAATTTCCATGAAACCTTTGGTGCATTGCTGCTCTAGTATATATTGCATTATCACTTCCCATTTTACGACCAGAACTTTCATTTGGGTGCATCACTATGGTTTTAGAAACATGCTGCATTAATAAGCCTTTATCAAGAGCATTTCTTAAAAAAACATATTCCGTAGCGCCTTTGAAAGTTGATCCAACTCCAAAATAATAATTAAAATAGACAGTATTTTCTTTAAAAACAGATCTTCTAAATGTTATTACCCAAGTGTAAATTTTTTTTAAGGTCTGTTTATTATGCACACCTTGATTGTAGTAATTGGTATAGAGTTTTCCTTGCTCATCAATTGCCTCAAAAGATATTAAGGAAGCTCTGGGAAATTCAATGTAAGCGCTTTGAAGAATCGAAAATAATTTGGATTGATATACAATATCGTCATCAGACATTAAACAAATGTCTTTTGAAGCATTCCTTATTGCTAAATTTCTACTAGCAGGCGAACCTCTTTCAAATGAGTTGATAACCTTAATTTTGGAATTATTAGAAACAAGAAGTTTATCTTCATTGGTTTGATTTATAATGATAATATAGAAATCATCAATGTCATTATGTTGAAACATGGGCTTAAGAAAATCTAAATCTTCTTTAAACATCGTTGATATTAAAATTTCAATACTTAATGACATTAACTAATAAACTGCTATGTGAGAGGAATTCTTATTTTTGCTTAAAAGTAATATTTTTATGCGAATATTGTTGGTTGGAGAATATAGCAGACTTCATAATTCTCTTAAGGAAGGATTGATTGAGCTAGGTCACGAAGTTGTTATCGTTGGTAATGGTGATGGGTTTAAAAAATATCCAGTTGATATATTCTTAGATCATTCTTTCCACAGCCCTTTTTTGAAAAAGATTAAAGTCGCATTTTATAAACTAACATCAATTAATCTTGGCGCCTTAGAAGTTTACTTAAAAGCCCTTTTCAAAATGAATAAAATGAAAGGTTTTGATGTAGTTCAGCTTATAAATGAATCGCCATTGGCCATACAAGCAAAATATGAAAAACGATTTATAAAAAAATTGCTTGCAAACAATAAAAAGTTATTCTTATTATCTTGCGGTATTGATTATCAATGCATGACATTTATGATGGAAGGTAAATTTAAATATAGCATCATGAGTCCTTTTCTAGAAGATAAATCACTATTTGAGTTGTATAAATTTCAGTTACAATATTTAACCCCAGAGTTTACAGATTTACACCATTTTATTTATGAAAATTGCGATGGTGTTATTTCTACAGATATGGATTATCATTTACCTCTATTGGGAAATAAGAAATATTTAGGATTAATACCTAATGCTATAAACACAAACAAAATAAAATTCATACCTATTAATGCTAATAGTGGGAAAATTAAAATTTTTCATGGCATCAATACATCTGCTGTAGTAAAAAAAGGAAACCATTATTTCACTGGGGCTTTAAAAATTATTGAACAAAAATATCCAGATAATGTAGAAATCATTACAACTTACAGCATACCATATAATGAATATATAAAATATTATGACGGTTGTCATATTTTATTAGATCAAGCTTATGGTTACGATCAAGGGTATAATGCCCTGGAAGCTATGGCTAAAGGAAAAGTTGTTTTTACAGGTGCAGAGCAGGAATGGTTAGATTATTATGGATTAGAGAAAAATACAGTAGCTATAAATGCAGAACCAAGTGTAAATAATATTGTCGAAAATTTAGAATGGTTGATTAATAATCCTGAGCAGATTGAAACAATATCAAAAAATGCTCGTGAATTTATTGAGAAAGAACATGATTATTTGAGCATAACAAAAAAATATCTCTCGACTTGGAAAAACTAAAAACAAATAATTTTCCAAACCTTTTTATTCCAGGAGCTGCAAAATCTGGAACAAGTACTTTATATGACTTGTTAAATCAACATCCTGAAATTAGTATGTCATCAACTAAAGAACCTTTTTATATGGTTCACGAAGATTTTGATTCGAAAATCAATTTATTAAATTCAAAATACAAAGAACTTTTTAATACTGAAGATACTATAAAATATAGAGGAGACGCTAGTACCGCATATATGCTCTTTCCTAATTTTATTGAAAGAGCAAAAACGCAACTTAACTTCCAAAAAAAATTCATCTTTATCTTAAGAAATCCCGTAGATCGAATTTATTCAGCCTATTGGTACATTAAGGGATTAGGAAGTGAGTCACTTGACTTTAAAAACGCTGTACTCAAAGATATACACGATGAACCATCTATCAAATCAATGCTTCCCGAGGGTAAGTTCAAACATTATTTTCAATATGGACTGTACGGAAAATGGATTAAAAGATTTTATGACAATTTTGACTCTAAAGACATTAAAATCATATTATTCGAAGACTTAAAGGAAGATCCTTTGAAAATAGCAAACGAATGTTTTAGATTTTTGAATTTATATGAAATAGATTCAATTGATGAATTCAAATCAAATGAAACTATAATTTTAAAATATCCTTACATTCATAAAAATGCTATGAAAATAATTAGAGGTAAAGTTAAATTTCTTAAACCATTAAAATTCATTATCCCTAAAAAATTTAAAATATATATTAAAAACAATGTTCCTAACTTAATTATTAGCAAAACTAAATCTAATAAAAAATACCCAAAATTATCAACAGAAGAACGAAATTGGTTAGCAGAACTTTACAAAGATGACTTCTTAGTACTTCAAAAAAAAACTAATCTGGATTTTAGAAAATGGAAAGATTTTCATCAAGATGTTGAAATCTAACCTTAAATGAAGCTTTAATTATTTATAAATAGAATGAGTTATAGAAATTAACCATTTTAAATTTAAATTATTTCTTCAATATTGATTTAAACTCTACTCTTTTATCCAACTCACGATATGAATAAACTATTGTGACAATTATTAAGATAAAGAACGTCAAATATCTTATAATAAGTTGGTTTATATAGGTTGCAAAAAAAGTCGCAATTGAAAGCCCAAAAAGTATGAGAAATATTTTAATTAAATTTTTATCTAAACTAATTTGATAATTCTTTGTTGTAATTATTTTAATTCCAAAGAAATGTATAATATAGTACAAAAAGAAACTAATCCCCAAACCTTCCAAGCCATAAAAATAATAGCCTGAAATATTCAATCCAAGCATTATAGTATTAAAAAAAATAGCAGTTTTTAAAAATAACCTGGAATCACCTTTAGCGAGTATCACATAACCCATCGAAAATGATACTGTTTTAAATAAGACACCAAGAATTGCCCAAGACACAAATGGAGTAATCACTAAGAATGATTCTGTGTAAAGCAATCTGACAATTATTGGTAAAAATGATAAAAAGGCTACAACTAAAGGACCAATGATCAATATACCAATAACAGATTGATTAGTCACAATTGTATTTACTTCTTTTAAATTATCGATTACACCTGATAGCTTAGGAAAATAGTCTGTACGCATAGCATTAAAAATCATCCCAACGTAAGAGTTTATAATCATAAATCCAGCCACATAAAAACCCACAATATCAACACCTCCAACATGACTTAAATACAACTGAAATACATAAGCTGCGACAAGTGTTATTGAGCCTCTTAGACTTAGCATCAACCCTAAACTTAACATGTCTTTGGCCTTTTTAAATGCTTCTTTATTGGATAATGGAGTGGTAACCAATTTTATCTTCTTTGAATAGAACCGACTTACTAAAAGCGCTCCAAGTGAGGAAATAATGATAACTGGAACAATCGCATCTAATCTATAAAAATAATAAAGTGGTAGGCTTACAAGAAGTCCTATAAAATTACCTAGCAAATTAGCTTTGGCTAGTAACTTAAGCTTTCTAAAACCTTGGAGTTTAGCTAATTGTCCTGCTGTAAGTTGATTGAACAATAACGAAACTGAAAGCCACATAAAAGCAATCGTATATTGGTAACCGTCAAAAGCCAAATAACTTAGCAATGGAGAAAACATTAGTGTTACAATAACTCCCAAAAGCCCAGTAAACCAAACAACCTTTCTAATGGTAGCAATGATGAGATTGGTTTCTTTGGAGTCTCCTTTACTTTCGGTAAGTGCGATTTCTCTAACAGCAGTTGTACTTAATCCTAGTTTTGTAAACTCACCGATAACATTCAAGGTAGAGGATAGAAGTCCCAAAATTCCCATTCCCGTCGGACCAATCCAAATCGCAACTACTTTTGACCTAATTATTGAAATTAAGATATTAAATACTTGTACAGCACCAAAAAGGGAAGTAGATTTTAAAATGCTGGTATAGTCATTTTTATTTTTTGACATGTATCTGTGACCATTTTATGTCCTAGTAGAATCTTCTGGAATTATTCCAAAAAGCGATGTTCCAAAAATAAGCAACACAATTCCATAATGCATTACATAACTTAAAAAATGTCCTATTACCGCTCCTTTCACTCCAAAAATATCAATAAGATAAATACTGGATACATAAAGTATTATCACTAAAAACACTTCAATAACTATAAAATGAGCAAACATTTTTTTAGCTAAAAACTGATACAATATAACAAGTGACAAAACCTTTACAAAATCACCCAAAAGTTGCCATAAAAAGAGATCTTCAACAGGTATGAATTCTTCGGAAAACACAAGCAGCACCACAAAATGCTTCAAAAGATAGATTATTACCAAGCCTAATCCAAAAATTGGTATTACAGATTTATAAAAACTCAAAATCTCTTTCTTAAAAGCGCTCTTAGTATTTATTTTGCTGAATTTTGGCACAATATACAACGTGATTATAGACGTAATAAACATCAAATAATAACTAGAAATCCTGTTCATGGATTCCCAATAACCAGCCTCATTAATACCAACCTCAACTTTAATATAATTACGAATATATATAGAAACCAAAGGTAAAGCTACAGCTGTGACTAAAGCCATAGCAGCATAAGGCCCAAAAGATTTTAAAATATCAGAACTAATATGATCAATTTTGATATATGTCATTAAATTTCTTCGGTTAATAATCCCAACCAACGTAATTAAAAAAATTAAAGAAGGTGCCAAAACTGCCGAAATTAAAGCACCATCAATATGATGCTTGTAAATCAAAACCAACGTCACCAACAAGCCTAAAATTTGACCTATAATATTGATTATAAGAAGCATTTTAAAATTTCCAAATCCATTCATAATAGCAAAACTCATCATATTCAAAGAATAAAATGGCAATGCCAATGCCATTATTTTAATGACATATGCAAAATCATAGTATGAAGAGAAGAGAAAATCATTGATGGATTGTGCATTGTAATAACATACAAATGCAACTAAAACTGTAGAAAAAAAACAAAAATAATATGCAGTAGATAACGTTTTGCTCAAGTTGATACTATCGTCCTTAAATTTAGCAATTGCTTTTACAGCACCATTATAAAACCCAAGAATAGAAAAAGATTGTATCGCGCTTAAAAAATTCCGAAGGTTGCCAATAAGAGCCATTCCTTCAACACCAATAAATATAGCGATAGCCTTAGATGTTAGAACACCTGCGATAATTCTGGTTAAAATGGTCGCAGAGTTAAGATGCGCAACTTTATACAATACATTTGTGTTAATGTATTTAATCAAGTTTTTCAATTAATATAGGTTTAGGGCATTAATAACTGTTTGCACCTCTGCATTTGTCATAACAGGACTTAACGGTATGCTTATCACGCTGTCATGAATAACTTCGGTAACGGGTAAATATAAAGATTTATATTTTATCAGTGCCTTTTGTTGATGTGGCGCAATAGGATAATGGATCAAATAGCCAATTTTACTGTTCTCTAAATAATCCATAAAATGCGATCTATTTTCTACCCTAACTACAAACACATGAAATACATGATTATCTGTCCCATCATAATAAGGTAACTTAATCTTAGGGTTTTTTATAGACTCAAGGTATAGATTTGCAATAGCTCGCCTCCTATCGTTCTGCTCATCTAAAAATTTTAGCTTTATATTCAAAAAAGTAGCCTGTAGTTCATCCAACCTACTATTGAAACCCAGTTTCTCGTTGACATATTTTTTAGAACTGCCATAATTGTGCAATAATTTTATGCAATGTGCCAGCTCATCATCATTTGTGGTAACTGCTCCAGCATCACCAAGCGCGCCCAAATTTTTAGTAGGATAAAAACTAAACCCAGCAGCATCGCTCAAATTACCAGCCTTTTTTCCTTCGGAAATTGAAAATGCTCCATGAGCTTGGGCTGCATCCTCAATTACCAAAAGTGCATTTTGTTTTGCAATGGCATTGATTTCGGTCATATTAGCTAGTTGTCCATATAAATGAACGACCAATATGGCTTTAACGGAAGGTTTGATGTGTTTTAAAATTTCCGAAGGAGATATATTAAAAGTGTTCTCGTCTGGTTCAATAAAAATTGGTATCAACCCAGCATTTATGACTGATAAAATGGAGGCTATATACGTATTTGCAGGTACTAATACTTCGTCTCCAACATTCAATTTACCTAGTTCAATATAAGCTTTGAAAATCAACGTCAATGCGTCCAGACCATTAGCAACTCCAATACAATGTTTGGTGCCACAGTAATCTGCAAAAGACTTTTCAAATTGCTCTACCTGTGTTCCTTTTATGTAATAACCTTTTTTTAAAAATGATTTAAACTGAGAAGAAAATTCATCTTCAAATCTTGCGTTTAGCTTATTTAAATTTAGAAATTCAATCATATCATAACATCGTCTAGAAGTTTATAGTTTTCGGTTTTTAAACTGTAAAAATCTTGGGTTATTGTTCGTGCGCCAAAACCTTCTTTCCAATATTGAAGACCACTATTAACCTGTTTGCCATTGTTTTCGTTAGAAATTCCGAAGTCAAAATAATTTTTATCCTTAAATATTGTATCGATTAGATGAATATGTAAAAAATCCAAACTCCCCAAACTATTTTTTTCTGTATTACCAGAGATGTATTGGGAATGCGCAACATGAGGAGTTTCAAAAATTGTCGTTCCAGCCACGATTTTATTTTGATAATAAACATTAAACTGTCTAATATTATTAGGAAACATTTTTTTTAATTTTATAATCTCCTCCAAAGAATGTACAGGATGGGTTTGATGTTTTTTTTGCAAATTTTTAATTAGAATATCATTCCAAAACTCATCAAAACTCTTAACTTCTTTAACAATTAAATTATTTTTGACACCTCGTTTATAACCATTTATTCTATCTTTTGATCGTTTCGGCTGGCTTTTTAAATTTAAAACCGATAGTGCATCTCTTCTAATCAAATTAGCGTTTGTAAGAAACATTAAATATGATAGCTCATCACTAGGTTGAACATTATAGATCGTAGGTAATATTTTAAACTCTACAGTCTTAACAGAGTTTAAATAAAGAAAATTTAATATAGATTTTAAAACTTTTAATACATTTTTAAATTTCAAATTAGAATCTAATATTAAACCTCCGTAACTTAATCCTTTATGAGAGAAAACAGTATTCCCTAATCTATTAGCTGGCAATAAAGCTACTAATTTTTCACCTTTATAAACCATCAATGAAAAATCTTCAAAGCGGTCTTGGTGATAGTCCATAAAGTCTCTCAAAAACAAAAACGTAGAGTTCTTAGATTGCTTTACGAAAGCATCCCAATATATTTTATTTTCAGGTATATATTTTTTTACTTTGATTTTAGAAGTAGCTTTAAAGTTTTTAAATTAAATACATTAAAGATAGTATAATATAAAGATGGATTTATATTCCAATCACTATCTTAAATTTTAAACAGTTTGAAAACTATTTATCCATTTTTTCATGTGTTATATTTCTATTGTCATCAATACACTTATAGTAATTAAATTTACCGTCTTCCCTTAAAGGTATATAACTTTCATTTTTTTCTTTATTTTTTAATAAAATTCCCTCTTCACTTAAATTATAAAATATAGATCTAAATAAATTTACATTAGATCGAAATTCTAAATTATTTGTTTTTATGTCCCTAGGCCACTTAATACTTAGAATACTACTAAAACAAGATAAAGTTTCTATTGGGCTCATTTCCCTTTCTATAGCTTCCATAGTGTAATCAAAACCAACATATCCACCATGGTCTGCAACAATTATTACTAAAGCTTCACTATCATAATCCTCAATTGTCTCTATCAAACCAGTAAGCCAATCATTTGCCTCTTGCAAACGGTTAGCGTAACGTTCTCTTTCTTTTAATGCCCCTAACGAACTTGCTTTGCTATGTCTAATGTGTGATGGAATGGTTTTTTCAATAAAGAAGAAATTTCGTGAAGATGAAATTGTATCCAATACATTACCTAAATCAATTTCAATATTTACATTAACTTTTCCAGTATGAACAAATGGCAATTGATATGGTTTTACATTAATAAAATCAAAATTAGAAATCTTTCTATCAATTAAAAAAAAAGAATTATCTGTCATCAAATGAGAGGAATAGCCATTATTCTTTAATATATTTAAGACGTTGTTATACTTACCCACAATAGCTTCATTAGCATTAAAGGTTTTCCCTGTTTTACTAAAAGTATTGGAATAATAATGATGCTTCATTGCAAACATAGAAGCATTTGACGTCATTGTAGAATAATAATTACTTCGGAAATTCTCAAAATCCATAAACCCTTTTTTTTCTAGATAATTATAGAAGTATTCATTATCCAATTCATAAGGTTTACTATTTATTTCAGATCGATTAACATATCCATCTGGCTGAATGACAAATATATTGGGTGTCTTTTGTAATTTAATTTTCAAAATATCATCTTCTAAAATAGCCCAATCTTTATTATTTTGCTGAAAGGCAAATATCATCACAGGAACCAAAGTAAATGCACTTACTAATGATATTATTAATTGGGAAACAACTATTTTTTTTATATGCTTATAGAGAATCAATCCTAATATAAAAGATAACACAATAACTAAAACAGTTACTTTTTTTTTATAATTGAAAACCAAGAACCCAATAAGGACTAAGAAAATAGTAATATTTAAAATCGCCAATCTTTGGGATTCAAATCTTTCTAAAAACTTTAACTTAAAAATGAACTTACTAAGTTTTAATAAAATAATAGGGATTACAAAACATAATCCAAGCATAAAAACCAATTGCTGCCAAGAATTAGAAATATGAAGATTACTATTAAAATAATGCAAAAAAGGATATAACCCAGCAGCAAATATTGTTAAGTATTTGTAGTCTGTATTTGACTCTACAAATGTTCTAATTTTAGATATCAATTTTTTTTATTTTTATAAAAATACATCACACGATCAGAATTATCAATCGCCAACTTCTCTATAAATTCAAAATATTTTGAGTAGTTAGCTTCAAAATTTCCAATATTATAAAAATCAAAATGAGCTTTGAACTCCCCTTTGGTTTTTAATAATCTTTTTACCCATGAGTCATTTCTCTTCGGAAATTCTATAATCAAATATTTAGAGAAGGATGAAAAAAATTCCGCAGACATCTCAAAAGGAATATTACCGCTTAGCGTCATATGGTGAATAACTGCCAATGCCATTGTGGCATCTGGAGCATAGTTTTTAATTCGTTTTAGAAACGAATCTCTCTCTGTGTTATTAAACCCTATGTTTGCTGAAGGATTTAAGATATCAAAAACAAAAGGCAACATAAAAGTCTCCTTGTTTGTCTTGACGTATTTATGGTTGGCATCAACAGCATTATAATCTATATCACAAACCAATGCCTCTTTTAATTCTTGATTTATTTTCCTGACAAAAGTACCATCGTTACCTCCAATATCAATAACCGTTTTAGCTTTTAATTGATTGATCCAGTTATCTATAATCGTTGCCTTTTGGTCAAAAGCATCATTGGCGTAATTGGTTTTGTCATAATAATCACCCCATTCACTAGACCTTTCTAATGACATCTTTTTTATAAAATCATAAAGTCCCTTTATGATATTTAATTGTGCCTTTTTAGATAAATTACTAGATCTTGATTCTCCCTTATAATCTTCATTATGTTTGTCCTCAAATTTAGCAAGTAAGTGTATGTTAGAATACAAAAAAGGGTGTATTCTAGTTTTAAATGGCAACATAGATGACACCATTTTAATTGGCACACCATCAATGAAACTGTTCATTAATTTTAAAGATTCTAACCCGTTGTATTTTGCCAACAGTAATGGTCCAAAAAAATGAGAAATAAACTGTTTATAGGCTCTCCAGGGCGAGTTTTCAGTATAAAAATCAAATGATAAAGTATCAATAAATATCATTTTCCCTTTCTGAAATGTAACATTAAATGCAGATGCGTCTTTTAAAGAAAAACCGTTCTCAAGCGCAAACTTTTGAATTTTCAATGTCAGTAAAGCTGCTTCCTTATATTGGTTAAAACTCCATTCATAAGGATAATTGATAAATGAAATTTGCTCGGGCTGTATAATAATTTCCTCTTCGGAAGCAAGTAGCTCCTCATGAGGAATTAACAATCCAGCATTTTGGAGTTTCTTAAAAAACCCTGTTGATTTAAGTAAATTATATTGTTCAAAGTATAGTGGAGAGATAGACCTTTTTATAATGTCATTATTAACAAATACAAAACCTGAAGGATCTCTAAAGGATGAGGAATGTCTATTTTGTGATGTCACTTTTTGATTTGCTTTCTAGATCAGAATCCTTAACATCAATATCATCAAATACATCATCCTCCTGTTTAGCAATCCCTAAAAACGTCTTTATCTTAAACATTAAGTTTTTAGAAAACAAAATTACACCAGCTACTGCAGCAACAATGGCTTGAATAATCATTGCACCTAAACCTGGATCAAAATAGAGGAAATGTATCATTTGATAATTTTTGTAAATATAGAAAACTAAAAACAAAAAAGGAACCCAAATATGGATTCCTGTATTATAATAAATTTAAAATATTCTACATACTCTTGTTACGCTTACGCTCAACTTCAGTAAGGTATATTTTACGTAATCTTAAGTGGTTTGGTGTCACCTCAACGTATTCATCTTTTTGGATGTATTCAAGCGCTTCTTCCAAAGAAAATTTAATTGCTGGTACAATCTTAGCCTTATCATCTGCTCCAGAACTACGTACGTTACTTAACTTTTTAGTTTTTGTGACGTTAACAGCCATATCATCACCACGAGAATTCTCTCCAATAACCTGACCTTCATAAATATCTTCTCCTGGATCAACAAAGAACTTACCTCTATCCTGTAGTTTATCAATAGAGTAAGGGATTGCCTGACCTTTTTCCATAGAAACCAAAGACCCATTTTGACGTTCTGGAATTCCACCTTTTAATGGTTGGTATTCTTTAAAACGGTGCGCCATAATCGCCTCACCTGCAGTTGCAGTCAATAATTGGTTACGTAAGCCAATGATACCACGTGATGGCACCATGAATTGACAAACCATACGTTCACCTTTTGCTTCCATACTCAACATTTCACCTTTACGCATGGTCACCATTTCTATAGCTTTACCAGATACATGCTCTGGTAAATCAATCGTCATTTCTTCAATTGGCTCACATTTTACACCATCAATTTCTTTAATGATTACTTGTGGCTGACCAATTTGCATTTCATAACCTTCACGACGCATCGTTTCTATCAAAACCGATAAGTGCAATACACCACGACCAAAAACCATAAATTTATCTGCACTATCAGTCTCTTCAACTCTTAATGCTAAATTCTTCTCTAATTCTTTGGTCAACCTGTCTTTAATATGACGAGAGGTTACGAATTTTCCATCTTTTCCGAAGAAAGGAGAATCATTGATCGTAAATAACATACTCATCGTTGGCTCATCAATAGCGATGGTCTTAAGACCTTCTGGATTTTCCCAATCGGCAACAGTATCACCAATTTCAAAACCTTCTAATCCAACAATGGCACAAATATCTCCTGTTTGAACTTCTTCTACCTTTAAACGACCTAAGCCCTCAAAAATATGAAGTTCCTTAATTTTAGATTTTACAACTTTCTTATCACGTTTTACCAATGATATATTTTGACCAACCTTTAACTCTCCACGCGTTAAACGACCAATCGCAATACGACCTGTAAACGAAGAGAAATCTAAGGATGTGATTAACATTTGAGTTGTTCCTTCCTCGATTTTTGGTGCAGGTATATGCTCAATCACCATATCTAAAAGTGGCTCAATGTTTTCAGTTTCATTTTTCCAGTCATCACTCATCCAGTTGTTCTTTGCAGAACCATAAACTGTTGGAAAATCCAACTGCCACTCCTCTGCTCCAAGCTCAAACATTAAGTCAAATACTTTTTCATGGACTTCTTCTGGTGTACAGTTTTCCTTATCCACTTTATTGATTACCACACAAGGTTTTAATCCTAAATCAATCGCTTTTTGCAATACAAAACGAGTTTGTGGCATTGGGCCTTCAAAAGCATCCACTAATAACAAAACACCATCTGCCATGTTTAAAACGCGCTCTACTTCACCACCAAAATCGGCGTGACCAGGTGTGTCAATGATATTGATTTTTGTGTCTTTGTAAATTACAGATACGTTTTTTGATGTAATCGTAATTCCTCTTTCACGTTCTAAATCATTATTATCAAGTATTAAATCCCCTGTATTCTCGTTCTCACGAAATAACTGACAGTGATACATGATTTTATCAACCAGAGTAGTCTTACCGTGATCGACGTGTGCAATAATTGCAATGTTTTTAATATTAGCCATAATAGACGCCTTGTTTTAAGCGTGCAAAGGTACGTTATTTTCCGTATAAAAACTTAAACTTATTTATAAATTAAATTCACGTTTTTTTTATCTTCTTCTGAAAGTTGCCAAACCTCCCATTTTCAGGTTAACGTATTGATAATTAATATTTTTCAAGTTGAAATCTTGAAGTGTTAAATTTTCCGAAGCAATCGTTAATTAAATGTTATACACTGTAATTAATATAATTTGGGATTGTATCTTTCGTTTTAGAATTTCATAACGGTTAATAGCAAACTAATGGAAACTATCAATAAGTACTCAAAATTTGTACCTTACCTCTATTTCTTGGCGGTAATTGTATACTGGTTTACAGAAGTAAACCAAAGCAACGGTATCACTGCATATCCAATATTATTATTTGGAATCCCATTTATTTGGCAAATAGTCAAGCCTAATCGAAAGTTGAACTTTACGTTAGGTATTACTTTTGTTTGTCTATCCTCTTATATTATAGTCGCTTATCTATCTGATGTACTCAACATCGTCAACCTATCAAACCAAACCAAACAATTTATGGTTTATGGAGGCTTTTTTGTAGTTGCTAATCTAATTATGGCGTTATGGATGATTAAAAATAGTCTTAATAAAAGCTTTTAATATGTATCTTTGCTGCTGAAATTTGAAACCAAAAGCAAATGCAATTACGAGACGTCCCTAAACTGAAACACACCAATTCCAACAATTTCTTTCTACTTTGTGGCCCATGCGCTATTGAGGGTGAGGATATGGCTTTGAGAATTGCAGAAAAAGTATTGTCTATTACAGATAAGTTGCAAATTCCCTATGTTTTCAAAGGGAGCTTTAAAAAAGCCAACCGAAGTAGAATTGATAGTTTTACAGGTATTGGTGATGAGAAGGCTTTAAAAATTCTACAAAAGGTCTCGCAAACTTTTGACATCCCAACTGTGACCGATATACATGAAGTATCAGACGCAAATAAAGCTGCAGAATATGTTGATGTACTTCAAATCCCTGCATTTTTGGTTAGACAAACAGATTTGGTTGTATCTGCTGCTGAAACTGGAAAGATCGTAAATCTCAAAAAAGGGCAATTTATGAGCCCAGAAGCGATGAAACATGCGGTCCAAAAAGTTAAGGATACTGGCAGTGATAAAGTTTGGATTACAGATCGTGGGACGATGTTTGGCTACCAAGATATGATTGTAGATTTTAGAGGCATTCCAACCATGCGTGATTACGCACCAACTGTTTTAGATGTCACCCACTCCTTACAGCAACCCAACCAAAGTGTGGGTGTTACAGGCGGACGACCAGATATGATTGAAACCATTGCAAGAGCTGGCGTTGTAAATCATGTTGACGGACTTTTTATCGAAACACATTTTGATCCTGCAAATGCCAAAAGTGATGGTGCCAATATGCTACACTTAGATAATCTTGAAAAATTATTAACTAATCTAGTTGCGATTAGAAAGACCGTTAATAGTTTTAAGTAAGCTTTAGATTTCAAATACAGTTTTAAGTATATAAATATTATATTTTTAGTTTCGACTTCAATTTAGTTTTCGACTTTAAATTCAAATTCAATTTCAAACATGATTAAAGACATCGAAATAAGAGAAGCAACATTAGACGATATACCAGAAATCACGTCCATTTTTAGAAACACAATTAGAGCGGTCAACGCAAAGCACTATTCTGAAAAGCAAATAAGAATTTGGTCTTCGGGAGCAGATGATATTGAGGTTTGGGAAGAACGTATCAACAATCTTTATTTTATAGTCGCAGAGTATAAAGATATGATTGTTGGATTTGCACATATTAAAAAAGGCTGTCATTTAGATGGACTTTATGTTCACAAAGATTTCCAAAGACGAACAATAGGCTCTAAATTATTACGAATTGCAGAATCTCAAATAATGGCAGAAGGCTACGAAATTATAAATGCTGATTCCAGTATTTCTTCGGTCGATTTTTTTGATTCCCATTACTTTGAGCAAATCAGAAAACACAAGACATCCTATAAGGGAATGGAGTTTAAGTCATCCATTTTTTCTAAGGAATTGTAAATAACCTCATGGCTAAGTTGCATGTATTTGAGTTGAAATAACCCTTGACTTTTTTCTAAAAACTAAAGACTAAATCTTATTTCAAAAAAGACTTATTCTTATATTTCTCTACTTCTTTGAGGATATTTACAAACAATTGGTCATCAATATCATCTAAGTTCTTATAACGCATAGAGCGAACTTTCTTTCTATTTTCAGAAACCAGAAACTCGCTGTATTTTTTAAGATGTGCCGAATGCCAAAAACCGACATCAACATAATCTTTACTCTGGTTGAGATAGCAAATAGGACGTTTCCCAATATAATAGCAAGGTAATTTCCATTTGTACTCTAAATGAGCATTTGAGAATGTATGCTCAATCAAAATTTGCAAATGCAATAAAATGGATTTGTAAGGTTCTGCTTGATTTAATATGTATGCTTCTGTTGGTTTCAAATGTGAAAAATTTTTGATTAATTTAGCGTAATGAAAATATTTACATTTATTCTTTGCTTATTCTTATCTCTTGAAATAGCATATACTCAGAATTTCGCTTTGGTTGATAAAACTGTCTCAAAATATCCTTCCAAATTTAAATCAATTAAACAATTTTCCAATAGGGTTGACGAGGATTTTAATACAGATTTGGATAAAATTAGAGCAGTATATTTTTGGATTTCCAACAATATCACATATGATTATAAATCTTTGAAAAACAATACTAACGGATATAAAAAGATTAAATCAAAAAGTAAAGATGATTATGAAATTCGTTTTTTAAATATGCAGAAAAAGTATGCTGAGCGTGCGCTAAAAAGAAAATTGGCTGTTTGTGAAGGCTATTCTCAGCTATTAAAATTCACACTTATTGAATTAGATATTGAAACAGAAGTTATTACTGGATTCGCTAAATCAAAAGCATATGAAATAGGAAGAATAACAAATAGAACTAACCATGCGTGGAATGCAGTTAAAATCAATGATACTTGGAAATTAATTGATGCGACATGGTCAGCTGGAAAAGAAGAAAGGTCCGATAGAGAATATGATTTTACAGATATCTTTTTTTTGATTAAGCCCGAAAAATTGATTTTGACACACTTGCCAAAAGATGAAAAATGGCAACTATTAGAAAAACCTATTTCTAAAGCTAATTATTTTTTTAAACCACTTTTTTATGAAGCATATCATAAATCAGGATTAAAATTAAGTCAAGATCAGCTTGGTCTAATAAAATTAGAAAATAATGATTTTATAGAAATTAAATTTGATTCAATTAATAAAATAGATGATAATTATTATTATTCATTCTTAGGTAGTAATTCTTCAAAAAGATTATTTTTTAAAGAGAAAGACGGGAAATTCGTTACTAAAATCCCTGTAAAATCAAATCGTAAAACTGTTTTAGCAATTCACAACCACTTTTATACAGTTTTAGAATTCATGATTATTAATCAAAATTAACTAAAATTTAATTCAAAATATTCAATTATTTTTATTTACTTTGTAATTCAAAGTACTTTAAGATGAAATCAAATAATTATCTAAATGACATAAGTGAAATTAAAAACATGATGAATAGATCATCACGTTTTTTATCTATTAGTGGAATCTCAGGAATCCTTGCAGGAATCTATGCACTTATTGGCGCCTATTTTGGTTATACGATTATTTATGAAAATAATCTATTCACAGCAGATGGTTACAGAACCATAATCTTAACTGAAGATAGTCTAGTCAATATATTTATAGTTGCCATGACTGTCGTTGGATTAGCGATTATAACCGGTGTAGTAATGAGTTATGCCAAAGCCAAAAAACAGAATGAAAATGTTTGGGATGCAACATCAAAGCGACTAATCATCAATTTTTTGATTCCGTTAGTGACTGGTGGTTTTTTTATAATGCTTTTAATTGAAAAAAATGTATACGCCTTTGTAGCTCCCTTAACGCTTATTTTTTATGGTTTAGCTTGTGTCAACGCCAGTAAATACACTTTGGGATATATACGCTACTTAGGAATCACTATGATTATAATTGGGCTTTTATCCACTTATTTTTTAGGCTACGGATTGTTATTTTGGGCTTTAGGATTTGGTTTTTGTCATATTATCTACGGAACAATTATGCATTTTAAGTATGACTCAAAATAAAATTATGTTTCCGAAGAAAAGATTAAAAACGTATTCATTTTGGGTTGTAGCCTTATTGACTATTTTTTTTATAAGCATTCAAGTATCAAATCATTTGATTTGGAATTTAAATGATTTTCTCAAAATAGCCTTAGTTTTGATTGGTATTATCGTATCGATTGAAATATCAATTGTTTTTTTCAAGAAAGGGTTCCATAGATTTCTATTTGTCATTTTCGCTATTTTTTTAATTATTGCGATCTGGGCAGAATTACAAGCTAACTTTTTCTCTAATGGTTTTTAAATTAACTGAAATTTGAGCATAATTAATAACATCAACAAAGCATTTGACCACCGTATTAGACTGGGCATCATGTCCATTTTAATGGTCAATGAATATGCAGATTTTAATATGCTGAAAGAACTCTTGGGTGCCACAGATGGAAATTTAGCAAGTCATACAAAAGCTTTGGAAAATGCAGAATACATAAAAGTAGAAAAACAGTTTATAGGCAGAAAGCCAAACACACGTTACTCTACCACTAATCTAGGACGATTAGAATTTAAAAAACATATTGAAGCTCTAGAAAAATTAATCAACAAACAATAAAAACGAATATTAAAAAAATTTAGAAATCTACTTTGAAATTCAAAGTAAAACTTAATAATATCATGGACTATTTTGTAGAAAAAAATTCTATTGTAAGAGAGATCTGGGGAAAGAGCGACACCATTCTTTTGGTATTTGCTGGAGCATCTGCAGAGTTTGCGCTTAGCGTGGCTGTAGATTGGTTGTATTTTACAGGAAAAATCCCAAATGATCCTTTAGGACGCTTATTCTCTACTGTTGCTTATGCGAGAGATATTGTATTTTCTGAAAAAGAAAAAGCACATCAAGCAATTGATCGCATAAACCAGATTCATGGTGCTGTAGAGGAAAAACGTGGAGAGGATATTCCTAATTGGGCTTATCAAGATGTGTTATTCATGCTCATAGATTACTCCATTAGAGCTTATGAAATTTTAGAACGTCCGCTTAAAATAAAGGAGTGTAACGAAGTTTTTGAAGTCTTTCTTGAAGTTGGTAAACGCATGAACATAAAAGATCTACCGCAAACCTATGAGCAATTTAAAAAGGTTAGAAATAAGCACCTAAACACTAATTATTACAACGGAGATTTCACAAAAGATCTTTACAAACAATATCGAAAACATTTAGGTATTGTGCGCTATAATTTACTTATAGAAACCCAGATTATGCTTACACCAAAATCTATAAATCAACTTTTGAATAAACGTCAAACCACTTTAATAAAGCCTCTCATTTCAATTTATAAATTAAGTAGGACTATCTACTTTGACAGCTTTTTAAAAGCTATGGTTTTACCTAATGAATACCAGGCTCAAATAAAATCAATGAACACAGTAACTCAATAAAACTATTTTTTTAACCATTTACTTTGAAATACAAAGTACTTTAAACAAATAAACCATGAAACAAATCACTACCATCATCGCGTCGCTATTATTTAGTATTATTTTTTTTCAGCAAAACGTAGGATTGAACCTGCTCCTATTTACTAGTATCACTATTGCCTTTTTAATTATAAGTGTTCGTCAAAAAGTTCTAAAAAAACGGACTCTTCTCCTGGCTTTTGCATATATCATAAGCGGTGTTTTGGTATTTGTACATAATTCTGGATTATCGATAATTACAAATTGCGCTTTGTTCTTTTCATTGATTGGCTCTATTTCAGAACATAAAACATCTGTTTATGTCAAATGGCTCAATGGGATTTACACCTCAATTGCTGGAACGCTGCAACGAAATTTTGAAACTGATAATGACACAGAAAACGTCAATAAAAAAACAAATATTGACGCTCTCCATCTCACAAAACTCATCGCCATCCCGCTTGTATTTATAACTATTTTCGTTTTGCTTTATAAAAATGGAAATCCGGTATTTAATGATTTAGTTTCAAAAATAAGTTTTGAGTTCATCAACCTTCAATGGATTCTGTTTACCGTTTTAGGTTATTTCCTTTTCAGTAATATTTCAAAGCCTATGGTTGTAGAACCTGCAACAACTCTAGATTTAAAAACTGGCAACGAGTTGTTCAAAACAGAGACGTTTTCCGAAGATAAGTTAAAAAAAGAGAAACAGTTGGGCACAACATTACTTGGTTTGCTCAATGTGCTTTTAGTGTTTTTTATCGTGACAGATATCATGTCTTTGATGACGATGGACACTTCAAAAGCTTCAGAATTATCAGATCTTGTTCACAGCGGGATCAATACCCTAATCGCTTCAATTCTCATTGCAATCGCTATTATTCTCTACTTCTTTCGTGGAAATCTCAATTTTTATTCTGAAAATAGAATTCTTAAACATCTTACTTTTATTTGGATTGCCCTTAACATCATGCTTATTGTTTTAATTGCTATTAAAAACCAGAATTACATCACTTCATTTGGCTTGACCTATAAAAGAATTGGTGTTCATATCTATATATTCTTAACACTTGTTGGTTTGATTACAACACTTTTAAAAGTGCTAAACATTAAAAACTTAGTGTTTCTTTTTAGAAAAAATACGCAAATCGCATTTGCTACTTTAGTCATTCTTAGCACTGTAAATTGGGACAATATCATCACCAATTACAACCTAAGCCAAGCCAGCTCTTATGACATTGGATACCTTATCGATCTTTCAGATCGTAATGCTATTTTACTTCATGATAAAAAAGATGACGTCGAAATCTCTACGCATAACAGAAATAGAATCATAACTAAATATTCTAGACATATCAAAAATTTAGAATCCCAAAACTGGCAGGAACTCACTTTTGAAAAACTAACATTTGATAAAAACCATAATACCTACTAATATGAATCTCCCAAGTAATCTAGCAAAATCGAGCGTTTTGGCTTTCGTGATATTTTGGGTCATCATTGGCTCAAAAGATTATGAGAGCGAGGTGTTGCCTTACGTGATGCTATCTTATATTCCGGTTTTTCTTTGTGTTCTCATCGTGATTATTGGTACTATTTGTCCGTTTTTCTGGTCTGCAAAAAACACTGGTTTTAATAACCAAAACGTATTTAAAACCTGTTTTCCATATTATGCTATCGTAGTTTTTGGTATTTGTGTCTTCGGAATTTCAACATCAGACTTTGACAATATGGCCATTGCGTTTTTTACATCTGTTTTTATAACCACGAGCCAATCCTGGATTTGGTTCGCTAAAGAAAAAACCAAATGAGCGTATTAAGAAAAAAACTGATAGAATGGTTGTTTGAACATTCTCAAAATGTATATACTAAACTTTTCAAAAACCATGAGGCCTGGGGAATTTCTAGAGCAGAGCTACTCTCCTATCCACAATCTAGTTTTGGCAAGCATTTAGGTGAATTTTTAGAGCTAAATAATTTTGAACTCATCGCCAAGGTCGAGCGTCACGATGCCTATCACACACTTACTGGTTATGGCACAAAAGTAGAGGATGAAATTGCTCTACAATGTCTTTGCTTTGGTAATGGCAAACGCAGCATTTACCTCTATGGAGCGATGATTTTGGGTATCATTATTCTGCCAGATTATTACTGTTATTATTATAGATCCTTCAAAATTGGCAAAAACGCCAATCCCTTTCACCATTTTGATTATAAGCAGTTGTTGATCATAAATATGGAAGATTTTAGGCAGGCGATTTTCAGCAAAAAAACAATAAGAGATCTCAATCCGCAAACACAATGAATCAATTAAAATTTTCAAAAATCATATTTTTCATTTTTTTCTCAATAGGTACGGTATTGTTAATCCTACAATTTTGTTTTCGAAATGAGTTTGTAATTGCAATAATGGGACTCTATTATGTATTATTCTCAATAGCAATCAACCTGGTCATCGTTTTAGTTTTTTTGGGATCATTAATTTTTAAAAATGACCTGTCAACAATTTTAAAATCTATTGGGATTATCTCCTTAAATGCACCAATTGCTTACATTTATTTTCTAATTGTAATAGAAACAGTATGATATTAAAAAAATACATCAAGAAACTCCGCATTTTACTATTGTTGGGAATCCTTTTAGTCTGTGGACTTTTATTAATCAATTATTGGATTAGAGAACAGGCCAAAGAAAACATCTATGATGCGGTGACAGAAATTCCTAAAAACAAAGTGGGATTGCTTTTAGGCACTTCAAAGTTTTTAACTAACGGAAACGTTAACCTCTATTACCGTTATCGTATTAAAGCAACTGTAGATCTTTATAAAGCCAATAAAATTGAGTTTGTTTTGATAAGTGGCGATAACGGAAGTAAAAGCTACGATGAACCTACCACTTTCAAAAAAGACCTTATTGCAGAGGGCATTCCGGAGGAAAAGATCTTTTTGGATTATGCAGGTTTTAGAACACTTGATTCCGTAATTAGAGCTAAAGAAATATTTGGGCAGACCTCAATTACGATTATCTCACAAGAGTTCCATAACGAGCGAGCCATTTATTTGGCAAAATACAACGGTGTAAAAGCTGTGGCTTTCAATGCAAAAGATGTACCTGGACGTTATGGTTTAAAAGTTCAGCTTAGAGAATATCTCGCGAGAGCCAAAGCATCTTTGGACGTGCTCTTTAAGGTAAAGCCAAAATTTTTAGGAAAACCAATAGAAATAAAATGACCATAGCATTCAACAAAGCCTTTTTTGCCTCAAGTCTATTACTTTTTTCTACGGAAATCTGCATCGCAGCATTTTTGACCGAAGGATTTATAAGACACACTTTTGGTGATTATTTAGCCACTATGTTGTTGTATTGTGCCATTAGAAGTTTTGTAAAAGCGAAACCCATATATGTTGCATTAGCAGTATTACTATTCTCTTTTGGCATTGAATTTTTACAATTATTTAATCTTTTAGACCATTTAAACCTAAGACATAATAATCTCGCAGTCATTATTTCAGGAAGCACTTTTAGTGTTTCAGACCTTGTAGCGTATAGCTTGGGCACCCTTACCATTTTTTTAATAGATATTAAAACCAAAACCTTATGGAAACTATAAAGACACTCCTTTTTAATAGATTTAAAATCCTGTCATTACTAACCGTTTCAATGGCATTGAGTATTGTACTCTTAATGATTAGAATGAAATTTCACCAGTCGTTTTATCTGCTATTTTTAGTATGGAATTTATTTCTGGCCATCATCCCATTTGCAATCACAACAGGATTAACGAGTTCTGTAAAAACACATAAGATTTCATTTCTTTTTTTCTTCTTGATTTGGCTATTGTTCCTCCCAAATGCACCCTATATTGTCACAGATCTATTGCACCTTCACAATGGCGAGAAACATTTGATGTGGCTCGATGTGCTTGTCATTACCTCATTTGCGTTTAACGGACTTATTTTGTTTTTCCTTTCATTATCAGATATGGAAAAACTTTTAAAACAACACATCAACACAAAACTGATAACTCCAACGCTACTTTCTATTTTTGGACTGACTGCTTTTGGTATTTTCCTCGGAAGATTCTTGCGCTATAATTCTTGGGAGATTATTAATAATCCGTTTGCACTGTTCGCAGATATTTTTGAGATTATTTTCAGTCCAAATATTGAAGCTTGCGTCTTTACATTAACTTTTGGGAGCTTTTTGTCGATTTCTTATTGGATGCTGAAGGCTTTTTCTAATTCTAAACATTAACACCATGAAACATTATATTTTAATACTCATTGCTATTCTTTCGTTGAACGCTTGTAAAAAACGAGATAACAGAAAAGTCATTGAAACTAAGATGACACCTTCCGCAGTAAAAAAAGAAGATAATACTGTTGATATTGCAGATTTACCAATCTATATCGACAGCACAAACTATATCATTCACCCAATTGGTAATTATAAAATTCAGAAATCACGAGCAGAATATTTTAGTGGAGCGGATTATTATTCTGGAGATTATCGTGTTGCCAATTTTAATGGATATAAAATTGCAGGAGATTTATCTAATGTGAAGTTTCAAAAAGTAAATTCAGATGTTTTAAAACCACTTACAAATGAGGTTATTAAGATACATCAAATGTCTTTTCTTTTTATGATTTTTGAAGATACGAAAAATGGCTTTTACGTTTATGATGTTATTGATAAAGATACAAATGCCAACGGAAAATTGGATCAAAAGGATTTAAAGTCGATTTACGTTAGTGATATTGATGGCTCAATTTTTAAAAGAATTTCACCACAATTACAAGATTTAGTGCAATGGAAAGAAATGGTTATAAATAAAAGGCTTTATTTCAAAACTTTAGAAGACACCGATAATAATGGTGAATTTAATAAAAAGGACACCATGCACTATTTCTATTTAGAGCTTAATAAAGCTGATTTTGAGGTTGTGGAGTATTTTCCTATTGACTAATTATTCCCCATCCACATAATCCTGCAAATACTTAAAACGCTCGGTGAGCTTACCTTCCGAAGTTGTGATTTTTGCTCGTTTTAAAATTCCGCGAGCATCGCCATTAAAAAATGCTGGGATGACGTTTTCTAAAAACATATCTCCAAACCCTTCACTGGCATCTTTTGGCAATTCACACGGTAAATTATCTACAGCCATAACTGTAATAGCACCTTTAGCATCAAAAGCAACTTCTTTTTCAGTAAGTGGATCGTAACCATAAAAAGGATCTGCAATGGTTGACGGTTTTATTGTGCTCGCTACAGGACCGTCAATATCACATGAAATGTCTGCCACTAAATTTATTCTAAAATCTGGATGTTTTGCATCCTCTCTTGTGAATAGATAGGGTGCATTATTTCCGTAAAAATGACCAGCTATAAAATAGTCGGTTTCTTTGGCATAAGGCATAAAATTGCTTTCGTAATCACTTGGGTCTTTATAAAACTCCCACTTGTCACCTACTTTTCCATATTTTCGTTTTGCGTATTCCATAACGTCTGCCATGACGTAGACCGGTTCTGTAAATTGAGAGGTGAGGTACAAAGCATCACTAACTTCTTTAATCTCCAAATGATCTAAAATCTCTTTGGCGCCAAGTGCTACTTTGCCTGTACCTGTAAGTAAAATTTTTATGTTTGGTAGTTTTATTTTATCTAATTCTGCCTTAACAGCGTTCAAATCTGCAAGCGTTTCTACTTTTGGTAGTTTGAATAATCCGTCACGCAAACCCAGAGCCCTAAACCCATTGTAAGCCCCAACAAGTCCAGCATATCGACCAAAACCTATCAATCTTGCTCCACTTTGCTTGACAATGGTTTCATGATCGTACATCTCGATTTGCTTATTTAGCATATCAACAAGCAATTCTCTGTTATAAGGTTGTTTTTTTATGGTATGCGAAAAGAAAAAGTATTTTTTCTTCGGAAGCAATGCCTCAACAGGCACTTCTTTAACACCAATCATTACATCACAATCTGAAACATCATCTGTTACCGTGAATCCTTTTTCACGATAGGCATCGTCAGAGAACACACGAATGTCTGATGATTCAACCACAAATTGAGCTTCTGGAAATTGAAGTTGTGCCTCTGCCAGTTTTTCGGGTGAGAATACCACACGTCTATCTGGTGGGTTTTTGCGTTCTTTGATAATGGCAAATTTCATTGAAAATTTATTTTCATTTCCGTGAAAACGGAAAACTAGTTTCTTCCTACGAAAATAAGTTGATTTTTAAATCTTAACAAACAATTGGCCATTCAATCTGCGCGCTCTACTTCACTTTCAGATTTTAAAACGTAATCACCATCTTCTTGTTGTATGTAAAGTGCTTTGTCGCCTTCTTCTCCGTTTCTGGTGACCTCGTTTCCTTTGATGGTTTTAGTGACTTTTTTTGTGTAGGTTTCCTGGACTTTTCCTGTTGCTGTCCCTTTTCCCCATTTCCATTTAACTTTTGTGCCTTCCTGTATCATTATCTAAAAAATTTATAGCATTAAAAATAAACATAACGTTGTTAAAAAGAAAAGGATGTCTCTTTTGCGTTACTAAATTTTTTAAAACAGTTAATAAACCTCAACAGTATTACAGATATTAAGGATGTAACCAACATAAAAACAAAATGAGTTCAAAAAAAGAAATGATAGCCCGTTTGGGAATGGGCGCGAAAGGAATTGTGTATTTACTAATTGGTGTACTTACTGCACTCGCTGCTTTTGGACAAGGAGGAAGTAAAAGTGGTAAAGATGGCATTCTAAAATTTTTAGCAGAGCAGTCTTATGGAAAAGTATTGCTCGCTATTTTAGGATTAGGCCTCGTTTGCTATATGTTATACCGACTCTATCAGGCCTTTGCAAACCCAAAGAATCTTGATGATGATGCTAAGGGTTATTTTAAACGTGTGGCTTATGGGGCAAGTGGTGTAGTTTATGGATTTTTTGCATATTCTGCTTTAAAAATGGCATTTGGCGGTTCTTCTGGAGGTTCTGGTTCTAGTTCTAGTTCTAAATTACTTAATTCAGATTATGGTAACATTATCGCTTTTGTGATTGCCATTATATTATTGGGTAAGGCGATATATGAATTATATGTGGCATATTCAGGCAAGTACAAAGAGGATGTGGAGCATGCTGGTATTGATAGTGACGCACAAAGTTTATTAATAAAATCTGGAAAAATGGGTTTTACAGCTAGAGGAATAGTTATTGGTATCATGGCATATTTATTTTTTAAGGCTGGCATGAGCAATTCTAGTGGAGATATTAACAGAACCGATGCTTTTAACTTATTGCAGAACGAATTTGGAACTATAGTATTAGGTATTGTTGCTGTGGGTGTGGCACTTTATGGTGTTTTCATGCTAATAAAATCTAAATATCCAGATACTAACGTTAGATAGGATAAAACATACTCTTTGCGCCATATTTCCAAATATTGATTTTGGTATAACTTTTGTACAATAAATTTTAGTAGTTTTGCACTCCTTTTACTGTTATTACAGTACATTGGGTAAGCGCGTTAAGGATTGAACGGTTTGTTTGAGCTCCTCGTAGAGAGCGAGTAGTGAAAGCCTGACCTGAAAGGTAACGCCAAAATTATCACTAAAATGGGGTCGACTGGTTTTGACAGCGAGACTTATTGAACGGTAAGCACGTCGTGTAATGACTTTGAAACACGTAAAAGGCTAGGTCAACTTTTTAATCGGCGAGAATAACTACGCTTTAGCTGCCTAATCTGAATTATAGTAAGATTAAGCTAGTTCCTACTAGGTAGGAAGGCTAAATGTCTCCAGAAAGCCTTGGTTAATGGCGTTCTTATTAGAGGCATCGAAAATATTGACTTAGATCGTGTGGCGCTTTGACGCACTTTCGAGATTAAAAAGATAAGTGTTGAGTGGGTTGTCTTTTGCCAGCTCAGCATCGAAAAACCAATGAAAGACTAAACGTGTAGAAGGCTCTTTAATAGCTTGTTTGGACGAGAGTTCGATTCTCTCCGACTCCACAATTAACCCTGTAAATGACTTATTTACAGGGTTTTGTATTTTTAAGCGATATTTTACAATAAGCAAATCCATCTCTTTAATTCAAAATTAGCGCACAACTAACCATAAACTATCAAAGTGTAACCAATTAGAGTAAATATAATTTGATTTGAGCTAAATTGCTACGGGATTTTTTATCATCTTCAACCAATATTCTGAAGATTCTAGCGGTTAGTAAATACATTAAATAAGCTGCTCAATTTTTCAATAATTATATCTCTTATTTATAAAATAGTAGTGTGATGAAAACAATAATTTTTATAATTTTAATAACGTCTTGTATGTCCAATCAAAATAAAGCAACAGAAAACCAGAATAATTCTAAAAAAGATCAAACTGAAACAACACTTTACAGTTTTCCTGAACAGGGTAAAGGTAAATGGCGTATACAGGATGATGTCGTTATGGGTGGTAGATCAGATAGCAACCTCAAAATGACAGATGACAGTTATGCACATTTTTCTGGTAAGGTTTCTTTAGAAAATGATGGTGGATTTTGTTCAATTCACCAAACTGTAGAAAAGGATCCTTACATTATCCCTAATAATTCAGAATCTTTCTTATTACGCTTAAAAGGAGATGGCAAAGATTACAACTTTCGCGTTAGAGCGCCAAAGGGTCGTCATTCTTACGCTTATACTTTTCCTACCAAGGGTGACGGTAAATGGGAAACCATCAGTATCCCTTTTAATAAGATGGAGGCAACATATCACGGTGAACCAGTAAACGTACCAAATTATGACGGTGAAGATGTTGTTGAAATGCAGTTATTAATTGGTAATGGTAAAGAAGAAACTTTCGAAATATTTATAGAATTCATAGAGGTTATATAATGTCCAGAATTGGTAATACAGTTGTTCCAAATCCAATAAACCACCTATTCTCCTTGATATTTTAATCAAACTTATTTATTTTGAGGTTGATTTAGACAACAAACTATAAACTAATCAAAATTTAATGGGTAAAACAATAGTAGTAACTGGTGCTGGAGGTGTTTTATGTAGCACTTTAGCAGAAGCATTAGCAAAAGAGGGACACAATATTGCTGTGTTAGATTTAAGAAAAGAAGCAGCCAATCAAGTTGCAGAAAAAATTAATGAAAATGGTGGAAAAGCAATTGGTGTAGCTGCTAACGTTTTGGAAAAAGATTCCTTAATAGAAGCTAAAAAAGAAATCAATTCAGCATTTGGAAAATGTGATATCCTATTAAATGGAGCAGGTGGAAATCATCCATTGGGAACGACCTCTAATCCTTTTTTTGAAATGGTAGATTTAAAAAACACAACAGAAGGATTTAAAACCTTTTTTGACCTAGACCCAAAAGGAATCGAATTCACGTTTAACCTAAATTTTTTGGGAACATTAATACCAACTCAGGTATTCGCAGAAGATATGGTTGGCAGAGACGGTTGCAGTGTTTTGAATATTTCTTCCATGAATGCTTTTACACCTCTAACCAAAATTCCAGCTTATAGCGGTGCAAAAGCTGCTGTATCAAATTTCACACAGTGGCTGGCTGTTCACTTTTCTAAAGTTGGTATTCGAGTTAATGCTCTGGCTCCTGGTTTTTTCTTGACAGATCAAAACCAATCCCTATTAACTAATGACGACGGAAGTCTAACAAAACGCGGACAACAGATTATAGACCAAACACCAATGGGTCGCTACGGTGAACCAGAAGATTTGGTGGGCACGACATTATGGTTGTGTGGAGAAGGTTCGAAATTTGTAACAGGTGTTGTTGTACCAATTGATGGAGGATTTGCTGCTTACAGTGGTGTTTAAATAGAGATTATGAGTTTAAAACTAGAGCAAACATGGAGATGGTATGGTCCAAATGACCCAGTCTCTCTTTTAGATATAAAACAATCTGGAGCAACAGGTGTTGTTTCAGCGTTACACCAAGTTCCAAACGGTCAAGTTTGGACTATTGCCGATATTAAAAAACGTAAATCTGAAATTGAAAGCGTTGGGTTGACGTGGTCTGTTGTAGAAAGCGTACCAATTCACGAAAACATAAAGACAAAATCTGGAGATTATAAAGCCTACATCAAAAATTACAAACAAACACTTTTAAATCTAGGCGAGTGTGGTATTGACATTGTATGCTATAATTTTATGCCAGTTTTAGACTGGACGCGTACCAATCTCGATTATGAAATTGAAGATAAATCGACTGCTCTTCGTTTTGAAGCTGCAGCATTTGCAGCTTTTGAATTATTTCTTCTGAAACGTCCCGGAGCAGAACATGATTACAACCAGAAACAACAGGAAGACGCTAAACTTTTCCTTCAGAATGCTTCCGAAGAAGTACAAAAACAATTAATAAATAATATCATTGCTGGACTACCTGGTGCAGAAGAAGGCTACACACTAAAGGAATTCAACCAAATTCTATCGACCTATAAAGGTATTGGTACTCACGAATTGAAAGCAAATCTATTTTATTTCCTATCGGAAATTATGCCTTCCGCAGAAAAAGCAGGCATTTTGATGTGTATCCATCCAGACGATCCACCTTTTTCAATTCTTGGATTGCCAAGAGTTGTAAGTACAGAACAGGATATTGTAGATTTATACGAGGCAGTTAAGAGCCCAAACAACGGGCTCACATTTTGCACAGGATCTTTTGGAGTAAGAGCCGACAATGATTTGGTGGGCATGGTTGAACGCTTGGGAGATCGTATTCATTTTATTCATTTAAGAGCTACAAAACGGGATGACTATGGCAACTTCCATGAAGCAGATCATCTAGATGGCGACGTCGATATGTTTGGTGTTATGAAAGCATTGATTGAACAACAATTAGAGCGTAAAAAGAATGGAAGAAAAGATTTTCGAATGCCATTTAGACCAGATCATGGCCACAAAATGCTGGATGATCTTAAAAAGAAAACAAATCCGGGATATTCTGGTATTGGACGTTTAAGAGGTCTTGCAGAATTGCGAGGTTTAGAACTGGGAATTAGACGTTCCTTATATAATCATTAGATAAAATATGTCAACAACATTCAAAACGTGATATGTTTCAATCCCAAAAGCAATAAAATTCAATATGGATTCTGCGCCAGTACATTAATCATATTCAACAAAAAAACAAGTTTAGCAGAAGCTAATAAAATAGGACTAAAAATTTTAGGGCTATAAATCAAAGAATAATTAGCCAAGTTATTACTTGAGATATTATTACGACTAGCCAATTGTAAATGGGGATGACGGAGTTAAAAAAATGCAATCTCTGGAACTCCATCCCAGCTCACGTTTAAAATTGCAGTATGTAAACCGGCTGCTATCATTTAAATCTTAGTTCACTTTTTATTGTACCCAAAACCATTCATATTGGATTGACCGCCAAGGAAAAACAATCTGATGGTTTCGGTTTTATTCTGACTAAGAACAAGATACGGAATGATAAGCAAAGCAAATAACAAACTCTTTTTCATAACTTTTAATTACTCTTTAATAATCTTCAAAGTATGAAGTCCTGTTGATGTTTCAATTTCAACCATGTACAAACCTGAATCATAAGTGCTTAAATTCACAGAATTATTGAGCTTTACAGTATTCAACAAACTTCCTGTAAGACTGTAAATACTTATTTGGTTAACTATTTGTGTCAATTATGCCATGATATAAAACATTAAACTTTATATAGATTTTCGCTTTTTTTAGCAACTATTCCTTAATAATTTTAAAAGTTTGAGATCCTAAAGACGTTTCAACTTTAACTACATATAAGCCTGTGGTATAATCTTTAAAGCTTATTTGCTTATTAGAATTTATGGTATTTAGCAAAACGCCTGTAAGACTATACACATTTACTTCTTTTATATTTTCAGCAGTATTTATGTTCAATACATTTTTGACAGGATTGGGATGAATTTGAATAAGATTTCTCTTATCAATATCCATCGCTCCTAAAGTAAAATTTGTAGCATCAACAGTATTTGTGCTTTGAGCAAGATTTGCATAAGGATCATCACCCAAAACTCCCGCTTCGTCTAAAGGCGCATAAAGCTCTAGACTAGATTTTAGCAATGTACCGTTGTGAACCGTTGTGATTTCTTCTGAAGTCATACCTGACCGATAGAACAACCAGTTTTTGTAACTCACATTTGCAGGTGATGAAGAACCGTGAACATTAAACGTATCTGTCTCTAATTGCTCTGCATAAGATCCTACTAAATTAGCATCTCTATATAAAAAAGTTTCTCCTCTTGCATAATAATGTGTAAGCGTTACATTATGCCAAGTATTATCATTAACTGTAATATTATCTGTAATTGTAGCACCAGTAGGTGAAGTGTACTTTAAATATCCATTTGCGTCTATTCCAACAGTTCCATTAGATGTATTATCTGTTGAATAGGCTATAATTTGTCCGTTATTATTTGTTTTAAAATCTAAAGACACTGTAAATGGATGCACTATATTTTCAGGTGTAAACGCTAAACTATTGATGGATGAAGGAGATAAAGAAATCTCTGTGGCATCAGTAAATACCGGTTGTGGTTTGTTGGCTTCTAAAGCATCAAATAACGATGGTACCATAGCATAAAAAAACTCAGTATGACCAGCGTCGTTTGGATGTAAATAATCATCTTCGTAACCTGTGGCCCAATTACCAGTGCCATTATCAACTGCTCCTAAAAGGTTAACACTTGGTAAATCCCATTGGCCAATTAATAAATTCATTTGCTTAATGAAGTTATAATCTGATGCATTATAATCTCCACGTGTATAGTTATTCATGATCACAGGAACTCTACCGTCATCAATTGCCTTCTGAATTAAAATTTGAAGATTAGTCTCAAATTGATCAAAAGCAGACTGTCCGTTTTCATGAACACCCTCGTTTCCTAATGATAACCCATAGACCACGTAGGTACCACAATCTCCAATCAAATCTTTTTCATACCTATTTAAAACTGCAACAGTATTATTTCCGCTTACAGAAATATTAGATCTGTAAAATGGTGAACTTCCATTAGATGCTCTTTGTGATAACAATACATCATATTGGTAAGCATATCCTTCTTGATTTGTGGCTCCAACACCTCTAGCAACAGAAGATCCCATAAATGACACTTTATAATCATCAATATCATCACATTCTACGCTATATGTGTAATCTGATAGATTTAAAGTAATTAGAAAAGTTCCGTAGTTTAAGTCGATATCTTGTAAAAGAATACCAAATTGATTGCCTTGAGATTCTGAAACAACGGATTGTGTTCCTGCAATTTTCTTAATTACATAGCTCCAATTTTGATTTCCTTTAAATATAAATCTAGGGTTAGTATCGCTATTTACAGTAGTCATATCTATAGTTGCAGACCAAATACCATCTCCCTGATATGTTAAAGGTTCATCTCCGCTCCAACTATTAGGGATTGAGCTACCTACGACACTCCAATTTATTGGTAAAATTGAATAGGTATTATCATCTAAGTTAACAGTTATTAAAACTGGTCCACTTTCCGAAGCATCAATTCCAGCTCCATTAATTTGAAGTTCTCCAGTGCTAGATCCAGCTCCATAAATTTGAGCACTTCCATCTTGAGAAGTATAAAAACTGAAATTTCCCGTCTCGTTTAAAGAGGTGTAAATTTCGAAAATAGGAGTTACTGCATTATCTACACCAGTAACCATTTTCATTGGAATTGCTGTGGAAACATTATCTCCATTTTCGGTAGCTGTTCCTGAAAAATACAGTTCGGTAGTTTGGTTTGAAACTGTAATAGTCAAATCGCCAAATATTGAAGGATTATCTACACTTGTAGCTTTTACAGTGACAGTTCCGTTAGATACTGGTGCTAGCAAACCATTACTGTTAATTACTGCAATAGATTCATCATCTACACTCCAAATTACTGATGGATCTGTAGCATTTGCTGGTAATACCTCAGCAGTCATTTGAGATGTTTGTCCGGTTTGGTTAATATCATTACCTGCAACACTAATGGATGCAACATCCACGAAAGTCACATTGCTGTATTCTTCAAACTTTAAGGTGTTAATATAACCAAAACCTCCTTGAGCAATAGACAAACCTATCGTAATCTCGCCACTTGCATTAGGAAGTAAAAGTTGCGTTTCCAATACATTATCTAAATTTCCCGAGCCTCCATCACTAGTTTGAACTGTTGCATTAAATATCTCATCACCAGTAAAAATATAATTTGTTATTCTTGTGCTTCCCGTCGGTCTTGAAGCAAATACATAAAATTTATAAGCGTTATTTACATCTAAACCCGAAAACGTTAATTGCCCAGTATTGTTACCCGATGCACTAGTTTCTAAATAAAAATAATCTTGGGTTGCTGATTGTATGGACAAATCCCCTAGTTGCGAAGCATCTGTTGTTGTTGGACCATAGTTTACAGAGTTATTTACAATAAAACTATCGGTCACTTCCATGGTAAAACCAGAAGCTGCATTTAGAGTATTGACTAAACTTATACTAGTTCCCAAAGTACCAGATGTGGCATTGTTCCAATAATTTCCATTGGAGTCTGGACTTGCTGTTACTGCACCATTTGTTCCACCAGTTGGACCAAAATCTATGGTTGCACTTTGTTCTAAATTTTGTGCGCTAACGCCTAAGCCTATAAATAGGCTGAAAACAAAAAGTATTTTTTTCATGATTTTCTTTTGCTTAATTACAAGTCACTAAATCCTTAAAAATAAAGGAACTAACCATGTAGTTTAGTATACAAGCACTCTTTTTACAACTTGTTGATTGTTATTTAGATCAATCTTTACAAAATAGAGACCATTCGCATTTTCTTTAAAATCTAAATTTGCTTGATTATTATCGATAACGTTATCTGTATTTATTAGCCTTCCATTTAAATCAAAAATCTGAATGTTTGAAATAGAAATATTAGTATTGGCACTTAAAGTAAAAACTCTACTACTCTTATGATAATGTGAATTAATTTCCGATTGAAAATTAAGATCGTCTGTACTTAATGAGCCTGGTAAAACAATTTTAAATTGCTGATTAGGGTTTCCTGTATTAATATCAAACGTTTGAATCTTAGCACCAGAATTTCCACCATCAATATCAAAACATTTTATTGGGTCGTTTGTTGAACCAAAATTACAGCTCGCATCAAAAGCGATTTCAAAAACATAAGTGTCCATTGCATCTGCTGCAGATACTTTAATAAGAACGTATGGATTAGAGGCATCAAACCCAACTTGTACATCCCCAAATTGACCACACCATCCATCTTTTACACCCAAAGTAGAGCCATCTCCAACATTTTGAATCTTATAAACATCTCCACCTTGATGCATAAACGACCAAAGTTGTAAATCATCTGTAGAATTTGGTACTGCCATAATAGCTCTACCAACAATAAGATCTCCCGCAACGGTGTTTATGCTCATTACTTCAGAATGAACATCATTTAAAATTTTATAAGTTCCATCTGCAATAATTTGTGCAAATGACAGTGCACTCATACTCAAAGTTAAGATGAGCATTACTAATTGTTTTGTGTAATTTTTTTTCATAATATTTATTTTTTTTATGATTAATAGATTAATGATTGCATAGCATGAGGAGGGATATTGAGACTAATGGTCTCATTCGCTACTATTAATTTGTAATTGATAGCCTCATCAGTTTTATTCATAACAACAGTTGTGATCTTACCATCCAAATTTTGAAAAGAAGTACTTTCTAGAGTACTCCTGCTCACTGTCGTGCTTATTCGTTTTGCTTTTGGGGTTATAAATTTTGAAAAATGCCCAATGTAGTAATAACTAGGCGTAAAAATCAACTCATTGTTTTTAGTGTCTGCATGAATTGGTGCAAAGCAGAAATTTTGTACATGGTTTGGTCCACCATTTTCGTTTAGAAGAATATTCCAATCTGTCCAACCCACTGTACCACTATTAAAATCGTTGATCATTGAATTACCATAACGCTCTGCATTAGACCATCTTTGGTATTGAGTGGCATCAAATTTCTCTTGGCATCCCTCTGTAAACAATAAGTTTTTCGTCGGAAAAGATTCTTTGATATTTTTTAGATTATCATATTTCGGCTCTCCTCCAGTCCAAGTTTCATACCAATGAAACCCAATACCCCAAGCATACTTTGAAGCTTCTTCATCTTCAAAAATAGTATTGGCTCTATGTGAAATAAGATCACGGTTATGATCCCAAACCACTATATTCTTATCTGACAGTCCGTTTTTTTCAAAAGTTGGTCCCAAATTATTTTTTAGAAAGTCACGCTCATCTTCCGCAGAATAAATACAAGATTCCCAACGTTGTGTAGCCATGGGCTCATTTTGAATGGTCACTCCCCAAACCGGGATTCCCTCATCCTCATAAGCTTTTATAAACTTCACAAAATAGTCTGCCCAGGTTTGATAATATTCTGGCAATAACTTACCGCCTTTAAGCATATGATTATTGGTTTTCATAAACGCTGGAGGACTCCATGGACTTGCATAAAAAACGAGGTCTTCATCAACAAGTTCGATTGCTCTTTTGATTAAAGGAATACGCTTTTCACGATCTTTCTCAATAGAAAAACTTTTTAATTCCTTATCCCCTTCATCGATGTAAGTAAAGCTTCCTAAACCAAAATCACTACTATGGATACTGGTTCTAATAATATTGTAATTAATACCTTCTTCGGAAAAATAAGCCTTCAAAAACTCCTCCTGCTTGTCTGTGCTTAATTGCGAAAAGACCTCAGCAGAAGCATCGGTAATTGCGCCACCTATACCCAGGAATTCTTGGAATTGTTTCTCAGGATTTACAAATACTCCAATCTCTGTTTCTAGAGGTTGTTTAGATTTTGAAAATGTGTACGTCTCATTTTCTAATGATAATTTTTTATCTGTGTCCTGGGCAGTTGTATAAACCTTTACTTCTTTTCCTAAAAACGAGATTTTTTCTTTCTCTGCTTTAGTTTCAGTTTCAACTTCATTTAATGCGACATCATTACTATTCGACTTGGTATTGCACGAGTACAATACAAAAGAAATAGATGATATTATGATATATTTTTTTAACATATATAATTTAAATTACCAAACATAAGTCCCAACAGAACCTGCAGGCAATATTGTTGTGACTGGTTCGGATTGTACGTTAATATTAAAATTCTTTTGCGTATCTGTATTGTTTAATACAATGACAACTATTTGGTCATCTGGAGTTAAAAACGCTACGTTTGGAAGATCAGTAATGTAGTTAGACTCTATTCGTTTAGAATTGGCAGGTACAAATTTTGAAGCTTGTCCCACTATGTAATATGCTGAGTTTTTAGTCACGTTATTTCCATCTATGGTAATTGCTCCCAAACATTCTGTACAACCACCATCTGTATATGGACCATTGTTTGGATTTGCTGCTAAATTCCATTCTAAAACTGTTTTACTCCAATTTCTTGTCGCGCCAATTATTAGCTCCCTAAGATGCCATCTAATATCACTATCAAAATCTCCTGGTGCTTGGATCCATTGCTCTGTGAAATAGATGTTTTTATCTGGATGCGCATTTTTGACTACACTTAGATCGCTAATTTGACCTGCATATAAGTGAAATGCAGATCCATCAATATACTCTCTTGCTGTATCGTCATTAAGTACTGCTATTGGATAATTTGTGTTGTCTGGATTATGATCAAATGCAATGATTTTAGTAGAAATATTAGCACTTGCAAATGCAGGACCAACATGATTGCCAATAAAATCTATTTGCTGAGCTGCATTCATTACCATACTTGGATTGTTGAATGGGTTTTCAGGTTCGTTTTGAACAGTAATCGCATCAATTGTAATACCTTGAGATTGCATCGCTTGGATGTACTTTACAAAGTAATTTGCGTACGTGGAGTAATATTGTGGTTTCAACTCTCCTCCAACAGAACTTTCATTTGTTTTCATCCATAAAGGTGCTGTCCAAGGTGATCCCAAAATTTTGATATTAGGATTGATTTCTAATATTTGATTAAGTACAGGTACTAAATCTGCCATATCTGGGTTGATGGAAAAATTATCCAAGTTTTCATCGGTTTCTCCTGATGGTAAATCATTGTATGTAAATACATTATCATCTAAATCTGAAGCTCCAATACTTATTCTCAAATAAGACGTAGCTATACTGTTTGGCCCATTTCCGAAGAGCTCATTTAGTAAATTGTTTCTATCTATAGAAGACATATTATTAATAAGTTGAGCGCTTCCACCCGTTAAACAGAACCCAAACCCGTCCATTTCTTGATATGTCTGGTTCTCATTTACAGAGATTGTTACATTATTATTTTGAGATAACGGGAATATATTATTAGTCTGTAATTGGATGAGACTTGACTTATCTGCTGTTGTCAAATAGAATTCAACGTCAACATCTGCCTGCTCAGGTGGCAAGTAGTTTGGTGTTTCATCATCATTACAGGATTGCGCTAAACATATAAATAGAGTAACAATTAAAAATTTCATAGTATTGATATTAAGTAGTTTCATTTTTTAAACTCTTATTTAATTTGATTATTGAATAAACTCGTAAGTCCCTGTTTGGTAATCATTTTCTAATATGATCGTAGAGGTATAAGTGCCATCTTCATCAATGTTTAAAAGATTAGATCCACCAGCATTTATAAGGTTTCCTGTTGAAGCACTTGGATCATCACTCCCTAGATCATAATCATAAGGACTAATAAACTTGGTATCAAAGCCCGCATTTAAACTTGTGGTCACTGTAAATGTATTTGGATGTAAATAGGTCATTAATGTTTCTGTACGTTCTTCCCAAACTTGCCAATGGAACAACTTGAAATTGTAATACGTCCAACTCAATTGTGGTACACTAAAATCTATATTAAGCCTTAATGCTCTATCGGTCACTAAAGTGAAGGTATTGGAATTTTCAACCAGCGTTATAGCGTCTGACACACTATCTCCATCTGGTGTTGCGCTATCTGCAAGAATTCCGTTTACAGAATAAGAAATACCTGAACCATCCATTGCACTATTTAGACTATAGGTACTACTTGCTTGCATTGGTAAAAATTCACTGATGCTAAACACATCTCCACTTTTTGAAAATTCCATGACCATTGTTCCATTTTCAAAAAGAAACAACTGCTCTGGAGTTGCTATTGGCTCTACCACTGTATTATCTTCTTCGAATGAAAAGGAATAATTTTCTGCGGAAAGATCTAAAGTCACAACATATAAACCAATTTGGTTATTTGGAATATCCTCTACCATAACACCTTGATTTTCTGCATCACTCTCTAGAACTACCGTATTTGGAGTTCCAACTTCTCGTTTTAGTAAATATGCCCAGTCTCCGTTTGCTCTAAACGCGAATCCGCCAGTTTCTAAAAGATTTATAGATGCACTCCAAATACCGTTACCTTGATAATTTAAAGGTTGGTCTCCTCCCCAACCTCCTAAGACCGGTGTACCTACCATGCTCCAAAAATCAATTTGCAACAACTCGTATGTGTTTGTATCTAGATTTACTCTTATTCTATATTGCCCAGAATTTTCTGCAACAATACCTGATCCAAATAATTCTAAAGCACCATCACTCCCTCCATATTGTAATGCAGGTAAAGAACGTTCGCTGTAAAATTTATAGGTTTCGCCAGCTACAAGACTAGTATACACTTCATGAATATTTGAGTTTGTTCCGTTAGCATCTGTAAGGCGTTTTAAAGCTATAGCTTCAGAGAGTATATTATTATTCTCTGTTGCGGTTCCAGAAATGAAAAGCCTAGGAGCTATTTCATCATTTTCAAAACGAATAACATTCAATCCACCTGTAGATTGAGCAGATTTACTTAAACTATTGGCTCTAACCGCAAATGAGACACTCGCTTCTGCGTTAGCTTGATATCCAGAATACGATAGTAATTGATCAATCGTTTCGTAACTTATAGAAACAGAAGTTTCTGTACCATTATTTGAAGATTCAATAGATAAAATTGGTGTACTAAAATCTGTCGTGCCTAGAGTATCAATCAAAACCTCATAGGTCACTGCATAGCCTGCAGATGATTGCGAAGCTTCCCAGTTGAAAGTAATAGTTTCATTAGGAGTAGTTTCATCTAAAACGATAACATCGTCTGACGTTGGTGCCAAAATGTTTGGCATACTCAGCGTCCATTGTCCTTCTGGTTGAAGGTTATCCTCAGTGTCACAAGACACTAAAGCGATTAATGCAATTACAACTAACGTTGCAATGTGTAAATATTTATTTTTCATAGGAATTATTTTTTATAATGGATTTTGAACTAATGCAGGATTTCTATCCAACTCCTGCTGTGGTATTGGTAAAAGTTTCTTTGCTTCGGTCATGTTATAATTAACTGCATTTCCGTTTCTTAAATCAATTTCTTCTAAGTTGTTCATAGTTGAGACCAACACGTTGTAACGCGCTAGATCATCCCATCTATGGCCTTCTACAAATAATTCTAATCGACGTTCTTTAAGAATGGTATTTCTCAAAGTTTCTTGTGAGTTACTTTGAGCCTCTGTAAGATCAGGCAAATCTGCACGGTCTCTAATTCTATTGACTTCGGAAATTGCAGAACCCAATTGATTGAGTTCATTGAAAGCCTCTGCTTTTAAAAGAACAATGTCTCCATATCGCAATAAATACTGTCGGTCTGAACTTGCAAACCCATCTGCATTTTTCCACTTATAGCTAAACGGTATCGAACTACCTGGATTATTACCCCAAAATTCATCAACCCATTGTACACTTTCAAATAGGATTGAAGCATTTTTTCTTACGGTATCGCCTTCAGCATCAAAAGCATTTACGATATCTACTGATGGTGTCACAAACTTTCTCCAGCTATCGCCACTTATAGATGGTGGCAATAATAATTGTGGCCCATAATTACCTTCGTTACCTCCCAAATATTGCACTTCAATAATCGACTCTGCATTATTGTAGTTATTACCATCAAAAAGCTGACTATACTCAATCAATACATAATTTGCTGCGCTACTCTCCACATCATTTATATGTTGCAACACTGCTGTATAATCTGGGGAAGGTTGTTGTGCATATGCTTTTGCTGCCAATGCATGCGCTGCTCCAGCTGTAGCCCTTGCCTTATTGATGTTTGCATCACTTCCATAAACGTCTGGAAGCAACGTTGCAGCTAGTTCCAAATCTGAAGTAATTTGAGCATACACCTCTTCAATTGAAGATCGAGGTATGTTTACACTTTCTGCTTCTGTTGATGTTACTGGACTTAATATCAAAGGTACGCCTCCCCAAAGTTTAACCAATGTGAAATAATGGTATGATCTTAAAAAATAAGCTTCACCTTTTATTTGTTCTCTTCGCTCATCTGTCAATAGTTGATCTTCAACTAAGTCTACACGGTCCAAAACCAAATTTGCTTTAGAAATAGCATTGTATATATTAGACCAATGTGTAAATAAACGAGAATGTGTTGGCTCAATATCTAAATAATCGATTTGAAATATCTCTGGGTTATCTCCGCCTGCATAGCAATTATCTGATCGTACATCCTGAAATAAAATATTGTCCCAAACATAATACTCTGAAGATTGAAAGGACTCATACGCTCCAACCAATGCAGCTTCAATTTGAGTTGCGCTATCATATGCGTTTGCACTTGTTTCTTCGGAAATTGGCTCTAAATCTAAATAATCATCACACGAAAATGTTACGATTGTTATTAGAAAAAAGATTAAGATTTTTAATGTTTTCATAGCTTTTTTTTTAAAATGTAACGTTTAAACCAAAAATTAAATTTCTAGTTTGAGGATAGGTTCCAAAATCGATTCCCCTAACTGTATTGCTTCCACCAAAGGCGTTTACCTCTGGGTCAAACCCAGAATAATCTGTAATAGTAAAAATATTTTCTCCTGTAGCATAAATTTTAAGATTACTTATGTTTAAAGTTTCCAATACACTTTGCGGTAGGCTATAACTTAAGGTAATTGCTTTCATCCTTAAGTAAGATGCATCTTCTATAAATCTTGTAGATACTCTAGAATTATCACTGTTTCCAAAACTTGCTCTAGGAATATCTGTGATATCTCCTGGTTGTCTCCAACGATTTAAAACGGTTATGGATTGGTTTTTAGGATCAATCATTCCTTCAGTTTCTATGCGTGTTGCGTTTAACAGATCATTTCCTTGTGATCCTTGAAGAAAAACAAAAAGACCAAAACCTTTATAATTGAATGTATTTGTTATTCCGTAGAAAAAATCAGGATTTGCATCTCCTATGATTGTTCTATCATCTTCACTAGGTGTAAAAGTTGAATTTCCATCTCGATCGATGTAAAAGGCATCTCCCGTTGCTGGATCTACACCTCCAAAAATATAACCAAATAAGGATCCTAAAGGCTCTCCTACTCGCACTAGACTAGCTTCACCTCTACCTCCTGCAATACTTCCTCCCAAAAGTTCTGTACCTGCAAGACTGATGACTTCATTTCTATTAAATGAAATATTGAAACCTGTGTTCCAAGAAAAATTATCTTTTTTAAAGTTGACGGTATTTACTGAAAACTCAATTCCTTTATTTTGAAGTTCCCCAATATTTTGAAATGCACTGCTAAAACCTGTCGATGTTGGCAAAGGTGCATCCAGCAACAAATCTGTTGTATTCTTAACGTAGGCATCTGCAGTAAGGCTTACGCGATTATCAAAAATACTAAGATCTAAACCTATATTGGTTTGTTGGGATTCTTCCCATTTTAATTTTAGATTTTCTAAGGATGCTGGGAATGTTCCTGACTGCGCACTAGTACCAAATGGGTAATTTGCACCACTACCAACAAGACCTAAATAGGCGTAATTTCTAATTTGATCATTTCCTACTATTCCCCAACCTGCTCTAAACTTTAAGTCGTTAATAAAAGAATCGTCTGCTATAAAGTTTTCATTTGAAACTCTCCAACCTAAAGAGAACGAAGGGAAATATCCCCAACGATTATTTGGTCCAAATACACTTGAGCCATCTGCTCTAAAATTAGCTGTTAGTAAATACTTGTCGTCATAACTGTAATTCACTCTACTTAAAAAAGAGGAGTTTGCCTTTTCAGATTTACTAGCTGATGAAGAGAAAGGAATACCAGCATTTGGTGTCGTAATTGCTGCACTAGCATAACCTCGTGCTTGTATAGAGCTATTCTCAAAAAGAAACTTTTGATTTACAGATCCTATAAGTGCTTCAACATTATGTTTGCCAAAAACGCTCTTATAGTTTAATGTGTTTTCTACGATATAATAAGAAGTTTTATTTGTATTATTAATACTTTGACCTTCAATAGCAACACCAAATCCCGTTCTAAAGGGATCTAAGAACGAATCGAATATTCCATTATTATTGTCAATACCGTAATTGATTCTATAAGATAGACCTTTTGCGATTTGAGCTTCTACATAAATATTTCCTAAAAAACGCTGACTTCTAAATTCCCTATCCAGACCATCTGTACTTGCCAAAGGATTTTCCCAATTTTGAAATGGGTTACTAGTAAACATACCTGCATCGTTAAAAACACCAATGATTGAAGGAGTGGTTAAAGCTCCTAAAAGCACACCTCCTGAATTCACATTATTATTGTCATTAACATCTACATCTCTATACTCTGTATAAGCAATTCTAGATCCCACTTTAAGCCAATCATTAACTTGTTGATCTATATTTATCTTAAAATTTGTTCTGTTAAGTTCTGCACTTTTTACTGCACCTTCTTGAGATAGATAACCTGCAGATATATAATAGTTTGTTGATTCCGTTCTACCAGATATGGATGTTTGATAGTTTTGAGAAAATCCATTTTGAAAGATTTCATCTTGCCAATCTGTTCGCTCTGTATAGCTATCCCAACCTCCTGGTGGTGTCAAACCTAGTTCTGTCATTAAATCCCTATACTGCTCTCCATTTAATACTGGTAAAGTATTCCACACTTGTGCAAACCCTGTATACATATCCAATGTTACTTTTGGTTTAGATGTTGTACCACGTTTTGTGGTTATCAATACAACACCATTGGCACCTTGTGCTCCATAAATAGCGGTAGATGAAGCATCTTTTAAAATGGTTATGGCATCAATATCAGTAGGGTTAATTGATCTTGTATCTGTAGTAGGAACGCCATCAACAACATATAAAGGCTCACTACCAGCGTTAATAGAATTCGTACCTCTAATTCTTATACTAAATCCTGCTGAAGGCTTTCCTGAATTAGGCACTATCTGCACTCCTGCAGACTGCCCTTGTATTAAAGATCCCACTTGAGTATTTGGTCTTGATTCAAAAGATTCACCGTCTATAGTTGAAACAGATCCCGTAATATCTTTTTTAAGCTGAGAACCATAACCAACTAGCACCACTTCGTCTAGCGCGCTAACGTCTTCTTCTAAGGTAACATCGATTTTTGATTGCCCATTTATGGGTACGTCTTGAGCTATATATCCTAAATAGCTAAATGTTAATATTGAGTCTTCTGAAAAATCAGAGTTAATGGTATATATACCATCAAAATCGGTACTCATTCCTGTTGTTGTACCTTTTACGATCACTGAAACGCCTGGTAAGGGAACTCCATTAACATCTGTTACTTTACCCGACACAGTATTTTGTGCATTTGCTACAATTCCCTGAAATATAAAAATCGAAAGAATTGAAATAAATTTTAGTCCTTTAATGTTCATTGATATTAGCGTTTCATTTTTGGTTAATTAGTATTTCGAAAACGTTGTAGCAATTTACACACATTGAGTGCTCATAACAATACTATTATACAAAAAAGTGGAATTTCAGAATAAATAATATTGCACAACCTACTAATATTCAATTATTTATAAAAAACACTTATAATCAAATAAGTGGATTTTGTTTATGAATAATACACAATAATAGATGGGTATTTTAATGGATAATGGATATTTTGGAAGAAAAAAAATTAATTATGAAATTTTATTGAATACTTTTTATCATATCCTCAAAGATAAGCTTGTCTTTAGAAGCACTTTTTACAGCTGCGCGATAGTTGTAAATTGTATTAACTGAGTATCTTAAAATCTTGGCTATTCTAGAACTGTTTGTAATTCCCAATTTTATAAGTGCCAATATTCTAAGTTCTGTATTAAGTGCACTCGAGTCTTCTAAAATGATTTGTTCGTCAGGTTTTAGTAATTCATTGACGCGTTTTACAAAATCTGGATAGATATGCAAAAAGGAGCTATCAAAATTTTTATTGAATATTTCTAATTCTTCATCTACAAACTGTTTTGATTTTGATAACTCCAGTAATGCATTCATTTGATTTGCATTAACATATTTTCTAACTAGTTTTCTATAGACATCCAATTTTGTGATGTATTCTGAATATAGATTTAAGAATGTGCCAATGTAGTGTTCCTTCACTTTATCAGATTCTGAAAGTTCTTCATAAAGACGTTTTAAATCTTCATTAGATGCATTTAGTTTTAAATTGAATTCATTCAGTTTTTTATTGGCAGATTTTAATTTATTTCTGGCAACTGATAATTTTTTCAACTGCTTAAACACCAAATAAATTGCAATAGTTAAAAATACTGCCAGTACACTTATAAACAATAATGAATTTTGAAGTTTATCCTTTTGCATTTCACTTCTTTCCTCATATGCTTTCGTGATCATGGGTAAACTATTGGCAATATTCACAAAACGAATCTGGGAATTATAATATTGGGCATCATCAAATGAAAAATTTATATAATCATGTGCACGATCAATATCTCCTTCAGCAAACATTATTTTGGCCAAATTACCAATTGAGGCATTATCTTTTACAGAGGCCTCTATATCTGATATAGCAGATAAAATTAAATACTCTTTTTGTTTTTCAGGATTATTTTTGAGTTCATACAATAATGAGCGCTCAAATGTGATTAATGAAAAACCACGAACACCAATTTTTAAATCCTTCAAGCGCTGGGAATTTACTTTTAAAGCCTCATCTAGTTTTCTGGAATCCCTTAACTGTTTTTCCTTTAATCGTAAAGCTTCTTCAGATTTTGCATCCAATCTAGAATATAAAGAATCTTGATAGGCTGCATATAATTTAGAATAGCGAATTTTAGCTCGTTTAACAGTGGTATTATATTCTAAACCAGAATATCCCTCTTTATAAGCTATGTAATAATCGTTCTCCAGGGAAGTTGGAAGAGAATCCCTATTAATCTCGTTTAAAGCATCAATAGACTCTTTATACCTTCCTGAATCTACTAACAACAAACTTAACTCAAGTTTGGTTTTGGTTAAATACAAACTATTGTCGAGTGTTTCGGCAATCTCAATTGCTTTTTCAATATACTCAAGAGCCTTATCAAAACTATAAAATCTATATTCATCAATAATATCACTTAGAATATTATATTTTTCTTGGCTATTTGTTGTAGAAAGTAAAAGCGCTTCGAGATTTTTTATGCGTATTTTTTTTTCTTGATCAAAAACAGCTCTCTTATCCATCTTAAATTCAAGTACACCAATAAGAGAATCCAAACTGGATTGCGCGTGTAAAACACTGCAAACTAATAAAGTTATAAAAAAGAGGATTTTTTTCAAATTCTTCAATTAGTAATAAAATGAAAGTATTGCGATTGGTTAGATGAAGCCAAATTACAAATTAATAGATACAATCTAAAAACTCAACTTGTTAATCTTTGTCTTTCCACATTAAAAAATCCAAATGCTCCTTTTTTTCTTTTCTTTCATTTTCTTCGGAAGACAAATCAAGCTCACCTTCATTTTAATCTATTTAGTAAATCATTCATGCTTTATAAAACACTATTATAAACAAGCATATAATTATGTTTTAAGGCTAAAACCTAAAATTGTGTTCATTAAAAGAACAAAAAACTAGTAGCTTTTCTCGATTGTGCTTTATTCTAAAAAAATGTAACTCAAACGAGTTTACATCAATATTTTATAGAAAAATCAGCTTAATAAACGTAACTTTAAAAATATACGTATCAAAAATCAGTCAATTAAACTCAGTTCTCTAATTTAAATATCAAAGAAATGGAAAAAGACGAAAGCAATAAAAAAACATCTGGAAGCGATATTCCCGATTCAAGTACCAAAACCGCACGCGGAAGCAAGAAAGTACACAGCGAAAAAGATCAATCCACCAAAGATGGTGTAGACCCTAGCTTCACAGATTCAGAAGAGTAATAAACTTTAAAAATAATATTATGAAAGATCCAAATTACGAAGAGACCGTTGGAAAGCATCCAATACCTCACGCAAAAGACATTGCAAAATCAGATAAAAAGCAAGACAAGAAAATCACAGAGTACGATAAAAAAGGAAGTAAGGAAGAAGAGTGAGAAACTCGTTTTAAGTAATTAGTATCAACTAAATGCTTTTTTAAAATTCTCGCTAGATAATGATTTCTTTTTCTTCGGAAAATTGAAGAATTATAATCCCATTTAAATGATCAATAAAGAAAAAGGGCAATTCCCAAATTAGGAATTGCCCTTTTAATATACTCAATTACGACACAGTTTAAAATGTCGTATTATCTGTCTAGTCTATAGTAAATCCTCTAAAAGAACCGTTCTCAAGAGTAATTGTTTCACTATCGCTGTTAGTTATTGTAGCTGTAAATGTACCTTCAAAGTATTCTCCAGTTACTTGGGTAAATGTAATCGTTCCACTTTCAGCAAAATCAAAACCAAACCCTAAAGAATCTGATGTAAATGATACTTGATGTGTCGATTCAAAGGTATCATCAACATCAAAAGTTCCAATTTCAGCATCTACAGGAAACCATAATGCTACTTGGGTATCTCCAGAATTGGATATTCCATCTCCATTATTTCCATTTAAAGTTACCACTGAGGACTCTGCTGTTGCTATATTTGTAAAGTTATACTCTGTTCCATCAATTGTGATTCTAATAAACGTATCAGAATCTACAGTTCCAGCATCATCGTCAGAACTACAAGATGTAACGCCGATGCTAAAAATCACTAATAACGCTAGCAAGTTAAATTTAAAATTTTTCATAAAGTTTTGGGGTCTGTACTCAATTCCTTTTTCTCAAGGTTATTGAGCGTGAGTTAATAATATATTTTTTTGAAGTTGCAAATGTAATAAAGAATTCCAGTTAATCGTCATTTTTATTTTTCTTCTTCAAGAAACCAAATAACCCTTTTTTATTTTTCTTTTCCTTTTCTTCGGAAGACGTATCAAACTCACGTTCCTTTTGGTCTTTTGTGAATAAACGTTTTAGAAAACCGTCGCGTTTTTCAGTCTCACAAGCTAAGGCGTTTATAACATCTTCTGATGGTTTCTCAAAAGTAGCAGAGGTTATGTCATTAAACTTTTTATCTGCATTCATTTGCTTTAAAAACAGCGCCACCGTTGGCAATGCAGAATTTGCACCTTGACCAATCCCAGTGTTGCTAAAACCGATACGATGATCATCGTTACCAACCCAAGACAGCATTACAAGTTTAGGGCTTACACCTACAAACCAACCATCTTTATTGTCCTGCGTTGTACCCGTTTTTCCTGCCAGATCATTTTTCAATCCATATTGTGAACGCATTCGTTTTGCTGTTCCCGCATTGATTGTAGATTTCATCATTTCTACCATTAATTGTCGAGTATCTTGAGAAAAAGCCTCAGGCAATGCTTCTTTGGTTTTACTTTCATAAATAACCGTCCCAAATTTATCTTCTATTTTAGTGATATAAAATGGTTTTGAAACTCTCCCGTCATTTGCAAAACTTGTGTAAGCGCCAATTAATTCTAGCATTGACATTTCCGCAGTACCTAAGGCTAAAGAGGGCACTTCTGGCAAATCTGAGGTAATTCCCATTTTTCTAGCTTGATCTATTACAGTTTTGATCCCAACGTCTTCCAGCACTTTTACCGCAATGGTATTTACAGATTCGCTCAACGCTTTTTCTAATGAATAATTGAGATGTCTATCGGTTTCTTCTTTTCCGCCATTGGTTGGTGTCCAGTTTTTTTGATTGGTGTAAGTCACTTCTTTTACAGGATAATATGTGCAAGGTTCTATCCCGTTCTCTAAAGCTGTAGTGTAAACAATAGGCTTAAATGTAGAACCAACTTGGCGTTTCGAAACAGATACGTGGTCATATTTAAAATGCTCAAAATCTATACCTCCAACATAGGCCTTAATCGCTCCCGTTTTTGGATCTACAGCAACAAAACCAGCATTTAGAAATTTTAAGTTGTGCTTTAAACTATCTAAAACCGAACCTTCAAAAACCGCGTTTTCATCCCAGGAAAAACCAGTGAACTTGGTCTTCACATTTAGGCTATCCATAATCTCTTTATCAGATAGATTTTTCTTTTTTAGTTTTTTATATAAAGCTAAACTCTTGATTTGTTTCTCTATAAAGTTGTTGTTCTTTAACCAAGGTGCATTTTTTCCGTAGGCATCCTCATATTGCTTTTGCAGTTTTTTCATATGCTCTTTCATAGCATTTTCTGCATAGCGCTGCATGTTTATATCAAGTGTGGTGTGTATTTTTAATCCGTCTTTATACAGATCAAAAGTGGTTTTGTCTGCAGTATTTAAACTATCGAGCAAGGTTTTTACTTCTAATCGTATTTTCTCTCTAAAGTAAGGTGCAGTACCATCGGTATAGCTGAATTTTTTATAATCTGTTTCTAAAGGCATATCGCTGGACGTCTTTTTAACTGCCTCGTCGATATAGCCATATTTCTCCATTTGCTGTAAAACCACATCGCGTCGCAGTTGGCTTCGCTCGGGAAATAATCTGGGATTATAACCATGGGGAGCTTTAAGCGTACCAACCAAAGTTGCAGATTGTTCTAATGTTAAATCACTTGTTTTTTTACTGAAAAAACGCTGGGAAGCACTTTCAATTCCGAAGACATTTTCACTAAAGGGAACCGTGTTTAAATACAACGCTATGATGTCTTGCTTAGAGTAAATGCGCTCAAAACGCTTAGCGATGATCATCTCCTTAACCTTATTTACAGGCATGGTAAACCACCCGTGACGCTCTCTTCCGTAGATATTTTTGGAGAGTTGCTGGCTTATCGTACTCCCTCCTCCCGAAGAATTATCTTGTAATAGAATGGACTTAAAAAACACACGGAACAAACTTGTGTAATCGACACCGCTATGTTCGTAAAAGCGCGAATCTTCAGTAGCAACCAAGGCGTCAACCAAATGTTTTGGCAAATCCTCATACTTCACAACTTGTCTATCAAAAATAAAGTATTTACCGAGGAGTTCACTTTCAGCATCTAAAAGAAGTGACGCTTCAGCTTGTTTAATGTCCTTTAGATTTTCTTCGGAAGGCAATGCACCCCAAAGACCGATATAAACCGATATGTAAAAAAGGAACACTGATAAAATTCCGAAGGAAAAAAAATATAATAATCGTTTAAGCCACTTGGACTTGAAATTGATTTTCATAACAGTTTTGATTGATTCAATTTATATACGAACGAAATTATAGAATCGATGTTTTACAAGATTTGTTTTTTTTTAGAGCCTATGCAATAAATTTTCAATTGGCTAAAAACAAAATCCACACCCAATGTACTGTTAATGAACAGTTAAATTAGCAAATACGTTAGTTTTAAATGTGATTGTGACAGCCTTTCTATCAAATGATGAGTAGTTTTAAGTATTAAATTTAAACAATAACAAATAACATGAAAACTTTAAAAACATTTTTAATAGTTGCGACATTGCTTTTTGCGAGTAATGGTATAGCACAAAACGAGGACGACAAGAAAATAATGAGCGATGCAGAAAACGCTAAAATGAAAATCCTGGACGCTAACAGCGCCATGCAGGACTTATTTGATAATTCTGCAGGTTATGTTATTTTCCCAAACGTTGGTAAGGGTGGTTTAATAATTGGGGCTGCTGCAGGTAATGGTGTGCTTTATGAGGACGGTGTCGCACAAGGGATGGCAAAATTAAAAAAACTGAACATTGGCTTACAAGCTGGCGGACAAGCAATAATTGAGGTCATATTTTTTGAGGATGAAACTGCTTTGGCAAAATTTAAGGATGGTGATTTTGAATTTGACGCTGGAGTTTCTGCAGTTGTTCTAGAATCTGGAAAAGCAAAAAAAGCAAAATATAAAAATGGAGTTGCAGTAATTGCACTCCCAAAAGCAGGATTGATGGCAGAAGCATCGGTTGGCGGACAAAAATTTAGTTACGAAAGCTTCTAAAAGAACTTGAAAAATTATAGAAAAGGATGGCATTCGCCATCCTTTAATTATTATGAAGATAAACGTTACTTCAAAATTGGTGATGTTTATCTTTATTAGCAGATCAAAACCAACATCTATGATCAAACTATATATAATCGGGATTTGTATTTTAATTATCGCCATAATCGCCAATGGTGTTATTGTGAAAGTAGGATTAAAATCATGGTATGATTTTATAGAATTGCTCAGTAATAATGGTTGGAACGCTTTTATTCAAATTAACATTATAGACTATTTATGGCTGTTCATTGGGTATCCACTAGTTTTGAGCTTAGGTTATCTTATTGGCGAAAAACTCTACCATGCAATTTCTTAAATTTTATGATTTTATAAAGAATGCTCCATATAATATCCCGTAACTTTATTTGTAATAAAACAATAGATTTTACGACTTAAAAGAGATTAAAATAAATTTAACAAAACAGAAAGAAAAACACATATGTTAACTTGGAAAGACATTATCAACTTCTCAGTAAATGGAAATCCTGAGCCAGATCACAAAGTTGAAAAAACCGATGCCGAATGGCGTCAACAATTAACTCCAGAACAATTTAGAATCACACGTCAAAAAGGAACAGAAAGACCTCACAGTGGCGCACTATGTAGTATTTATGATGAAGGCCAATACAACTGTATTTGTTGTGACACACCTTTATTTGATTCGACTATAAAATTTGAATCTGGAACGGGTTGGCCTAGTTTTACCCAACCTATAAAAAATAATGCCATTAAATACCATAAAGATTCGTCTTTAGGGATGGTTCGCGTTGAAGTGATGTGCAATACATGTGATGCACATTTGGGTCACGTATTTCCTGATGGTCCAGAACCAAGCGGATTGCGTTATTGTATAAATTCTGAATCTATGCAACTGGATTCTAAAGTAGAGGAGACTAAATAATGACAGATCATAAAAAAGATAAAAAAATAGAACAATTAACCGTAGGTTGCGGTTGCTTTTGGTGCATTGAAACCATTTATAACCAAATTAAAGGCGTTGAAAAAGTGGTCTCAGGTTATTCTGGAGGAACAGTTCCTGGAAAACCAACATACAGAGAAATTTGTTCTGGATTAACAGGACATGCCGAAGTTGTGCAAGTGACTTACGATGCTAATGTTATTTCTTATGAAGACCTACTTGTTATTTTCATGACGAGTCACGACCCAACAACTTTGAACCGTCAAGGTGGTGATGTAGGCACGCAGTATCGCTCTGTGATTTTTTATCACGATGACAAGCAAAAAGAAATTGCAGAAGTTATAGTGAAAGAAGTTTCATCATACTACGAAAATCCAATTGTTACAGAAATCAGCGAACTAGGTGAGTTTTTTGAAGCCGAAGCAGAACATCAAGATTTCTACAATAGTAATCAAAGACGAGACTATTGCACATTTGTAATTGACCCTAAATTGGCAAAGCTTAAAAAAATGCATGCGGATAAGTTGAAGAAGCAGACTGCTTAAATTTAAATTAAGCATCAAAAAAAGGCAATCTAAGTAAATTGCCTTTTTTTTATTTATTCAAATAGGCTTCCAAATTTTTATAAAACCAGATGTTTTTTAGTTGGTCGAATTCTGTTAGACCTTTTGACTTATTATAATACCAAAAAATCCCTGAAAAACCATCAACATCGATTTTGTAATTTAAATACTGAAAATTAGAGAGTGATTTATTGTTGTTTTCAACAAAGCTACCCTCTAACTGAGAAAAAGTTTTTAATAAATCTTCTTTAGAATAATTTTCAGCTAAGACCTCTACCAATTCTTTTGAAAACTTTTTATTATTTAATAAATATTTGAAACCATATATTAGAGTTTCATCAGTATAATTTAAATTTCTATATGTTTCAAAAAACAGAGAACCAACTTTATTATAATGTATTTTAGCTCCATTTCCGCAAGTGAAATTTTTATGTTTTTCAATAACCTTTTTATGTTTTTCAAGAATTGATAATGCCAAATGATATTTACCAATTTCATTATAAGTTGATACCAAATCATATATTACGTCAAATATATAATACCTATAACTGACATCGTCAGAAATATAACTATATAGTTTCTCAGAATACTCAAGCGTTTCCTTATTTAGAAAACTACTCATGTCTAATATCTGTTTGTAAGAATTAATTTTATTTAATAAAATTGTGTCATCGGAATAAAAATAATTTTTATGAGTTTCAAGAGCTTTGACCATCATTGTTTTTTGTTCTTCTGTAATTTCTTCTTCAATATTATAATAATCATAAAATGAATCTGTAAGATAGATTAATCCATTTTCATCAGTATAAAAGAAAATATCGCTCTGCGAAAAACAAAGACAAGGAAATATCAATAAAATGACAAAAATCTTTTTCATAAGTTTTACTCAAACTTCCCAATCCCATCCTCTAACCACTTATAATATTCATCTGCATCTGGCGTATATGCAACAGGTTCATTGAGATTATTCTCATCATGATCCATCAATACATAATACGGTTGTGTATTGGTTTTATATTTTATGGTCTGGAGCTCACTCCATTTTTGACCTATATATTTTAGTTTTTTTCCTGGTTTTAATTGAGAATCAGTAACCTCATCGTCTTCTAGTTTTCGTTTATCATCCACATATAAAGAAATAAGTACAACGTCGTTTTTAAGTTTATCAAGAATTCTGGGCTCTATCCAAACGTTTTGTTCCATTTTACGACAATTCACACAAGCCCAACCTGTAAAATCGATCATCACTGGTTTTCCAACAGATTTTGCATACGCTAACCCTTTGTCATAATCATTGAACGCTAAAATATCATGTGGTGCCAATAGATGTCCTCCATCTGGCAAGTCCCCATGATCTGCGGTACTTGATGCAGCTCCTCCTCTACTATTTCCAACTCCGTAAGGTGACTCACTATAATCTAAAGGTGGCGGAAAAGCACTAATGAGATTTAAAGGCGCTCCCCAAAGTCCCGGGATTAAATAGACCGTAAACGTAAGTGTCAACAGTCCCAATAAAAGTCTTCCTACGGAAATATGCTTCAAAGGAGAATCGTGCGGAAGTTGGATTTTTCCGAAGAGATATAACGCCATCGCTCCAAAAATCGCAATCCAAATCGCGATAAATACTTCTCTTTCCAAAATGTGCCACTGTGAAACCAAATCTGCATTTGACAAAAACTTAAAAGCAAACGCCAACTCTAAAAACCCGAGAACAACTTTTACTGTATTTAACCAACCTCCAGATTTTGGCAGTGAGTTCATCCAACCTGGAAATGCTGCGAACAATGCAAACGGTAAAGCCAATGCTAGAGAGAAACCAAACATCCCGATCATTGGCGCCAATCCACCTTCTGAAGCAGAGAGTACAATAATATTTCCTACAAACGGTCCTGTACATGAAAACGATACGATTGCTAATGCCAATGCCATAAAAAATATGCCTGTATAACCGCCTTTATCTGCTTTTCTATCTATTTTATTAGCCCAAGAATTTGGCAGCATAATTTCAAAAGCTCCCAAAAAGGAAATGGCAAAAATCATGAGAATAACAAAGAATATAAGATTAAAAGCTACACTGGTAGAAAACTCATTAATTGCGCTCGCACCAAATATAGCAACGACACCTGTTCCCAATATCACATAGATAACGATGATGCTTAACCCATAGATAATTGCATTTTTTATGCCTTCAGCCTTATTTTTACTTTGCTTTGTAAAAAAGCTAACTGTCATTGGTATTAACGGGAAAACACATGGTGTAAATAAAGCGATAAAACCTGCACCTAATCCTAAAAGGAAAATCGTCCATAAGCCTTCTTTATTACTATCGTTTTTATCAACTCCAGAAGTCATAACACTCTTTGCAACACTACTTTTGGTGAGGTCAAATTCTAAATCTACGTAACTTGGAGCCAGACATTTTTCGTCATCGCAAGCCATAAATCCAATTTCGGCTTTTACTGTTTTGAGATCTTTGTTAGACAACTTAATCTTCTGTCTAAATTCAGCAGAATTTTCAAAAAACTTCACCTTCATCTCAAAGACCTTATCATCTACTGTGATGCCTTTTTCCTCTATAGTTTCTCCAACGAGTTCTGCGCCTTCTCCCAACATATAATCAAATGTGGTTGGAATTGGTCCATCTTCTGGCACATCTTGAGAGTATAAATGCCAATGGTCATCAACAGTTGCTTTTGACACTAAAATGTATTCGGTATCTGATATTTTTTCTACGGAAGAGGTCCATTTTACAGGTTCTAAAATCCCAGGATTTTCGTTTTGACCTAAACTATTGTCTGACTTTATAATAAACTGTAAATCAACATAATCTGGCGGAAGGCATTTCTCATCATCACATGCCATGAACTCAACCTCACCTTCTACGACAGATAGTTCTTGATTTAAGATTTTGATGCGTTGTCTAAACTCTGCTTTGTCCTCAAAAAATTTAATCTTCATCTGAAAAACAGGATCTTGAACAGTGTGACCTTCTTCTTCCGAAGTGTTTCCGATTATTTCAAAATCTGAATTTGGCTTATATGAGAATGTTGTTGGGATTGGCCCATCTTCTGGCACGTTTTGGGAATACAAGTGCCAACCAGATTCAATTGTTGTGGACGATATGAGATCATACTCGGTATCTGATATTTTCTCTACGGTAGTTTTCCATTTAACGGGCTCTAAAATTTGAGAATTTACAGTGTTTGAATACACTAATAAACTAAAAATCAAGATAATTAAATTCTTCATTAGATATGATTAGGTTTTGAAAGAGGCTAATTTAAAAAAAACTAAAGGATTAATCGATTTCATTTGGACTTGATTAACATATACCCCAGATTATAAAATAAAAAAACCGAACGTTATGTTCGGTTCTTTTAATTATTCATTTTTTTTAATTTCGAGATCATGAAATTTCCATTGGGCTATGCCTCCTTCCAAATCGTAAATCTTAACAAATCCTGCCTCTTGTAATTTCTTTGTGCATTTTCCGCTTCGTCCACCAGACTTGCAGTATACAAGTATTGGTTTAGACTTATCCAGTTTAGTCAAATCCTCTTCAAACGTTGGTGAGAGGTAATCTATATTTTGCGAATGCGCAATAAAGCCTGTTTTATATTCTTCTGAAGTTCTTACATCTACAACTTGAATATCCTCAAGTTCTATGAGTTCTTGCATTTGTTCCGCAGAAACCATTATTACCTCGTTTTGAGTTGCTTTCTCACAACTAAATGTTAGTGCAAAAAGCACTATACAATACATTAAAATCTTGTTTTTCATATTGATTGATTTTTGAGTTTAAGCGACTTCACCTTGCCATTCCATAAAGCCACCTGTAAGGTTGTATGCATTTTTAAATCCTAATTGATTCATGACACTGCAAGCTTGACCGCTTCGTGCACCAGATCTACAATACACATAATACGTTTTGGTTTTATCTAATTTTTCAATCTCATCAATAAAACCTTGACCTTTATAAATATCGATTGCCATAGCATTTGGGATCATTCCTTGCGCTACTTCTTCTGGTGTTCTAACATCTAGAATTACTGCATTTTCATCTGCATTTAATTTAGAGGTCCATTCTTGTTGTGATAAATCTGCCATACTTTTTTATACATCAATAATCATGCAAAATTAACGTTTCTTTATGATATTTTAATTTAAAGACGAAAAAAAAATCCGAAGTGTTACACTTCGGATTCTTAAATTCTAATATTTTGGTCTCTTTAAACCTTAATAGAGCATCCAATTGCTCTCGTTTTTTTCTCAGGAACTTCATTGCCAGATAGTAAAGCGTCAACTGCATCTTCAGCATATGTTTCTGTAACTGCACTTGCATCTTGGTAATTATCGTCAATTGCTCCAATATATTTTACTTCATGACCTTTTGTCGTACGCTCCAAAATATAGACATGAGGGGTTTTTGTTGCTCCATATTGTGGGTAGATTTTTTGTCCTTCATCCATCAAGTATGGAAATGTAAATCCTTTTGCTTTGGCTCTTGCCTTCATAGCTTCCATGCTATCACCAGGTTTTACATCAGTATTATTTGGCATGATCGCTATAACTGGGTAACCTTTATCTTCGTATTTTTTGTTTAATGCCTCAATACGATCCTCATAAGCTACTGCATAAGGGCATGTATTGCATGTAAATACAATGATGAATCCTTTGGCATCTCCATAATCTGCCATTGAGACCTCTGTCCCATCTATATTATTTAATTTAAAATCTGTTGCAATATCTCCAATATCGTAACCTTGAGCTGATGCTGTAAAAACAGATGTAGTAAGCATTACAACTAATGCCATTGCTATTTTAAAAGTATTTTTCATAGTTTTTTATTTAATAAATTGTTTTAATTCATTTTCTAATTCTTCGTAATTAAAAGAACGCTCATAAAACGTTGTCTTGTTACTATTGTATATAATTGTTGCTGGTATTGCCCCAGACCAGTTTTTATCTACTTTGGGAATCCATGTATTTGAATCCACATCATTTAATACGATTACTTCACTTTTTAAATGTCGTTTTTCAAGAAAAGATTTGAGCTTTGTTTCTATTTGCTTCGGAAAATCAAGACTCACCAAAATAACCTCAACATTTTTACTGGAGTAATTTGAATTTAAATCTTCAAAATAAGGCAACTCCTTAACACATGGTGCACACCACGTTGCCCAAAAATTAACGACATAAGTTTTATTATCATCTTTAGACTTTAGGTATGACTCCAGCTCATTAAAGTTAAGAACCTTCAAATCTTTTACGGTCGCTATTTTCATTTTTTCTTCGGAAGGATTTACCTGAGCGGTCACATTTCCGAAGTAAAAAAACAGAAGCACTAAAGTGATAATTTTCAATTTCATACTCTAAAGTTAATCATCAAAACTATCACGATATTAAATTTAACATAATATTAGAATCTACATTCAAAAATCGCATTACATTTGTCTATACAATTGTTGTATATGAAGGAGTTAAATGAAAGATTAAAAACGAAAGTCGATTTGCCATTATCAAGGCAAACCGTAATCAATGTTTTTTTGGCGAACACTGCAATCAAAACAGAATTATTAGCGGTTTTAAAACCTCATGACTTATCAATGGAACAGTTTAATGTATTGCGCATTTTGAGAGGTCAAAAAGGCAATCCCATGAATTTACAAGATGTGCAAGAGCGCATGGTAAATAAAATGAGTAACACAACACGTTTGATCGATAAGTTAATTTTAAAAGACTTTGTTAAGCGCACCGAATGTAAAAACAATAGAAGAAAAATTGAAATTTACATTACAAAAACAGGTCTTGATAAATTAACAGAGCTTGATGGCATCGTTAATTCTACCGAAGAAAATGTGACATCAAATCTCACTTCAAGTGAACTAACTGAATTAAATAGATTATTACATAAAATTCAATAAAACCAAAAACAAACTTAAATTACAAAACAATGAAAATGAACATTTTAAAACCAACAGGCATCGTAGTATTAGCATTATCTTTTGCTTCATTTACTACAATTCTTAAGAAAGAAGTAAAAGTTAAGGAATCAACAATTTCCTGGAAGGGTTATAAAGTAACTGGTTCTCATGAAGGTACAATCAATCTTACTGATGGTACTTTATCTTTTGAGGATGACAAATTAGTTGGTGGAAATTTCACAATTGACATGTCTACTATTACGGTAACAGATTTGGAGGCTGGAAGTGGTAAAGAAAAACTAGAAGGCCATTTAAAGTCTGATGATTTCTTTGGTACAGCAGATCATTCTAATGCGACTTTTAACATTACAGATGTTAATGGAAAAGACGGAAACTATAAAGTTACCGGAGATTTAACCATTAAAGGCAACACAAACCCTATTACTTTTGACATGATCGTTACAGATGATACTGCCACTGCCAACCTTAAAGTTGACAGATCAAAATATGATGTAAGATATGGTTCGCCTAGCTTTTTTAACGATTTAAAAGACAAAGCTATTTATGATGAGTTTGATTTAAACGTTATGCTTAAATTTTAACACTAAAGATTAATAGCAATAATTGAAAAAAGAGATTCTAAGCATATTTAGCATCTCTTTTTTTTACTAAATAAATTTGAATTGTAATATTTGATTTCTATCTTTGAACTTTACAATTAGAATCCTGCTTTAGCTGGAAATTTAATATGAACACAAATTTAAATCATACTTGGTGGTGGAACTCTCGAAAAGCAAACTTCGTGAACTAACCCTATGCGTATTATTTAATTAACTATACAAAAAAAGGCTTGTCATTCACGACAAGCCTTTTTTTATTTACCCATTCTCTAAGTTTTTAGAAATAACAGAAAAAAACATACATCAAAAAAACATGAAGACGTTTAGCCTTTACACTCATTATAAAAAAATTCTTGCAGATACCATTACACCCGTAAGCATTTACCTAAAAATTAGAGACAAATACCCTAATAGTATTTTATTGGAGAGTAGTGATTATCATGCCAACGATAACAGTTTTTCCTATATCTGCTTTAACCCAATTGCATCCATTAAAGTTGATAAGGATTTCATCGAGCAAACCTATCCTGATGGTAGTACCAAAACAAACAATGCTCTAAACATTTCGGTAACCGAAGAAATCCATAAGTTCACAAAACGTTTTAAGGTAAATTCCGAAGAACGATTTAAATTCATCAATAATGGGATTTTTGGTTACACAGCGTACGATGCTGTAAAATATTTTGAGGATATTGAAATTTCCAAAAAGCCAGATTCCTTAGATATCCCAGATATTTATTACGCAGTATATCAAAACATTATTGCTATAAATCATTTCAAGAACGAAGCCTATATTTTTGCACATTGTTTTGAGGCCGAAAATAATATTGATGAAGTTTTACAACTTATAAGCTCTAAAAACTTTGCCTCTTATAACTTTAAAACAAACTCCGATATCTCATCTAATTTAACAGATGACGATTATAAAAAACAAGTAGAATTGGCAAAACAACATTGCGCTCGTGGTGATGTATTTCAACTCGTACTCTCAAAAAAATTCTCACAAGCCTTCAAAGGTGACGAGTTTAATGTTTACAGAGCTCTGAGAAGTATCAATCCTTCGCCATATCTCTTTTATTTTGATTACGGAAATTTTAAAATCTTCGGAAGTTCGCCAGAAGCACAATTAGTAGTAAGTGACGGAAAAGCAGAAATCCATCCAATCGCTGGCACGTTTAAACGAACAGGAAACGATGAAGAAGACCAAAAACTGGCAAAAAAATTAGCGGAAGACGCCAAAGAAAACGCAGAGCACGTCATGCTAGTGGATTTAGCAAGGAATGATCTTAGCAGGCACGGTAGTCAAGTAAAAGTAGACACCTATAGAGAAGCACAATTTTTCTCTCATGTTATTCACCTAGTAAGTAAAGTTACCGGTAAAGTTCACGACAAAACACCAACAATGCAAGTTGTGGCAGATACATTTCCTGCAGGAACTTTAAGCGGTGCACCAAAGCACAAAGCTATGCAGCTTATAGAAAAATATGAAAAAACCAGCAGAGCCTTTTATGGTGGAGCAATCGGTTTTATGGATTTCAACGGAAATTACAACCACGCCATAATGATTAGAACCTTTATGAGCAAAAACCATAAACTTCATTGGCAGGCAGGTGCAGGATTAGTATCGAAATCTGTACCTGAAAATGAGCTACAAGAAGTGTATAATAAACTGGGAGCCTTAACAAAAGCTATTGAAATGGCTGAGGAAATATGAATTAAAAGTTAAAAGAAATTAAGTAAAGTTCATGTCCCAAATCAATTCGGAGAATTGAATAAGTTAATCTGCAGAAATTAATGAACGAAAAACGTAACTGCATTAAGCAGGAAGTTTTAAAAGTGAATGCTATGCAGAAACTTCCTCAGATGGACTTAATTTTTTGGTTCGTTTTGCATCAAGGCTAAATGAACAGATAAAACACAACAAATAAATTCCTGCTTTTGCAAGAATAAAGTTTAACAAATAGATACCTGCATTAGCAGGCATTGATATGAAAGTATTAGTAATAGATAATTACGACAGTTTTACGTATAACCTCGTCCACTATTTAGAAGATTTAGGGTGCGAGGTGACCGTAAAACGAAATGATAAATTAACAATTGAAGACGTTGCTGCATTTCAAAAAATAGTGTTGTCTCCAGGTCCAGGAATTCCCGATGAGGCTGGATTATTAAAGGAAATTATAAAAACCTATGCGCCAACCAAAAGTATTTTAGGCGTATGTTTAGGGCAACAAGCAATTGGTGAGGTCTTTGGAGGTGAACTGATTAATTTGGATGAAGTCCATCATGGTGTAGCCACAAAGGTTGATATTATAGTTGATGACGAACCGCTCTTTAAAGACATGGGTAAAAACATAGAAGTAGGTCGCTACCATTCTTGGGTTGTTGATCCTCAATTGCCTGATGTTTTAGAGGCAACTTCAATGGATAGCAACGGACAAATAATGTCTTTGCGCCATAAAGTTTACGACGTTAAAGGTGTTCAATATCATCCTGAAAGTGTTTTAACACCAAACGGAAAGCAGATATTAAAAAATTGGATCAATCACTAAGCGATTTTTACTGGTTATTGATATAGATCAAAAGAATAAATAATATAATAGATCTCTTTTTTTTTGGAAAGAGTTAGCAATAGAAATGAAAGATATTTTAAACAGATTAATAAACCAAGAAAGCATTTCAAGTAAAGAAGCAAAAAGCGTGCTGGTTAATATTTCCGAAGGAAAATATAATAAAAGCCAAATTGCATCTTTTCTTACTATTTACATGATGCGAAGTATCACTTTAGAAGAACTTCAAGGTTTTAGAGATGCTTTATTGGAATTGTGTATTTCAGTAAACTTATCAGATTTTAATACTATCGATCTCTGCGGAACTGGAGGTGACGGTAAAGATACCTTTAACATCTCAACTTTGGCGTCGTTTGTAACTGCTGGTGCAGGCGTAAAAGTGGCTAAGCATGGTAATTATGGAGTGTCATCTGCTTCAGGATCATCAAACGTTATGGAGGCTCTAGGGATTCATTTTTCTAACAAATCAGATTTTTTAAAGTACTCGATTGACCAAGCAGGAATTTGTGTGTTGCACGCGCCATTATTTCATCCTGCTATGAAAAATGTAGCCCCAATTAGAAAGGAACTGGGTGTGAAAACATTTTTCAATATGCTTGGACCAATGGTAAATCCAGCGTTTCCGCAAAATCAAATGGTTGGTGTTTTCAATTTAGAATTGCAGCGTATTTACGGGTATCTTTATCAAAACACAGATAAAAACTACAGCATCGTCCATGCACTAGACGGTTATGATGAAATTTCCCTTACCGGAAATACGAAGATCATTTCAAATTCGAAAGAGACGATGTTGAGTCCGTCAGATTTAAACGTTGCTCAAATTGAACAATCTGAAATATTTGGAGGCTCAACCGTAAAACAAGCAGCAAAAATTTTCAAACACATAATTGAAGGAAAAGGGACTGAAGCTCAAAACAATGTCGTTTGCGCCAATGCTGGATTAGCAATTGCAACAGTAAATAACATTTCGCATCAAGACGGATTTCACTTAGCAAAAGAAAGTCTAGAAAGCGGAAAAGCAAAAGCAAGTTTAGATCGATTAGTACAAATGAGCAGATAACAGCATGCTCAACTTTTTTAAGCATCACACAAATTATGAGAACCTGTAACAAGTTCAGGTTGACGAGATATGAATATTTTAGATAAAATAACAAAAGACAAACGTATTGAAGTCCATCTTCGTAAAAATCTCATCCCAATAAAACAATTAGAGCAATCTGTTTTATTTGAAAAAGAAACAATTTCATTAGCTAAAAAACTAAAAGAAAGTGATACTGGTATCATTGCAGAACACAAAAGGCGATCACCTTCAAAACAAGTTATAAATCATGATTTAAATGTATTTGATGTTGCTAAAGGTTACGAAGATGCAGGTGTTTGCGGTATGTCGATCTTAACAGATGGCAAATATTTTGGTGGCAGTTTAGATGATCTTTTAACTGCTCGCGCCAGTTGCAATTTGCCTCTATTGAGAAAAGAATTTATCATTGACGAGTACCAAATCATAGAAGCAAAAGCCCACGGAGCAGACGTTATTTTATTGATAGCAGCTATTTTGACGAGAGCTGAGATCAAACAATTTTCAGAATTAGCCAAGAAATTACAACTCGATGTGTTACTAGAAGTTCACAATGAAGAAGAACTAAAAAAATCAATAATGCCAAGCTTAGATATGCTAGGTGTCAATAATAGAAACCTTAAAACCTTCGAGGTTAGCTTAGAAATCAGCAAACAATTAAGTGAGCTTATTCCAAATGATTTTGTAAAAGTTTCAGAAAGCGGAATTAGTAGTATAGATGCTATAAAAAAATTACAACCTTATGGTTACAAAGGTTTTTTAATTGGAGAAAATTTTATGAAAACCGATGATGCAGGCAAAAGTGCAAAACAATTTATAAAAGAATTAAAATAAATTATACTGAATTAAAATAATGAAACTGAAAATCTGCGGAATGAAATACCCGAAAAATATGACTGAAGTCGCAAAACTTCAACCAGATTATATGGGTTTTATTTTCTACGGAAAATCGAGTCGGTTCTTTGAAGGAGAGATTCCAGATTTACCAAAAAACATTAAAAAAACAGGAGTTTTTGTCGACGCGAAAATAGAATTTGTTTTAGAAAAAATTGAATTACATAATTTACAAGCAGTTCAGCTACATGGTATTGAAACACCAGAATATTGCGAAGAATTAAATAATCGTTATGCTGAATTTGTTTCAGCATCACATCAAAAAAAGATAGAAATCATAAAAGTATTTAGCATAAAGGACAATTTTAATTTTTCAATATTAGAACCATACGAAGCTGTTTGCGATTACTTTTTATTTGATACCAAAGGAAAATTACCTGGCGGAAATGGATACACTTTTAACTGGGACGTATTAAAGGACTATCCGTCAACGAAACCTTATTTTTTAAGTGGTGGCATTGGATTAAATGAAGTTGATGATATTATGTCTTTTATAAAAAGACACGAATCAAAATATTGCCACGCTATTGATGTGAACAGCAAATTTGAGGTTAAAGCAGGATTAAAAAATAGTTTTGAATTAGAAAAGTTTACAAATCAACTTAAAAGATAATATGACGTTATGCTGAACTTGTTTCAGCATCTCAAAAGATGAAAATAAAATCCGGGTAAAGAAAAAAAACTATGAAATACAACATCAACGACAAAGGTTATTACGGAGAATTTGGCGGTGCATACATTCCAGAAATGCTCTATCCAAATGTAGAGGAATTACGCCAAAACTATCTCAAAATCATGGCAGAACCGTCTTTCAAAAAAGAGTTTGACCAATTACTCAAAGATTATGTTGGTCGTCCCTCTCCTCTTTATTTCGCAAAGCGACTTTCAGAAAAATACAATACAAAAATCTACCTCAAGCGTGAAGATTTAAATCATACTGGTGCCCATAAAGTGAATAATACTATTGGACAAATCTTGATGGCGCAACGTTTGAACAAAACAAGAATCATTGCAGAAACTGGTGCTGGTCAACATGGTGTTGCCACAGCAACGGTTTGTGCTTTAATGGGCATGGAATGCATTGTTTACATGGGTGAAATCGACATTGCGAGACAAGCTCCAAATGTGGCACGTATGAAAATGTTGGGTGCAGAAGTTCGTCCAGCCTTATCAGGAAGTCGTACGTTAAAAGACGCTACCAACGAGGCTATTCGTGATTGGATCAATAATCCTGTGGACACCCATTATATTATTGGAAGTGTTGTTGGTCCGCATCCTTATCCAGATATGGTTGCTCGTTTTCAAGCGGTCGTTTCCGAAGAAATCCAATGGCAACTTAAAGAAAAAGAAGGTACTACCAAACCAGATTATGTTGTTGCCTGTGTTGGTGGTGGCAGTAATGCTGCGGGCGCTTTTTACCATTATTTAGAGGATACAGACGTCAAATTAATTGCGGTTGAAGCTGCAGGAAAAGGAATCCATAGTGGTGAAAGTGCTGCGACTTCTGTTTTGGGTCGTGAAGGCATAATACATGGAAGTAAAACGTTGTTAATGCAGACCAATGACGGACAAATAACCGAGCCTTATTCTATTTCGGCAGGACTGGATTACCCAGGAGTTGGACCTATGCATGCTCATTTATATAAAACCGGTCGTGCAGAATTCATCTCCATTACAGATGATGAAGCTATGGTAGCTGGACTAGAATTGAGCCAAATGGAAGGGATCATTCCCGCAATAGAAACCTCGCACTCTCTGGCAATTTTTGATCAAAAGAAATTTAAAGAGGATGATATTGTCGTGATCAATTTATCTGGTCGTGGCGATAAAGATTTACAGAATTATATCGATTATTTTAAGTTGTAAACTTAAGTCATGCTGAAATTGTTTCAGCATCACACACGAAACAAAAATAATAATGTGACCCTGAAATAAATTCAGGGTGACGACTTAATAAAATATGAACAGAATAAACCAAAAACTAAAAGAAGACAAAAAGCTGTTGTCCATTTATTTTTCCGCAGGATATCCAAACCTCAACGATACCGTTTCAATCATTGAAAATCTCGAAAATAGCGGAGTTGACATGATTGAGATAGGATTACCGTTTAGTGATCCTTTAGCAGATGGACCGACAATACAAGCTAGTTCAACACAGGCTTTAAAAAATGGAATGACCACGGAAATTCTCTTTAACCAATTAAAGGATATTCGTAAAACAGTATCCATCCCATTGATTATTATGGGATATTTTAATCCCATGCTACAATATGGTGTTGAGACGTTCTGCAAAAAATGTGAAGACATTGGTATTGACGGTCTTATAATCCCAGATTTACCTGTAGATGTCTATAATGAACAATACAGACAGATTTTTCAAAAATATGGATTGATCAATGTGTTCTTGATTACACCGCAAACTTCTAAAGAAAGAATTCGTTTTATTGATTCTATATCTGAAGGGTTTATATATATGGTCAGTAGCGCAAGCGTTACTGGTGGTAGCTCTGGTTTTGGTGATGCTCAAACCAATTACTTCAAACGTATTGCAGATATGCATCTAGAAAATCCGCAAATCGTTGGTTTTGGGATTTCAAACCATGAGACATTTACTCAGGCTACTAAATATTCAAAAGGTGCGATTATTGGAAGTGCTTTTATTAAATTTCTAGCAGACAACCATTTGTCTAAAATCTCAAAGTTTACAACTTCAATATTAGATTAAATTTTATATTTGGCAATAACTAACCAATAAATTAAGAATATGAAATGGTATTTAAAAGTCGTAAGAGATAATTACGCAAATTTTAACGGAAGAGCAAGAAGAGAAGAATATTGGATGTTTGTTTTATTCAATATGATATTTATTATTGCTATTGCATTGGTGTCTGGTTTATTAGCTGGATTATTTGATGCACCTGCAATTATGGGATTATATATGATCTATGTCCTTGCTGTATTTATACCTAGTTTAGCTGTAGCTGTTAGACGCTTGCATGATGTAGGTAAAAGTGGTTGGTTTTACCTTATAGGTTTAATACCAATTATTGGAAGTATCTGGCTTATCGTTTTATTTATTACAGAAGGTGACAGAGGAACTAACGAATATGGTCCTGATCCAAAATCGGCAGATAACGAAGAAATTAATACAATTGGAACAACAGAAATTTAATAATTCTAATTTTAACAATACTAACCTACTCCTTATAAGAGTAGGTTTTTTTATTCAAAATTTCATGTAACTCTTAGATTTATTTTTGATATTTATATCCTAAAAAAATTAAACATGTACTGGTATTTACAAGTGATTAGATATAATTATGCAAATTTCTCAGGACGTGCTAGACGTAAGGAATATTGGATGTTTGTATTGGTGCAGCTCATCATTGTTGGATTAACCATATCGTATGCCTCATTGGTTGAGGATTTTTTTGAACCAGATTTTGTATTCTCCATACTAAGTATCTATTTTGTTGGGACACTAGTACCATGGCTGGCATTAAACGTGAGACGATTACACGACATCAATAAAAGTGGAACTTATGTGTTTATCAATTTAATTCCAGTAATAGGTCGCATTTGGTATATCGTTCTTGTTGCTACAGAAGGTGATTTTGGCACCAACAATTATGGTCCAGATCCAAAATTGGATTATTCTGATGACATTGATGACATTGGTAAGATTGAGCAAGAATATTAAACCTTTTTAACAATGCTTAACGTTTGCTCAGCAAATTTTGTGAATACTGAAACAGAGTTTGACGTTGTTAAATCGTATCTTACATATGAATCAAAAACATAGAAATCATGGGAATTATAAAAGATAATAAAAAATTTAATAGAAAAACGGAACAAACAACTCCAACTAATCCAGATGGAATTGCAAGAAAAACAGATACCAATAAATTTGATATCGATAAAAAAACGATAAAAGACCAGCAGAATAAAAAGTAATTTTTATTGCTGATCAAAGTAAAAGCCTAAATTATTAATTAATTTAGGCTTTTATTATTGTATGGCACTCAACATCGTTTTATTTGAACCAGAAATACCTAACAATACAGGTAATATTGGCAGACTAGCTTTAGCAACTGGCTCTAAATTACATTTGGTAAAACCATTTGGATTTGAGATTACAGATAGTAGATTGAAACGAGCGGGACTTGATTATTGGCAACATTTGGATATCACGACCTATGAGTCAGTTGAAGATTTTTTCCGAAGACATAAAAACGCAAAATTTGCATTCTTTTCAAGTCATGGCCATAAACTACATTGGGAAATTTCTTTTGAGGAGGATCTTTTTTTAATCTTCGGAAAAGAATCTGTTGGATTACCAAAATCGATCATTGATGCATATAAAGACCATCTCTATAAAATCCCTTTATATAGCGAACATATAAGAAGTTTAAATCTTGCTAATGCTGTAGCAATTGTCGTTTACGAAGGCTTAAGACAGCTATCGTAATTAATTGTTAAATCCTAAAGAATCACGTTAGGATTCATTACATTAATCTATAAAATTTAAAGAACAGTCATGAAATATCATATTATAATAAATAGCGTAAAAACCGTTGAAGAATTTAAAAATGCATGGACCAATGAAGATTACATTTATCTGTTAGACAAATTTGGCCTTGAAGATTCTGGGAATGCATCTACTCAAGAACTATTGGAATTATTGCAAATGGCAATTTCCGATTTTGAGCCAAATGAAGCTGCTGCTATTGTTTTGGAGTATAAATTGAGTGATGATCTCAACGATAATCAAATTGATCAAATGTCTCACGATATGTTGCTTGATAAAATTTCCGAAGAATACGCAGATATCAGTTTGCACCATCAATTATTCAACATCAACCAACTGCTCCATAAAGCTTACAATGGCACATTCCCAAGTGCAAAAGCCACTGTAATAGAATTTGAGATTACGCCAAATAAAGAGGTTACTAAAGAAGTTATTCTTAAAGCATTTGATAAAACCTTGGCTGGAAACAATGTGATTAAACGCCTATTCTCAAATCAATTAGCAGGAAAAGAATCTTTTGAAGAAGCTGAGGATATAATTTGGGACTTAAAAGCTACTGGAGATACGTCTTATGTGTTGACTACATCAGAATATTGGATAAGCAGAGATGAATTTAAAGACGCAGAGTTTGACGCTACAGTTATAGAATTTGGGGAAGAAGATGAAGATTAAAAACCTTAAAGCTAGCTAATAAAATTATACGTAAAAAAAAGCTCCCAATCGGGAGCTTTTTTTTTATAGTCTGTTGTTGTTCTTTAGCATTTTTAAATACATATCTTCAACTTTCGTTCTTGCCCAAGGTGTTCGTCTCAAAAATTTCAAGCTCGATTTTATAGATGGGTTATCGTTAAAACATCTAATTTTTATTTGATGTCCCATATATTCCCAACCGTAATGCGCTTGCAAATCGGTAACGATTTGTTCCAATTTTATACCGTGGAGCGGATTGTTCTTTTGAGTTTCCAAAATAGTTAGGCGATCATGTTTTTAATTTTCAATGCTTTCTCGAAATGATCAAGTTGGTGTTTTTCTATCCACCATGTTGCAGCTTCCATTAATAATTTAGGATTATCATTTTTATTTTTAAAAAAAGCATAAAATGAAATCCCAACGTTTTCTCCTTTTTGAGCCATCTTTTTATGGCAAACCTCTAGAATTTTTTCCTTTAATTCTGAAGTCATGCCTAGTTTCTTCTATCGTTACGACGTCTAGAATTACTGCTTTTATTTCTATTTCCACCTGTATTTCCTCCCGAATTTCTAGGACTAGAATTACGACTTCGGTTTCTGTTTCCGCCACCTTGTCTGCCACCACCTTGCTTAATTGGCTCGGTTGAAGCATTAGGATCTGGTTCAAAACCTTCCACAATTTCGACTTCAATTTTTTCGCCAATCAATTTTTCAATATCGCGTAAATACGTTGTTTCATCTGCACTCACCAACGATATGGCTTTACCATCTGCTCCTGCTCTACCTGTTCTACCAATTCGGTGAACGTAATCTTCAGAAATATTTGGCAGTTCAAAATTCACAACATGTGGCAATAACGGGATATCAAGGCCACGAGCTGCAATATCGGTCGCAACCATAACTCGTACTTTACCAGTTTTAAAACCTTCAAGTGCTTTGGTTCTCGCACCCTGGCTTTTATTTCCATGAATCGCTGCAGCTGTAATTCCTGAGGAAATAAGCTTTTTAGTCAATTTGTTAGCGCCATGTTTTGTTCTCGTAAAAACGAGTGCTTGTTTCCAGTTTCCTTCGGAAATGAGCTTCACCAACAAATCTGGCTTTTTCCCTTTAGCAACTCTAAACACCTTTTGTGAAATGGCTTCTACAGTTGTATTTTCGGGAGTTGCCTCAACTTGCACAGGATTATTTAAAATACCATTGGCAAGCTTTCTAATATCTTTTGAAAAGGTTGCAGAGAACATCAAATTTTGGCGTTTCTCTGGCATGATCTTCATTACGCGCTCAATGTCCCGTAAAAACCCCATGTCGAGCATACGGTCTGCTTCATCTAAAATAAAAACCTCAACGCGGTTTAGCGCTAATAGATTTTGATTGTGCAAATCCAGCAAACGTCCTGGTGTAGCCACCAAGATATCCACACCACGACGAATCGTAGCTGCCTGTGGTTTTTGATTGACACCTCCAAAAATCACAGCGCTTCTAATTTCCAAAAACTCACTATAATCCTTAACACTTTCGTGTACTTGCGCAGCAAGCTCACGGGTTGGTGTTAAGATCAATGCGCGAATTGGTCTAAACTTTGCCTTTGGGTTTTCAGAAAGATAATGTAATAATGGCAATGTAAAACCAGCGGTTTTACCAGTACCTGTTTGTGCTGAAGCCAATACATCGCGTCCCTCTAATACTGGAGGAATCGCTTTTTCTTGAATTGGACTTGGTGTAGTGTATCCTTTTTTACTAATAGCTCTTAGTAAAGGCTCAGATAAGCCTAAATCTTTAAATGACATATAATAGTTTGGTCAAATTAGTGTTTAAATGACCGTCTGTTTGATAAGCGTCATTTTCTGTTTGGCGCAAAGGTAGTGTTAATTTATGCGATAGCAGTCATTCTCTTGACTTTCTCAAAAAAATAGTATAACTTAGTTTAGAGATTTGTTAAAAAACATTGAAACGATTTTTGATCATAGCATTAACAGTAATTAAAATTAAAATAATGATAAAAACTAATCTATTTAAAACTCATTTAATAGCTCTACTTACTTTGACACTAATTAATTGTAATAGTGATGACTCTTTAAATAATGAGTATGAAAATTATACAGGAAATTATGAAATTATATCATATAAATCGAACGTCGCTGTTGACCTAAATAATGACAATATCACTTCTTTGGAACTTACAAATGAAATAGATTCTTTTGGTTCTAATGATTTAGAAATTAAATCAAATATTATATCATTGTTCTTACCAAAAACATGGATAACTTTTCAATATCCTAGTAGTCCCGAGGGCAGTGTTGAATTTATAGATTATGGTTTTGGAACTAATTATCAATATGAGGACAATTCATTTTTAATTGAAACCAAAAGTTATGTTGAAAAATCCTATATAGATAATATCGAAAATGATAAAAATGTAACGCTTACAAGTAATTTAAATGTGGTTGACAGTAACCATTTAAAAATGTCTATCTCAAAAGAATATTACGATTTTAGCACAAATGAATGGATTATGTTGAACATTGAAATTGTCTTTGAAAAAAATAATATTTAAATCATAATACTAGTAGCAATAAGGTGCATAATTAATTGCTTTGGCAGGTGCTTGTTTGTAAAATTACTTCGGAATTTTCTTGCATTCGTTTTTGTTTACTAAATGAGTTTCTTAAACATAAACAAATTCGCTAAACAAATTTCCCAAGATTAAACATCTAAAAAACGCTCTTCAAAAGCAAAATCGCAAATAAACTATGCAAATTTTTAAATTTCCGAAGAAAAATAACATCTCAAAATACACTTGATTATCATTTATTAGTGAAAATCAATTGATTTGTTAAAACCTATACCATTTCCGTCTTTCTACAGAAAATTGTCGAACTTCGTGCAGTAGAACTGGAGGTATTTCAGTAAAATCAATACAGAAAATATAACATATCATCTCATGAGGAGTTTTAGCATTATTTTATTAACTCTTTTCTTCAATTCTGAAATTATGAGCCAAGAAAACGAAATTACCATGGTATGTGACCCAGTAACTGGTCTCTGTGAATTACCAGATTTTGAGTCTGAAGCAACCAAGCAAGACTGGAACGATGACGAGGAGATTTTTTACATTGGTGATCCCATGTGTAGCTGGTGTTGGGGCATTTCCCCTCAGGTCAATGCGCTTAAAAGGTTTGCGAACCAGCAGCATATTAATATGGAACTAATTATGGGCGGTTTAAGACCTGGTGGTGGACAAGAATGGGATGCGAAATTTAAGAGCTTTCTAAAGCACCATTGGCAGGAAGTGAATAAACGAAGTGGTCAACCTTTTAACATGGACTTACTCGATAAAGAGGTTTTCCATTATGATACTGAGCCTGCTTGTCGCGCAGTTATAACGGTAAGAACGGTGTCTCCAGAAAAAACACTGCCTTTTTACGAACTTGTACAATACTATTTTTATGCAGAATCCAAAGATCCTAAACAACTAGACTTTTATAAACCTATTTGCGAAAAATTAGATATCGATTTCACTGCTTTTAGCGAAAAGTTCACATCTCAAACTATGAAAGATGCGACTCGAGCAGATTTTATAAAAACCAGAGAATTGGGTGTGAACGGTTTTCCCTCAATCGTTTACAGAAAAAAGGATAAATTCTACACGATTGCACGAGGATATACAGAATTTGATGACATTAAAAAGACAATTTTAAAGTTACGAAACAATTAATCATACTTTGTCTTTTCAGAATATATTGAAAAAACAATAGGCTTTTAAGATGATAAAGCCTGTTTTTGGACAAGTGTTAATACCAACACAAAATCGCATTACAATGCTTCGAAAAAATCTAATAATTGTACCTTTGCATGACCATAAAAATTGGACATTATGCAAGAGAATCATTTACTAAATTATATAAAAGACGTTATAAAAAACATCCCAGAAAACTGGCGAAATCTAACTACACACAGACTAGATATTTATAACGAAGACTTAGCTAAATTTGAGTTTTTACAAGAATTCGAATCTTTATATAAAAACGATAATGCCACGACATCTGCATTAGAAAACTTACCAACCGCATACGATTATATACGTTTAGGCCATCCTCTATCTTGTGTATTAGAATGGACGATCGCAAAACAATACCAAATCAAATCAAGTACAGTCATCAGTTTTGATTCTAAGACCATACCTGTGCTTGCTATTTTGAGAACAAATCTTTTAGAGCATAAAAACACACGTATTCTATATAGTGGGCAACTACCTGAACAATTTGATCCTGAAATCTTAAGACGCGTCTATGGTTACAGTTTTGAACTCCAGCAGGTGAAAAGTTTAACTGAAGTAAATAAATTTAAAGGGAGCACTGTTTTCATTTCTAATCAAACTGAAATAAACCAATTAAATCTTAACCCAAATATTGATTTCTACATCAATCTCTATGATTATTTAGGAAGTGTTCTCATCGTAAATGGAGAGCAAAATGACCATTACATTTCAGAGATTCAACATGTAAGACGTCGCGAGACTGTTGCAATGACCCCAACCAACTCTCTAGTGCTACTTAATGCGTTAGCAGAACAAAAACCTCTGGTATTTAACCGACCAAATATAGAATCAGAGAAAAAAGCGGTCTTGCATCATATTTCAGAAATCACCAATACACCTGAAAAACCTTTGGTGGCTTCAAGCGGGTTATCGATTCAATATGCGATAATGATGGGCTTGATACACGATGCTTTAGACAATCATAAAGGTAAAGCTATAAAAATAATTGTTCCACCAAATTGTTATGGTGGCACAAATGACCAGGCGAGACGTGTTGCTGCGTGTCTTAATAATGTGGATATTGTTGATTTACCAGTTGATGGCGATAATGATATGGTACAAAGTATCCATAGGGTTTTAGATGCTATTGCGAGTCAAGATGCTATCCCTTTTATCATCGCAGAGATTCCAACAAACCCAAGAGTTGAAGTCCCTAATCTTAAAGAACTACAACAGGCATTAACAAAAGAGCGTAAAACATTAAATGACGATATAGCGATTGATCCCGTGTTTATTTTGGACCAAACGTTTTGTCCAAATGTACAATTTTTGGGCAAGGGCAATATATTGTCTTCTGTAAGAACGATATCTTATGCGAGTGGATCTAAATTTCCGAGTGGTGGACGATGTACTGCTGGTTATTGCGTAGGGAATAAGCTTTCCAAAACATTGATGCAAACCATTGAAAAGCATTTGATACTTTGCGATAATGAAGCTACCGTTTTTCAATATAAAATCTTGGCAGAGCAAATGCCATCCATGATTCAAAGAATTGAAGATGCTTACAAAAACACCCGCGAGTTTGTGACTTTTATTGAGCATGCATTGCCACAGGCAAAGATTAATTTTGTATCTCAAGAACTAGCAAAACAAGGTTTTACACCTTCAGTATTTTCACTGGGTCTTCCTACAAAAGGCGATACCGAAGAAGCGCGTGAAGCTTACAAAAGAGAACTTAACTTAAAGCTCATTAATTTAATGATTACTGAAATTCCAGAGGAAAGTAAGTTTTGTGTAAGTTACGGACAATTAAAAGGCTGCTACTGGACGGTTCCCGCCACCTCTACCCAAGGCACCACCAAAGAAGGTGATAAAGATTATATCGTTCGTGCATCGGTATCTCCAGATTTGGATTTAGCAAAGCATAAAACGGTCTTTATAAAATTTGTGGAAAGTATCTTAAATTAGATTTTAGCTTTTTTCTTTACTTCGGAAATTTGAAAATCAACTTTTTAATTTTGCCTTTTGTCTCATCGCTCAAGCCCAATTGCGAGAATTCATTAAACAAAAGCGCATAAGCTAAAGGTTTGACTTTCTCAAAAAAATAGTCGAACTTCATCCAACTACGGATATCGACAATTGACACAGTTGATAACCAAATGCATTAGCATTAATTCAACAGAACAACTTGAAGTAAACTTAATTGTTTACTTTTTTTATTTTTTGTAAACACATAAGATTACTTTTTTGTATTTTTGTAAATTCATATGTTTACAAATATATTGTTTTGTAAACTTAAAGAGTTACAAAAATGAGAAATAAGCAAAAACTTTTAATTGAGCAATTGGACCAAAAACTTCAACCATTCTCTGAAACTAGAAAGGTCCTGGTCCCAGAACGAGGATGGATAAATACAATTCGGACATCACTTAATATGACAATGGCACAACTTGGTACCAAATTAAATATAACAAGACAAGGAGTAAAAAGAATAGAGGAAAGTGAAGCTAATGGTACGATAACGCTTAATTCTTTAAAAGATGTAGCCAATGCAATTGATTTGAAATTAGTATATGCACTGGTCCCACTAAATGGGACCATAAATGATTTAATTCAAATAAAAGCAGAAAAGCTGGCCCGAAAAATAGTTTTAAGAACTAACCAAAATATGAAATTAGAGGACCAAGGAATTGGAGATGAAAAGATAGCCAAAACCATAAAAGAGCTTGCTAGCGAAATAAAACGAGAGATGAAAAAATCATTATGGGATTAGAATTCGATTATAAAGATGGGCAAACACCTTTAGACGAAGAAGAAAAGGAAGGTCTTAAAATAAAGTCTATCACTACTCAAGGAGAACTAGATGAATTTGAGCAATTGAACATTGAAAAAGCAGTTGAATGGACTATTCATTCAAAATTCAAACTTAAAAAAATTTTAACTGAAAAGTTTGTGAAAGACTTACACAAAAAAATGTATGATGATGTATGGAAATGGGCAGGAGAATTTAGAAAGACTGAAAAGAACATCGGAATTCCGTGGACACAAATTGGAATTGAATTAAAAAATTTATTGGACGACACTAAATATTGGATAGATAACAACACTTTTCCACCTGAAGAAATAGCTATAAGATTTAAACATCGCATAGTATCCATTCATTGCTTTCCAAATGGAAATGGAAGACACTCAAGGATGATGGCTGATATAATTATGGAATCAATATTTAGAAATGAAATATTTTCTTGGCATCAATCAAATATGGTTAAAGCTAACGAAACAAGAAATCAATATATAAAAGCTTTAAGAGAAGCTGATAAAGGAAATTTAAAACAGTTAATTGAATTTGCAAAGAACTAATGCCAACAACGTATAAAATTAATTGCTAGTTTCTAGCCTGCTTACGAAAGTCCTCGCAGACTTTCTATTGTGATTTATTTGCTAACTTTAGTGTTAAACCACGTAACTAATATTATTCACAACACGTTAGACGAAACCCAAAAATTATCTTTTACCATTTCTATACTCCAAAAACTTAATAAAAGGATTGGTGTCCTTGTTTTTGGCACCATGAATTCCGCTACTAATGGCTAAAATTCCAGCAGCAGCAAAAGCAGTATAAGCAATTACAGTTTCCGAAGACATATTAGCAACTCCAATGGCTACAAGTGCCCAAGCACCAACGAGCGCGAATTCTCGCATGTTGCGTTTACAAGTAATGGTTAGATTGATAACTGTTGCGATGGCAATCATGATGAGCGTCCAAATTTCCGCAGAAATCCCGAATCCGTTCCAACCTATTTTTACCAAATAGGCAGAGACGTTTGCGATACTTGCTACGGTCACCCAGCCACTGTAAAATACAAATGGCCACCATAAAAAAGCAATTACCGTGATTGGTGCGTCCCATAATTCCATACGGTTGTTCCACACTATTTTGAGCAATGAAATAAGTAATAGAAATATGAATACGCAGGACAGACCTGTATAACCGTAAATCCAACTTACAACCCAAAAACTGTTTGCAATGCATGAGATTACGAACCACCAGCCTACCCGTAAAACAAAATCATCGTCACGAACGTTCACAAATAGACTTCTGCCCTGATAAATAGCAAACCCTAACAGCATTATATAGATCAATCCCCAAATAGAAAAGGCATAACCTGCTGGTGTAAAAAGTGTGTTTAATCCTCTGGAAACGTCTCCAATAGTTGTTCCGTTCATGGCACCTGTATTAGAGAGATAATTCATCGCTATAGTAGCTATAAGTGCAAAACCGTTGGCTATTTGTAATATTTTTTTCATAAAAATTGAATGCCACAAAGGTGACGTTTTGGTTGATATTTTCTACTTCGGAAGATATGCATTTCCCAAAAAAAAATGAGTGATTTTAGGCAAATACTTGACAAAATCAGCGCGTCTATTCTATTGGAAAATCAAAATAGGTTTTTGGAAATGGTTCCCAACGCAACGTGAAATGCCACCACTCTTTAGGATAATTTCTAAAATTATATTTAAGCATAACATGTTGCAGTAATTGACGGTTTGCCTCTTGCGTTTCGGTGAGATTTGGATGTTCGACCCACGATTCTTTTCCGAAGAAATCATAAGGACTTCCCATATCTAAAGGTTCACTCGTGTTACCATCAATTATTGTCAAATCTACTGTACTCCCGCGACTATGCCCAGATTTTGATGCAATATATCCATCTCTAAATAAATGTCTTTTGTTCACATTTGGGTAAAATTCCTGCTTTTGCAGTGTGTCATTCAAAAGTCTAGCCCATGACGAAAAATGGTCAACTGCGCGTTGCGGTCTAAAGCCATCGTAAACCAGTAAGCACAGGTTTTGTTCCTGCAAATGGGCTTGCACTTTTTTTAAGGCTTCTGCAGATTGCTTGGTCAAAATCAATGTATTTGCATTGTAACCCGTGATGGTATCTCCAACAAAATTGTGTGATGAAAAGTAGCGTAATTCTACGTTTAAATCTGGAATGATGTCTTTGACGTGCACAAAACCTTCGGGTAGCTTATTTTTCTGCGGAAATGTAAATCCGAAAACAATAAACACTGAGATTAAAAACAAAATTTTGTGGATCTTCATGATATAGCTAATTTAGATAAAAATTAAGTGATGGACTTATTTTCCGAAGAAAAAAGACTTTTTAATCTGCCAAATGCCCAATTGATCTACATTGAAAATTTTTACGATAAGGCAAAGGCAGATACTTATTTTGAGAGATTAAAGACTACTGTGCACTGGCAACAGGATGACATTAAAGTCTTTGGAAAAACCTATCAACAGCCAAGATTGACTGCTTTATTTGCCAATAACAACAAGCCTTACAGCTACTCCAATATTACGATGCAACCGAAAATTTTTACTTCGGAATTACAACAAATCAAAATGGACATTGAAAAAGAAGCACAACATCATTTTACTTCTGTACTTTTAAATCTCTATCGCGATGGTAGTGATAGCAACGGTTGGCATGCAGACAACGAAAAGGAACTTGGCAAAAACCCTGTGATTGCCTCATTGAGTTTGGGTGAGACGAGACCTTTTCATTTTAAACATCGTCGACTTAAGGACGAGCGTCATAAAATTAATCTCGATCATGGAAGTTTATTGATTATGAAGGGTGAAATGCAGCACTACTGGTTGCATCAAATCGCAAAAACAAAGAAAGATGTTGGGGAGCGCATAAATTTGACTTTTAGAACAATTATTTAGAACAAAAGTGTGTAAACGAAAAAACCAAGGTCCCTCAACCTTGGTTTTCCTAATTTGCTTTTGTTATGTGTAGATTTAGGGTCTCTAACTCTCGTCACATGCAAATATTAATTAATTAATCCATTGAACTAAAAACTAAATCTTAGTACACTTCAAATATAAAATCCTTTTTCAATATGAACGATAAAAAACATTATTAATCGATGAAATACACTTAATTTTAACATTTAAAGTTGAAATATTGCATTTCATCGATGAAATACAATCAATTGTTTTTTGTTTTGGAGGTCATTTCTAATGAATTTCAGTCAAAAATCTCTTTAATTTTTAATTAACTTTGGTACATGTATTGCATAACAACATTAAAATAACTATCATGAAATATTACTTAAGTCTCTTATCGCTTTTATTTTGTTTATATCTAAATGGACAAGACACAATGTTTACCTCTCAAGATATAGAAGTAAATGAATTTGTAGATGGCACTTTATTGCTTCCTAATAATACAGAAAAACCAAAATTAGCTATCATAATCGCAGGCTCTGGACCAACCGATAGAAACGGAAACCAGAATTTCATGAAAAACAATTCCCTAAAAAAACTTGCAGAATCCCTAACAAACAAAGGCATTGCAACCTTTAGATACGACAAACGTATTGTAAAGCAAATACGAAAGAACAAAGTCGATCCAAATATTAAGTTTGACGATTTTGTAACAGATGCCAAAACGGTAGTTGATTTTTTTAAAGATCAAAACACATACTCCCAGGTTTATGTGATAGGTCACAGCCAGGGAAGTCTGGTTGGGATGCTGGCTGCAAAAGATAGGGCAGACGGATTTATTTCACTTGCAGGCGCAGGACAAACCATTGATGAAGTGATCACAGAGCAAATAAGCGCTATGGATCCATCGCTTATTGAAGGCACAAAAAAAGCATTTCAAAGTATAAAGGACGGAAAACAAACTACAGATTATCCTGCAGCACTAGCTTCCATTTTTAATCCAAGTGTGCAACCTTTTATTACAAATTGGATGCAGTATAACCCACAAGATATTGTAAAATCGTTAGAAATTCCAGTACTTATCATTAATGGGACAAAAGATCTTCAAGTCTCAGTTGATGAAGCAAATCTTTTAAAAAACGCTAATCAAAAGGCCCAATTAAAGATCATAGAAAACATGAACCACGTACTGTTTATTATTGATGGTGATACGTTGGTCAATTCAAAAAGCTATAATGAGTCGTCACGTAAAATTTCCGAAGAATTAATTAGTACGATCTCCACCTTTATACTCAATTAAGTCATTTTTAAAATACTATAAAATAAAAACGCATCTCAAATGAGATGCGTTTTTTCTAACTAACCAACCAAATGTTAAATGTTACTCCGTTATGCGAGGTAATCACTCCTCTACTAACATCATCATAATCATTTACAATTACCTTAATGCAAATGGTGTGCCAAACTTGATTTGTAAGTTAAAAAGGTTTGATGTAAATTTGATATCAAAATAATATCATATTAAATTATTTAATCTAAAAACCAATCTCATGAATCAAGAAAAAACTATAGTTCCAGCAAATGGCTATCTCATGCTGTTTTTATTCCTTATTTTATTCTTCGGAAGCATAGCTGCCATGATCACTCTCCAAAGCCCATGGTTTATCATATCGATAATCATAGCTATTTTTATAGCGCCAGGATTTATTATGGTACAACCCAACGGATCTCGCGTATTGCTACTGTTTGGTAAGTATATGGGAACCGTTAAAAAGAACGGTTTCTATTGGGTAAATCCATTTTACACCAAAAAGAAAATCTCATTACGAGCTAGAAATTTTGATAGTGAACGTTTAAAAGTCAATGATAAAATGGGTAATCCTATTATGATTAGCACTATTTTGGTTTGGCGCGTTCAAGACACTTACAAAGCTGCATTTGATGTCGATATTTACGAGAACTTTGTGCGTGTACAAACCGATGCTGCTGTGCGTAAACTGGCAAGTATGTACCCGTATGATAATTTCGCAGACGAAGGTGTTGACGAAGATATCACATTGAGATCAAGCGTCAATGAAGTAAGTAATGCATTGGAAAAAGAAATTGATGAGCGTCTAACTATTGCAGGCATTGAAGTTTTGGAAGCTCGTATCGGTTATTTGGCATATTCAAATGAAATTGCAAATGCCATGCTAAAACGTCAACAAGCCACTGCAATCGTTGCTGCAAGACATAAAATCGTAGAAGGTGCTGTAAGCATGGTAGAAATGGCAATTGAGCAACTCGAAAAAAAGCAGATCATAGAATTAGATGGAGAACGAAAAGCTGCAATGGTAAGCAATCTCATGGTTATTCTATGTGGAGATAAAGACGCATCTCCTGTTTTAAATACAGGTACGTTAAACCATTAAGATGAAAACCAACAGACCTAAAATTAAGGTGCCTCTGCAGCCATTAGACATTGTTTTGGATTTGATTTCAGCAACCCTAATTTTGATAACAATCATATATACTGCGATGAATTACGGCGATTTGGCAGAAACCATTCCAACCCATTTTAATGCAGCTGGAGAAGCAGATGGTTATGGTAGCAAGTCAATGATATGGATGTTACCGGTAATAGGGGTTTTTACATTTCTATTATTGTTCTTTCTGAATAAATATCCGCACATTCATAATTATATGGTCAATATCACAGAAGAAAATGCCTTAAAAAATTACAGGTTTAGCACAAGAATTATTCGCTTTACCAATCTATTTGTAGCCATACTTTTTTTGGTTATTCAATATATGATGATTGAGGAAGGCAAAGGAAACAATGTTAGTTTTGGATCTTGGTTTACCTATTCAATTATTGGTGCTAGTTTGATTTTACCAATATTTATATTGATCTATCAGCAAAAAATAAATAAATCATAAATAATTTAGATAGTTTATTTTCTTAGGGAATGATTTCTAAAATTAAGAACTTTTTAAAATAATATAATGGCTAAGAAAAAAGCATTCGCATTACGTATCAATGAAGATATGATCAAAGCAATTGAAAAGTGGGCTGCAGACGAATTTAGGAGCACCAACGGACAAATTGAATGGATGCTCATGCAATATCTCAAAGAACAAAATAGGGCCCCAAAACCTAAAAAAAATGAAGACAACAACAAAAGCGATTCTAAATAGAGTCGCTTTTTTTATGCAGTTTAATTTTGGTATTTTGCAATACAATTAAAATCTAAACATGGACACAACACCACTTTTTACAAATGACACTATAGTTTTTGGACTTTTAATGCTTTCATTGGGTTTTGTATTTTATACCGAATCAATTGAAACAGGATTTTGGCCAAAGTTCTACAAGATTGTTCCAGGTTTATTTATGGCCTATATGTTACCTGCAGTATTGACCACATCAGGATTAATTGCCCCAGAATGGAAAACAGTTTCAGAAACTGGAATAGAAACCGAAAGCAGTTCAAGCTTATATTATATGGCAAGTCGCTACCTCCTCCCAGCAGCTCTCGTGTTAATGACATTGAGCATTGATTTAAAGGCAGTTTTCAATTTAGGCTGGAAAGCACTCGTTATGTTTTTTACAGGAACAATAGGCATCCTTATTGGAGGACCAATCGCTATTTTGATTATTGCATCATTTTCTCCTGAAACGGTTGGAGGTGCTGGAACAGATGCTGTTTGGAGAGGTCTATCAACATTAGCAGGTAGCTGGATTGGTGGTGGTGCCAACCAAACTGCAATGTTAGAAATCTACGAATATAACCAAGCAAAATATGGAGCGATGGTATTTGTAGATATTGTTGTTGCAAATATTTGGATGGCAATCATTTTAATAGGAATTGGAAAACGCAACAGGATCAATAAATGGCTAAAGGCAGATATTACCGCCATTGAAGATTTGAAAGAACGTGTCTCGACGTTTTCAGAGAAAGTAAAAAGAAATCCGTCACTAACCGATATTATGATTATTGGCGCCATTGCCTTTGGTGCAGTTGGTTTTGCGCATTTATCTGCAGATTTTTTAGCGCCATTTTTCGATAATTTGGTTGCCAGCATAGAATCCCAAAAAATTAGAAACGTGTTTACCTTTTTAGGCTCATCTTTCTTTTGGATGATTAGTATCTCTACTCTAATAGCGGTTTTGTTGTCCTATACCAAAGCAAAAAATTATGAAGGTGCAGGTGCCAGTAAATTTGGGAGTGTATTCATTTACATTTTAGTTGCCACCATTGGTATGAAAATGGATCTAACCCTCATTTTCGAAAACGTTGGCCTTATTGGCATCGGTATAATTTGGATGTCTATTCACGCACTACTATTAATAGGTGTTGCCAAACTAATTAAAGCGCCTTACTTCTTTTTAGCGGTTGGTAGCCAAGCCAATGTTGGTGGTGCAGCCTCTGCACCTATTGTGGCATCGGCTTTTCACCCTTCGTTAGCGACTGTTGGTGTATTGCTTGCAGTTTTTGGTTATGCCATTGGTACCATTGCTGCAATAGGTTGTACAATGTTGATGCAAATAGCTGCAGGAAGTTAGTATTTCTATAATATTTATAAGATATTTGCGCACCTTAAAACTGATAAAATGAAGCAGATTATTTTTGCCTGTATTGCACTTTTATTTCTTTCCTGCGGAAATGAAGAAACTCATGATTTTACGCTCAACGGATATGTAAAAGGCTTAAAAAAAGGAACCGTTTACCTCCAGAGACAGAATGATTCTGTGATGGAAACCATAGACTCTTTAGAAATCAATGGAAGCCCAAATTTTGTTTTACATGCAGAACTTTCCGAACCTGAAATTCTGTTATTAAAACTGAATAAAAATGACAATGACGAAGGCACTGTCGTCTTTTTTGCAGATAAAGGTATTACCGAAATTAATTCTACATTAAAAAACTTCAACTTTGATTCAAAAATAAAAGGCTCTAAACAACAAGAAACTCTTGAAGAATATTTGGTGATGATGTCAAAGTTTAGCGACAAAAACCTAGAACTTATCCAAGAAAGTCTAGAAGCAAGCAAAGCCAATGACACTACGGTTTCTTTTGAAGATAATTACAATAAACTCATCAAACGTAAATATCTCTACACGATTAATTTTGCAGTAAACCACCCAGATAGTGAAGTGTCTCCTTATTTGGCAATTAGTGAAGTTTCCAATACAAGTGTTCCTTTTTTAGAAGAAATCTATAAAGCACTTACCGAAGATATAAGGAAATCGAAATACGGTATCCAGCTTAAAGAATTAATTGATGAACGTAAGGCAGAATTAAAGTAGCCTTTAGCGTAAACTCAAATCTGATATAGTAGTTAGTTTTTCACGATAAAGGTCTATTAAAATCAAAAAAGTCCCAATCAAGAAGATTAGGACTTTTTTTTTGAGCCGATGGAGGGACTCGAACCCACGACCTGCTGATTACAAATCAGCTGCTCTAGCCAGCTGAGCTACATCGGCTGTTTAAGTGTCGGCAAATATAATATAGCTATTTAAATCTGCAAGCACTCTGTGAAAAAATTTAGCTTAAATTATTCAATTTTTCGATTAACGCTCTTCCTTTCGTTTCAAGATCGTTATTAATTGCTTTAAAATGAGCTTTTTTATCCTCAACACTTCTGTTATTTACTCTAACAATTAATTCGTCAAACGTAACGATTGCTTCGTCAACGATTGCTTCACTCTTTTTTGTGTCTTTATCTGGGTTGTTATATTCCCATACATACACAGCTTCTATAATATCACCTAAAACAAAATTAATGTCTTTTTTTAGGTCTCTAACATTTGCCATAATTTATTTTATTAATTTGGATGCAAAATTAAACATAAACTTCTAATAGTCTTACATTAGTAGAAGTTATTTTAAAGGTTTCTATGGCTGCCGGAAGCAAGATGGTCTCTCCTTTTTTTATAAATTCTGAAGATTCTTCGGTTTCTATTAAAGCCTCTCCTTCTACGCATATATAAATAAGAAACGAATCTTTAGAATTTAACTTTAGAATAGAATCTGTAACGTGAAGAAAATTAGTTGTAAAATATGGGCAACTCACCATTTGATTAGAGGCATTTTTTTTCTTTGAGTAATTTACTCTAAAATTATCTGGCATGTTAAAATCAAATGCATCTATTGCCAGATCGTTGTGCAATTCTCTCTCATTACCCTCATCATCCACGCGGTCCCAATCATAAACCCGATATGTGATATCACTGGTTTGCTGTATCTCTGCAAGCATAACTCCTGCTCCTATGGCGTGAACACGACCTACTTCTATAAAATAAGTGTCTCCTGTTTTTACCTTGTCAAAGTTTAGAATCTCGGTTAAGGTTTTGCTTTCAAGATGACTAAGGTATTTTTCCTGGGTCATTTCTTGATTGAACCCAACTATTAAATTGGCGTCATCATCTGCTTGCATAACGTACCACATTTCTGTTTTTCCGAAGGAATCATGACGCTCTGCTGCTAATTCATCATTTGGGTGTAACTGGATTGATAAATCCTGTTTGGCATCAATGAATTTTATGAGTAATGGGAATTTATTTCCGAAGATATTATAGTTTTTATCGCCTATTAATTGTGCTTTGTAGGTTTCTAAAAGCGTCTTGAGTGATTGGCCTTTTAATGGGCCATTTGATACGATTGATGTGTTTTCTTCAACGTCGCTGAGCTCCCAACTTTCTCCAATATTTGGTAGGTCTGAACTTTTATGCAATAGTTGGTTAAGCTTTCGTCCGCCCCAGATTTTATCTTTCAAAATTGGATCAAACTTTAAGGGATACAATTTATTTTTCATCTCCAGAATAACTTACGAAGTTTCGAGGTGTTTCATAAAGTATGACTTCTATGTCTAGGTGTGCACTTAATTTTGGCTTTATTTTATTGTAAATGACTACTGCGATATTTTCGGCTGTAGGGTTTAATTCTTGAAATTCTGGAACTTCTATATTGAGATTTTTATGGTCGAAGGCATCTTCAACTTCAGATTTGATGATATCCTTTAAGATTTTCACATCTATAACGAAGCCCGTTTCTTGATCAATTTCTCCAGTTACACTTACGATGAGCTCGTAATTATGACCGTGGAAATTTGGATTGTTACATTTCCCGAAGATATCATTGTTTTTCTCAAAGCTCCAATCTTTACGATATAACCGATGTGCTGCGTTAAAATGTGCTTTTCTGCTTACTGTTACTCGCATTACTTTGTGATGTTTATATGTTCGTAAAACTTATCGAAAATGATCTTAAACCATGCTGTGTACAATTCTGGATGTGATTCAATATCCATTTTTACGTTTTCTAAAGGCATCCATTTCCATGACTCTACTTCGCTGGGATTGATATTTGGCTCATTGTTGTAATGACCAACCATAATGTGGTCGTATTCATGCTCTGTGAGGCCATTATCAAAAGGTGCTTTGTAGATGAAAGAAATTGTTTCTTTTAAGTCTGTTACAAAACCCATTTCTTCCATTAAACGACGTTTTCCTGCCTCTATATTACTTTCACCAACTCTTTGGTGACTGCAGCATGTGTTTGTCCACAGTAACGGAGAATGGTATTTATGCTTAGCTCGTTGTTGTAGCATTAACTCATTTTTGTCATTAAATACAAATACTGAAAATGCACGATGTAACAAGGCCTTTTCATGAGCTTCCATTTTTGGCATTGTACCAACTTGCTCATCGTTTTCGTTAACTAAAATTACGCGTTCTTCTGTCATAGCTAACAAAAATAACAACTAAATTTCACAATAGCACCACAAATAAAAAAGCTGCCTTAAAAAAAGACAGCTTTTAACAAATTTTAATATTTATACTTAGTGATTAATTTTTCTCTGGGCATTTTTTCCCGTTGATACTTGTTACTATAAATTCACTACGTCTGTTTAATTGATGCTCTTCTTCACTGCAATTAGTATCATCTGTTGTTTCACATCCACAATCATTTACCAATCTGGATTCTCCATAACCTTTTGCGGTTAAACGATCTGCATCGACACCTTTATCTACTAAATATTGACGTGTTGATTTCGCTCTACGCTCAGATAGTTTTTCGTTGTAAGACGCTGTTCCCCTACAATCTGTATGACTGCGAATATCGATAGTCATGGTAGGATATTTGTTTAATACTGCTAATACTTTTTGTAGTTCTACTTCAGCATCATATCTAATATTGGATTTATCAAAGTCAAAATATATAATTGGAATATCTAATATTTTAGCTAAATCGGCACATGGCTCCAACTCAACTTCATCTCTTTGAAGATTAGATTTAATCTCAAGCTTTTGTGGTTTTTTAGGCGTTGTGAAACGTTCTTCTATTGTAGCATATTGATCTGCTTCTATTCTAATTAAGTATTCCTTTTCACATTCAAGATTCTCAAATTTGTAAGCACCATCTGCTCCAACAATTTGTTGTTCTAATTGATTACCATCTTTATCTAATAAAGTGACTTTTGCGCCAACTATTATCTCTTCTGTTTCTTGATCTTTTACAATACCTTCTACGATTTGCTCACATTCTGGAATCATGAAACTATATATGTCATCGTCTCCTTTTCCTCCATCTCTATTGGATGTGAAGAAGCCTTCTTTTGTACCTAGATTCTCATAGTATGCAAAATCATCCATAGGACTGTTAATTGGCCTTCCCACGTTTTCTAATGCCATTGGCTGACTTAGTTCTTGCTTGTTTTCAAAATCTCTAATCACAAATACGTCCAATCCACCTAAGCCATTAAAGCCATTTGAGGAAAAATATAAATCGCCATCTGAGTTTACAAAAGGAAATGTTTCTTGACCTTCAGTATTTACAGAAGGACCCAAATTTATTGGGTCACCTAGAGTACCATCTGCGTTGATATCTACCATAAATATATCAGACATCCCTAATGTACCTTCCATATCTGATGCAAAGTATAATTTAGTCCCCTTTACATTAATGGTAGGATGTGCAACACTGTAAGCATCATCATTGAAATGTACAGATTCTATATCATCCCATTCTCCATCATCATTTAAAGTTGCTTTAAAAATTTTCAAACGGTTTGTACCTTCTTCATCTTTCTTGTATTTTTTATTGAAATAATTATTTCGTGTGAAATACATGACTTGGTCATCTGGAGTAAATGCTACAGTAGACTCATGAAATTTTGTATTGATTTCGCTATCTAGTTGTTTTGCATTTCCGTAGGAATTATTTTCTTGTTTATCTGCGGAATATAAATCAAGATATGGTTGCTCGTTCCACTTGTATTCTTTACCTCCTCCTCGAGTAGAAGCGAATATAAGCTGGTTTTTGTATTGCGTTGCCCCAAAATCTGAAACATCTGTATTGATCTCTAAATTTTTAACTTCGAAATCCCTGCTTGCCTCTTCAATCATAGATAGGTAATCTACAGTTGATAAAAATGCTCTACCTCTTAAATCACTTCGATCTGACTCAGCGAATTTTTTCATCCATTTATCAGATTCAGAATAATTCTCAATAGATTTTAAGGCTTGACCATATCTAAAATAGTATTCTGGGTCAAGATCTTCATTTTCATTCATAGCCATAAGCTCACCATACCATTTTGCAGCCTCTTCCATTTTATTGTTAAAATAGAAGGAGTTTGCAAGCTTTTGCAAAAGGTTAACGGTTTTGTAGCCATTTTCTGCAACTTCCAAAAGGATTTCACTCGTCTTTAAATAGGCTAAATTGTCGTAAGCTTCATTGGCTTCCCTTACTTTTCCCTTTTGGGAATATCCCATAGAAAATACAAGAGTTAAAGCTAGAGTACATATAATTTTATGTGTTTTCATAATCTTTTTTTTAGAAGAATCTTGGTGATAATATTCTACCTATTTTCTGTAATTCAAAACGTAACATGATTTCATGTGAACCACTATTATAGTTATTCAGGTTGGTTGTTGTGGCATCATAAGAGTACCCTATAAAAAGTCCGTCTGTAACTTGAATTCCTGCCAAACCACTAACTGAATCATCCCACCTGTAGGCAACACCTAAGGTCAATTTGTCATTGAACAAAAAGTTAGCAGAAACATCTGCAATTATTGGTGCACCTGAAACTGCTTTCACTAAAGCTGCTGGTTTTAATTTGGTTTTTTCTCCCAAATTAAATACATAACCTGCAATTAAATAATAGCTCATTCGCTCTTTAGCAATAGATACTTGACTATCATCAAAATGTTCTGTCCTTAAAAAATTTGGTACCGACAATCCTACGTACCATTTTCTATTATGTAAATATAAACCAGCGCCAATTGTTGGTGAGAAAACGCTTAAATTGTCTTCAAATGTTGGGTCTCCTAATTGCTGAATTACACCTTCACTCCAATCTGAAGTCAAGCCATGAAAACCTCCTTTTGCACCAAAAGATAATTTTGTATTATTATCACTTACTTGGATCGTATAAGAGAAATTAGCATCTATATAATATTCATTTACAGGCCCCAAAGCATCATTAACAATAGATAAACCTAAGCCTAATCTATTATCTCTAAGTGGTGAATGAATACCTAATGTTTGGGTTTGTGGAGCTCCATCAATCCCAACCCATTGCGTACGATGTAATCCTGTCACACTTAATACCTCTCTCTGCCCTGCATAAGCTGGGTTGATACTCATTGTATTATACATATACTGAGTATATTGAGGGTCCTGCTGTGCAAAACTAGTATTAATCATTAGCGCACTAAACACTAATAGTATTAATCCTTTAAATAATGATGATTTCTGTATCATTTTAATATTGTTTTTAATCTTGCCTTATTAATTATCTGTTTAGATATAACCATCCTACTCGTGGCTCTGATCCGTCTTTTAAATCAATTACATAGTAGTAAGTTCCAACTGGTAATTTATCGCCTTGATTTAGAACAGCTCTTCCATTTGAAGTTCCTTCCCAGTCATTTCTATAACCTTTAGTTTCATAAACTATATTTCCCCATCTATTGTAAATCTCTAATGTATTATTAGGGAACGTTTCTATACAATCAATATTAAAGAAGTCGTTAATACCATCACCATTTGGAGAGAACTCATTATAAATAGTTAAACATATTGGTTCTACATCAACAGAATCAGTATTGTTCTCTTCATTTCCGTCATCACCTCCTGTGAATTCAATTATGCTAGCAGTATTCAAATAATCTCCAAAGCCAAGAACTTCAACAGTAATTTCTAGTATTTCTGCTTGGCCAGGATTTAATTGTCCAACAGACCACAGTCCATTTACTTCGGAATAAGTTCCTTGTGTTGCTATAAAAGAATCGAATGTATATCCACTTGGAAGTATATCTTCAACGACAACACCATTTGCTGTTACAAAGCCATCATTTGCAATCGTAATTGTAAATGTTACAAAATCCCCTATTAATGGCTGACTAATATCTACTTCTTTAGTAACAGATAATTCAAAACCAGAATCTGTAAAAGTTTCTGTTGGATCATCTTCCGTATTACCATCAGTATCATCACCATCATCACTTGTGTCACTCACGTCTCCATTATCTGGATCAGTTCCACTAGCATTAACGCTATTAATTACTCCTCCTGCATCCACATCACTTTGAGTTATAGTGTATGAAGCTGTATACGTTGCTGTTTCTCCAACTAACAAGCTACCTTCTAAACTTCCAGCATCTGAACTTACATATGTAGGCCCAGAATCTAGAGTTAATGGTATTCCATTAGCATCTGTAAATGTATCTATGATAGTAATATTATTTAATATGACGTTTCCAGCGTTATTTACAGTAATAGTATATGTGATAATATCACCTACACCTATCACACCATCGCCATTATCAAATATGTCTGCAACTTTAACTACATCCAATAAAGGAGTAGGAGTTATAAACGTATCTGTCGGATCGTCTGGGTCGCCATCACCGTCAGGGTCAATGTTCTCCGGATCGTTGGGGTCATCACTGTCATCTGTTACAGTTGTATCATCTGGACTATCACCCGATGCCAATACCGTATTGCTCACGCCTCCTGCATCTACGTCATCCTGTGTGATCACGTACGTCGCCAAATATGTCGCTGTCTCACCGACCTGTAAAGTGCCTTCTGAACTTCCTGCATCTGCACTGTCAAATGTAGGACCTGTCGTCAAGGTCAGCACGTTTCCGTCTGCGTCAGTTAAGGTATCTGTTATGGTAACACCATCTAAAGTGACATTTCCGCTGTTCGCTACTGTTATTGTATAGTTGATCGTATCGCCCGTTCCAAGAACGCCATCACCGTTGTCCGTGACCGATGCACTCTTCTCTGCTATGATCCTTGGGTCCTCTTCGATCAGCGTATCCGTTGGGTCATCTGGATCGCCATCTCCGTCAGGGTCAACGTTGTCATCATCGTTAGGGTCGTCACTTACGTCAGTAACGTTCGTGCCATCAGGGCTGTCGCCATCCGCAAGTACCGTGTTGCTGATACCGCCAGCATCAACGTCGTCCTGTGTGATCACGTAAGTCGCCAAATATGTAGCGGTCTCACCGACCTGTAAAGTGCCTTCTAAACTTCCTGCATCTGCACTGTCAAATGTAGGACCTGTCGTCAAGGTAAGCACGTTACCGTCAAGGTCCGTCAAGGTATCGACGATACCTACACTAGTCAGAACCACATCTCCAGTGTTCTCAACGGTGATCGTGTAGTTCACCGTATCGCCCGCTCCAAGAACGCCATCACCGTTGTCCGTAACTGATGCACTCTTCCCTGCAAGGATGCTAGGGCTTTCAAATAATGTATCGGTCGGATCGTCCGGGTCGCCATCACCGTCAGGGTCAATGTCCTCGGGATCGTTGGGGTCATCACTGTCATCTGTTACAGTTGTATCATCTGGACTATCACCTGATGCCAATACCGTATTGCTCACGCCCCCTGAATCAACGTCATCCTGTGTGATCACGTACGTCGCCAAATATGTCGCGGTCTCACCGACCTGTAAAGTGCCTTCTAAACTTCCTGCATCTGCACTGTCAAATGTAGGACCTGTCGTTAAGGTCAGCACGTTTCCGTCAAGGTCCGTCAGCGTATCCAATATCGTAACACCGTCAAGGGTAACGTTACCTGTGTTGGCAACTGTTATCACATAGTTTATAGTATCCCCTGCTCCAAGTGTTCCATCTCCATTGTCCGTGACCGTTGCCGATTTCTCAGCTATGATCCTTGGGTCTTCATCTATTAACGTATCGGTCGGATCATCTGGATCGCCATCGTTATCTGGATCAACGTTATCATTATCGTTAGGGTCATCACTGTCATCTGTTACAGTTGTATCATCTGGACTATCACCCGATGCCAATATCGTATTGCTCACGCCTCCTGCATCTACGTCATCCTGTGTGATCACGTACGTTGCAAGGTAGGTCGCTGTCTCACCGACCTGTAAAGTGCCTTCTGAACTTCCTGCATCTGCACTGTCAAATGTAGGACCTGTCGTCAAGGTCAGCACGTTTCCGTCTGCATCAGTTAAGGTATCTGTTATGGTAACACCATCTAAAGTGACATTTCCGCTGTTCGCTACTGTTATTGTATAGTTGATCGTATCGCCCGTTCCAAGAACGCCATCACCGTTGTCCGTGACCGATGCACTCTTCTCTGCTATGATCCTTGGGTCCTCTTCGATCAGCGTATCCGTTGGGTCATCTGGATCGCCATCTCCGTCAGGGTCAACGTTGTCATCATCGTTAGGGTCGTCACTTACGTCAGTAACATTCGTGCCATCAGGGCTGTCGCCATCCGCAAGTACCGTGTTGCTGATACCGCCAGCATCAACGTCGTCCTGTGTGATCACGTAAGTCGCCAAATATGTAGCGGTCTCACCGACCTGTAAAGTGCCTTCTAAACTTCCTGCATCTGCACTGTCAAATGTAGGACCTGTCGTCAAGGTAAGCACGTTACCGTCAAGGTCCGTCAAGGTATCGACGATACCTACACTAGTCAGAACCACATCTCCAGTGTTCTCAACGGTGATCGTGTAGTTCACCGTATCGCCCGCTCCAAGAACGCCATCACCGTTGTCCGTAACTGATGCACTCTTCTCTGCAAGGATGCTTGGTTTTTCAAATAATGTATCGGTCGGATCGTCCGGGTCGCCATCACCGTCAGGGTCAATGTCCTCGGGATCGTTGGGGTCATCACTGTCATCTGTTACAGTTGTATCATCTGGACTGTCACCTGATGCCAATACCGTATTGCTCACGCCCCCTGCATCAACGTCATCCTGTGTGATCACGTACGTCGCCAAATATGTCGCGGTCTCACCGACCTGTAAAGTGCCTTCTAAACTTCCTGCATCTGCACTGTCAAATGTAGGACCTGTCGTTAAGGTCAGCACGTTTCCGTCAAGGTCCGTCAGCGTATCCAATATCGTAACACCGTCAAGGGTAACGTTACCTGTGTTGGCAACTGTTATCACATAGTTTATAGTATCCCCTGCTCCAAGTGTTCCATCTCCATTGTCCGTGACCGTTGCCGATTTCTCAGCTATGATCCTTGGGTCTTCATCTATTAACGTATCGGTCGGATCATCTGGATCGCCATCGTTATCTGGATCAACGTTATCATTATCGTTAGGGTCATCACTGTCATCTGTTACAGTTGTATCATCTGGACTATCACCCGATGCCAATATCGTATTGCTCACGCCTCCTGCATCTACGTCATCCTGTGTGATCACGTACGTTGCAAGGTAGGTCGCTGTCTCACCGACCTGTAAAGTGCCTTCTGAACTTCCTGCATCTGCACTGTCAAATGTAGGACCTGTCGTCAAGGTCAGCACGTTTCCGTCTGCGTCAGTTAAGGTATCTGTTATGGTAACCCCATCTAAAGTGACATTTCCGCTGTTCGCTACTGTTATTGTATAGTTGATCGTATCGCCAGCTCCAAGAACGCCATCACCGTTGTCGGTGACCGATGCACTCTTCTCAGCAAGGATGCTAGGGTCCTCTGGGATCAGCGTATCCGTTGGGTCATCTGGATCGCCATCTCCGTCAGGGTCAACGTTGTCATCATCGTTAGGGTCGTCACTTACGTCAGTAACATTCGTGCCATCAGGGCTGTCGCCATCCGCAAGTACCGTGTTGCTGATACCGCCAGCATCAACGTCGTCCTGTGTGATCACGTAAGTCGCCAAATATGTCGCGGTCTCACCGACCTGTAAAGTGCCTTCTAAACTTCCTGCATCTGCACTGTCAAATGTAGGACCTGTCGTCAAGGTAAGCACGTTACCGTCAAGGTCCGTCAAGGTATCGACGATACCTACATTAGTCAGAACCACATCTCCAGTGTTCTCAACGGTGATCGTGTAGTTCACCGTATCGCCTGCTCCAAGAACGCCATCACCGTTGTCGGTGATCGATGCACTCTTCTCTGCAAGGATGCTTGGTTTTTCAAATAATGTATCGGTCGGATCGTCCGGGTCGCCATCACCGTCAGGGTCAATGTTCTCCGGATCGTCGGGGTCATCACTGTCATCTGTTACAGTTGTATCATCTGGACTATCACCTGATGCCAATACCGTATTGCTCACGCCCCCTGCATCAACGTCATCCTGTGTGATCACGTACGTCGCCAAATATGTCGCGGTCTCACCGACCTGTAAAGTGCCTTCTAAACTTCCTGCATCTGCACTGTCAAATGTAGGACCTGTCGTTAAGGTCAGCACGTTTCCGTCAAGGTCCGTCAGCGTATCCAATATCGTAACACCGTCAAGGGTAACGTTACCTGTGTTGGCAACTGTTATCACATAGTTTATAGTATCCCCTGCTCCAAGTGTTCCATCTCCATTGTCCGTGACCGTTGCCGATTTCTCAGCTATGATCCTTGGGTCTTCATCTATTAACGTATCGGTCGGATCATCTGGATCGCCATCGTTATCTGGATCAACGTTATCATTATCGTTAGGGTCATCACTGTCATCTGTTACAGTTGTATCATCTGGACTATCACCCGATGCCAATATCGTATTGCTCACGCCTCCTGCATCTACGTCATCCTGTGTGATCACGTACGTTGCAAGGTAGGTCGCTGTCTCACCGACCTGTAAAGTGCCTTCTGAACTTCCTGCATCTGCACTGTCAAATGTAGGACCTGTCGTCAAGGTCAGCACGTTTCCGTCTGCGTCAGTTAAGGTATCTGTTATGGTAACCCCATCTAAAGTGACATTTCCGCTGTTCGCTACTGTTATTGTATAGTTGATCGTATCGCCAGCTCCAAGAACGCCATCACCGTTGTCGGTGACCGATGCACTCTTCTCAGCAAGGATGCTAGGGTCCTCTGGGATCAGCGTATCCGTTGGGTCATCTGGATCGCCATCTCCGTCAGGGTCAACGTTGTCATCATCGTTAGGGTCGTCACTTACGTCAGTAACATTCGTGCCATCAGGGCTGTCGCCATCCGCAAGTACCGTGTTGCTGATACCGCCAGCATCAACGTCGTCCTGTGTGATCACGTAAGTCGCCAAATATGTAGCGGTCTCACCGACCTGTAAAGTGCCTTCTAAACTTCCTGCATCTGCACTGTCAAATGTAGGACCTGTCGTCAAGGTAAGCACGTTACCGTCAAGGTCCGTCAAGGTATCGACGATACCTACATTAGTCAGAACCACATCTCCAGTGTTCTCAACGGTGATCGTGTAGTTCACCGTATCGCCCGCTCCAAGAACGCCATCACCGTTGTCCGTAACTGATACACTCTTCTCTGCAAGGATGCTAGGGTTTTCGCACGGATTTACAGTTGGATCTGTCGAACTAACATCATTTTGTTGTAACGAATTCATAGCTCCATCTTGGGGAACACCATTAGCATCAACATTGTCTCCTAAAGAATCATCTGTATCTAAATCTGAGAAGGTAAGACCTCCATCACCTTCTAAAGCATCTGGACAACCATCATCATCACTATCTGTATCTAAATAATCAGGAATCCCATCGTCATCTGTGTCAGGGTCTGTAGTTATTGGGTTTGTAAAATTATCGACACAAGCAAACTCAATACTATGGTATCTTACTACATCATTGATTGCGTTAGTAGCCTTAACCCCTAATCTCATTGTGTAGTTGTTAAAATTCACATAACGGGTTGACACATTTAAATTGTCATTTACGTTTGAAGTACCTGGGAAGTCAACATTTCCTGATGTCACCAATAAAAAATTAGGCTCATTTTCAACATTTACATCTGTGGGATTACTTACAGTATAACTTATTGGTGTTTGTACCCTATCTCTTTCTCTTAAGTCTGGTGTTCCATCGATATCATTCAAATTAACAAACACTTCTGCAGCTTCAGGCGCTAAAGTGGTAGTTCCCGAAACAACAAATTGAATATTGAATTCTACATACCCTTCTTGATTAGGGTTTAAGCTTGTAAATCTAGTACCAGGCTTAAAGTATTCAGTATTTTCAGTGTTATCATCCAAAACATCAACTTCTGCATTAACAAAATCAACAAGTGTCACTAAGGCGTCTACTCCAGTCTGAACATCTGCAAATCTGAACACTTCCCCTTCGAGCAGTGTTGCAATATTGCCATCACCAACTTCTTCCGTAGCGAGAGAACTAAAATCAAAACTTGTCTCGCTTCCACATGCAGGTTGGCCATTTGTGGTTACACCTTGTTCATCAATATCTAATAAACCGTCATTATCATCATCATCATCACAACCATCTGGAATTAAATCACCATCGGCATCTGCATTATCATTAAAACCATCACAGGTATCTGCAGAATTAACAATACCATCACCATCACAATCGTTTGTTGGATAATCTGCGCATGCATTAATGATAATAATTGCAGTTGCAGTATCACATATTGTTGGATTTGCTTCTAAGCAAATTGTATATTGTATATTATATGTTCCTGGTAAGGATCCTGAAGGAACATTGATTGTACCATTAGGACTGATCGTTACATCTGTAAGACCATCATTATCTGCAATTGATATATTATTAGAGATATTAGCATCGGTTGCGGGTAAACCATCTGCCAAATCTGTTCCATTTCCATTGTCATCAAAAACAGATCCGGTTGTACCACCTGTAACTGGATTAAATGGTGTACTACTAAAATCATCATCCAATGCATCAATTGTTAATGATGCATCTACGGTAAGTGTAGCACTATTTTGCTCATTGATACAAATATTATTAAAATGAGAAACAATTACATTATAAATATTGCCATCAAGTCCTGTTACATCTACTATTGTTAACTCTTGAGTGGTTGTACCAATATAATTTCCTCCTTCAGAAATATCTATTCCATTTTCTTGCCACTGATAAACCAAACCAGCATTAGCATTTATATCATAATTTGGAATACCACTATTAAAGGATGATGCCTGTAATGCAGTCACATCTACAGTAAACATGATACTATTTCCTTCTATGACAGTTTCATCTATTGGTACGGTATCAATTGTTATATCTACAGCAGTAATATATGCTGGATCAGGTTGACCGTAAGGTGCTGCATTAACGATACCATTCTCATTAACTCCTGTTGCATTAGTTGGGTCTCCAGGATTATAAGGATCTATAACACCTCCAAAAGAACCATCATCATTACTATCAATGTCAGCCGATGTAAAAGCTTCATTGGCATCAACGCAACCGTCATTATCACTGTCTTGATCAACATAATCTGGTGTTCCATCATCATCAGTATCTATTGCATTAAAGAAAATATGTGATGGATCATTGTATAAGTTAATCCTACATTCATCAAAACGAATAGAATAAAAACGATCTCTTAGATTTGTTGATATTTTATCTGCTCCAATTGTAAATCTAAATAAATTAACATCTCTTTTCTGAAAGAAAATACGATAAGGATTTGACGTATCTATAGGATCTATAGGTGCGTTCCCTGAACCATCAGCCTCAAAACGTATAACGCCAGCACCAAGATTAGTAACATCAATTAATGAAGGATTCCCAACGCTATAGCCTACAATATCTTGAACTCTGTAAAACTCTTTCAAAGTATTATCTCCATCTATATCTTGGATAAATCCACCGACACGATCAACAGTTGCACTATTGGTTGTACCAGCATCTACAAATCTAATTTCGAATTGAACTGTTAATTCGCCGGTTGCAGTTGGATCGTAAGTTAAATTAGGCTGAAGTGCATCATCATCACCTAAGTTTTGATCTATACTCACAATATTTACACCTGGGCTAATTTGAGAAATTCTTAATATGGCATCCAAACCTGCAGCTACTGTTGAAAAACGATATTCTGCATTTAATGTACCTGCTCCTGAACCAGTTGTTGGCACATAAGTTCCTCCATTAAAATTATAAGCTAAACCTGTACATATACCACCAACAATTCCGTCTGTATAAAAACCGTAACCTTCTGTAATGTCTGAAATACCATCATTGTCATCATCTGAATCACAACCGTCTGGTACACCATCTAAATCTGCATCTAATGCATCATCAAAACCTTCACAAACATCAGCAGAATTGATAACACCATCGCCATCACAATCATTAGTTGGAAAATCTGAACATAAACCGACAACTACTATTGCTGTTGCAGTATCACAAATAGAAGAATCTGCCTCTAAGCAAATTGTATATTGTACATCATAAGTTCCTGCAGTAGCTCCAGAAGGAACGTTAATTGTCCCGTCATTATTAATTGTTACACCTACTAAACCTCCATTATCTGCTATAGAAATATTATCTGAAATATTAGCATCGTTTGCTTCTAAACCATCAGCTAAATCTGTCCCGTTTCCGTTGTTTGCAAAAACGCTTGCTGTATTGCCTCCATCTGGATTTATAGGTGTTGTACTGAAATCATCGTTTTCCGCAGAGATTGTTGGCAGTACAACTACATTTAAAGTAGCGCTATTTTGAATATTGGCACAAGCATTGTTTAAATGCGTAATTATCAAGTTATATACATTTCCGTCTAAACCTGTAACATTTGATATTGTAAGTGTATTTGTATTTGATCCAGAGTACACTCCTGAATCTGTCAAATCAATGCCATTTTCTTGCCATTGATATCCTATATCACCAGAATCATCTGTTGCTGGTGGTATATTATAATTTGGCACACCTGCTGCAAAAGTGGTTGTATTTACCGCTGTCGCTGATGTAATTGTAAATGTTGTGCTAGTGCCTTCTACAACGGTTTGATCCATTAGTGCGGTTGCGTCAACTGTGATTTGAGTAGCAGTTGTGACATCTATATTTGTACCTGTATATGCTGTTGCTGCTCCGGTAACTCTTCCAGTATTTGGTTCTACACCTGTACCATCTACCTGACCGTTATCATCTACATCCAAGTGTCCTGCCTCTATTGTATCATTACAGCCATCGTTATCTGAATCTATATCATAAATATCAAAAATACCATCACCATCTGTGTCACAGTCTGGAATAACTTCTGTTAAATAAGCAATAAGTTCACTTTCAACAATACCTTGAGGACCTCCCCAAAATTCTCCTCTAATTTGTATAAACTCTAGATTTGCTAGAATAGCATTGTATTGCGCTGATGTTCCAGAAAAATTAGCCTGATTTATTGTAAATTCTATTTCGAAAGTTCCGAAAGTTTGAGTGTCTAAAAATGGATCTGCATTAACCTGTGCCTCTATTTGATCGCCACCATTACCAACCAATCTAAAATCATTGGCTCCGGGTACAATATTAGAAAACCAACTATTACCCGCTGTATTATCATCAATTTGCAACCTCATATATACTGTACGACCATCTAATCCAGAAAAATCAGCACTTCCGAAGCCAATTTGATAATATGTAATACCTAAATCTTGATCTATGTACCTTAACCCAAGTTCATTATTACCAGGACCTGCATCGTTAACAACTGGGGTACCTGATGCACCACCTTCTACAACTGTTGCTGTACCGTTGGATATAGCATCTGCCAAAAACGAATTACTTATTACTATTTCGTTACATTCATTTATATCATCAATACCATCATTGTCATCATCTAAATCACATGTATTATTAATACCATCTGCATCTGGGTCATTTGCAGTTACTGTACCAGCAATTGCACCATCTGTACAAGGATCAATCATTCTTAAATCTAAATCGTCAACAAAATTCCATGTTCTTGCACATGAACCTCCTGAGAAAAACTCAAAAAGAGAAGAACCAGTAGTTGGAGCAATAAATGTTGCTGTAGTTGTTACCCAAATATTTTCTGATGCTGGTGGTGGAATAATTGCCACTGGAGTACCATTAATCCTGATTTGAAGTTCAGGAGTACATGGTGTAGTTGAACCATCTTGCCTAGTTTGAATTAAATATTCAAAAGAAAATCTATAAGTTTCTCCCGCTACTAAATTAACGTTTTGACCAATACCCTCAGGATTACCAGCAAGTGCTCTAAAACCAAAATAGCATCCTCCACTTGGCGATGGTGTACTTGGAGCCTCAAAACTATCCCAAGCTCTTTGAAAATCTGTAGATCTATCTGGAGTATTTGTTTTAATCCAACCATCTGGCTGTTGATCTCTCTGTGCATCACTACCATCACAAGTAGCAATAGCAACATCGAGTCCTGGATTTGTTAAAATATTTTGCGAATTTCCGTTCCAAGAAAATATTATTATAACTAAGAGCAAAGCCCTAGTTATCAATGAAACGTTTGTAAACGAGAATCGGGTAAAGATTTTCATATTATCTTAAAGTAAAGTTATTTATCTATATACTATTCGTTATTCTATATTAATAGACTAATAGAATTTATTTGAAAAAACTTCAAAGGCAACAAAACCTTTATCACATATATATAAATTTACATATATACGATACTTATGAAAATCAAAATTATTGCTATTAATCTTAGTTCAAAAATAATATTAATTTTTTAGAAATTATTATTAAAGTAACATTTATTTTATCGTTGAAATGCCATTATTTGTTGACAAAACGCGAATTTAGACCAATATTTTAAGTCACTCTAGTTTTATTGAAAAAACGTTTGACTTTATCAGAATTTAAAGCGTAATAAATATGATAGTAATCGCCTCACAACTATTTTTTTTTATAGCCTTAAAAAAGGTTTTTGATGTCATGTTGAAAATAATAAATACTGAAATTTATGATAAACTAAATCCATAGATTAAATTTTAACTTAAAAAATATACAAGCGGTTTTTAATTTAAAATAATTAATTACAATTATATTTGCATCTACTAAAAATTAATATGAGTTTTAAGAAAGAAATCCAAAGGAGACGTACGTTCGGCATCATTTCACACCCAGATGCTGGTAAAACAACATTAACTGAAAAACTACTTCTATTTGGAGGCGCGATACAAGAAGCTGGAGCTGTAAAAAGCAATAAAATTAAAAAAGGTGCTACTAGTGATTTTATGGAGATTGAACGCCAAAGAGGTATATCTGTAGCCACTTCTGTTTTGGCTTTTGAATATGATGGCATAAAAATAAATATTCTTGACACTCCTGGCCACAAAGATTTTGCTGAAGATACGTTTAGAACATTAACTGCAGTAGACAGTGTAATAGTAGTGATTGATGTAGCTAAAGGCGTTGAGGAACAAACTGAAAAACTCGTTGAAGTTTGTCGCATGCGAAATATCCCAATGATCGTCTTCATCAATAAGATGGATCGCGAAGGAAAAGATGCTTTTGATTTATTAGATGAAATCGAACAAAAATTAGGGTTGCGAGTTGTACCGCTAAGTTTCCCTATAGGAATGGGATATGATTTTAAAGGTATTTATAACATCTGGGAAAAGAACATCAATTTATTTAGTGGAGATAGTAGAAAAGACATAGAAGATACTATAGAAATTAATGATTTATCTTCTTCGGAATTAGATAAACTAGTTGGAGAAAAGGCTGCCAAGACATTAAGGGAGGAAATTGAACTTGTAGACGGAATCTACCCACAATTTGATAAAGAAGAATATCTCAACGGACATTTGCAACCAGTATTTTTTGGATCTGCATTAAACAACTTTGGGGTTAGAGAACTTTTAGATTGTTTCGTAGAAATTGCTCCAAAGCCAAGACCAAAAAAGAGTGAAGAACGTTTGGTCAAACCAGACGAAGATAAATTTACCGGATTTGTATTTAAAATTCATGCCAATATGGATCCCAACCATAGAAATAGATTGGCATTTATTAAAATAGTCTCTGGTGAGTTTAAAAGAAACACACCTTATTTGCACGTAAGGCACGATAAGAAACTAAAATTTTCTAGTCCTAATGCTTTTTTTGCTGAAAAGAAAGAAATTGTAGATATTTCATATCCTGGAGATATTGTAGGCTTACAAGACACCGGGAATTTTAAAATTGGAGACACTTTAACCGAAGGAGAAGTACTCAACTATAAAGGTGTACCAAGTTTTTCACCAGAGCATTTTAGATATATAAATAATGCAGATCCTTTAAAATCCAAACAATTAAATAAAGGGATTGACCAACTAATGGATGAAGGAGTTGCGCAACTTTTTACTTTAGAACTCAACGGAAGAAAAGTGATTGGTACCGTTGGTGCACTTCAATATGAAGTTATACAATACCGTTTAGAACATGAATATGGTGCAAAATGTACTTACGAAAATTTAAATGTTCATAAGGCCTGTTGGATAGAAACAGATAACAAAAAGAGTGAAGAATACAAAGAATTCTTAAGAGTTAAACAACGTTACTTAGCTAAGGACAAGCGTGGGCAATTAGTATTTTTAGCCGATTCACCTTTCTCTTTACAGATGACTCAACAAAAATATCCAAACATAAAATTTCATTTAACTTCGGAATTTGACTAATTAAAAACATGCAGTTCATCTAAAAAATTTCAAAAAAATTTGTTATTAATCGGTGATTTAATACATTTAAACGTTGATTAAATTACGATAACGTTTTAGCTGTCTAAATTTAAAATAGATTCAAACCCCAAAATTGATCTACTATGAAAACTTCAACTCCCAATGTTTTCAGTAATAATGATATTACTGTAACCTACAGCCCATGTAAATGCATCAATGCAGAACGTTGTGCCAGAGAACTTTCTAATGTATTTAGACAATCTGTTATTCCATGGATAGATCTAGAAGGTGCTTCTACGAAAAAAATTATAAGACAAGTTAAAAAATGTCCTTCTGGAGCTTTAAAATTTCATGCCAACCAAGAAGTAGCATAAACTAATTTTAACATAAACAAATTAGCGTTTTTATAAAAAAATCGAAATAAAGCGTTTTCAACCACTTTAGTTATGCGACGCATAATGAACTATAAAAATTTATACTTTATAAAAGAAATCCATCTAAAAAACAGCAGATTTTAACTAAGCATAATTTATTTCTATTTACTTAAACTTAAGCAATAGAATTTTTCTATTAAAAAAGCCTTTGATTTCAAATTAATGAAATAAAGGCTTTTTTAACTTTCATTTAGTGAACCAAAATTTATAGAAATTGCATCTTGCTCACAAAGATATTTTGAGTAACTCTTAATTAACTATACTCTAATTTGTAATTGCTATTATGCTTGACCTGTTGGTCCGAAATTTAAGGGTATTGGAGCTTGCTCGTAATCCTTAATCTCTCCGTGAGCTTTCTCAAATCTTTTAACGTTATCTCCCAAAGCCTTTAATAATCTTTTGGCGTGTTGTGGTGTTAGTATGATTCTCGATTTTACTTTACTTTTTGGAGTTCCAGGCATGATACTCACAAAATCAACAACAAATTCTGAAACTGAATGGTTAATGATCGCTAGGTTGGAATAAGTTCCTTCAGCAATTTTCTCATCTAATTCAATGTTTATTCCTGGTTTTTTATTTTTATTATCTTCTGCCATTTTTTTGTTTTAATATTTCCGAAGAAATAATTATTGTGTTTAATAGTTATTAAAAAGCCTTCAAACAATTTAATGTGTGAAGGCTTTAATTTATAGATTAGCTTTGCTGAATCTTAGATTTCCTGCCTCCGCAGGAATAACAAATTAGTTATAATTCATCTCTTCTTTTGCTTTCATCATTTCATTGAATTCTTCTTTAGAACCTACGATGATGTTATCAAATTTTCTAACACCGGTTCCTGCTGGAATTCTATGACCAACAATTACATTTTCTTTTAATCCTTCAAGATCATCCACCTTACCATTTACAGCTGCTTCGTTAAGAACTTTTGTAGTTTCTTGGAACGATGCTGCAGATATAAACGATTTAGTTTGTAATGAAGCTCTGGTAATACCTTGTAAGATTGGCGTCGCAGTTGCAGACTTCGCATCACGCGCAGTTACTAATGCTTTATCTTCTCTACGTAGTATTGAGTTTTCATCTCTCAATTCTCTTGATGTCAAGACCTGACCTGGTTTTAAATTTTGAGAATCTCCAGCGTCTTCAACAACTTTTAATCCGAAAATTTTATCATTTTCTTCAATAAAGTCTGCCTTATGCACCAATTGGTCTTCTAAGAAAATTGTATCTCCAGAATCGATAATTTTTACCTTACGCATCATTTGTCTTACGACAACTTCAAAGTGCTTATCATTAATCTTAACACCTTGTAAACGATATACTTCTTGAACTTCGTTTACTAAGTATTGCTGTACAGCAGCAGGACCTTTGATGTTCAAGATATCGTTTGGTGTGATTGAACCGTCAGATAATGGCATACCAGCTTTTACATAATCGTTTTCTTGAACAAGAATTTGATTAGATAATTTTACTAGGTATTTCTTAACCTCACCAAGCTTAGACTCAATGATAATTTCACGGTTACCACGTTTTATTTTTCCGAAGGAAACAACACCATCAATCTCACTTACAACAGCAGGGTTAGAAGGGTTACGCGCTTCAAATAATTCTGTTACACGAGGTAAACCACCTGTAATATCACCTGCTTTAGCAGATTTACGAGGAATTTTAACTAAGATTTTACCAACCTTAATTTTTTCTCCGTTATCAATCATAAGGTGAGCTCCAACCGGTAAATTGTACGAACGTATAGTTTCACCTTTAGAATCTTCAATATGAAGGGTAGGAATCAATTTCTTGTTTCTAGACTCTGAAATTACTTTCTCCTGGAAACCAGTTTGCTCATCAATCTCTACTTGGTACGTGATACCTTGCTCGATGTTTTCATATTTTACCTTACCAGCAAACTCTGAAATAATAACACCGTTATAAGGATCCCAATCACAAATCACCTGTCCTTTTTTAACTTTATCACCTGGTTTTACATAGATGTTAGAACCATAAGGAATGTTGTTTGTACTTAATGTGATACCTGTTTTAGCATCTACCAATTTCAATTCTGAAGTTCTTGATATAACTACGTCTACATCTTTTCCTTCTTTATCTGAGCTTTTAACGGTCTTAAGATCTTCAATCTCTGCAATACCGTCAAACTTAACAGTTAATTTATTTTCTTCGGAAATGTTACCCGCAATACCACCTACGTGGAATGTACGAAGTGTAAGCTGTGTACCAGGCTCACCAATTGATTGTGCAGCCACTACACCAACAGCTTCTCCTCTTTGTACCATCTTACCTGTCGCTAAATTACGACCGTAACATTTTGAACAAATACCTTTTTTAGCTTCACAGGTTAATGCAGATCTTACTTCAACAGAGTCTAAAGCAGACGCCTGAATACGTTTTGCAATATCATCATAAATATGACCACCTGCTTCAACCAATAACTCTTCGGTAATTGGATCGTACACATCATTTAATGACGTACGACCTACAATTCTAGCCTCAAGAGTTTCTATGATTTCTTCATTTTTCTTTAAAGGATTAACTTCAATACCTCTTAATGTTCCACAATCTTCTGTGTAAATAATAACATCTTGAGATACATCCACCAAACGACGAGTTAAATAACCTGCATCGGCAGTTTTAAGTGCTGTATCGGCAAGTCCTTTACGTGCACCGTGAGTAGAGATAAAGTACTCTAAAATTGAAAGACCTTCCTTAAAGTTAGAAAGAATAGGGTTTTCAATAATTTCTCCACCACCTGCATTAGATTTTTTAGGTTTCGCCATTAATCCACGCATACCTGTAAGCTGACGAATCTGTTCTTTAGATCCACGAGCCCCAGAATCAAGCATCATAAACACCGAGTTAAATCCTTGTTGATCTTCTCTAATACGCTTCATTGACAATTCTGTCAATTCTGCATTTGTTGATGTCCAGATATCGATAACTTGGTTATAACGTTCGTTATTTGTAATCAATCCCATATTATAGTTACCCATAATACCGTCAACTAAGGTATTAGCTTTGTCAATCATGCTTTGTTTTTCCGCAGGAATAATAATATCACCTAAACTAAATGATAATCCACCTTGGAATGCGAACTTATAACCTTGAGTTTTAATTTCATCTAAAAACGCAGCTGTTTCTGGTACACTTGTCTTTTTAAGAATACCATGAATAATATCTCTTAATGATTTCTTGGTTAATACCTCATTTATATATCCTGCTGCTGCTGGAACTTTTTCATTAAAAAGTACACGACCAACGGTAGTTTCTATAATTTGAGTTGTTAATTCACCTTCCTCATTAAAATCTTGAGTTCTTACTTTTATACCAGCATTCAATTCTACTTTTTTCTCGTTGTAAGCTATTGTAACTTCTTCTGGAGAATAGAATGTTAAACCTTCACCGATAACTTTATAATCATCTGTAGATATTCTGTGCTTGGTCATATAATAGAGACCAAGTACCATATCCTGAGATGGTACAGTTACAGGAGAACCATTTGCTGGGTTCAAAATATTATGTGATGCCAGCATTAATAATTGTGCTTCCAAAATTGCTTCTGGACCTAAAGGTAAATGCACAGCCATCTGGTCACCATCAAAATCGGCATTAAATGCAGTACACACTAATGGGTGTAACTGGATTGCTTTTCCTTCAATTAATTTTGGTTGGAAAGCTTGTATACCAAGTCTGTGTAATGTAGGAGCACGGTTTAGTAATACTGGATGTCCTTTAAGAACATTCTCCAAGATATCCCAAACAACAGGCTCTTTTCTATCTATAATTTTCTTTGCAGATTTTACAGTTTTTACAATTCCTCTTTCAATTAGTTTTCTAATAATAAAAGGCTTGTATAGTTCTGCTGCCATATCTTTTGGCAATCCACATTCAAATAATTTTAATTCTGGTCCAACAACAATTACAGAACGTGCAGAGTAATCAACACGCTTACCAAGTAAGTTTTGACGAAAACGCCCTTGCTTACCTTTAAGTGAATCTGATAATGATTTTAATGGTCTGTTAGAATCTGTTTTTACTGCTGAAGCTTTACGTGTGTTATCAAATAATGAATCTACAGATTCTTGTAACATACGCTTCTCATTACGTAAGATAACTTCAGGAGCTTTAATTTCAACTAGACGCTTTAAACGGTTATTACGAATAATAACACGACGATAAAGATCATTCAAATCTGATGTTGCAAAACGTCCACCATCTAAAGGCACTAATGGTCTTAATTCTGGCGGAATGATTGGAATAGCCTTCATGATCATCCACTCCGGTCTATTCTCTCTATTTGCATTTGAGTCTCTAAAAGCCTCAACAACTTGCAAGCGTTTTAAAGCTTCGGTTTTACGTTGTTTAGACGTTTCTGTATTTGCTTTATGACGTAATTCAAATGATAATTCGTTTAAGTCGATTCTTGCTAAAAGATCGATTAAACACTCAGCTCCCATTTTAGCAATGAACTTATTTGGGTCTGTATCATCTAAATGTCTATTTTCCTGAGGAATACTTTCTAAAATATTAAGATATTCTTCTTCAGTTAAGAAATCCATTTTTTGTAAAGGATCTCCTTCAGCATTTTTAGCTTCACCAGGTTGGATAACTACATAACGCTCGTAATAGATAATCATATCTAAACGCTTAGACGGTAAACCGAGTAAGTATCCTATTTTATTTGGTAAAGAACGGAAGTACCATATGTGAGCAACAGGTACAACAAGATTGATGTGCCCTACGCGATCACGACGTACTTTCTTCTCTGTTACTTCAACACCACAACGGTCACAAACAATACCTTTGTAACGTATTCTTTTATATTTACCACAAGCACATTCGAAATCCTTTACAGGACCAAAAATTCGCTCACAGAATAAACCATCACGTTCTGGTTTATGTGTTCGATAATTTATAGTTTCTGGTTTTAAAACTTCACCACGAGATGCTGCCAAAACAGATTCTGGTGATGCTAGACCAATAGAAATTTTACTAAACTTCTGTATTGTATTCTTATCTTGTCTTCTTGCCATTTTCTTTATAGTCTTGAGTCTTTAGTCTCTAGTCGATAAAACTCTACCGACTAAAGACTACTGACTATTTTTATTCTTCTAATCTAATATCTAATCCTAATCCTTTCAATTCGTGCATAAGTACGTTGAAAGATTCAGGTAGTCCTGGTTCTGGCATTGGCTCTCCTTTTACGATTGCTTCGTAAGTTTTAGCTCTACCTATCACATCATCAGATTTCACTGTTAAGATCTCACGAAGTGTTGCTGAAGCTCCATAAGCCTCTAGTGCCCAAACTTCCATCTCTCCAAAACGCTGACCACCAAACTGTGCTTTACCACCAAGAGGTTGTTGCGTAATAAGTGAGTACGGCCCTATTGAACGTGCGTGCATCTTATCATCAATCATGTGACCTAGTTTGATCATGTAAATGACACCAACAGTTGCCGGTTGGTCAAAACGATCACCAGTTCCACCATCATAAAGGTAGGTATGACCAAATCTTGGCACGCCAGCTTCATCAGTAAACTCGTTGATTTGATCCAGTGTAGCACCATCGAAAATTGGTGTTGCATACGTACGACCTAATTTTTGTCCAGCCCAACCAAGAACAGTTTCGTAAATCTGACCTATGTTCATACGAGATGGTACACCTAATGGATTTAATACAATATCAACAGGAGTTCCATCTTCTAAGAAAGGCATGTCTTCTTGACGAACAATACGAGCAACAATACCTTTGTTACCGTGACGTCCTGCCATTTTATCACCAACTTTTAATTTACGTTTTTTAGCAACATAAACCTTAGCCAATTTGATGATACCAGCTGGCAACTCATCACCAACAGAAATTGTAAACTTCTCACGACGTAACGATCCTTGTAAATCATTCTCTTTAATCTTGTAGTTGTGAACTAAGTCTGCAACCAAGTCATTTAAATGATCATCTGTTGTCCAAGTTCCTGACGTTAAATGTGAATAATCATCTACAGAATTTAACATCTTAAGTGTATATTTCTTTCCTTTAGGAATGATTTCCTCACCTAAGTCATTATAGATACCTTGAGCAGTTTTACCATTTACAAGAGCAAATAATTTATCAACTAATACAGCTTGTAAATCATCAAACTTCTTATAATAGATATTTTCTAATGCTTCAATATCTTCTTTATCTTTAGCTCTCTTACGTTTATCTTTAATGGCTCTTGAGAATAATTTTTTCTCAATAACTACACCATGTAATGATGGAGATGCTTTTAAAGATGCATCTTTTACATCACCTGCTTTATCACCAAAGATAGCACGTAATAATTTTTCTTCTGGAGTTGGATCAGATTCTCCTTTTGGCGTAATCTTACCAATAAGAATATCACCTGGTTTGATTTCTGCTCCAATTCTAATCATACCGTTTTCGTCAAGGTCTTTTGTTGCCTCTTCTGAAACGTTAGGAATATCATTAGTTAATTCTTCGTTACCTAATTTGGTATCTCTAACTTCTAATGAATATTCATCAATATGAATTGATGTAAATATATCGTCACGAACTACTTTTTCTGAAATTACAATAGCATCCTCAAAGTTGTAACCTTTCCATGGCATAAATGCCACTTTCATGTTACGACCCAATGCTAACTCTCCTTTTTCAGTAGCATAACCTTGACATAGTACTTGTCCCTTTTTAACTTTATCACCTTTCTCAACGATTGGTTTTAGGTTAATCGATGTACCTTGGTTGGTCTTACGGAATTTAACTAATGGATATGTTTTGGTATCACTATCAAAACTAACCATTGCAGCTTCTTCCGATCGTTCGTATTTTATTGTTATTTCATTGGCATCAACATACTCAACAGTTCCGTTTCCTTCTGCATTAATCAATACTCTAGAATCTGAAGCTACCTGGCGTTCAAGACCTGTACCAACGATTGGTGCTTGTGGACGCAATAAAGGTACTGCCTGACGCATCATGTTAGATCCCATCAATGCACGGTTGGCATCATCATGTTCTAAGAACGGAATTAAAGATGCCGAAATAGATGCAATCTGGTTTGGAGCAACATCTGTATAATTTACATTTGCTGGATCAATAACCGGAAAATCACCTTCTTGACGTGCAATAATTTTATCTTCGAGGATTTTACCTTTTTCATCAACATTAATGTTTGCTTGCGCAATTAACATGTTCTCTTCTTCCTCTGCACTTAGGTATGTTGGTATATTCTTGATATCTACAACTCCATTATCAACTTTTCTATAAGGTGTTTCAATGAATCCCATTGAATTTACTTTTGCAAAAACTGATAAAGATGAAATTAATCCAATGTTTGGTCCCTCAGGAGTTTCGATTGGACAAAGTCTTCCATAGTGAGTATAGTGAACATCACGTACCTCGAAACCTGCTCTTTCTCTGGATAAACCTCCAGGTCCTAAAGCTGATAGACGACGTTTGTGTGTAATCTCTGCTAATGGATTGGTTTGATCCATAAATTGAGATAATTGGTTTGTTCCGAAGAAAGAATTAATAACCGAAGACAATGTCTTAGCGTTAATTAAATCTATTGGTGTAAACACTTCGTTATCACGAACGTTCATACGCTCACGAATGGTACGAGCCATACGTGCTAATCCAACACCAAACTGAGATGACAATTGCTCACCAACAGTTCTAACACGACGGTTAGATAAGTGGTCAATATCATCGATCTCTGCTTTAGAGTTGATTAGCTCAATTAAATATTTTATAATTGTTATGATATCTTCTTTGGTAAGCACTTGCTTATCCATGCCAATATCCAATTGTAATTTTTTGTTCATTCTATAACGACCTACTTCTCCTAAAGAGTAACGTTGGTCTGAAAAGAATAATTTATCAATGATACCTCTTGCTGTCTCCTCATCTGGCGGCTCAGCATTACGTAATTGACGGTAGATGTGCTCAACAGCTTCTTTTTCAGAATTTGTTGGATCTTTTTGTAATGTATTGTGAATAATTGCGTAATCTCCTTGTTGAGATGTTTCTTTGTGCAATAAAATAGTTTTTACTCCAGCTTCAAGGATTTCTTCAATATTATCTTTGTCTATAACAGTGTCACGATCTAATACAATTTCGTTACGCTCTATAGATACTACTTCTCCAGTATCTTCATCTACGAAATCTTCATGCCATGTATTTAATACACGTGCTGCAAGCTTACGATCGATAACTTTTTTAAGTCCAGATTTTGATACTTTAACCTCTTCAGCTAGATCAAAAATCTCTAGGATATCTTTATCGCGCTCAAAACCGATAGCTCTAAATAATGTTGTTACAGGTAATTTTTTCTTTCTATCAATGTAAGCGTACATTACTTGATTGATATCTGTAGCAAACTCAATCCATGATCCTTTAAAAGGAATTACTCTCGCTGAATATAGTTTAGTACCATTTGCGTGAAATGATTGACTAAAGAATACACCGGGAGATCTATGTAATTGAGATACTACTACACGTTCTGCACCATTGATACAGAAAGTTCCGCTAGGTGTCATATAAGGAATGGTCCCTAAATATACATCCTGAACAATTGTCTCGAAGTCTTCATGTTCTGGATCTGTACAATAAAGTTTTAAACGTGCTTTTAAGGGCACACTGTAAGTAAGTCCTCTTTCGATACATTCTTCAATCGAATATCTTGGTGGATCAATAAAATAATCCAGAAATTCTAATACGAATTGATTACGCGTATCTGTAATTGGAAAGTTTTCCATGAAGGTATTGTATAGACCTTCATTTCCTCTTTGATCTGATTTTGTCTCTAACTGGAAAAAATCCTGAAAGGATTTAATTTGAATATCCAAGAAATCTGGATATTCAGTTTTGTTTACTATGGAAGAGAAATTTAATCTTTCAGCTTTATTTGCTAACATCGATGAACGAGATTTTGATTAAAAAAATAACTAGTTTATTTGTATACTATTCTATACACAAAAGGGTTTAGGTCTTTTCGAGCATATCGAAAGACCTAAACCAAAATTTGTAGGTTAGGCAAGCTTACTTAAGCTCAACCTCTGCTCCAGCTTCTTCTAATTGAGCTTTTAGAGCTTCTGCTTCGTCTTTAGTAACACCTTCTTTAATTGGGCTAGGTGCTTCATCAACTAAACCTTTTGCTTCTTTTAAACCTAAACCAGTTAATTCCTTAACTAATTTTACTACAGCTAGTTTAGAACCACCTGCTGCTTTTAAGATTACATCAAATTCAGTTTGCTCCTCAGCAGCGTCACCACCACCAGCAGCTGGACCAGCCATAGCTACTGCAGCAGCAGCAGGCTCGATACCGTACTCATCTTTTAATATTGTAGCTAATTCGTTAACTTCTTTTACTGTTAAATTAACTAATTGTTCTGCGAAATCTTTTAAATCTGCCATTTTCTATCGTTTTAATAATTTTAATAAAATATAATTTGTTTAAGTGCGTACTTTTTTGATTATCCTTCTTTTTCGGATAATGTTTTGATTAAACCTGCTATTGTGCTACCGCCTGACTTAAGGGCTGAAATAACATTCTTAGCTGGTGATTGTAATAATCCAATAATATCTCCAATAACTTCTTCTTTAGACTTGATATCTACTAACATGTCTAATTGGTCGTCACCAATGTATATTGCTTCTTCAATAAAGGCTCCTTTAAGCAAAGGCTTATCAGATTTTTTACGGAAGTTTTTAATAACTTTAGCTGGAGCATTACCAGTTTCAGAATACATTACAGAGGTATTACCTTTTAAAACTGTTGGAAGTGCTCCGAAATCTCTTTCTGAAGCCTCCATAGCTTTAGTTAATAATGTATTTTTTACTACATTTAATTTTACGTTTGCTTTGTAACAAGCACGACGCAAATCTGAAGTGTTACCTGCATTTAGTCCAGAGATATCTGCTATATAAATATTTGGATTATCTGCTAGTTGAGCAGTTAACTCTTCAATTACTTGTGATTTTTCTTGTCTTGTCATAATAATAAAGATTTAACTACTTATGCGAATTTTGGATCAATTGCTATACTCGGGCTCATTGTACTAGACATGTAAATACTTTTCATGTAAATACCTTTTGAAGCAGTCGGTTTCAATTTGTTTAAAGTAGTTAAAAGTTCCAATGCATTTTCTTTTAGTTTATCAGCACTAAATGATGCTTTACCTATTGGAGCATGAATAATTCCCGTTTTATCAACTTTAAAATCAATTTTACCAGCTTTAACTTCAGCAACTGCTTTAGCAACATCCATAGTAACTGTTCCCGTCTTTGGGTTTGGCATAAGACCTCTTGGTCCTAACACTCTACCTAATGGACCTAATTTACCCATGATAGCTGGCATAGTAACGATAACGTCAACGTCTGTCCAACCATTTTTAATTTTTTCGAGGTATTCATCTAGTCCTACATAATCAGCTCCTGCAGCTTTAGCTTCTTCCTCTTTATCTGGAGTAACTAATGCTAGAACTTTCATGTCTTTACCTGTACCGTGTGGAAGAGACACTACGCCTCTTACCATTTGATTTGCTTTACGAGGATCAACCCCCAACCTTACTGCTAAATCAACAGAGGCATCAAACTTTGTATAGGTAATATCTTTTAATAATGCTGAAGCTTCTTCAAGAGAATATAGTTTATTCTTCTCTACTTTAGCTTGAGCTTCTTTTTTGTTTTTTGTAATTGCCATTTCAAAAATTTTTTAGTTAGGTGCTTCTCCACCTTTAACTGTGATTCCCATTGATCTTGCTGTTCCTGCAACCATTTTCATAGCTGAATCGATTTCAAAAGCATTTAAATCAACCATTTTATCTTCTGCAATAGCTTTCACTTGATCCCAAGTTACTTTTGCTATTTTTTTCCTGTTCGGTTCACCAGATCCTTTTTTTACTTTGGCTGCTTCCAATAATTGTACTGCAGCTGGAGGAGTTTTAATAACAAAGTCGAAAGACTTGTCTTTGTAAACTGATATTACAACCGGAAGAACTTTACCAGGTTTATCCTGCGTTCTAGCGTTGAATTGCTTACAGAATTCCATGATATTAACTCCAGCAGCTCCTAAAGCGGGTCCAACCGGTGGCGACGGATTCGCTGCACCTCCCCTTACTTGTAATTTAACTACTTTACCTAATTCTTTTGCCATTTTTAAATTTTTAGTTTTGTATCTCTTTCAATATGGAAGCAAAAAGAAATACTATCTATATATGTAACAATTATTTTACTTTATCAACTTGCATATAACTTAACTCTAATGGAGTTTTTCTTCCGAAGATCTTAACCATTACTTCAAGTTTACGCTTTTCTTCATTTATCTTTTCGACAGTACCATCAAAGCCATTAAAAGGTCCATCTATTACTTTAACTGTCTCACCAATCGTATAAGGTATTGCCATATTAGAATCGGCATCTACAGATAATTCATCTACTTTACCTAACATCCTGTTTACTTCAGATTGTCTTAACGGAACAGGATCTCCTCCTTTTGTTTCTCCTAAAAAACCAATTACATTTGTAATAGATTTGATAATATGGGGAATTTCTCCACTTAAGTTTGCCTGAATCATAATATAACCAGGAAAATAAACACGTTCTTTATTTATCTTCTTACCATTACGAATTTGGATAACTTTTTCTGTTGGAACCAATACTTGATCCACAAAATCTTCTAAACCTAATCTAGAAATTTCATTCTCGATATACGTTTTGATTTTGTTTTCCTGACCACTTACAGCCCTAACAACATACCATTTTTTATTTACACTAGTTTCAGACATTATCTGTATTGTTTTAGTTACATTAAATTAAAGTAAGCCTTAATCACTTTACTAAAAACAGTATCAACTCCCCAAATAGCCAATGAGAATATTATTGAAAATACAGCAACCAATACAGTTAAACTTTGTGCTTCGGCCAATGTTGGCCATGACACGTTGTTTCTTAACTCGTCAAAAGATTCTTTTATGTAATTAATAATTCCTGCCATTTGATTTTTATATTAAAAACACTTTGCTTTGCTTAGTGTAAACTTTATTAAAAGATTAATAATCTTAACCTCAATTATACTTTTGCACGGGTTGAGAGACTCGAACTCCCGACACCTGGTTTTGGAGACCAGTGCTCTACCAACTGAGCTAAACCCGTAAATATAAATCAAGGCGTTCGCCTTTGACGAACACCTTAATCCATATTTATATTCTAAATATTTAGTCTAAAATTTCAGTAACCTGACCAGCACCTACTGTTCTACCTCCTTCACGGATTGCAAAACGTAACCCTACGTTCATTGCAATTGGTTGGATTAAATCAACAGTAATAGTAAGGTTATCTCCAGGCATTACCATTTCAACTCCATCAGGAAGCATAATGTTTCCAGTTACGTCAGTTGTACGAACGTAAAACTGTGGACGGTAGTTGTTATGAAATGGAGTATGACGTCCACCTTCTTCTTTTTTAAGGATATAAACCTCAGCTTTAAATTTAGCGTGTGGTGTTACAGATCCTGGCTTAGTAATTACCATACCTCTAGAGATTTGAGACTTCTCAATACCTCTTAATAGGATACCAGCATTATCTCCAGCCTCACCCCTGTTAAGGATTTGACGGAACATTTCAATACCTGTTATAGTAGAGTTTAATTTTTCAGCACCCATACCAATGATCTCAACTGGATCACCTGTATTAGCAACTCCTGTTTCAATACGACCTGTAGCAACAGTTCCACGACCAGTAATTGAGAATACATCTTCAATTGGCATTAAGAAAGGCTTATCCATATCACGAACAGGCTCTTCAATCCAGTTATCAACAGCTTCCATCAATTCCATTACTGTATCAACCCACTTTTGTTCACCGTTAAGTGCTCCTAAAGCAGAACCAGCAATTACAGGTCCATTATCACCATCATATTCATAGAAAGATAATAAATCTCTAATTTCCATTTCTACTAATTCTAGTAATTCCTCATCATCAACCATATCCACTTTATTCATGAATACAACAATTCTTGGAATACCAACCTGACGTCCTAAAAGGATATGCTCACGAGTTTGTGGCATTGGACCATCTGTAGCAGCTACCACTAGGATCGCACCATCCATTTGAGCAGCACCAGTAACCATGTTCTTTACGTAATCGGCGTGACCTGGACAGTCAACGTGAGCGTAATGACGATTTGCTGTTGCATATTCAACGTGTGATGTATTAATTGTGATACCTCTTTCTTTTTCTTCTGGAGCGTTATCAATTTGATCGAATGATCTTGCTTCAGATAAACCTGCATCAGCTAATACTTTAGTAATAGCAGCAGTTAAAGTTGTTTTACCGTGATCTACGTGTCCAATAGTACCTATGTTAAGGTGTGGTTTTGAACGATCGAAAGTTGCCTTTGCCATGTTTAATTTATTTAATCTTAATTTATATTAATGTTCAATTTTTATTTATTCTAAAAAAAAAAAAGAGCCAATGACGAGAATTGAACTCGTGACCTCTTCCTTACCAAGGAAACGCTCTACCCCTGAGCTACACCGGCTTAAAAGGTTGTTATCTTAAACAGAAACGTTTACTATAGAATCAAATCATTTCAAAAATTTGATTTGATTTAGAGCGAGAGACCGGGTTCGAACCGGCGACATTCAGCTTGGAAGGCTGACGCTCTACCAACTGAGCTACTCTCGCATTATTCACAACCACGCTAATAGTTGAAGGTTTCAATATGATTTCTAACGCAATTTTACAAAAGCAAACTTTTGATAATTACTTATTAGAAATTATTTGTGGGGAGAGCAGGATTCGAACCTGCGAAGACGTAGTCAGCAGATTTACAGTCTGCCCTCGTTGGCCGCTTGAGTATCTCCCCAATTTTAAAGAACTTTTGCTAAAAAATTATTTTCTTAGACTTTTTTTGAGCCGATGGAGGGACTCGAACCCACGACCTGCTGATTACAAATCAGCTGCTCTAGCCAGCTGAGCTACATCGGCTTTTCTATAACTTTTTCGCTATAAAAAAAGCCCGCTATTTCTAACGGACTGCAAATGTAAAGATTTATTTATTTATTCAAAACATTTTTTGAAAAATTTTATCACATATATGCTCTTAATTTCTCTTTTCTACGTTTTAGCTGTCTTTCTAATGATGAAACTGCCATATCCGTTCCTTCTTCAAAGGTCTTACATTGCTTTTTTACAATAAAACTATCTCCTGGTACTTTTACTCTAGCTTCAAAGATTTTATTTTCTTTATCACTTGTATTCTCTACTTTTAAATACACATCAGACTGTATGACCTTGTCATAGAACAAATCTAATTTGTCCATTCTTTTTTGTATGAAATCAATTAGCTTTCTGTCTGCGTTGAAATTTACAGATTGAGTGTTTACTTTCATAAGTATTGTTTTTATTGGTTAAACAAAATTAATTTTTGCTTCTTGGATGTGTATTAGAATACACTTTTTTCAACTCTGCAATACTATTATGAGTATAAACTTGAGTTGCTGCTAAGCTTGAATGACCAAGAAGTTCTTTTACAGCATTTAAATTTGCACCTTGATTAAGTAAATGAGTCGCAAATGAGTGCCTTAATATATGCGGACTTCTTTTTACTTTTGAAGATACCTTACTAAAGTAGTTATTTATAATTCTGTAAACAAGAGTTTCATAAATTTTAACTCCTTTTTTTGTTAAAAACAAATAGGGTTTATCACTAATTATTTCAAGTTTATTTCTTTCTTCAGAATAAGATTTTATTGTCTCTATAACAGAGTCTAGTAATGGTATATATCGCTCCTTATTTCTCTTACCTAATACTTTTAAGGTTTTATTTGACAAATCAACATCGGTAAGTTTTAGCTGTACAAGTTCAATACGACGAATTCCTGTAGCATAAAACAACTCTATGATGAGTTTATTACGTATGGCTTCAAAACCAGTTTGAGAATCAAGTTGGGCAAGTGCTTCTTGCATTTCAGATTGTGAAAATGGCACTTGTACTTCCTTACTGATCTTTAATGCTTTGTGCTTTGACAATGGGTTAACCTCAATATCCTTCGTTTTTATTAGAAATTTGAAATATGTGTTAAGTGAAGATACTTTTCTATTGATGCTGCGGTTTGTAATTCCTTTTTCTACGAGATGAACTATCCAATTTCTTATTTGTTGGTAGTTGACATCATCAATAATAACAGTATTAAATTCTTCGGAAATGAAATTTCTAAATTCTTCTAAGTCTGAAGTATAAGCCCTCAAAGTTAGTTTAGAATAATTTTTTTCTAGCAATAAATAATCTGAGAATGCATTAAAAGCCATGCTTTATAATTTTCCGAAGTGAAAAATAAAAATACAATCTTTTATTGAGTATTCTAAAAAAAATCCTGTTCGATATGAACAGGATTTTTCAAATTTTAATTTGCAAATTATATTGTTTCTTGATCTCTAAGACCTTGAATATACTGTGCTTTTTGAATTTGCGATCTACGCGCTACGGAAGGCTTTGTAAATTGCTTGCGTTCTTGCAACTGGTTTTTAACCGTTGTCTTAACAAACTTGCGTTTGTAACGTTTTAACGCTCTATCTATATTTTCTCCTTCTTTTACTGGAATTATTAACATAGTTCTTAACCTCCTCTCTTTTAGAATTTTTAAGGGTGCAAATATAAAAACTAAATTAAAATGTCCAACAAAAAAATAAATTTATTTGACCGACCATACTGAATAACTCTTGGGTGGGGCTTGTATTTTTACCCACTTACCAGATTGTGTCGTTGGCTCCCAACCTGAATGACCTGTATAATCTTTTATAACGGTGTTTGACCAATTTGTTTCTACCCAGCGCTCTTGCCAAGTATTTGAATTATTGATGTAAACTACCAAACCTGGTCCTCCAGACCCATTTCTTTTCGCCACATATTCATCTGTATCTACATGAAGTATAGAGGTTGTGCCACCTGCGAGATTGTTATGAATCCAAATTAGGTTATTTAAACGTTCTTTATTTAACCACTCTTCATAATCTCGGTAAAATATTGTTGGATAACCTTCATGCGTCAAAATATAGGCATAGGCCAAGATTTTATTATTAATAATTTCGTCTGTGTCGTGATTTGCTACAAATGTTACTGCTTTAGAGGCATTTTGCTTCCAAAGCATATTGTCGTTAAGTGCATTTAAATTATTACCCATAAAGGCGTCTTTCATTTTATAGTAACATGCAAAGTCAAATGCACTCACTTCCGCAGCACCTGTCCACCAATCTAGGGTTGACACATTACTGTCCCAATATTCTCCAACCGAGAAACCACCTACTTCGTTTTTCCAATCTTTTACGACCCATGGCTCAAAACCTTTTACGTAATCAAAACGCCAACCGTCAAAACCGATAACGTCTCTATAGTATTTTGCGACACTATTTGGATTCTTCCATAACCAATCCTGTACATAGTTTTGATGATGGCACAAATCTGGAAAACCTCCAAATATTCCACTATCATTTGAGTGAATGTTATTTGCGTGGAAATCTCCAGATGATCTATAGAAGTTACCAGACATAGGATTAAAATCTGTGTACGTATTTCCTCCCGTATAAACGTTAGATTCACTATCTCCACCACTGTTATGGTTAATCACAATATCGGCAATTACACTTAAACCGTTTTGGTGTGCTGTGTTAATCATTCTAGTTAATTCTGTTCTGGACCCAAAACGCGTTTCTGTACTTCCCATTTGGTTGTATTCTCCAAAATCAAAATAATCAAAAGGATCATATCCCATTGAGAAAGGTCCGTTTTGAGCTTTAGAAACAGGCGGAAGCCAAATGGCATCTATACCTGCATTGCTCCAATCTGCTACTTTTCCATTTAGAGTGTTCCACCAGTTCCCGCCACCTGGAACATCCCAATAGAACGCTTGCATCATTACACCTTGCCCAATAGGCTTTAGTCCTGCGCGCTGCACAGATGTGTCACTTGTTTCTTTAATCTGGTTGTTCTGGGAAGGCTCTTCTAGTGTTGTGATGTCTTCTTTTTCACAGTTGAAAAGCATTGACATTACCATTGCTAAGCCAATAAATTTGAGGTTTTTCATATTTGATTTTATTTAGTTGAAGGAAAAAGTTAATCAAATATGCTGTAGAATAAAAACAAAAGTGTTTACGAAAACGTTTTCGTGTTGATAAATCGCAAAAATAATGGTTTAAAAATGCTAAATTGATAAAATACCAGCTTCTAAACTATCAATAATTTAAAATATTTAAATTCCGAAGATATAGAAATTTTAAATTAGAAGTGATTTTTGAATTGATGGGTTAATCTTTATAAAGCGACGCTTTTCTGCTCAGGTCCCCAATAAGCTTTTCATCTTCTTCGCTTTCTAAAAGAATATTGTAGTTTTTCCAGAACGACTTGTCATATGGTTTTGGAGAAAAGATATCCATATCCCACTCTTTATCCATTGCCATTTGGATGGTCTCTTTATCCAATATAATTTCAGAAAATAAAATCTCTTGAACCGTGTAGTAATATCGCTCTTCTTTATTATAACGCTCTTTCTCTTCATCTGTAACTTTTTCGTCAGACTTGAAACCTACATTAACAAGTTTTGGAGTTTCGTAATATATATAGTTAGGATACATTTTATCTTGATACTCCATATAGGTCATCACCAATTTATGATTCACTTGCGTATCAAACAGTCGCTTACTTCTTACTTTTTGTGCTTCGGAAGCTGCAACAAGCTCATACTCTATTTTTTTAATGGCGTAGTTATCATAATAAATGTACAACCACCCGTTGGCAGCATAGCCTGCATTGAATATGCCTTTAGTTTCCAGATCGACAAGGTCTTTGCTTTCTGAAATTTTAATTTTATAGATCTTGCGGTCGTTATCAACAAGTATTGTGTCGAGTTCAAATTGGTGCTTGTCTAAGATATTCTCTCCAAACAAAGCTTTTGCATCGTTGGCATTACGCAACAAGTTTAATTTGCCTTGAAATATGTTTTGAAGTCCGTTTACTCTATTGTCATTCCATTTGATGGATTTTACAAGCTCTTCGGTTTTTAATTGACTTCTTCTAACATCTTTTGGCTTTAATCTGTTTTTAAATGAATTTTGATTTTTATAGGACACATAGGAGAAAATACTGTCCACATCCCTAAGATCATAACTCTTACGCATTTGGTCAACGTTCACTTTTAAATACTCTGCGCTATTAGAGCCATATCCAGAATCATAAACTGTGATCGCACTTTCTATAAGCCATTTAAATTCTATCTTATTTCGCTCTTTGTGTCGAAGAAAACCTTTTTGAATGTATGAGGAATCTGGTAAATTAACTTCCAGCTTTTGCATTGCCTTGAGTACGATTTCGTTTCCTGTTTTTGGGCGTGTTTCTGCCACTAGGACTATTTCATCTAGTGAAGCGACATCTGCATCCAAGTAAATTTCCGCAGAATTATCAAACTCATTTACCGGTACTTTAAAACTTTTGAAACCTATTGAAGATATAATCAACGTATCTGTTGCAAACTCTTGTGGTACTTGAAGTAAAAATCGTCCATCGGAATTACTTACTGTACCAATTGTTGTGTTTTTTACATAAATGCTCGCACTTTCGATTGGCATCAAGGTACTAAAATCTACAATCTTGTTTTTCAATTCTATTTGGGAAAATCCTAAACTTGATACGCAAATTGCGAGAAAAATTAAAAGCTGTTTTACATTTTTATTGACCATACTACGTGTTCTTATTTAATTGCGAGGGAACAGTTTGGTGTTATATTTTCCGAAGAAAAAAATTTATGTTGCTGGTTTATAATCTTTATCGTCTATTACCATTTTAGCGATGATTTCTCTAAGAATCTCAGAGGTACCTCCACCAATTGGTCCCAATCTACTATCACGCAATAATCTTGCCATTGGATATTCTTCCATATAACCGTAACCACCTAGAAATTGAAGTGTTTGGTATATGACCTCGTCTGACATTTTTGTTGAGCGCAATTTAGAAATAGTGGCTTCCTTTACCACATATTCCCCATTATTGAGACGATCTGCGATGGCATAATTAAATTCCTTACACATAATCATATCTGCATAACAATCTGCAAAGGTATGTCTCAATGCCTGGAATTTATCGATTGATCTGCCAAATGCATAACGCTCACTCATATATTGTTTTGCATAATCCAATGCGAATTCTGCTCTCGCATGGGCATTGATTCCCATTATTAAACGCTCTAAAGCGAAATGTTGCATGATGTATGGAAAGCCTTTATTCTCTTCTCCCATTAAGTTTGAAGCTGGAATTTTGACGTTATCAAATGCAATTTCACCAGTATCTGATGCTCTCCAACCTAGTTTATCTAATTTGGTTGCTGAAATTCCCGGAGTATCGCGATCCATTACAAATATGCTAATCCCTTTGTTACCGAGTTCTGGAGTCGTTTTTGCGCAAACTACTAAGTAATCGCTATACACACCATTAGTTATAAATGTTTTAGAACCATTGATGACATATGTATCACCTTCCTTAACTGCGGTTGTGCGCATTCCTGCAACGTCACTACCTCCAAAAGGTTCTGTGATGCAAAGACATCCTATTTTCTCACCTGTGATACTTGGTGCCAAATACTTTTGTTTGATTGCCTCGTCACCTTCTTTATTGAGGTGCGTCATTGCTAAATAGGCATGTGCCCAAATTGCTGCTGCGAAACCTCCTGAATTTATTTTTTGAAGTTCTTCAAGCAGTATTACGGTGTAGAATAAATCGAGATCCAAACCTCCATATTCTTCTGGGTATGCTAACCCAAAAAATCCCATCTCACCAAATTTCTCCCAAATGAAACGTTCTATGTGACCAGTTTTCTCCCATTTGTCAATGTGCGGAACGACTTCTTTTTGTAAAAAGTCCTTCAAACTTTGTCTGAATAATTCGTGTTCTTCTGTGAAATATCTATTGGTCATAATTTGTCTTTTCTTAAATTCTATTCGAAGGTCAAATATAACTTAATTATCTCACTTTTTTTAATAGGAAAATCCTTAACTTTTGTTAATTCGTCAAATGTTTTAATGCCTTCCCTTAATGTTCTTTGCTCAATTATGTTGTGAGCAATTTCATAATCAATGTACTTAATTGTCACTAAGTCCTCTATTGAAGCCTTGTTGATATTGATTTTCACGATGGGCTTTGCGTCTTTTACGGTAAAGTCGTTTAGCACTCGTTCTAAAACTTCGGGAGACAGACCGTACACTTCCTGCAATTGCACATCTGCTATAAAATCTCCATATTTTGTGCGATAGTCAACAATACGTTGTGATAATTTCTCACCTATGCCATATACTTTTTGCAGCTGTGCTGGACTTGCTGTATTGAGGTTTTGCTTTTGCGCAAAGGTTTTTGGTTTGGAATCGTTAGAATAATTATTGGAATAACTGGTTTTTGGTTTAGGGTTTGTTACCCAGTCTGGAAACTTGAAATATGGCGAGATTACATTTAAAAGAGAATCTGATATTTTGGTTACCTTTTGAAAATCCTGTGCAGAATTTACCCATTGGTTTGTCTCTCTAAAGGCATGGAGTCTATCAATTTCCGCATTGGACATGCCTAAAGAATAGCCTTTATAATCGGTTATGTAATTTGGATTAAACGGAAATATTACAGGTTTTGAATTTTCAATTTTTGATAATCTCAGGGAATCCATTTCTGATTGAAACCTAATAACATCGTTGGTGTTTGTCTTGATTTCTTCCGAAGAAAAATCAATGAGATAATATGCACATTGAACAACGACAATTATGATTATCAATAAAAAAATCCCACTCCGTTGTTTTTTAGAAAATTGGAAGTGGGATTGCATATTTTATAGTTTGATATTACATTTTATCAGTTAAATCTATAGCTCCATCATCTATAGCTTCTTCTTTTTTATTAATGGCATTCATGTATTTTTTAAGTTCTTTTCTAATTACAGGCGATAGTATCACTACACCTATAATATTTGGAACTACCATTGCGAAGATCATCGCATCTGAAAAGTCAATTACTGCTCCCAAACTAATTGAGGCACCAACAACAACAAATACCAAGAACAAGAACTTGTAAACTAAATCTGTGATTTTACCTTTTCCGAAGAGAAAAATCCAACCTTGCATCCCATAGTAAGACCATGAGATCATTGTACTAAATGCAAATAAAATAACTGCAATGGTTAATACAATTGAGAAATGTGGTATTACCGTATCAAAAGCTGTAGCAGTTAATTCTACACCTTCTGTAACTTTTACTCCATACTCCATAAAACCACCGTCAAAGTTTGTAATTACAATGACTAAAGCGGTCATTGTACAAATGACAACAGTATCTACAAATGGCTCTAATAAAGCAACGATCCCTTCACTTGCTGGGTATTTTGTACGTACTGCAGAGTGCGCGATTGCTGCAGATCCAACTCCAGCTTCGTTAGAGAATGCTCCACGACGAATCCCTTGTATCATTACTCCTATCACACCACCTAATCCTGCTAAAGGAGTAAATGCTCCATTAAAGATTGCTGCAAAGGCGTCATCAATAAGCGTGAAGTTTGCAAACAATATTATTAAGGCAGCAAGCACATAAATACCTGCCATAAATGGCACTACTTTTTCTGTTACAGAGGCAATTCTCTTAATACCTCCAATAATTACAATAGCAACCAATACTGCCATACCTAAACCAAAAAAGAGACCTGCATTTTCTCCAGTAAGATTGAATAATTTGGTGAACTGAGCTGCTGCTTGATTGGCCTGGAACATATTACCACCACCAAATGAACCTCCAATTACGAAGATTGCAAATATTACAGCTAAGAATTTCCCAAATCCGCCAGCACCTTTTTCTTTTAGTCCTTTTGTTAGGTAGTACATTGGTCCACCGTAAACGGTACCATCTTCACCAACATCTCTGTATTTTACACCTAAAGTACATTCTGCAAATTTAGATGCCATACCTAAAAGCCCAGCAACGATCATCCAGAATGTAGCTCCTGGTCCACCAATAGACAATGCTACTGCTACACCTGCTATATTACCAAGTCCAACGGTTGCAGACAATGCAGCTGTTAATGCTTGAAAGTGTGATACTTCCCCATCTGCTCCCTCATCTCTAATGGTCTCAAAAACGTCACCACCTGGTGTTTGGTCTCCATATACTGAAGCATCATCACCTATATTATTATCATTAGCGTTATTAGAAACAGTTCCAGCTAGTGCTTGATCACCATATAACTTATCAACACCATGCTTTTCTATATCCTCATATTTACCTCTTACTACTTGAATAGCGGTTTTGAATCCTGTAAAATTGATAAACTTAAAATAGATCGTAAAATAGAGTGCACCTCCAATCAATACAATCAATACCCATGGGATTTGAAATGTATCTGTAAATGGAATCTCATAAAAAATACCTTCAACAAACCACCCTGTATATTCCTTAAAAGTGGCATCAATTTTTTCTGAAGTACTCTCTTGAGCAAAGGTTAAAATTGGTAAGATTAGTGCAAAAATTGAAAGAAGATGTTTCTTCATTGTATGAAATTTAATTAGTTAGTTAAAATTAATGTCACAAGATGCTAAAAAAAAACGACTTTTTAAAAAAACCACTTGTTAAAAGAAATTTGATCTAATTGATATCGTAAAGCGAATTGAGTTTTTGAATCTGTTCTGGACGTCCTAAAACAATGATTTTTGAATTGGGTATCAATTTTAAATCTGCTTCCGGATTTACAATATATTCACCATCGCTTGACTTAAAACCAATCACGTTGCACCCAGTTTTTTGTCTGAGGTCTAAATCTCTAATCGTTTTAGGATTAGTGGCATCATATAATTTCTCAATAGGGATTTCCTCAATGTTTATATTTGTTTCTCCAACTATTGAAAGGTTATCTATAAACTCTATCAAATCTGGAACTACCACCAAGGATGCCATATGGTCTCCTCCAATTCTATCTGGTAAAATCACATTATTTGCGCCTGCAAGTTTTAATTTTTGATAGGATGTTTCTTGGGAAGCACGACTTATAATATTAAGCTTACTATTAATTTGCCTTGCGGAAAGCACCACGAACAAATTATCTGCATCATTTGGCAATGCACAAATAATGGTGCTTGCACTTTCAATTCCTGCCTGCTGTAATACTTCATCTTCATTGGCGTTCCCTAAAACAAATGGAATCTCATCACTTTGAAACTTATCCATAAGCTCCTTATCCTTTTCGATTACTACAAAGGATTTATCGTAAGCCAGTAGTTTTTTGGCAGCTTGTTTTCCGTTTCTTCCATAGCCACAAATAATGATATGGTCTTTGAAGCTATCAATTTTTTTTTGCATTTTTTTCTGTTTTAGTTCTTCAAAATCATTCTTGCTTAAAATATATTCAGTAATCACAGTTATCGCATAACCCAAAATAACAACACTCGCCAGTATCAAGAATATGGTAAATACCTTGGCATTGTCATCTAATGGCTGTACTTCTCCAAATCCTACAGTCGTTATGGTTATAACAGTCATGTAAATGGCATCTACCCATGAGTAATCTGATATGATTTTAAAACCAAACACACCAACCAACATCATCAATACCAACAAAAATACAGCGGTATAAATTTTTACTCTAAAAAGTTTTATTAGTGGATTCATAGTTTATAAATCAAAAACCGAAGATCGTTTGGTATAGATAATATCTTTGATTCTCATCCAAAATGCGAAAAACAAATATAGCGCAAAACCAAAACCCAATGTTGCAAAGGTGAGATACATAAAAGAGGTACGTACAATTTTTGCCCTAATCCCTAAACGGTCTGCAATACGTTGGCACACATAGTAACCACGTTTTTGAAAATAGTATAGTATTTGGTAGAAACTTTTCACACTGCAATTTAAAATTTATTTTGTTAACAATGCATTTCCTACCGCACATTGTAGGCATTTATTTTTATCGCAATATTCGATTTTTAATTGTATCAATGCCTGTGATTGCAATGCAGATGTGCTGCAGGGTTTCAACTGATTAAAACCGTCTATTATGGTATTTTTTTCCGAAGATAAACTACTTACTATTTCTAAAATGTTTTCATCTATTGACGCTCCTTTATGTTTGGCGTAGCAAAACTTGAGAGGTAAAATGGTATTGATCACCAATAAATCAATAAAGGCTTTTGTGATTTTCTTTGTGGATTGCTTAGAGGTTTTATCAAACGTGTAGTGGGTTTCCCAAAAACCTGAAGTTTTGATATTGAAAAGCTCATAAATAGCATCAAGGTTTTCTGCGGAAATCACTTTTGAAAACAACTGCGGTTCCCTATGGTAGAGATTTGCCAATTGTGATAATCGTATCGTCGGGAAGTTTGGCGGTCGCAACCTAAAAAACTGAACATTGCTAACGCCTAGGTTATCCAACTGAAATTTCTGTTTTAAAAATTGGTATTCTTTTTTGAGCGTCTCGTAATAACTGGTACTGCTCTCTTTTTCCAACAATCCAGCCAGCCCAAAAAGCAATGCTTCCAATTGCTCTATTTTTGAACTGGATTTTCTAACTACTGAAAATTCTACGGAATTGGCTACGCTTTCAAAAGCTAGTCCATTGACTTTGAGTCCGAAGTTTTTTGCCAGTAACTTAAACAATACTGCTTCCCAATCGTTTTTTGAAGATTTCAAGATGTTTTCAATGGTTTTTGATTTTCGTTCCAAACGTTCAAAATACAAACGCTCTTGCCAGTTTTTAAGGATAAATTCATCAACTTCAGCAAAATCCTGTTCGCAATTGATCCATTTGTTTTTTGAGGAAAATAGCTTTTGGTAATTATCTAAAATTTCCGAAGCAATAAAACTTTTAAGCTCTAAGGTTGGGATGGTGGAGTTGTCACTTCTAAAAATTTCGGTATCGTGCTCAAAAACCACGTGCAAAATCACATTATCATACGCAGCATCCTGCTCATGACCATGCACGAACCAATCGCTGGATTTGATGTGGATTTCAATATTACCAGCCCAAAGCTGATCTGCAATTCTCACTTGCCCATTAAAAAAATCTGGACCAGCATTATGGTTGTGCTGCCCAACATTAACGATTTCCAAACGTTCATATTGGGTGGTTTGAAGATGGAGCATATCCAGCTTTTTATGTAACCATAAGTAGTGTAAGAAATCTTCTTGCATTTTTAAATGTATGAATTCTAATTTTTTATGATCGGTTTTATTTTAGTTTTTTTATATGTAACTCGTCTTGACTTTTTGTTTTTAACCGAAAATGAGATAAAAATTGTACAGATAAAACTATTTTTACAAGGCATAGCAACCGCTACGGATGAAAAAATAGCTGAAAAACGTGTAATTTTTAGCCATTTTTTTTGGAAATAGAAAAAGTTAAAATGAATTTATATGATCGTTTCACAATTTTTGGCAACACATGTTAGACGCGTTTTTTTTGGAGGTAACTGGACGAGCGTCAACTTTAAAAAACAACTTGAAGATATTTCTTTTGAGGAAGCCAATATCAAATTAAAAGACCTCAACACCATACTGGCTCTTACCTATCACATTGGGTACTACATCACAGGTGTTATTGAAGTATTTAATGACAGGCCACTCACCATTACCGACCAGTACAGTTACGACCATTCCAAAATTGAGACCGAAGCCGACTGGAAGGCGCTTTACGAAACGATTTTAAATGATGCTGAGCGTCTTGCAAAACATATTGAGGTCTTAACCGACGATCACATTTGGAGTGATTTTGTGGACTCCAAATATGGCAACTACTTTAGCAACATTAATGGGATCATTGAGCATACGCATTACCACTTGGGACAGATCAGTTTGATCAAGAAGATGATTAGGTCTTAATCTACGTAGAACTACGTATTGAATTAATCAAAAAAATAGTCGAAATTCGCTAACGACTGATATAAGTCATTGAAACGGACTCATATCATCAAGTTCTACGCAATTTAAAAAAACAGTACATTGAAAGAAATATTATACATATTAACAGTATTCTTAATTACATTAAACACCCAAGCTCAAAATGAAAAGTCCGAATTTATCGGAACATATGGAGATATGATTTTGGCTAATGGAGAATTTGGTGGAACTAAATTGGAAATAAAAGCGGACAGAACTTTTCGATTGCGAACCACTGATTATGTTTACCCACAAACATTTAAAGATTATACAAACGAAGGAAATTGGATTTTACAAGATGGAGAAGTTATTTTAAATCCAAATTTAGAAAGACGAAAGCCATCTGTAAGCATAACCGAAAAGCAAATTGGACTTAAAGACTCAATTGAAATTAAGGTCAATCATTATGTTGAACTTTATGAAAACCAAAACTTGATTGAAAAACAAAAAAAGGAATTTGAATTGCTAACTCTTTACTTTAATAAAAGAAGAAAATACAAGCATTTAACAAGAGAATGGTTAAAAGAAGGAAGTTGTGCTTGGGCACCTCGAATAAGAAACAGAGTGAATTTAGATTCGACAAATACTTTTAGAATAGCAAAAAAAGACATTGAGAAAATCGGAATTTATACTTACGGATTTACAGATTTTATAGAACTAAAAGTTGAAAATAAAAATTCTGACTATTACGAAATAGATGTTGTAGTTCCTATCGACAAAGAAAGAATGCCGAGAAATAAAAAAGTAATCATAAAAGGAAATAGAGCTTATTTTTACGAAATTAAAGGAAAAGTGAAAAAGTCGCTAAATAATTTATGGAAAAAAACTGCGTAGAACACCGTGTATAATTAATGGCTGGTTCTCGCCTACTTACGAAAATCCTCACGGATTTTCTATTCGGTTTTTATCTGCTAAATTAGGTGCTGAAAAACGCCACTAATCATACACAAGACCGTTAAACGAAACTCTAAAAAAACTCCCGATACTGCATCATCCTAAAATCAAACGTATTAAAATCTGGATTTTTCGCTTTTAATTTTTTAAAGACTGCTTGCTGCAAATTGAGATTTTTACAAACATTTCGATGTAAGTTATTGAAATGTAAGTAGTTCTACGTATTGATTTTATAAAATAAATAGTCGAACTTCGTTTATTGGTTGCTTAAAACGTGAACATAGGATTTTTTAAAAAATCATGAGCGCATTAGGGAAACCATACTTCACAATAAAAAACGTAACTTACTAAACAGCTATTAATCAATTAAATATAAAATTATGAGAACAAAAGTGTTTTTTGTATTAGTTATAATTTTCGGGATTGTAATTACGGGATGTAAACAAACGGAAGAAAAAGCGGAAGTTGAAGACATTGAAGAAGTAAAAATAGATTTAATTAATGATGAATTTCCTGAAGAAAAAAAAGAAGTCAAAGCAGTTTTGGACAGTCTATTCATGAGCATTCAACAAAGAGAAACAGAAGAATTACTTTCTTATCATTTGTATTCAGATAAATTTACAGAATTTCGTGATGGATTACCGAGAACAGGCGCATCTGAAAATGAAGAATACGAAAGACAATTGTTAAAGAATATTTCTTCTTTTGATTATAATCTTGAGGATTTAAAAATCAACATTTTTGATAAGGTTGCCATTGTTACATTCAATGCTGATTTCCGACCTACTATTGGAGAAAATGTTGTGCAATTATGGAGACAGGGAACCATTGTATTTGTGAAGAATGATGGCGTTTGGAGAATTACACATGAGCACTTTTCACCTATGACTGTAGAAGATTCGGAATAAAACGTTTCATAACACTATTTATAATTCATTGCTTGGCAAAAACACATACTCGGAAAATCATTTTGATTTCCAGTTGTTTTTGCCATTTGCCATCGTACTCATCATCATCAAAACGAACTGCACACAAAACGTCAAATAAAACTCCTTAAAAAAACTCCCGATACTGCATCACCCTAAAATCAAACGTATTAAAATCTGGGTTTTTAGCTTTTAGTTGTTTATAAAGTGGGTTGCTACCAATAGAGATATTTGCTGCTCCAGAGGATGACGTTAGGGACACTGTTTTTATTGATCTAGATTCTTCGCTACGCTCTGTATAACAATCCAATTTAAACTCATGAATTCTTGGTGTTTCATTGGAGACTAATTTTAGTTTGAGGTTATAGTTTTTTAAATGTTTTCTAAAGAAGTATTCTGGTCCGTTTTTACTGTTGCCTCCAATAAACAATAGCGTTTCGATGTTTGGGTATTGTTTTAAATAGCCGACAAGATCTCTTAGAATGATGTTTTTCATACCTAAATCGGAAGCGTCAATTTTATCACGTTCTGCACTTTCTACGATATCGCAGACACCAATTTGGTGCTTTATTAAATAGGCCTTTCGTTGATGAATAGCTTCCTGAGAATTATCGTAACGTAAATTGAGGTCATGGATGTGGTCTATGAATTTCCAGAGGGAGTTGTGGTAGCTTCCGTAGCAAAAATCTACATCCCTTTCCAGCAAGTCTCCTGTTGTGAATCTTGGTGGTGGCAAAGTACCAACGATTAGTGTTTTGGTGTTACTTTTTATGAAGGGTGGGTATGGGTGTTTGTGTAGGAACATATCTCATTCCTGTGAAGGCAGGAATCTATGTGTTTAGTTATTCATTTTTTCAAAGCGCCAACACTGTGATTGTTGCAAAATTATTGGCAATACCATATGAGATTTCTGCTTGCGCAGAAATTTGGTCACCTCGTAAACACCAATTCACTATCACTAGACAAATCCTCGGTATAACGATAATTTTCATAATCAAAACCTTTGATGTCGTCAATGGTTTTTGCATTGGTATCAATCACGTATCTTGACATTAAGCCTCGCGCCAACTTAGAATAAATGGCGATGGTTTTATAGTTACCATCCTTTAATTCTTGAAATTTAATATCGATTACGGGTACTTTCAACGCTGTTGTGTCTATGGCTTTAAAATATTCGTTACTGGCCAAATTTAAAAACAACTCATCGTTCTCTAACTCTTCATTTAGAGCTTCGGTAACTTGCTTAGTCCAAAACTCATACAGATTTTTGTTTTTACCTACCGGAAATTTTGTTCCCATTTCCAATCGGTAAGGTTGGATGAGATCTAAGGGTTTTAAAATTCCGTAAAGACCAGAAATGATCCTCACAGTATCTTGAACTTTATCCAGTTTCTTTGTATCAATCGTATATGCATCAAATCCTCTATAGACATCTCCACTAAACGCGTAAATGGCCTGTCTGGCATTGTCTTTTGTAAATGGCAAATCCCATTCTTGGTTGCGCTCGTAGTTGAGATCTGCCAAATTATCTGAGATACTCATCAACTTAGATAAGTTTTTTGGAGATTTCTTTTTAAGCAATTTATTGATGCGCTCTGCTTCGTTTAAAAAACGAGCTTCTGTGGTTTTTGTGGTTGGTAATTTACTATCGTAGTCTAAAGATTTTGCTGGTGATAGAACGAGTTTCATAGATTTAAAATGTTTATATCAAAAATACGATTCTAAGACTGACTTATCAAACCATCGACCAAAAGAAAAACTATGGGTAGATAATCAAAATTTATATATATAAACCGGACTTGCGTTAAGGATGGAGCAATTGTTGGAGCTCCTCGCAGAGAGCGACTTGCGAGAGCCTGACGTTTTGATGCCCTAAGGCATTAAAAGGTAACGCCCGAAAAAATTATAACTTAGCTTATTAACTATAAAATCTCTTTTTTAAAAGGATTTTACTGCATGTGTGTTGCATAATGCCTCCATTTCTCGATACACTGTTGCATATCGTCAGGAACCGGAGAATCAAAACTCATATGCTCACCCGTTTTTGGATGCACAAATCCCAATGTCTTGGCATGCAATGCTTGTCGAGGAAGAATCTTGAAACAATTATCTACAAACTGCTTATATTTTGAAAACGTAGTTCCTTTTAAAATACGCTCACCTCCATAACGCTCATCATTAAAAAGTGTGTGACCTATGTGCTTCATGTGCACGCGTATTTGATGTGTACGACCTGTTTCTAATTTACAGCTTACTAAGGTTACATACCCTAAACGTTCAATTACTTTGTAGTGTGTGACCGCAGGTTTCCCTTTGTCGTCTGCATCATCACCTTCAAAAACGGTGTTTTGCAATCGGTTTTTTGGGTGACGCCCTATGTGACCTTCAATCGTACCTTCGTCATCCTCCATATTTCCCCAAACAATGGCAACATATTCTCTCTCACTGGTTTTATTGAAAAACTGTTTTGAGAGGTGCGTCATCGCCTGTTCTGTTTTTGCAATCACCAATAAACCTGAGGTGTCCTTATCAATTCTATGCACCAATCCCGGACGCTCGCTGGAGTTATTAGGTAAGTTTTCAAAATGAAACACCAAAGCGTTAATCAACGTCCCAGAATAATTACCATGCCCTGGATGAACCACCATACCTGCTGGCTTATTGATTACCAAAAGTTCGTCATCTTCATAAACGATATCTAACGGGATATCTTCTGGAGTTAACAAATACTCATAAGGCGGATGCTCAAAAAGCACACGAATCTTATCAAAAGGCTTGACCTTATAATTTTGTTTTACTTGAATATCGTTGACGTAAATACTCCCTTCCTTGGCAGCTGTCTGTATTTTATTTCTGGTCGCATTCTCGATGCGATTCATAAGATATTTGTCTATACGAAGTGGCGCTTGGCCTTTATCTGCAATAAAAGAATGATGCTCATACAAGTCATCATTATCATCATCGTCTTTTTCTGGTGCTGTATGTTCTGTAGTCATTTTAGTTTGATCCTTTGTTTCCGTTTCCTAAAACGACATCAATTTTTGAAGTTAGTGGCAGCATATCACCTTCTTTAATGGTCTCTCCATTAAATTTTATAGCGATGACCTCATCTTTACCAATATCATCAACATACGTTACTTTTCCAACTTCAAAACCTAAGGTTTCTAATGTAGGTTTTGCTTGTCTAAAGGTACGACGTACAATATTTGGGACTGCTACTTTTCTATATCCAGATGGATTTAAAGTGAGATAGATTTTTCTGTTTTCCTTAACCTGTGAACCTGCATTTGGGTATTGCTCAATCACAGAAAATTTTGGATATTTTGGATTATAATTCGCAGAATCCTGAATCTCCATCACCAAATCGTTATCATCTAATTCAATCTGTACAGTCGCAAGAGATTTACCTTTTAAATCTGGTACTTTAATAAATTCACCATGATTTGTCGTCCAACTCAAATAGCGCATTGTTAAAAATACGATAACTAATAACGCAACAATGGCTAACCCTAAATGTTTAAAAAACGTTTTACTCTTAAGAAATTGAACTAGACTCATTATATCGAATGCATAAATTTAACTTACCGACAAATATATAAAAACGAAAGGGTTTTTATTAGGGCTTTATTTGGTATTTTAGCTTAACTGTTAACAGTACATCATTATTGTTGGTTTTTGATTAAAAGTAAATAACCATTACCTTTTCTTCGGAAATTGGAACACACAAAAATTTTGAAATAAATCCTAAAAATACCTTTACAACGTATTTGAGTCTAACTAAAAAGAGATTCCTGCTCAAACAGGAAATAGTATGAAAAAAAATATTGCCATCATTATGGGAGGCTATTCTAGCGAATATGAAATCTCATTAAAAAGCGGTCAAGTGGTCTATGATACTTTAGACCAATCAAAATACAATACGTACCGCATTCACATTTTTAAAAACAAATGGGTGTTTGTTAATGATATGGACGAGGAATTCCCAATAGATAAAAATGATTTTTCAGTTCGCGTGAATGAAACCAGAATTTATTTTGACTGTGTGTTCAATGCCATTCATGGGTCGCCTGGCGAAGATGGTTTGATGCAAGGCTATTTTGAGTTGTTGGGTATTGCGCACACAAGTTGCAACATGTACCAGGCTGCATTGACCTTCAACAAGCGTGACTGCTTGAGTGCTTTAAAGCCTTACGATATAAAAACCGCACAATCCTTTTATGTCAATTTGGGCGATGAAATCGATGAAAATGCCATTGTTGAGAAAGTAGGCTTACCCTGTTTTGTAAAAGCCAATCGCGCAGGCAGTAGCTTTGGAATTAGCAAAGTATACAAAAAAGAGGAACTACAAAATGCACTCGACGTTGCATTTAAAGAAGACGATGAAGTTATCATTGAATCCTTTTTAGATGGCACAGAAGTTTCCGTTGGCGTTATAAACTACAAACATGATATCTTAGTTTTACCGCTTACTGAAATCGTCTCAGAAAACGACTTCTTTGATTACGAAGCAAAATACTTGGGGAAATCACAAGAAATCACACCTGCAAGAATTGATGAGGACAAAGCAGAACAAGTAAGAGCACTTGCCAAAAAAGTATACAAAGTTCTAAAATTAAAAGGATTTAGCAGAAGTGAATACATCTTTAAAGATGGAGAACCTCATCTTTTAGAAGTCAATACCGTTCCTGGTTTAACAAAAGCGAGCATTTTGCCTCAACAAGCTGCAAAAGCTGGCATTAGCATGAGTGAATTATTTGAGAATGCGATTGAGTCTGCTCTCCAATAAATTATAATTATCTTTAACTATTAATAATAGATTCCCATTGATATGGGAACGACAAAAAATTTGTCGATGAAAAAAGCAGTATTCCCAGGATCGTTTGATCCCATCACTTTAGGCCACGAAGATATTATAAAACGCAGTGTTAAACTCTTTGATGAAGTTATCGTTGCTATTGGTGTCAATGCCGAAAAAAAATACATGTTCTCACTTGAAGAGCGAAAAAAATTCATTGAGGACGCTTTTAAAGATGAACCAAAAGTAAGTGTCGTTACTTACAAAGGTTTAACTGTAGAGTTTTGTCAAAAAAACAACGTCGATTTTATTTTGAGAGGTTTACGTAATCCTGCAGATTTTGAATTCGAAAAAGCCATTGCACATACCAATAGAGACCTTGCCCCAATAGAAACCGTGTTCTTATTAACTGCAGCGAGAACGTCTTACATGTCGTCTTCAATTGTAAGGGATGTAATTAGAAATCATGGAGATTATACCAAGCTTGTACCCAAAAGTGTGCGGGTTAAATAAGATTGTTTTTGCGTGCCTTTTGCACAGCTTCCAATTTGTTATGCACTTGTAATTTACGGTAGATATTTTCTATATGCTTTCTTACTGTGCCTTTAGAAACTATAAGGTTTTCAGCAATCTGCACATAGTTTAGCCCTTTACTTAAATGCTCTAAAACTTCAGTCTCTCTATTTGTCAACTGAATATCCTCTTTATCATTTTCGTTTTCTACAATCAAAGGATTCCGAAGTAATTTTAATGTTTTTAGTGCTATTGATGGGTTCATTGCTGCTCCACCGTTTAAGGTTTCTACGATGCCATCGTGAAGATCTTTTGCATTGATTTCCTTTAGTAGATAACCATCGGCTCCTGCCTTTATCGCATTGAAAATATTCTCATCGTTATCAAAAACAGTGAGCATTATTATTTTAATATGCGGATATTTTTGTTTTATAATCTCAGTCGTTTCAATACCATTGAGAATTGGCATCTCAATATCCATTAAAATCAAATCCAGATTATGATTGTTTTCTATTTGGGTTATTAAATCAGATCCATTAACAGCGGTAAGTTTTATAACGAAATCATCAAAAAAGGATAGTTTTTCCTTTACGGTATTTATTAAAAAAGAATTATCGTCTACTATCGCTATTTTAATTTGCATTGTTCGTTTTTTACATTTTAAAGATACCTAAAATCTAATGGTCTTGACATACGCCATTTGTCGTATTTTATGAATGACTTAATTTTAAAACTATATGAGAACCTTGATTAATTTTAGATTTCACATCCAGGTTTGCACCAATATCATAAGCTCTCTTTTTCATATTATTTATACCATTGCCCATCGTGGCAGTCTCGACATCAAACCCTTTACCATCATCTATAATTTTAAAGATGAGTGTATTTTCTTCCGAAGAAAAAACAACCTTAATGTGTTTTGCTTCGGAATATTTTAAAGCGTTATTGATACTTTCCTGGATAATGCGATAGATGTTCATCCCTTGAACAGAGGAGAATTTGAGGTTTCCAATTTCCGTAGTATTTGATGTAAAATCAAAGTCAACACCATCGGCTGCGAGGTTTGCTTTATCAATAAAATTTGAAACTCTTGATTGGAGGTCCTCGAGAGATATTTCGGTTTTGTTCATTGCCCAAATGGTGTCTCGCAATTCATAAATAGTAGAGGTTGTAAATTCACTAATAGTATCTAATTTGTTGGTTAATTTATGATCTTTTATATCAAAACCATATTTTAAATTATCTATTGATGAAATGATAAAAGTTAGTTGTGCGCCAATATTATCGTGTAAATCACGACTAATTCTCAAACGCTGCTCTTGCAAATGATTTTGGGTTTCTATTTTTATAAGGGCATCCTTAAGTTCGTTTTCTTTTTGCAATTGACGGTTTTTAAGACGTTGCTGGTTGTAGAACAAATAACCAATGGCAACGAGCAAAACAGCTAGTATAATTAAACCTAACAATTGTGTGTTCTTTTTGTTGAGACTTAGTTCTTTCTCTGCTAAATCTGCTCTTTGCGATAAAATTTCTTTCTCTTTTTTTTCTGTTTGATAACTAATTTCAAGCGTTGCTATTTTTTCATTAGTCTCAATATTTAAAGTACTATCCTTAAATTTTGCTAATTGTTTGTGGTAGGAAATTGCTTTTTCTAGATCGTTCTTAGATTCGTAATAAGCCGAATAGTTCGCTAACGCTGTCTCAATATCTACAGAAACCTTTGAGTTATTTGCATAGTAATAAGCACTATCGATAAAGGTTTTAGAATTATCGATGTTTCCGCTAGATAAAAGAACATCTGCGATATTGTTATAGCTTGCAGCTAGTCCAGCGAGATTTCCAATAGATTTTTCTAAAGTTGCAGATTTTTTAAAATACACTAGAGCAGAATCTACGCTTTCCATATAATAGTAAACCGCACCAACATTATTTAAAGATTCTGCAATGCCTTTTTTATCATTTAGACCTTCTTCTATTTCCAGCGAATATTTAAAATAATTTAATGCTTTCTCTAAGTCACCTTCATTGGCATAAATAATCGCAATATTATTATACACCTCAGAAATGCCTTTTTTATTATCTAATTTCTCAAATACTGTTTTTGCTTTTAAATGGTATTCAATAGCTTTATTATTAATGCCATTATAACTATAAACCAATCCAATAGCATTGTGAGTTGTGGCAATTTGACTGTTCATTCCCTTAGCTTCATAAATTCTCAAGGCTTTTAAATAACTTGTTAAAGCTTCGTCGTAAAGTCCCAAATTTCTATTCACTACTCCAATATTGTTATACGCTGAAGCGAGAATAAGCGAGTCATTTACCAATAAGGCTTCTTGAGATAATATTTTAGCCTCTTCAAATCTACCAAGATCGCGATATACAATTCCAATGTTATTTTTTGATCTGGCTATAAGGTTTTTATCTTTTTTTTCTTCGGAAATTTTTAAACCTTCATCCAAGAGATCCAAAGCTTGATTGGGATCTGATTTATAGATTTCCATGGCAGAAAGATTTAGATCCAATGCAGAATTTTGGGAAAAGCCATAGCACGTTAAAAAAATGAATATAAAGCTAAAATATAGACGTTTCATTATTAATCAATTAAAGGAAAGTTAAGATACTGTTTTTTAATGAACCAGACTTTCAAACCTTTAAGACCACTTTAGTGCCAATCGTAGAATTTGATATAATTTTTAGGTCTGCCCCAATATCCCTCGCACGTTTTTTCATGTTGTTGATACCATTTCCAGAAAATGTATGCTCTACATCAAACCCTTTACCATCGTCTGTTATGGTGCACAAAAGTTCATCTCTTGCATCGTTGCGTGTGAAATCAACAATAATGTGTTTTGCTTCGGAATATTTCAAGGCATTGTTAATACTTTCCTGGATAATGCGATAGATGTTCATCCCTTCTACAGACGAGAATTTGAGATTTTCAATTTCCGAAGTATTTGTCGTAAACTTGAAGTTGACACCCTCTGCAGCAAGATTTGCTTTATCAATAAAATTAGAAATTCTGGATTGTAGGTCCTCTAGCTCAATTTCGGTTTTGTTCATTGCCCAAATGGTATCGCGAAGCTCGTAAATTGTTGCTGTTGTAAATGCACTTATTGTTTCTAGTTTGTCCGTAAGTTTTGGATCTTTGATATCAAAACCGTATTTTAAATTATCAATTGAAGATATGATAAAGGTAAGTTGGGCACCAATATTATCGTGCAAATCGCGACTTATTCTCAAGCGCTGTTCTTGCAAATGGTTTTGTGTTTCTATTTTTATAAGTGCATCCTTTAATTCATTTTCTTTTTGAAGCTGTTTGTTTTTTAATTTCTGCTGGTTATAGAACAAATAACCAATTAGCCCTAAAATAAGTGCCAAACCAATTAAACCATAAATTTGATAATCACGCTTTTGAATTGTCAACTTTTGTTCTGCCAACACTGCTCTTTGCACCAAAATTTCTTTCTCCTTTTTCTCGGTTTCATATTTAATTTCCAGATTGGCAATTGCTTTGGCATTGCTTTCAGAAAAAATAGAATCTTTTAAAGCTATAAATTCTTGCTTGTGTTTTCTGGCATTTGCAAAATCTTTAAGCATGTAGTAGCTCTCTGCAGTTGTGAGATTTAAATCTGCTGCCTTGAGATGTATTTCTGGGAATTTCTTAACTAGTTCAAATCCTTTTTTAGAATAATTTAGAGCTGTTTTTGGATCTTCCATTTGATTATAAAGTACAGCTATATTGTTATAAGCAGATAATAAACTTTGCTTATCTACCTCATAATCTTTTGGTCTTTCCAAAGCTTTGAGATAGGTTTCAAGCGCTAAATCTATGTTGTCGTTTTCATGATAGGCGTTGGCGAGGTTATCTAAAATTCTGTAATAATCTATGATGTTGTTGTTTTTTTGCGCTAACGCGATTCCTTTTTTATAAAATGAAATTGCGTCGTTGGTTCGTCCTAAATCTTTTAGATTGATCCCAATATTATTTAAAGAGGCTATTTGATCGTTCTCCAAATTATATTTCTCGCGAACCTTCAACGCTTTTTCGTGATACTTTAAAGCTTTCTCGTTAAGATTCATTTCTTGGTAGATCAAACCAATATTATTTAATGACGACCCTGTTGATTTTTCGTCATTGACGTCTTCATTCATTTTAAGGGACTGAAAAAAGTAATCTAGTGCTTTATCGTAATTGCCGATATTCCAATTGAACATCCCCAAATTATTGACGCACATAGATTCTATATTTTTAAATCCATTATCGCGACTCAACTTTAACGCCTTCTCAAAATAATAACTGGCAGAATCTGGTTTACCCATAACATCCATATAAATACCATGTGTATTGGTAAGCTCTGTTACACCAAAATTGAAATTTGCAGCATTAGCTAAACTTTTACCCTCTTTAATAACTTTTATTGCTTTATCGGTATCATTAAAGATATATGAAAACGCAATCTTATTATACATCCTCAATTTTACAGAGTCATTTTTGATGTCCTTTGCTGAAATATATAAACTATCTAAATTTTGAGAGTTACAAAAAAAGGTAATAAAACAAAGACTGAGGGAAAGTGAAAAATTTTTCATTTTTGAGTACAAAAAAAGCATCAGATTTGATGGACCTTTTGGGACAACAAAATAAACTGATGCTTTTCTAAAATTGATTAATAGCATGGCTAATATATAACTTATTGATACTCGTATCTTTTTTTTTCGACAAGAAGCAATTAAAAAAGATTAAGCGTAATCCTTTAGAAATCACGCCTAATCAACATCTCAACAACAAGATTTAATTATTAAGATTGTATGCGTAAATGGTTTTATCATTTGCTTTATAATAGAGATAACCACCATATTCGTCAACTTGGTATTCTGGTTTTTTATCCTTTAAAATGATCTCTTTTTCTTTAGCTCCTGTGTCTTTACTTACTTTAACTAATCCCACTCCATCATCTAGTTTAGTTAATATAAATTGAGCATTCTCTGTGGCAGAACTTGCTTTAAATCGTTGAGAGAGTACCGCAAAAGAAGCATCTCCAATAGATGCAAACATATCTGCTGCTCTTTTATTTTCTTTTCCGAAATCATTATAATTTCTCAAATCATTGGAGCTCCCAAATCCTGTTTTATTCATTGCTGCTTTAGCGGAATGAGCCATGGCCAAAGTTGTAGATGCTACTGCTACTACTCCAGATAGCGCTTTTATGAATCCGCTATTTGATGGTGATTTGTAATATTCATGAAACATTTGATTGCCATCACTTGATAACATCATTATACTTTGGGAAGAACTTAAAAACATATTCCCATTTCTCATCTCTATATGATTTGCCTCTTCTTTCTCTTCTAATTTAATTTCTGCAATTTCCTTTACATTTCCAGATGAAGCATCAATTGCATAAATAGTCTCATTGGCCACAATAAGATATCTGTTGTTGTCTTTATCGAAAGTTGATGCGACAGCTTCAGAGTTTTTATACTTTAAAGGTTTATCCCAAACTTGCTCTCCAGTTTCTAAATTAACGATATTTGCATCTTCACTTGTAATATAAATAAGACCTTGTGGAGACTCTGCCATGACCATTATATTCTCACCCGTTTTTAATGGTTTTTTGAATAATGTTTCTCCTTCAAAACTAATTTTGTTGATTCCGCCAGAGTAAATTCCGAAGAGAATACCGTCATCTAAAATATAGAAATGTTGAACATACCCTTTGGTCTTAGGAGCTTTTTCCCATAAATCCTCTCCAGTGGCTGCACTTAAAAAAGCAATTTCAGATTCACTTTTAGTTGAAAAAACGCCTCCTTCGCTCCCATCGCCTTTGTTGCTTACAACAGCTAAACCTTTTGGTAGAATTTCAAAATTAGACACAATCCCTTTTATTTTGCGGTCATCCTGCCAAAGCTCTTTTCCGTCTTTACCTATTTTATGGATTCTTGTGTTTTTACCGCTGTTAGTTGTTTCAAAACCATAGATTTCCGTTTCACTCTCATCTGCTACCATCCAATTGACACCTTTTATTTTAGTGTCCCATAAATCATCTCCACTATGTGATTTTGCAAGTAAACCTTGAGCTGTTGGGATAATTATGAAATCTTTCAATAATAATGGTATCCCTGTTACACTTAAGTCTTTTGCAATCCCGACTCGACCTGGCTTGTCCAAAAAGAAACTATAATCCAACTTCGCTGTTGCCAAATCATAAACCGCAACCTTAGGTGTCATCTTCTCAAATTTATCACCTTCTTTTTGAATACCACTTACAATTAATTTATTCTGCGGAAGCACTACGTTACAAGTATAAATTTGATTCCAATTATTTTCTTCTGAATTAAATATCACTTTCCCTTTGATGTAATCAATGACCGCTCTTTTGGTTTTGGTCAATCCTGCAAATTTAGAATCTGCACCTTGGGAAACAACGATATATGGAGAATTAGGAACAAACTCCGTTTCTTCTGGTTTTAGTTTTCCGAAGTCATTAAACCTGAAAACCGGTTGTGATTCTCCAGGATTGATCCCAACCAAACCATCATTAGTTGCCACAATTAAAATACCTCCAACAGTTAAGGTCATTTCATTAATCTTAGCTCCAAGGTCATAATTATGATCTGGAGTTTCTGCCCTTTGGGCGTTTAATGAAGTTGCACTCAAAACGAATGCAACCATCATTAAATCCCTTAATTGAATGAATAGCTTTGTCATGATACAAATTATTGTACTTGCTTATTCAAATTAAATGATCCGTCTGTAATTGTTTTTACAGATTGGTCTCCACCTACATTTTTACAGGTAAACTCAAAGGTTCCAATAAGTTTTGAGTCTGTTTCTTCAGAGACACTTAACGATCCTGCCATGGTGTTTTCGTATGGCGCTTGCCACAATTCTGTTGTAGAATTTTGAGGATTGCTTAAATTAACTTCAGTTTCAGAATATGAAGCTACATTAACTCCTGCTGCTGGCGTAGAGCCATCAAAATCGTATGTTCCAACGCCATCATAGCCAAAAAATGTAAATGAAAACGCATAACCATCACTATTGGTTGCTATAATCACCAAACTTTGGCCTGCAGCTGTATTTGCAATTGTAGCGGAAGATGAAATCTCCATAGATTGATATGAAGCACCATCTATTTTTGCAGTTAGCACTCCAGATGGAGCAGCTCCTGGTCCTCCTCCATCATCATCGCTTGAACATGATGTGATTGTGAATAATGAAACTGTCATTAGTAGTAACATGAATTGTTTTAAATTTCTCATTGTTGAATAGTTATTGGTTAATAATGAGACAAAGTTGCGGTATAACGCAAAACAAGACAATACGACAAATGACGTATATTTAAAATACGATATGCGGAAACCTAGAATTAACAAGTGTTTTCTTGTCATTTAGGTGAAGAAGAAAAGAGCTATGGGCTTCAGAATTTGGATTGAAAGAGCGATGTGCCATCCCCTTTTGAATCTCTTCTATAGTATGCATCGTCTCTTTTGTTTCTTCAGAAATCCAAACCTCAGCAAAACGATCCCAAATATAATTCACCGCAGTATTGTTGGGATGCAACATATCTTCGTTGTAGAATCTATAATCACGAAGTTCGTCCATCATAATTTCATATGACGGGAAATAGGCTTCGGCTTTGCTCAAAGAACAATCTGAAATCACATTATGAATCGCTGTGATTAAATGCGATTTACTCTGCATATTCTCAACAAAGCCATCTTTAATATGTCTTACAGGAGAGACTGTAAACGTAAATATCACCTTCGGATTTATGCTTTTTACCAAATTCATGATACCCTCAAGAGATTCTGAAATATCTTCTACGGAAAGCAACTCTTTTAAAAATTTTTTCTGCGGAATTTTATGACAGTTAGCGACAAACTCATCGGTTTCTATAAAACGATATGCCCAAGCTGTACCTAATGTTATAACAATGTGACTTGCGTCATTTATAAATTGATGCGTCGTATTTATAGCATCGTTTAAATCTTGGAGTAATTGAGTTTCCGAAGTATTGCTTAATCTCGAATGAGCATCATAACAGTGCCATTGCTCATTATTAAAAAAAAGATCGTCTTTGGTATATTCTTTTTTATTTATGGCATTGGTAATCAAATTTTCAATCGCTAAAGGATGAAACAAAATACCAAACGGATTTTGTAACTGCTGAAATTTAAAATATTCAAATTTGTCGCCAATATGCTCTGAAAAACATGAACCCAACAATAATACCTTTGAGTTGTAATCGATTTGATTAAACTGGTTTGGTTTTAGTTTTATTTTTGTTTGTAGGTTCATAATATGAGATCCTGAATCAAGTTCAGGATGACAAACTTGTTTTATTTTAAATAATCCTCTGCTGCTTTTAAAGCTTGCTCTATGCCTTGCGGATTTTTACCTCCAGCAGTCGCGAAAAATGGTTGTCCGCCACCTCCACCTTGGATATGTTTTCCTAATTCTCTAACAATAGTTCCTGCATTTAAGTTTTTGCTCGCTACGAGCTCTTTAGAAATGTAACACGATAAAATTGCTTTGCCATCGTTTTCTGCACCAAATAAAAGGAACAAATTATCAAACTGACTTCCCAGCTCAAAACAAACATCTTTGATACCTGAAGCATCGAGATCTAATTTTTTAGCTAAGAAATTGATTCCGTTTATTTCGGTAATCTCATTTTTGAGATCTCCTTTTATGGATTTTGCTTTATCTTTTAATAGACCTTCTATTTGTTTTTTTAGTGATGTATTTTCATCCTGTAAATTCTGAAGTGCTTTAACAGGTTCTTTAGCATTATTCAATAAATTTTTCATTTCGGAATAAGCTCTGCTATTTTCAGCATAAAAATCTTTTACAGCATCACTTGTAATCGCTTCAATACGTCTAATTCCTGCTGCAACAGCACCTTCAGAGACAATTTTAAAATGCCAGATGTCGCCAGTATTTTTGACGTGCGTACCTCCACAAAGCTCTATAGATTGACCAAACCGAACGGTACGAACGGTGTCTCCATATTTTTCACCAAATAAAGCCATCGCACCTTCATCAATTGCCTTTTGCATTGGTATGTTGCGCTCTTCTTTTAATGGCAATTTTCCGTGGATACGTCTGTTTACAAAATCTTCAACATCCCTAAGCTCCTCAACAGTAAGTTTGGAAAAATGAGAGAAATCAAAACGCAAATATTTAGAATGTACTGCAGATCCTTTTTGCTCTACATGCGTTCCTAAAATATCTCGCAATGCCTGATGCAACAAGTGTGTTGCTGTATGGTTACACTCGGTTCTATAACGTTGATTTTCATCAACAACTGCCTTAAAAATCTCATTGATATGATTTGGCAACGTCTTTGCAAAATGAATCACTTCGTTATTTTCCTTTTTGGTGTCAATAATGTAAACTACGTCCCCATGAACATCTTCCAAATAACCTTTATCGCCAACTTGACCTCCACCTTCAGCATAAAAAGGGGTGATATTAAATACAAGTTGATACAGCTCTCCATCCTTTTTAGAGGTTACTTTTCTATATTTTGCGATTTTAACTTGAGCCTCCAACGTATCGTAACCAACAAATTCCTGTTCTTCATCTTCGATTAAAACGGTCCAGTCATCACTTTTTAATTGCGATGCCTCTTTACCTCTCCCTTGTTGTTCTTTTAGCTTTTCATCAAATTCTTTATGGTTGTAAGTGAAACCGTTTTCACGAAGAATTAAATCGGTTAAATCTTCTGGAAAACCATAAGTGTCCTTAAGTTCAAATACTTTTGCTCCGGAAATTTCTTTCGTTTTCGCGCTTTCAATAATACGATCCAATAAAACCAATCCTTGGTCCAAGGTTCTTAAAAAAGAAGCTTCTTCTTCTTTAATAACGTTTTCAATTAGTTGACGTTGGGCTTTCAACTCTGGGAATGCTTTACCCATTTGCTGCACGAGCACGTCGACCAATCTAAAAATGAAGGGTTCTTTTTTGTCCAAAAATGTAAATCCGTAACGTACTGCACGACGCAAGATTCTACGAATCACGTAACCAGCTCCTGTGTTGCTTGGTAATTGTCCGTCAGCAATTGAGAACGCGACAGCTCTCACGTGATCTGAAATCACACGAATAGCAACATCTACCTTTTCGTTTTTACCATAATCTTTATCTGTAATGGTTTCAATCTCACGAATGATTGGCGTAAATACATCAGTATCATAATTGGATTGTACACCTTGCATGACCATACATAAACGCTCAAATCCCATTCCTGTATCGATATGCTTATCTGGTAAATTTTCTAGTGAACCATTTGCTTTACGGTTGTATTGCATGAAAACGAGATTCCAGATTTCCACAACTTGCGGATGATCCATGTTGACTAAAGTCTTTCCTTCTACCTTTGCTTTCTCTTCCGCAGAACGAATATCCACATGAATTTCGCTACAAGGTCCACAAGGTCCTTGGTCGCCCATTTCCCAGAAGTTATCTTTTTTATTTCCCATGAGGATTCTATCTTCATGAATGTAACCTTTCCAAAAATCGTAAGCTTCTTGGTCCATTGGGATTCCATCTTCTTCATCCCCTTCAAATACGGTAACGTAAAGAATATCTTTATCGATCCCGAATTTTTCGGTCAGCAATTCCCATGCCCAAGCAATCGCTTCCTTTTTAAAATAATCGCCAAAACTCCAGTTGCCCAACATTTCGAAAAGTGTGTGGTGGTAGGTGTCGTAGCCTACTTCTTCCAAATCATTATGCTTACCAGAAACGCGCAGACATTTTTGGGTATCTGCCAGACGATTGTTCTTGGGTTGCGCATTTCCGAGGAAAAACTCTTTAAAAGGTGCCATCCCAGAGTTGACAAACATCAACGTTGGATCGTCTTTTAAAACCATTGGTGCAGATGGCACGATGCTATGCTTTTTTTCTTCAAAGAAGTTTAAAAATGTATTTCGAATGTCTTGAGACCTCATGTTTTAGTGTTAAAACCTGTTTCTATTTAAATTAGATAAATAAGAAACAATTTATATATTTGTGTAACGTTCTATTTAGTCTTGCAAAAATAGAATTTTTTAAGATATGTCTAAAGTAAAATATTATTACGATCCCGAAACACTTTCTTACCGCAAAATTGAGCGTAGGAAAGGGAAAACCTTTAAGTATGGTTTTATATTTTTATTAGCATCTGCCCTATTTGGATTTCTATTTGTTTTTATTTCCAGTCAATACATCGAGTCTCCAAGAGAACGCGCAATGAAACGTGAACTCTCCAATATGGAATTGCAATACGAACTATTAAACAAACGCTTAGATAATGCATTTGCTGCTCTGGAGAGCGTAGAAGAACGTGATAATTCTATTTACAGATTATATTTTGAAGCCAACCCAATACCAGATGAGCAACGTCGTGCTGGTTTTGGAGGTGTAAACCGTTATAAGAAGTATGAAGGGTATGACAACTCCGAATTGATAATTGAAAGCAACGAGCGTTTGGACAAACTTCAAAAAGCGATCGTTGTACAATCAAAGTCTTTAGATGAAATTGCAGTTCTCGCAGAAGATAAAGAGAAATTCTTAGCATCCATCCCTGCCATACAACCCGTAAGAAATAAAGATTTAAAGCACATGGCCTCTGGTTATGGCTATAGAACAGATCCTTTTACAAAAGTGAGAAAGTTCCATTTTGGAATGGATTTCACAGCGCCTCGTGGTTCTCCTATTTATGCCACTGGTGATGGAGTTGTAACGCGAGCAGATAACAACTCTACAGGATATGGTAATCATATTAGAATAGACCACGGTTATGGCTACGTTTCGCTCTATGCGCATTTATATAAATATAATGTCAAGGCCAATCAAAAAGTAAAACGTGGTGACCTCATTGGTTATGTTGGTAGTACAGGACGATCTGAAGCGCCTCACCTCCATTACGAAGTTTTTAAAGACGAAGAGCGCATCAACCCAATTAATTTTTACTACGGAAATTTAACTGCGGAAGAATACGCAAGACTTTTACAAAAAGCTTCATTAGAAAATCAATCTCTAGATTAAGACCATGTACATAGAACTTCCTGAAAAACGATATTATGGCATTGGAGAAGTCGCTAAAGCTTTTAAGGTAAATACCTCTTTGATTCGGTTTTGGGAAAAAGAATTTGATATTTTAAAACCAAAAAAAAATGCCAAGGGCAATCGTAAATTCACTCCCGAGGATATTAAAAACCTAAAGTTCATTTACCACCTTGTAAAAGAACGTGGCTTTACACTTGAAGGCGCAAAAACGCATTTAAAAGAAGATAAAAAACAATCACTCGACACCTTTGAGATCATTCAAAAACTGGAAGGCATAAAGGCACAACTTAACAAAATAAAATCACAACTTTAAAACTCTACTATCATGAAAAAATGGATTATACCAGTAATTATTATCGTTCTTATTGCAATTTGGGGATTCGGAATTAACAATACAGCTGTAGAGTTAAATGAAAATGTAAAAGAATCTTGGGGAAATGTTCAAAATTCTTACCAAAGAAGAAATGACCTTATAGGCAACTTGGTAAATACCGTAAAAGGAGCTGCCGATTTTGAAAGAGGTACCTTAACAGATGTTATTGAAGCAAGATCTAAAGCGACCCAAACAACAATTGACCCATCAAACATTACTCCAGAGCAATTAAATCAATTCAACGAAGCCCAAGGCGGACTTAGTAGTGCACTTTCAAGACTTTTGGTTACCATTGAGCGTTATCCAGATTTAAAATCTAATCAAAACTTCCTAAAGCTTCAAGATGAACTGGCAAGTACAGAAAATAGTATCCAGACTCAAAGAACCAGATACAATGAAGCCATCAAGCCATACAACACCTATGTCAATAAAGCTCCTCGATCTATCGTTGCTGGAATGCTAGGATTTGATGAAAAGCCATATTTTAATTCTGAAGCTGGCGCAGACGAACCAGTTGAAGTAGAATTTGACTTTAATAATTAATCATGTCTAAAGTAGAAGATTTTCTAACAGCAAACGAAGAGCAAGAGATTATTGAAGCCATTCGTGATGCAGAGAAAAACACCTCTGGTGAAATTAGAATCCATATCGAGAAGGAATTAAAAGTTGATGCTTTTGAGCGTGCCATGGAAGTATTTCACTTTCTCAAAATGGACAATACCAAACTACAAAATGGTGTTTTAATTTATGTAGCTGTTGATGATAAAACGTTTGTCATTTATGGTGATAAAGGCATTAACGATGTCGTCCCTCCAAATTTTTGGGACTCGACCAAAAATGTGATGCAATTCCATTTTAAAGCCAATAGATTTAAGCAAGGTCTTATTGAAGGCGTTTTAAAAGCTGGCAAACAATTAGAACAACATTTCCCTTGGGTTCATGGTGATATTAACGAATTGCCTGATGAGATTTCTAAAGGATAAAACAGTTAGCAGTATGCAATATTCAGTTGTTAGTAAAAAAAATGTAATCAAGAAGACCATTGTATTGTGTGTTCTTTTTTTATGCGCTTTTCAAACTGTATTTGCTCAATATGATATTCCTCCAATTCCAAAAGAACAAACGAGTGTTTATGATTATGCTGGATTACTTTCTTCTTCGGAAAAATCCAATCTAGAACAAAAACTCATTCGATATTCCGATACCACCTCAACACAAATCGTTGTTGCTATTATTGCTACAGCCAATGGAGAAAATATAGGGTTATTAGCACCAAAATGGGCTCAAAAATGGGGAATAGGGCAAGCTAAAGAAGACAATGGTGTATTTATTTTACTCGCTCGCAATGATCGTAAAATTTGGATCTCCCCAGGATATGGCGTTGAAGACAAATTAACCGCTGGTGTAGTTGGAGAATTGACACGAAATATCATCATCCCAGAATTCAAAAAAGGAGATTACTACCAAGGTCTCAATAAAGGCGCAGATGCCATCTTTCAAATATTAACTGGAACCTATAAAGGCACTCGAAAAACCAATAGCTCTGGAGATTTCCCGATTGGTGTATTTGTATTTATGTTTCTCATCTTTATCATTTTCATCATAGCCATTTCAAAAAACCGACGAGGTGGTGGCAATAATGGTAGTGGTGGTCGAACTAACGGAACCAGCATTTTGGATGCCATTATTTTAAGCAATATGGGACGAGGTAGCTATGGTGGAAGCAGTCGCTCTGGCGGAGGTATTTTTGGAGGAGGATCCTCTGGCGGTGGCGGTTTTGGAGGTGGCTTCGGTGGAGGTGGATTCTCTGGAGGTGGTGCTGGTGGGAGTTGGTAGTATTAAGCCTTTAGTCTTTAGTCTTTAGTCTTTAGTCTTTAGTCTTTAGTCTTTAGTCTTTAGTCTTTAGCGAAGAAATAATGGTAATTACAATAACTAGAAATGAATGAAAAAACATCTGCTCTTATTATCTTTAATTTGTTTTTGCTTTTGTTGTAAAACAGAAAATGGAATAGCGGTAGATTACTCCTTATTACCAAAAAACGAGGAACAAAAAGTTGTCTTGGATTTATCAAATCTTTTAACTAGTTCTGAAATACAATCATTATCAAGAGAAATAATCAATTATGAAAAAATATCTAGTAATGAAATTGCAATCTTAACTATTGACTCTATTGACCCTTTTACCGACATCGCTTTATATAGCAGCGCTATTGGGAATTATTGGGGAGTTGGAAAAAAGAATAAAAATAATGGTTTAGTTATTGTAATTGCTAAAAACGAAAGAAAAATCTGGCTTTCTCCAGGAGATGAAACAACAAAAATACTAACAGATTCCATTTGCCAAAAAATCATTGATCAAAATATAATTCCTGAGTTTAAAAAACAAAATTATTATTCTGGCATTAGTAAAGGTTTAGATGCTATTATTCAAAAATGGGATTAATCAATAAAAAACATACTATCAGAATCCGTATTTCCTTTTGAGCCCAAACTATTAAATTTCCAACTAAAACTTAACATAAAGTATTGTTCTAAAACGGTACTTTGTCTGTCTTCAATATAATTTTGGGTTGCTCTACGTCTTGCGTTGTTATTTTGATTAAGTAAATCATATACCTTTAAAGTCATAATCGCTTGATCTTTTAAGAACGAGTAAGCCAGCGTAGAATTCCAAAACCAAGCACTCTTTTGAAATCCTGGAGCTACATTGGGATTGTATGCAAAATCTATGTTATTGATCCACTCAAAATTCTTAGGGATATAGGTTGTAAAGTTTAAATCCAGATCATGCCTAGCAAAATTGACGTCCTCAAATGTTGGGATGTCATATGTGTTTTTTGTAAACGTCAACCTATAGCGAGGTCGTAACTCCATGACCTTATTCCATGTAAAGCGTAATCCGAGACTTGGCGTTAAAGAGGTGACTCTACTGTTATACTTCACTTCATTATTAAAATTAACATCACGGTTTAAACTTGTGGACATGCCTATATCAAATTTTATAGATCTTATAGAATCTGTTTTAACAGTTTTGCTATAGTTGATATTTCCATAGATATTATAATTTCCGTTCACATTGGCATAAGTGGTTGTTCTTTTTAATGTTTCTGGGTCAACAATAGTTCTTGATACCACATCATTATTATTTAAATTCAAGCTTAGATAACTGTAAATTCCTGTTTTTTTCTGAAAATCAAAAGCATTATAGCCCATATAAATCCTATGACTATTTGTGGGCTCCAAATTTGGATTTCCCGTAATCGTATTTAACGGGTTTGTTACATTTTGAAAGGGTTGCAATTGCGTTAGACTTGGCGGTCTATTATTTAACGAATACCCTGTGTACATAGATGCCTTTTCGCTGAAGCGATAATTAAAATAAGAGCGCAACTCCAATGCTTGAAAATCTCTCTTGATATTTAATTCTGGCCTTAAAAAGTCTTTATTTTCTAGTGTTCTAAACACGTAACGCGTCGTAAAACTGGTAGACCATTTCTCTTTACGGTACGATAATTTTAGTGTTGGCGTATTTTCTTGGTTGAGGTATTCAAAATCTGTACTCAAGTCAAAATTGAAATTATCATAAAGGTTCGTAACCTCATCACGATCAAAGGTACTTCTTAAGTTACTACGATTATCATTTCTAAACCGGTACTCAAAATCCAGAAATAATTCCTTTGCAATAATTGGTAATCTATAGGTTGCGGAAGCAGTTAACGTTCGGTTTTCATTATCGGAATCTGTAAATTGATCCCTTATAATATCGTCTTCTTCGGAATTAAAAAAATTGGTTTCCGAAGTTAAAAAATCTTCAGACTCATTGGTATTATACTCTGTATTCATCTCAAACTTTACGAATGCGCCTCTATTGCCAAAACGTTTGGTGAGGTCAATTCTCGTCCCGAAGTTTTTAGCATCATTTTGCGAGAATGAAGACGTGGTAGATTGGTTGGTCAATTCATCATCCTCATTACGGGTTTCTTCATCTTCGGAAAACGACCTATCAGACGTTGACCATTTAATCGACGGATTGATGTTGATCAAAAACGTGGAGTCCAACTCGATATCAAAACCAAGATTTGCACTATGGTTCTGGCCATCACTCAAAGATCTTGAGCGAGAATCTGAAAAGAAACGCGAGTCTGGAAGTATGTTCTCCCTTTCAATTGTAGTTTCATTTTCTGAATTGCTTCCGGAGTAAAAATAATCGGCATTAATTTCAACTTTATCACTTAAAACATCTGCATAATTTGCACCAGCATTTTGAGATGTGACGATGCCTTCACCGCTACCAAAAGATCGACCATCTATTGAAAATGAGCCATTACTGCTAATACTTCTACTATAACCGCCTCCAAACATTTTCTGGATTTCTCCAAAACTAAATCCTGGAGAATTGGTATTATTGCCTCCCGCAAGTACACTCACACGTCTATCATTATCAAAAAAATTGACCATTCCCGCAAGTTCATAACGCTCATCGGTTCCTCCTCCTGCTGAAACTCGACCAAAAACACCTTTGTTATTTTCTTCTTTTATGGTAAGATTTATGGTTTTATTTTCTTTGTCACCTTCTTCTCCCGTAAATGCTTCCGACTTTGTCTTTGTATCTGTAATCTGGATTTTCTCAATAATATCCTTGGTCAAATTACGGGTTGTAATTGTAGGATCATCACCAAAAAAAGGTTTCCCATTAACCAAAATTTTACTCACATCCTTACCATTTACAGTGATTTTTCCTGCTTCGTCAACCTCAACGCCTGGCAATTGTTTCAGCAAGTCTTCAACATTAGCATCTTTTTTGGTTTTAAAGGATTTTACATTGAATTCTAACGTGTCTTTTTTTATCGTAATTGGCGACCTGGATTTTATGACAACCTCATCCAAGGCATTACTTATTTTTAACTCTATGGTACCAATATTGATGATTTCCTTATTTATGTCAACTTGTTTCAAATAGGTTTGATAGCCCACATAATCTATGAAGAGATTGAGTTTTTCGTCATAGGTTTCTTCATTGATTTCAAAAAGTCCGTCTTTATCAGATATGGTGTAAGTCACCAAACTGCTATCCTTTACTCGCTCCAAATATACGGTTGCAGCTTCTAGCGGTTCTTTGTTGTCTTCGGAAAGTATTTTTCCTGAAATTTTGAATGATCTAGATTGCGAGAATGAAAGTGAAACACAAAGTGAAACAATGAAAAATAGAAATTTTTTCATGTGATTGGTTGATTGATTGATGATTAGTATTTTTTATACAAAAACGAATATAGTTTTGTTTTCGTATGAAATTTCTTAAAATTATTATAAAACTTGTTTTAGTTTCTCTTTTTTAAGTCAAAAATCTTGAAAAAACTATCGTTTTAGCGTAAAGTGATTTGTGAAGGTGCGACCGTCTTCTAAAGTTGCAGAAAACCAATAATCTGACGTTGGTAAAGGTTTACCATTAAACGTACCATCCCAAGCATCAAAAGGAGAGTTTAATGTGTATAGCAATTTTCCGAAGCGATCAAAAATATACACTTCTGTATTTGGCTGAAATTGCTCTGAAATGCCCTTTAACTGCCAAGTATCATTAAAAGTATCGCCATTTGGCGTAAAAAATTTGGAGTAGCCAATTACAGAAACATCCTCTGAGACAATACCACAATCGTTCTTAACATCTTTCACGTAAACTGTATAAATTCCAGCAGTAACGTTGTTAAATGTGTTTGAATTTTGATATATCCCTTCGCTATTATTTAATGCGTATTGGTACTCACCTTCTCCAGAAACCAAAATGGTTATAGAATTATTATTACTTAAATCCTCAACTATAATGTTCTCTATAGTTGCTACATTTGATGGCAAAACTTCAATTGTTTTAATTTTTGAACAACCATCTACAAAAGCAACTTCAACGGTGTATGTGCCAATTTCATTAACTTCAATATCAATAGTTGTTTCCCCTGTAGACCAGTAATAGTAGTAATTGTTTGGAATATCTCCCATTACACCTCCACTCAATGTTATGGTCTGCGGAAAATCATTTAAACAATACAAAACCGTCTCTTCACTTAAAATATTGGGCACACTATTTACAGTTAGCTCAACTTGCGTGATGGCAAAACAAGAACCATCTTGGGTTTCTACACGCGCATAGATAGTCTGGCTATATGGTACTGTATTAGTAAATGATATTGGAAGGGAATTCATCTCCAAACCTGCATCTTCATAAGTTTCATAAAACTCAATTGTTGAATCTGCTGGTACACTTTCTAAAATCTCCTCACTTGCCAATGATAAATCAAAAGGCACTATTCCTGTTTGCGCTGGCGTATCGCACGCTTCAAGGTTTACTGGATTTATTACGTTAGAGTTTACGCTAATTATAACTTCGGAAATTGAAGTGCATCCCGAACTCGTATCTACCACTTCTGCATATACCGTTTGTGGATTGCTTGTATTGGTAAACAAATCTCCCGAAATCTCTGAAGTTAGATTTATATCCTCATAAAAGACAACCGCTCTATTTGCTGTAATCCCGTTAGTGATTTCTTCAAAATAAAGAGATAAGCTAAAATCTGTAAAGCCATCATTAATCTCATCATCACATTGCACTATGTTGAGATCTATAGCCTCTGGACTTTCTAAAACATCAACTGCAAAAGGAATTCTAATACCACCATTACAACCATCAAACAATGGCAAGATCCAAAATGTTGTGTCTGCATCAAGTTGAACCTCATAGGTTGGTTCAGAATTTAAAACCGTTGTTGAAGAAGGTGTTTCATACCACAATACGGTTGGTGTATTTGAATTTACATTTAATGTTGAGATCCCATCTGAGCACCCAACACTTGCCTCTAAGCTAAGCTTAGGTGTTATAATAGTTGTACTGGCAGAAAGGTTAATTTCTGGATCTCCAGGCATACCACCAAATTCTACCAAATAGCCTTTAGGATAATATGGATCAGAAGGTGAACCATCGCCAGCATTAGGGAGATCATTCCAAGAGCCAATATTACCAACTGAAGGATCTGTAATATGGGCATAGTCCTCATTGCCACCAATATTATTGGGTTCACCAGTATTCCAGTTTGAGTATTCTCCTCCAGGTGCGCTTCCTGTAACTTCTCCAATCCAAAATGTTTGTCCATTTTCCGGTCCGGTTACCCATTTCCAGGTACCTTCGGTTTCTGCATCATTGGCACCTATCCATCCTAAACCAGGACTTTGTTCTCCTGCAAATTGCGATTCTTCTTCGCTGGTTATGGTTACGAGATAGCCTTGAATTCCGAAGTAAAATGTATTCTCTGCTTGGGTTCTCGCGGTCGTCCATGTTATTCCCGGACTTGAGACATAAACATAATAATGTCCCGTAGATGGCAAAAAATTAGCATCACCAAGATTTATAGAAAATGATTTGTCCTGTGTAAAATTGCTTTGTGTAGTTTGATATAATACGTCACTAATGGCGTTTTCAAACTCGGTAAAACTCGCTGGTCCCTGAAGCTCTAATTTACCTTCTGGTACATTCCACGTACTAGTAATATTTGGATGCGTTCCTGTTAATACCAAAAGATCTTCAGTACTTACATATCCTTCGGAAATTTGCAAAAACACATTATCCAAGCTTATATCACCAGCATCTGGATCTGTGATTGAAACACTTGTAACGACGTTCATTGGTGAACTTCCGCAGAATTCCTGATTTCCTTCTGCAACAATTGTTGGCGGACTGTTTTGTGCGATACTATTTTCAGAAAAACTGAAAATTAATAACAAAACAAGCAACCAACGACTTCTCATAAACTATAACTATTATTTTTTACGCATATAAACGCTAATAGGAACGCCTTTGAAATCAAAAAGTTCTCTCAAATTATTCTCTAAAAAACGTTTGTAAGGTTCTCTTACATATTGTGGTAAGTTACAAAAGAAAGCAAACTGTGGTTGAGGTGTTGGTAATTGCATGATGTATTTAATCTTCACAAATTTACCTTTATATGCTGGTGGAGGATAGTTTTCAATAACTGGTAATAAGACCTCGTTGAGTTTACTGGTCTTTATTTTCTTGGTTCTATTATTGTAAACCTCAACAGCTGTTTCAATAGCTTTATAAATTCTTTGTTTGTTCAAAACCGAAATAAATACAATTGGCACATCTGTAAAAGGCTCCATTTCCTGTCTAATCTCCCGCTCAAACGCTTTCATGGTTTGCGTTTCTTTTTCAACTAAATCCCATTTATTGACAAGTACAACAATACCTTTACGATTGCGTTGCGCTAACCAAAAAATGTTTTGGACTTGACCGTCAAATCCACGTGTTGCATCTAAAACAATTAAACATACATCACAATGCTCAATAGCTCTAACACTACGCATCACTGAGTAAAATTCAAGATCTTCTTTTACTTTAGATTTTTTTCTGATTCCTGCAGTATCGATCAAATTAAATTCAAAACCAAAGCGATTGTATTTTGTATCTATAGAGTCTCTTGTAGTGCCTGCAATATCTGTAACAATGTAACGCTCTTCTCCTATTAATGCATTAATAAAAGATGATTTTCCTGCATTTGGTCTCCCAACTACAGCAAATCTTGGAAGTTCATCTTTTTCTTGTTCCTCTTCTATTTCTGGTAAAGCTTCTACCAATGCATCTAAAAGATCACCTGTTCCACTTCCATTAATACTAGCTATTGTATAGTATTCTCCCAGGCCTAATGAGTAGAATTCTACAGCATCTTCTGCACGTTTGTTATTATCTACTTTATTGACAGCAAGAAAAACAGGTTTGCTAACCTTGCGTAGTAATTTTGCAACATCTTCATCCATTCCTGTAACACCAGCCTCTACATCTACCATAAAAATGATGGCATCTGCCTCATCGATAGCAAGTTCGACTTGTTTATCAATTTGAGCCTCAAAGATATCATCACTTCCTTTGACGTAACCGCCAGTGTCTATGAGCGAAAACTCTTTCCCGTTCCAATCACTTTTTCCGTAGTGCCTATCTCTTGTTACGCCACTTACTGCATCAACAATAGCTTCTCTACGTTGGATTAATCGATTAAAAAAAGTAGATTTCCCAACATTTGGACGACCTACTATTGCTACTATACTTCCCATAACTTGTTTGTTTTATCTGCATTACATATCCTGTAAGCGATTGCAAAGGTACTCTTAATTTATATAAATTAGTACATATTACTTTTGGTTGTAACCAAAACGCTTTAATTGTCTTTGGTCACTCCTCCAATTTTTATTCACTTTTACGTATAATTCTAGATGAACTTGTTTTCCAAAGAATTTCTCCAAATCCTTACGAGCTTCGACACCAACACGTTTTAACGCGCTTCCCTTATGGCCTATGATAATTCCTTTTTGGGTTTCTCGCTCTACCATTATTATGGAACGCATTCTTATAATCGTGTCTTCTTCAAAAAACTCTTCGGTATCAATTTCTACTGCATAGGGAATCTCTTTTTTATAATGCATCAAGATTTTCTCTCTAATGATTTCATTAACGAAGAAACGCTCTGGTTTATCGGTTAGCTGGTCTTTTGGATAAAAAGGAGGAGATTCTGGCAATAATTCTACAATGCGACCAAAAACTTCTTTAACATTAAAGCCTTCTAATGCGGAAATTGGAAAAATCTCAGCATTTGGCACTTTGCTTGACCATAAAGCTACTTGGGATTCTAGTTGCTCTTGATCTGATTTATCAATTTTATTCAGAAGTAATAACACCGGTATTTTAGAACTTGTGATTTTTTTAAAAAAAGCCTCGTCCTTTAATTCCTGTTCACCTATCTCAACCATATAGATCAAAACATCTGCATCATCAAAAGCAGATTTCACGAAATCCATCATAGATTCCTGAAGCTCATAAGCTGGTTTTATGATCCCTGGAGTATCACTTAAAATCATCTGGAAATCCGCACCATTTACAATTCCTAAAATACGATGTCTGGTCGTTTGCGCTTTTGATGTGATTATGGATAATTTCTCACCAATAAACGTATTCATTAGCGTTGATTTACCAACATTTGGGTTTCCGATAATATTTACAAAACCTGCTTTGTGCATAATTGTTTATTTTTTACAAAGATATAGTTATTAATTATAGTGATTTATTATCAAAGCTACTATTTGCCCTCCTTTTCCTTTAGATCTTCAATTTTGTTTTTATGTGTATGGGAATCGTGATGGTACTTTATAGAATATTGTCGCGTAAATTCTGCTCCAAAAAAGAAAATAAGACAGGAATAAGAGACCCACAATAAGATCAATACAATACTTCCTGCTGCGCCATAAGTAGAGGCAGGATTAGATTTTCCGAAGTAAAGGCCTAAAAGAGATTCCCCCAAAACAAACAATATTGCAGTTAAAATTGCACCGATCCAAACCGTTTTCCATCGCACTTTTGTGTCTGGCATATAGCGAAACATGAGCGCGAACAAGGTGGAAATAATCCCAATGGAAACTAAAAAGTTCACTAAATATATGAGGTATAATACCACGTCTGGAAATGATTTTTGAATATAATCTGTCAAGGCAGAAATAATTGTTGTGAGCACAAAACTAATAAGCAACAAAAAACCGATCACCAATATAAATGCAAAACTCTTTGCCCGATCTGTCAATATCTTTTTAAAACTGAATTTAGAGATCGACTCCACTTTCCAGATTTTGTTCAAAGAGATTTGAATTTGGTAGAACACACCTGTTGCACCAAACAAAATGGTTGCAATACCTATAATGGTTGAGATTAAATTACTTTCGGTATCGAGGGTTTGGGTAATCATGGTTCTAATCGTTTCCGCAGATTCACTACCAAGAATAGAGGACAATTTACCTGTTAAACGTCCCTGCACAATGTCTCTTCCCCAAATTCTACCAACCACATTTATAATGATCACCAACAATCCAGGTAAGGATAGCACAGCATAATAGGCAACTACAGCACTCATTCTCCAGGGATCATTAGCATCCCAAGATTTATAAGTGTTTAAAAGCAATTTTGGTAAATCTTTAATTTTTAAGCTCAACTTTCCCATTTTTATAATTTCACAAGTTTACGTCAATAAAAACAATGATTTTTGCTCATAGTCTATTCTTTTTATTCCATTTGACTCAGTAATAGGTAATTTATTTTTCTTCGGAAAATCAAGATCGAGGTTTATCAATCCCTCTATCATACATCACGATACTTCCTGCTACGGAAACATTAAGACTCAACACCGATTTAAATTTTATCAAAAAATGGCTTTTTTCTATCGCTTGTTTAGAAAGCCCATGATCTTCGGCTCCCAACAAATAGACTCATCGTCTTGGATGGTTAAAGGTTTCTAGATCTTCTGCTTCTTCTGTGAGTTCAACGCCAACAATTCTAGCTCCTTTTGGTAGATTATTATGAAAATCCTCAAACGTATCATAATGAAAATAAGGCATTGACTTTACTGCATTGTGAGTATCACTGGCTTGTTTTGCATATCTATTACCAATAGTGAAAATAAAACTTGCGCCAAGGTTTTGTGCAGATCTCCAAAGCACGCCAAGGTTTTCTGGGGTTTTTCCGTTTTGAATACCTATTCCGAAGAACTCATTTTCGAAGTTATCTATCATATAACAAAAATAATAAATTGTAAGTTTTAATCCCGATGTGTACTGACTGCAATTGATAAATGTGCGATACTGATTTTGAAAATTAATGATACAGTCATAAAATAATCTTTTTGTGGCAATACTCCTGCTTCAATTTTAAGACATTAGATGAATCAACATTTTATGTTGAAAAATGAATTCAATTACAGTTTAAATATTTCAGAATTATGGCTAAAAATAACAGTTCCAAAGATCAAAAAAGCAAGGATTTAAAGCAATTTGAAAAAGATGCAGAAGGCAAGGTAATGACAACCAATCAAGGTCTTAAAGTCAATGATACCAATAATTCCCTCAAAGCAGGAGAAAGAGGTTCTACGCTTTTAGAGGATTTTCTTTTACGAGAAAAAATTACTCATTTTGACCATGAGCGCATTCCTGAACGAATTGTTCATGCAAGAGGTAGCGCAGCACATGGTTATTTTGAGCTCACTAAAAATATCAAGAAATACAGTAAAGCAGGAATTTTCACAGACACCGATAGAAAGACTCCGGTATTTGTTCGTTTCTCAACGGTTGCAGGATCTAAAGGATCTCCAGATTTAGCGCGTGATGTTCGTGGATTTGCAGTAAAATTCTATACACAAGAAGGCACTTGGGATTTGGTAGGTAATAATATGCCTATCTTTTTTATTCAAGATGCAATGAAGTTTCCAGATTTAATTCATTCGGTAAAACCAGAACCAAATAATGAAATACCACAGGCAGCATCTGCTCATGACACTTTTTATGATTTTGTGTCGCATTCTACCGAAACGCTTCACAATCACATCTGGGCCATGAGTGATAGAGCGATACCTAGAAGTTTACGTATGATGGAAGGTTTTGGTATTCATACCTTTAGACTTATCAATGATAAAAATGAGTCTCATTTTGTAAAATTCCATTGGAAACCAAAATTAGGTGTACACTCTGTTACGTGGGACGAGGCTGTAAAAATCAATGGTGCTGATGCAGATTTTCACAGACGTGATCTATGGGATGCTATTGAAGCTGGCCAATATCCTGAATGGGAATTGGGAATTCAAGTTGTAGCCGATAAAGATGAGCACAAATTTGATTTTGACCTCTTAGATCCAACCAAGCTAATACCTGAAGAAATGGTACCTGTTGAAATCATTGGCAGAATGGTATTGAATAGAAATCCAGAAAATTTCTTTGCAGAAACCGAACAAGTCGCATTTTTGCCAGGACATATTATACCAGGAATTGATTTCACAAATGACCCATTACTACAAGGAAGACTATTTTCTTATAGAGATACCCAATTATCTAGACTAGGCAGTCCAAATTTTCACCAAATACCAATAAATAGACCAATTGGTGAAGTTCATAACAACCAAAGAGATGGCCATATGCAAATGGATATCCCAAAAGGTCAAACCGCTTATTTCCCAAATACTCTAGGTGCTGGTTGTCCGCATCTGGCAAAAATGAGTGAAGGTGGTTTTCACTCTTACGAAGAGCGTATAGATGCGAAAAAAGTAAGAACAAGAAGTGAGAGTTTTAGTGATCACTTTTCTCAACCTGCGTTTTTTTACAGAAGCTTAGCAGATTGGGAAAAAGCCCATGTTGCAGACGCTTATACTTTTGAATTAGGAAAATGCAAACAAACGTATATTAAAGAACGTATGCTTTATTTGATTGCTGAAATTGATAAAGATCTTGCTAAAAAGGTAGGTAAAGGTTTAGGAATGGAGATACCAAAATCTATTGAAAAACCAGTCAATCAAGCAATTGGTGCAGATGCCGATGTAAAAAAACACCAGCCACCAAAAAAGAAAAATTACTTAGATACCGATCCAGCTCTAAGTCAGGCCAACACAAAATTTGAAAGTATTGCCACGCGACAAATTGCTGTATTAGTAGCAGATGGTTTTTCAATGAGTAATTTTAAGTCTATGAAAAAAGCCTTAGAAAAAGAAAATGCCATGGTGAAAATAATAGCTCCTCATGGTGGCAAAATCAAATGTGATGAACATATGGAACACGATGTGGACGCTGCAATTATGACCACGGAGAGTGTTTTATTTGACGCCATTTACATACCTGGTGGCAAAAAATCCATAACAACCTTGTTAGAGGAATCAAAGTACAAGAAATTTATCAATGAAGCTTTTAAACATTGCAAAGCAATTGCAGCGGATAAAGAAGGTGAAGATTTAATTAATGAAACTTTTGTTGCAAATTACAAGGATGACAAAGCGATTTTAATTAATGAAAAACCGCAAAGTTTTATAGATGCAATTGCCAAACATCGAAATTGGGAGCGTATGGATATAGCAGCTAAAGTACCTGCTTAAAACCTAAATTTATAACAAGAAAAATATAATCGTTTTAGTGAAATAAATATTCTTAGGAATTTGAATATTTATGTTACTAAAACGATTTTATATTAAACCTGGTTTTTAGTATTACTTATAATCTTTTATTATGAAAAAGTTAATTACATAATCAACAAAACACTTTCTTAAAGAAGGCCCTACCGCTTTACAGCAAAGTTTAGCACTAATCCAAGAAGAATTAAAAAGATTGCCAGCAAGCTTATTAAAGTGTAAGTTTCATTGAGCCAAATGACGCCAATTATCATGGTGAAAATAACTTCAATATATTTTAATGGTGCCACTTGATTCACCTCAGCAATTTGAAAAGCTTTTGTCATATAATATTGTCCGAAATACCCAAAAACACCCAAACTGAAAAGCACTACCCATTCCATACCAATAGGAGTCATCCATTCTGAAATGGCTAGAATACCTCCAAAAAATGTAGCAATAACCATGAAATAATTCACGATTACTATGGGATGGTCACTGTTTCCTATTTTTCGAATAATTATAAAAACCAATCCAGTAAAAAAAGCTGATAGAATTGCGTAAAATAGTCCAATACCATCAAGATTTACATCAAAACCCTTTAGAATAAGTACACCAGAAAAGGCGATCGCAAAGCATAGCCATTGCAAATATTTAATTTTCTCCTTTAATAAAACCAGTGCAAATAGTGCTGCAAAAATTGGAGAGACATAACGTATCGAGACTGCAGATCCCATTGAAAGATGTTTTAAAGAAGCGAAAAACAAGGACATTGCCACGAAGCCAACAATACCTCTAAAAAGAAGTAAATTTTTCTTTTTACCGAGCATTGGTATTTTATTTCGCAACAAAAATGGGATGGTAAAAAACAAAGACCCTAAAGATCTAAAAAACACAATTTGATAAACATTAAACTGATTTAAGTTTTTTACAAATACATTTAAAAGGGCAAAAGCAAAAGCACTTATAACCATCAAAATTATAGCCTTTTTGAACATATTGACAGTACAAGTTTTTATTTAATTTATTCGCCTTAGCAATTTATTAAAGCTCAATATACTATCTTTTTTTAATTGATCTTGTGGAAGACTATCATCAATTTTTATAAATTCAATAGGCGTTGTGCTATTGTTTTCTTCGGAAAAATTAACCAAGGGAATATTATTAGTGATTAAAATAGTACCATCAAAGCTACCGTCTTTACTTTGGTTTATAGATTCTCTTTCCTTAGACACATCCATCAACGTTTGAAATAAAACTATTCTATAACCTTGAGCATATGCAATTTTTTGAATATTGTACAAATGAGAGCTACAAAAAAAGGTATTCACTTGAGGTACTATAACAGCAATCACTTTAGTTTTCTTTTTTCTTAGCGCAACTGCAAAATTATTTGGTATATAGTTATACTTGTTAGCTATATTCTTAATCAGTTGTCTTGTTTCTATATTAATATCAGACTTATCATTTAAAGCCTTAGAAACTGTAGAAACAGAATAACCTGATACGCGAGAAATTTCTTTTAAAGTGATTGCTGGCACAGTTTTTTATTGTTTTCTAATATCTTTTATGATTGCTAATGCTGCTTTAGTATCTGATTCGATTTTAGCTAAATCATAATTACCATCTGCATTTTTATTAATGAGTTTTGACCCCATTCCTACACAAGTTACGCCTGCATTAAACCAACCTTCTAAATTTTCCTTTGTTGGAGACACACCACCTGTTGGCATAATACTCGTCCAAGGTTGAGGCCCTCTAATTGCCTTCACAAAATCTGGCCCATAAATACCTCCTGGAAATAACTTTACAACTTCACATCCTAATTCTTCAGCACGACAAATTTCAGTAAGAGATCCGCAACCTGGTGACCACATTACTTTTCGTCTATTACAAACAATTGCAATATCTTCCCTTAACACCGGTGTTACGATAAAATTGGCGCCTAAAGCCATAAAACGTGAAGCAGATGCAGCATCTGTTACAGAACCTACACCCATAATCATTCCTGGCATATTTTTTAGTACGTACTTATTAAGTTCTCCAAAAACCTCGTGTGCGAAATCTCCTCTTGCTGTAAATTCTAATAATCTTGCACCACCATCGTAGGTTGCCTGGATTACTTTTTTACTTATTTCTAAATCTGAATTATAAAACAAGGGTACTAAACCCGTTTGTTTCATAACATTTGCTACTTCTATTCTTGAATAATTTGCCATTTTATTTTTTTATTTAATTGATTTCTTAAAATCACAACAGTTAAATTTTAACTTTAAATACTAACTTTTTTATTTCATTATTTCCAATCATTGGTGCGTGGACATCTTCCGGATAAAAAATCGCAAATTGATTGTTTGTCAATTGAAAAAATATATCAGGTTTATCATTAAAAAACCTTCTGTCCCTATCTGTGTCATAGTCCCCATTTGGGATACTACATTTTTCTCTTGGCTTCCATGCTATTGTTTCTAAACCACTTGCACAAATTTGGATATCAATATATTCATCATGACATTCAAACTTTTTCAAACTGTCCTCTTCGGTCATTCCTGTGCCAGTGTTTACTATGAGTTTTAACCCTTCGGTTATGTCATATTTTCCATCTTCAAGCTGTGTTAAATCTTTTTGATCTATATAATCGAATGCCTTTTTAAATAGGGGATTTAAAACCTTGTACCTATCTACATTGCTGAGCGTATCTATAACCATGACTAATTATCTTGCTACACGTCCAGACGCATCTCCACCCATTAGTTTTTCTACTTCGGAAACCGTAACTAAATTAGCATCACCTTTGATAGTATGTTTTAAACAAGAGGCTGCAACAGCAAAATCTAATGCGTTTTGATCATCTTCTGGATATTTTAATAATCCGTAGATCAATCCACCCATGAACGAATCTCCTCCACCAACACGATCAACAATATCTGTAATTTGATATTGTCGTGTCTCGTACATTTTTTTACCATCGTATAGAACTCCAGCCCAAGTATTGTGGGAGGCAGAGATAGAACCCCTTAAGGTTGTAATCACTTTCTTGGCTCTCGGAAATTTTTCCATCATTTGCTTACAAACAGATAGAAATGCTTCTGCCTTAACATCGTGCCCATGTTTATGAACGTCTAATCCTTCTGGGTGAATACCAAAATGTTTTTCTGCATCTTCTTCATTGCCTAAAACAACATCGCAATATGATGTTAACTCTGTCATTATTTTTTCTCTGTGCTTATCATCACAGAACGTCCAAAGTTTAGCTCTATAATTTAAATCTGTAGAAATGGTAACTCCCATTTCACTCGCTACCTTTACAGCTTCTAAACAAGCATCTGCTGCACCTTGAGAGATGGCAGGAGTAATTCCCGTCCAATGAAACCAAGCCACATCTTTAAATACCGATTTCCAATCGATCATCCCTGGTTTGATTTCAGAAATAGCAGAATGTGCCCTATCATATACCACTTTACTTCCTCTACTTACAGCTCCAGTTTCTAAAAAATAAATCCCTAAACGATCTCCACCATATATTATTTTATCTACACCTACACCTCTTTTAAGCATTTCCATCATGGCACATTCTCCAATATCATTTTTTGGCAAACGCGTCACGAAATCCACAGGCACACCATAATTGGCTAATGATACTGCTACGTTGGATTCTCCTCCTCCATAAACAACGTCAAATGACGAGGCCTGTGAAAATCTTAAAAATTGTTGTGGAGCTAATCTTAACATGATTTCTCCAAAAGTTACTACTTTTTTCATTGTATGTTTTATTTAATTAGTGTTTGGTTAAACGATTAAGCAGATTTTAAAAAAGAAAATCAAAACAGTGTTATTTTGATTTTTTCAAGTTAAAACAATACTTTTGCTTAAACGATTAAGCAAATATATAAAAACTAGGTGAATAAAAAAAGAACTACAATAAAAGACATTGCAAATGTTTTGGATATTTCTCCTGCTGCTGTTTCTAAAGCATTGCACGATGATTCAAGAATTAGTGCAAAAACAAAACAAGCTGTAAAACGGGTTGCCAAGGAGCTTAACTACCAACCAAATCATTTGGCTAGTGCATTGAGAAAGGGAAAAAGCAATTTAGTTGGTGTTATCGTTCCTAAGACGAATAGCAGTTTTTTTTCTTCCGTAGTACAAAGTATTGAAGAGGTTCTCAATGAAGCTGGATATAACATTATTATTACGCAATCTAACGAATCATTTAAAAAAGAATGCAGTAGTATTGATACGCTTTTATTCACTCAAGTAGATGGTATTATTGCTTCGATGGCCAATGAAACTGTTGACCTTTCTTATTACGAGAAGGTGAAATCAAAAGGGATACCCTTAATTCTTTTTGATCGTGGGGAAAATGATCTTAATGTGGATTATGTAGGTATAAACGATTATGACAGTAGCCATATGATTGTTGAACATCTCATTTCAAAAGGGTGTAAGCGTATTGCGCATATTGGTGGTTTTAAGCGTACTAGAATTTTTAATAATAGAATTCGAGGCTATGTGGACGCTATTAAAGCAAATGACCTCCCTCTTGACGACAATTTACTTGTTGAAAGCGATTTAACTTTGGAAGATGGACGTTTAAAAATGACCGAATTATTAAAACTAGAAGTTAGACCAGACGCTGTCTATGTATCTAGTGATTATGCTGCACTGGGAGCATTACAAGTACTGAATGAACAACATGTTAAAGTTCCTGAAGATATCAAACTTGTTGGTTTTGGGAACGAGCCATTTACCTCGTTGGTCACTCCTGGCATTACCAGTATTGATCAACACAGCTCAAAAATTGGCAAACTTGCTGCTGAAACATTTTTAGAACGCATTAAAAAACCTACGGTAAAACAGACTTTAAATAAGATTATTCTTGACGCTCAATTAATTGTAAGAGCATCTTCTGAATAAATTTATCGATTGAATCTACCTGAGGTATTACCATCTAAAATATTCATGACTTCACTAACCGAAGAAAAATTGACATCACCTTCATAGGTGTGTTTTAATGCACTGGCAGCAGAGGCAAACTCCATAGCTTTATAGTCATCGAAGTTTTGAAGTCCATAAATCAATCCGCCAGCAAAAGCATCTCCAGTCCCAATTCTATCAACGATGTGAGTGATATCTAAATCTGTAGTTTCTCTAAACTCATTGCCATTCCACATTCGGGATCGTATTTTATGCCAAGACGCATTTATAGGTGTTCTAATTTTATCAAAGGTCTTTTTTATTGAAGGAAATCTATTTATTAATTCTTTACTCGCCTTGATGAAATCTTCATTAGAATAATTATACTTAGTGTCTAAAATTTCATTCATTTCATTTACACCACCTATAAAAATATTGGAATAGCTTAATAAATCTGACAAAGTTTCTTTTGGTTTTGCTCCATACATCCACAAACCATTTCTATATGTAGGATCAACCGATACCTCAACTCCCCTTTTTTGAGCCAGAATCAATCCTTCTTTTAGGGTAAGATAACCTCCTTCACAGAGTGCAGGCGTTATTCCCGTCCAATGAAACCATGTACAGTTTTTTAGTGATTTATCCCAATCTACCATGTCTGGTTTAATTTCAGAAAACGAAGAATGAGATCTATTATAAGATATTGAGCTTGGTCGCATCACCGCTCCAACCTCTAAAAAATAGACTCCCAATGGTCGCTTTGAACGAACAATTGAGGATGTACTTACCCCAAATTTCCGTAGATAGGATATTGCAGTATCACCAATAAAATCATTTGATATTGAAGAAATATGCCTCACTTTACCTCCAAAATTTGCTATTGAAATGGCAACATTTACTTCTGTACCTCCAAAATAAAATTCTAAACTATTAGATTGAATAAATTTTTTATTTCCTTCGGGAGAAAGACGCATTAGTACCTCTCCAAATGTTACGGTTTGATTCATGTTGGTTATTTTCAAATAAATTTACAAAAAAAGCCTTTCAAAATTGACAGGCTTTTCTATAATAGTATTTTAAAATTTTTCTCGCTATCTACAGGTGCAACTTCTCTTATAAAAAAATAAATTGTAAAGACAGCTAAAACTACTGAAACTGTAATCAATTTAAATACTTGTGTTTAGGATTGTCCTTCTGTAATATTACCAATAAACCAGTTCATGATAATTGGGAAAATTGCAAGGATAGTACCAGCTAATCCTGCCAATGTACCAACAGATGGACCTTTGAATTAATCGCGTATTGAAAAAAAAAATTAAAAAGTTAGTATTGGCTTCAATAATCATGCAACACGATTTGATGTTGAGAATGCAAACTTTTAATTTTGACTTATAACACTTTAAAATGTTAAAAAAAAATTTACTCGATAAAATGTTTCATTTTTTCGTTTATATATGTAATTTTACAGAAGATTTACATAAGTTTCCCCAAAGACGCATGTCGATCAACAACCAAATTTTATACGAACTTTTACAAAAACCCTACTTATGATGGAAAAAATTCACTTCTCACAAATTGTTCAGACAACAACTTTACGAATACCAATATAAATTCTGGAATTCGTAAAAATCCAGGTCAAGTGACAGGATGCCATATTGACCCTTTTTAATTATCTAGACGGAAGATTAAAATATATCACCAAGTACATTTAAAAATCAAAAATGTATAATGGCGCTTAAATGAATGCCCTAAAATCTTAAATCAATGAAAAATACGCTATTATTAACCCTTGCTATTTCTGCTTTGCTTTGTTTTTCTTCAAACGCTCAAGATCTAGCAACAACCATGACGGTTAAACCAGGCACACCTGTCTTTGTATCTTCGGGTACAACTCTTGATGCCTCCAACATCAACCTAAAATCGACGTCCTCAAAGTTTTCTTGCTTACTTCTAAACGGAACGTTAGGAACATCAAACATTGTCAACTATGATAGATACATCAATGTCGTAGGCGTAACTGGTGTAAACGGAGGAAATGATTTGATCTCTTTACCTGTTAAAGCTTCTGGAGACGTGACCTTTGCAGATTTATTAGGTTACAGTGCCGATGCTGGGCTAACCACCAATGCTGATATTATTGTCAACTCAACAGCTACCCCAACGCTTTTTCTTTTTGGACCTTATAGTAATACAACCAGCTCTTACTTCAATTATGATCAAGTAGCAGAAGGCTCAATACAATTAAAAAGCGGAGTTGGTTACAGAGCAGCTTCAAATAATGGAGAAACAATAAGGTTTACGGGCACTACAGCAAATGCAAGTGAAACTGTCACAATTACGACAGCAAACAACAATTCATGGAACCTTATAGGTAATCCTTATCCTACCTATATGGATTCGCAAGCTTTTTTAGCCGAAAACTCAGATAAGCTAGATCCAAATGCCACAGCAATATATGGCTATAATAGTGGCAGTGCACCAACAAGTGGTACTATAGACAACTTTACCATTATCAATAATTTAGTTAATTCTAATGTAAATATTGCACCAGGACAAGGGTTTTTGGTCGCAAACCACAAAGATTCCATCTCTAATCCTATTTTGTACACTCCAGCAATGAGAACCATTTCAGGAACTGATGATTTTATATTAAACAGAGACGCAAATCCAAACCAAATGCTTAGGCTACGTGTAGATAACGCTACAGCAAATTATGCTACGGAAATCTATTTTAATGAGAACTCAACCTTAAGCTTAGACCCTGGATACGACGCTGAACTTTACGGTGGCGCCAACTCCAGCTTAATGGTATATTCCCGCTTGGTCGAAAATAATGTTGGTCGCAATATGGCTATCCAAAGTCTTGGTTTTGTTGCGCTTGATGATGTTAGCATTCCTATAGGCATAAAAACAGCTCAAGGCATACAGGTAAGTTTTAGTTTGGAAAACTTCATCTTGCCTGAAGAAACTGAAGTGTATTTAGAAGATCGTGAAACTAATACGTTTACGCTTTTAAACACCACCTCCTATACGTTTACCCCAAACTCTGCAATGTCAGGGACAGGACGCTTTTTCTTGAGAATTGGTAGCCAGACGCTCTCATCCAACATGCAAGACAGTAATGATCTAAAATTATTTGCAAGCAAAAAAACCATTCATATCAAAGGACAATTACTTGCTGATACTCATGTGAGCATTTATGACGTACAGGGTCGTTTGGTAATGTCCAGCAGTCTCGATCAAGGCACTCAAACCAATAGCATTTTAGCAGCTCATCTTAATACTGGTATCTACTTGGTCAAACTAGCTAACGAAAAACAATCACAAACCAAAAAAGTGATTATTAATTAGAATAATTCTTAGACAATACCTCGGTTACCAGAACCATTAATAAGATTTAGTAATAAAAAATAGGTAACTCAAATTAAATCTTGAATAGCTCCAAAAAAAAAAAAAAAAAAAAATAAGAAAACACATTTTAAACAAATACCTACTCTCATGAAAATCACAAATTTTAAAATCACGCAAATACTTTTGACAGTTTGCTTTTTAGCAAGCACTATTGCTGTTGCTCAAGTGGGCATTGGCACTGACACACCAGATACTACATCCATATTGGATCTACAATCTTCCTCGAAAGGCTTATTAGTACCCAGAATGAGCACTCTAGAACGAGAGGCCATTGAAAGTCCTGCAGAAAGTTTATTGGTTTTTGACACCACAGAACAAGCTTTTTACTACTATAGCACAACCAATACTTCTTGGACAATGTTAGAAAATGATACATCGGTTAAGAGAGATAATTTTAAACTTATTAAATCTGTCACAGATTTGGCTCCAGAACTAACCGCTGGCTCAGGAACAACATACAAATTAGACGAGAATACTTATTATGAAATAAATGGTACAATAGCATTGGCATTCCCTATAGATCTTAATAATGCCTACATTTCTGGATTAGACGCAAATGAAGATATTTTGGTAGCATCTGGTGTAGTTTTTAAAGGAAGCACAGGTGGAAGTATTAGAAACCTCACCATAAAGGGTACTAAAGCTTTTGAGATTACGGGTCCAGGTATCGCGACCAATTCATCACTACTAGTACAAAATACCGTTGTGGATGGTATGACCTCTAGTGTGGGAAGCATTTCAGGATTTGGAATATACTTTGGAAATATTATACAGTTTATAAACAACGCTGATGGTATTACGTATTCCAATATTGGTAATTTATTGCTAAATAATCAAGCATGGTTTAGCAGTAACAACGGTACTTTTGAAAAGCTCACAGGAAGTTTTGGTTTGGTTGAAAAAGTAAGCGGGTTTAGCACAGTTAATGGATCAGATATAGCTTTTGACGTAAGTACTACTGGACTTGCAGTAGGCAATGGTGTTTTAAATGGTACAGTTTTTTCTGGAACAACTACTGCTCCAGACTATATTAAAGGTTATACAACAGATTCTTACATAGGTTATAGTTTCACTACAGCTTGGTCTGTAAATGCACCTGGCATTCCAAAAGAAAGTGATGGAGATGCAACGGGAGACATCAATTTATCAGCAGTCGTTGGTAGTGGTGAAACCACCTCGTTTACGGGTACAGGAACTTCAAGTAGAAGAAAAGTAGTAGGAACGACTACCTCAAATAATTTGTTCCGCTTTACAAAAAATGGGGATAACAGAATTACTTATAGAGGAAATCAAAAGAGGTACTTTCAAGTAGTGGGCTCAGTCTCTTATCAATCTTTAAACGATATTATCCTTATTGTATATATTGCTAAAAATGGTGTTATTATTAATGAAACAAAAGTTTACACTAGGGCTACAAATGACAATTCTATATCTGCGGTGCCAGTTGTGGGCACTATAGAAATGAAAAAAGATGATTACATCGAAATTTGGGCAGAACGTTTTTCTGGAACCGGAAACATGCTTACGGTATCTTTAAACCTATCTGCTAGATAAAAAAAAGCTATCATCTTATTTTTGAATATGGCACATACATTTAGTCCGCTTAAACATACCATCCAATGTTTAAGCGGATTTTTTTCTTTAAGCCATTCTGAATAAAACCTTATAAGTTGAATTAACATTACCTGCTTCGAAAAAGAAAGTCGGTATCTTGGTTTGCAATATTTTCTTTCTGGATTTTCCCAGTTGCAATATTCGGTATTAATCAACCTTTAATTGGGTATTTATTTCGAGTAAATTTATAAAACTAACCTACTATCTGTAATTTTACTTAGCTCTATCATGGCGAACTCTTCCCAACTTAAAAATACCAACACTTTAAAAATTAAAATTTATAACTAAAACCAAGCATATAACCTTGCTGATCACTAGAAAAAGTGAGTGCCATGTGCTCTTGTTGATATTCCGAAGTAAATAAGAGATTACTCCCCAAACCTATCGCTGCACCTGCCAAGACATCAAGTATATCATGCTTTTTAGAATCTATTCTACTGGCAGCTGTAAAGCCTGCCAAAGCATATGCAGGAATACTATATTTAAAACCATAACGCATATGGATAAAGCCTGCACTATGAAATACGGTAGAGGTGTGACCAGAGGGAAATGAATTATCATTGCTCATATCTGGTCTCGGTTTATTTACACTATATTTTAAACCGTAAGTAACACCCGTTGTGAGCAAAAGACCTTTAGTAAATTGCCAAGCTCCTTTTTCATCTCCAATAATAAAAGAAGTCCCTAATGTTGCTGCTGGTAAAGCAATTAACAATACGTCCCCAACTTTTTGAGTGGTTCCTATTTGAGGTTTTGTATCACTCGTATCTTGCGCCTGTAGCGGTAAAGAAATGAGAAATAAAACAATGCATAGTTGCATTGCATATTTGATAGATTTAAAATTCATTGAATTAAAGGGTTCTAAATAAATTAAATGGTTTGAATGCAATTTATTTTACAATACTTTAAAAATAAAATTGAATTCTAAAATAAGTTTAAAGCGGTTTTTACAAAGCCAAAAACTTGTATCAAAACACAATCTTACAATTTGGGTTTCATGATAATGCTCGCAAAGTGCTATACAAACTTCTTATTTTTAAGCCTTCGCATAAACCGAAACTATAAAATAAATCACGTAGAGATAACGTCATTTTCCCTTTTTTGTTACAGATGATTTTTTTTTAATACCGAAGTATATGTATGATCACGCTAACTATTCGCCTTTAGATATTACTTTTGAATAATAAATTTTCGCTACGAAATCCCAAGGTAAGCAAAGGTGTTTGATAATTTAAATTAACCAGATGTATTTAACGGTTTCTCTATACGCAGTTGTCAACAAAAGGGAATAACAAATTAATTTTAAAATTACAATCTATAATAAATAAAAAAAAAAAAAACGGTTTAGAGTGAACTAAACCGTTTTTTTTGAAAGAATTTAACCTAGTAGCGGGAACTGGACTCGAACCAGTGACCTTCGGGTTATGAGCCCGACCCAAACCGCTTTTTCAACACAAACACTGGGTGTTCAGGCTGATAATTTTATGTAATCGTGTTCAAAACCGTGTTCGTTTTGTTTACATGATTAAACTATATATATTAACCCAAAGGTATCTATTTTTTGAATGTAATCTTGGCATTTTATTAGAAATTATTGAGGTGTACCTTTTTCATTTTTTTTCATAAAACCATATCCATAAAGAAACAGATAAATATCTCTTTTGAAATTTTTGCAATAGACGGTAAAGAATAAGGTTAAAATCTAATTATTTACTGATTCTCAACACAGCATTTACTGCTACTTTATTTCAACTTTTAAAAATCCGCCTGTTCTGTTTTAATTAATCATCTACCTTATTTTAGAACCGAGGAGCTTCTTCAAGCGATATTCTATAATGATGGGCGCTTTTACACCGCATTCTAAGTACTTCGCGATTTTTTTCCAATACCATCAAAATTGGGTAAAATTTACACGAACACTATTTTGCTTAAGATAGATTTATTTCGTTTTACATTGCTAACTTTATAAAAAACAACGACATGCTGAAAAAACACATTACATTGAAACACCTGTTTATTAAAGAAAAACAATGTATCGGCATTCAGTTCAATTCCGATAAAGTTATTCAGGCGTTAATTAGAGAGTTACCCAATCCAAAATGGAGCAATGAGTTTGGTATGGCATATATTATTAACAGCAAACCTAACCTCAATTTGATTTTTGATAAATTCAGAGGTGTGGCCTGGGTAAATTGCAATTATTTTTATAATGACAGAGAACTAAACAACAACAATAAAGCTATTAATGTTGAATGGTTTAGAACAAGATCAAAAAAAGAAAACTTTAAGCCATGCCCAGAGGACTAACTGCTAAAATTGGAGTTGAAAAAATACTCGGACAGCACAGTAAAAAATTATGTACATAGTTTTGAGGCGTTTATTAATTATTATAAAGACAAAGAACTGTTCAGCCTTAACGAGAATGATATTAGACTATACATTCAAAAGTTAGTTAAGGAGAATAAGTCAAACTCTTCGATTAATATGGCCATAAACTCCATAAAGTTTTATTACGAAATGGTTTTGGGGATGCCCAATCGATTCTATTCCATAGAGAGACCGAGGAAAATATCTAAACTCCCCAAAGTACTATCTAAGGAAGACATTATCTCAATTATAAACCACACAAACAACATAAAGCATAAATGCATAATTAGTTTGCTCTATTCTTCAGGACTACGAAGAAACGAACTATTGAATCTTAGATTGGAAGACATTGATAGCAAAAGAATGGTCATTAGGGTAGAACAAGCAAAAGGCAATAAGGACCGATATACTGTTCTCAATAAAATTGTTCTCGAAGATTTGCGAACGTATTTTAAAACTCACAGACCTAAAATATATTTGTTTGAAAACCCTATGTCCCAATCTAAATATAGTAGCTCTAGCGTCTTAAAGGTTGTAGTTAATTCTGCCAAAATTGCAGGTATAAAAGAAAGAGTAACACCTCACATACTTAGACATAGCTTTGCAACACACTTATTGGAAAACGGAACGGATATTCGCTACATCCAAATGTTATTGGGTCATAATTCAACCAAGACAACAGAAATTTATACACATGTGGCCACTAATTCATTTAAAAGAATTAAAGATTTGCTAACTTAGTGCGCATATAATAGATATATAGTTACCAGTAACTATATATATTTGTTAGCCACCATTTGAAAAACCATCATTTACGGAACAAACCATCTTCTACTAAATCTCTAAAAAATTTGAATTCATCTTTAGTTAATTTTTTTTCCCAAGCTGAATATTGGCGAGATACTTTCTCAAGTGTCGCTTTTTCGAACTCTTTTTTTTCGTCTTCGCTTAACATTGCAATTAAAGCGTCGAGTTGTGTTCTTATAACAGCAGTTTGCGCCAATAATCCAATTGAATTTATTCTGTCTTTATCCATTTATATTTCTTTAATTTAACGAAAACCAATATACGAATTTATGTATCCAAGAAAATTTTATCCAGAGGCAATTATATTTTCAATATTATTTACGAGCTTATTTCTTTTCAGCGAAAGATATCTAGCTGGACAAGATATGCCGAGTGAAGATATATTGGAATTTATGTTTCATATCCCTGGAGCTTTACCTATTCTATTTTTTTCGATACTTTATGTATCTATTTCAAAAAGAGGAACTGGAGAATTTGGACTTCTTTGGTATATAGCTGGTTTAATATTTGCACCATTGACATTATTCGTAATCGGAATAATTGGCGCGGAATCAAACACAATATCAAAAAAGAAAGCAGTAGAAAAAGAGAGTGGAATTAATTCTAAAGTTTCTGAATTGAAAAAAATGCACGCAAACGGAGTAATTGATGATAGTCAATATCAGAGAAATTTGAATAAATTAAATGATGAACAAAGTGACTTTAATTTAAAGCAAAGTTCAAAATATATCGACTTATGTAAAGCATTAGAAAACGACTATATTACGCAAGAGGAGTTCGATAAGAAATTAGCTGAATTAAAATAATAGAGCGAAAAAACGGTGGCTAACAATGTATATAAAACATAGCTATTACAGGCTTTCCGAGAGGTTCGGGTGTGTTTGTGAAGTCGCCAAATTTTTAAATTTGGCTTTTTGAGAATTAAAAGATAAAAAGAAAATTTAAAAATTCGGCTTGAGTATAAACCGAATGTTCAGCGTCTTTTTACACGCTACGTTTCATATACCAACCGTTAGCTTTAATACGATGAACGACGAAAACTTTTTGAATAAATGGAATAAGTTGGAGTTATTTAAAGCTCTAAATAGTTCCAAGAATAAATTTAATCTAGACCAAAAATCAACTGAATTCTTATTTGATATTGGACTTCCAAATGACGTTCTTGAATTAAGTTTCGATTATCTAACAGAGGACTTGCAGACAGTAAACGAGGCTTATAAAATTAATGATTCGAATTTCGACAAATATGTCTGTATTGGATTTAATGGTTCTGGAGACCCAATCGGACTTAATATTGAAAACAGAGAAATTGTTTATCTGAATCACGACGACGGATTTAAAGAAGTATATATTAATGGCGAAATAGAAAAATTCGCTCGTTGCGGAATTGAAATTATTGAGTTCCAAAACAATCTGAAAAAATTTAAACCAGAATCTTATTTCTCAACGGAATTTTCTGATGAGGAATTGACACAATTACAAAATAAACTGACTCAAATTGACAACAAAATTTTTGACAATGACACGCATTGGAATCATACTGTTGAATATTGGATTTGGGAAAGACAAGATGAACGAAATAAGTACTAAAGCTAACAACGTGTATAATTAATTGCTTTGGTCGTTGCTTATTTGGAAAATTCCTTCGGAATTTTCTCTGGCACGTTTTTGTTTACTAAATTAGTTGCTTAACCACGCAACTAACCATACACAAACCCGTTGTGAGCAAGCTAACCAAACTATCCTATGAATGAAGATTATTTAGCATATTTTAAATATTCAGGTGAAGCTGTCGAGAATGGCTATTTAGATTTAAGAAAGTCCGCCGACGCTTTGAATGGAATAGATGAATTATTTAGATACTTCTTAACACAGCAAGACCCAGAATTAGCAAAAATTGATTTTGAAATACCTGCACGTGTCAGAAAAGGTAGTTGGGAAGCATTAATTCCCGAAAATATAGGCGAATGGCTTCAACTAATTCTTGGAACTGGAGTTACAACATATACTGTAGCTGCACTTAAAGAAATGGCTAAATCTGATTTTAAAGATGCTGGATTTAAAACTGTTTTCAAAAAGATAATTAAATCAATTAAATGGTGTATTCAACTTGCCAAACATCTTGGAACTACGAGAAAAAAAAGTTTTGATAATGTAAAGTTCAAAGAAGAGAATGGAATACAATTTATTGGAGTAATGAATGAAAATGGAGAAATTTTGTTCGTGCCTAAAATGTATCTTGAATTGTTCACGCAACTGCCACCTTCAATATTTTCTAAACTTGCCAAACCAATTGAACCTGAAAGAGAATTATCGATAGATTTTGCAGATGACGAAAAAAATGACGCTGACGATACAACGGAGGCAACAATAAGCTATGCCAACAAGGATATTTTTTATGCCAAAGATGAAGAAGAAGAAATTTTATTCCCTGAACTTGAACACGGAATGTATGTTGAGATTGACGGTCACGTGACAAGAGGCAACGAAAATTCAAATACAATCGGATTTCAATATTCTGGTCATATTTTGACTTGTTATCCAGAACAAGGAAACATAAGTAAAGAAAAAACAAAATTATTTACTAATTGTACTATTAAAGGGTTTATTGACAGACAAGACAAAAAAGGAGTATACATAGAGAAACGACCAAGAATAAGGTTTTTGGAATTAATTCCGTTAGATAGCAGTTTAAATAAACAATACGATATGTTCGAGTAAAAGCCAGCTCACAACAACGTATATAACTCATAGCTAGTTAGTTGCTTAAACTAAGTTAAGGCATATTTGGAAAGTCGCCAAATTTTTTAATTTAGCTTATTGAGAAAAAAGATAATAAGAAAAATTTAAAAATTTGGCTTGTGCTTAATCCGAAAATATTTTTCTAATTTGCACGCTACGAGCCATATACACAACCGTTAGCACACATTAAAAACGAACATCGTGCTAAAATTTGACAAATACGGAAAACCGTAAGTTTCTTTTTAGCAGAAAAATTAGATTTGAAATTTTAAACAAAACAAAACAGAAAAACTATGGCAGGAATTTTAGGATTATTAAGCTTTGCATTATTTATTGCTCTTATTGTTGGACTTGTAAAACCATCATTAATTTTGAGATGGACAAATAAACCAACTCGGTTAAAAGTTATTGGTTATTGGTTTTTAAGTATAATTATAACAGGTGTTTTAGGAGTTATTTTTATTGATACAACAATTGACTCTAAAACAAGTATTGAAACTGCTAATAAAAACATAAAAGAAGGAAATTACTCAAACGCAATTTCTACTTTAGAAAAAATAGAAAAAACGGATAGTCTATATAATAATGCTCAATTACTTATAAAAAAAGCTGACAGTCTAAACAATCTAACAGCCGAACAAAAATTAGTTGCAGAAAAACTTAATGCAGAAAAAGCCAAAAAAGAAGAAGCTCTACAACAAAAAGAACAACTTGAACGAGAACTGAAATCTATAAATGACGGAATTGAATTTGCGGACGGAAACTCAATTGAAGAACTACAAATGGATATAGTTCTTTTTGCAAGTTGGGCGAAAATCATTAAAGAAGCAGAGGAATCAGAAAATACAGAAATTAATAAATTAGGAGAAAACCTTAAATCAAAAGTTTCGAAAATACAAATAAAAGAATTTCCAAATTTGAGAAACCAATATGCAAAAATTGTCGCAAAAAAAATGTGGGAAAACGATATTGACGTTTCAGCCAATGGAACAGGAAAAAAATACATAAACTTTAGTGGTGGAGTTTTTGCTGCAAATAAAAACAAACAGGAATTTCAAACTCAAGTTCAAGAAGTGCTGAATATGTTTAGATTTAATCAAGCAAGATATCGTTGGTACAAAGGAGAGAGCGAATATACCTATTATACAATGTACGAGGGAAAAGACTCTGAACCTGTAACATTTAACAACTAAACGATATGAATAATTGTTCTGTATGTTCTGTAAAATTAAAATTTATTAATACCCCAACATTTGGTGCTGGTAAATTAAATGACGGTAGTGTTATTTGCACTTCTTGTTACAAAAAAATTAATAAAATAAATCCAAGTATAGCGTTTAAATTAAAAAAACATTCACTAACTGATATACAAAATCTTCTTCAAGAAAAGGAAGAAACTGACAGTACTAAAAACGAAAAATTAAACGAGATTAAAGCAGAAATTAAAAGTCTAAATTTAAGCAATGTTTCGACATTTTTTGGGAGAAAAGAAATCAACGAGTTACCACAAATTCTTGCGGAAAACGAAAAAATCGACCACATAATTCAAGGAACGTATAATAATGGAAATGGAATTTTAGTGTCTACTAATAGACGTTTAGTGTTCATTGACAAAGGTATGATTTACGGACTAAAAGTTGAGGATTTTCCTCTTGAAAAAATAAGTTCAATCCAATATGAAACTGGACTCATTTTAGGAAAAGTCAAAATTCACACATCTGGAAATATTGCTTCAATTGACAATGTTGAGAAAGCATCTTCAAGAATATTTGCGGAATTTGTTCGTGATAAATTATCAAAACCAAAAGAACCAATTGCACAAAATAGTCAAGAACCAAATGTTTTGGAACAATTAGAAAAACTTGGAAAATTAAAAGACAGCGGAATTTTGACAGAAACGGAATTTAGTGAGCAAAAGGCGAAATTACTTGAGAAACTTTAAAATAATAACGTGTGCTAACACCGTATATAATTTATTGCTAGTTCTAGCCTACTTACGAAAATCCTCGCGGATTTTCTATTCGGTTTTTATTTGCTAAATTACGTGCTAAACCACGCAACAAACCATATACAAACACGTTATGTGCAACTTAAGACATACTGACAATCATAATTTTTCTAGTTTAGCAAAACCTACTGTCTTTCTATAATTATCGGGAGAAACACCTACTTTCTTCTTGAAAAACCTACTAAAATAAAATTCATCGTCATACCCAAGATTAGCTGCGATTTGTTTCAAAGGTTTTGAGGTTAAATATAGTTCGCGTTTAGCCTCTATAATAATTCTATTAGAAATTAACGAACTAGGTGTTTGCTGTAAATATTTTTTCACAATTCCAGCCAATGTTTTAGTGCTAACACATAAAACATCTGCATAATCTTTCGCAGAGTGTAACTCAGAATAATTCTTCTCAATAGAATCTACTAAATTTTGCAATATTTCAGATTGATCATCAGAAAATTTTGGCACTATATCTTTATTGGATTGTTTTTTTTGTCTCACAGCTTCTATTAAAAACACCTTTAAAAAAGCCACAAGAACCTCATGCTGAGCAATAGAATCTCTATCCATTTCTTTTGAAATTTGATCTATAAGGTTAAAAAATAACGCTTTTTCAGAAATTTTAAAATGTGGTAATCCATGAAAGTTGTTAAAAAGAATGCCCTCTGTTTCAATTTCATTTTGATGTCGATATGTGCAAAAAAAGTCAGGGTGAAAATTTAATAACCAGCCTGAACAAGACTCTTCAGAAGAAATCATAAATGGTTGATAAGGTGACAAGCAAATCATTTGGTTGCCTTGTAATTCATAATTAGAAACATCTACATTTAACTTGTAATTGTTTCCTTTTAGTAAAATAATAGAATAATAATTTTTTCGCTGTAAATGGTCAAATTGATTAAGATTTTCAAACCTTTCTAGTCTAAATGCCAGTTCACCATTTTGCTTATCAATAATAATTTGAGCCATAAGAGTCTATTTCTTCTTTAATGTTACGTATTAAAAAGAAAGGAGTGTTTATTACACTCCTTTCTAAAGATAACAATTATTTCGAAGCTATGATGTCTATTTTTTGAATTGCTGATGCTTCAAAACCATCTAAAAGAACAGGCGCATTTTCCATAAGTGCTGCTGCAACTTTCCCTGTTAAATGTGTATCTCTACCAGAATCATCTGCAAAAGTATCAAAGATTGCATATGTAGTAGCATCTATTTTTATAGCATACCAAGATAAAGTTTTTGGCTCGTCACCAACTAATTGTTTGCCGACATTAAGGAAGTTTTCAACATCTGTTGTCTTTGCTTCTTTAGATTTCATAATAACAAGCAAACCCTTGTTTTGCAATCCGGATTTATGATTAGATGCTAATACATCTACTGCTTGAATATCTGTGCTAGGATCAAAGTTCTCTAATAAATCACCTGCATTTGCTAATAATGCCTTCGCAACTTCGCCTGTTAAATGTGCTTGTCTTCCTTCTTCTACTTCAAAAGTATCATAAATACCAAAAGTATTATTATCTATTTGAAAGGCAAACCAAGATACTGTTTGAGGTTCTTGATTTACTAATACTAATCCACCAAGTAAGAAGTTTTTGACGTCTTGTTCTTTTCCTGTTTTTGCTTTCATAATTACTAATAATCCGATAGTTTCTTTTTTTGTACTATTCATAATGTTTGTGTTTTTAGATTTTGAAAATGTTTGAATTGTAAATCCTAGTAGAAAAACTAGGAATGCTAATTTTAATGGAACTTTAGTTTTCATCGTTTCTTGTTTATTTGTTACAGTGCAAATTTGAGACGAAACAAAAGACTATGGAATGGATGTTTATTACTAACGCATGGACAATTTTCAAAAAAAGCAATACTATTGAATCCAGTATGCACATAACACCGTATATAAAAAATTGCTTCATTTATCTTATTATTTTGGTAAGTTAATATTTATTTTGGTATTTTTAAAATCGGAAAGTTCTCGCATTTTTACACGCAACTTTTCATATACAAACACGTTGTGGTTAATGTCCCAAAACCGAGAAAGTGAATGAATAAAACGATATTTGAGATTGCCAAAATGGATTGTCCCTCGGAGGAAAATCTAATACGAATGAAATTGGATGGAATCTCAAGTATTGCGAGTTTGGACTTTGACATTCCCAACCGAAAACTGACCGTTTTTCACAGCGGACAAATCGACCAAATCGAAAAGTCCGTTATAGAACTGAATTTAGGCGGAAAGAAAATCTCGACCGAACAAACCAACCAAACGGAATTTAATGAAAACTCAAATCAGAAGAAACTACTCTGGACTGTACTCGGAATAAATTTCGCTTTTTTCATCATAGAAATGACAACTGGAATAATCTCAAAATCAATGGGATTAGTTGCCGACAGTTTGGATATGCTTGCGGACAGTTTCGTTTACGGAATTAGTTTGTTTGCGGTTGGCGGAACTATAATAAGAAAAAAACGGATTGCAAAACTTGCTGGATATTTCCAAATAACACTTGCGATTATTGGGTTTGTGGAAGTCTTAAGGAGATTTATCGGAGACGAGAAACTTCCTGACTTTTCGACAATGATTATCGTGTCGATTTTTGCACTTATTGCAAACGGAATTTGCCTTTACATTTTACAAAAGTCAAAGAGTAAAGAAGAAGCTCATATGAAAGCAAGTATGATTTTCACTTCAAATGATGTGATTATCAATTTAGGAGTTATAATAGCTGGACTTTTGGTAAATTGGTTGAGTTCAAGCAAACCTGATTTGATTATCGGAACAATTGTTTTTGTCTTGGTAATTCAAGGTGCTTTTAGAATACTAAAATTGAGTAAATAAATAAAAAACACTAACCACAACAAAGTACTGTGTTAAAAAACAAGTAAAACCCCATTAATTTTTCACCAACACACTTTTATATTCCCTATCATATTTCAACCTTGATTTAGCAACTGCAAAAGCCTGTTTCAACAGCTTGTTACATACCGCTATCAATGCCAGTTTTTTGCTCTTTCCCTTTGCCACTATACGATCATAGATCGCCTTACATGCCCTGTTATATTTAACTGCGCTAAAACTGCACATGAACAATAGGCTCCGCAGCTTCTGGTTGCCCATCTTACTGATCCTGCTGCGCCCGTTCACGCTGCTCCCACTGTTCCTTATTATTGGTGTCAGGCCTGCATAGCTGCAGAGCTCGCTGGCGCTTGAAAAACGCTCGAACCCACCAGTGAGGACTATCAGCATGACACCTGTCTTGGTACCGATGCCAGGTATGCTCTTCACGCAGGTCAGTACCTCTTGGTGCGCCCGTTTTACGGTCATGAGCAGTTTTTTCTCCAGTTCCGCCATCTCTTTCTCAATATGTTTTTTGGAGCGGTTCAGGGATGATACCACTGCCCTGCTCGGGTTTCCCAGAACCTCCTCTCCATGCAGTTTGTTCTTTATCATGGTGCACTGCTTTGTGTACACGTCAAGGAGCCTTGCCATCTGCAGGCATTCTGTCTGCTCCCTGGAATTGCCCTTCCAGAGTTTCAGTTCCACCTGTTTCGCGTACTCGCAGATGAGTCTGGAATCGCTCTTGTCGGTCTTGACCTTCGAGAGCTTCATCTGTATGAAGCGCTTTACCGACAAAGGGTTCTCCACGGATACCTTTATGCCGGACTCCAGCAGGTGATAGGCCAGCTGGTAATGGTAATAGCCCGTGGCCTCCATCACACAGTGGCTGTCACCGTCCAATAGTTTTGAAAACTTCCTGAAGCCAGAGGGATTGTTCCTGAACTGGTGGTGGTTGCCATCGGGACCCGTGACATCGAAGACCAGGTGGCTGATGTCAATCCCAAAATATTTGATATCTTTATCCATAAGAAAATGTTTTGTGAAAGGACAATCTACGCGAGTTCCAACGACTTAAAACCGAGGTCCGAAAGGCCTCATAGAACTGTACGGAATCTGTGTAGAAAAGAGAGGGGGTTTTCAATGTTGACGAAGTCCAAAGCTTCTGCGTGTATATTAACCTTATTCCTCTCTTTTGTTCTTTCTGATTTATACTCTAATTTAATGAATTGTAAACTTAAGATGTGTATAATTCATTGCTAGTTAAAGCCTACTTACGAAAGTCCTCGCGGACTTTCTATCTGTGATTTATTAGCTAACTTTAGTGCTTAAACACGCAACGAAATCATACACTAGACCGTTATCTGCAAGCTCAAAAAAACAAATGAAACGATTTTTCACACCATTTTTGATAATCGCAATTGGAGCAATATTGTTATGCATCTATTTGCTATTTATGGACGAAACTGGTTGGGGAACATTTGCAGCTATCTACATTGGGATTTTGGCAGTTGTAACATTTTTAATCGACTTTTTTCTAAAAAAGGCCAAAGTAGGTTTAGGAAAAATATTCTTAATACAACTCGCAATTATTAGCGTAATCGGATTTATATATTATTACGGAGAAAGAACTCAAACCTTAGAAATCTCTGATAATTTTGAAAAAGAATATGTTTCGATAGTTTATGGAGTTGAAAATGAAAAAGGACTTTCTATAAATCCATTCACATGGACTAAAACTATAGAAATTCCTAAAAATGGAATTCTGTTAACATCATCAGATTTTAATACAAATTTACCTGAAACGGAAATGAAATTTAACTCAGGAATCCTATTGGGTTCTGAGCAAACGGACAAACACTTAGTTGAAATTGGCGACTATCAATTAGAATTAAATAATAAATTATACAAATACCGTAGTTGGAAAATTCAAGAAGGATTTTGTTGTGCTCATTCTTCCAACGAAGTAAAAGAACGTACGGTGGAATTAATAGCTGAACTAAACAGCGTGGAAAAAGCCAGCAGATAACAAAACCTATAAACAATACGGGTTTCAGGCTTAATCGAAAGGTTTGTGTATTTTTATGGAGTCCGCAAAATCTTTTGGATTTTGCTTTGGACAGGAAAAGAAAAAACAAAACAAAAAGATTTTGCTATGTGCGTGGCGGAAAGCAAACGCTAGTTTGCTCCCGTACTGTTCATAGCTAAACCGTTAGGCAAAATTTGACCAAGATTGTAACAAATTCTCATATTTATCGTCTTTTAAGGACAATCATCAATCAAAAATCATAATGAAATTCTTAAAAATCCTAATTCTTCTTGTCACCATCAACTTCAATTTGAATGCTCAAAACCAATCACTATTAAATAAAAATAAACAAGGTAATATTACATATGTCATAAGAAATGTGAACATAATTCCAATGACAGAGGACAATAAAGTCATTGAAAAAGCGACCGTTGTAATTCGTAATAAGAAGATACTATCAATAAATGATTCCATTCCATTAAATGCTAAAACAATAGACGGAACGGATAAGTGGCTAATTCCTGGTCTAATTGATATGCACGTTCATAATCTTGCGGATGTAAGAATGAGTTCAAATTATCCTACAAAAGGTGCAACCTTATTTATGGATAATCAAGATTTTATGTTGCTCTATGTTGCAAATGGAGTTACAACAACTTTTGAACTTAGTGGTCGAGTAGAGCATTTTGGACAAAGAAATGAAATTATCAATGGCAAAGTCATTGGTCCACGGATTGCTTTAGCTTATTTGGTAGATGGTGGCGAGTCTGGAAATACTGCAAATACACCTAATGACGGAAGACAAACTGTGAGACTCGCTAAGCAACAAGGCTACGAATTTATTAAAGTTTATTCTAATTTAAATGCTGAGACTTACAAAGCTATTATTGATGAGGCAAGTAAACAAAAAATGAAAGTTATTGGTCATATTCCAACAATCTTCAAAGGTAACACAAAAGATGCTTTTGTACCTCATTTTGGTATGGTAGCACACGCAGAGGAATTTTCAAGTCAGACAGATAAATATACAAATGAAGTAGCTAAAGAGTTTGCAAAATTAGCCAAAGATAATGGAACTTGGGTTACGCCAAACCTATCTAATTTAGTATACATTGCAAAACAAGCACGTTCACTCGATAGTGTCAAAAATTTATCTAGCTTCAAATATGTTCATCCATTAATGCAAAGCAAATGGATAGTCTCAAACCAATATAATAAAGGTACATCACCCGAACGTGTAGCATATTTTGACTCACTTGTCGATTTTCACATTAAGCTTGTAAAAGAATTCAAAAACGCAGGAGTACCAATGGTTGCAGGAACAGATTCTGGAACATCTGGAATCGTTTGGGGTTTTTCTCTACACGACGAATTGAAACTTTTAGTAGATGCAGGATTAACTACAAACGAAGTTTTGATTTCTGCAACTCGTTTACCGGCAGAATGGTTAGAAATTGATGACAAGATAGGAACAGTTGAAAAAGGAAAATTTGCAGATTTAGTTTTACTTGATGAAAATCCTTTAAAAAACATCAATAATACCAAGAAAATCACAGGTGTTTTCGTCAATGGAAAATGGGTTTCAAGAGAACAGCTTGACAATATGCTTTCTGAATTAGCAAAAGAAAATGACTTAAAGAAAGATGATTTTGATTGGAATAAAAGGGGAGAATATTAGTGAATAAAACTGTGCCTAACAATGTATATAAACATAGCTATTACAGGCTTTTCAAAAGGTTTTTGGTTATTTATTAAGTCCGCCAAATTTTTATTTTTGTATATTTAAAAAATGAAAGATAAACATAAAAAATAAAAATTAGGCTCGTGTATAATCTGAAAAGTTAGCGTTTATTTATACGCTACGTTTCATATACGGAGACGTTGTACACCATTTGAGAAAATGTAATTGAATAATGAAAAGAGGATTAAATATTTTACACTTCTGCCTTTATCTCATTGAGAAAAAAATACATTTTCTATTTAACAAAATAAATCCTGCTCTGCTATTATACAGAATACCAGCTGTTAAAATGAGAATGAAAACAAAATATGGAATAGATAACACAAAAGAATATTTGGATGATTTTTGGACTAATCAAAAAAACGGATTGAGCTTAAATTATATCGGAGGCTGGCTTGTTGGGCTAATTTTTATAATGATTATCAGCCTAACCATTATTCTGATGAAAAATTCTGACTTAATTTTACCTAAATACTTATTCATTGCTTTTGGTATAATAGCTTATTTAATTTGCTATTTCGCTGTATTTAAAAATGACACGTATTTAAAATATTTTAAGGAATTTGACACTTGGTCGATAACAAAAAAAAGGGTTAACGTTTTAATAAGTATTGGGTTTATATTATTTGTTATTTTTTTATTTTTTTCAAGTTTATTGTGGTTTTAAAAAATTAAAAAACAGGTTACAACACCGTTTATTTATAACTGCTTGGGTCCTTGCTTATTTGGAGAATTCTTTCAAAATTTAATCGAGTTCATTTTTGTTTACTAAATTAGTTGCTTAAACACCTAATTAACCATACATAACAACTTTGTAGCACAAGACAGCTGAATAAAACCAATAAAACAACCATATGAATTTGAAAACACTCATTCTTCTTCTATTATTACCTTCACTAATCTTTTCGCAAGAAGCAACAGAAGGCTCTATTATTGCTGATTCATTAAACGAATGTATGGATTCTATAATTCCATTTGATGTTAAAAAAGCGTTTGTATGTATAGAAGAAGCTAATAAAAAATCAGAATTAGAGATGATTTCTACTTATGAGAAATTATTAAACCTCACAGACAATAACCAAGCGGTAATACATTCTCAAGAAAAATGGATTGAGTATAGAAATGCGCAGTCTAAAATGATTATGGATGTTTTAGATTTCATGTCTAAAGATTACCCAGTAGAAAGAAGATTAGTGAAATTTTCCCTAAACCAAGAAAGGACAGACCATTTGAAGAGTTTAATTGATGCTATTACAAACTAAAGCCTATGTACAACACGTACATAAGCTATGGCTTGGTCAGTCCACACTTGGAATCCCGACGCCTTGAGACTGCGATACGAGCGAAGCGAACTGGCGAAACAATTTCCCAAAATCAATTTTTATCAGGAAAGGTCTGTGCCGAGACACGTCACATCTCATATCAAATACAAAATCGTTGCCAACAATTTAAAACCAAAATATTGAAAACAGGAAAAATACGCTTATCCAATAAAATTCAAATCGCAAAAATCCTGAATAGGAATAACTATCTTCTAATAATTGTTGGAATAATTTTCCTGATAATTAATTATGATTTATTTAGTTCGCAACCAAAATTTTTGATTACAGAAGGTTTCTTTTGGGAAGGAATTGCTATAGTATTTCAAATAATTTTTATCGGAACACTTATACAATGGGAATATAAAAAACAACGGATTATTGACATTCTCTCAAACGGAACAATTACTCATGGCAAACTTCAAATGAGTGAAAAAGTTAAACCGAATCAAGAGTCGTCTTTTTATGTTCATCTTTTTGAATATGAAGTTGACAACAAAAAATATGAAGTGACATTAAAAAACAAAAGGAATAGTGTAAAATCCGCCTTCATAATATATCAATCAAATAATCCAAAAAATGGGATTGTTTATGAGGATTTGAAAAACGGATTGAAAGAAATGGTTCTAAAAGAAATGGTAAAGAAATAAATTCTGTAACCAACACCATGTATAATTAATTGCCAGTTGTAGCTCACTTGCGAAATTCCTTCGGAATTTCGCCGTTCGTGCTTTATTTAGTAAATTAGTTATTTAAAAACATCCTACTAATCATTCACAAAACCGTTATACACCATTTGAGAAAAACAATCTACGTAGCAACATTATTAGGGATTCTAGCTTCTTGTAAACAGAAAACCGAACCACAACAAGCGGAAAGTAAACCGATTGAAATTCCTGCTTGGCAAATTGACTTGGATACAATTGTGGAAAGGAATAATCCAAAAAGTCTTGACCTTTCAAAACATCAGCTTTTTATTGATACCACAAGAAACTCTGAATTCTATTCAAAATTAATTTCTTGGGAACCTCAAAATGAGAAAAATGATGTTATGGACTTTTATCGTAATACTTTATCAAAAAACAAAACCTTAAACGAGATTGACCTACAAAATTTTCCTACTCTTTGGACAACAATAAGGAAACTAAACGGTGAATTTATATTATATCAAAGATGTGATGGAATCGACAAAAGAATAGAAATCACAAAAAATGCAATCTATTTTTACGGTCCACTAGAATCTCATGCTGATGCAATAAATCAATTAATAAGATTATCTGATGAGGACATAAAAATTGAATTAAAAGCTAAAAGGCAAAATGGCGAAAAAAATGCGATGTTTTCAATTACCAAAACAGAACATGAGAACATCTATTATTTACAATATTACAGCGAAAACGGTTTGTTTCAAGAGTTAATTATTCCAACAAATAAAGCGTCCGAATTTGATTTAATAGTAAACAATTGTGTTCAAATGAAACGAACAGAATTTAAGGGATTCGATAGAATTGAATACAATGAATAAAAAACGGTGTACAACATTGTGTATAATTCATTGCTTGGTCTGTGTGTAATTGGAAAATCCTCACGGATTTTCTATTCGGTTTTTATTTGCTAAATTACGTGCTTAAACCAACGCAACAAACCATACACAGAGACGTTAGCGGTCATTGAAAAGAACATTTCAATTAACCTTTAATATAAAACACAGAAAAACTATTCAACTGACATTTTATTATATTTATTTCTATATTCAATTGGAGTAAGACCAGTAATTTTTTTGAAAATGGTTCGAAATGCTTTTGTATCTGAGTAACCCACGTCATACATCACTTCATTAATATTTTTTCGACTGGTTTCAAAAAATCGTTTGGCAGTTTCAATCTTAACTCTATTAATATATTGCAATACCGAATTACTTGTAGCGATTTTAAAACGTCTTTCAAAACTTCGTCTGCCCAATGAGACCAAATCGGCCAGCTGGTCAATCGTGATTCTTTCTTGAATGTTAGCTTCAATATATTCTTGAACTAATTTAATAGATTCATCAGTATGGTTTTTTTGACCTTGAAACATGGCAAAAGTAGCTTGACTATCCCTGTCAATATCAATGGCAAAATATTTTGAAGCCAATATTGCCGTTTCCCTATCCGTATATTTTTCGGTTAAATAAAGTAATAAATTCCAATACGAGTTTGCGCCACCGCTAGAATAAAGTCGTTCTTCTTCGGTTATAATATGCCCTTCTACGACTTCAACTTCAGGGAACATTTCACGAAATTCATTTTGAAAACCCCAATGTGTCGAACATTTTTTACCGTTTAGTAAACCTGTAGAAGCCAACAGAAATGCACCCACGCATAGCGAGGCTACTTCTGTACCTTTTTTATACTGGTCCTTTATCCAAGGTAGAAGTTTGCTATTGGATGCAATAGCGGTTTTCATATCACCGAATAGTGCGGGGATTATTATTAAATCTGTTGTCTCAATATCCTTTAAGAGTTGAGAAGTGTTTACAGAAAACAAACCTTCGTTTAATTTTACTTGCCTTTTTAAACCAACTAATTGCACATCAAACAATGGCTTTCTACCACTCACAACCATAAATTGATTGACTGCCGAAAATAGATATTGTGGATCTGCTATGGCCTGCATAACAGAATTTTCAGGGACAAGGATGCTAACTCGCTTCATTTTTCAACCTATTTTAAGTAAAATTACAAATACAAGTTTAAAACATGTCGTAAATCACCCTTTAGTTGTCATTATTCTACATCATCTATTTTTAAAGAACGGTGCATCTTTGTATTATTAATTTTAAAAATAAATATAATGAGCAATTCAAAAATTAAAGTTACAGAAATCATTGACGCAGAAATAAACAAAGTTTGGGATTATTACAATGAGCCGAGTCATATTGTAAACTGGAACTTTGCAGACCCAAGTTGGCTTTGCCCATCTGCAGAAAACAATTTGAGTGTAGGTGGTACATATAAAGCCAGAATGGAGGCCAAAGATGGTAGTTATGGTTTTGACTTTGAAGCAGTTTATACTGAAATTTCAAAACGCAAGAGCTTTACTTATGAGTTTGGGGGAAGAACTGCTACTGTAGAATTTAACGATATGGGAGAACAGACAGAAGTCATAATAACTTTTGACCCTGAAGAAGAAAACCCTATAGAAATGCAAAGAGAAGGTTGGCAGGCTATCTTAACAAATTTCAAGAATTATACAGAAAACAATTAATAATGAAAATCAATTCTTATCTCACATTCGATGGCAATTGCCGCGAAGCGATGACGTTCTATAAAGAATGTTTGGGTGGTGACTTAATGCTACAACCTGTAGAAAGTTCACCAATGGCAAACAAAATGCCACAGGAAATGAAAAAATGTATTTTGCATTCCACTCTCACAACTGATGCGTTTGTAATTATGGGTTCTGATATGACACCAGAAACAGGACTTGTTAAAGGCAATGCAACTTCTATGGTAATTAATTGCGGCAGTGAAGCAGAAATCAGAAACACTTTTGAAAAGCTGTCAAGAGAAGGAGTAGCACATCATAAAATTGAAACTACTTTTTGGGGAGCTTTGTTTGGCGACCTAACAGATAAATACGGCAACAATTGGATGTTAAACTATGATGAGAAAAATCAATGTAATAGCCTAAAAAATGAAAAAAAATAAAATAATATTTTGGACAGCGACAATAATCATCGCTTTATTTGAGGGAGTAATGCCCGCATTGACTTCGCAAACAGAATTAGCGAAAGAAGGAATAAGACATTTAGGGTATCCTGAATATTTTGGAATGGCATTAGTTATCTTTAAAATTTTAGGCGTATTGGCGTTAATAATTCCACAGGTTCCTAAAAGATTGAAAGAATGGGCTTATGCAGGTTTTACTTTTAACTTCCTCTTTGCAACCATAAGTAACGGAGCAGTTGATGGGTTGAGTGGACAGACCTTTTTTCCATTAGTTATACTAGCAATTTTAGTCGTTTCTTATATTTACTATCATAAACTAAATACAAATTTAAATTAGATATCATGTCATTTCTAGCATAAACACACAATATAAAAACCAAGAAAGGAAAGACGTCTGGAGATTTTAAAAAATTTGCATAGCAAAATGAGCTTGTTATAGACAGAAAACTTAATCCTAAAACGAAAGCACAGAAATTACGAATTGACTCAGAGGATTTGAATTAGGACACGGACACCCAATGGTAATTTATGAAACATTCAAAGGTAAAATAGAATAACAAGAGAAACAACGAACCGCTAACATTGTATATAAAAAATTGCTATTTTGTGCTTAACCAATGTGAGTTGCTTTGATTGCTTGCATCTGATTTTCCTTCGGAAAATCCTCGTACTCAAACACGCAACATTTCATATACGTAACCGTTAGCTGTAATGGTAAAAAAGGTCCGTGCAATCTTCAAACTTTAGGCAAAAACCTCATTTCGGTTACAAGACAACTTGATATAGTTACATTTAGTTTTTAATAATCTGTGAAATTTGCAGAGAACAAAAACGAAAAAAAAATGAACTATAAAATTTTAGGAAATACAGGATTAAAAGTTTCAACACTTTGTTTGGGAACTATGAATTATGGCGGAAAAGGATTTTTCAACTATATGGGCGATTTAGGTCAAAAAGAAGTTGACGAGCAAATTAAAACGGTAGTCGATTCAGGAGTAAATTTTATCGATACTGCCAACATTTATTCAGAAGGACTTTCAGAAGTAATGATTGGAAAGGCAATCAAAAACCTTTCTATTAAAAGAGACGACCTCGTTTTGGCTACAAAAGTTAGAGGTAGTATGGGCAAAGGAGAAAACGATAGAGGTTTGTCAAGAAAGCACATTATACAGCAAGTTGATGAAAGTCTAAAACGACTGAATACTGATTATATCGACCTTTACCAATTACACACGTCTGACCCACTAACTCCAATTGAAGAAACCTTAAGAGTTTTGGATGATTTAGTGCGTAGCGGAAAGGTTCGTTACATTGGCGCAAGTAATTTTATGGCTTGGCATTTAATGAAAGCATTAGGTCATTCAACCTATAATAATTTAGAGAAATTTGCTTCTTTGCAAGCTAATTATTCACTTGATAACAGAGATTTAGAACGTGAAATGATTCCGTTATTACAAGACCAAAAAGTAGGATTAATGGTTTGGAGTCCCTTAAGTGGTGGACTTTTAACCGGAAAGTACAAAAGAGACGGAAATAACGAGAAAGGGCGTTTGAACGATTTCCCATTTGAGCCTTTTCATAAAGAAAGAGCGTTTGATGTTTTAGATATTCTACATCCAATGTCAGAGAAGAAAGAAGTTTCAGTTGCTCAATTAGCTTTGGCTTGGTTGTTACACCAGCCAGTTGTTTCGAGTATAATTATTGGTGCTACAAAAATGACACAACTTCAAGACAATTTAAATGCTGTGGACATTGAATTTACCGCCGAAGAATTACAGAAATTGGATGAAGTGAGTACTTTGCCAATCGAATATCCAAGGAATGTGGTTGAAGTAATGACCGCAGACAGAAGTAACGGACAAGATTTTTTATCGTAGCTAAAAATTATGGAAAATAATAACAGACCAAAAGTCGTAAATTCAATAACAGAATTGCATCAGATTTTAGGATTACCAAAACCTACAAATCCCTTGATAACTTTAATTGACCATTCCCTAGAAAGAGAACAAACGGAATTAGGCAATCAAAAAATGGTGCTTAACTTTTACAATGTTACAATCAAAAGAAGTTTTCAAGGTCAATTAAAATATGGGAAAAGTCATTACGATTTTGACGAAGGTACAATGTCCTTTCTTTCGCCAAATCAAGTCTTGTCGATAGACGAAAAAGGCGAAAGAAATAAAGACGGTTGGTCGTTATTGTTTCATCCAGAATTAATTGCAAATTATGGTTTGTCCAAAATAATTAAAAATTATGGTTTCTTTTCCTATGGTGTAAACGAGGCTTTGCACCTTTCAGATAAAGAAGAACAAATCATAGAAAATTTAGTGAAAAACATTCAAGAGGAATATAATTCTACGATTGATTTATATAGTCAAGATGTAATTGTTTCAAATCTTGAGTTATTACTCAATTATTGCAATCGCTTTTATAATAGGCAATTTATCACTCGAAAAATGGCGAGTACAGATTTACTCGCCATTTTCGAAAATAAGTTATCAAAAAAATTTGATGAAAATTTACAAGCTCAATTACCAACTGTGAAAAGTATTGCGAGCGAAATGAACGTTTCACCAAATTATTTGAGTGATATGTTAAGAACTGTAACAGGACAAAATACGCAACAGTATATTCATTCTAAACTTATCGAAAAGGCTAAAGAATATTTAACCACAACTTCAAAATCGATTGGCGAAATTTCTTTTCAACTTGGTTTTGAACATTCTCAATCTTTCAATAGATTGTTCAAAAGCAAAACAGATTTATCGCCTTTAGAATATCGAAATTCATTTAATTAAAAAAATGCGAAAACTACTATAGCTAACACCGTATAAAATTAATTGCTGGTTTCTGCCAATTTACGAAAGTCCTCGCGGACTTTCTATCTGTAATTTATTTGCTAACTTTAATGTGACACGTCCTGAATAAAGGCTACATAATTTAACACAACTATATACAAAAATGACAAAGTAATCAGACGGTATTCAAGACTTTTAAATTAAAAATCCAGTTTATTTTTTTCGGTTTTTTTTTGAGATCTACAATAAAAAAAACAAAAAATCGTCTATCCCATTTTTTTGAATTAACACCATGAACAACTCAAACAACAAAACCAATTTTATATTTTGTATCACATAATACAAACACCATTGTTTCTTGTAGCTTAAAATAGCCAGTACCTTTATGAACCATTTTATAGCACTATCTGTTATCAAAAACAATATTTAAAGTCGTTTTTTGTATTTGTGATATTTTCGTATTACAAAATTATCACAGGATTTATTACAAATAATTATAGCATCTTATCATATTAGAATACTTGGTTTGGGACTCCCTCCCCATTCAATAAAATCTTCCAACACGTTTTCATTCAATAAAAATTTCTCCAACTCATCGCAATTGAATTTTTTGTCATTATTGTAGGACTTATGAAATTCAAAATGATCCCCATCATAACCCACCCCAACTCTAACAAAAAGCAAATTATTCAGAACTTTATCAAACTCCCGCACTAAATTTTCAGGAAGGTACTTATCAATTCTTTTTAATGTTTTGACATAACCTTCTAAACTATTTTTTTCTACTTCACGCTTACTATTTTCGCGTTTTTTATAGATCCAGACTATCAACTGTAAAAACTCCCTTGAAAACAAAAAGTCTTCTCGTTCCGATCTTAGTTTATATTGGTCACAATAACTTCCATCGTGGACAGATTCCAATAGATCACGAAGATATTTGGAACTGGTTACATTCTCTTTCTCAGCCTTGGCTATAATTTTCGCTTTTAATAATTTCGAAATTCTAAAGTTAAGCGTTGTATCTTCATCCGCGATTGATTTTTTAGTATTCATTTATGTCGATTTAGATTACTATAATTGTAAGTTAAACACAGTTTTTAGGAGGAACCTCTCAGCCTCATCTTCTGTAATAAGTATTTTCTTTTCGTTGCTTTTCGGTTTCGCTAGCTTCTTGAATATACGCTCTGTCCGTGACTTGTCACCAGTTACAAAATCAGGTATATCAAATATATTTTTTATGTTTAATTGAGGGTCATTAAAATAATCTTTTGTTTGATCCTGAACAGGGAAATGCTCCTGAATATAATCCCAATGTTTGTCAAATGCTTCTTTCTGGATCTCAAATGATCTTATGGTTTCTTCACTACAATTGAGAACATCCTCCTTGAGGTGCTCTGCCATCCAATTAGACACATGTCTGTAAAATGCAGCGCTCAGGGAATATCTTTCGGAAAGAAAATGGAAAGCTTTAGGGCTTAGCTCAGCTTTCATATCCAGTAGCTCATAGATGTTTTCATCCAAGGATGAAGTTTTGCCCAACACATAAAAACTTGACGCACCATTATCAAGTATATAATTATCCCCGTTCTCACGCATTATGATGACAGTATCGAAAACGGAATCGAATTCCTTATCCATCCACTTGATATCCAGATCAGCCCACAGCTTCCGAGGTAAGTAGAATATGAGTGGCTTATACAATTTATGTATTAATTCACCGTGCTTATCTTTTAAGGGCTTTTCCAATATACTGATTTAGGATTTTATTAATTCAGAATAATCATCAGGAAACTCAGCATCAATATCACGCAGGTATTTTTCAAGTGCCTTCATGGAAGAATGTCCTGTTATCTGCATCAGTTTACTCTTGGCCTCAAATGGTGACGAGCCCTTTACGAGTTCCCTGTATAATTTTGTAATATATGTATGCCTGAAGCTATACAGGCCATAATCCGCTCCCAAATTAAATGGGTCTTTGACGACCCGCTTGAACCGTTTGGAAAAGTAGTCCCTTTTATTGCTCAGCTCTGCATCCCATACTCCACCTATGCCATCTGGCGTAAAAAAACTGTGCTCCTTGTTCATCTTGGAAAGATCTGGGAGATCCCGTAATAGAATATCGGGAATGATCTTCGTTTTCAATGGACTGTTCTTTGCCTTGAACTGTATGCGCTTATTTTTGATGTCCAAATCGCCCACACGCAATCTACAGGCCTCTATGGGTCTCAAAAAATTGTAGGAGATGAACTTTATAAAGAGCAATAGGGTTTCGTCCGTTTTTTCTAGATGTTCGAAAATAGTTCTCTGTTCTTCCCGTGAGTATGTTCTGTTTCGTTGTGGTACAGATTTTAGAACAGGTATTTTTTTTATAAAATTAGACTGTATGATGTCATTGTCCTCCAATCCCTGCATGATACTGCTTAAATCTGTTCTGTAATTATTACGGTTTCTGGGACTGGTCTTGTCCAGGATATGGTTCAAAAAATCAATTACTATTTTTTTATCAATGTCCGTAATTGTCTTCACTTCGGGATGGTTCTTCTCGACCCACAGCAAAAAATTCTTCAACCGATTCTCGTAGCTCCGCCTTGTTGTGTCACTGATAAGTTTTTCCTTATATTTTAAACCTATTTTGAACGCTTCATCATAAGGCATTGCGACCGTAATAGATTCATCTACTGTTTCAGGATCAACTGGTTTCTTAGGCGTTTTGTTACCGTTTACCGGGCCTTTGTTCGACTTTCCATCCTCACGCTCTTGGTATCGCTTTGTGTTATCTTCGAAGGGATTAAAACCTTCTTTCAATAAACTTAAGAGTTTGGACCTGTAAACGTTCAAAATGGCGAGGCGGTCTTCTTTAGTAGTATATCTATTGGCACCGCCATAGATATTGTTCATGCGCTGGAGTTTTCCGGTATCTGGATTTCGATAAGAGTAATGGACGTGCCAACGCTTATTTAAATTCCCATTGGCAATATAGATTTTTGGGGACGAAAAATTTTTCTTTTTTTGCAAACTGTGTTCTGAACCGTGTTCGTTTCCGTGTTCATTTGCAAGATAACAATTTAAATTAAACATAAAAAAAATGGTTTTGAATAAACAAAACCATTGATTTGAAACGAATTACATCTAGTAGCGGGAACTGGACTCGAACCAGTGACCTTCGGGTTATGAGTTTGAAAACACCTCGAATTTTACGCTATATTTACCCTATGACACTAAAATCGTGTACGGAATCGTGTACTGCGATTAGTATATTTCTTTTCAAAAATAACACAAAATATCATATTGACGCATGGATTATTCTGAATATTAAATGCGCTATCAAATTCTTAAATATTTCAAAATACGCTTTTCCTATAATTCCTATTTCAGATTTGATACGCATAATGGCTTCTTTCTAATCTAAAATTAATCCGACCTCTAAAATTACTTTCCTGAACAAGGTTATCTTTTATAACTAACAACTACTTATTAAATCATAGAAAAATGCAATTAGTTAAAAATAATTGTCAAAAAAAAAATCTTTAAAAGAATTAAGTTCTCCTACCAATCAAAAAGAATGTAAAGACAGTAAAGAGCTTTGCAACTTATAATTACAAAAGATCATGATCAAATAGCGGAGATGCAACAGTATTCAAAACATGGTTGATTTGGATTAAAGATAGATATATGGTTGAAGAGAATTACGACGAACAAGAACACTGAAAAAACTCAAAGATATTTAGTCTAAAATTGAAGGTGAAAAAAGAATAAAAGTTTTTTTTTAAAATTAGGAGGATATGAAAGACGCCTTATGGGTACGAAATTGATCATATTATTATATTATCGATAGGAGGAAGAACTGACCCTTCCAATATGCAGCTATTAATCATTAAACGACATAAAGGAAAAACCCTTACCGTGTCTGTATCTGTTTTTTGAATAAGTACTTACACGGATGCTTAAAGTTGATACAACTAAGACATTATATTAAAAGGATTACCTATGGGTGCTTTTAAGTGAACTTTGGATCAAGTAGGACGTTTTAGGATTAGAGAACATTTTAAGACAGATGTGTCTCCAGTCTTTTCTTCTTTCTATTTGCCACTTAATTTTTTTTTAAAATTTACTTGGTTTTTAACTCAAAAGACCTACTTTTATTTTCTATCCCTAGATTAATGGCCTTTTAAGTAATTTTTGACTCATCAAAATATGAGGTTATTGACTGTAGCATTTGTTTTAATAAGCACCTGTTTCTTTAGTTTCCTTTTTGGTTAAGCAATAATAATTATGAAATATTTACGCTATTTCGAATAATGAAGAGCTAGCTATAAAATACTATGAACAAAATTTTTTAAGCGATATTAAATAAAAAAAAGCGACCCACAACAAGTATGGGCCGCTTTGAATGTTTACACAACGGAATAATCCTTATTGTGAATTGCTTTCAGATTATAAATATAAGCATTTGATTTTTATTAAGCTTGAGCCATCACTCATTTTCAATAAAAAAAACATCAATATTACACAAAACACATATTATGAAGAGAATTTTAGGATTGGATTTAGGGACTACAAGCATAGGTTGGGCACTTGTAGAAGAGTCTAAAAACAAAGAAGAATCAAACATTATAAAGCTAGGAGTGCGGGTAAATCCACTAACAGTTGATGAAAAAATTAATTTTGAAGGAGGTAAACCTATCACTACAAACGCTGATAGAACTTTGAAGCGCGGTGCGCGTAGAAATCTAGACAGGTATCAACTACGTCGTGATTTTCTAATACATGAATTAAAAAAGCAAAACTTTATAACCGAAAATACGCCCCTTACAGAAATAGGAAAAGACACTACACATCAAACAATAGCATTAAGGGCATTAGCCGCTAGGAAAAAAGTCTCTTTAGAAGATTTGTCTAAAATTTTATTGGGCATTAATAAAAAAAGAGGCTATAAAAGTAGCCGAAAATCTAAAGATGAAAATGATGGTGTTGCTATTGATGGGATGGTTGTTGCAAAAATTCTTTATGATAATAAATTGATGCCAGGACAGTATGTGTTCAACTTATTGACCCAAGAAAAAAAACATATCCCTGACTTTTACCCATCTGATTTAAAAACTGAATTTGATGCAATCTGGACAAAACAAAAAGAATATTACCCAGAAATTCTTACCCAAATACTCTATCAGGATTTAAAGGGCAAAAATAAAGGGCAAACATGGACTATTTGTTCAAAACCATTTCAAATTGAAGGCATAAAATTAGAGGGAAACCGAAATGAACAAAAAATCAAACGCTACGAACTGCGTAAAGATGGGTTATCTAAAAAATTAAGTCTAGAGCACCTTGCTATCGTGTTTCAAGAAATCAATAACGATATCAAAGGTACAAGTGGTTATTTAGGAAAAATAAGCGACCGAAGCAAAGAGCTTTATATCGATAAGCTCACAGTGGGAGAATATCTCTACAACCAAATAAAGAAAAACCCGCATACTTCTCTTAAAAACCAAGTATTTTACCGTCAGGACTACTTAGATGAATTTGAGCAGATTTGGAATACCCAAGCAGAGTTTCATCCAGAATTGAGTGATGAATTAAAAGCTAAAATTAGAGATATCATCATTTTTTATCAGCGACCTCTTAAATCTCAAAAGGGACTGTTGAGTTTCTGTTTGTTTGAAAGTTGGCAACAAGAATACTTTGATGAAGTAAAACAAACGAAACGAAAAAGAACAATTGGACAAAGAGTTATACCAAAATCATCCCCTCTTTTTCAAGAGTTTAAGATTTGGCAGAACATCAACAATTTAGAATTTAAATACTTTGGCAACCCTAAAGATGGATCGGACAAAGATGCCGCCAGTTTTAAACTTGATGAAGAGGACAGAAAACTACTATTTTTAGAAGCGAACTTGAGAGGAGATTTAAATGAAACTTCAGTTTTGAAATTATTAGGCCTTTCAACAAAAGAATGGAAAACCAACTTTAAAGAAGGAATAAAGGGCAATACAACTAACGAGAAACTTTTTAATGTTTACCAGGAAATCGCTACTAGAGAAGGTTACGGCATTGATTGGAAAGAAAATTCTGCAACAGAAATTCTTGAAGAATTAAAAGCCGTTTTTCCTAGCATTGGTATTGATGCATCTTTATTAGAGTTTGACGGAACTCTACAAGGAAATACTTACAGCAAACAGACAAGTTATGAATTATGGCACTTACTCTATTCCGCAGGTGATGATACGGTCATTTCAGAAGAGGATAAATTAATTTACGGAAACTCTGATGTGAGCCTTAAAAAAAAGTTACATCAAAAATATGGTTTTGAGCCAGTATATGCTGCTATGCTCGCTAATATTAGTTTTCCCAATGATTATGGGAATCTTTCTGCAAGAGCCATTCGAAAAATCCTACCTTATCTTCAGGACGGTTTTAATTATTACGAGGCTTGCGACAAAGCGGGATACAATCATTCCAATAGCATAACTTCCGAAGAAAATAAAAAAAGAGAACTTAAGGAGCGATTAGAAATTTTAGGAAAAAATAGTCTGCGTAACCCAGTCGTTGAGAAAATACTTAATCAAATGATTCACGTGGTAAACCAAATTTGCGATACTTACGGAAAACCCGATGAAATCAGGATTGAGTTAGCGAGAGATCTAAAAAAATCAGCAAAAGAGCGTTTAGAGACAACAAAGTACATTAATTCTGCCACTAAAATCAATCTAGACATTGCCAAAACCATCCAACAACAATTTGGCTTTACGCCTACCAAAAATGATATTGTTAAATATAAACTTTGGAACGAGCTCGCTCCTCGAGGACACAAAAGTCTGTTTTCAGATGAGCAAATTAAATTACAGGATCTATTCAGTAGTAAAATTGACATAGAACATATCTTACCCAAAGCATTGATATATGATGACTCTTTTTCAAACAAAACATTGGCCTATCGCCACGTCAATTTAAAAAAAGCCAATCGCACAGCGATTGATTTTATTACACAAGATAAAAATACAGAGTTAGAAAACTATATTGAACGTGTAGAAGGACTTTATGATAAAGGTAAAGGCCCTATAAGTAGAGGCAAACGAGACCGTCTTTTAAAAAGCGCTAAAGATATCAAAGAGGGTTTTATAGAAAGAGACTTGCGCAACAGTCAGTACATCGCAAAAAAATCACGCACAATGCTTCTAGAGGTTTTTAAAGAGGTAACACCTACTACAGGAAGAATCACGGACAGGCTTAGAGAGGATTGGGGAATCATAAATGTGCTTAAAGAACTCAATTTACCAAAATATAGAGCGATAGGGCTTATAGAAATTGAGGAACGTAAAAATGATAAAAAAATTGAGAAAATAAAAGATTGGACAAAACGCAATGATCATAGGCATCATGCAATGGATGCTTTGGCAGTAGCCTTCACTACTCACAATCATATTCAATATATCAATAATCTCAACGCTCGTAGGGACGAAACTCACGATAAGCATAAAACTATCCAGAATATTGAAACCCTAATTACACAAAAGTTTGAAGATGACAAAGGGAACTATAAGCGAAAATTCATAAAACCAATGCCTAAATTTAGAAGTGAAGCCAAAAGGCACTTAGAAGATATTTTGGTTTCATTTAAAACTAAAAATAAAGTGGTCACTCGAAATTTAAATAAAACCAAAAAGGATGGTGGTTTCAATACTGCTTTAGAATTAACGCCAAGAGGGCAGCTTCATGAAGCAACCATCTATGGCAAATCTAAAGCGCCCAAACAAAAGCCGACCAAAATTAACAAGAATTTTTCTATTGGAGAGGTACAACAAATTATTCATTTTGGACAACGCGAATTGGTTTTGAAACATTTGTCTCAATTTGAGAACGATCCTAAAAAGGCTTTTGATACAAAAACGCTCAAAAATCAACCTCTTGCTTGGAATGATGAGCCTTTAAATGAAGTACTCTGCTTTGAGGATATTTTTACAATTAGAAAAGACGTTTCGCCAGGGTTGAATATTGATAAAGTAGTTGACCTAGGCATCCGAGAAATTCTTAAACAACGCAAAGCAAAACACAACGGCAATGAAAAAGAAGCCTTTTCAGATTTAGATAAAAAACCTATTTGGCAGAACAAAGGAAAAGGAATTGCCATTAAAAGGGTCACCATAACCGGTGTAAGCAATGCCGAGCCACTCCATTATAAAAATGATCATGTCGGAGAAGTGCTTCTTGATGAACTCGATAAAAAAATCCCCGTAGATTATGTGAGCCTTGGTAACAATCATCACGTCGCAATTTATGAGGATGACAAAGGCAAGTTACAAGAGAAGGTTGTATCACTCTATGAAGCCGTAGAAAGAGTTAATCAAAATTTACCGATTATAGCTAAGGGGTACAACGCTCATTTGAATTGGAAATTTAAGTTCACAATGAAGCAAAATGAAATGTTCATTTTCCCATCTAAAGAATTTAATCTGAATGAAATTGATTTGATTAATGGTATAAATAGTTCTATGATCAGCCAATGTCTATTTAGAGTCCAAAGCATTTCCACCAAAGATTATAGGTTTAGACATCATCTTGAAACCAGTTCTGATAATAATTTAGATTTTACTTATCAAAGGATTCGTTCGCCAGAAAGATTAAGAGATTTAATTAAAGTAAGACTAAATCACTTAGGTCAAATTGTTCAAATAGGAGAATACTAAAAAATGATCAAACGCACCCTCTTTTTCGGTAATCCCGCCTACCTCAGTACCCGTAACGAGCAACTGGTGGTCAACTTTCCTGAAGAAAACAAAGAGGAAGCCATTATTCCTATAGAAGATTTAGGCTATGTGGTACTAGAAGATCCGCAAATCACCATTACCAACGGTTTAATGATGAAGCTAGTTCAAAATAAAACGGCAGTTATTACCTGTGACAAACAGCACCTCCCCTGCTCCTTGTTACAGCCTTTGGTGGGACATACAGAACAAACTGAGCGCATGCGGCATCAACTCAATGCCAGTCTTCCGCTAAAGAAAAACCTTTGGCAACAAACCGTAAGTGCCAAAATCATGAACCAAGCTCTACATTTAGAAGCTAGAGGGAAGAATGCCTTAAAGCTGAAACGATGGAGCACTGACGTCAAAAGCGGTGATAAAGGTAATTTGGAAGCTGTTGCCGCGGCATACTATTTTCAGAATTTATTTCATGAGGTGGATGGGTTTAGTCGTAATCAAAAAGGGGTACCCCCCAACAATCTTCTCAATTACGGCTATGCCATTTTAAGAGCGGTGGTTGCTCGAGCTTTGGTAAGTAGCGGTATGCTGCCCTCTGTGGGCATCTTTCATCGTAATAAGTACAATGCCTTCTGCTTGGCAGATGATATTATGGAGCCTTACCGTATTTATGTGGATGCAGTAGTCTTTGATCTTGTAGAAACTGGATGCGACTTGACCGAGCTCTCTACAAAGCTAAAAACAGAACTTTTAATGATTCCAGCTTTAGACACGCTTGTAGATGGCAAATGGAGCCCGTTGATGAACGCTGTAAGCAGAAGCACCAGTAGCCTTTATGAGTGCTTTTTGGGAACGAGTCGTAAAATACTGTATCCCGAATATACCAATAGTCGACTCCATATATGAGTGAACACAGCAACTTTTCAAGACTTAACCAATACCGATCTATGTGGGTACTTGTATTTTTTGATTTACCAACCGAGACGCTTACAGAACGTAAAACCGCTGCTCGGTTTAGAAAAAACTTATTAAAAGATGGTTTTGCCATGTTTCAATTTAGTATTTATATGCGTTTTTGCGCTAGCCGAGAAAATGCCAGTGTTCATATTAAGCGCACCAAAAGAAGTTTGCCAAAAAAAGGAAAAATTTGCATTATGCAAATTACAGACAAACAATTTGGGATGATGGAATTATTTCATGGGCAAAAAGAAGTAGAGGCAGAAGCTCCTAGCCAACAACTTGAATTATTTTAGAAAGCGGAATATAAGGTTGAGTAAAAGAACATCTTAAAGACGATCCATATTTTTTATATCCTATTTTTTGATATAAAAAACAGGATATCAGCTTTTTATAGCTGGTATCCTGCGAATCCACTACTAAAATAGTATTCTGAAAGCAATTCACAACAGTTCCTTATAACATCCTGTATTTATACACCCTGCGAATCCACTACTAAAATAGTATTCTGAAAGCAATTCACAACTATGATTCATCTTTTAGAAATAATATTACTCCTGCGAATCCACTACTAAAATAGTATTCTGAAAGCAATTCACAACACAAAAAGCTTTTTCCTGTATTATTTTGACCCTGCGAATCCACTACTAAAATAGTATTCTGAAAGCAATTCACAACCAATAAAAAGAATTGGGAAAATCGTGCTGACCTGCGAATCCACTACTAAAATAGTATTCTGAAAGCAATTCACAACAATCTGCTGTTTCCAATGGTTTTATTAGAGCCTGCGAATCCACTACTAAAATAGTATTCTGAAAGCAATTCACAACTAGCGGTCAATACGATATTATAAATAACGTCCTGCGAATCCACTACTAAAATAGTATTCTGAAAGCAATTCACAACGATTCTTTTAAAGTTATAGCAGATGGGACACCTGCGAATCCACTACTAAAATAGTATTCTGAAAGCAATTCACAACATAACTCAGGTGATGCTGTTTTAACAGCTGCCTGCGAATCCACTACTAAAATAGTATTCTGAAAGCAATTCACAACCAACGTCTGGCTGTCCTGTATAACCACCGTCCTGCGAATCCACTACTAAAATAGTATTCTGAAAGCAATTCACAACTCTAATTGGTTAGCGCAATTGGTGGCGATGACCTGCGAATCCACTACTAAAATAGTATTCTGAAAGCAATTCACAACATAAACGCCGAATAATCAAAGAAAACCTAACCTGCGAATGCACTACTAAAATAGTATTCTGAAAGCAATTCACAACACGGCCAATTCATCATTGGTTTGTTCCACACCTGCGAATCCACTACTAAAATAGTATTCTGAAAGCAATTCACAACCCAAATGATGGAGGTGACTGGTAACATTAACCTGCGAATCCACTACTAAAATAGTATTCTGAAAGCAATTCACAACACTAACCTATCTCACGACACAAAACTAATACCTGCGAATCCACTACTAAAATAGTATTCTGAAAGCAATTCACAACCAGTACAATAGATTGGATTTTAGACAGTCCCCTGCGAATCCACTACTAAAATAGTATTCTGAAAGCAATTCACAACTCATGTGTAGATCAATAAGCCTGGGCAATGCCTGCGAATCCACTACTAAAATAGTATTCTGAAAGCAATTCACAACAACAAGAGATTCACGCACCGCAGTGGTTTGCCTGCGAATCCACTACTAAAATAGTATTCTGAAAGCAATTCACAACACGAGGTTATTCTTTATAAATAATTAAACCCCTGCGAATCCACTACTAAAATAGTATTCTGAAAGCAATTCACAACAATATACGTGAAGGTATCTATACCAAAACCCCTGCGAATCCACTACTAAAATAGTATTCTGAAAGCAATTCACAACTCTCTGCCTTTTGGTCGCGCACGCGCTGTTCCTGCGAATCCACTACTAAAATAGTATTCTGAAAGCAATTCACAACGATAATAACTTCGGAAAAGAAGCTGTTATGCCTGCGAATCCACTACTAGAATAGTATTCTGAAAGCAATTCACAACGATAAAGTCTAACTGCTTTTGCCTGTAAAGCCTGCGAATCCACTACTAAAATAGTATTCTGAAAGCAATTCACAACTATGTTACTGGACTGGGGTAAAGGCGTAGCCCTGCGAATCCACTACTAAAATAGTATTCTGAAAGCAATTCACAACGTATTATGGTGCTTTAAAGAATATTACCATCCTGCGAATCCACTACTAAAATAGTATTCTGAAAGCAATTCACAACTAATTTTATGAGGACCAGATATTCACCTTTCCTGCGAATCCACTACTAAAATAGTATTCTGAAAGCAATTCACAACTGATGTGCAGATCAATAAGCCTGGGCAATGCCTGCGAATCCACTACTAAAATAGTATTCTGAAAGCAATTCACAACGTTAAAAACTTCGATCTTGGAACAAAAAGTCCTGCGAATCCACTACTAAAATAGTATTCTGAAAGCAATTCACAACGAAAAAACGTGTTTCAAAAAATTACAAGTCCTGCGAATCCACTACTAAAATAGTATTCTGAAAGCAATTCACAACTAATTCATGCTCGTAGATGATAATGTTTACCCTGTGAATCCACCACTAAAATAGTATTCTGAAAGCAATTCACAACAGATGCGTTTTTCTCCAATGGGTGTTACGCCCTGCGAATCCACTACTAAAATAGTATTCTGAAAGCAATTCACAACAAAAAGCCTCTTAAAACAGCGAGTAAAAAGCCTGCGAATCCACTACTAAAATAGTATTCTGAAAGCAATTCACAACATGATCAAGACTGTCAATTTCCTTTAGCCTCCTGCGAATCCACTACTAAAATAGTATTCTGAAAGCAATTCACAACGGAATAATTAAAGGTCTTTTTACTCCCTGACCTGCGAATCCACTACTAAAATAGTATTCTGAAAGCAATTCACAACACGATATTGTGCGCTCTATATCAATGAGGACCTGCGAATCCACTACTAAAATAGTATTCTGAAAGCAATTCACAACACTAGAGCTTCTTTGCCTAAAGACCAAGGACCTGCGAATCCACTACTAAAATAGTATTCTGAAAGCAATTCACAACTGGATAAGTGTACGGTAAAATTTGAGGTCACCTGCGAATCCACTACTAAAATAGTATTCTGAAAGCAATTCACAACTAGTGTATCATTTATTTAACCTCTTTAGCGCCTGCGAATCCACTACTAAAATAGTATTCTGAAAGCAATTCACAACCAGTACTCTACAGTAATATGTATAGTTTCTCCTGCGAATCCACTACTAAAATAGTATTCTGAAAGCAATTCACAACACAGGAGTAGGAGTCATCACGCATGCAGTCCTGCGAATCCACTACTAAAATAGTATTCTGAAAGCAATTCACAACATACGTTGACTATCTGAAACATCTTGTTGACCTGCGAATCCACTACTAAAATAGTATTCTGAAAGCAATTCACAACACTAGAGCTTCTTTGCCTAAAGACCAAGGACCTGCGAATCCACTACTAAAATAGTATTCTGAAAGCAATTCACAACCTATAATCTCTTGTTACGTCGCTATTTGGCCTGCGAATCCGCTACTAAAATAGTATTCTGAAAGCAATTCACAATACCTAAAGGCATCGCTACTTTACGAGATTCCCTGCGAATCCACTACTAAAATAGTATTCTGAAAGCAATTCACAACCGACTTCTTTATAAGGTTAAAGAAATGGACCTGCGAATCCACTACTAAAATAGTATTCTGAAAGCAATTCACAACTAACGACCTCTTTGTTCTCTACGTAATTTACCTGCGAATCCACTACTAAAATAGTATTCTGAAAGCAATTCACAACATAAGCAATTAATTTTACACCCGATTTGTTTTTGAGCATTTCAAAAAAATTAGTGTTGGCTAGTTGATTTCAAGATAATTTAAAATTAAAAAGAGCACTTGAAGAACAGACCCTATTTACAACTATTTATCAATTTTGTTAAATTAGTACCCTGTGAGAAACCACCAAATCAACCAAATCATCTCCTTCATCCAAATCTTTACCCTCAAGCATACCGCTGCAAAGTATGTTATAACCTTGCTTTTTTAAATTCTCTGTTTTAGTATTCCAATCAACAAATTCCGTTTTGTCTGGAAACATGATAATTTTAAATTGTTTAACAGGTCTCAATAATTGCTCTTTAAAATTGTTTTTAGACCCTGTCGCCAACCACAATTCACCAGGAAACAAAATACTCATAATGATTGCTGTCTTTTCTGATTCAACAATACAAATTGTATGGATTACACTGTAATCACACAGGTTGTGCAAGCCAAACAAACATTGTTGTTGCACAAATCCTTGTATACACAGCACTTTATGCATCCATGAAATATGTGTATACGGTCTTTTAACCCTTTTACCAGTGCTTGTATCATACAACATTACTTTACCACAATACACCTCCATATATTCATTAACCTGCCAAAATATGGTAGCGCCATTCCAATGTGTTGATGTTCCAATAAAATATTTCTTAATAGCCTTTATAATATCTACATTACAAAAATGTCTGGTTAAATAAGTGATAAAATTATTGTTGTTGTAGTGCACACCAAAACTCGAAAGTACATTAATGTCATGATGACTAGGTTGTTTAACAACTGATCCTGTTAAAGAAACCAATGAAACGTTGCCATTTGGTTTTAAATGGTATTGGCATTTTGATTCGCGATCACATCTCCCCACATTTGCTTCCAAATAACATTGTTCTTCGTTGTCGGTATAACGAACAAAGGATTTTTTATGACAGGAGGGGCACGAGAATTTCTTACTGCTTTTGTCTAGACTATATTTAAACTGATTCATTTTTATATCTTATTGAAAGATTTACTCGTACTTCTCGTACCTATCGTACTTTTTATAGAAAGTACGAGAGGTACGAACTCAAACATTACCTTATCTTTTATTGAAAACATTATCAAACAAATACTGAATAGCTTCGCTGTCAGTCAAAACATCCACTTGATTTTCTATTTTCTTGAATTTTCTTTTCAGGTTGACATTACCCTGCATTAGCATAAATAACTGCATATACTCCTTTTCAGGAAGAGCTTTCGCTATAGTATGTACAGTATTTGCATCCATTTAAGAGTCTACTGGTTCATTCTTATTAAGAATTTTACGTATACCTCCCTCACTCAAGCCATATTGAGCGGCAATTTGTGTATTGGGCACACCTTTCTTATGCAGGCCTATTATTTCTTCATTTCTCACCGCATGGTTTGGTGAGGATGCTCTTCCAAGATGGTTTGCTTCACTATCAAAATCAACAAGTTGAAATTTTAAAAAATTATGATCTTGAAGTATCTCACAAACCACTACATTCTCCTCGTTGTATACACATCCTGTATTACGTTGTTTAATTTGTTTCAAATAGCGTAGACTGCTATCGGATGCACTTTCACCAATGGCAAATGCACTATCGCAGAAGTTGATGAGCATTTTGCTGCCAGCCAAATCGTTTTTTGTCAACGGTTTTGAAGAGTCCCTTTTTGGTGTATGTGCCAAAACCAAAATTGATATACCGTATTTCTTACCAATGGATTTTAGTTCTTTCATTAACGGTAATGCGTCTTTTGCCTTTTCGTTATCATTCCTCAAATAGGTGATATTATCCACCACTAATATGGTAGCTTTAGTATCTTCTAAGATTTGCACAACAGAATGAATCAAAAACTCTTCAAAGCTCTTGAACTGCTTTGGGATTTCCATCTCTGGATTAATTTCTGCTCTTAGGAAATTGTTTGAAAACTTATAATGATCCGAATAATTATTGGAATATCGTTTTTCAAACTGCTTGTCGGATAGTTCAAAATCAAGATAGATAACCTTTTGGGATCTTGCCTCTAACTCAAAACCAGTAATAGGAAGCCCTTTGGAAATACTCTCGCTAATTTGCATGCCTAATATGCTCTTACCTACATTGGTGTCAGCAAACAGAATGCATATTTCACCCTCAAACCAAAATACACCAAACAACATTTTGGGTATTGGTCTTTTTTTGGCAATATCAATCCATTCATTGGCTGTTTTCACTACAAAGCATTTGCTCCCATGGGCGGATTGTTCCAATACTTTGATGCTTCCATCAATTTCCTCTTTAACAGCCTTATAAGCAATTTTATCTATAAAAGGTTCAGAATGTGTTTTCATGTCTATAGGTTTTGTATTGTACATATTTCGTTATACATAATATTACAATCCAATGAAAACATATTATTTGGAACGCAGAACCAAAACTGTTTTCCTGTTCCGTCTGGTTGGTACAAATAATTGTTAAGATCATTTAAAACCTTCAGCAATTCAAAACGAAAATCGTTGGAAAATACTTGATCCTTAATAGCAAGCTCCAACATCCGTTTTATGCTTAAAACCTGCTGGTTGGATTCGTATACATAAGGATTCACAACCTTGCTGTATAACCATGTGATAAGAAATACATACTCTTTAGTTTCATGAAAGGGTGTTGAAACATACATTGTCATTCTTATAGGTATCACATTTTCCGTGTTTTCACCTTGATTGAAGTCAAAGTACCCTTCCAAGATATTTCTTGTATATTCGGAAGCGGTCATACCCTCATCCTGTGCAGCTAACTCAATTTGTTTCTTAAGAAGCTCGTCTATCCTGATGTTTAAAATCGATTTCATAATTAGGAATTTTGAGTTATGAATTGAACAACATCCGATTGTCGGAATCTGATGTTTTTATCGAATTTTAGAAAGCGAATTTTCTTGTCACGACGTAGTTTCCATAAAGTGACGCTACTGCATTTTAGCATCATACATACCTCCTTAGTATTAAGGAAGATGTCAGGGTTCGATTCTGAAGATGTGAGAAATGGACTGTTGTTGTATTCACGAATCAATTTTTCCAATAAGTCATTGTTCTGACTTATTAATACTATTAAGGTTTTCAGCAAACCTTTTAATGAGTGTTTATTCATAGCAATTAATTTAAATTAAAATTAATCACAATAAACTGATTATTAACTAATTATACTATGAGGAAAGGAGTATTTGTTAGGTGGAAACCCTGTAAAGTTAGGTGGAAGTGTGTATGTTTTAAGAGGGCATGTCAAATTAGCTTCTAGCCAACAGAAATGCGGTTAGATTTTTTTCATATTCTTGCAATCTTATTTTGTCGATATGATTACCCGATATTAAGGGATCTCTAATTTCTCCAACGGTAAAAGAAAGGCTAAAATGTTTATTTAATAAATTTGAAAATCGACTTTTGGAATTTTTGATTAGTTCCCTTTCATTAAGGACGTGAAAGAGACAGCTTAATTTTGCGAGATTGAGGTCATTCTCTGATTTTATAAACAAACCTAAAAATTCAAACCCATTTGGTGAACTAAATAATTTATCTTTAAACTCGTTATACGCATAATCCCAATGCGGATACATTGTAAAGTGCTCATTAGGCTGGAAATTATATATAGTGTTATATGACACCAAAGTCTTTAACTTAACTTCAAATTGAATGACCTCATATAAGTACTGATTTGTATTAATCAACATATCTGTAAAATAATTTTTATTTCCAGTTACGTAGTTTATTATTATTTCACGTTGATGAATAAGTTTGTATATGTAAGCGTTTCTTTTCCGTAGCAATAAATCAAAATAACTTTCAGGTCTTAATTCTTGTATGGAGGGATCATAAGCCATCTGCAGCTGGATGTCCTGTTGTAATTCCGTGAAGTGTTTTTTAAAATAATGAAGTGTGATCTTCCTTTTTTCTGCACCCTCACTTATACCCACAAACTCTCCAGAATACTTCAGATTATCGATAGAAGCTAAAAGTATTAATGTTTGTTCATAGTGTTCTAACAGAAAAAAGTATAGTTCGTTTTTGAACTTTTCAGTTAGAACCACATTGGGTTCAGGTCTTAAAACTGTTCTACTCCCTAGTTCTATAAATTTAAAATCTCGATTCTGTTCGTCATCTTGACTAGGAGACTGGACAGAAGGAAAGTTGAGTGGAGCCGCATAAACGGTAGTCATAATTTTCCTTTCAATCAATAAAGCGTTCTGATCATTAAAATTCATTTCTTCTAAATTGGATTCCTTTAATTCTCCGAAATATCTCATAGTCATTTTTTTTATTTTATGTATTCTGAATAATCTTCTGGCAGTTCGGCATCGATATCCCGAAGATACTTTTCCAGTGACGACATGGACGTATGCCCTGTAATCAACATGAGTTTTGATTTGCTCTCATAGGGTGTCATCGCTTTTCTGATCTCCCTATATAATTTCGTAATGTATGTATGCCTAAAGCTATATAAACCATAGTCATGTGACAAGCCAAAATGATCCTTGACCTTTTTGAATTGTTTAGAAAAATAATCCCTCTTGTTACTGTCAGAACCTGACCATTCCATACCTATACCAAATGGGGTGAAGAGATAATGTTCTGGATCAATTTTAGAAAGGTCTGGGATGTCCTTCCATAGAATTTCAGGAATGATCTTTACCTTTACAGGTTTGTTCTTTGCCCTGAAATACAGTTTTTTGTTTACCATGTCCACATCACCTATTTTGAGTCTACAAACCTCTATAGGTCTCAAAAAATTATAGGATATGAATTTTACAAACAACAACAAGGTTGCATCGTTTGATTCCAGATATTCCAATAACTGATCTTCCTGTTTTGGTGTATAGGTCTTATTGCGTGTTGGGTTTGATTTAAGAACGTTGATTCTTTTAACGAAATTGTCTTTGATAATGTCATTATCCTCCAATACTTGAAAAAAGGAGCTGATGTCTGTCCTTGTGTTGTTCCTGTTCCTTGCACTGGTAAGCTGCAATACTTCATTCAGATATGAAATGATCGTTTTCTTATCAATAGCATCGATTGGTCCAGTTAATTTATAGCCTTTGGCTAACAACCAAACCTTAAACCTATTGACCCTACTTTTATATCTGGAGTAGGATGTGTCCGCTAGCATACGCTTTTTAGTGTCCTCTACGATTTTGAATGCTTTTTCTAAGTCAATCGAAACGTCTACATCATGATCAGTTGTGACTGTGGGTTTGGTCGTTGATACAGTTGCTTTAACAACTCCATTCGATGCTTGCATATTGAGTTCTACAAATTCCTGTTTTTTGAGGTCGTTATTTTCATAGGGGTTGAACCCTGATGCCAACAGCAGCGACAAGTTGTTGCGCATAGTTTCCAGAAATTGGAAACGTTCTTTTTTGGTTTTGAACCTATTTCCCCCTGCCTTGATGTTCGGCTGTCTTTTTAATCGTCCCGAAACAGGTTCTTCAAAAGAATACCGTATGTACCAATCAGCAGCCAAGGCAGCTTGCTGTTCTTTCCTGGTTAATCTAGACCATTTGGAAATGTCTACTCCACCAGTATACAGTTTGGGTTCAGAGAATCTAGGTTTCATCTTAAAATCGTGTACGCTTTCGTGTACGTTTTGTAAAAGTAAGGAAATTGCGGACATAAAAAAACGGATTGTGAGGACACAATCCGTTAGTTTTATTGGCACTAGGCTTAGTAGCGGGAACTGGACTCGAACCAGTGACCTTCGGGTTATGAGCCCGACCCAAACCGCTTTTTCAACACAAACACTGGGTGTTCAAGCTGATAATTTTATGTAATCGTGTTCAAAACCGTGTTCGTTTTGTTTACATGATTAAACTATAAATATTAACCCAAAGGTATATGTTTTTTGAATGTAATCTTACCATTTTATTAGAAATTATTGAGGTGTACCTTTTTCATTTTTTTTCATAAAACCATATCCATAAAGAAACAGATAAATATCTCTTTTGAAATTTTTGCAATAGACGGTAAAGAATAAGGTTAAAGTATAATTATTTACTGATTCTCAACACAGCATTTACTGCTACTTTATTTCAACTTTTAAAAATCCGCCTGTTCTGTTTTAATTAATCATCTACCTTTATTTTAGAACCGAGGAGCTTCTTCAAGCGATATTCTATAATGATGGACGCTTTTACACCGCTTTCTAAGTACTTCGCGATTTTTTTTCCAATACCATCAAAATTGGGTAAAATTTACACGAACACTATTTTGCTTAAGATAGATTTATTTCGTTTTACATTGCTAACTTTATAAAAAACAACGACATGCTGAAAAAACACATTACATTGAAACACCTGTTTATTAAAGAAAAACAATGTATCGGCATTCAGTTCAATTCCGATAAAGTTATTCAGGCATTAATTAGAGAGTTACCAAATCCGAAATGGAGCAATGAGTTTGGTATGGCATATATTATTAACAACAAACCTAACCTCAATTTGATTTTTGATAAATTCAGAGGTGTGGCCTGGGTAAATTGAAATTATTTTTATAATGACAGAGAACTAAACAACAACAATAAAGCTATTAATGTTGAATGGTTTAGAACAAGATCAAAAAAAGAAAACTATAAGCCATGCCCAGAGGACTATCTGCTAAAATTGGAGTTGAAAAAATACTCGGACAGCACAGTAAAAAATTATGTCCATAGTTTTGAGGCGTTTATTAATTATTATAAAGACAAAGAACTGTTCAGCCTTAACGAGAATGATATTAGACTATACATTCAAAAGTTAGTTAAGGAGAATAAATCAAACTCTTCGATTAATATGGCCATAAACTCCATAAAGTTTTATTACGAAATGGTCTTGGGGATGCCCAATCGATTCTATTCCATAGAGAGACCGAGGAAAATATCCAAACTACCCAAAGTATTACCTAAGGAAGACATTATCTCAATTATCAACCACACAAACAACATAAAGCATAAATGCATAATAAGTTTGCTCTATTCTTCAGGACTACGAAGAAACGAACTATTGAATCTTAGATTGGAAGACATTGATAGCAAAAGAATGGTCATTAGGGTAGAACAAGCAAAAGGCAATAAGGACCGATATACTGTTCTCAATAAAATTGTTCTCGAAGATTTGCGAACGTATTTTAAAACTCACAGACCTAAAATATATTTGTTTGAAAACCCTATTTCCCAATCTAAATATAGTAGCTCTAGCGTCTTAAAGGTTGTTGTTAACTCCGCCAAAATTGCAGGTATTAAAGAAAGAGTAACACCTCACATACTTAGACATAGCTTTGCAACACACTTATTGGAAAACGGAACGGATATTCGCTACATCCAAATGTTATTGGGTCATAATTCAACCAAGACAACAGAAATTTATACACATGTGGCCACTAATTCATTTAAAAGAATTAAAGATTTGCTAACTTAGTGCGCATATAATAGATATATAGTTACCAGTAACTATATATATTTGTTGGCAACAATTTGAACGCAACCATTTCATAAGTTTTACGTCTATTAAAAAACAAAAACAATGAAAAAAAAGAATATTATTTTACTCATTTCAATAATGATATTTGGATTATTAATTAGCTGTAGTGATGACGATGAAAAAGAGAATGAATGTATTTCGAGCAAAACTGAATATGTTACTTCTATAAATTCACCGACCACAGGAGTGGTTAATGAAACGATTAACATTGAAGTGAATTTTCAAGTCTTTAATGGATGTGGAGGATTTGGAAAATTTATTGAAACTGAAAATGGAAATTCACGAGTTATTGAGGTTGAAGCAAAATATGTAGGTTGCATTTGTACTCAAGACGCACCAATACGAATGGTTAATTATGAATTTACAACAAGTAATGCTGGAGATTATGAATTGAATTTTAAATCAAGTCCGACTGAATTTATTACTGTTAATCTGACAATTAATTAAAAAACAGTTGCCAACACCGTGTATAATTAATTGCTTTGGCGAGTGCTTATTTGGAAAATTCTTTCAGAATTTTCTCGCGTTCGTTTTTGTTTACTAAATTAGTTGCTTAAACACGCAACTAATCATACACAAAACCGTTGTGTGCAATTTGAGAAAAATTTTGCCTTTATACCAATTTTTGGTATATTTGATAAAATTAGTAGTCAAATGAACAAAAACACATCAATATCACTCGGAAATTATTTTGACCAATTCGTCCAAAGTCGAATAAGCGAAGGAAGGTTTAAAAACGTTAGCGAAGTAATTCGTGCTGGATTGAGACTTTTAGAGGAAGAAGAAAGTAAGGTAATTGCTTTGAAAACCGCAATACAACAAGGCATTGACAGCGGAATAGCTCACGATTTTGACCCAAAAAAACATCTTGAATCTCTAAAAGCGAAAAAGCATTCGAATGGCTGAATATAAGTTGACGAACAAAGCTGTTGAGGATTTATCAAAGATTTGGGATTATACATTTGAGGTTTGGTCGGAAAAACAAGCTGACAAATATTACGATGAAATAATTTCTGATTGTCAAGAAATTGCAGAAAATCCAGATTTAGGAAAAAACTACGATGGAATATCAAAGCAACTTCTCGGATTGAAAACAAATCGGCATATTATTTTCTACAGAACATTAGAACAGGAATATGTCGAAATAACGAGAATATTGCACGAAAGAATGGATTTAAAGAAAAGAATAATCGAATAAAAACTGCACACAACAATGGCTATAAGTAATTGCTTGTTCTCGCCTACTTTGGAAATTCCTGCGGAATTTCCAACTTGGTGTGTACTTGCAAAGTTAAGTCCTAAACCACGCAACTACTCATAGCCGTGACCGTTAGCAATAATTTAAAAAAATGAGTTGGAAAAAAACAGATAATAGATTTGTAGCATTCTTTGATATTCTAGGATTTAAAGATATGGTTCAAACTAAAACGCATTCTCAAATCCTTAAAACCCTTGAGCAACTTAAAACTTATGTTGAAAAACTTGAAGGAATTGAATGGGGCGAAGAGCAAGAGAAAAAATCAAAATTAAAAATTGCTAAGAATCAAACTCGTTCTGTAACGTTTTCGGATTCATTTATGTTTTTTTCTAAAAAAGATACTATCGAAGATTTTTCAAAAATAATTGTAGATTCTTGGTTTTTTTTAAAAAAAGCGGCAAAATTAAAAATAGCTGTAAAAGCTTCTATTTCTTTCGGAGAAATTACTGTTGATTTCGATAAAAATTTATTTTTTGGTCAACCGATAATCGATGCCTATTTATTACACGAAGATTTAAATATGCTTGGGGTAATACTTGACCATAAGGCAGAAAATCAGATGAAGACTTATGATAAAAATGTTATGCTAAATAACTCTCTCAAGTTTCGTAAGGTAAACTTAAAATATGGCTCTGTTACACACACAATTCTTGGTTCAAATTCAGTTAAAATTTTGGAAGAATTTATAGAATTATTTAAGGAAATGTATACAATAACTTCAGGTAAACCTCGAATCTATATAGATAATACGGTGGCTTTTTATCAACTTTTAAAATCTGATAGAATAAAAGAAAATGAGAAGTAAAACTATTGCTAACAATGTATATAAAAAATAGCGCCAGCAGTTGTAAACACAAAGTTTCGGGCACTTTTTCGAGGTTGCCAAATTTTTAAATTTGGCTATTTGAGAAAAGAAAGATAAATAGAAAAATTTAAAAATTCGGCTCGAGTATAAACGAATTGATAGCGCCCTTTTTCAGCGCTACTTTTCATATACTTGACCGTTACCACACATTTGAGAAAAACACCATACATATCATTAATTTTAGTTCTTTTACTATCTGCTTGTCAAACTGACAAAAAACTGAAAGGAACTTGGATTGGAGACTATTCATCATCTATGAATTCTGAAAACTCAAATATGTTTTTTCCAATTCAAAATCTAATGACTTTTGAAAAAAACAAAGTCTTTGCTCAAGGTTCATTCAGGGATTTTGGAACTGACCAAATGAGAGAAAGTAAAAGAAATTTTTTCTCCGACAATATTGTTTTTAACGACGAATATTCGGAAGATAATCCTCTAGAGTATTATGAGATAGTAAAAGTAAACGCAGATTCATTAGTTGTTAAAATTCCAAATAACGACTTTTTACATATTTATAGAAAATTATCAGAAAAATTTAAGAACAACCAAAAGGCTGAACTGGTTGGAAAAACATTTTCTTGGAAAAATGATATCTTTCAAGACACTATTTACTTTGAAACTGACTCAACTTTTATGAGAAAATCGAATAAAAATCCGAAATTTAAAACATCACGTTGGGAGCGAATTAACCACAAAGGATTTGACATCTTATTTTTGGATGGAGACGTTCCTTACTTAATTGAAAACAAAAAAAATAAAACGATAGAATTAAGAACATTCCATAAAACTGAATTGAAACATACAATGACGGAATTGGAATAAAAAACGTGTGGTAACAACGTGTAAAAACAATTGCTAGGTCCGTGTTCATCGGAAAGTCCTGCGGACTTTCCTAACGTTACTTTTCTTTTGCTAACTTACAGGCCAAACCACGCAACTGTTCTTACACCAACCGTTAGCAAAAATTAAAAAACCGAACTCAAAAAAATGAAAAGAACATTTATAATTTTACTGTTCACTTCGATAATTTTACAATCTTGTTCGCCAAAAATTAGAACAAGTCTATCGAACAATGAATATAAGGCGTTAGACGATGAAAGTGAAATTTTGGTTATAAAGGAAAATGAAAAAATTCCAGCAAACTCAAATTTTATTGGAGAATTAAAAATCGGAGATTCAGGATTCTCAACAGATTGTGGTTATACCAAAGTTATTGATGACGCAAAAGAAACTGCTAAAAAATCGGGCGCAAATTTAATTCATTTAACAGAAGTTAAAAAACCAAATTTTGGAAGTACTTGCTATCGGATAAAAGCAAAGTTATATAGAAACTTGAATTCAGATGTTTTAGCGCAAATTTCGAAGAGCAGAAAACTTGAAAATAAATCAAGACTGCCTTCTGATGCTGATTATGCAGTTGTTTATTTTTATCGCCCAAAAATGTTTACTGGTTCAATGATAGGATTCAAAATTAGAATGGATGATGAAACTGTTATCGGAAGAGTTAGAAATGGAGAAAAGTTCAAATATAAAATTACAGAATTTGGAAAACACGAATTTTGGGGCAAAACTGAATCAAGGGCTTCAGTAATAATTGACATTGAAAAAGGACAAGAATATTTTGTAAGATGCGCAATGAATATAGGAGTTGCTGTTGGAAGACCAGAAATGTATGTAGTTGAAAACGAATTAGGAATTTCGGAATATGAATCGTTAAAAGAGAAAAAAAAGAAATAACTTTTGCTAACACCGTGTATAATTAATTGCTTCATTGAGCCTACTTGTGAAAATTCCTGCGGAATTTTCACGGGTTCGTAAAAGTTTGCTAAATTAGTTGCTGAACCACGCAACTAATCATACACAAACACGTTAGCCACAATATGACCAAAACCCAAATCAGAAATATAATAACAAAGATTCATTTCTACCTTTTGGGATTTGCTTTACTGAATTTCACCCTGAAAAGCACGATTGAAATAAGTCTGAATTATAGACTTGCTTATATTATAAACTTATTAGTTTATGGAAGTGGAATTATTCTATTTTTCTGGAATTTAAAGCCATTTAAGAAAATTGGATTTTACTTTAGTTTTTATGCAATTACGCCAATTTTGACTTTATTATTCTGGTTGTTTGGCGGAATATTTTTCGGAATTATAACTTCAATAGTTCTTTATCCTATTCAACCGAATGATATCGAATATAAGAAAGATAATTTTGTGATTTATCAAGAAAATCAAGGCTTTCTTGGAATGTGTTGTCCTTATAAGATTACGGAAAAGCAATTTCTAATACTTGAAAGGAAAATTAAAGAAATAGATTTAAACAATGAAATCGAATTTTATAATAATTCAATATATACAAAAAACGGAAAAACGGAATTGAAAATAAAATTTGAAGGATATCAATTTTTAGAAAGAAATTTGCCCGAAAAAGACACAATAATTTTAATCAAAAAAGAATAAATACTGTGGCTAACAACGTGTATAATTAATTGCTTTGGTCGTTGCCTATTTGGAAAATTCCTTCGGAATTTTCTCGCGTTCGTTTTTGTTTACTAAATTAGTTGCTGAAACACGCAACTAACCATACACAAAACCGTTGTGTACAATTATGAGAAACATCACGCTGACATTAATAATTGGATTTTTAATTCTGTCTTGTTCAAAAAACGAGCAAGAATTTAAAGCCGACTTATATTTCAAATTAATTGACATTGGAAGTTTCTATGGAGCTGATGAAAAGACAATTGAGAAATTTGAAAAATCTTTCGATAGCATACATTGGAGTAAAATGGCTGGAAAAGATGAATTAGAAATTATCCGAGTTTTTGATATTTTAAAGTCAAATGATTTATTAAAATCACCTTGGATAAACTTAAAAACGGAATCTGACATTAAGAAAATATATTTATCCGAAAAGGAATATGAAAAGTTAAAAGAGTTTGACCGAAACGAACTGATTACCGACAATAAAAAAGTTGAATTAAAAATGAAAGTAACAGAATTGGACAGCGGAATTTATTACTCGGACAAAATATCGGACTTAAAAATCGTTGACGGAAAAACTTATTGGAGAAAATAACTGTACACAACACCGTATAAAATTAATGGCTAGTTTTAACCTATTTGGAAAATTCCTGCGGAATTTTCTCTGGCAAGTATCTGTTTACTAGATTAGGTGCTTAAACACGCCACTAATCTTATACATCAACGTTAGCAAACATTAAAAAAACAAAAATTGATTGAATTCATTTTTATTACAGCAGGAATTTTAATACTATTTATACTTTTTTTGGGTTTTAAATCTGATACACCTAAACAAAAAGAGTATGACAGAAAATTAAAAGAAAGTTTAGCCGATGAATATATAATTGACCCAGAAACCGGAATTAAACTGACTTTGGAACAAGCTGAATCTGGACATTGGATTGCACATGAAAACGAATTTCGAATTATCCCTGAACATGAATTAGAAAAACTTCCAACTAAAGATGAGAGACTAGCGGAAATAGCCTTAAATTATCTAAGAGAAAGTAAGGAGTATTTGAGAACAGAACTTACAAATGAACAATTTGATTTTCTAGAGAAAACAAAAATCTTAACTGAATATGATGATTGGGAATATTCGAACCCATTTAAATTCAAAAAGGGTATTGTTTTATTGCCTTCTGTTGAATTAAATGGAACAATTCATTATAAAGAATCCCATCTAATGTTTTGGGTCAAAATAGACAATATCAATGGTCATTATTTCTTTAGAGAAAAGTCTTCTTCAGAAAAATTTCTTGACCTATTTAGAGATGATGATGACATAAAATTTTCAGATTATGAAAGCTTCACTTTAAAGAAAAGTCACAATATTATTCTAATAAAGAACCTATTGAAGCATTTCGAAAACGAAAAAAAATTAGAAATTGAAATTGATAATGAAAATCTATTTATAAAAACCACAAAACTTGTGAATCTAGATGACATTATTAGAATTGAAAAAATAGTAAAAAACGTTTGCTAACACCGTGTATAATTAATTGCTTTGGCAAGTGCTTATTTGGAAAATTCCTTCGGAATTTTCTCTGGTAAGTTTTTGTTTAATAAATTAGTTGCTTAACTACGCAACTAACCATACACAAGACCGTTATGCACAACCTAAAAAAAACCGATAAATGAAAAAACTTCTTGTACTAAAAGCCAGTGAAGATATTGAGCAAGCGGAAATTGACAATATTGTGAATCAAATATTATTGTACAATATTAAAAGTGACGTATTTGAAATAAACTCATTGTCGGATTTAAAACAAGCATTACAAAATGGAACCAAATATGATTATATCTACTTGGCAACTCACGGTTGCGATACAGATTTTGGGAATATTTCAGGAAGTTTAAATGTAACGTGGATTCAATTCGCAGCGCTGATTTGTTCTAGTGAATGTAATAAACCTGGGTCTATATTCCTGCATTCTTGCTGTCGTGGAGGCTTAAATCAAGTTGCTTGGAAAATGTTCCATTGTTGTGAAAATATAGAATTTATTTGTGGTCCTCGGAATAACATTTTACCAGTTGATTTAGTAATTTCATTTAATCTATTTTTATTCCATCGAGAAGTTAGAAAATTAGACCCTGTAGTTTGTGCAGATAAAGTAAGACAAGCTATTGATGTCAGATTAGTTTGTTATGATAGATTAGATATTGAAGTCGAACCTGCGTATATGCAACATTGTAAATTAATATCTGATGAAGTAATGGAAGCTTTTAATGAACTGGATTAAAAAAGGCAGTGCATAACACCGTGTATAATTAATGGCTGGTTTTAGCTTGCTTACGAAAATCCTTGCGGATTTTCTATTCTGTTTTTATTTGCTAAATTAGGTGCTTAAATACGCCACTAATCATACACATCAACGTTGTGCGGCATGCACTGACTGCATAAATAAATATGAACGAAAAAGAAAAATTTCCAACACCATCTCAATTTTATAGAGAACTGCGACCCGAAAATTTTTCAGATTCTAAAACAGAATCCAAAGTTCTATTGACCAAAGAACAACTAGCTTTTGAAATAAATCAGATTTCTACAAACCAAAAACATGATAGTTTTGAAAACCTTTGTCGCAAATTAGCTGAAAAACTAATCACACCAAACTTGATTCCACAGGTCGGACCAACAGGTGGTGGAGATGGAAAAACAGATTCAGAAACATATCCAGTTTCCAGTTATGTTTCTGATAGGTGGTTTATCAGTGAAAATAAATGGAATGAAAATGAGAATTGGGCTTTTGCTATAAGTGCTAAAAAAGATTGGAAACCAAAGGTTAAATCTGATGTAAAAAAGATTATTGAAACAAATAGAGGCTACACTAAAGCATATTTTTTTTCAAATCAAAAAATTCGTAGTAAGGATAAAAAAGACACACAAGATTTTATTAATGAAAAATATGGAATTGAACTTACTATACTTGATGCCGAATGGATAATTGAAAAGGTTTATAGCAACCATCTTTTAAATGAAGTTATCGACTGCTTAAATTTATCATCTTTACATCGAGAAGAAAAAATAATTGGAGCAAATGACTTAGTAAGGATAAAAAATCTATCTGAAATTGAAGAAACTATTAATAACTCGGATAGAACTTTCGAAGTTGACTTTCAATTAGTAGAGGATTGTTTAGAAAGTGCTATTTTATCTAGAATGATAGAGTTACCAAAGACAGAAGTTGTTGGAAAATTCGAAAGAGCAAAAAGATTTGTAAATAAACTCAGTAGTGTACAGCAAAAAATAAGAATCCACTATCAACTTGCTTGGACATTAATCAATTGGTATGACGACTATAAGAACTTTTTAGAAGAGTTTTTAATTGTAAAAGAGTTGGTTCAAAGTCATCCAAATTTAAACAACATAGAGTTTTATTTGAATCTTTTAAATATTCTTAAAACTTTATCAAATGTTGAAGAGGCGAAGGACATACTTATAATTGACATCGAAAAAGAAGAACAAGATTTTATAGTATTCATAACTAAATGTTCTAAAAACAAAGAGAAACCATCCACTTCTCTTCTTGCAAAGTTTCATTTATCATTCTTCCAATTAAGAAGAAAAATTGAAAATGGAATATCAGTTTCTGATGAATTGATAAAACTTAAAGAATACTTTAAACTAAGTGAAAAACATTTAGATATACCATTTGAGCAGTTAAAGGAATTCATTAATGTTTATGATAAAATTCTTCCTGATGATGAAAATTATGATGATTTGATTCATGTAATTGCAGAATTAGAATCAACTAGAGTTTCCGAATTATCTTCTGGTAAAATTTATTTGAATAGGGGAATTACCAAATTAAAAAATGATTTAAATAAACAAAGTCTAGTTTTCTTTGGAAAGGCTGTGAGAAAATTAGCTAAAGAGGAAACACAAGACGAGTTTTATTTTTGTTTAATGTTATTAAGTGAAGCGTATTCTAATTTAGGTCTACATTGGGCTGCCAACAATTGCTTAGTCTCGGCTGTTAACATATATATAAATGAGTTCTTTACTAAAGGTACAATTAACAAAAGACTTTATAAAAGTGTTGAACAAATTTTAAAAAATGAAACTATAATTGGACGCATACCTATATTACTAACTTGGTATGAATTATTTAATGTTATTAAACAATATTTCCAATCAGAAGGAGACATTGAAAATGAAGAAATGCCTATTGAGAACCTAATAGATGGCTGTCTTTCTACAAGATTATTAAATACTCATTATGATAATTTCACAGAGCTTTCAGATTTACCAGATATTTTAAATAAAAATGACCTTTGGTTAAGTAGTGATTCAGCTTTATACCTATTAGGTCATGAAGAATTAATTGAAACAAACGAAACTAAGAGTCCTTCGTTTACAAGGGAACACTTTAATCAATTCTATAACACTTTAGCAAACCAACCATTTGTAAAACAGATGGCTTTTGACAGTAATTTTTTAAGTAAAGATAAAATATCATCTCACACTAGAATTCTTGGAATAAAGTTAATAATCAATTCAAAAAATGATTTACATCTTTTAATTTTAAGTGAAACTATTTTTGCTTATCTAGAATCATATTTAGCAACTGCATTTAAGGATGCTTTTCCTTTATCTGAAAAATTTATTATTAATATTAAACATGAGAACTTAGATAGGTTCTTCAAAATAAAACAAGAGAGCAAAAAAGTATTCAATTTATCTATTAAACAGGGTTATGATTATCAATCAAAAGATATTCCTGAACTTATGGATGAACTAGTTCCCTTAGTTATTGGAAATAATTATTTATTCAAAGATTATAAAGATTTTTTCGAAAACTTGTATAAAAATGACGAAGTTCATGAAAGGCTTTCTTTAATAATTGAGCACAAAAATTTCTTGACAAACATATTGACTTCAGAACCGAAATTCTTTTTAGAAAACTGGAAAAAAGAAAACACCAAAAATTACCCTTTGAAAAGAAATTCAAATCCTATAAAAATATCTATACCTGAAATAAAGAAAGATAAAGGAAAACCAAATTTTAATTCCGTAACTCATAAAAACATGATAGCGGAAACCGTTATTGACACTAATTTATGGGATAAAGCTAAATGGAAAGCATTTGGTTTTGTACAAATGCCTCTGCCAACACCTTTTGGTATTTTGTTAGCATTTGAAAATGAACAGGCTGCAAAAAATATTTTTGAAAATTGGATAAAAGAGTATGGTAAAGCTGATAAAGAAGAAACAATTTCTATTTCAATAATTAAAGGGATTAGGAAAGATAAACCATATTGGTATAAAGTTTTAATCAGTAAGGATATCAGAAAAAATCAAATGAAAGATGGTTCTTTTATTTCATTATCATCTAGATTTCACAGAATGGAAGCCACAAGTAGTAAAAATTTAGATAATTTGATTAATGGTTATAAATATTTTAAAAAGTATTTATTAATCCCTGCTTATGTTGATAAGGATGCAAATATGAAACCTTTTCCTGAATTAGGAATTCTAAAAACCAAATTGAAATTTATTAATGCTTGGGAAATCGGAATTCATGAACCTGAAAGTGTTGTAATAACAGACGATGATAATCCAATTATACCTGACAACTTAGATAATCCACCAATTTTGGAATTACTAAAAGACAAAAGAAATATTAATTAAGCACGACCGCACAACAACGTGTATAATTAATTGCTTTGGCAAATGCTTATTTGGAAAATTCCTTCGGAATTTTCTCGCGTTCGTTTTTGTTTACTAAATTAGTTGCTTAAACACGCAACTAACCATACACAAAACCGTTAGCAACAACCTAAAATGACATTACGCAAAGAAAAAATAATCGGAATATTAATTGGAATAGCAGTATTGATACTATTCGTTATTAAAATTCTTCCTGCCTTAATGTTTGCCTCTGGAATTCCAGAACCTCATAGTGTTAATTTAAATAAAGTAACGGCTTCAAAATTTATAGCTGATTTAGAAAATTACGAGAAGATTTTTGAATTAGATGACTGCCAAAGGTATACTAAACGGATTAATGGAATTTCAGTCCGAATAAATGAAAAAGAAACCGATGACGAATATGGAACTTACTATAAACTGATTCTGCAAGACCAAAGCATTGACGAAGAAGTTTTTGAGAATTTTAGAAAATATCTAAAAGATTCTGAATTGAGAACTTACCAAAAGATTGATGATTATTCTCTTTTTGTAGTTGATGGATTTTTAGATAGTATTTGGGGATATTTATATCTTCATTCTGATAGAAAATTAGGAACTGAATATTTTAATGTTGACCATTATACAATTAAAGTAATCGAGGATTTGGGAGATAATTGGTATCGAATTGCGGGAAGTTAAAAGGCAGTTGCTAACACCGTGTATAATTAATTGCTAGGTAACTGCCTACTTACGAACATTCCTGCGGAATATTCTATCTGTGATTTATTTGCTAAATTAGTTGCTTAACCACGCAACTAACCATACACAATCACGTTGTACCCAATTTGAGAAACGCAATCTTAACCGAAAAAAGTAATTGAAAATATGACAAATAAAACGCTTGAAACATTCGAATCAAATTCTGACTTTTCATATTTCATAAATAGTCGATTTAAAAAAGATATCGGAAATATGCGATTTCCCGAAAAATACGAACAAAAAAGACCTCCGAAAACTGTAACTGCGGATAAATCAAATCCTGAAGTTAAAAATATAATTGACAGAGAATTGATACGTGATAATATATTTGTTCAACATAAATTCGATATTTACGAATATCCTATTGTCGTGTTTTACGAAAACAAATCGAAGGAAATTCTAAAGCCTTTTAAGTTGCCGAAAGACGCTGAAAAATTCAGTAATAGTCTTTTAGATAAAGGATATTACTCTTTACTGATTAACATAATGAATCACGAAATTGATTGTAAACTTTATAAATAATCGGAAATAAAAACTGGGTACAACACCGTATAAAAATAATTGCGGTTTTGTGCTAATACAAAGGTAGTTGCGGGTTTACTACATCTGATTTTCCTGCGGAAAATCCTCGCACGCAAACCCGCAACTATTCTTATACATCAACGTTGCCAGTAATTTGACCAAACCAAATGCATTAATATTTAAAGATTTAATGAAAAACCAATTTTTAATTTATTTCGCGATAATTCTAACACTTTTCGCTTGTAACAAAAAAACAGACGAATTGAACGAAATGAACTCATTTTTAAAAACAAATTTTGAGTTTAATAATAGAGTTTTAAAATCGGAAAGAAGTGATTATCATACTTTAATTCAAGAAATACCTTCGCTAAAAATTGATGAGCTTGATAAATTGGATTCACAATTTGATTTATTAATATTCAAAATTGACAGTTTAATTTTAATTGAAGAAACCGATATAGATAAAACAATTTCAGAATCAAATTATATATTTAGAAAAGCTAAGAAAATCGTAAAAAACATGGCAGATTATTCATTGGAAGAATTTAAAAAACCAAAAACAGATTCCAATGATTTAATTCTAAATCACTTAAAAAACAGGCTTGTTATAGCAATGACTAACGCCTTTCAATATGCGAATGGATTTACTTTATCAGAACCAACATATGTGAGAGGTGTTGATAGTATTATCACCAGCAAAACTGAAAACGGAATTAAACTTACTCTGACGTCTAAATATGGACAATCTGTAATTGATAATAGAGACATTTTAATAAAAAGTATTAAGTTCAATGGACAAGAAAAGAAAATATACTACAAAATAAAACATAACTATTCTTTCGCAGATATTGAATTTGATTCTTTACAGAACGGAATATATAAAATAAACGGAATTTTAAAATATTATGCCAGAAGTGGAGAACTTGAATCTTGGTTTGAAAAGGAATTTAAATTGGAATAAAAACTACTGGCAACACCGTGTATAATTCATTGCTGGTTATAGCCTACTTACGAAAGTCCTCACGGACTTTCTATCTGTGATTTATTTGCTAAATTTAGCGCTTAAACACGCAACGAAATCATACACAATCACGTTGTGGCCAATTAAACCGAACTTGAAAGCATTAAAAATCACAAATGAACACGATTAGAACTCCAAAAATAAAAACTGATAGATTTATAATGAGGAAAATTGTTGATAGCGACATTAACAATATTTACAAAGGACTTTCTGACCCTGAAATAATAAAATATTATGGAGTGAATTTTAAATCCTTGGAAGAAACAGAAGCACAAATGAGTTTTTATGCTAACCTAGAAAAAAACGGCACAGGTATTTGGTTTGCAATCTGTTCATTAGACAATAAAACTTTTTACGGTGCAGGTGGACTTAATGATTTGAGCAAACAACATAAAAAAGCAGAAATCGGCTTTTGGTTACTAACCGACTTTTGGGGAAAAGGAATTATGACTGAAGCTATGCCTTTAATATGTAACTACGGATTTGATGAACTAGGACTACATAGGATTGAAGGATTTGTCGAATCGAACAACACAAACTGTAAAAAAGCAATGGAAAAACTTGACTTTCAATACGAAGGAACGATGAAAGACTGCGAAATTAAAAATGGGGAATTTATTAGTTTGGACATTTATTCTAAAATTAAAACATATGACAATAATGGAATTATTAGCATTTAAATAATGGAAGGATGAGTGAATTTTGGGAATTAACATTTAGCAAAAATGATAAAATGTGGGGAGATAGCCCTACTGACAATGCAGGCAATGTTCTTAACTTACTAAAGAGAAAGAAAATTAAAAGTATTTTAATCCCAGGCTTCGGGTATGGTAGAAATGCAAAAGTTTTTTATGAGAATGGGATTAATGTTTCAGGAATTGAAATTTCTAAAACCGCGATTAAAAGAGCAAGAAAATATTTTAAGAGTGATGTTACAATACACCACGGTTCTGTTGCTGATATGCCCTTTGATAAGAATAAATTTGAGGCTATTTATTGTTATTCACTCATCCACCTTTTAGGAAAAGAAGAAAGGAATAAACTAATTAAGGATTGTTATTCCCAATTATCTTTTAACGGAATTATGATTTTTGTTGCATTGTCAGCAAGCGATAAGCGATTTGGCATTGGAGAAAAAGTTGGGCAAAACACTTTCTATTCCCCCCAAGGCTTAAACCTCTACTTCTATGATGAAAAGTCTGTAAAAGAAGAATTTGAAAATTATAATATAATAGATTTAAAAGAAATTAATGAACCTGAAGAAAATCCAAGTGAAAAACATTGGATGATAGTTTGTGAAAAATAACTGCCCACAACAATGGGTATAAAACATAGGGCGGTCAGTGGTTCCCGCAAGTTTTCGGCAATTACCAAACTCTGTTTCGGGTGGACAGTTAACTGCTTCGAAATGCCCTACGTTTCATACCCGAGACCGTTGTACACAATTTGAGAAATGAACAAATACGACAAAATTGGAATAGCATTATTATTAATTGGAGTTTCAATTTATTTTGTGAAATTTGGATTTCTACTTGGTTTTCCGATTTATCTTGTTGGAATTGTTATACTTCTGTTTGGAAATTTAAAAATTAAACATAAAATATTCTGGATTTTAGTGCCTGCAATCTCACTTTATTCATACTATCATTTGGCCTCTTCATACTACTCAGGCATTAATAAAATAGATTTAATTCTTCCTTCCGAATTCAAAGGGACTGCAATTATTATAGATAATACGGACTTTGGACAAACATTCGAAAAAAAACAAAATCGTGAACAAATTATATTTAATGAAAATGGAATTGCATTTTACCCAACAGAACTGGAATTAGAAAGTTCTCGATTTAGAGTTTTTACTAAACAAAAAAACGGAGAATTAAAAAGAGTCATGTTGAGGTCTGAAAGTTCTGAAAAGACAACTCTTTTAGCTTTTGGAGAAAGTAGTTTTGAAAAAACAATCGAATCTGAAAATAAATATATTCCATACGATTTTGTCAGAATTGGAGAGAATTTCAAAGAACAAAGTAATTCCGAGAAAAGGTGCGAATTAATTGAATTAATAAAAAAAGGAGAATTAAAAACTTCTTACAACAATGTGTATAATTCATTGCTAGTTAGAGCTTACTTACGAAAGTCCTCGCGGACTTTCTATCTGTGATTTATTTGCTAACTTTAGTGCTTAAACACGCAACGAAATCATACACAACAAAGTTAGGCACAATTTGACAAACTAAAACTATGAAGTTTAAAACTATATTAACTCTGTCATTAATATTTTCACAGATAATCCTATTTGGACAGAATCTGAAAATAGAACCTTATGAATTTGTATCAAAAGCTAAGGATACTGTTCAAGCTGAATTAGGAACGTTTAAGGTCATGGAAGATAGAACCAGTAATTCTCAAGATTCAGTTCAACTTTCGTTCATTAGATTTAAAAGCACAAATCCGAATCCTGGAAAACCTATAGTATATCTTTCTGGCGGACCTGGAGGTTCGGGGACTGAAACAGCCAAAGGAGGCAGATTCGAATTGTTTATGAAGTTACGGGAAGTGTCAGATGTAATCGCCTTTGACCAACGCGGAACGGGATTATCGGATAGACTTCCTAATTGTCCATACACTGCCGAATTCAATCTCGAAAAACCAACTGACAAGGCTGAATATGTTCAAAAGACAACAGAAAACATTTCAAGATGTTTGGAATTTTGGGAGCAAGAGAGTGTAAACTTAAAAGCTTACAACACAACAGAAAGTGCCAAAGACATAGATGAATTGAGAAAGATTCTCAACACAGATAAAATTTCGATTTGGGCAATAAGTTATGGTTCGCATCTTGCTTTTGAATACATCAGGCTCTTCGAAGATAAAATTGACAAAATGGTATTGGCTAGTCTCGAGGGTTCAGATGAAACAATAAAACTTCCAAAAAACACCGAAAATTTTTTATTCCAAATAGCCGATTTAGCGAAAGACAATTTTGGCGCAGAAAAAAAATATCCTGAATTAAAAGAAAAAATTGTTGAAGTTCACGAAAGACTGAAGAGAAAACCAGTGACAAGTTCCTACAATAATAGACGTGGGGGAAGAGACACGGTAGGTATTTCCAATTTTGAGCTACAATCAGCTATTGCAACATTCTATTTGAAAAATCCTAGTGATTCAAAAAAACTTCCCAAGCTATATGAGGAAATGCATAATGGCGATTTTTCAGCAATTGCACCAGATGTTATGGTAATGAAACGGTATATTTTCAATGGTGTGAGTCCAATGTCCTTTGCAATGGATATGCAGAGTGGAATTTCAGAAGAACGAAAAAAACAAATAGACGTTCAGATAAATCAATCCATTTTGGGCAGTTCCATTAACTTTTTGCTTTATGAATGGATGATAAATTTAGATTTCCCACAACTTCCAAACGAGTTCAGAGAATTAAAGTCAAACAAAGTAAACGCTCTACTACTAAGTGGCTCTTTAGATGGTAGAACATACTTAAATAGCGGAATTGAACTCGCCAAAAAGTTTGAGAACGGTAGTCACGTCATTTTAGAGAATGCTGGACACGACTTATATATGAAATCACCGTTAATTGGCGATATGGTTCTAGACTTTTTAAAAGGAAAGGAAATTAACATTGACAAAATTGTACTTGTACCAACAATATTTGAATAAAAAACTGTGCCTAACAATGGCTATAAGTAATTGCTTGTTCTCGCCTACTTTGGAAATTCCTGCGGAATTTCCAACTTGGTGTGTACTTGCAAAGTTAATCGCTAAACCACGCAACTACTCATAGGTACTGTGTTACAAAACAAGTTTTTCCTTTAAAATTTTAGGAAACAAATTGATTTATCAAATTGTTATCCTGTGCAGCAAGGGCTTTGTGCTTTTGCTGCTTTTTATTTTCAAAGTCCGCGTCATAATTCTCTTCGTTCTGCCATAAGGTAAACATTAATATTAGCAGTTTTCTCTGTACAGCTACCAGTGCTACCAATGGCTTTGCTTTATTTGGTTTTAATCGGTTGTAAAATGCTTTCAATGTAGGATTGCAACGCACACAGGTCATCGATGGCATATGTAACGCTGCTCTGATATAGATATTTCCTTTTTTGCTAATCCTAGTCTTTCCTTTGAAATTTCCAAACTCTCTCAATACGACATCATAGCCTGCATAGCTTGCCAGCTGTTTTCCGTTAGTTACCGATTCAAACCCCAAGGTCTCACCAACAATTGTGGCTGCCGATATAAAAGAAATACCAGGTATACTTTCCAGATAACAAAGCTTCCTTTTTAATTCCTGATCTTCCAATATCAGGGCACGCATCTCTTGCTCTATCGATTCTATCTGAAGGTTTAATAGTTTGACTCTAGCCTTATGTCTCTTTGATGCTCTAGCACTTTGACTAACACCTGACAAAAGTGCTCCCTGACGGTTGGTCTCCACCGTTCTGTCCTTCAACAACGAACTACGTTCCCTGCTCAATGCCTTTAGTTCTTGAAGTGATAAACTAGGTGGATGCCATAAACGGGGAGCCCTTTCCAGACCCAGCATACTCAGCATTCTGCAGTCCAGGGCATCCGTCTTTGAGCGTTGGTCTAGACTTTGTGCATAACGCTTGACTCGACCCGATTGCATTATACAAATATCATATCCTCGCTCATATAGGTAATGTGCCACGTGCTGATGATAGACTCCTGTAGCTTCCATAACTATTATGAAATTAACACTGGTATCAAGTGATCTCTCCAACCATTTAACTATAGTCTTATAACCCGTAAGATCATTACTGTCATCTTCATGGCTCTCGAATTTCTTACTTAAATCATTGGTCAAATGACCTAAGGATAAGCTCAAACTTAATTTGGAAACATCTATACCCAAACATTGTCTTAATATTGTATCCATTATAATTGATTTTTAAAGCTATTGTTCCCCTTCGCATCTTTGCTCGCATTTGATTCGATCTCTTTAATTTGGATCTAGGTACTGTTCAGATTCTAAGAGAACTATAGAAGGGCGGGATTTCTATGAAACGATATCAAATAATGTATCTAGCCGAGACCTCTATGTCCCTTCTATTTTAGCTCTTATTAATAACTAGAAAACTACTATATTTATAATCAATAAACTTTAAAATGTAAACATACGAGCCGAGACCGTTGTAAGCAAGCTGAACATCCAACTAACATTGAAGATAACACCATACATATTTGAACCCGATAAAAGTATTGAAGTTTACAAGAAGACTTCTGAATACTTATTGGAAAATCCTAACATAAAAGAAAAGATAGAGGAATTAGGATGGTTTTATCACATAATTGGAATGACAATTCCTCAAAACTGGGACAATTTTTGGTCTGGACATATATTTCCATTTTCGGAATCTTGGGAAGAACTTCAAATCTCATTTAATTTAGTTTGTTTCGGACTTTACAAACAAGCTTTTGTCTCTTTACGAAGTGCACTCGAATTAGGAATGTTATCTGTCTATTACAACATCAATGATGAGGGTCATAAAATGGTGCAAGATTGGCTTTCATCAAAAGATTCAAATGATGCGAATACACCAAGAGCAAGTACAATTTGGAAAGTACTATTGTCAAATGAAAATATTAAGAAATTCGACAAAGAGCATAATTTAAAAAAGAGATTTGAAGAACTCGGATTTTTACATAATTACGTTCATACTAAAGGTAATAAGTACTCAAATAAACTTGGGCGATTCAAAAGTAATTCTCAAACTTTTGAGCCAGACTTAATCGATTCTTGGCTGAATACTTATGAAAAAATTGCTTCAATAGTTTGTACTCTTCATTTACTAAAATACCCAATATCAGTAGTAAAATATGACTATTCAAGAAAATTTGGAATTGACATACCAAGTTTTGGTGGATTAGAAACATTTAACATCGAGAAAATTAGGAAGATTCTGCCTGAACACTATTTAGAGAGTATTGAAAAAATTGCTGAAACTGATATTTCAACACAAGAAACTATTAAAGAAATAAAGTCATTTCCAGACAAAACAGAGGAAGAAGTTGAGGAACAAGTTCTGTTTATTGAGAAATTGACTATCGAAGGCTGTGGATTTAAGAAGTGGCTTGAACAACAAAATAACTTACTTAAACTATTCAATGAAAAAGAATTTAGCGAAGTAATGATAAATCGAATAGAAGTTCTAAAAAAATGGTCTATTGAAAATGATTATTTCGACAAGACTAAACTTGACAAATACAAGAAAAAAAAGGAATCTGAATGAAAAGCCTGCTTACAACACCATATATAATTTATTGCTGGCAAATCGCTTACTTGCGAAAATCCTCGCGGATTTTCTTGGTTAGTTTTTATTTAGTAAATTCGTTGATTAACCACGCAACAAACCATATATAAACACGTTAGGTACAATTTAAAAACAAACAAAAGTCGAATATGAAAACACATCTGAAGATATTAGTTTCCCTCTTAATAATTATTTTGACAATAAATCAAGCTGTTGCACAAGAGGCCACAAAAGCACATAAGGATTCGTTGGAAATAATAGTTAAGAAATATTATGAACTAAATCTTAAAATATTTCAAGCAGATTCTAACGTAGAAGATATCGACAAAACCTTTGAGCTATTTACGGACGACTTTACATATGTTCATCCAAAATATGGCGGAACGTATACCAGAGAGGATTTGTATAACGGATATGTCCGAAATCAAAAAAATGGAGGTTATGATGGAAAAGTCACGGATATTAAAGTACTAAATAAAATTGTTGGATTGAACGCTGTTGTGACACAAAAATGTTTTGTGGAAAAGAAAGATGGCAAAATTAAAGATGGCGAACCAGAAATGACCCTTTTTGAATTCAGAAACGGAAAAATACTTCGAATCTTTGAATATTGGTAGCAAAAAAACTGTACCTAACAAGGTATATAAAAAATAGGCAAAACAGTAGTAAAATCAAAGCTTTTGGTTCGTATCAAACATTTTTCTTAACCTAAAGTTTCGTGCTTCGTAATCGCCTACTTTTCATATACTAACCGTTGCCAGCAATTTGAACCAAGCCAAAGAATGAACAGATTAGAGAGAGATAGATATATAGCTTGGGTTGGTTATTCAAGTGGAGATATTCAAATTTGGGGACAATACGAACGATTATTTGAATTTATTTTTGAGGAATATCCAAAGACAAAAAGAAGATTTGATGAAATTTCATTACCTACTCTATTTACACTATCTCACGCAATTGAATTAGGTTTAAAAGAGAATATTAAATTTTTCAAACAATATCACGAATCAAGTATTCTATCGAAATTTAAGAATTGGATTTTACTAAAGAAAAGTCACGATTTGAAAAGCCTATCAGAAGAATTAAAGTCTGGTTACAATAAATTACATAAAAAAGTAAAAGCTGATAAGGAAGAAAAAGAAGAATTTAATAGATATTTTAAGTCATTGAAAGAACTGATTTCATTGCTTGACCGAAATTCAGAAACTTATAGATATTATTACAAAATTGACAATAAAGGAGATACGATAAAGGAAAGTATTGACCGAACGAAAAAAATTGACTTTCTTGAAATTAAAGAGCATTTTGATAAAGTAAAAACTCTTTTAATTGGAGCACCAAATTCATTAGGAATTTATACCGACTTTATTGATTTTCAAAAAGCAAATCCTGAATACAAAAAAGGAAAAGGATATTTATATTGTCAAAAACTTCATTACACCGAACATTTTTTGGAAAATGTGAAAGAAACACTAAATGAACGAATGACTAAAATAAGTGATGACAGATGGTTTGATACAAAAACAGGAGAAAACTTTGAGATAGAAATATACAAAGATGAAATTTATATAATTGCGGTCTGAAATAAAAACTGCTGGCAACACCGTGTATAATTCATTGCTGGTTACAGCCTACTTACGAAAGTCCTCGCGGACTTTCTATCTGTGATTTATTTGCTAACTTTATTGCTTAAACACGCAACTAAATCATACACAATCACGTTGTAGCCAATTAAAAAAACTCAAGCAATTGATGAAAATTGAAAACATAACTTTTTCGCGTTTTGTAAAACAAAAAATCCCTTTTGATTTTGTTACAATACAAGAATTACATGAAACAATTTCAGAAAGTAAATTTGATTTATCTAAACCTCATAGAATTGAATTTCATGCGTTAATTATAATTTTAGAAGGAGAAAGCAAACACTTTGTAGATTTTAAAGAAGAAATTTTATCTCCTGGAACAATTTTACCAATAGCAAAAGGACAAATTCATTCGTTTAATAAAGAAGTAACAGTAAAAGGATATGTAATTGGATTTGAAGAGAGTTTTATTACGCAAAATATTAATGAAAAAAACTTATTCCATTTTTTACAAATATATAATACGTCAAATATTCAAATAGCAAAAAAAAGTATTGATATTTTGAAGCCTATTTTGCAATTATTGGGAAACTTACATAAAGATATAGACGATAATTTAAAGTTAGAAATTATTCATTCTACATGTATGACTTTACTCTTTCAAATCAAAAGACTGGCATGTAATAAACATGTTTTTTTTGATAGTGAAAGATTAAAAAACTTCTATCTCTTTAAAGAGTTAATTATTAAACACTATAGTGAAATACATAACGCAAAAGATTATGCGAAAAGATTAAATGTGTCCTACAATTATCTAAATGAAATAAGTAAAGAAATTACAAATAAAACAGCTAAAGATTTTATTGACAGCTGGTTATTATTAGAAATAAAACGAAATATTTCAGAAAAAAAATACACTTCTCAAGAAATTGGATTTAAAATGGGGTTTAAAGAACCTTCAAACTTCATTCGTTTTTTTAAAAAACACACTCAGCTAACCCCTATTCAGTTTCAAAAAAAACTTTGAAAAATTAACTCGATTAGAGATTGACTATCTAAAAAAAGAGATTGATAATTCACCAAAGACTATTCCTCCTGATATTTGTATCAATTAATAAATGATATAAATTAAAGACATAAAAAATGAGTGAATTAAAAGGTAAAATAGCTGTTGTTACTGGAGGTAATAGTGGTATTGGTTATTCAACAGCCAAAAAATTTAAAGAAGAGGGAGCAACTGTAATAATTATAGGTCGTTCAAAAGAAAAAGTAAATACAGCAGCAACTGAACTTGGTGTTAAAGGTGTAGTTGCAGATGTTACCAGTTTATCTGCTATTGATAATGTCGTTAATGAAATAAAAAGTGAGTTTGGAAACATTGACACCTTATTTGTTAATGCAGGTGTTTTCATTCCTGCACCCGTAGGTCAAATTACAGAAGATATGTTTGACAACTTAATGAATACTAATTTTAAAGGCGCTGTATTTACAATTGAGAAATTTTTGCCAATCCTCAATAGTGGCGCTAGTATTATCAACTTATCTTCTATTAACGCTTATACGGGTATGCCGAATACAGCTGTTTATGGTGCATCTAAAGCAGCATTAAATTCATATACCCGAACAGCTGCAACCGAGTTGGCTCCACTTAAGATTAGAGTAAATGCTGTAAATCCTGGGCCAATTGCTACTCCGATTTTTAGTAAAACAGGAATGTCTGAGGAACAACTAAAAGGAATGGGTGAAGCAATGCAAAACAGAATTCCGCTTAAACGCTATGGTCAACCTGAGGAAATTGCTGAATTGGTAACTTTTCTTGCTTCTGACAAAGCTTCTTTTATCACTGGTGGTGAATACAATATAGATGGAGGTGTCAATATTAACCCATTATTAGTAGGATAATATTCTAGATTTAAAGAAGGTTATGAATTTAAAAGCTAAACACAAGATTTAGCAAATTACTTAAACATTAATAGAGATACAGAAAGTTGTTTTATTCATTTTGAATAAAACGACATAACAAATCTAAAAAAAATAATAAAATGATAGAACAATCGGAAAAAGTATTAAAACAAGCAATTGAAAATGTAATTAAGGTAGGAACAACTTTTGACATAAAACAACTAGAATATATTTATCATGAGAACGTTCAAGTTATCATGGTAGGTCAAAATGGATTAAATGGAATATTAGACAAGCAAAGTATTAAGGCTATGTTTCAAGCTAAAAAAGATAATGGAGATAGCCCATTGAATGATTATGTTGAATTTAATCTTATTCAAGCAAATGGTGATTCAGGTCATGTGATTGTAACGCGTATGGTTAATTTAACTGGAGTTGAGCAGCGGCTTGTATTTAGTATTGATTTAATCAAAAAAGGAGATAGTTGGTTAGTAACTAGAGAAGTTGTTGTTGCTCAACCTGAAGATTAGTAGATAAATGATAGTCAAAAGTTATCTAAAAAATGACATAAAAACTGGCTACAACAACGTATATAAAAAATAGCAGTTAAGAGCTTAACCTAAAGTTAGGCTCTTTTCTATTATATTTGTTTTAAAACTGAAAATTAGTCCATACAAATCTGCTACTTTTCATATACAAACCGTTGGCTACAATTTCAAGAAATCAAGAACATTAATTTTATAAAACTTACCTATAGGAATTTGATGGTCTTTAATTTGGATCCTATTACCTTCAATACTATTAATATGTTCTTTAGCAACAATATAAGATTTATGGACTTGCAAAAATATTTTAGGAGAAAGCATTTCCAAAACATCAGATATTTTTTCTCGAATGAGTATTTGATTTTCGAATAAAACAACTTTGCAATAGTTTCCGGCAGCTTCAACAAATAAAATATCATTTAATTTTACTTGAACGTGCTTTTTATCACTGTATAAAAAAATATGTTGTTCTTCTGTAGTTTGAAATGATCCTGATTTGTTTGAATCATTTTTTAAATTAATAGTTTTATTAATGGCTTTTAAAAACCTATCAAAACTAAATGGTTTCAATAAATAATCTATAACATTTAGTTCATAACCTTCTAAAGCATGCTCACTATAGGCTGTTGTTACAATTACATTTGGTGGATTTGGAAGCGTTCTTAAAAACTCAAATCCTTTTAATTTAGGCATGTTTAAATCTAAAAAAATTAAATCTACTTTATTACATCTTAAATACTCCAGGGCATCTAGAGCATCATAACAACGCTTCAACAATTTCATATTGGGTAATAAATCACAATATCCTTCTATAATATCGTGAGCAATATGTTCATCATCAATAATTAAATATGTAATCATAATTGCAATTCTAATTGAGCTTTATATACAGAATTAACATTAATAATATTCAACTTATGCTTTTTAGGATACGCTAACTCTAATCTTCTTTTTAAATTTTTTAGTCCTATGCCAATTTCTGTTGGTATTTCTTTTTCATCAAAATTATTCTCAACTTCAAAAGTTAAATTTTTTAGGTTAGTGATTAAGTTGATATGAACATAAGCATTTTCTCTTAAATTCTCAACGCCATGTTTAAAGGCATTTTCTACCAAGATAATTAATAATAGAGGCATTATTTTTATGTTTTTGTCTACTATATCTGTTTTAAATTGAATATCGATTTCCTTATGATACCTCATTTTATGCAAGGCAATATAATTCTTTAAATAAATAACTTCTTCTGCTAAAGAAACAGTATTTTTTTCGCCTTCGTAAATACTGTAACGCATTAAATCAGATAATTTTAAAATAAGAGCTTTGGATTTTTCAACGTCTTTATCAACCATTCCATATAAATTGTTGAGCATGTTGAAAAAGAAATGCGGATTCACCTGACTTTGTAAATGGAGCAACTCATTTTTTTTTGTTTCGTTTTTTAAGTTTAAAACAGACTTTAATTGCATAACGAGCCAGATTAAACCAATAACAAGTAAAATAGCGTAATAAATTGCAATAATAATTCCTACAGATGAAGGGTAATCCCCAAGAAAGACTACTGAATCATTTCCAAGTACCACAAATTCATATGCTGTAATACCTATTGGAACTAGTATGGTTATAAAAACAACTATTTTAAGGATAAGCCAGTTGTTTCTTTTTAAAATTGATTTCATATTGCAAAAATAGCTGAAATAGAACTACAAATAAATAAGAGTGATGAACGCTCCATTTTGAATGTCATAAGTATTAAAAATTGTGACAAAAGCATTTCACCTATTCTAACCTATTTTTTATCATACTGTGAACTCTGTATATCACAAAAAATTCTTCATCACTTAACCTCATAATATATTTGATCCATCATTAATCAAAAAACGAACATCATAATAAAGTTAATCAAAATGAAAAAAAGAATTTTACGTTATTTAATACATGTTTTCGGCACTTTAAGTGTTCTATTAATAGTTGGGGTTATCACTTTAGTTTCATTAAATGGCACTTTTGATTTCGGTGATAATCCTTTGAAACTAAATTTAGAGAAAGAAGGTCCATATGTATTTTATGAAACCGATAGTACTTTAAATGTCAATTACATTAAAGGGAATAAAACAGATGGATTCTATCTTGATCAAAAGGAATATGCAATAAATGAAGACATCCCTACCAGTTGCTATTTTCCTTTAGACGGCTCAACCTTTAATTTTACATTAAATTCTAATTTTGAAATTCCTAACTCTACCTATTCTGACAATGAACCTATTCTTGCCATATCTGATATTGAGAGCGGTTATAAAACCTTTCGTGATTTTCTTATTAATAGTAAAGTAATTGATAAAAATCTAAATTGGACATTTGGTAAAGGACACCTTGTACTGGTTGGTGACTTTGTTGACAGAGGCTTTTCTACGACACAAGTTCTTTGGTTTATTTATAAACTAGAACAGGAAGCTAAAAAACAGGGTGGATATGTGCATTTTATTATAGGAAATCATGAATTGTACAATTTTCAAGGAAAATTCGAATCTGCCTCCTACAAATATAGTGGAGTAGCATCCATTCTAGGAAAGCAGCATCATAACCTATACGATGAAAACTCATTTATTGGAAAATGGATGACATCTAAAAATACTTTAGAGCTAATTAACGGTCATCTTTTTGCACATGGAGGAATACATCCTGATTTTGCAAATTATGATATTTCAATAGATCAGGTTAATCAAATAAATAGAAATAATTACCGTCAAGCATATTTCCCTAAACCAGAAGAATCGGTTGAGCAATTAATTCTTTCAAACAAGAATGGCATCTGTTGGTATCGAGGTTATTTTAACGATGATCTCTCCCAAGAAGATGTGGCAAAAGGAATTGACAAATTTAATGCTAAAGCAATTGTTGTTGGACATACACTTCAATGGAATGTAAACAAATTATACAATGGAAAAGTATTTGCCATCGATGTTAAGCACCCAAAAGATTATAGTAAACATTGGCCTTTTAAAAAATCTGAAGGCCTGCTGATAACAGAAGGAAATTACTTTCAGGTATTAACAAACGGAGATAAAAAGCAATTATAATAAAACACAAAAAGATGAAAACTAAAATTTACAATTACTTGACAAAACCATACATCGTAGTTCTTACAATGCTCATCGCACCGGTATTTGGTTTTATAGATCGGAACTTTGTCTTTTTCTTCGGTCTGGGAATTGCGTTTTTAATTTTATGGGGAAGCAATTATGAATGGTCAAAGTTTGGAATGGGACAGAAAATTAATAAAAAAACATGTTTAAAAAGTGTACGAATAACACTTGCCTTTTTTATTGGGTTTAGCATAGTTATAGACCCAATACTTCAACACTATTTGGGAAACTTTGATTTATCATCTGTAGAAGACATTAGAGGGAATTTAGCTGGCTATATAGCTATAATGATTGTTATGTGGGTATTTGCTGCCTTTGGAGAAGAATTTCTTTTTAGAGGGTATTATATGAAGGGATTAGCAGAATTATTAGGAAACTCTAATAAATCTTGGTTATTGTCCGCAATCATTACTTCGGTTTATTTCGGTATATCTCATGCGTATCAAGGACTTGTTGGTGTAATATCTGTGTTTTTATGGTCTTTATGCTTGTCGCTTATTTTTAATAAGAATAGAAACAATCTACTTTTACTTGTATTAATTCATGGCTTTAGTGATACTATAGGTTTAACACTGATATATTTAAATAAAGATTCTCTTATATCTGAATGGATTCAGTAATTATTTTAATAATGTATGAATGATTTTTCGACCAAATAAAAAACTGTAGCCAACAATGTATAAAAGCAATAGCGGTTTGGGTGCTTCTGAAACCGTTTTTGTGTTTAATTAAGTATCTTGCATTCGGAAAGGTCAGTGTATATAAATCCGCTACTGCTCTTATACTTGACCGTTAGCCACAAGCTGAAACCAAATTCTCCTCCAATTCTAAAATTGATTTAAAAATATTTGTGTAACCGAATGATTACATTTATATTTGTAACCGAACAGTTACACTTATTATGAGAAGAGATGTTTTTCAAGCAATTGCGGACCCAGTTAGACGAGATATTATTGAATTGCTAGCTACTGAAACTTTAAGCGTAAATGAAGTTGCAGAAAAGTTTGAAATCAGTAGACCTGCAATTTCAAAACATTTAAAAATTTTAAACGAATGCGGAATAATCGATTTTAACCAAATTGGTAGAGAGCGTATCTGTTTAATTCAAGCACAAAAACTTATCCCTGCATTTTTGTGGATAAAACAGTACAATATATTGTGGGAAGACAGAATAGACTCCTTTGAAAATTACATTAATCAAATACAAACAAAAAAAGATAAAAAATGAGCGATTTAGCAAACAGAACTCTAACAATAGAGAAAACATTTAATGCACCTGTACAATTGGTTTGGGATGCTTGGACACAATCTGAACACATTTTAAAATGGTGGGCTCCAAATGGAATGGAAATCAAAGTAATTCAGCACGATTTTAAAGTCGGAGGAAAATGGAAATATTCAATGCCAATGCCAGACGGAATTGAATTTATATCGGAAGGCACATATAAAGAAATTCAAGAATTTAAGAAAATAGTTACTTCTGCGGACTTTAAACCTATGACCGAAAATGTAGAACTACAAACCTACTTTGAAGCAAATGGAGATAAAACCAAGTTTACTTTTAGTGTTATTCACGCAACACCTGAATATTGTAAACAACAAGAAGAAATGGGATTCTATAACGGTTGGGGTTCAGCTATGGATAGATTAAAAAAGCTTTTAGAAACATTGAATTAACAGAAATGAAATCAAGGACTAAAAAAACCTCTTACTTAATTTCAACCAGTTTACTTACACTAATGTTGTTGGTAACTATTGGAAATAGTGTATTCAATCCTGAATTTTCAAAAAGGTTTTCAGAGTTAGGTTTTCCTATTTATTTGATATTTCCATTAATGACGGCAAAAACTTTAGGATTAATCGCCATATGGTCAAATAAATCTGAAATTTTGAAAGAATGGGCTTATAGCGGTTTTTTCTTTCTTTTCTTATTGGCTTTTTTAGCAGAATTAAATGCTCCAGTTCCAGATTACTTTTCGCCTCCTATTGCTTTGATTTTACTACTAACTTCATTCATTCTTTGGAAGATAAAAACTGAAAAGTAAATAGAATAAATATTGCTAACAATGTTTAGCCAAAAACTGAAAAAACGAATGGACAAAGAAAAACCCAGACTTGCAAGATTGACAGCAATCCTAACCCAATTACAATCGAAAAGAATTGTAACCGCAAAGGATATTGCCGAAAAATATAATGTAAGTATCAGAACGGTTTATCGGGACATCCGAACTCTTGAGAAGTCGGGAATTCCAATCGTGACGGAAGAAGGAAAAGGTTATTCCATTATGGAAGGTTATAAACTTCCGCCAGTTATGTTTACCCAAGGCGAAGCGAACGCCTTAATAACAGCAGAACAACTAATCAGAAAGAATAAAGACCAATCTTTAACCGAACAATACGAAAGTGCTGTAACAAAAATAAAGTCAGTCTTAAACTACGCTCAAAAAGAAAAAGCAGAATTGCTGACTAACAAAATACAGGTACGCAATAATCGTGAGAATGAAAAAACAAGCAAATATCTGATACAAGTTCAATCGGCTATATCAAACTATCAAACGATAAAAATTGATTACCTGTCATTGGAAAACAAACAAAGTCAAAGAGAAATCGAACCGTTTGCACTTTACACTACACAGGACAATTGGATACTTATCGCCTTTTGTAAATTAAGAAATGACTTTAGAGCGTTTCGTCTTGATTGTATCGAAAAAATAGAAATCTTGGGTAGTCATTTTGAACCTCATAAAATGACTTTACAAGAATACTTTGAAAAATGTATTGAAAAATACAAGGACACCCCTGACACACCTTTGGCACAAGGTGAATCTACTTTTGCATTAAATCATAAAATTTAAAAAATGCAAACAGTAAGAATTAGACCATTTAAGATTATTGGAATCTCGATTAGAACGACAAACGAGAACGGACAGGCAAGCAAAGAAATTGCAGAACTTTGGGGTAAGTTTATGTCCGAGAGTATTTTGGCAAAAATCCCTAATAAAGTTGATAATGAAATTTATTCACTTTATACGGACTATGAAAGTGACCATACAAAACAGTATACAGCAATACTTGGTTGCAAAGTTGAAAATTTGGACAATATTCCCAACGGAATGGTTGGTAAATCATTTAGTGGAGGAACATACACCAAGACAACTGCAAAAGGAGACTTAATGCAAGGTTTGGTCGTTAACCAATGGTCTAAAATATTTGAGATGGAATTAGACAGAACCTATGATACCGATTTTGAGATTTTCGGGGAAAAAACACAAAATCCTTCTGATGCGGAAGTAGATTTCTATGTAGGTATAAAACAAGAAACGAATGGGTAAACTAACCTTAAAGACAGACCCAAGAGTAAATGAAGTTTTTGCGAATTATCCCGACTTTGTTCGGAATAAATTGCAACGTCTTCGGGAGTTGGTAATAGAAACAGCAGAAGAAACCGAAGGTGTGAATGTCTTGGAAGAAACTTTGAAATGGGGAGAACCCAGTTTTGTCACCAAAAACGGAAGCACTTTGCGAATGGATTGGAAAGAAAAAACACCTGACCAATATGCAATGTATTTCCAATGTACAAGCAGATTGGTTGATACTTTCAGGTTAGTCTTTGACCACAAATTTCAATTTGAGGGTAAACGAGCAATCGTTTTTCAGTTAAACCAAAAAATCCCTAAATTGGAACTAAAAGAATGCATAAAAGCATCTTTGATTTATCACAATGTAAAGGAACAGTTTACATTGGGAATTTGAGAAATGAATAAAAAGCCAGTGGCTAACAATGTATAAAATTAATGGCTAGTTCTCGCATACTTACGAAAATCCTCACGGATTTTCTATCTGGTGTTTATTTACTAAATTAGGTGCTTAAACACGCCACTAATCTTATACAAAACCGTTGTAGTGCATTTGAAGAAGCTCTCTGCAAATCAAGAATATATATCGAAAGGACAACTAAAAATATGAAAGACTCTTTAATTCATTTTATTTCACAGTTCGACAAATTCACCCAAGAGGAAATCAATGCTATTGTGGAAAACACTCAATTGGAGAATTTCAAAAAAGGAACTACAATTTTAAGAAAAGGTCAAATCTGTACTAAATGCTTTTTTGTTATAGAGGGATGTCTCCGACAATATCAAATAGTCAACGGAGAAGAAAAGACAACAGCATTTTTTTGTGAAGGAGAAGCTGCAGTTCTATATTCCAGTTATTTAGAAAAAAAACCTTCAAAATATTATTTATCAACAATTGAAAACTCCATTTTAACTACAGGAACTAGAACAGCAGAAAAGGAATTACATAAAAAATATCCAAAACTTAAAAACTTGATAAACACTTTAATGCCTAACGATTATGTCAAATCTCAAGAACATATCGAATTACTTAGCCATTATAGTCCTGAAGAAAGATACAAGACAATTTTAAAAAACCGTCCTGAACTTCTCAATAGAATTCCTTTGCATTTAATTGCGAGTTATATTGGAGTTACTCCTGAATCACTTAGTAGAATAAGAAAAAGGATTTTAACAAAGCAAAAATCCGAATAAATTCAATGATGCGCTTATCTCAGTTTAATCTCTTTCTTGTAAAATCGTAAAAGAACAAACAGACATATTAATCCAACTAAAAGTTCGACAAACAAAGCTATTTGAAGTGGTTCGCTTGGAAAGCCATCAAATATAATACTAATTATACGAGACAATCCATACGATAGATAGATTAAGCAAGATAATTGAATAGAATAAATTGTCAATTTAGAAAAAAAGGCTCCTAAAATAATTATTATTCCACTAACTAGCAATAGTCCATTTGGAGCCCTTATTTCGCTTAGTAAATTAATGTCCTTTCCGAGATTGATACCTGCAGACGCTTCAAAAGTAACTGGAGAAAATAAGAGAGAATATCCAATCCAAATCCCAATACTTCCAGAGATTATTAAAAATACTTTTATAAATATGTTCTTTTCCATTTTTAAATTATTTATTTATGCAAATATCGTTACGGAAAACAAAAATCACCTTGACTTAAGATAAGAAAGCTAAAAACGCACTACAACACCGTATATAATTTATTGCTAGCTTCTTGCCTACTTGCGAAAGTCCTTGCGGACTTTCTTGGTCGGTAATTATTCACTAAATTAGTTGCTTGAAACACGCAACAAACCATATACAACAACGTTGTAGTTAATTATGACCCGTCCTGAATAACGGCTACATAAATTATATAAATTTCAGCGGAATCTGTTGCTCGAAATATAAAAACTAGTTATAAATTTCGATTTTTTTTTTTGATTCTTAGATAATTAAAATTGAAAAACTAATTTTCATGAAAATTTTATTGAAAATTGTTCATACTAATGAGTGTTCAAATATCAAGTTCAAAAAAGATAGCAATAAAACCTTGAAATTCGTAACCACAAATAATTTGTGCATTCATAGATCTTTACAAATTCCAAGGTGAATCGAAATCTTGGTTATGATTTCGTTTGTCCTTCTCCAGATATTAAAATAAAAGTTAATTGTACAAAATGAAATCAAAAAGTTTAGAAAGACAAAAGGCTTCGGAATAAAAATCACTAGATCAACTTTAGGTTGTATCACATATATTTTTCTATCCTGCTGATGTATTTCTTGATCCCATACCCTAAAAAGGGGTGTTTTTGATAACATCTGTACTCAAAATGAGCTTAATTTTATTTTTTACTGTTGATGTGATATTTTTGTGATACAAATATATTACAAAAATTATTACAAATGAATTTCAATATAACTTATTTAAAAAAGCATAACTTCATACTATAAAATCGAGATCTGTACTCTTTCCATTCTCAATAAAATCTTCCAACACGTTTTCATTCAATAAAAATTTCTCCAACTCATCGCAGTTGAATTTTTTGTCATTATTGTAGGACTTATGAAATTCAAAATGATCCCCATCATAACCCACCCCCACTCTAACAAAAAGCAAATTATTCAGAACTTTATCAAATTCCCGCACTAAATTTTCAGGAAGGTACTTATCAATTCTTTTTAATGTTTTGACATAACGTTCTAAACTATTTTTTTCCACTTCACGCTTACTATTTTCGCGTTTTTTATAGATCCAGACTATCAGTTGCAAAAATTCCCTTGATAACAAAAAGTCTTCTCGTTCCGATCTTAGTTTATCTTGGTTACAATAACTTCCATTGTGGACAGCTTCCAATAGATCGCGGAGATATTTGGAACTGGTCACATTCTCTTTCTCAGCCTTGGCAATGATTTTCGCTTTTAATACTTTCGGTATTCTAAAGTTAAGCGTTGTATCTTCATCCGTGATTGATTTTTTAGTATTCATTTATGTCGATTTAGATCACTATAATTGTAAGTTAAACACAGTTTTTAGAAGGAACCTCTCAGCCTCATCTCCTGTAATGAGTATTTTCTTTTCGTTGCTTCTCGGTTTAGCTAGCTTCTTGAATATACGCTCTGTCCGTGACTTGTCACCAGTTACAAAATCAGGTATATCAAATATATTTTTTATGTTTAATTGAGGGTTATCAAAATAATTTTTTGTTTGGTCCGGAACAGGGAAATGCTCTTGAATATAATCCCAATGCTTATCAAACGCTGCTTTCTGGATCTCAAATGATCTTATGGTCTCTTCACTACAATTGAAAACATCCTCCTTGACATGCTCTGCCATCCAATTGGACACATGTCTGTAAAATGCAACGCTCAGGGAATATCTTTCTGAAAGAAAATGGAAAGCTTTAGGGCTTAGCCCAGCTTTCATATCCAGTAGCTCATAGATGTTCTCATCCAAGGATGCAGTTTTGCCCAACATATAAAAACTTGATGCACCGTTATCAAGTATATAATTATGCCCGTTCTTACGCATTAGGATGACAGTATCGAAAACGGAATCGAATTCCTTGTCCATCCACTTGATATCCTGATCAGCCCACAACTTCCGAGGTAGGTAGAATATGAGTGGCTTATACAATTTATGTATTAATTCACCGTGCTTTTCTTTTAAGGGCTTTTCCAATATATTGATTTAGGATTTTATTAATTCAGAATAATCATCAGGAAACTCAGCATCAATATCACGCAGGTATTTTTCAAGTGCCTTCATGGAAGAATGTCCTGTTATCTGCATCAGTTTACTCTTGGCCTCAAATGGTGATGAGCCCTTTACAAGTTCCCTGTATAATTTTGTAATGTATGTATGCCTGAAGCTATAAAGGCCATAATCTGCTCCCAAATTAAATGGGTCTTTGACGACCCGCTTGAACCGTTTGGAAAAGTAGTCCCTTTTATTGCTCAGCTCTGCATCCCATACTCCACCTATGCCATCTGGCGTAAAAAAACTGTGCTCCTTGTTCATCTTGGAAAGATCTGGGAGATCCTGTAATAGAATATCGGGAATGATCTTCGTTTTCAATGGACTGTTCTTTGCCTTGAACTGTATGCGCTTGTTCTTGATGTCCAAATCGCCCACACGCAATCTACAGGCCTCTATGGGTCTCAAAAAATTGTAGGAGATGAACTTTATAAAGAGCAATAAGGTTTCGTCCGTTTTCTCTAGATGTTCGAAAATAGTTCTCTGTTCTTCCTGTGAGTACGTTCTGTTTCGTTGCGGTACGGATTTTAGAACAGGTATTTTTTTTATATAATTAGACTGTATGATATCGTTGTCCTCCAATACCTGCATGATACTGCTTAAATCTGTCCTGTAATTATTACGGTTTCTGGGACTGGTCTTATCTAGGATATGGTTCAAAAAATCAATTACTATCTTTTTGTCAATGTCTGTAATGTCCTTCACTTCGGGATGGTTCTTCTCGATCCACACCAAAAAATTCTTCAAACGATTCTCGTAGCTCCGCCTGGTAGTGTCACTGATAAGTTTTTCCTTATATTTTAAACCTATCTTGAACGCTTCATCATAGGGCATTGTCACCGTCATAGAACCATCTACCGTTTCAGGGTCAACTGGTCTCTTAGACGTTTTAGAACCGATATCCTGGCCTTTGTTCGACTTTCCCTCTTCACGCTCCTTGTATCGCTTTGTGTTATCTTCAAAGGGATTGAAACCTTCTTTTAATAAACTTAAAAGTTTGGACCTGTAAACGTTTAAAATGGCGAGGCGGTCTTCCTTTGTGTTATATCTATTGGCTCCTCCATAGATATTGTTCATGCGCTGGAGTCTTCCGGTATCGGGATTTCGATAAGAGTAATGGACATGCCAACGCTTATTTAAATTCCCATTGGCAATATAGATTTTTGGGGCTGAAAAATTTTTCTTTTTTTGCAAACTGTGTTCTCGAATGTGTTCGTTACCGTGTTCATTTGCAAGATAGGAATTTAAACTAAACATAAAAAAAATGGTTTTGAATAAACAAAACCATTGATTTTAAACGAATTACATCTAGTAGCGGGAACTGGACTCGAACCAGTGACCTTCGGGTTATGAGCCCGACGAGCTACCTACTGCTCTATCCCGCGATTTAAACAAAAAATGACTTTCTTAGCTTTTAACTTTCGGTTCATAATGCCGACTCAATCATTTTGGGACTGCAAATATAATAGCTTTTTTAGATATTACCAATTAAATTTAGAGAAGATTTGAAATGATTTTCTATTTTTACTTTTTCTTTATTAAATGAAGATCAAGTGGAAGAAATCCCAATTTTATTCCAAAGATATTATTATATAAAAAAGCTCCCAATTTTTTTAATATTGAGAGCTTTCTTTATTAGGTTATTTATATTACTGTCTAGTCGTCGTCTTCAGTATCTAAAGTTGCAATGACGCTTCTTCCTGAAAGGTTAACATAATCAAATTGCTTTAAACCTGGGAGTTGTTTTCTAAGCTCAACCAATTCTCCCTTAAAATCATTATTGCCTAAAACCAGCACTTTTAAGTTTGTAAGATTGGCCATTTGATTTGGTAAATTTCCGTAGAATGAATTGTTTGAAATAATTAATTCTTCTAGGTTCGTTAATTCACAAATGGAGTTTGGCAAGGTTCCGAAGAAATTATTTTCAAAAATACTTAAGATTTTTAATCCTTTTGCTTCGGAAATCGTCGAAGGCAATTTACCAGAAATTTGGTTGCTACTCAATAGCAATTCTTTCAAGTTCTTTAAATTTCCAATTGACTTAGGAAGTTCCCCTGTCAACTCATTATTATATAATTCTAATGTATTTAAATTTGCCAAATCACCAATTGAAGAAGGAATTTGACCTTCAATATTATTCATGAATAGTTTTAAATGTCTTAATGATTTTAAAGCGCCTATCTCTTCTGGTAAAGGATTGGTAAGCATGTTAAAACCTAGATTTAAACTGGATAGTGATTGTAAGTTTTTTATTGTTGATGGGATACCTCCTGAAATTTTATTTCTAAACAAGTTGATATGTCTCAAGTGAACTAAATCGCCTATCTCTTGCGGTAAAACGCCACTTAGATTATTAAATTCTAAGTTAAGCGCAATTACCTTATCACCCTTTACTGTAACGCCATGCCACTCTTTTACAGGCTTTTTTAAATCCCAAGTTGTTCTCCAAAAAGAACCGTTTGTTGAGTAATATATGGCTTTTAAAGCTTCTTTCTCTTTTGTCGAAACACTACCAAAGGATAATAATGTAACAATACAGAATAGGAATGTTAATTTAATAGTTTTCATACTTGATAGATTGGGCTGAGGGAGGTGTTTCTATTACGAATGTAAGAGAATATACGTTATATGACAATTATTTTCGATGAAGTGCAGTGTCGTTTATCGAAAAAATATTAATTAACTGATATACAGTAATTTAAAAAACAACTATTGTTCAATATTTTCTGCAGAAAAACTTGTTATCTCTTGATTTTCAGTATAAATATCTACTTGTATCGGGTTGCAGCACACCTCACAATCTTCAATATATTTTTGATGGGATTGGGAAATATCAATAAGCATAGATATTGATTCCCAACAATACGGACATTGAAAAAAATACTCTTCCATCTTAACTTTTCTTCGGAATTTAAAATTCTACATTTAGTAATTCTCCGCTTAGCTGAAGAACGGTTAACTCAGATAACTTGGCATCGTATTTTGCTTGGTTACGACTCAGCTCTGCATTTAGCAAATTAAGTTGTGCCTGTCTAAATTCTATAGATGTTACTTGACCTATTTTGAATTTTTCTTGAGTTCTTTCAAAATTATTTTGAGAGGTTCTAATATTGTTTTCCTGTACCTGGAAGATGACCAATTTATTTTGATAATCGTCCCAGGCATTATTAAAATTACGCTCAATATCAATAACCAATTGTTCTTTTTGAAGCTTTTGGTTTTCTAAAATAATCTTAGAATTTTTGACCTGTGTCAATGCACTCCCTCCATCAAAAAGATTCCAAGTCAAATTTACACCTGCAGAAACCCCAGAGTTTGTACTCTGCAAAGTAAATGCTAACGGACTATTATTTGAAGATTCATTCCAACCATAAGACCCTACCAAACCAATAGTTGGCAGAAATTGAGCTTTATTTGTTTTAATATCAAATTGGCTAATATTAATGTTTCGTTCTGCCTGTAGCAACGTCACATTATTATTTTTAGTTTGTTCCAGAAGTTCATCCTTATTTAACTGCAATAAGAAATTCAAATTGGTATCTACAGTGTATTCTTCAGAAATTTGATTACCCAAAATTACATTTAAATCACGCTTTGTATTGATTAACTCTTGCTTTGCATTTATCAAGTTGATACTATCGTTGTTAATATCTACTTCTGCGTTTAAAACATCCAGTTTAGTATTTTGACCATAGTCAAATTGATAACCTGCTCTAGTTAATCTATTCTTTGAAATTATTAAGGTTTCGCGCAAGGCATCTGTATTTTCTGAAAGTTGAGCAACTGTATAATATACAGAAAACAATTGCAACATCGTAGTTTCAATCGTTTCGCGAGCCTCTAGTTCACTCAACTGATACTCTTCTTTTAAGCGCTTATAATTGTACAAACGACCCAACCCATCAAAAAGTGTATAATTCAAATTCACAGATGCGTTGTAACGTCTTGTCTCTGCGCCTTCAGCTACTCTAGTTTCTCCATTTGCCAATTGACCTTCAGAGTTGTTGACATCTATACTGGCTCCTGCAAGTCCTGTGAGCGTTGGTAAGTAACCAGAGTTTAGAATACTTGTATTATTCTCTGCAACATCGGTTGTGTTGTTTGCAATTTTGATTCCGTAGTTATGCTCTAAAGCCAGCTCAACTGCTTCCTCTGTAGTTAAAAGTTGTTGTGCGTTGGCGAGCATTCCGAAGAAAAATAAACTAAAAAATAAATTGTATGACCTATAGTTTTTAATGTTCTTCATCAATTTTTTGTTCTTTTATGGCGCGTTCTACATCTTCTTTTGCTATTCTATTTCCTGTAATCAACCACTTTTTATTCGTCTTAAAACTGTTTGCTGCAGATAATAAAACAGGTAAAATCACCAAGGTTAAAATCGTAGCGATACCAATCCCATAGGCAATAGAAATAGCCATTGGTTTTAAAAATTGTGCTTGCCTACTTTTTTCTAATAATAGTGGCGCAATACCAGCTATTGTTGTTAATGATGTTAAGAAAATAGCTCTAAATCTTGCTCTTCCAGATTCGTAAAGCGCTTCCTCAAACTTCATTCCCGATTTTAAATAGGCATTAAATTTACCAATTAGAACTAACCCATCATTAACCATAATCCCAATTAAGGCAATAATCCCTAAGGCAGAAAGTATGTTGATTGGAAAATCGTGAAACCAATGTCCCCAAGCCACAGCAATAAAACTGAACGGGATTAATAAAATCAACATTAAAGGCTGACTATAACTTCGGAAAGTAAATGCAATGACTACATAAATTAAAAATATAACCACAGGTACCGTTGTTTCTGCAGATTTTGTCAATTTACCTGCCTCACGATTTTGTCCTTCATAAGAGACGCTTACGGTTGGATATTTTGAGAGAATTTCTGGCATTACGGTATTCTGGATATCTAGTAGAATCTCTGCTGCGCTACCGTTAGGATCTTTTAAATCTGCATTTACCTGAATTTCACGCTGACCATTTAAATGACTGATACTCTCATCTCCTCTTTTAATTGTATAGGTTGCAATTTCACCAAATGGGACTCGTTGTCCTAATGGTGATACGATACGCATATCATCTAGATCATTAATCGAGGTACGGTTGGTTTTATCATATCTTACCCAAACTCTAATTTCGTCTTGTCCTCTTTGAAAACGTTGCGCTTGCAGTCCAAAAAAACCTGCCCTTACTTGGCTCATCACCTCTCTTAGGTTTAAACCCAGTGCATAAGCAGTTTCATTTAATTCTATATTGATTTCCTTAATCCCTTCTGGATCTGTATCTGTGATATCTGCCAATAATGAGTTTTGATCTAAAGTTTCCCTCAACTCTTGTTTGGCAAGTTTAAGCTCATCGGTATTATTTCCCAATAACGAAATGGATACTGGAGAGCCACCAAAGTTACCACCAGAACCAAAAGTCAATCGCTCTACACCGTAAACATTTCCAACTTCATCCCTAATGGCGTTTGTAATTTCTGGAGAACCAAAGTCGCGCTCTTCTCCTGGCAACAGATTGACGTTAAGACTTGCTTTATTATTACCTGGACCAACACGTTTTATGATATTTTCAACCACTTGCTTGTTTCCAGATTGTTTTTCTGAAAACGTCTCATTAACACGCCATGCTGCATCTTCTACGAGGGAAATAATAGAATCTGTAATTTTTGGGTTGGTTCCTTCTGGCATTAATAAGTCGATACTAACCCGATCACTTGCAATACTCGGGAAGAATGCAGTTTTTATTACTCCGCCTTTATTTGCACCTACTGTTAAAATCATCAAAGCTAGTAATATAGCGAATGTTATAAAACGTTGATTTAGTGCAAATCTTAAAACCGGACTATATAGATTGTCCCGACAATACACCATGAACCTATCTCCGTATTCATTGATCTTACGAAGCTTTAAAAACACTTTAGCTATTCCCTTTTTTTCTCCCTTTTCTTCCGAAGACATATTTACCAAAGCCTTAGAATGTGCAATATGCGCTGGTAAAATAATTAGAGCTTCTATTAAAGAAACGATTAAAGTTAAGATAACCACAACCGAAACTTCGCTAAAAAAATCACCTATTCTACCTTCTAAAAACAGAAATGTGGAAAAGGCTAAAACTGTTGTTATAATCGCTGATAGAATTGCAGGCAAGACCTCCATCGTACCATCTATGGCAGCTTGTATTCTTGGTTTGCCCTGCTCGTAATGTTGATAAATATTTTCTGCGATAACAATACCATCATCTACCAAAATACCAATAACGATAATCATCCCAAAAAGAGATAACACGTTAATAGTAACTCCAAATTGTGCTGCAAAAACAAACATTCCCAAAAAAGCAACCGGTAAACCGAAAGCCACCCAAAAAGCCAATCTTGTATTTAAGAATATAGATAAAAATAAGAGCACCAAGAAAATTCCCATGGCTCCATTTTCTAAAAGTAGTTGTGTTCTTTCGTTTAGTCTAATTGAAGAATCACTAACCACATCAATTTTAATTCCCGTATATTTTTGGTTAAACTCAACAATATACTCATTGACCTTATCTGCTGTTGAAATAAGATCTTCACTATTGGTATTGGTGATTTCTATATTAACAGCAACATTACCATTAAAATAGGAGGCATTTGGTGTTTCTGAAAAACGATCCCTTACCGTGGCAACATCTTGTAATCTCACGATAGTTCCATCATCTTGAGCCCTAACCGATATGTTATTTAGGTCATCTCCATAATAGGATCTATTATTAGCTCTAATTAAATAATCTTCATCATCTGTTTTAATATTTCCACCTGTGGTTAAAATATTAGCTTGGGATACTGCTGCTGCAACCTCTGCAAAAGTGAGATTATAAGCCAACAAATCATTTTCCCGAACCGCAATTTCTATTTCCTCTTCAGGGTAACCGGTAATATTAATTTGCGAAATACCTTCCATGGCACGAAGGTCATTTTCAATATTTCGCCCTATTTGTTTTAAAGCTACAAGTTCAATATTTTCACCGCTTACAGAAAAATCGATTGTTTGTCTAATTCGTTCTTGTTTGGCAACCACCAAAGGCTCCATTCCGGTAGGAAAATTGGGTACGCGATCTACAGCGTTTTTAACCTCTGCCACCATATCGTCGATATCTTCGTCACTTTCAATCTCAACGGTTATGCTTCCTCCGTTTTCTCGTGAAGTGGAAGTCACACGCTCAACACCAATTAGACCTTTAAGGTTATCTTCTATTTTGAGCACGACACCTTCTTCTATCTCTTCTGGCGCTGCACCTGGATACGAAATGTTTATTGAGATAATTTCTGCCTCTTGTAATGGAAAGAACGAGGATTGAAGACGCATCATTCCTAAAACACCAAAAATGAGAAAAGCGATAATAATTATGTTTACCGCAACGTCATATTTAATAAAATACGCAATAACTTTTCTCATGTTATTCTTCTGTATTTGTTGCTTCGGAAGTATTTGACTCCTCATTTATCTTAACCAACATACCTGCATAAGCACCGGGAACAGATTTTGACAGAATAACCGTATTGTCTGGTATGCCTTTTACAACAACATCCTTTGGTGAAAAATAAACAGGTTCTACTTTTATAATATCCAGAATACTATCTTTTATAATGAAAATTTCAGATTGGTCAACCAACAATTTTCGTGATAGTTTGTAAGCATCAGGAATTTCTTTAGCCTCTAATTGCGCCTCTAAATACATCCCTTCTTTTAAATCATTTCCTTTTACTTCAACAAAAACAGTTACCGTTTGGGTGGCTTGATCAATACGACCATTGATTCTTGAGACTGTGCCTGTATAATTGGTCTGTTTATCTAGAGTATTCAAGGTGACGTTTTCTCCAATTTTTAATAAGTCGCTAAAGGTTTTGCTTATAGCGAGCTCTAACTCATAAACAGAGGTATCTATAAATTCACCCAACTTTTGTCCAGGCCTAACTAAAGTGCCTTTATTCACTAAACCCTCTGTTAAAATACCATCATATGGTGCATACATTCTATATTTTGAAAGACGCTGTTCTAAGTTTTTTACGTTGTAGTAGGCCGATTGCACTCCTCGACCGGTAATGAAATAATTGACTTTTTCAATATCAGATGTTGGTAATTCTGCGATACTGTTGTTCATGTCAAATTTCCGAAGATAGGTTTCCCATATTGGAAAAGCTTCTGGATAATCCAATCTTAAATCTGGCATTAGCGATGTGATTAAATTATACAACTCGCTCTTTGCAGATTGCACTGATGCATAATATTCATTAGAATTTATACGAATGAGCAACTGTCCTTTTTTATACGGTTGTCCTGCTTTAAAATCTTCGGAAGAATTCTCGAATACACCTTGAACTTCAGAATAAAGTTCTAATCTATCTTTTGCAACAAGATTACCATTTGCAGGTATAGTGATAGGTACAGTAGAGTTTTTAACCGTATCAACAAATACCGTCTTTACGACCTTTGCAACTTCTGGCTTTACCTTTTTATTACTTTTAACGATTAAATAGGCTCCAAAAACCGCTGCCAAGATAATAACAGCACCAATTGCAAATAATAGTATTTTTCTCATTGAATAACGTTTGAAGGTTAGCTCTAGTTTTTTAACTTGATTAGGGTTTAAAACAAAGAATAAGCTACAAAAATATCGTTTTGACAATGATTAGCAGTTAAAAAAAACTTAAAAGGAATTTGAGTTTAGGATAATTCTTCTAACTCGTATTGAATATGTTCCCAGTCTGCCATTAATTTTTTAAGCTTTTCTTTTTTCTTTTGGTATCGATCAAAAAAGTTTTGATCGGAAACAGTAGCATCATAGTTAGTCGCCAATTCTACATCATCTGTTTTAATATCTTTTTCTAACTGGCTAATTTTAGACTCTACATTACTCAATTTGTTATTGAGAGATTTGAGTTTTTTTTGATCTTCGTATGATTGTTTGTTGGTTTCTTTAGGTGTGTTTTTTACTACAGTTCTTTTTTCTACTTCCCTTAAGTTTTCAACATTACGTTGTTCTAAATAGAACTCAATACCTCCTAAATATTCTTTGATTTTTTGATCTTTGAATTCATAGATGTTTTTTACCAAACCTTGCAAGAAATCTCTATCGTGAGATACTAAAATTAATGTTCCCTCAAATTGTTTCAAAGCTTCTTTGAGCACATTTTTAGACTTTATATCTAAATGGTTTGTTGGCTCATCCATTACCAAAACGTTAAGCGGTTGGAGCATTAGTTTTGCAAGTGCCAATCTATTGCGTTCTCCTCCAGAAAGTACACGAACATATTTTTCTACCTCGTCGCCTCTAAACAAAAAAGATCCTAAAATATCTCTAACTTTACTTCTGTTTTTTTCATTGGCAGCATCGATCATTGTATCAAGTACTGTTTTGGTACCATCGAGATACTCTGCTTGGTTTTGGGCAAAATATCCAATTTGCACATTGTGCCCTAGTTTTAAATCACCTTTATGCTTAAGTTCTCCAACGATAATTTTTGCAAGAGTGGATTTACCTTGTCCGTTTTGACCAACAAATGCAGTCTTACTATCACGTTCAATAAGCATGCTAATATTTGAGAGCACATGGTTATCATCGTAACTTTTAGATATATTTTCTGCCTCTATCACCACTTTTCCTGGAGTGATTGATACGGGGAAATTTAAGTTCATTACGCTATTGTCATCTTCGTCAACCTCAATGCGGTCCATCCTGTCCAGCTTTTTTATAAGAGATTGTGCCATTGTTGCCTTACTGGCTTTGGCCCTAAACTTTTCAATAAGTTTCTCGGTTTGCTCTATTTGCTTTTGCTGGTTTTTTTGAGACGCTAATTGCTGTGCTTTGATCTCGTTACGCAAGACTAAAAATTTGGTGTATGGTTTTGGATAATCGTAAATTCTTCCGAGGGAAATTTCAATAGTACGATTGGTCACATTGTCTAAAAACATTTTATCGTGAGACACGATAACAACAGCCCCAGAATAGCCTTTCAAAAAGTTTTCCAACCAAATAATAGATTCTATATCCAAATGGTTTGTTGGCTCATCGAGCAATAAAATATCATTATTCTGCAATAATAATTTTGCAAGCTCAATACGCATTCTCCAACCTCCAGAAAATGTATCTGTTAACTTATCAAAATCTTCTCGTTTAAAACCTAAACCTTGTAATATTTTTTCGGTTTCGCCTTGATAACTGTATCCTCCAATGATTTCGTATTTATGTTGAATGTCATTAAGGTCAATCATTAATTGATTATAACCTTCACTTTCATAATCGGTTCGTTCTGCGAGTTGGATATTAACATCTTCCATTTGAGACTCCAAATCTTTTATTTCCTTGAATGCCTCATAGGATTCCTCGAGAACCGTTTTTCCGAAGATGAAATCAATATCCTGCTTTAAAAACCCGAAACTCAAGTTTTTATCTGCAGCAATTTGTCCAGAATCTGGTTCGAGTTCTTTAGACAAAATTTTGAGCATCGTAGATTTACCTGCTCCATTTTTACCAATCAAGCCAATACGGTCACCAGGACTGAGTTTAAATGTGATGTCCTCGAATAAAAATTCGCCTTGAAATGATATGGAAAGATTATGAATATTAAGCATAGTTTTTTCTAATATTAGAATTACAATAAACATTGTAATTACTTTCTAGATGATCAACAATTAAATTAATTTTAACGTCTATAAAGACGACAAAAGTAAACAAATTTATATCATGTTAAAAGGCACAACAATTTACAGCATTATTACAGGAGCATGTCCAAGATGTCACCAAGAATCGATGTATAAAACAAAAAATCCATATGTTTTGAGAGATGTCTTAGATATCAATGATAATTGCTCTCTTTGTGGCTTGCAGTACAGACTTGAACCTTCATTTTTTTATGGATCAATGTATGTAAGCTATGGCGTTGGTATCGCTTTTGCGGTTGCTGCTTTTTTAATTACTTATTTGGGCTTTGAAACCTCTCTATTAACGTCATTCATTGCAATTGTAATCACTTTGGTTGTCTTTGGACCAGTGATCATGAGACTTTCTAGAAATATCTGGATCAATATGTTTGTTAGTTACGATAAGAACGTTGCTAAAAAATAATTTTGTCTTGTATCTTTTTCTTCGGAATTGAGCCTGTATTGATCACTTCTTGACTCTTTTGATATCTATCTCGGGATCTAACAATTCTCCTTTTTCGATATGGTTGAATAGCTGCTCTGCCACGTAAGGAGAAATCATAACGCCTCTTGTCCCTAATCCATTAAGCAAAAACACATTTTTATGATTTGGATGAGATCCAACTAATGGTCGTCTGTCTTTTGTAGTTGGCCTTATACCTGCAACTTGTTTAACGATTTCGAAATCACATTTGAGAATAGTTTTTAATTTATCTGTCAATTCTTCTTTTGCCCTTTCTGTAATGTCATGTGTTTTGTCATCTCGTTCGTAAGTTGCACCAATCCAAAATAGCTGATTACCCAAAGGAACTATAAATACGGAAGACTTCATTATGAAATCCATTTTTAAATCTGGAGCTTTGATTGTTAGCATTTCACCTTTTGTTCCGTTTAAAGGCAGGTTTTTAAAGAACGGATTTTTATTGATCCCGAAACCTTCAGCAAAAACGATATAATTTGCTTTTATATTTTTATACTGAATATAGTCTGACTCAAAAATTAAATCCTCATGGATAAAGTCCTCTTCCAACAGAAGATTGCTTTCATTAAGATACGCCTTGTAAGATTTTATCAATTGTGCGGTATCAATCCTACCAGAATGCAAGACTTCTCCAAAGCCAAGTAACGCATTGATATTATCATTTGTATTCTTGACCAGCTTAGTCGATAAAAATGTTTCTAAAACTGGCTTATCTGATGCTATGAACCATTCGTTTTGTTCTTCTACGGAAGTAAACCGTCTGTAAACCGGTAACTGATAATCTAATTTGACGTTTAGTAGTTGCTCAAGTATTTTATATTTTGGTAAAGCTAGATCTAGTTGTTCTTTTGCTTTCCAGACCTTTGTAAATCGCTTTAGAATAACTGGGTTGTATAATCCTGCTGCAACCACAGAAGATTTTTGTGATTGATTATCATAAACTACAAAACTTTTATTGGCAGTTCTCAATTTTTCGGAAAAAGCTATTCCTGCTAATCCACTACCAACGATGATGTAATCTACTTGTTTCACAATCTTTTGTTTTTTTTTTATTCTGGTTGCAAATGTAAAGAAGATCTTTTGACAATGGATTGACTGGTCTTAAAAGTTTTTAATTTCCGAAGGTATAAAACAAAAAAAACGCCCACTTTAAAAGTGAGCGTTTTGATATCATTTATTATTCTCTTAGTAATTCCACATGTCTTGCTCGAAGTTACGAATCTTGTCCTTAATACGATCTGACTCTAAAAGTTGCATAAGTGCATTATCTGCAATATACTCTTTAACTTCTCTATCACCATACACATTTTCTTCTTTGTACATATAACCATTAAAACGTCTTGAGTTTAATAAGTGATCAAAAGTCAATGGCATTGCACTGTTTTTGTTATTAAACGCTTTTGCTTCGTGGAGTACTTCTCTAACTTCTGGATAGAACACCCAAAATAAAGCATTTGGCATTTTTTGAGCCTCGTCTTCAGAATCCAAAAAGTTAACATCTGGAGCTGCAGGTGCAAGTCCCAATATTCTATACTTTAATTCTCCGTGACGTTTGTCAAAATACCATAATCCTTTAACTAAATAAGCACTAATATGGTAAGCTTCAATATTTGTTGTTGTGATATATTCAGGATCTACATAACCATCAGCATTTAATTGATCATAACCAATATCTAAAGTGTCTACTTTAGTTGTGATGTCCTTAAGTTCCTTCATGGTTCTCTTTTGAGAAAAATAAGAATCATTATAAACGTTTTCTATCTTTCCATCTTTAACCGCTTTAATCAATGTATGATAAAGAGATCTTCTTTCTCTACCAATATTATTGGTATCTACAGGAAAGTATAATGGAAAATTCACACGCTCATCTAAAACCACTTTTTCCCAAGTCATTTTAGAGAACAGAATGTCTCTATCATCAACATAACCATATTCTAATGGTTTATCAGAATCTAATGCTAGTTGCGCTTCTGTTTTAACACCAACCTCTGTAGGCTTTTTGGCATTTAAAATATTTGCCTGAGAACACATACTGGATGTTACAAAAACTGTGGCAATGATTGATAATAAAAATTTATAATTCATCTTTTTAATTTTAATTTGGGTTATTATTAAAGGTTGATTAGTTGGTCAACTCAATAACAAGCGGTGTAGCTGGTTTAATAGCTGGTCCATTACTTCTTGATTTGATATCAAAAATTTGAACTTGTGATCCACGAGGAGCACTTCTAAGAGCTGATTTTGCAGCACCACTTAACTTATTTCCAGAAACAGTTACCGATGGCTTACCTTCTACTTTCATCTTAAATCCAGTTACGGTTAGAGGCAAATCGAAATCGAAATCTTCTAGAACTGCATTGATTGTACCAATCTCCACATTGTTTCTAGGTAAACTAGCTGTACCTATTTGACCTGCAATTTGACCTGAAGGCTTAGGAATATCTTTAATTCTGAAGATCGCTTTATCACTAACTTTGGTACCATCGTCTAAAGTCGCAGTAACATTAATTGCTACTTCTCTACCTGATGTAGGAACCATATTATATTTACCCATACCAGAACCTTTACTTAAACCAGCACCAGAAGCTGCTACTTTATTATCAGGAACACCTGCAAAGGAAATTGTCATTGGGTTAGTAACTCCACGATAAACAACGTTCATTTTATCTGCTGAAATTGTAGCAGAATTTGGACGAGGTACAACTACATAATTTCCAGTAATAGGAATTTCTAAAGGCTTACCGTCTTCCAAAAATGTAAACGTACCGTCGATTTTTTGTTCTCCAACGCTACCAACATTAAAATCAAGACGTGCAGCACCAGTAGAATCAATAGCATTTTCAAGATCAACAGACTGACCTCCAATACTTAATCCTGTAGGTGTTACGTTAGCATATTTTCCTAAAACAACTTTTCCTTGAAATTTCTCTCCTGCAAAAAATGCAGATTTATCAGCAATTACAATTGCAGTATAATTTTTAAGAGAAACAGCTTCATCTAAAGTGTTACCAAGAAATACGTTAAACATATTCGCCTCAGTTACCTTAACGTCATTTTGTAATGCTGTTAATTTAGTATAAGAAGCAATTGCTGGAAATCCTTTAAAATGATAATCTAACCAGTCTATTTTCTTTCCATCTTTATTTTCTTCTGGAGCAGTACTAAATCTATTTTCAAAGTTTTCAATAGCTTTGTTGTACTTCACATCGTTACCAATGATTTCTTTAACCCTAGTTTTATAGGCATTAATTCTAGCCATTACAGCCTCACCTTCTTTGGTTAATCTATCACCTGTAAACCACATTTCATCAAGAATATCGGTTTTATCCATTGCCTCAAAAGGAAGTTTCCCTGTCTTTGGATCAATTTGATAATCACCTTTCTTTAAAAGTTCAACTTTTAAACTCTCTATGTATTTGTAGAATTCATCAGATGCAGTGCTTATTTCTTTTGCTTTATTTGCAGCTGTTGCAAACTCAGCTGGTTTTTCTTCTGCTTTAACTTCTAAGTTAGCGAGTAACTTTTCGTTCATATCAGATGTAACCACATTTGCCCTTGCAAATTTAGCTTCCATTAAACCGAAAGCAGATAATACTTCTTTCGACATGTTCATAGCCATCATTGCAATGAAGACCAAGTACATTAAGTTAATCATTTTCTGCCTTGCAGATAATTTTCCTCCTGCCATGTTAATTAGTTTTTTTTAGTTGTTAATAAATTAATTATAGTTTAAAAACTAATTAGTTTTTGTTCATTGCAGATAACATTCCTCCATAAACACCATTTAATGATGATAAGTTAGATGCTAATGATTTCATTTGTTCTTTTAATTTTTCAGCATTTACAACAGACTCTTCATTAATTGCAGCCTGACGATTAGCAGCATCCATTTGTACTTTGTACAAACTGTTTAAAGATTCCATTTGTGCAGCAGCTAAAGACATTTCTTCGCTGTACTTCTTTTGAGAAGCCATAGCATCAACCGTTGGGCTAATTCCTTTTGCAGCACCTTCAAAGTTTTTAATGCTAGATCCTAAGCTTGCCATTAATTCACCATCAATCTTAGCTTCCTTCAATAAATTGTCTAATTTTTTTGATAATAAGCCTTCAGCATCTTTAGGCTCTTCTTTTAACGCTTTTCTAGTAGTTGTTGCTCCTCCTGCTAACTCTGGATATACTAAAGACCAATCTAAATCTGATTGTTGTCTCTCAAATGCAGAATATGTAAATACCAAGGCCTCAACAATCATCCCAATAGTTAAAATCAACGAACCTCCTGGCCAATGTTGAATTTTAAATAAAGCTCCAAGTATTACGATTGCAGCTCCTAGCCCGTAGACCATATTAGCGATTGTGATTTTTCCTTTCTGTGCCATAATTTTAGTTTTTTTTGATTTAAGTTAGTTTTTTAACTTAATTAGATTAATATTTAGTTTTAGTTAATGATTTAATTTTAGTTTGTTGCTGAGTTTTTAGTCACCTCAGTTCCCATATAGTCCTGGACAGTTCTAAAGCCAATGTAGCTTCTTGCAGAATCTGCATATTCATAATCCCTAGAACTTACTTGTAAGAAGTATGCAACGTCTTTCCAAGAACCTCCACGAACTACTTTACGCTCATTGTCTGGATTGTTAACATTAGGGTTAAATGATGCCATGTATTCATAAGATGCAGCGTCGTAAGACCCTTGTACCCATTCTGAAACATTACCAGCCATATTGTAAAGATTGAAATCGTTTGGCTCATAAGCATCAGCTTCTACAGTGTATAAAGCTTGATCTGCTGCATAGTCACCTCGTAATGGCTTAAAGTTCGCCATAAAACAACCTCTATCATTTTTAGCGTATGGTCCACCCCAAGGATATGTTGCACCTTGCAAACCACCTCTTGCAGCATATTCCCATTCTGCCTCAGAGGGTAATCTATATGAATTTATATTGTGTTGTCCTTTAGATTTTCTATACGCATTGTGATACAATGTTCTCCATTGACAAAATGCCTTAGCTTGTTTCCAAGATACACCAACTACTGGATAATCTCCATAAGCATCATGCCAAAAATAATCATTATGCATTGGCTCGTTATATGAATAAGAGAAATCTCTTATCCAAGCTGTAGTATCAGGATATACAGTTACTTCATCAGTAATTATAACGTCTTTACGACTTAAATTTCTGTTTTTAGCAGCTTTTTGAATGTCCATATATTTATACTGGAACTTAAATTTATTCACATCCCACGTACGTTGACCATTGTATGACTCTTCGATTGGAAGATACATGGTATCCATAACCTCAGCGTAATACTCATCTGGATAATCTGCAGTATCAAAAATCAAATCTACGTCTTTGTTAAGTTTTTTCCCTTCATAACCTGTAGGACCTAACCCACTATAGTTATTGTCCATATATTTTTCATATACAGTCATCTCTTCAGGATCTGCACCTCTAAATGCAAACTCTCCAATTCCTCCATTACCTGGAGCTTCACCAATTTCATCAGCAAGAATTGCTAATTTGGTTCTAATAGTAGAATCTCTTACCCATTCTACAAATTGACGGTATTCACTATTAGTGATTTCGGTCTCATCCATGTAAAAGGCTCTAACGGTTACAGTTCTAGTTGGAGCATCTTCAACTCCTGCTAAATCATCGTCAGATTTACCCATTATAAATGCACCACCTGGTACAAGCGTCATCCCGTAAGGTTTTTCTGGATGCCACTTCTTTCCTTTAACTCCAACAAGTTGTCCTCTGTCACCAGAGTTACAACTGACCATTAGGGCTAAAACAGCTGTTAATAAAGCAAACTTCTTAATATTCATAGAAACTCGAGGTTAAATTATTTAGTTGTAATTATGTGTTTATTCTGTGCTCAATTATTTTAAGGCAGTAAACATATTTATATATTTTGTAAAAACCAACTTTTTTTTAATATATTTTACACTTAATCCCATAAAGTTAACATTTCATCGATTAAAAAAATGTTAAAAAATTTATTAGAAACTATTCTTCTTATACGCCTTATACCACCTTTCTGGAATCTTACCATGACTAGCCTCTTTATAATCTTCATGCGTGCAAGGTAATAACGTATGCTTTTTTAATTTATTATTAACGTTTGGTAAAAAAGGTATTTCAATCCACCAACGACCAGTTTTAATACTCTTAAAAAATATTAATTCTTCATTATCAACGAGAACATTATATTTTTGATAGTTATTTTCATTTTTAAAGTCATCGTCATTTATTCTGCAATTGACACCTTCTATAAAGTACCATATTATTTGTGATATCAACATTGGTGTAGCATCTAGCTCATTAGTTTGCTTAAACTCATAAACGCCAAATGAAGATACTTTATTACTAATTCCTGCATATCTTGAAATAGCACAGATTTCTTTACCATTAAATCCATTTGGAGAAAATTTTTGTTTTGCACCAACTTCTGCTGCTCTCACAGCTTTAAGATCCATGGTAACTATATGCGCATCTCGCATAACGGGCTCTACTAAATTAATATTATGGGTAACTTCTCCTAGACGATATGCCTCAAAATACAGTTTATCCATCAAATCTATTTCCTCTTGAGAGTTAAAATAGGTTTGATATCCCACTACAGAATAATTAAAAAGATTATAGGGTTGTTCTAAAATTACTTTTCCGAGGAAACTATTATTTTTCATTTCTACGGAAGCGTCTCCAAGATCAAAATTACTGTCTACGTTTACGATATTAACCATTGGTGACATTGTATCGTAAGCTCTATAATTTGCGTATGTAATGTCTTGGCTACCTCCTATAATTATAGGAATCACCTTTTTTTCTATTAATACTGAAATTATTGTACGCAACGCATAATAAGTGTCTTCTATTGTTGCGCCAGCAGGAATATCACCTAAATCGGCTAAATTAGTATGCCAGTTTCCTGGAAACAGGGAATAAAGAGAAGTTCTAATTGTATCAAAACTTATGTCCTCACCCATGTAATTAACATCGTTACGATTTTCTTTAACACCTATGATGGCTAATTGCACACCATCTAAATCTGGAATTCCATTTTGAGAAGAGTGAATTTTAGTTTTTTTCCCCAACGCTTGCTCAGAAAGAAGCTCATTGTGAGCTAATACTGAATCTGAAACAGGAGACAAAAAATTAAAATTCATTATAATACTTATTTTTTAGAAGTGGTTTTCTTTTTAGTGGTTTTCTTCTTTGTTGCAGTCTTCTTTTTAGCAGCTGCTTTTTTCTTAGGTGCCTTTTTATCGATTTCAGCTTTGGCCTCTTCTAAGGTCATTTCAGAAACATCAACCGTTTTTGGCAACTCCACTTTTATTTTTCCTTTTATGATATTATGCCTTCCCCATCTTGCTTTTTCTACACGAATCCCTTCGTCTTCCCAATGGTGGATTAATTTATCTTTTTCTTTCTGGATTTTTTCCTCGATCAATGTTACAATATCATCATCAGATAAATTGTCCCAATCGTATTTTTTATTAACGTTGATGAACATATTGTTCCATTTAATAAATGGTCCAAAACGACCTTTACCTTTTTGAACAGGCAAATCTTCATACATATATATGGGAGCGTCGGCTTCTTGTTTTTCTTTAATGAGTTCAATTGCCTGATCCATTTCTACATCTGTAGGATTTGTTCCTTTAGGCAATGAGACATATTTTTTACCGAACTTAACGTAAGGTCCAAAACGACCATTATTAACTTCTATCTCTTCACCTTCATAAGTACCTAATTGCTTCGGAAGTTTGAAAAGCTCCATCGCTTCATCATACGTAATTGTTGTTAATTGCTGGTCTGGAGATAAACTTGCGAACGTTGGTTTTTCTTCATCATCAACCGTTCCTATTTGTACCATTGGTCCAAACTTACCTAAACGCACACTTACCTGTTTTCCTGTTTTTGGATCTTTACCTAAAACACGTTCTCCAGACTCACGATCTGCATTTTCCTGAACATCGACAACATTTGGATGAAATGTCTTATAAAAGTCTTTCATCATTTTTTTCCAGTCCTCTTTACCTTCTGCAATTTCATCAAAGTCTGCTTCAACTTTAGCGGTAAAGTTGTAATCCAGTATTTTTCCGAAGTGATTTACCAAGAAATCCGTCACGATCATTCCAATATCTGTTGGCACAAGTTTTCCTTTATCACTATTAACTTTCTCGGTTAATTTTTTATCTGTGACTTTACCTTGCTGTAAAAGGAGTTGCGAATAATCACGCTCTTCACCTTCATTAGATCCTTTTTCTACGTAATTTCTATTTTGTATTGTTGAAATCGTTGGCGCGTAAGTAGATGGTCTACCAATACCTAACTCTTCTAATTGTTTAACCAAAGACGCTTCTGTAAATCTATAAGGAGGTCTAGAAAAACGCTCGGTTGCAGTAATATAACTATTTAGCAATGTCTCATTGACCTTCATTGCTGGCAACATGCCTTCTTGCTCTGTATCTTCATCATCTGTACCTTCTAGATATACTTTTAAAAATCCTTCAAAAGTGATGACCTCTCCATTTGCAGTGAAGGTTTCATTGTGAGTTGACGCTTCAATCTTTAAATTGGTGCGTTCTAACTCTGCATCGCTCATTTGTGAGGCAATGGCACGTTTCCAGATTAAATCATATAAACGTGCTTGATCTCTCTCTATATCTACCGAATGTGTTTTAAAATCTGTAGGCCTAATCGCTTCGTGAGCTTCTTGTGCGCCTTTAGATTTCCCTTTATAATTTCTGGTTTTACTAAATTTTTCTCCGTAAGCGCTCTCAATTTCTGCCTTTGCTCCTTTTCTAGCTTCGTCAGATAAGTTAACACTATCGGTTCTCATATAAGTAATCAAACCTGCTTCATACAAACGTTGTGCATTGGACATCGTTCTACCAACCGAATAGCCTAATTTTCTTGAGGCTTCCTGTTGTAATGTTGATGTTGTAAATGGTGCTGCAGGTGATTTTTTTGCTGGTTTTTTTGTAAGATCAGCAACTTTAAATTCTGCCTTTGCGTTAGATTCTAAGAATTTATAGGCTTCTTCCTTGGTTGAAAAGTTCTTCGGAAGCTTCGCCTTAAATGTTTGTCCGTCTTCATTTGAGAATTCAGCATCAATTCTATAGGACGCTTCAGGTTTGAAATCTATTATATCACGTTCTCTCTCAACAATTAATCGCACAGAAACCGATTGTACTCGTCCTGCAGATAAACCGCCTTTCACTTTTCTCCATAAAACTGGAGACAATTCATAACCAACAATTCTATCAAGAACACGACGTGCTTGTTGCGCATCTACCAAATCATAATCGATACCTCTAGGGTTTTCAATTGCTTTTTGAATGGCAGTCTTTGTTATCTCATGAAAAACGATACGTTTGGTCTTTGCTTTATCAAGACCTAAAGTTTCTGCCAAATGCCATGCAATTGCTTCTCCCTCTCGATCCTCATCACTTGCTAACCAAACAATTTCAGCTTTTTTAGCGAGGTCCTTTAATTTTTTAACGACATCTTTCTTGTCTTTGGAAACCTGATACTTAGGATCAAAATTCCCTTCTACATCAACTCCCAACTCTTTAGACGGTAAATCGGCAATATGTCCAAAACTAGATTCTACTTTGAAATCTTTTCCTAGAAACTTTTCTATGGTTTTGGCTTTTGCTGGTGACTCTACGATGACTAAATTCTTCGGCATATATGATTTTTTAAGGCTACAAATGTATGTCAAAAAAAAGTTATCTTCCTAATTTAAGTGAATTTCGATTGTACTTTATCTTAATAAAACACATTTTCATCTGATAAAAGAGCATAAAAAAGGCCTGAAATAAATTCAGGCTTTTTAAAAATTTAAATTTTTTTGTTTTTATTAATAAGCATAAGTAATAGCATCGGAAACCCCTTCTATATTCAATATAATTTCATTACTGCCTTCTACTTGAATTGGCAATAAATTAAAAGAGCGTGTTTGAGACACTACTGCTAAACATAATTCTTCATTAGTTAATACTAATTTTAAATAACGTTGCTCGGGCGAAGACTCTGCCACTTCACCAGAATCTACCAAAACCAAACTCCAAGAATTGCCATCACAACCACTTGCAGAAATCTCAACTGTTAAACAATTACCGTCAATAATAATAGTACTTACTTCATATGGATCAGATTCTGCGGTATTATAAAACCCATTATCAACGACAACATTTTGATCACATGGTTGAGGGATGTAATCATCTTCATCGCATTGTGTGTTCATTAATAGTAAAGTGAAACAGAAACAAGCGGAAATGATCTTTGAAATTCTCATATTGTAGTTTAATATTGATAGTTATTATATTAGATGCAACTTGTATTAAAAGGTTGCGTTATTATTTTGTTTATTCCCTATTTGTCTAATTTCAATTGGCCCTTCATTAAAACCTATGATTTCTTTATAAATAATATATAGAGGTATTGCTGCAAACGATATGGTAACGAAAAGGCCAATTCCGCACATCAACATTCCAACCATTTGAGCTAAAATCCCTGCAACCAAAGTGATTCCAAAAGTGATAAACCATTTTTTATTTCCTAAATCAAAACTCGCCTTAATTAAATTAGAGTTAGATAGTTCAGGATTAAAAGCATAAATAACAACCAATAAATTTAGTGGTACCATAACGTAAATAACTGGAAACACACACAATAACATGGCTAAAACGCTTATTCCAAAATAAGCTAGCGATAGGTTGATCGTTTTAAAGAGATAAGGCTTCCGAAGAAAAAAGAAAAAATCATCTTTCTCTAATGAGTCGATATCCTTTTGACGCATGATTTTATAAAATCCTGCCTTAAGCCCAAATGAGATAACAACCATAAAAAAACCAAAAACCATATAAGCCATTAAAAAAAACAAAACCGCAATTGCCTCCATACCTCCAAAAAATCCGGGACTTTCGGCGTCTGCAATTGCAAAAAATACCATTGGTAAATATATTACAATCACAAATGGTATCACAAATGCAATCATAATCATCAACATGATGAAACCTTGCAGCCACACTTTCTTAAACAGCTCAATACTGTCGTTTAATATTTGGCCAAAATCAAGTTGTTTGGCGATCTGTATTTTATGTTGAATTTCAGCAAATATCATTTTAAGGGTGTTTTATCCTGAAATCAAAATAACTGAAATATTTTACAATCTCAAAACAAAATCTGTTATGACACTTTGTCACAATCCTTAAAATTATCATATCTTTGTACGCTTATTGAATACTAGAAATTTATTGATTCTAATTGAATTTTAAGGATCAACTCTCACATATGGATAAAACAATTGACGAAAGCAAACAAGGTAACACCCTAGTTTTAGAAGAAAAAAAAGAAAATACCCGCAAACTTTTTATAGAAAGCTATGGTTGCGCTATGAATTTTAGCGACAGTGAAATTGTGGCTTCCATACTTGCAGAACAAGGTTTCAATACCACAAATAGTTTAGAAGAAGCCGATCTTGTTCTTGTCAACACCTGCTCCATTCGTGATAAAGCAGAGCAAACCGTAAGAAAACGTCTCGAAAAATATAATGCTGTTAAACGCATCAACCCAAAAATGAAAGTAGGCGTTCTTGGCTGTATGGCAGAGCGTTTAAAAACCAAATTTTTAGAAGAAGAAAAAATCGTTGATCTTGTTGTTGGACCAGATGCCTACAAAGATTTGCCAAACCTCCTAGCGGAAGTTGATGAAGGCAGAGATGCCATTAACGTTATTTTATCTAAAGAGGAAACCTATGGAGACATTGCTCCCGTGCGTTTAAATACAAATGGAGTTACAGCTTTTGTATCTATCACTCGCGGTTGTGATAATATGTGCACTTTTTGTGTTGTTCCATTTACGAGAGGTCGTGAGCGCAGTCGCGATCCGCAAAGTATTATTGAAGAAGTTAATGATCTTTGGAGCAAAGGCTATAAGGAAATCACACTTTTAGGCCAAAATGTAGATAGCTATTTATGGTATGGAGGCGGACTAAAAAAGGATTTTACCAAAGCTTCGGAAATGCAAAAAGCAACCGCTGTAAATTTTGCACAATTGCTAGAACTGTGCGCAAAGGCTCAACCTAAAATGCGCATTAGGTTTTCAACGTCCAATCCGCAGGATTTAACACTTGATGTGATTGAAACTATGGCGAAGTACGATAATATTTGTAAACACATCCATTTGCCAGTTCAAAGCGGAAGTAACCGTATTTTAAAAGAAATGAATCGTTTACATACGCGTGAAGAGTATTTTGAGCTAATCGATAATATTAGACGCATTCTCCCAAATTGTGCTATTAGTCAGGATTTGATTTCTGGTTTTCCTACGGAAACAGAACAGGACCACCAAGATACATTGAGTTTAATGGATTACGTGAAGTATAACTTTGGGTATATGTTTACCTATTCCGAACGACCAGGAACGATGGCAGAACGAAAAATGGAAGATGATGTGCCAGAAGATGTAAAAAAACGTCGTTTAGCTGAAATCGTCCAACGCCAAAGAGAACATAGTGAAATTAAAACCAAGGAATATTTAAACACAACCGTTGAAGTATTAATTGAAAGAGAGTCTAAAAAATCAAATAATGAATGGTCTGGGAGAACATCACAGAACATCGTAGCTGTTTTTCCGAAGGAAAATTACAAGATTGGAGATTTAGTAAAAGTCAAGGTGTTAGATTGTACTAGTGCTACTTTGATTGGTGAGGCTGTTTCGTTTATCAATTAAGAATATTTTACAATGAATTTAAAAATCATCTTCTTTATAGTTGCAGCATTTCATTTCAATACTGCTTTTGCTCAATTTGAAATTGAGTTGGATGAAGTCTATAATGGCATGATAAAAATTGATGATGACCTAATGGTTAATAATCTTTCCATGCACCTGTCGTTTGAAGCCAATAAAATTATTGAAAAATTTAGTAATGATTTTGGAAATTATGAAACCTTAAAAGAAAAAGACAATACTAAACTGTATAAATGGGATAATGTAATACATAAAAGTTGGTCAAATAAACCTATAAGTATTTACATAGAAACCAGTTACTTAAGAAATTTAATTAATAAAGCTAACGAAACTGAAGTCATACAAACCAATCCAATAGTTCTTTGCTATATTTTAGATAAAAAGAATAAAGATTTTTTAAAATCTTCAAGAAAGCAGAGTAAACTTAGAGAATATTTTAAAAATATCATCAAATCAATCAAATAATTACTTTCAAATCCAAATGGAAAGCATACAAGCCATAAAACAACGTTTCGGGATTATAGGAAACGACCCAAAACTCAACAGAGCGATTGAAAAAGCCATCCAAGTTGCACCAACAGATATTTCTGTATTGGTAACTGGAGAAAGTGGTGTTGGTAAGGAAAGTATTCCTAAAATTATCCACCAATTATCTCATCGCAAGCATGGTAAATACATAGCTGTAAATTGTGGCGCTATACCAGAAGGAACAATTGACAGTGAATTATTTGGTCACGAAAAAGGCGCTTTTACAGGAGCAACAGCAACGCGATCTGGCTATTTTGAAGTAGCCGATGGTGGTACCATTTTTTTAGATGAAGTTGGAGAGCTACCATTAACCACACAGGTTCGTTTACTGCGTGTTTTGGAAAATGGTGAATTCATTAAGGTAGGTTCAAGCAAGGTTCAAAAAACCAATGTAAGAATTGTAGCAGCAACAAACGTTAATATGTTTGAAGCTATAAAAAAAGAGAAGTTTAGGGAAGATCTATATTATAGGTTAAGTACTGTAGATATTAATATTCCGCCACTTCGAGAGCGCAAAGAAGATATTCATTTATTGTTTAGAAAATTTGCCAGCGATTTTGCATTAAAATATAAAATGCCAACCATAAAACTTGAAGACGATGCTGTACCTTTTTTACAGAAACATCGCTTTAATGGTAATATTCGTCAATTACGAAATGTGGCTGAGCAGATTTCGGTATTAGAACAAAATCGTACTATTAGCGCTGCAACACTTCAAGGTTATTTACCTAGCGGAAGTAATAATTTGCCTGCTGTAATCAATAACTCAAAATCTGAAAGCGATTTTAGCAACGAACGTGAAATTCTTTACAAAGTCCTTTTTGATATGAAGAGCGACTTGAATGATCTCAAGAAACTCACGATGGAATTGATGAAAAATGACAATGCTTCCGAAGTAGAAAAAGATAACGAAGGCCTTATTAACAAAATTTACGGTAAATCTCAAAAAGACAACTATACCGAAGAGTTTGAAGATTTGGAAGTCATGGAAATTCCAGAGAAATCGAACGATCATTTTGATCCTGATGATAAGAATCAAAGTATGGATAAATACCATTTTGCTGAAGAAATCGAAGAAGAAGAAACTTTATCTTTACACGATAAAGAACTAGAATTGATTAAGAAATCTCTAGAACGTCATGAAGGCAAACGTAAGTTGGCTGCTGCAGAATTAGGCATTAGCGAACGTACATTATATAGAAAAATAAAACAATACGACCTTTAGCAAAACTTTATGACCCATTAAAAAATAGGTCATCAAACAAAACGTTTGCTATCTATAGATAATTAAATAAATGAAACATACTACATATTTAATATTACTTTGCTTTACATTTTTATTCGGTTGCGGACCTTATTCTTTCACGGGAGTCCAAAATTTAAAGGCAGAGACATTTCAGGTTAATTATTTTCAAAATACAGCAGATTTAATTGAGCCTGGTTTTGACAGGGATTTTAAACTCGCTTTAGAAGATTTAATACTCAATCAAACCAACCTAACTCTAACGACAACTAATGGAGAATTGATCTATGAAGGTGAAATTGTAGAGTACCGCATCTCTCCTACTACCGCCCAAGCCAATAGTACTGCTGCTGAAAACAGACTTTCCGTCACCGTAAATTTAAGATTTTTTGACACCACAGACCCTGAAGCAGAAGATTTTGAAAAACGTTTTTCCCATTTTGTAGATTATCCTGGGAGCCAACTATTACAAGGCGCACAAAAAGACGCAGTGCATGAACAAATTTTTGAGCGTATCACACAAGATATTTTTAATGCGACGTTAGCAAAGTGGTAAATGGATAATACACAATTCACATATCTACTCCAAAATCCTAAATCAATAACAGAGGAGCAAACCGGTGCATTACAGGATCTGAGTTCTAAATTTCCTTATTTTCAATCGGCAAGAGCCTTATACCTTAAGGGTTTGAAAAAATCGGGTAGTTACAAATACAATCAAGAATTAAAAACTACAGCTGCCTATACGACAGATAGAAGTATTTTGTTTGATTTTATAACTTCGGAAGAGTTTAATCAAAACGAAATTTCACAGATCATCAAACAAAACTCAGAACATTTAAAAGATATTACCGTTCACGAGATGGATGATATTTCGGTCAATAAAAGTGTTACTATTGATGATGCACTAAAACAGCATATTAAAAATACCGAAGGCGTTCTAGACCCAAACCTATTTGAACAAAAGGTAAAACCAGAAGATGTTGCCCATTTTCTATCATTGGCAAATCACACGCCAGAACAAGCTGAGATTGAGATCGAACACGAAAAAACAGAAATCAAACCAGAAGAAATTCTACAAATTGGTAAACCCCTAGATTTTGAAAAATCTGAAACCCACTCTTTTTCAGAATGGCTTAAGATCACAAGTTTTAAACCAATCAAACGAGATGAAAATGAGTCAATTTCCGAAGAAAAAATCATAAGTTCTCCAGAAAAAAATTCAAACGAAGTAAGCCAAAAATTTGAGCTTATTGATCGCTTTTTAGAAAATAATCCTAAAATAAAACCCACCAAAGATTCTCCAAAAATCAATATAGACAAGAGTGACAAAATGGCTCACGATGGCCTAATGACCGAGACTTTGGCGAGAATTTACCTTGAGCAAAATAACTATGAAAAGGCAATTCAATCTTATAGAATTTTAAGTTTGAAATATCCAGAAAAAAGTGGTTTCTTTGCAGACCAAATTAAAGCGATAAAGAAATTACAAGAAAATAATACATAAACCAATGAATACGTTTACAATCTTTTTAATCTTAATCATACTAGTATCATTTTTACTAGTTGTAGTTGTTATGGTACAAAATCCAAAAGGAGGAGGATTATCTTCATCATTTGGTGGTGGTGGCACTCAACAATTGGGAGGTGTTAAAAAAACAACCGACTTTTTAGACAAGAGTACTTGGGCTTTAGCAACGTTATTACTTGCATTAATTTTAGCTTCTAACTTTGCTATACCTGGAGCAGGAGGCGTTGAGGAATCTAAAGTAATCAATGGAGAAGAAACAACAACCACTACTCCAATGGCTCCATCTACAGATAACTCTGCAGAGGATATCGCAACTCCAGCAGATTCTTTATAAAGAAACTTATTTTAAAATATTTAAATGCCAGCTAAATTAGCTGGCATTTTTTTTTTGCTTATCTCTTCGGAAATGTGCATCTACTGAAACTTTGTCAGTTAAAATTCATTGGCACATTTTTAGCATAACGCTTATGCGTTGATTGCAATCAACATTATATTTTAATTTAAAAAACACATATAACAATGAGCTTAAACATTAAACCACTAGCAGATAGAGTTCTTATTGAACCTGTTGAGGCTGAAACTAAGACAGCTTCAGGAATTATCATTCCAGACAACGCTAAAGAAAAACCACAAAAAGGAAAAGTTGTCGCTGTTGGTAAAGGCACGAAAGACGAACCAATGACAGTTAAATCTGGTGATAGCGTTCTCTACGGAAAATATGCTGGAACCGAACTTAAACTAGAAGGAAAAGATTACCTCATCATGCGTGAGAGTGATATTTTGGCGATTGTATAATTCGCTTCTCGCTATTAGCCTTTCGCTTTTAGCATAAATAATCTAAAATTTAAAAACGTATAGCTAAAGGCCAAAAGCCATTAGCTAAAAAACATAAAGAAAATGGCAAAAGATATAAAATTTGATATTGAAGCACGTGACGGTTTAAAACGTGGCGTAGATGCATTAGCAAATGCAGTGAAAGTAACTCTAGGACCAAAAGGTCGTAACGTTATTATTGGTCGTTCATTTGGAGCGCCTCAAGTAACTAAAGATGGAGTTTCTGTTGCAAAAGAAATAGAATTAGAAGACGAGCTTGAAAACATGGGAGCTCAAATGGTAAAAGAAGTCGCGTCCAAAACTAATGATCTAGCTGGTGATGGAACTACTACCGCAACTGTATTAGCGCAAGCTATCGTTAAAGAAGGCTTGAAAAACGTTGCTGCAGGAGCAAATCCAATGGATTTAAAACGTGGTATCGATAAAGCTGTACAGGCAATTGTAAAAGATCTTGAAAAGCAATCTAAAAAAGTAGGTAGCGATTCTGAGATGATTAAGCAAGTTGCTGCAATTTCGGCAAATAATGATGATACTATTGGTGAATTAATCGCCAAAGCATTTGGTAAGGTTGGTAAAGAAGGTGTTATCACTGTTGAAGAAGCAAAAGGTATGGAAACATACGTTGACGTTGTAGAAGGTATGCAGTTTGACAGAGGTTATTTATCACCTTACTTTGTGACCGACTCTGATAAAATGATTGCAGATTTAGAGAATCCGTATATTTTATTATTTGATAAAAAGATTTCCAATTTACAGGAAATCCTTCCAATATTAGAGCCAGTTGCACAATCTGGTCGTCCGTTATTAATTATTGCTGAAGATGTAGAAGGTCAAGCCCTGGCAACTTTAGTCGTTAATAAATTACGTGGCGGATTAAAAATCGCAGCAGTAAAAGCTCCAGGATTTGGAGATCGTCGTAAAGCAATGCTTGAGGATATCGCCATCTTAACAGGAGGCGTTGTAATTTCCGAAGAAAGAGGTTTTTCTTTAGAGAATGCAGATCTATCTATGTTGGGTACTGCGGAATCTGTAATGATTGATAAGGACAATACGACTATCGTAAATGGTTCTGGTAAATCTTCAGATATTAAAGCGAGAGTTAATCAAATTAAAGCTCAAATTGAAACTACAACTAGTGACTATGATAAAGAAAAATTACAGGAGCGTTTAGCTAAATTAGCTGGAGGTGTTGCTGTACTTTATGTTGGTGCTGCTAGTGAAGTAGAAATGAAAGAGAAGAAAGATCGTGTTGATGACGCTTTACATGCAACAAGAGCTGCTGTAGAAGAAGGTATCGTTGCTGGTGGTGGTGTTGCTTTTGTTAGAGCTATCAAAGTTTTAGAAAAACTTTCTACGGAAAATCTTGATGAAACAACAGGAATCCAAATTGTTGCGAGAGCTATTGAAGCTCCATTGAGAACGATTGTAGAAAATGCAGGTGGTGAAGGATCTGTGGTTATTAATAAAGTCATGGAAGGCAAAAAGGACTTTGGCTTTGATGCTAAAACTGAAACGTATGTTGATATGCTCAAAGCAGGAATTATTGACCCTAAAAAAGTAACACGTATTGCGTTAGAAAATGCTGCATCTGTTGCGGGAATGATCTTGACTACAGAGTGTGCTTTAGTTGATATTAAAGAAGAATCTGCTGGTGGTGGAATGCCAGGAGGAATGGGTGGAGGAATGCCAGGAATGATGTAATGGCGAATTGCCATTAATAATTTACTCGCTTAAATGTGAGCATATAATAAATTGAAAAAGCCTTTGATGAGAGTCAAAGGCTTTTTTTATAAAGTCAATCATACGGTCAAATAGAAATCTCTATGCTTAAATTAACAGGTATTACTCATATTCATAAGTAATCAATGTTAAATACGTTTGATCTACAGCTGAGCTATATTTTGATTGTGATTCACTTATTAGCAAATTCTCTTCATCGAATTCATAGCTGTAAGTTGTAATATTATTAATCGATTGCTCTTGATAATTGTAATTATAATCTACTTTAGATAAATATTTTGATGTTATATCATCAAGAACATAAGTTCCAAGCGTTGGTACGCCATGAGATAATAAACTATTTATTTTCCAATGCACTCCAAACTTAAGTTTTTCAACCGTGTAAGCATCAGCAGCCAATCCGTCTAAGTATTCATAACTTGAATTGATATTTAAATTTCCTGAAAAATACCTTTCATAAGTCAAAGGGTTATCATCTATATATGTAACATCACTTCTAAAGTCAAATGGAGAATAAAGAGGAGATACAGACCCAATTGATCTCGTAACATTATTTTGATTAAGCTCTAAATTGTGGTATATAGTGTCTTCCTGTTGAACGTCATCAAAATCAAATAATTTGATTGCTGTAATTATTGAATCATCAGTGTAGCTATATTGATAGGTAGTGTAATTTTCCCATTCTGGTGACGATGAACTTGGCAAAACTACTTTTCCAACCAATCTACCATCTCCATCATATGAAAAGGTATTTGTGAACAAAAGTGTTCCACTAACGTTGAATTCTTGAATCTCTGTCACCAAATTATTTGTGTAACTATAAATATGGTACGGTCCATCACTAAATTGAATATTTGTAATCTTTCCGTCGGTAAAATTAATGACTTCAAGATAATTTACCCAAGTTGAATTCTTAGTTATAGAAACAAGAGTTTGAGAATTATTGGGTGCTCCTGAAACAGGGTTGTCATTAGTAACAGAATCATTGTCGCATGAAATCAATACTATTGTTAAAAATAGAATTGAAAAGAATCTTGTATATTTTATCATAATAATTTTTTTTTAAATTAAACCTATTTCCCTATAGTCTACAATAACTCATAATGGTTGCGTCAAATAATAAAATTATTGATATTCATAAGTTAATTCTTTCGTTAATGGATTGTTGTCATAAAATGTCTTAGTTTGTGTTTGTTTTGATAATCTACCTAAATTATCAAATTCATATGTTACATCTAGGACTATCGAATTTTCTTCACTCCCATCATCATATATGTTAGTAAAGGTATATCCTGTTAAATAATTAGCTCCTGCTCCTTGATCTGCTAGACGTTTAAAGGCAAAAACTGATGTTTCAGTCAGCATCATATTGTTTTTCCATTCGGGACCATAACGAAAGCTTTCTATATGATAGGGTTGACTTGCCAATTCTGTTGAATAGGTTAGGGTTGTTGTTTTATAAACTCCACCACTATTTGATACAAATTCTGTCAAATTTCCATTGGTGTATGTCGCATCCCAATAGTTGGTACCGTCGTTGTTCTCATAACGAACAATTTGATTAATACTATTTAAGGTAAAGGAATAAGTTGTCTCATCAATCAAACTGCCATCACTATCGTACTCAGACCTTGATGCCAAAATATTATTTCCGATATATTCATAATTACGAACTATTGTTTCATTATTCGGGTAATCCGTAGTATTATTCACAATACGATCATTAATATCATATTCGAACGAATCTGTAAGATAAATTGACCCATCGTCATAATAATGCTCCAACATAACCATTTTTCCATTACTAAAGGTATTTATTTGATATGTATTATTACTGTTTACTTCCGTAATTAAATCTTCATTAAAGCTATAAATACTTAAACCTCCTAGATTTGTTACCGCTTTAATTGAAATTAATTCACTTGATTCATCTATAGGACTCTCTATTGATTCTTCATCACAAGAATACATAAAAATTGAAATAAATATTAGTATGCATACAGCTGTGAAATTTTTCATGTAATAATGTTTTTAATTAAACCTCTTTCCCTATAGTCTTCAATAACTCAAAATGGTTGCGTCAAATAATAAAAAAAGTCTAAATGTTAATTTAGACTTTTTCAATTTTAGTTTTTAAATTCTAGTTTTTATGATCTTTTTTAATCTCCTCATCCCGATACTTACAACATGGATGAACTGTATTGTAAGCCTCTTCTGTGGCTTTGATTTTCTTTGTGTCGTGACCAACAGAAGCTATGCTTTTACTAATAGAATCTACATCGGTTTTTCTGGCATCATAGATTAGTTTGAGTTCATGTGTATCCACATTCCAAATGGCAGATTTTACGCCTTTTGTTCTTATGGCTGCTTTTTCAATTCGGTCTTTACACATTAAGCATACACCATCAACTTCCATTGATGCTCTTTCATTTTTATTTTGAGCGAAGGTTATTGTTGTTACCAATAATACGAACACTGTAATTATTTTTTTCATAATATCTATCTATTTTTCTTTTAGATTCCTGCTTTCACAGGAATTTGTTATTTTATTTTAAATCTTAAGCCTGCGTAATACATACTTCCAAAAATTGGGCCATACACAAAAGTAGTATCAAAATTTGAACCAAATGGATCATCTGCTCCTAAAATAGGATTGTCCTGTCTCACATTTGTAATATTCTCACCACCTAAATATACTTCAAATTTTGGAGAAAACACTTTAGTAACTTGGACGTTTAATGTACCAACTGTTGGTGATTGCTCAGGTAACCTGTACTCTATTGGATTAGATGCTGTAGAAGAAAAGCGTTGTTCACTCAACCAATTGTAAGTCAAGTCAAATTTCCATTGGGACGTCTCTCCTTCATGAATATGAGTTTCGTAAGAGGCATTGGCGAAGAATCGATGCTTCGGAATTAAAGGGTTTGAAAGCTTTCCCGTTGCATATTCAGTTTGTACATCGTAATACTTGTAAGCAGTTCGTAAATCAAAATGCTCAAATACATTGTAATTTAGCTCAACCTGAAAGCTATTGGCATAACTATCCCCTTCCAGATTATAAAAATTAACTTCCTGAGGATTTTCCCAATCTATAACGACTTGATTTTGAAAGTCTGTTCTATAATAATCTAGAATGATATCTGCTTTTCTTCCGAAGAGATTGAAACCTTGAAGATACGAGACTCCATAATTCCATGCAATTTCAGGATCCAAACCGTATATATTTCCACCGGAATTAAGGATATTAATGCTACGCGATGTGGCAAATATGTTTTGATTTTCAGCAAAAATGTTAGCACTACGCTTTCCTCTCCCAATAGATGCCCTAAAAGCAGATTTCTCCCAAGGCGTGTAACGAGCATGTAAACGAGGCGTAATAAACTCACCAAATAAATTGTGTGTATCAAAACGCAAACCTGCTGTAAGGGTTAATTTATCTAGATTATCGTAGGAGTATTCAAAAAATGCTCCCGCGGAACGCTCACTACGCTCAAAATCTGCTCCAATGGCAAACTCATCGTAATGATCGTAAGTAAACCCTAATCCCGTTTTGATTTTATGCCTGGAATCGCTTATGATGGAATTATAAATCACATTAGAATACACACTATTATGATTGATATCATATTCATTCAAGCCAAAATAAGAATCTTGGTTATGGTTGCTATACGCAAATTGAACACCTAAACTCTGCCAAGGAATTTCTGGGTTTACATAACCTAATTTTGCTGATACTTCAAAACGCTTTGTATTGATTTGGTTTCCCCAAGCATTGGTAGTCAATCGATCTGTATCTGGATCAAAATTGATTTGACCTGCTTGGTTTTCATCATTTAAGTATCTCAGGTTTATAAAGCTCACGAAGCCTTTTTCTGGGTTTGTGTACTGCCAACGGTTCATCACATTTACTTGTTTTTTAAGGGGAACATCTAAAAATGTATCGTTGTTTTTATCAAATTTTTGATCTCTAAAATTTCCGTGGATATAAAAACCTGTACTCCATTTATCACTAACTTGAGTGTTTATATGGGTATTGAGCTCTAAACGACCATTCATCGAACCGTAAAGATTGACAAAAAACCGTGCATCTGTGGTTGGTTTATACAGCTCAGCATTGATTTGTCCTGCAATACTCTCAAAACCGTTAACAACACTTCCTGCGCCTTTTGTGACTTGAATACTTTCTACCCAAGTACCTGGGATGTAACTCAAACCGTAAGCTTGGGATGCACCTCTAATTGACGGTATATTCTCCGTAGTAATCAAAATGTATTTGCTGGTCAAGCCTAGCATCTTTATTTGTCGTGTACCTGTTACAGCATCAGAAAAATTGACATCTATTGAGGGGTTTGTTTCAAAACTTTCAGATAGATTACAACACGCAGCTTTTAGTAATTCGTCACTGCTTATGGTCATAATATTTTGTGAGGACATATAAGATCTTGATGTCGCTTGCTTTCTTGCGGTCAATGTAATTTGATCTAAATCACTGGTTGCCTCTAATAAGTGCTTAATGTATTTAGGTTTTGTAATGGTTAAGGTATCTGTTTTAAAACCTACAAAACTAATCACCAATTTGGTGTAACTAGGTTGATAGGCGATACTGAATTTACCATCAATATCTGTAACAGCACCAACAGATGTGTCCAACCAAAACACATTGGCTCCTGCTAACGGAAACATTTTATTTCCGTCAACTTTCTCGGTAATAATGCCTTCAATAGTTTCTTGTGAAAACGCTAGCATTGGCAGCATTAAAATTAAAAATAATAAGTTTTTCATTTTAATTATAGATTTTAAAAAGCATAAATACTGCCATGATAATCATGATTGAATTCTCAATAAAAGTCGCTTTGGTCATTGGGAGTTTCAAAGCTGTGCCCAAACAAGCACATTGAATTGATTTTTTATCTAAAAGTGTTTTCGTCACTCCTATCGTTGTTATTCCCAAAATGACTAAGGTGAGGATTAATGCCAAGGGGATTTGTAATCTCATTAAAAATAAAAATCCTAATGCCAATTCGATAAACGGATAGACCCAACCGTAAGCTGGAAGCGCTTTTGCCAATGGATCGTACATTTTAAAACTTTCTGGGAATCCCTTTAAATCCAATAGCTTGAAAAAGCTAAAAACGATATAAAACAATCCCATAAAATCAAGCATAAAGCTCTCTACATTAAAAGGCTTAATGTTCATTAAAAAGGAAGCGACCAAAATATAACCAAAAATCAAAAACAGAGGAAACAGCTGCTTTAGCTCACTTTTCTCTTCTATTTGTTCTTCGGAAGCTGAAGAGAATACGTTTTTAGTCGCTTTTTCGGTTAAGGTGTATTTATCTGGTAAGGCTTGTTTTAAAGTTTCCGTAGAAATATGATTAGACATGCTCACTTTTGCGTGAGATTCTTCAAGATTTACTGAAACTTCTGTAACGCCATTAATGGATTGTAAAGCTTTCTCTACCGAAGCTTTACAACCGTTACAGGTCATACCTGTAATTGTGTATGTGTGTGTCATTAGTTGAAATTTGATATAATAGTAATGTGACTGAAAATAGTTTCAGTCTAAAATAATCCTGTGATTATAATTAATATCAAATGATAAAAACCTGATCGAGCACTTGTATGTCTGCAATCAAATTGGGAGAAGAATAATCTTTATGAGGTATGGTTTGCTTTGGTAAAACATCAAATAGATTATTGTAAGTAATTAAAAAGGAAGCGATAAAGAGACTTTGGTCAAAGTCTAAATCATCAAAAGTCTTGACCGTTAATTATTTTTGGCCCTCAACAACATCTAAAGTGTCTTTACAACATGGGACTTTTGTTATCTGTTCTTGTTCGATTTCAAAAGCTTCCATCTGGCATTTCTGCGCGCTGCTAAATACAGCTACATCAATTAAAACGTCTCCACAAAAATGTTTTTCAACAGTAAATGATACCGTTGAAAACAACAGCAGAAGTGCCATTGTTGTAGAAAATAATTTATTTAAAATCAGTTTTAACATTATGCAAATTTATAAAAAACAACTCAATTAAAGCTCTAATTATATAATGATTAACAGTCTATTGCTTTAATTTATAATAATAAAATGCTGGAACAAGGAGTATTAAAAAAATTGGCTGTATCAAAAATCTTCTAAAATTAAAAAACAAATAGTAGTCCTCTTGTCTTGGCTTAATTACAAAATAGAGAAAAAAGACAATTAAAATAAGATAGGCAATGGCATAGACCAGCATCGAAAATTTCACGATTGATCTGTCCTTAAAAAACAAATAAATAATTCCCAAAGAAATTACAGTATTTAAAACGTAACGTAATGTCGTAAACAATGTTAACTTTAAAATCTCTCTCTTGGGAAAATCCATATGCAAGTAATCGCTCTTAAAGAACAAAAGGTAAGGATCGTAAAATAAGCTGGTTTCAAAAACACGAATCAATACCAGTAAACCAAATAAAACCAAGAGCAATATAAAAGTAATTGGATTACGCATGTTGTTTTTTCTTTTTTGAAAATCGATTCACCCAAAACATCCATAATAAAAAAACCATTCCGTAGATAATTAAGGGAAAAATAACGGTATGTAATATTTTTTCTCGCCAAGGATAATTGTAGAGACCTATAGATAAAATGGCAATTCTCAATAAATTGACAGTATAAATAAGAACACTTCCAGACAAAGCGTAGATAAAAGTAGGTTTAAATTTGCTAGCAAATGCGATGATAAATGACACAAATAATATTATAACGCTAATAGAATTACACCCTTCTACTACTCTAGCAACAAATTTGGAATTGACCAAGAGTTTCATAGATGGCTCGTTTGGGTGCGGTAGAATTTCAGCTTTGTAACCCACTGTATTGATTAAGGACTGGCTTTGTTTTGCAACTAGGTTTGTTAAATAATCTGGATAATATCTTGTACCATCAGACAAATCCAAATATAATTTATAACCAATAGTCAATACAATGTAAACCGTGAGAAAGGTTAAAATAAACTTAACGACAGATTTGTATTTACGTAGAAGTGCTTTCAAAAGAAACTATAATTTACTTTCAGTTAAAATTATACAAAATGAATCTAGAAATGTCACTTTTTAAATACTTTTACCAAAATTTTTGAAACCTATGATTTTTGAAACCCTAAAACCTCAAGTAGAAACTATAATAGCGCAAACCAATAAAACGGTTGATGAGCGCCTGCTTTCAATATGTGAACTTCTTGAAAATCATATCGATTACTATAATTGGGTAGGATTCTATTTCAAAAATGGTGACAAAAACGAACTCAAGTTAGGACCTTATGTTGGCGAACCTACCGACCATACGATTATTCCCTTCGGAAAAGGGATTTGCGGTCAAGTAGCGCTTTCAAATAAAAATTTCGTCGTACCAGATGTTTCTGCACAGGATAATTACATCGCTTGCAGCATTACGGTAAAAGCAGAAATTGTAATCCCAATATTCTTAAACGGAGAAAACATTGGCCAAATAGATATTGACTCCAATACACCAGATCCATTTTCTTCGGAAGACGAGCGCTTTTTGGAGTTTGTTTGTGAGCAGGTTGCAAGTATTATTGGATAAATTCTCAATCAAAATCTCTAAGCCCAAATTTTAAATTTTAAGGTTAAATTTTTGCCTTTTGCCTTTTAAAAAATTACATCCCAGTTCTAATAGCTTCTACAGGATCTAATCGAGAGGCTGAAATTGCAGGTATGATTCCAGAAACCAAACCAATAAAAGTTGACAATCCGAAACCGAGAAATATATTAAATAGAGAAAGTACAAATTCAAAATCCAACATGGCGTTTGCTACCAAAGAGACAAACCAAACAAGTACAATCCCTATTAATCCTCCTAAAACAGATAATATTACTGCCTCAAATAAAAACTGAAACAAAATAAACCTATTCTTAGCGCCCAAAGATTTTTGAATTCCAATCAAGCTTGTTCGTTCCCGCACGCTTACAAACATGATATTTGCAATTCCAAATCCGCCAACCAGAAGTGAAAATCCGCTAATGATCCAACCAATCATGTTCAGGGTAGAAATAATACCATCAATAAATTGCGTAAAACCAGAAATCTTATTAATAAAGAAATTATCGGGCTCATCTGCCTTAAGACCTCTGTAAGCGCGATATTTTTGTTTTAATACTGCTTCAAAAGCACCAATATCTACATTTTTTTCGGGTTTAATAATTATTGCTCCCGGTATTCCATCTGTTCCACCGTTTTGAAAACGTCTTACAAAATTAGCTGGCACAAAAGCCTTTTCATCGGGAGAATCACCTAGACCATTTCCCATTTTTTTGAGCACACCAATAACGGTTATCTTTCTCCCGTAGGCTCTAACTGTTTTTCCAATTGGGTTTTCATTTCCGAAGAGATTCTCTGCAGTACTACTACCAACAACCATTACATTGGCTCCAGAGTTTGACTCAGATTCACTATAAAAACGACCATCGGTTAACTTTAAACTTTCAATATCATAAATACCGTTAGACACTGGTGTAATATTTACTCCGGTTACCGTATTGGCTTCATATTTAATGTTTTGATTGCTCCCAAAAATCACATAGGCAATCGCATCAATATCTGGCACATTACGTTGTATAAACTCAAAATCATCGTGCTCTGTCTGCGGAAAATTATCGCGTTGCCATCGTGGCACCTCTGTTGGTCCAAAAGAAAATTTGGTAAGATACATCGTGTTTTTATCCAAACCGCTTAATTGATCCTTGATACTCTTATCTAAAGAATCTACTGCTGCCAAAACTGCAATAATGGAGAAAATACCAATAGTAATCCCTAAAAGAGAAAGAAATGTTCTTAGCTTATTATTGCGCAAAGCATTGATTGCAAATGAAAAACTTTCTTTAAATAGCCTAAGGTAAACAAGCATAATATGGGTTTGGTGTTTCAGATTTATACTGAAAATATAAAGATAGGACGTTTTCAACAATTTATTGTTACAAAAAATTGAAACAAACTCCATTTTGCACCTAAAAAAGCCTATGATATTGTGTATTTTTGAATTTTAATTTTTACAGTACAACAAAATTCACAACACAACGACAACAACTTCAAAATGAGCAACAACAAAACAATCAAATCTGCCTTAATTTCAGTATTTAGTAAAGAAGGTTTAGCACCAATCGTCAAAAAATTAAACGAACAAAATGTAACCATTTACTCAACAGGTGGTACAGAAAAATTTATCAAAGACTTGGGCATAAATGTTGTTCCTGTTGAGGACGTAACGTCTTATCCTTCCATTCTTGGTGGACGCGTAAAGACATTACACCCAAAAGTTTTTGGTGGTATTTTAAACCGCCAAAACCATGAAGGTGATGTTGCCGAGATGGTTGATTTTGATATTCCGCAAATAGATGTCGTAATTGTTGATCTCTACCCTTTTGAAAAAACGGTTGCCTCTGGTGCATCAAATCAAGATATTATAGAAAAAATTGACATAGGTGGTATTTCACTAATAAGAGCTGCAGCTAAAAATTATGCAGATGTAATTTGCGTGTCTTCGGTTGATGATTATGCAGCGTTCTTAGAGCTTTTAGAAACTAAAAACGGTGAAACTACCGAAGCAGATAGAAAACAATTCGCAGCAAAAGCTTTTAACGTATCGTCACATTATGACTCTGCGATTTTCAACTATTTCAATGCAGATCATAGCATCCCTTCATTGAAAATAAGTGAAACTAACGGACAAGTGTTACGTTACGGAGAAAACCCACATCAACGTGGTTTTTTCTTCGGAAATTTTGATGACTTATTCACCAAGCTCCACGGAAAGGAATTAAGCTACAACAATCTTTTAGATGTAGATGCTGCTGTAAATTTAATGAACGAATTTAAAGCTGAAGCCCCAACTTTTGCGATTTTAAAACACAATAACGCTTGTGGGTTTGCACAACGTGACACAATCCACCAAGCCTACGTAGATGCACTGGCAGGAGATCCAGTTTCTGCATTTGGAGGTGTTTTAATTTCTAATACTGAAATTGATAAATCCACAGCAGAAGAAATTCACGGTTTATTTTGTGAAGTGGTCATTGCACCATCATTTTCCGAAGAAGCTTTAGAGATCTTAAAAGGAAAGAAAAACCGAATTCTTTTAATCTTACACGATATTGAATTTCCTCAAACCTCAGTAAGGTCATGTCTTAACGGAGTTTTGGTTCAGGATAGAGATAACAAAACAGATAGCATTCAAGATTTGACTCATGTTACCAACAAAAAGCCAACGCAAAACGAATTGGATGATTTGATCTTTGCGTCTAAAATTTGCAAACACACAAAATCGAACACTATCGTTTTGGTTAAAGACAAACAATTGTGCGCCAGCGGAACCGGTCAAACCAGTCGTGTTGATGCACTTAACCAAGCGATCCATAAAGCACAATCTTTTAAGTTTGACTTAAAAGGAGCTGTTATGGCGAGTGATGCGTTTTTCCCTTTTCCAGATTGTGTAGAGATTGCAGATCATGCAGGAATTACTGCTGTAATACAACCAGGAGGATCAATAAAAGACCAGCTAACTATTGATTATTGCAACAATCGTAATGTTGCAATGGTGATGACTGGTACACGTCATTTTAAACATTAAAATTTCCGAAGAAATAAGATTTCAATACCTAAAATATTTTAATCTAAAAGAAACATCCAAAACCAAAAAGTAAACGTTTAACTATAAAAAGTTAACCGCTTAACTTTCATGTAAATTGAAATAGAAATAAACGGTAAATATTTAGTAAGTTTTATTACTTTTACGACACGTCAAAAACTGAATACACTAACACCCTCATAATACTTAGAATAAAGCATGGGATTTTTTGATTTCTTAACCGAAGAAATAGCCATAGATTTAGGAACCGCAAATACACTAATTATCCACAATGACAAGGTTGTTGTCGATAGTCCATCCATAGTTGCAAGAGATAGAATTTCTGGAAAAATAATTGCTGTTGGTAAAGAAGCCAACATGATGCAAGGTAAAACGCACGAAAACATAAAAACAATTAGACCTTTGAAAGATGGTGTGATTGCCGATTTTGATGCATCTGAGCAAATGATAAGCATGTTCATCAAGAACATTCCAGCATTAAAAAAGAAATTATTTACTCCAGCTTTACGAATGGTCGTTTGTATCCCCTCTGGGATTACAGAGGTAGAAATGCGAGCGGTAAAAGAATCTTGTGAGCGTGTTAACGGTAAAGAAGTATATTTAATTCACGAACCAATGGCAGCTGCAATTGGTATTGGTATTGACATTATGCAACCAAAGGGTAACATGATTGTTGATATTGGAGGTGGTACGACAGAAATTGCTGTGATTGCTCTTGGCGGAATTGTTTGTGACAAATCGGTTAAAGTTGCAGGTGACGTATTTACAAACGATATTATTTATTACATGCGCACACAACACAACTTGTATGTTGGTGATCGTACTGCGGAAAAGATAAAAATTCAAATTGGTGCTGCTACCGAAGATTTAGATATGCCACCAGAAGAAATGAGCGTTCAAGGACGTGATTTATTAACTGGAAAGCCTAAGCAGGTTCAAATCTCCTATCGTGAAATTGCAAAAGCACTCGACAAGTCTATTTTAAGAATTGAGGATTCTGTAATGGAAACCTTATCACAAACACCTCCAGAACTTGCTGCAGACATCTACAACACAGGCATATATCTAGCAGGTGGTGGATCTATGTTGAGAGGTTTGGACAAGCGTCTTTCACAAAAAACAGATTTACCGGTTTACATCGCCGAAGATCCTTTAAGAGCAGTTGTTAGAGGAACGGGAATTGCACTAAAAAATCTAGGAAAATTCAAAAGTGTATTGATAAAATAATCTAGATTAACAACTTAGCATGCAACAAATTATAAACTTTGTCCTTAGAAACAAGACGTCCCTTTTGTTTCTGTTGCTGTTTGCTATTTCATTAGCGCTAACGATACAATCACATTCTTACCATAAAAGCAAGTTTATAAACTCCTCTAATTTTTTAACTGGCGGAATATATGAAAGTGCCAGTGGGATTTCAGATTATTTTGATTTAAAAAGCCAGAATGAGATTCTTATTGAAGAAAATAGCAGACTACGTTCCAAGCTTTTAAATGACAATGATTCGTTAGTTTCAAATAGTACATTTATTGACAGTGTGTCTTACAGTAGTCGCTATAAAATACAATCAGCAAAAATAATCAATAACAATTACGCTTCTACCAAAAATTACCTCACAGTCAACAAAGGAGAGAAAAATGGAATAAAGGAAGATTTAGGCGTCATTACGTCTAAGGGTATTGTTGGTATTATTGATAACACTTCAAATGGTTATGCAAGAGTGCTTTCAGTATTGAACACAAAAAGCCGAATCAATGCGCAATTAAAGGCATCCAATCATATTGGATCGTTAGTCTGGGATGGTAAAACCGCTGCAACAACTGTTCAATTAATAGATATTTCAAAATTTGCTCCTGTAAAAGAAGGTGACACAATTATAACTGGTGGTCAATCAACGATATTTCCAAAAGGGATACCTATTGGCACTATTGAGTCTTTTGTTTTAGATATTAGTGGAGATACTTATACCATACAAGTGAATTTATTTAACGATATGACGAACCTTTCCCATGTGTACATCATTGAAAATTTAGATTCCGAAGAAATAAAAAATTTAGAAAACCCAATTGATGAATAGCTTAACCCTAAATAGCATCTTTAGGTTTGTCTTGCTCGTGTTGGCGCAAGCACTTATATTTAATAATATCAACTTTTTGGGCAATATAAATCCCTATCCCTATATTCTTTTTATTCTTCTGTTTCCAATAAATAACAACCGTACATTATTTATATTTTTAAGCTTTTTGTTAGGACTTTTTGTTGATTTGTTTTCAGATTCTGGAGGTGTTCATGCTGCAGCATGTGTTACAATTGCTTTTATTAGACCACCTGTTCTAAAATTTGCATTTGGGATGATTTACGAACATCAAACAATTAAGTTCAGTAATACCGAATTTGGCAATAGAGTGATTTATTTCTCTATACTTGTTTTTATTCACCATTTTTTAATGTTCTTATTAGAAATTTTTAACATTTCTAATATAATTTTAGTTCTACAAAAAACGTTATTTTCCAGTATTTTCACTATTATACTCTGTGTCCTAATCTCAATACTTTTCAGTAACAAACAACGATGAGAAAAATTCTACTTTTATTAACTGTAATTACCGTAGGTCTTCTATTTATCTCGAGATTATTCTATTTACAAGTTTATAAACAAGAAGCATACAGTTTATATGAGGATACCGCAATCAGAAAAGTTTTTGACTATCCTAAAAGAGGTTACGTTTATGATAGAAACGGAAAATTACTAGTAGCAAATCAACCTTCATATGACGTTATGGTCATACCTAGAGAGGTTGAGCCTTTAGACACGTTGGAATTTTGTAAACTTTTAAAAATCACAAAAGAGGATTTTATTAAAAAATACAATAAAGCAAAAAATTATTCACCTCGATTACCATCTCCTTTTGTACCACAATTGTCCAAAAAGGACTATGCAGTGCTTCAGGAAAAAATGCGGAAATTTGAGGGTTTTTACATTCAGAAAAGATCATTACGTGATTATCAAACTACTATTGGTGCCAACGTTTTAGGAGATTTGGGAGAAGTCAACCAACGCACCATAGAAAAACAACCTTATTATGGATTGGGCGATCTTATTGGCAAACAAGGTATTGAACTCTCTTATGAAGACATCCTTCGAGGTAAAAAAGGTATTAAATTTATTCAAAAAGATAGATTTAACAAAAATATTGGTCCCTACAAAGATGGAAGGTTTGATACCTTGCCACAGCCAGGAAGAGATATCAAAATTACTATTGATGCAGAGCTCCAAAAATATGGCGAATTATTAATGACAAATAAACGAGGTGGCATTGTAGCTATTGATCCCTCAAACGGAGAAATCTTAGCACTCGTTTCAGGACCAAGCTACAACCCTAACCTATTGGTTGGTAGAAATCGTTCAAAAAATTTCACACAACTATTTCGAGACAGTATTGCCAAGCCATTATTTGATAGAGGTCTCCAAGCCCAATATCCTCCAGGATCGCCATTTAAAGTGATCAATGCACTTATTGCGCTTCAGGAAAATGTTATGGATCCTCAGGATAAAGTAACCTGTAGAATGGGTTATTACTATGGAAGCAGAAGATTAACAGGCTGCCACCATCACAGTAGTCCGGTTGATATGAACGCAGGTATAGCACAATCCTGCAACGCCTATTTTGTGACTGCTTACCGAAAAATCATTGATAAATACGACGACGCAGGAAAAGGGATGAACACTTGGGCAGAGCATGCCAGAAGTTTCGGTTTGGGAGATTACCTGGGCTACGATTTACCAGTTGGCCAAAAAGGAAGAATTCCAGATGGAGATTATTACGATAGAGCTTATGGCGACAATCGCTGGGGCTCAACCTACATTGTTTCTAACGCTATCGGTCAAGGAGAAGTCGAGGCAACACCAATACAATTGGCAAACATGGCAGCTGCCATTGGAAATCGTGGTTATTATTACACACCTCACATCATAAAAGAGATTGAAAACGACACCATACCAAGTAAATATACAACCAAAAGAGAGACCACTATAGACAAGCAACATTTTGAACCTGTCGTTCAAGGTATGTTTGATGTATACAATAAAGGAACTGCAGCCTCTCTACGTATTCCTGGAATTGATATCTGCGGAAAAACAGGAACTGCAGAAAATTTCATAAAAATCGATAGTGTCAAAACACAACTTACAGACCACTCTATTTTTGTGGCTTTTGCACCAAAGGACAATCCAAAAATCGCCATTGCGGTTTTTGTTGAAAACGGATATTGGGGAAGCCGATTTGCAGGAAGAATGGCAAGTTTAATGATTGAGAAATATATAAAAGGTGAGATTACCAGAACAGATATGGAAAATTGGATTCTTACCCACAGTTTAGAAAACGAATATGCAAAACCCTACTCTGGAGAACCTTTTAAAATCAATGGTCAAACCAGTTTACAAGTCATTGACAAAGTTAAGTCTCAAGACGACAATGATCTAAACAATTCAATCAACATCGATTCAAATACCCCTAAATTATAATCATGCATAGCAGAGAGCAGCAAAGAAAATTTGGGTTTGACTGGATTACAATTATTTTATTTTTACTTCTAATTGGTTTTGGCTGGATCAATATCATGTCTGCATCCCACGAGGGCGATATTGTAAACTATTTCGACATGAGTCAATTGTACGGTAAACAGGCTGTATTTATTGGCCTAACGTTCGTACTCATTGTTCTCATTCTGTCGGTTGAAGCCAAATTTTATGAACGTTTTGCGAGTGTGATTTATATCTTCGCTATGTTGGCTCTCGTTGGTTTATTTTTCTTCGGAAAAGATATCAATGGCGCTAGATCATGGTATGGTATAGGAAGTATGACGCTTCAGCCCAGTGAGTTTGCAAAATTTGCCACCGCTTTGGCGCTCGCCAAATATATGAGCGATTTGCAAACCGATATGAATACCATGAAGGATCAATTAAGGGCAGTTGGTATTATTATATTACCTGCTGTTTTAATATTACTTCAAAATGATGCAGGAAGCACAATTGTCTATGCTTCTTTTTTCTTTGTTTTTTATAGAGAAGGCCTTCAACAAATTTATTTAGCTATTGCAATATCTGCTATTATTTTGGCGGTACTTGCCCTAAAATTTGGAATATTGATAACAGCAATGGCTGCTGCATTGATAATTGTTGGGACTTACTTTTTCCGAAGAAAAAAGCGTACCTCAATAATTCAATACATAGTCATATTACTGGTTTGCGTGTCATTTTCTGCTGGTGTAAGAATGTTTTACGAACATGTATTAAAACCTCACCAACAAAATAGAATTAGTCTTTGGTTGCGCTTGGAAAAAGATCCAATCAAACTTGAGAAAATGAAAAAGGAGGAGGCGTACAACCTCATCCAGTCTGAGCAAGCAATTAGCTCTGGAGGATTGACTGGTAAAGGTTTTATGCAAGGCACAAGAACAACAGGCAAATTCGTACCAGAACAAGAAACCGATTATATTTTTAGTACCGTTGGGGAAGAATGGGGATTTTTAGGAAGTACTTTAGTGGTCATTTTATTTATGAGCCTGATCATAAGAGTTCTCTTTTTGGCGGAATCGCAGAAGTCGCAATTTAGTCGTGTTTATGGGTATGGCGTCGCCTCTATTTTATTTATTCATTTTACGATAAATACAGGAATGGTGATGGGATTGATCCCAACAGTTGGGATTCCTCTACCCTTTTTTAGTTATGGAGGTTCCGGACTTTGGGGCTTTACTATTTTACTTTTCATTTTTGTGAAGTTGGATAGTAATAAGATTAATGAGTGGTAATTACATAAAAAAAACCTACAAGATTAAAGTCCTGCAGGTTTAATTATTGCATATTTATATTTATTATTTTAAACTCTCCAAACTTGATTTAATAGTTTCAATCTTAGCTAAAGCATCTGCTTCCTTATTCTTTTCTGCTGCTACAACTTGCTCTGGTGCTCCAGCTACAAAACGTTCATTTGACAATTTCTTTTGTACAGACTTTAAAAAACCTTCAGTATAATTTAACTCTTCGGTTAATTTTTTTATTTCTGCCTCTACGTCGATACTTCCTTCCATTGGGATAAAATATTCGTTAGACTTTACGCGATAGGTAAGTGCTCCTTCAACAGGTTCTGTAACATATTCAAAACTCTCTAGATTACCCAACTTAGCAATAACTTCATCAAAAGTAGTCGCTACCTTTTCGTTGTTTACTACTGAAAATCCTATCGCATCCTTAAATGCGATATTTTTTTGAGTTCTAATGTTTCTAATACCAGTAATCACTTCCGAAGCAAAATCAAATTCTGAAATCAATTCTTCATTAATCGGGTTAGCTTTTGGCCAAGTCGAAATAATCAATGCTTCTTCTGGACTACGTTCTTTGATGTAATGCCAAATCTCTTCAGTTAAGAAAGGCATAAACGGATGTAATATTTTGAGAATATTTTCAAAAATCGCGTTTGTACTTTCTAAAGTTTTTGCATCAATAGGCTGCTGGTAAGCGGGTTTGATAATTTCTAATAGCCATGATGCAAAATCATCCCAAATTAATTTATAAGTTGCCATTAAAGCATCACTTAATCTATATTTACTAAAGTGGTCTTCGATTTCTAATAGTGTTTGCTGAAATTTAGATTCAAACCACTCTAGAGCTATGGCGCTTGATTTAGGTTGATCGATTGTTTTATCTACTTCCCAACCTTGAACCAATCTAAAGGCATTCCATATTTTGTTAGCAAACTGTTTTCCTTGCTGGCATAATTCTTCATCAAACATTAAATCATTTCCTGCTGCAGAACTCAGCAATAAACCAACACGAACACCATCTGCGCCATAATCTTCAATCAATTTTAAGGCATCTGGAGAATTTCCTAGTGATTTAGACATTTTTCGTCTTTGCTTATCCCTAACTAATCCTGTGAGATATACATTTTCAAAAGGTCTTTCGTCTCTATATTCGTAACCTGCAATTATCATACGTGCTACCCAAAAGAATAAAATATCTGGACCTGTAACTAGATCATTGGTTGGATAGTAATATTTGATTTCTTCGTTTTCCGGATTTCTAATTCCGTCAAAAACACTCATTGGCCAAAGCCATGAAGAGAACCAAGTGTCTAAAGCATCGGTATCTTGACGAAGATTCTCTGCTTTTAAATTTTCGTTATTGGTTGCTTTTCTTGCAAGTTTTACTGCTTCCTCAATATTTTCAGCAACAACATAATCTTCTTTTCCGTCGCCATAGAAATACGCAGGAATTTGTTGTCCCCAAAGTAATTGTCGTGAGATATTCCAGTCGCGAATATTCTCCATCCAGTGTCTATAAGTATTTTCAAATTTCTTCGGAAACAGTTTTACGTCACCATTTTTTAACACTGCATCAATTGCAGGCTTAGCCAAATCTTCCATTTTAAGGAACCATTGATCGCTCAATCGCGGTTCAATGACTGCTTTTGTACGTTCTGACGTTCCTACTTTATTAACATGATTTTCGGTTTTTATTAAAACTCCAGAAGCTTCCAGCTCTTTTGTAATTGCTTTTCTAACGACAAAACGATCTTGTCCCTCATAATGCATTCCGAAGCTATTCAAACTCGCATCATCATTAAAGATATCGATCACTTCGAGATCATGCTTATCTCCTAAAACTTTGTCATTTTCGTCATGAGCAGGTGTTACTTTTAGGCAGCCTGTCCCAAATTCTAAATCAACATATTCATCTTCGATAATTGGAATAATCCTTCCGCAGATAGGAACAATCGCTTTTTTACCCTGTAAGTGCTTAAAACGCTCATCTGTTGGATTGATACAGATGGCTGTATCGCCAAAAATGGTTTCTGGACGTGTGGTCGCAATGGTTAACTTTTCATCGCTACCTTCTATTTTATATTCTAAATAATACAATAACCCTTGTTTTTCAACATGAACTACTTCTTCATCAGACAATGTTGTTTTAGCCTCAGGATCCCAATTAACCATGCGGTAGCCTCTGTAAATCAAACCTTTGTTGTGTAAATCGACAAACACCTTGATTACAGCTTCACTCATATCATCATCCATCGTAAACTTGGTACGATCCCAATCACATGAACAGCCTAATTTTTTTAGTTGTTCTAAAATAACGCCTCCATATTCTTCGGTCCAATCCCAAGCGTGTTTTAGAAATTCTTCACGAGATAGATTGTTTTTATCAATGCCTTGAGCTTTCAATTTTGCGACTACCTTTGCTTCTGTAGCAATAGAAGCATGATCTGTACCGGGAACCCAACAGGCGTTTTTACCCTGTAAACGCGCACGACGAATTAATACATCTTGAATAGTATTATTCAACATATGCCCCATATGCAAGATTCCGGTTACGTTTGGTGGCGGAATTACAATTGTATATGGTTCTCTCTCATCTGGAGTTGAATGAAAATAATTATGTGACATCCAGTAATCGTACCATTTACTTTCTACTGATTGCGCTGAATATTTTGATGGAATTTCCATGCTTTGGTATTGTTTTTGCATTATAACAGACAAAAGTACTTATATTTCTTTTTTCGTGAAATGAATAGTAGAAATAATGAACACTTAAATATCAATTAATGTTAATTAAGAGGTCATACAACTAATTTATTTTGCAGAATCGTAAAAAGTAAGTAATTTTGAAAGTATCAATTTAAAACTAAAATGATGAAAAAATTAGTAGCAATTTTATGTGTGGCTTTTTTAAGCTTTGGAGCATTTGCTCAAGAAAAAGTAGCAAAAATAGAATTTAAAAGCGATGTTATAGACTACGGAACTATCGAGAAAGGCTCTGATGGCGTAAGAACATTTGAATTTATCAATACTGGTAATGCACCTTTAATCATATCCAACGTGAAGTCAACTTGTGGTTGTACTGTGCCTAAAAAACCAGATGGACCAATTTTACCTGGTGAAACTGGAAAAATTGAAGTTAAGTATGATACTAATAGAGTAAATCCTATTAGAAAAACAATTACTGTTACATCTAATGCAGATACACCAACAGTAGCTTTAAAAATAAAAGGTTTAGTTGTAGATCCTAGCAAAACTAGTGTTTTAGAAAAAACTAGTAAAAGTGTAATGGAGCAATAAAATTACATTTTGAAATATTATAAAAGAACTCCTTAATTTTGGGGTTCTTTTTTTTTGAATACATCTTCTAATTTAAATTCAGCAGCAATAATTTGGTTTTCTCGCTGAATTTTAAGCTTAATCGTTTTACCTATTTTCCCTCTAAAATAATTTGTGACCTCTTGTAGTTTTAACTCGTATGATTGTTTACCATTAATAGAAATCACCATATCTCCTGCTAACAATCCTGCTTTTTGTGCTGGAGAACCTTCTCTTACCTCAATGACTGTATAGGCTGGTTTTAGTCCCATTTGGTAAGTTTTTGTAGAATTTATAACAATATTATCGTCGTTTGAACGACCATAATTATCTAATCTCTTTTTCTCAAAAACCTCTTGTACTACTCTAAAGCCACGTTGCTCTAAAACGATACCGCTTCTATTATATCTAAATTCTGACTTGAAATTACTGTTCTTTTTTAATGTCATCTTGGCCTTTTCATAATCGAAAATGATATTAAAGCGTTTTAGAATTTCCGCAGATAAACTCCCATTTCTATCTTCAATTCTTCTAGCTTGCATGATAGCAGATGAGTCCGGAAAAGCTGTATTAACCTCATTCAAAACAAAACTTCCAATTTGAAAAGCACCAATTTTAGACCTTTTACCATGTACGTTGCCACTCAAGCCTCTGCCTAGAAAATCATAAAAATAATTATTGATTTTAGACGATATCCCCAAATCATCATCCTCGAACAACCATAAGGCATCGCTACTTCCTGTATCTATAAGAAGCCGAACTGGCAATTCTTGTTTTCCTAGAGTTACCTTAGCGTCTACATATGGTTTATTATTATGAAAGGAAAGGTTAAATGACTCACATTTTTTACAGGATTTATAACTGTAGTCTTCTCTATTATTCAATTTTAAATATTTGGACCTGTAATTTATTTCCACTATAAAATCCTTGAACAAGCTATAGCCTATAATGCCATGCACTGGCACACCTAAACTTGGGGTAAAATTAATTTCTTGATCAAAAACCACGTAGAGTTCTTGATTCACATTAATTGCATCTCCTATTTTTAAGAAATTCCCTTTAGACCTAAGTGCTTTTACAGTTTCACCAGCGCCCAGACCACGCAGGAAAATGGTCTCAACATTATTCATTTGAAGAGAGTCTGTATTGGCTATATTAAACAGGATAGGCTTACTTACACCAGTGTCTAAAAGAAAAGATAACTCAACTCCATTAATTTCTATTGGTAAGACAATAAGGTTATTAATCAATTCGAATTTAATCTTGTCATACTTTTTATCAATCAAATTAAATCGTCCTTGTCCAAATGAAAACGAAATACCCAAAAGTAGAACACAAATTAAAAGGCTAGTTTTTTTATTGAAATTCATAAACATTACAGACAAGTTACAAATCTTAACTTTATATTATATTTTTCGTAGAGCATTTTAAATATAATTTAAGATTATTTTCAGAACTTTACAATCTAAAATTACAATTATGCCAAAAATATCAAAGAAGGGCGTTTCAATGCCAGAATCACCGATACGTAAATTAGTCCCGTATGCTGAACAAGCTTATAAAGAAGGGAAAACGGTGTATCATTTAAATATTGGGCAACCAGATATTAAAACGCCTCAAGTCGCGTTAGATGCTGTAAGAGTTCACTCTCTTGATATTTTAGCCTACACGCGCTCTGAAGGATCTGAAGCTTACCGAAAAAAAATCGCTAATTATTACGCTAAAAACGACATTCATGTCCAACATGACGAGATCATCGTGACAACTGGTGGTAGTGAGGCACTTTTATTTTCATTTGGTAGTGTAATGGATGTAGGTGACGAAGTTATTATACCAGAGCCATTTTACGCCAATTACAATGGTTTTTCTACAGCATCTGGAGTAACGGTTGTTCCTGTGATATCCAAAATTGAAGATAATTTTGCATTACCTCCAATTGAGGAATTTGAAAAACTAATCACACCAAAAACAAAAGCAATCCTTATTTGCAATCCAGGAAACCCAACTGGTTATCTCTATTCCGAAGAAGAAATAAAAAAACTTGCGAGCATTGTAAAAAAACACGATTTATTTTTAATTGCAGATGAAGTGTATAGGGAATTTGCTTACGAAGGCGCAAAACATCACTCTATTTTACAAGAAGAAGGGTTAGATGATTATGCCATTGTAATAGATTCTGTATCTAAACGCTACAGCATGTGCGGTGCAAGAATAGGTTGTCTGGTATCTAGAAATAAGGATGTTATAAAAACGGTTTTGAAATTTGCACAGGCAAGACTAAGTCCACCTACTTTAGCACAAATCGCAAGTGAAGCTGCTTTGGAAACTCCTCAAAGTTATTTTGATGATGTTATTGAAGAATATGTAGAGAGAAGAAACGTCTTGGTCGAAGAACTAAAAAAAATAGATGGCGTTCAAGTCGCAAATCCAAAAGGCGCTTTTTATTGTATTGCTCAGCTCCCAATAAAAAACAGTGACGCTTTTGCCCAATGGTTACTAGAATCTTTTGATGTTGATGGTGAGACGATTATGGTTGCTCCAGCTGCAGGATTTTACAGTACTCCTGGCGTGGGATTAAACCAAATTCGTATTGCGTATGTTCTCAATACCAACAGTCTTAGAAAAGCAGTATACATTTTAAAAGAAGCATTAAAAGTTTATAAAGACTAGTGCAAATACTCAAAAACATATCCTTAAAACCCTACAACACATTTGGGATAGACGTCAATGCAAAGAAGTTTGTATCGGTAAATACCCTAGAAGACTTAATTGCTATTTTTTCTTCGGAAAACGATCCACAAAAATTCATTTTAGGAGGTGGCAGCAACATGTTGCTCACCAAAGATATTGATGCCCTTGTTATTCATTTAGACTTAAAAGGGAAAGAGATCATTTCAAAAACCGAAGATGACGTATTTATTAAATGTAATGCTGGTGAAAATTGGCATGAATTTGTATTATGGACTTTAGAACACGATTTTGGAGGTTTGGAAAATCTTTCACTCATTCCTGGTAATGTTGGCACAAGCCCAATTCAAAATATTGGTGCCTATGGTGTAGAGTTAAAAGACACGTTTCAATCCTGTGATGCTCTAAATTTAAAAACTTTAGAAATTGAAACATTTGATAAAAATACGTGTCAATTTGATTATAGAAATTCAATTTTTAAGCAACAGGCAAAAGGAAAATACATTATTGTTAGCGTGGTTTTTAAATTGAGTACAGCAAATCATAAATTACACACCAATTATGGTGCAATTAGCTCTCAGTTAAAAGAATGGAATATTGATGAACCCACAATACAAGATATCTCTAAAGCAGTAATCGTAATTAGAGAGAGCAAACTTCCAAATCCAAAGGAAATCGGAAATTCTGGTAGTTTCTTTAAAAATCCGGTAATTTCAATTGAGGAATTTTCAAAACTTCAACTGAATTTTAAAGAGGTACCTCATTATAATGTTTCAGAAAAAGAAGTAAAAATACCTGCAGGTTGGCTCATAGAAAAAGCTGGTTTTAAAGGTAAAACATTTGGTAATTATGGTGTTCACAAAAATCAAGCGCTTGTCTTGGTTAATTATGGAGGAGCTACGGGAACTGAAATTCTAGCACTCTCAAAACTAATACAAAAAACAGTACATCGAATTTTCAATATTGATATCGAGGCAGAAGTCAATATTGTATAAAAAAAAGCCCCAAATCATTAGGGCTTTTTTTCTATAGAATAGTTTTGAAAATGCTATTAATCAATTTTCTTTAAGGAAGAAAAATTCTATTCCACAAAAAATTTATGTTAAATGGATTAAATTCTAATGTTGATAATATTTTACTAATTTTACCCTACTTTAATTTATATACGATTGAAATTTATTTTTGGACGTTTTAAAATTTATTTTTTTTAACTTTTTTTAACTTTTAAAATTTTTGAGTACTCCAATAGAAAAGCAAATAGTAGAATTGCTTGGCAAAGGCGATAAAAAAGCATTGAATCTTCTTTATGAAAATTATGCAGACAGTCTTTATGGTGTTATTTTAAAAGTTACTATTAATGAAGAAATCGCACAAGATGCTCTCCAAGAAACATTTATAAAAGTTTGGAAAAACGCTAAAAAATACGATTCCAAAAAAGCAAAATTATTCACTTGGCTTTACAGAATTGCAAAAAATACCGCAATAGACAAATTAAGAAGTTTTAATAATAGATTTGAGAAAGAAGTCCAAATTGATAAATCAAACGTATATATCTTACCAACAGCAAATTTAAATCAAGATGTTATCGATTTAAAAGAGCATGTTGCTAGATTGGACGAAAAGTATCAAATAGTGCTAAAAGCTTTATTTTTTGAGGGCATGACCCAACAAGAAGCAAGTGAAGAATTAGATATACCATTGGGTACAATTAAGTCTAGATTAAAAATTGGATTAAGAGAACTTAAAAAGGTTTATGATCCAGAAACCGAATAAAAATGGAAAAAAAAATACATAACTTTTTTCAGTCTGGTTTACTTGAAAAGTATATACTAGATGAAATCACTACTTCAGATAGTCTGAAGGTAGAACACTACATTGACACTTATCCTGAAGTTGAAAGCGAATATTTGAGATTACAGAATAATCTTGAAATCTTAGCTAAAGCAGATGCAAAAGAAGCACCTAAATTTATTTTAGATAATATTTTAGATGAAGTTGAAAAAACATCTATTCCAGTTATCAAAATGGAAACTTCACGTAGACGCACACCTTGGTATAGTATTGCTGCAAGCGTTGTCGCACTATTATTTGCTGGCACAGCATTTATGATGTACCAACAAAACCAAGAATTACTTAGAGAAAACCAAGTCGTAGTTGAAGAAGTTTTTGACCTAAGAAAAGATATCGATAACAATAATGAAAAGCTTGATGACGTGATGCGTCAGTTCATGAAATTGAACAATCCCGAAACAGAAAAATATGTTTTGAGAGGAAATTCAAGAGCTAAAAATTTAAAAACTGTAGCTTATATCAATGCTGTAGAAAAAACCTCCATGATAGATGTTGTGTCTTTACCACAATTAGATAAAGACCAATTTTATGAAGTTTTCGCAAAAATGGAAGAAGACCTTGTTAGCCTTGGAATTTTGGATCCTTCAGAAAAAAAGATGCAATCACTTAAGTATATGAAAGACGCACTTGGTTTGAGCATACGAATTGGATCTAAAAAAGGTAATGAAACCAACGCTATTGATGATGAAGAAGTAGCAGAAATAGAATTAAAGACAAAAAACAATTAATAGCACGTTAATTCCACAAAAAGCCATTTTTGAAAATTCAAAAATGGCTTTTTTTTTATCCTAATTTTCAAATTGTATAAATGCATTGAAAAGCCATTCAAAATATTTACCTTTGTACAAATAATTAAAACAAATGAAACTTTTACTTATTACATTATTTCTTTTAGGAATAGGTGTTGCAGGAATAGCTATTAAAATTTGGGCTAAAAAAGACGGTAAATTTGCAGGTACATGCGCAAGTCAAAACCCAATGCTCAATAAAGATGGTGATGCCTGTGGTTTCTGCGGAAAAACTCCAGACCAATTCGATAATTGTAACGAACCTCAACACGCATCATAGTTAATGCTAATTTTTACGGTTCTCTTTTACACTTTTATTTTCATAATAAGTGTTCAACTTATTTTCTACGGAATTATTTTTGGTCGTTTTCTATCCTTTAAGCAAAAAAAGAAGTCTCAGTTAGAACACCCAATTTCTATCATAATTTGCGCTAAAAACGAAGCCCAAAATCTAAAAAACAATCTTCCCAAAATATTATCACAGTCTTATAAACAGTTTGAGGTGGTTTTGATAAATGACTCCTCAACAGACAAGACACTTAAGGTAATGGAAGGGTTTAAAAAGGAACATTCTAACATAAAAATAGTCAATGTCAAACCCATTGAAGCCTTTTGGGGAAACAAAAAATACGCACTCACTCTAGGCATAAAAGCTGCAAAATACAATCATTTACTGTTTACAGATGCCGATTGCGTACCAAATTCAAAAAACTGGATCAGTGAAATGAGCGGTCAATTTGATAACCAAAAATCTTTGGTTATTGGCTATGGAGCTTATCAAAAAACTAAAGGCTCACTATTAAATCTATTAATTAGGTTTGAAACTTTTATCACTGCTGTTCAATATTTTTCATATGCACATATTGGTGAACCATATATGGCAGTTGGAAGGAATTTAGCATACACCAAAGACTTATTTTATGAAGCCAAAGGGTTTATGAGCCATATGAAAATAGCTTCGGGAGATGACGATTTATTTGTAAATGAAATTGCTACAAATAAAAATACTGCTATTTGTATTTCTACGGAAAGTTTCACACACTCCATTCCGAAGAAAACCTTCAAAACCTGGCTATTACAGAAGCGACGTCACATTAGCACTGCCAATCATTATAAGTCAAAACATAAAATCGCATTAGGGTTATTTTACATTTCCCAAGTTTTATTTTGGATCTTGGCAATAACGCTAATGGCTGTTATGCACCAATGGCAAATCGTAATCGTATTAATAGCTTTGAGGTTTATTGTTCAATATTCTGTTTTATATGGGATTGCAAAAAAATTAACCGAAAAAGATTTAGTTCTCTATCTTCCATTTCTAGAAATAGTATTGATTGTTATCCAATTCTTTATATTTATAAAAAATCTCTCATCAAAACCTACCCATTGGAAGTAAAAGACGCCATAGAAAAAGCCAAGAAAAATGATCAGATTGCCTTTAATTTTTTGTTAGATTCGTTTTGGAATACTGTTTATGGATTTCAACTAAAACGTACAGAAAACGAAAATGATGCTGAAGATATTACCATCCAGACGTTTTCAAAAGCATTCGATAAAATTGATACCTATAATGATAAATATGAATTTTCAACATGGCTTGTCACCATTTCAAAGAATATTCATATTGACTTACTAAGAAAACAGAAGTCCAGCATTTACAGTCATTCCAATACAGATGAAGAAAAAGATTACTACACTATAATTGATGAGTCACCATCACCAGAGGATATATTAATTACCGAGCAAAATCTCGCAAAATTACTTCGAGACATTAAAAAATTAAAACCTCATTATCAGGAAGTTATTAACTTGAGATATTTTCAAGAATTAAGCTACAAAGAAATTTCCTTACAAGTAGATGAGCCCATCAACAATATAAAAGTGAAACTCTTACGCGCAAAAAAACTTCTTGCAGAGATTATTAAAAAAGAATAATGAAGCTTAGCTTTAAAAAAATAGGTCCAGGATTATTATTTGCAGGCGCTGCAATTGGTGTATCACATCTTGTTCAATCTACTAGAGCAGGTGCAGATTTTGGCTTCGGATTAATTTGGGCTTTACTTTTAGTCAACCTATTTAAATATCCCTTTTTTCAATTTGGTCCACGGTACGCTATGGCAACTGGCGAAACACTTTTAGATGGTTATAGAAAATTAGGCAAAGGAGTTTTGATAGCCTATTTTGTTCTCACGTTTGCAACCATGTTTACTATACAAACTGCGGTCACCATTGTTACAGCAGGATTGGCAACCTCTATTTTTGGTGATTTTATTTCTACGGAAACTTGGACGGTGATCATTCTAGCCATCTGTTTTTTCATCTTGATCATTGGTAAATACAGTTTTTTGGACAAACTCATGAAGTTCATCATCATAACGCTAACCATAAGCACCTTAATAGCTGTTGGATTTGCATTTCACAATACCGCAGAGCCTATATCATTTAGCCAAGTGTTTCCTGAGACCGCTCAATTTGGCTTTTTAATAGCATTTATGGGCTGGATGCCTGCTCCTTTAGATATTTCTATATGGCATTCACTTTGGGCCATAGAAAAACAGAAATCCAATCCAGAATACACCGTAAAATCTACCCTCTTTGATTTTAACGTTGGCTACTTTGCTACAATCATTCTAGGTTTGGGCTTTTTAGGGTTGGGAGCAATGGTCATGTTTCAAAGTGGAGAAACGTTTAGTGATAAAGCTGGTGAATTCTCTAACCAATTAATTTCAATGTACACAAAAAATTTGGGTAATTGGTCATACATTATCATTGGTATTGCAGCATTTACAACCATGTTTAGCACCACACTAACAACTCTTGACGCATCACCCAGAGCCATGGAAAAAACAACTCAGCTCCTATTTGGTAAACTTTCCAAAAAATCTTATTTGTTTTGGATTTTAGTTTTAATTTTTGGAACAATTATAATTTTCTTTTTTCTTAAGTCTGAAATGGGATTACTCATCAAAATAGCTACTGTATTATCTTTTCTAACCGCACCCTTCTATGCTATAATCAACTATAGATTAATTAGTAGCAAACACACTCCTAAAGAATGGCAACCAAGCATAAAACTTCATGTTTTAAGTTGGTTGGGAATTATTTTTTTAATAGGATTCTGCATCTGGTATCTTAGCATATTATAACAAGTCATTAACAATATACTTTGTATCTTTGTAATCCATAAATGTATTAAATGGAAACAAAAATCGCATCAAAACCAGTCGTAAATGTACGTGAGCCAAAACCAAAATGGCTGCGTGTAAAGTTACCAACTGGAAAAAAATATACAGAGCTTAGAGGTCTTGTAGATAAATATAAGTTGAATACAATTTGTACATCTGGAAGTTGTCCTAATATGGGTGAATGTTGGGGAGAAGGTACTGCTACTTTTATGATTTTAGGAAACGTTTGCACAAGATCATGTGGGTTTTGTGGTGTAAAAACAGGTAGACCAGAAACGGTCGACTGGGACGAGCCAGAAAAAGTAGCCCGCTCAATAAAAATCATGAGCATCAAACATGCAGTTCTAACTAGTGTAGACAGAGATGACCTAAAAGACATGGGAAGTATCATGTGGAGTGAAACTGTAAAAGCAGTGAGACGCATGAACCCTGAAACCACCTTAGAAACCCTAATTCCAGATTTTCAGGGAATTGAAAGACATATCGATAGAATTATCGACGTCGCACCAGAAGTCGTATCGCACAATATAGAAACTGTAAAACGATTAACACGCGAAGTTAGAATCCAGGCAAAATATGAAAGAAGTTTGGGCGTACTAAAGTATCTCAAGCAGCAAGGACAACGCAGAACGAAATCTGGCATCATGCTAGGCTTAGGCGAAGAGCGCGAAGAAGTGATAGAGACTTTACATGATTTGAGAGCAAATGACGTAGACGTTGTAACCATTGGTCAATATCTCCAGCCAAGTAAAAAACATTTACCTGTAAAACATTTTGTAACACCAGATCAATTTGAAGAATATAAAGAAATTGGACTCGATTTAGGTTTTAGACATGTTGAAAGTAGTGCTTTGGTTAGATCATCCTATAAAGCTCAAAAACATATCAATTAATGATTCGTGTTGCAATTAATGGTTTTGGCCGAATTGGTAGACGCGTTTGCAGATTAATTCAAGATCGAGAGAATATTGAAGTTGTTGCAATCAATGATCTCGCAGACGCAAAAACGTTAAGCCACTTACTAAAGTATGATAGTATCCATGGGATTTCAAAACAAGAGATTTCTTCTTCGGAAAATACTATTTTCATTAACCAAAAGCCTATCCCTTTATTAAATAATACCCATCCAAAGTTAATAGATTGGAAACCTTACAATGTGGATTTTGTAATAGAAGCTTCCGGAAAATTTAAACTTTCCGAAGACTTAAAACATCACATCAACAATGGAGCAAAACGTGTAATTCTATCTGTTCCTCCAATTGAGGATGATATAAGCACAATTGTTTTAGGCGTGAATGACAGTGATATTAATAGTGAAGATCTTATAATTTCCAATGCCTCTTGTACGACCAATAATGCAGCACCAATGATTGCGATTATTGATAAACTTTGTGGTGTCAAACAAGCATATATCACAACTGTTCACTCTTATACAACCGATCAAAGTTTGCATGACCAACCACATCGTGATTTGAGACGCGCTAGAGCAGCAGGACAGTCTATTGTACCAACAACAACAGGGGCTGCAAAAGCCTTGACAAAGATTTTTCCAAAATTATCAAATGTTATAGGCGGTTGTGGCATTAGAGTTCCCGTTGCAAATGGCTCTTTAACAGATATCACGTTTAACGTTGAGAGAACTGTTACCATTGATGAAATAAATACTGCTTTCAAATATGCTGCAGATACCTATTTAAAAAACATTCTTGAATATACTGAAGACCCAATTGTCTCTATAGATATTGTTGGTAACACGCATTCATGCATTTTCGATTCCCAAATGACTTCTGTGATTGGTGGAAATATGATTAAAATAATTGGGTGGTATGATAATGAAACTGGCTATTCTAGTAGAGTTTTAGATTTAATAAGCGATTTAACGATGAAATAGTGTATTTTGTCGAATAAATATTTATATTTGTCTTAATTAAAGTGGCGAATATGTCTCAGACTAAACATTATCTTTTTGCTTTTTTTATAAGTATCTCCTGCGCAGTATTTGCGCAAAATGAGGTTATTCAAGATATTGAAGTTGTTAAATTACGTATTGAAAACACAATAACACAATCTGAATTCGATCAAAAAAGAGGTGATTATCTAAGTGCTAAAGAGAATCTTGAAAAAGCACTAGAATTTGCCATAACCATTGAAGACAAAAAAAGCCAAGGCGTAATCTATGCCAATATTGGTAAATTACAGTTTACAGCAAATGAATTTGATAAATCTTTGGCCTCCTTAATAAAAGCTGCAGAAATACAGAGAGAGATTGAAGATAATGAGAACTTAGCAGTGACATACAGTATAAAAGGATCTCTTCATGCTGGTAAAGAAGAGTATAGTGATGCACTGGGATATTTCAATTCTGCAAAAACTCTTTTTGAAGAAAATGATCTAGAAGCAAAAATTCCTGAAATAACCTTAAACCAAGGTAAAGTATATTTTAACCTTAAAGATTACAAAACTGCAAAATCGTTTTTTGAAAAAACAATTGTTTTAGCAAGAAAGAATAATCAAAAAAATATCCAGTCAAATGCTTTAATTTTTAACGGTAAATCACAAGTAAAGCTCGGCAACATTAAAAAAGGAATTTCTCTTACAAATGAAGGATTGCAAATCGCTCAAAGCAATAAGCAAATAGACAATATCAACGAGGCTTTTTTGACATTGAGCAATATCTATAAAAGTGATAATGATTTTAAACAAGCTCATGATTATTTACAAAAACATGTGAGTCTTTCAGATTCTTTATTAGCTGTAGAACGAGCAAATAGGTCACTTTCTGGAAATAAAAAATACGTAAACAATTATAATGTTTCTGAATTTCAAAAACTTAAAACGAAAGTCGAAGAACAAGAGTCTGACAGTAACCTAGCCAAAATCACAACAATTTTAAGTATTGCCTTAATAACGATTTTATCGCTTTTAACGCTATCACTTTATAAAAACAATAATATTAGATTAAAGTCTAATAATATGCTTCAAGAAAAGAATGATGATTTAATTGAAGCAATGAAAAGAGCCGAATTAGCCTCAAAAACAAAAGCTAATTTTTTATCTACAGTAACTCACGAGTTAAGAACACCTTTATACGCTGTAACCGGTTTAACAAATATGCTTTTAGAAGAAGAGCCTAATGAAAAACAAATACCGCATTTAAAATCATTAAAATTTTCTGGAGATTATTTATTGACTTTTATCAATGATATTCTTCAAATCAATAAAATTGAGGCTAATAAGGTCGAGTTAGATCCAGTATTATTTAATCTTAAAACTAAGGTTGAAAATGTATGTTCTGCTCTTAATAATTCGGCTTCAGATAATAATACTAAAATGCACTATGAGTTTCAAAAAGGCCTACCCGAAACTTACATAGGTGATAATTTAAAAATATCCCAAATACTCATCAATTTAATTGGTAACTCCATTAAATTCACAAAAGACGGTGACATCTGGGTAAGAGTTTATAGTATTAGCAATAATGCCAATGACTATATGTTACGCTTCGAAATTGAAGATAATGGTATTGGTATCTCCAAAGAAAAACAAGAAAATATGTTTGAGAGCTTCTCCCAAGGCTCCATTCAAATCAATAGAAAATATGGTGGGACAGGTTTAGGTCTGTCTATCGTAAAAGGTCTAATTGAAATATTAAAAGGAAAAATCTACTTAAAAAGTGAACTCGGAAAAGGAACAACCTTCTTTTTTGAAATCCCATTAACCTACGCTCCAGAAACTGTTAAAATCGAAAAAGAAGATTACTCTAAAAACATTAGCAAATTGGACATTAGCAACATTAAGATTTTAATTGTCGAGGACAATAAGATCAACCAAATGATCACTAAAAAGATTCTAAACAAAATGAATCTTGAATGTGATATTGTAGACAATGGCGAGGCAGCTGTAGAACAAGTGAAACAAAATAATTATAATGTTGTTTTGATGGATATTCATATGCCAGGAATTAGCGGATTGGAAGCCACTAAAATCATTAGGACTTTTGACAAAGAGCTGACTATTTTTGCTCTTACAGCAGTAACGTTAGAAGATAAAATGCATGAATTTGACGAAGCAGGTTTTGATGACATTATTTCAAAACCATTTAAGCAGGAAGATTTTGAAAAGAAACTCTACGAAGTATTGGCGAATCAAAAAGCTACAGCTCCAATTCATAAATAAAAAGCACTTACAAATGATAATATTTGAGAATCGAACTCATTAAAATCATCAATACTAAAAGTAATCGGTAAATACCATAATTTAGAGGGTTGGTCCATAAAACTATCTTTCAACCTTACATAATCTTTTTCTGTAGTTAAAATAAATTCCCTTTGTTTTAAACTTTCAATTTCATCATTAGAAAAACTATGGTGATCCTTAAAATTTAGATGTTCAAAATCCAAAAATTGAGATTTTAAATGATCTACAATTGGCTTTGGGTTGGCGATACCTGTTACTAAAGTAAATTTTCTGCCTTTTAATTGGTTTATCGATTGGGAATCTTCAACATTAAAAATAGTTTCAGAATAAGAAATGGAACTAAAAAAAACCTGCTGATGACTCAACGGATTCAATTTTTTTATGATAGTTGATTTTTCCGAAGAAGATAAAGTAACAGGACATTTTGTTACCACAATGCAATTTGCACGATTTGCTCCATCTTTTGGTTCTCTAAGGTTACCAGTTGGCAAAACAATATCATCACAATACAGATTATCGTAAGCTGTCAATAAAATATTAAACCCTGGTTTTACTTTTCTATGCTGAAATGCATCATCCAGTAAAATAACATCTGGTTGCTTTAATTTTATGAGCTGCTCAATCCCATTCTGCCTATTTACATCAACACTCACGATTACATCCCCAAATTTATTATAAAACTGAAATGGCTCATCACCAATGGTTTTTGCTGTTGCAAGATCATTTGCTATGATAAAACCATTTGTCTCTCGTTTATAACCTCTACTCAAAGTGGCGATTTTATAGTGGTCACTCAATAACCTTATTAGATACTCAATAGTTGGGGTTTTACCAGTACCACCTGTACTTAAATTTCCCACGCATATCACTGCGGTCTCATAAAATTTTGAAGATTTCCAGCCTAAATCATAAAATGTATTGCGCAACCAGGTTACGAGATAATATATAGGTACGATTGGAAAAAGTATTTTTCTGAGTAGCTTCATTAGAACGAAGTTAATATTTTATATTTGTTTTTAAACAGAACACTAAAAAAACATGATAGTTCAAGAGGTCACAAACTATTTAGAAGAATTAGCGCCTTTAGCCTATGCCGAAGATTTTGATAATGTGGGTTTGCTTGTAGGAGATAAAAAAACTAAGGTTACGGGTATTTTGGTGACTTTAGACACCCTAGAAACGGTGGTTGATGAGGCTATCGAAAAAAACTGCAATCTCATTATAAGCTTTCACCCTATTATCTTTAAAGGCTTAAAATCGCTCACAGGTAAAAATTATGTAGAGCGTACGGTTTTAAAAGCCATTAAAAATGATATTGCTATTTATGCTATCCACACTGCTCTGGACAACGTCTTTAAAGGCGTCAACGATATAATATGTGATACTTTGGGATTGATCAACAAGAAAATTTTGATTCCGCAGGAAGGCACAATTAAAAAATTGACAACTTATGTTCCCCTCGGAAATGCAAATACCCTAAGATCTCAACTCTTTAAAGCTGGAGCTGGCAATATTGGCAATTATGACCAATGCAGCTTCAATACTGAAGGCAAGGGAACGTACAGAGGAAATGAAAATTCAAACCCAACACTTGGTGAAAAGGGAGAATTACATGAAGAAAAGGAAGTGCAAATTTCGGTTACTTTTAATAAGCATATAGAATCAAAGTTACTTGCAACGCTTTTTAAGAATCATCCTTACGAGGAAGTTGCTTTTGAGGTCACAACTCTAGATAATTACGATCAACATATTGGCATAGGTATGGTTGGAGATTTAAAAGAAATACAAGATACCATGAAGTTTTTAGACTTTGTAAAGGGTAAAATGAACGTTTCATCAATAAGACATTCAGAAATTTCAAAACAAAGTATTAAAAAAGTAGCTGTACTCGGAGGCTCTGGAAGCTTTGCCATTTCGGCAGCAAAACGAGCAGGAGCTGATGTTTTGATAACTGCCGACTTGAAATACCATGATTTCTTTTCAGCAGAAAACGACATAATTTTAGCAGATATTGGACATTATGAAAGCGAACAGTTCACAAAAAACTTTTTAGTTGACTATCTCTCAAAAAAAATCACTAATTTTGCAGTCGTTTTATCAACGACAAATACAAATCCGGTAAAGTATTTATAATTATGGCAAAAAAAGCTGAAACATCTGTTGAAGATAGGTTAAGAGCATTGTATGATTTACAATTAATCGACTCAAGAGTAGATGAAATAAGAAATGTTAGGGGAGAATTGCCTCTAGAAGTTCAAGATTTAGAAGATGAGGTTGAAGGTTTAAATACAAGACTTGAAAAACTTGCTACTAGCCTTGATTTGATTGATGATCAAATCAAATCAAAAAAGAACTTAATTGAAGAAGCAAAAGCTTTAATTAAGAAATATAGCGAGCAGCAAAAAAATGTTAGAAATAACAGAGAATATAATTCTTTAACTAAAGAGGTTGAATTTCAAGAATTGGAAATTCAATTAGCTGAAAAGCATATTAAAGAATTTAAAGTTCAAATCGATCAAAAGAAAGAGGTTATTGATGAGACCAAAGGTCGTCTTAAAGATCGTAAAACTCACTTAAAACATAAGCGTGGAGAGTTGGATGCTATTTTAGCCGAAACTCAAAAAGAAGAAGAGGCTTTACTTAAAAAATCTGATGATTTCCAAAAGAAATTAGACGATCGTTTAGTTAAGGCTTACATGCGTATTAGAAATAATGTAAAAAATGGATTAGCAGTTGTTCCTATTGAAAGAGGTGCATCTGGAGGATCGTTCTTTACCATACCGCCACAAATTCAAGTTGAAATTGCATCCCGTAAAAAAGTTATTACAGATGAGCATAGTGGAAGAATTCTTGTTGATGCTGAGTTAGCAGAAGAAGAAAGAACAAAAATGGAAAAAATGTTTGCTAAACTATAATCCATAAATAAAACTTCAAAAAGCCCTTATCTCTTGATAAGGGCTTTTTTTGTCTACACAATTAGTTTTAGTTTAAATAAGCGTAATATTTTAATATAACTTTAGCATTTTGAAGATTAAGTTTCATTAACTTTTTTCGACATAAATTAATAGAACAAAACCTCAAACATCAAATGAAACAAATTATATCAACTTTAGCTTTAATAGTATTATTTAGTTGCCAAAATAATGCTCAAAATAATACAAAACAACAAGCAGTTATTGATGCAAAACCAATAGAAGTTCCTTTAGAGAACGGTAAAGCAAAAGCTTACTTTGCAAGTGGTTGCTTTTGGTGTGTTGAAGCTATTTACGAAAGTGTAAAAGGTGTTGAAGAATCTATTAGCGGTTACGCTGGAGGACACACTAAGAATCCAACTTACGAATTAAGTAATACTGGAAGAACCGGTCATGCAGAAGCTGTAGAAATTATATACGATCCAAAAGTGGTTAGCTTTGAAACATTAGTAGACGTTTACTTCGCTTCACAAAACCCAACTCAAGTTAATGGTCAAGGACCAGATAATGGCTCTCAATATCGCTCAATAATTTTCTATCAAAATGATAGTCAAAAGAAAATCATAGAAGAGAAAAAAGCTGCCTTATCAAAAAAACTGGATGCTAAAATCGCTGCAGAAGTGTACCCATTTCAAAAATTTTGGGTAGGTGAAGATTATCACCAAAACTATGAAAGGTTGCACCCAAACCAAAGCTATATTAGAAACGTATCTGTGCCTAGATTAAAACGTTTTCAAACTAAAATGCCAGAGGTTTTAAAAGAAAATGCACACTAAACTTTAGTAGCCTTAATTTCAAAAATAAGAGGATACAATTTATCCTTAGTAACATAATTGCCAGATTTGGTTTCGACTAGATCTGGCAATACGTTATACGGGCTTTCATCATATTCATTTAAATACTCAATTTGTAATCCAGCTTCAATAAGCGAATTTATGATTTCGCTCATACCATGATTCCAACCATATTCCTTGCTTATCATTTTTGAATCTTGATTGGCGTAAGTACCTTCGTACTCCTCATAAATCGCTTCGTCCTGCATATAGCCATACTTCATAATTGGTTTGCCTTCCAAATAATCAAACATCCAAACAATGGGATGAAATTCTACCATATAAAATGTTCCTCCTATTTTTAAACGCTCTGCAATCATTTTTCCCCAAGGCTTTAAATCTGGCAACCAACCAATCACGCCATAACTTGTAAAAACGATATCAAATGTGTCATCTATATGTTTTGAAGTGTCCAAAACATTACAGCACACAAACTTTGCATCAAGCTCTAATGCATCATTTAATGAAGATGCCAAAGCTACACCTTCGTCACTTAGATCAACGCCAACACATTTTGCTCCTAGCCTGCTCCAACTTAAGGTGTCTTGTCCAAAATGACATTGTAAATGCAGTAGTGATTTGTGTTTCACATCTCCAAGAGCATTCAATTCGTAGGACATCAAAGATGACTTTCCTTTTTTGAAAGCTTCTAAATCGTACATCTCACTCTTGGCGTGTACTTTCACCTTCTCATTCCATGTTTGCCTGTTGACTTCAAAATGCTCGTCTTTCATCACTAATAAATTAATTAGCTCTAAAATAATAATAACTTCGGAAATGCAAACACTTTCATACCTTTACAAAAAAATCAAAACCAATGACACGAATATCTACCATCTTATGCCTTCTGTTTGTAATAGTCTCATGCAAGCAAGACCCGAAGGATTTCAATAAAACCGAAACTACTGAAGCTGAAAACAATCAAACTAACGAAGAACCAAACAAAATATCAACTTCCGAAGCTATTGGTTTTGCGAGCGGATTAGAAAACTGGACTGCTGTAGAAAACATCGAATTTACGTTTAATGTAGATAAAGATGGAAACCATTCTGGACGTAGTTGGTCCTGGAATCCAAAAACAGATGATGTCACCATGATTTCCGAAGGAAAAAAAATCACGTATAACAGAAAAGCAGTAGACAGCTCATCAATCAACGCAGATAAAGCATTTGTTAACGACAAATATTGGTTGTTGGCTCCTTATCAATTAACTTGGGATGAGGGCACGACAGTTTCCGAAGCAATAAAAGAAACAGCTCCTATAAGCAAGGAAGAATTGAATAAAGTTACGCTAACCTACGCAGGTGAAGGTGGATACACTCCTGGTGATGCTTACGATTTTTATTATGACGATAATTTTGTGGTGCAAGAATGGATTTTCAGAAAAGGCAACGCCAAAGAGCCATCTATGATTACCACTTTTGAAAACTATAAAACCTTTAACGGAATTCAAATTGCCCAAGAACATAAGACAGCAGATGGGAATTTTAATTTATATTTCACAGATATCAAAGTTGAATAACACAAAATCTTAAAAAAATATTAAAATTGAGTATTTTCAAAAATATGAAGATCCAAAAAATACATTTAGACGTATATAAAGTATATTAGAATATTCCGCTATAGGCGTCTATATATATTCAAAGCGCTTCAACTACTTAGTTGAAGCGCTTTTTACTTTTTAGGTAAGTCGCAATTAGTCTTTAAAACCGTCTGTAACATGCGTGCCATCACAATAGGGTTTATTTTGTGATGCACCGCACCTACAAAATGCTGTTGTTTTATTTTTCACCTCTTCATTCCCATCTTTATGCGTCACTTTTAATGTGCCATACACTAAAAGCGGACCGTCTTTAAGAACTTCTATTTTAGTTTCCATTTGCTCAGATTCGTTATCATCCTCACCATTCATATAATAACCTAATGCACCAGAGGGACAAGCCTTTACTTGGTTTACAAGCGCATCTGTTTTGGCTGCGTCAATTTTAATCCAAGGTTTTTCTTTAGGCTTGAATACATCTCCCAAGCCCCTTACACAAATCCCAGAATGGATACATTTTTCTGGTTGCCAAGTGATTGTAACCTCTCCATTGCTATATTCTTTAGTCTTTCCCATAGTTTTATGTTTTATTTAAAGATACTAAAAAAAGTGATTTATTTTCTTCGGAAATTGGAACACTCAGCTCATATTTCCTACCATAATTATTCTTATTTTTGTTAGACAACATAAAACCAACAACCTTGTCAAACTATAAATTAGGTCTAGAATTTGCAGAAAAATTAGACCAAAATGACGAATTATCACATTTCAGAAAACAATTTCATATCCCAAAAGACAATAAGGGAAATGAACTTATTTACATGACCGGAAATTCTCTAGGCCTACAGCCCAAAATCACAAAAGATTACATCAACCAAGAATTAGAAGATTGGGCTAATCTAGGAGTTGAGGGACATACCGAGGCTAAAAACCCCTGGTTACATTACCATGAGTTTCTAACTGATAATATGGCAAAAATTATTGGTGCCAAACCAATTGAAGTTGTAGTGATGAATTCTCTTACAGCAAATCTTCATTTTATGATGGTGAGCTTTTATAGGCCAACACCTGAGCGTTATAAAATTCTAATTGAGGCAGACGCTTTTCCTAGTGATAAATATGCAGTAGAATCGCAATTGCGTCATCATGGTTATGATGACAAAGATGGTTTGATTCTTTGGAAAGCAAGAAAAGGTGAAGAACTCGCTAATTATAAAGATTTAGAAAATATCTTAAAAGAACATGGCGACGAGATTGCTTTGGTAATGATTGGTGGTGTTAATTATTATACCGGTCAGTTTTTTGATTTAAAACGAATTGCAGCACTTGGTCATAAGCATGGGTGTGTAGTTGGTTTTGATTGTGCCCATGGCGCAGGAAACGTCCAATTAAATCTCCATGAGTCTGGAGCAGACTTTGCAGTTTGGTGCAGTTATAAATATTTAAATTCAGGACCAGGAAGTTTATCTGGCGCCTTTGTGCATGAGCGACACGCAAACAATAAAGATCTCAACAGATTTACTGGTTGGTGGTCCCACAATAAGAAAACACGTTTTAAAATGCGTGATGAGTTTGACCAATTACCAGGAGCAGAAGGCTGGCAACTAAGCAATCCGCCAATATTGTCAATGGCAGCGATTAGAGCATCATTAGATGTTTTTGAAAAAGCAGGATTTGATAATCTTTGTGAAAAGTCTAAGCAACTATCAGGCTATTTTGAATTCTTGATTAATGAGCTTAATAATTCAGATATAAAAATCATAACACCTAACAATCCTACTGAGCGTGGCTGCCAACTCTCGATACAAGTAAAAAACGCAGATAAAAGTTTACATAGTAAACTTACTGAAGCTGGAATCATAACAGATTGGCGAGAGCCAGATGTGATTAGATGTGCTCCCGTACCACTTTATAATTCGTTTATGGATGTGTACGGATTTGTGGAGCGATTGAAAATAATATTGAATGCATAGTTTGATTTATATAAATTCTATTCTATCAAACGAGAAAATTATGCTTAAGATAATAAAGGCATCTGATATTGGATTTTGGAGCTATCAATTTTTAGGACTTTTAAGTTTTTTTTTCAATAGAGGAAAAGATTTTTTTGTCATAACAGAACATAAAATAATTCTACTATTAGATGATAAGCTCATAAAAAAAATTGAATACTTAGATTTTTCAAGTATTACATTTAATTCAGCTTCTTCAATTCTTAACTTTATTGATAAAGAGAATAGAACTAGGAATTTAAATTTAAGTCGTCTTAGATTAACTTATGAAGAAATTCAATACATTAAAAGTAAATTAAATGATTAACAGAAAACAAAACATACTAATCATTGGCGCAGGTCTCTGCGGAAGCTTACTCGCATTAAGATTAGGCCAACGTGGCTATAACGTCACTGTCTATGAAATGCGTCCAGATCTTCGTAAGACAGATATTTCCGCAGGAAGGTCTATAAATTTAGCATTTTCAGATCGTGGTAACAAAGCCATGAAACTCGTTGGGATTGAAGATAAAGTTGAAGCCTTGTGCATCCCAATGAACGGTCGCATGCTCCATGACAGAGAAGGCAATACGTTTTTATCAAATTACAGCGGTCGCGATCATGAATATATTAATTCCATTTCTAGGGGCGAACTTAATGCACTGCTTCTCACCGAAGCAGAAAAACATGATAACGTAACCATTCACTTTAATAAAAAGTGCAAATCGGTAGATTTTGAAAACACCACAGCTCATTTTCAAGATTATAACACAAAAGAAGAATTTATTGAAGATGCAGATTGTATCATCGCAACAGATGGTGCAGGTTCTGCACTGCGCAAAAGTTACTATTTAGAACGCAAATTCCTATTCAGTTTTTCACAAGACTATTTAACCCATGGTTATAAGGAATTATCGATTCTTCCTACGGAAACCGGAGACTACAAAACTTATAAAAATGCATTACACATTTGGCCAAGAGGTGATTTTATGGTCATTGCACTTCCAAATTTAGACGGAAGCTTTACAGTAACCCTATTTTTAAGTTATGCGGAAGGTGAGTATAATTTCAACAATCTCACCACTCCAGAAATAGTAACCGAGTTTTTCCAAAAAGAATTTCCAGATGCTCTAGAACTCATGCCTAACCTTGTTGAAGATTTCTTCGAAAATCCAACAGCACCTTTAGGCACTGTAAAATGCTCGCCATGGCATTATAAAGGCAACACATTGTTGATGGGAGATTCCGCACATGCGATTGTTCCCTTTTACGGACAAGGCATGAACGCATCCTTTGAGGATGTAGTAGAATTTGATCAGGTTTTAGACGAAAATAAAGAGGCAGACTGGGAAACGATTTTCAGCAAATATGAAAAAACCCGTAAACCAAATACAGATGCCATTGCAGATTTAGCTATAGATAATTTTCATGAAATGAAAGATCATGTTGGTCAGGCGATATTTCAGGAAAAACGTAAAATAGAAATGGCTTTAGAGAAAGAGTTTCCAGAGGATTACTCTTCAAAATACAGTTTGGTTACCTTTAATGAAGATATTGGTTATAGACAAGCCATGCTAAGAGGACGAGCTCAGGATAAAGCTATTTTGAATTTACTCTCAGATGGAAATATCTCAACCGAAATGATTGAAACCAACTTAAAAACTGTATTGGACAAAGTTGAAACAGCAACCGATGCCATTTTAGAAGACGATAAAATTGCTGGACTGCACTGATTTGTGATTAGTGAGATTTAAATGATTTAGCTAATAGTATAAGGTTAGTGCAAAAGTGAATGGTGCTTTAGCAATTTCCTAATAAATCGTTTTGAACTTTTGGTTCGTTTTGTTGTCTAGACAAAATGAACTGAAATAAAAAAGAAAATTATGAGTAATAAAAAAGATGAAACTCCTGCTTCCGCAGGAACTAATGTAACACCAAGAGGAGCATATCCACACTTTAAACAGGTAGGCGATTTCATTTTCGTATCGGGCACAAGTTCTCGTAGAGCAGACAATACCATTGCTGGTGTAGATGTCATTGACGAAATGGGAACCAAACGATTAAACGCCTATTCTCAAACGCAAGAAGTTTTAAAAAATATAGAAAAAAACTTAGCAAAAGTTGGAGCCAGTTTAAAAGATGTTGTAGATGTGACTTCCTTTTTAGTAAACATGAATGATTTTGCAGATTACAACAAAGCTTACGCAGAATTCTTTGAAAAAGAAACCGGACCAACGCGCACAACCGTTGCTGTTCACCAATTGCCACATCCAGATTTAGTGGTTGAGATTAAGGTAATGGCTTATAAGCCAACTCCTGCTAGAGCGGGAATTCATTAAATTCAACAACTAAACTGAGATTGCAGCTTTTACATTAGTTAAAATATATGAACATCAAAAACTACATCAACGGAAATTTCCACAATCCAATTCAAGACAATTGGCTGGACAACTACAACCCATCTAACGGTGAGGTTTACGGTCAAATTCCAGACTCAACAAAAGAGGATGTAGAAAATGCATATAAAGCTGCCAAATCTGCATTTACGCAGTGGTCGCAAACTACAATAGACGAGCGCAGTCGCATTCTCATCAAAATTTCCGAATTACTAGAAGCCAACTTACAGCGTTTCGCAGAAGCAGAAAGCAAAGACAATGGCAAACCTGTGTCCTTGGCCAAAACAGTTGATATTCCAAGAGCAGCAAGTAATTTTCGTTTCTTCGGAAACGCAATCACTCAATTTGCTAGCGAAAGCCATGAAAGCGTTGGCCAACAAGCCATCAACTTCACCTTACGCCAACCCATTGGCGTCGTAGGTTGTATTTCACCATGGAATCTCCCACTCTACTTATTCACCTGGAAAATCGCCCCAGCACTAGCAGCGGGAAATTGCGTCGTCGCCAAACCAAGTGAAGTCACACCAATGACCGCATATTTGTTGGGAGAGATTTGTAATGAAGCTGGACTCCCAAAAGGCGTTCTAAATATTGTTCACGGTTTAGGCACCACCACTGGTCAAGCTATTATTGAGCATCCAGATATTAAAGCTATTTCGTTTACAGGAGGCACTGCAACAGGTGCACATATTGCAAAAGTAGCTGCACCAATGTTTAAAAAATTATCTTTAGAATTGGGCGGGAAAAACCCAAATATCATTTTTGCAGACTGTGATTATGACGATATGCTGGCAACAACCGTTCGGTCATCTTTTGCCAATCAAGGTCAGATTTGTCTCTGCGGAAGTCGGATTTTTGTAGAACAGTCTATTTACGAAAAATTTAAAACAGATTTTGTCAAAAAAGTAAAAGCACTTAAAGTTGGGCATCCATCAAAAAGCGATACCAATATTGGAGCACTGGTTTCAAAATCACACTTAGAAAAAGTAAAAGAATACATCCAAATCGCCAAAGATGAAAACGGAACAATTTTATGTGGAGGAAAAGAAGTTACCGTTAAAGGTTTCGAAAATGGGTACTACTTAGAACCAACGGTCATTGAAGTTCAAAGTGACGACTGTAGAGTCAACCAAGAAGAAATTTTTGGACCTGTCGTTACTATTATGCCTTTTTCTTCGGAAGAAAACGTATTGCAAATGGCAAACAAAGTCAAATACGGACTCTCAGCAACGCTCTGGACCAACGACCTCAAGCGCACCATGCGCATGAGCAACCAATTACAAGCAGGAATCGTTTGGGTAAACACGTGGATGCTTCGAGATCTACGAACCCCTTTTGGCGGTGTGAAAGCAAGTGGAGTTGGTCGAGAAGGTGGTTTTGAAGCGTTGCGCTTTTTTACAGAGGCTAAAAATGTTTGTATAAAATATTAATTCTCACCAAATCGAGAATTTCTTAAATTAAAAAAATTATTAATTATAAGTCATTCTGAATTTATTTCAGAATCACACTAAAAAGATTCCTGCCTTCGCAGGAAATATTATGAATCTAGAACTAAACAATAAATACGCATTAGTATGCGGTAGTACAGCAGGAATAGGAAAAGCAACAGCAATGGCTTTAGCTGAAGAAGGTGCCATAATAACATTAATCGCCAGAAATGAAGACAAGCTAAAAACTACGCTTGCAGAGTTACCTCAACATAGAAATCACGATTACATTGTTGCCGATTTTTCAAATCCGCAAGAACTAAAATCAAAAGTTGGCGCTTACATTAAAGAGCATCATGGATTCCATATCTTGGTAAATAATACAGGTGGCCCAGCTGGAGGACCTATTTTTTCTGCGGAAATCGAAGAGTTTGAAAATGCATTTACACAACATTTAAAATGTAACCACGTATTGGCGCAAACAGTTGTTCCGTTTATGAAAGAAGAAGGCTACGGAAGAATTATAAACGTCATTTCTACATCTGTAAAGCAACCTTTGGATGGTTTGGGAGTAAGTAACACGATTAGAGGTGCTGTTGCCAATTGGAGCAAAACCTTAGCCAATGAACTTGGTCAATTTGGTATTACGGTAAACAATGTACTACCTGGAGCCACAGGAACTGAACGCTTAACGGAAATCATTAAAAACAAATCTGCCAAATCTGGAAACACAGAGGAAAAATCTGCAAATGCCATGAAAAATGCTGTACCTGCAAAACGTTTTGCAAAACCAGAGGAACTGGCAGATGCGATTACATTTTTGGCAAGTGAACGAGCTGGTTACATTAATGGCATCAATCTCCCTGTTGATGGTGGACGTACAAAAAGTTTGTAAATCCTTCCCAAAGGGAAAGACTTTTTAAGTTTTAAATTCATTAATTATTCTTAATTTTATTGAATTGATTAATCTGCGTTAAGGATTGAAAGGTTTGTTTGAGCTCCTCGCAGAGAGCGAGCCTTGAAAGCCTGACCCTTTTTAGGGTAACGCCCAAAACATAAAGAAAATATGAGCACTTTAGTATCTCCCATAAATTTTAAAGCTTGGATCGAAGAAAACCGCCACTTATTAAAACCACCAGTGGGCAATAAAGTGGTGTGGAAAGATGGTGACTTTATTGTCATGGTCGTTGGTGGACCAAACAGCAGAAAGGATTACCACTATAACGAAACACCAGAATTTTTCTACCAATTGGAAGGTGATATCGTGTTGAAAGTGATTGACAATGGCACACCAAAAGATATTCACATAAAGGAAGGCGATATATTTTTACTACCTCCAAAAGTACCGCATTCTCCACAACGTGGTGCAAATACGGTTGGGTTGGTGATTGAATATAAGCGTCCAGATGGGATGCGTGATGCACTATTGTGGTTTTGTGAAAATTGCACTACAAAACTATACGAAGAGGATTTTAAAGTAGAAAATATTGAAACAGATATGCCTAAAATATTTGACAAATATTATGGCGATAAAGATAAACGTGCTTGCCCTAATTGTGGCGAAGTGATGCAGCCACCTAAGAAAGTACAGATAGATTAATATTATTTCTTCGGAAGAAAACATCCTATAATCAAATTAAATTCTAAATCTAACCATTAGCTTTTAAAGCATTCCAACCATGAGCAAACGAAAATTGAGAATCAACGGTCATTCGCATTTACTTCCCTATCCAGAGGAAATCCCGCAATTTATGAAGGATAAGGGTATCTTTTGGGTGGATAAGGACCGAAAGTTTATGCTCCAAAAGGATTGGAACCGTCCAATTACAGATTCCAGTTTCTTTTTAAATGAAAAACTGGCATGGATGGAGCGTTTTAAAATTGACCATGCGGTTGTGCTTAACTTATCCCAGCTTTATGGAAATGGTTTACGAGTTGAGGAAATGAAACAGGCGCTCCGTTTTCAGAATGATTTTAATGCAAAGGTACAACACGACAACCCTAGTAAATTTACGTGTGGTTTTGTTGTACATCCTGGTTTTGTTCGTGGTGCTTGTTGGGAAATTGAGCGTTGTGTAGAAGAATTAGGTCTGCAGCTTTTATGTTTACCAACCCATTATATGGATACGATTGGTACTTGGCGCTGTATTTTTGACGAAGAGAATGAACCTATTTTTGAATTGGCGAGCAAATACAATCTTGCTGTAGAAATTCACCCTTACGATGGTGAAAAATTCATTAAACTTGAAAATACATCTTGGCGCTTTCACCTCATTTGGATGTTGGCACAATGTGCTGATGCATATCATTTTTTAACATTGAATGGGTTTCAGGATAAATTTCCTAATATGAGAACCTGCTTTGCTCATGGCGGACAGTTAGCTCAAATAAATTTAGGACGTCGTATTCAAGGTTTTGATGGCAGACCAGATTTATTTGAAGGAAAAAGCCATCCTAGAAAAGCTGTTGGACATAAAAATATCTTTTTTGATACGTTAGTACATGATACTGGAGGACTGGAATTATTGATTAAAAACCAAGGCTCTAAACAAGTTTTGATGGGACTTGATGATCCGTATCCATTAGGAGAAATGGAAAGTGAAAAACAATCGTCCTATCCTGGAAAAATTTTAGATTTAGCTATTGGCAGAAACATTATTACCGAAAATCAACGTGATGCAATCTGGGAAGATAATGTGATCCAGTGGCTTTGCGGTGATGATGAAATTGCAAAAGATAAATTAGTGAAACGAATTTTAGGTTAATGCACTTTTTACCCGAAAAATTAGATGAATATGTCGTAGCCCATTCTCAAGAAGAGCCTGAATTACTCCAACAACTTACCAGAGAAACCTACCAAAAAATATTACAGCCCATTATGCTTAGTGGACCTTACCAAGGTCGTGTATTAAGTATGATTTCAAAATTAATTAGACCCAAAACTGTTCTAGAATTAGGGACATTTACGGGTTATGCTACCTTGTGTTTAGCTGAGGGATTACAAGATGATGGCGAGATTCACACAATTGATGTCAATGAGGAACTCGTAGATTTTCAGCGTAAATATTTTAATAAATCCTCCTTCGGAAATCAGATACACCAACACTTAGGAAGTGCCATTGAGATTATTCCTAAACTTGATCTAAATTTTGATCTGGTGTTTATTGATGCAGACAAACCCAACTACGTAAAGTATTTCCATTTAATTATAGATAAATTAAATCCTGGCGGAATTATTTTATCAGATAATGTACTATGGCATGGAAAAGTAATTGAACCCTTAGATGAAAAAGATCTGTCTACAAAAGCAGTCTTAGAATTCAATACGCTTTTAAAGAACGATAAACGTATCGAAACTGTTGTACTTCCTATAAGAGATGGCCTTACGATTAGTAGAAAAATATAATTTTTCCTTCGGAAATAGAACTAAAAAAACCCCTTAAAATTAAAAGAAGAGGTTTTAATATTTAAACTTAGTTTATTGAACTGCTTGTAAAGCATCAATATTACCGTAACCGAAACTACTGTTTTTGTATGGGTAAAATTCCGCAGATTGCTTTAATCTATTCAATACTTGTGTTCTACTCCAACTTGGATGTCTTGCCCACACTAATGCTGCAATTCCTGCTGTTGTTGCAGTTGCTACAGATGACCCACCTGTATATCGTCTATCTCCATTATAAAATCCTAGAACTGGAGGCGCCTTACTTGTATTGTTGTCACCTTCCATAATAATTGTAAAATCTATTTTATCACCACTATGGCAAGTTTCGCATCGCTCGTAGTTACTACCATCATCAACTCCTGTTACTGCAACTGTTTCACTCATTGTTGCTGGGAAGATCACTCCAAAACCATTTGTAAAACTTGTTGATGTTCCGCCTGCAGCAAAAATCAATTTGTTTTTACTGTACGCGTATTTAATCGCATCCTTGATGTTACCTATTGACCATACATATCCAATAGACATAGATATAATTTTTACGTCATTCCTGTTACCTAATTCTGTTAAAGCACGTGAAACGCCTTTACGTTCGTGATAATCATTAAGTAAAACATCCTCTGTTGCTCTATAAGCCACTAAATTAGAATTATAAGCCACGCCAACTGGCATGCCATTATCATTTCTTGGTGAAGCCATAGTTGAAGCCATTGCTGTACCATGACCACATTTATCATGCGGACCATCATAATTATTAGACCACCACCAATTAGAATCTATGAAGGTACCATACTTTTGAACAAAGCGACCAGAAGAATAACCATCATTAAAACCAGATGAATTTAATAAGGGTTGCGAAGCAGAAACTCCAGTATCAATTAAACCAATTGTTACCCCAGCTCCAGTACTCAATCCCCAAGCCTGCTGAATATTATGCTCATTAAAATGCCAAGAAACTTGTGCATTGTTAGGCGCTACAGTACTATAGTGCGACGGGTTTATATATACACCACTTTGATCACATCCAGAACTTGATCGTTGCTGAATCTCGTTATAATTGAATTGATTATAACCGTTTGGCTCCAGATATCTTACATCTTTACTTTTAAGAAGTGCCACGATGGTTTCTATATTTTGAACGCCAACATCTATTACCGTTAAAATATTTTGTTCTACAATTTGAAGTTCTTTTTTATCTATTTGCTCCTTTTCAAGAACTAAATTGATCAATCCTGCTTTTTTCGTCTCTAGTTCAGGATCACGATCTTCACTAAAACTCTGTCCCTCATTACCGTAACCAATAGTGAGTACATTTTGCCCATGAACAACTGCACTCCATAAAAAATGAGCGTCCTCTTTACTCCAATCAAAATCGCCTGTTGCTCTAATAGTTTCGCTAATTCGATTGTTAATTTGTTGAACGGTTAACGGTTCTTCAGGAAATTGAATTTCTAATGACTCGGTTTCAATGATAGCATCTTCTTTGGCACAAGACACTATAGTAATTGCCACGAGAAGCAATACTTTAACATATAAGTTTTTCATTTAATATGATTTAGATTGGTTAATAATGTTCTAAATATATTAAATAATTAAAAAAATATCGTGTTAAAATTTACGAATTTACCAATATTTATGATCGTAATTTTACAATTTGATAATTAAGGGTTTCTTTTTACTGAACCTGTAAAGTCTTGAAGATCGTCCTTTACCTTATTAATCTCATCTGTAATGTCTTTGGTAACGTTGGTTTCTATACCTTGTTTTTCTGCACTTTTTGTGATTTCAGATTTAATATCTGTAGAAGCATCCCGTAGCATACGCATTCCTTTTCCCATACCACGAGCAATTTCTGGTAGCTTATCTGCCCCAAAAACCATGACCACAATAAGGAGGATAAAAATCACCTCTGTAGTACCAATGAATAAGAATGTTGCTAGTTGTATCACGATGCAAATATAATGAGATGTTTACTATAAGTGAAGATTTTTTCTTTTTTTAACTCAAAAGAGCCGATAATATTTTATCGGCTCTTTTGAGTTTAAGTTTAGGCTTACTACCCTTTAACTTTGTCTTTAAATTTATCAAAGTCACTTTCTTTGGTTTCTTTAGGCCATGAGTTGTTTGATGTATCAATATCTGCAGTTTCTAATTTTGGATCAACCTTTATAGATACGATTTCTTTTTCTGAAGCTATTGCTTTGCTCACTTCTTTATCATTGTACCTCCAAATTTGTGCAGGATAGGTTTCGGTTTTTGAAGTACCGTCTGCATATGTATACTCTACAATTATTGGCATTACCAATCCGCCTGGTTTTTCAAAGGTGATGTCATAAAAATACTTTGGTTGTTTTATGTTTTTTCTTTCTTCCGCAGAAAAATTATCCATCATATATTCTTTCAACGTTGCTGAGTTATCTGCAGATGTACCTTTACGGAGTTTTTCATCAAATTCATCACTTCCCTCTTCTACTAAATACACTAGTTTCAAATCATCAAGGTTGAGATTATTACTTTCTGCATAGTTTTTTGCATATTGGTTTGGCTCTGATGAAACGTAATATTTTTTAACTTCTTTTAATCCAATATCTACCCAATCTGTAGTGTAGAACCATCCTCTCCAGTACCAATCTAAATCAAATGCAGAAGCATCTTCCATTGTACGGAAAAAATCTTCTGGTGTTGGGTGCTTAAACATCCAACGGTGCGCGTATTCTTTAAATGCGTAGTCAAATAATTCGCGACCCATTACGGTTTCTCTTAATATGTTTAATGCAGTTGCTGGTTTTCCGTAGGCATTATTACCAAATTGGTAGGTGTTTAGACCTTTGGTCATGATTGGTGCAATGTAATCTTGATTTCCTCCCATATATCTTGTGATATTTGCTGCTGGACCTCTACGGGACGGGTATTTCTCATCGCCTGGAGATAATGCATCTGGATACCACTCACCAAAATCTTGCTCTGCAACATACTGTGTAAATGTGTTTAACCCTTCGTCCATCCAAGTCCATTGACGTTCATCACTGTTTACGATCATTGGGAAGAAATTGTGGCCTACCTCATGAATAATTACACTCATCATACCGTATTTGGTGCGATCGTCATATTTTCCATTTTCATCTGGACGACCATAGTTCCAGCAAATCATTGGGTATTCCATTCCTTGACGTCTTGCGTGAACTGAAATTGCCTTATGGTACGGATAATCAAAAGTCATACGAGAATATGTTTTCAACGTACTCGCTACTGCTTTTGTAGACCATTGTTCCCAAAGTGGGTTTCCTTCTTTAGAATATAAAGAAACCGCCATTACATCCTTGTCTCCAATTTTGACAGCCATCATATCCCAAATGTATTTTCTTGAGGTTGCAAACCCGAAATCTCTCACGTTTTCTGCATAAAGCTTCCAAGTATTTTTCTTGTTAGAACGTCCTTTTTCTCTAGCTTCTGCTTCTGCTTGAGTTGAAATTACAACTGGTTCTTTATAAGATTTTTTTGCTTTCTCGTAGCGCTTCATCATATCGTCAGAAAAAACATCTTTTCTGTTTGTCAATTTCCCTGTACCATCTAATAAATGATCTGCAGGCACTGTGATGTTTACTTCAAAATTTCCGAAAGGCAATGCAAATTCATCACGTCCCCAAAACTGCGAGTTTTGCCATCCTTCAACATCGTTATAGACTGCCATTCTTGGGTAGAACTGTGCGATCACGTAGTTTCTATTTCCGTCAGGAAATAATTCGTAACCCGAACGTCCACCATCTGTAACGTGATTGTTAATTTGGTACCACCACTTTATTTTGAAAGAAAATTCATCTCCCGTCTTTAATATTTTTGGCAATTCAACACGCATCATCGTTTGATTGATCATGTAAACCAAGTCCTTACCATCTGTATTTGTAACTTTCTCAATGTTAAAACCACCGTCAAAAGACTCTGTTAAATAGGAGGACCCAAATCGCTCTGCAGACATTGCAGGCGTTATTCTACTAGAATTGATATCTTCTGTTGGTCCATCTTTTTTTCTTACGTTTTGATCGAGTTGCACCCATAAATAACTCAAATCATCTGGTGAATTATTAGTATAGGTAATCGTTTCGTTTCCACTTAAAACAGCGGTCTCGTCATTAATTTCAATATCCATCACATAATCTGCCTGCTGTTGATAATATGCTGGTCCTGGTGCACCTGAGCCCGTTCTAAACATATTTGGCGTAGCAAATTCATCATAAAGTTGTTTAAACTTATTTTGATTGGTGTGACCAGGCTTTCGTTCTTCCTGCTCTTGGCCAACTACATTTAAAGAGATAAAAGTAATTGACAAACAAAGGTATTTTACTAATTTCATAGAAGTTATTAAGTGGTTAATTATTTAAAATTTAAATATTGGTCATTATCATTCTTTGTAAAAATTAAATTATTTACTTCGGAATTTATCTTAGTCTTAACAATATTTTTTTGCTCTGGAAACAACTCAAATAGCAAACTATTACTGATTTCTATTGTTGAAATATCTTCGACATTCTCAATCTCCAGATAACACACTAAGAGGTCATTTTTATATTCTCTACCCAAATAAACAAAAGGAGTTTCTTTAGTATTAATCTTAATGCTGATTTTTTGGGTAAGGTACTTTTTTAGATAATCTTCAACCATAGGCTTTTCATCTATAGTGGTCATCTTTATGTTTTTGTCATAGCGCTTTTGAAGCGTTAATTCTAAATCTGAAATATCAATACGAGAAATAAGCTGAACCGATTTTTTCTCCTTAACATAGCTTAATTGTGTGACACTCACATAGTATTTATGTACAGATGACATAAACACAGGGATTATTAAAGCTAAAAAAGTGATTTTTAAAAAGTTCATAGAAATCAATATGTCGTAAAAATAGCTATTTTATAAAAATTTTTACTCTTAAAAAGTGTTAATAAAATCTCATCCCTATCAAGTTGTCAGTCTTTTGATTCTAGTAATTCATCATTAGATGTGTATAGTTTTTTCAGCAGAAATTCATAGATTTCCAAATCATTACCACTTTTACAAAGTGTTTCAAAATTTGGGTCTTCTGCAACAAAATAAAAAAAATCTATTTTTAAGTGGTCTTCAATTTCATAATCTGAAAACAGTAAACTTGAAAATTCCGACTTAAATTTATTTAAACAATTCTCTTGCTCCTCTAACTTTACAGCGTATTTTAGTTTTTTTGTTCTTCCCGAAATTTTATTTAATATTTTATGAATATTAATCCCAACAAATAATGGAGCAATTACAATAGACTTACCTGCATCTGCCTCATATAACTTGCGCTCTTTTTGAGTTTTGGGCTTTCCCGTATAGCCAGGAATACCAACATCATAAAAGTTAATATCCCGTTGAGCCTCACTATTACCTATATCTAAAAGTAAATTTCCGGTGAGCACTTTACCAACTAAGACCTCATCTAATTCTGTTACCCGATCTAAAAGCTGGATGGAAATAAATCTCTTTTTTAAAATAGAATCTGTAACCACTACATTTTTTGGAATGTACTGAACACTAGAAAACAGTATCGTATCATTTAATCTGGCTAGTACTGTAAATTTACCATCCTCATTTGTAACGGTAAATTCTTGAGCAGTTATATTGAGAACATGAATACGTCCCAAATCTGAATTTGCAGCTATTTGACCTTTCAATTCAACAATTTGCGCTTTAGCTTTAAAACCAATAAGTATTAAAAAGACTAATAATATGTAGCTATTTTTTTTCAAGATGTATTTTAAAGGCTTCCAGTTTTTCTTTTAAAAATTGAAGCATAACAAGCTCGTTACCCACATCACTTAATGTTTTAAAACTAGGGTCGTCTCCACAAAAATAGAAGTACTCGTTCTGTAATGTTTCGCTAAATGGCTCATCTTCAAAGATTACTTTTGCGTATTTAGCTTTTGCCTCATTAATCGCAATACCAATCTCTTCTCTCTCTATTTGCTCTTTTAGGCGTTTCGTCCTACCGGTTATCCAATTTATCAACGGGTTGAGTGGCACTAGACCTCCTCCAGATTGAGCTTCATACAATCGCCTTTCGCTCTGGGTTTTTCTAGGTCCTGTATAACCTGGAATGCCTAAATCATAAAAATTCATTTCTCGTTTGGCCTCGCTATTTTCAATATCTGTCATAAGGTCACCAGTTAATATTTTACCAACCACCACCTCATCCAAAACATTGAGATTAACTTCTAAGTTTATGACCAGCTGTTTGGCTTGCATGGAAATATCATCAACAATAATCTCTTTTGGAACATATTCAACTCCAGAAACAAGAATTGTATCGTTAAGTTTTGCTGGTATCTCAAATTCACCAAAATCATTAGTAATTGTAAACTTGCCTGCGGTCTTATTTATGATATGTATACCAACCAAGTCACCACTTGCAATAATTTTTCCTTTTATATTTTCTGTTTGGGCTAAAATTTCCGAAGAACACAAAAAAAGGATACTAAACAGAAAAAATTTAATCCTTACCACTATCTGTTTTCAAAAATTCCTGACTTTTCTCGTAAAGTAGCTCAAGAAATTCTAATTCTTTACCATAATTAAGCAATGAGAAATCGAAGGTTTCGTCATTTTCAACGTAATTTATAAATTCTTCGACGCGATATGGTGGAATATCAAAATTATCTACAATAAACTCAGATCCAAAGTAATATTTTATATCGCTTACCGGTACGTCAGGAACTCCTGCGCGTTCTTTATCCTCAACCTTAGATCTAAATAATGGCAATAACAGTTGATCCACAACATTTACAATGTTCAAACCATTTACCATAGTTTCAGATTGGGAGTGCATCACTTGATTATCCACTGAAGAACGTGGATCATCTGTAAATTCATATTGGTCACTTTTTTTAATTCCGAAGTAAAGTGCATCGAGTTTAGGATTGAAGGTTTTAACAGTTGCAACATCGGTTTGCAATTCGCCAGTCAACCCTTTTGTCAAGACCAAAATCTCATCCAGTTTGTTGATTTCTTCAATTAAAAATACACGCATGCGTTTTGATTTTATGATAGCTGCATTGATTTGCATATCAAAATTTTGGTATTGCAACGCGCGAAATTCAATAAAATCATTTTCTGCAACTTCTATTTTAAATTCACCATTCTTATTAGTAATGACGCCTTTATTTGTGGAGGTATTAAATACCGTTATGCCTTCAACGTCATCGCCTTCAACAATAATTTTACCATCAACCTCTACTCTTTTAAACGTTTGTGAAGTCATAGAAATCGATGTACATAAGAGTACCAATAGTAATAGTTTTTTCATATTTAGTTTTTTTAGAAGAGTAAATAAAAGATTTGAAAACTTAAATTTGTAATAATGCCTGTTTAAACTTTTGTTAAATTAGTTTATCTATTGACAAAGTATTTATTAAACCTTTAAAAGGGATTACATAAATTTACAATAAATTAAAACCAATGAAAAATATAATTATAGCGAGTACATCAACGATTCACGGTGGCGAACCTTTAGATTATTTACTTGATGAACTGCGTGTTTTTTTTAAGGATACTTCGGAAATTTTATTCATCCCATACGCAAGACCTAGCGGAATTACCCATGACGAGTACACAACAAGAGTGAACGTCGCTTTTAAGAAAATAGGAAAAACAGCCAAAGGCATTCATGAATTTGAAAATCCAAAAGAAGCTATTAAAAATGCAAAAGGGATTTTTACTGGAGGTGGCAATACGTTTGTTTTAGTCAATCAACTCTACAGAAATGATTTGATTGATACTATAAAAACCGAAGTCAAAAACGGAACACCTTACCTTGGCACAAGTGCTGGAAGCAATATTTGCGGACTTACGATTAACACGACCAATGATATGCCAATCGTATATCCGCCAAGTTTTAAGACCTTTGGTTTTGTGCCCTTTAATATCAATCCGCACTATTTGGATCCAGATCCAACCAGCAAACACATGGGAGAAACGCGCGAAACTAGAATTAAGGAGTTTCATAAATTCAATACACAACCCGTTGTTGGGATTCGAGAAGGTAGCTGGCTAGAGGTTAAAGGAGATACAATTACATTAAAAGGAACTTTAGATGCTCGCATTTTTAAATACGACCAAGAACCTTATGAAATTAAAACTGAGAGTGATTTAAGTGATTTGAAATAAAAAAGCTTCATCAATTAAGATAAAGCTTTTGAGCGAGAGACCAGGTTCGAACTGGCGACATTCAGCTTGGAAGGCTGACGCTCTACCAACTGAGCTACTCTCGCATTCCTGTGGCAAATATAGAAATAACTCTAACTTCTGCCAATAAAAAAATTAAAATTTCTTTAAAAAATGATAGCCTAAAATTTCAAAACCCTCGTTATAGTAAAATTTGTGGGACGGGTAATTTTGAACATATGTATTTAACTCAACCGTTGTGCAACCTTTTGATTTTGCATAGTTATAAAGCCAATCTAAAAAAGTTTTTCCCAAACCCTTGTTTCTGTAAGATGCCTCAATGTAAACATGATCAATCTCAACGGTTTTGCCAACATAATGTCTCGTACAAAACCACATACCAGAAACTCCAATCAGTTTATCACCATCACAAATTACTGCACATTCATAATTTTGGGTAACCATTTCGGCAAAACGCTCTTTTAATAATGCTTCGGAAACCTTAAAACTCGTAAGCTCTTGCACTAAAGGAATAATCTCATCAATACGAGATTTTTCTAGGATTTTAAATTGGTAGGACATTGAAATAAATTTAAAGTGAAAACAACTTTTTTTGATTAAGTTTGATTTCGTGATTACTTAAAAAACCAAAAAATAATGGCACACATTATGTAGTCACAAAGATATTATGAAAAGAAGCACATTTATAAAAAATTCAACACTATTTGGTTTGGGGTTAGCGATTCTTCCGCAGATATCATTTCAAGATCATGATGCTTTGATTTCGTACAACGCATTGATAGGCAAAGGTAGCCCTGAAGTCTTTGGCAACGGATATAAATTAAGAAAACAAGCCTATGATGCCTTTTTAAAAATGAGCGAAGAGGCCTTAAAAAGCAATATCAATATCCAGGCTGTATCGAGCTACAGGGATTTTGCACATCAAAACAGAATTTGGGACCGCAAATACAAACAAAATATAAATAAAGGTTTAAGTCCTCAAGAAAGTATTAAAAAAATTATCGAATACTCTACAATACCTGGCACTTCGAGACATCATTGGGCTACAGATATAGATCTTATAGATGCAAATGTATCGCAACCAGGTAACGTTTTGAATCCAAAACACTTTGGAGGAACTGGCTGTTTTTCAAAATTTAAAACGTGGATGGATCATCACGCCAATTCATTCGGTTTTTATCTGGTGTACACAAATGATAAAGACAGAAAAGGCTTTAAATATGAACCTTGGCATTACAGCTACAAACCACTTTCACTTCACTATTTGAAAGCCTATCAAAAACTGGACTTGAGAACTATTATTAATTCTGAGCAATTAATGGGATGTGAGCATTTTTCCGAAGAATTCATAATTGACTATCTCAACGAGAATATCTTAGACATCAATCCAGAACTTTTGTGAATTCATTACCAACAGCTAAATCAACAATGGGAATTGGAAATTTTAAATGCTGCTGCCTTACTTAATCGACTTCCAGAATTGCAAAGCACACATCCAAATCCAGAAAATACAAAACGCGTCATAAATGACGCGTTTTCTAACTAACTAACTCAAATAATTGTCTTAATAAGACATGTATGTTTTAAGATTCTAAACCTTTGATGTATGCCAATACATCCTTTGCGTTGGAGCGTTCTGCAAAAACTAGTGCTGTTACTCCTTTAGTTGACTTTAATTCTAATTTTGCTCCTTTTTCAACAAGCAACTTTAAGATATCCAATCTGTTGTATTTTGCAGCATACATTGCTGGAGTTAGACCATTTGATTTTTTGTTAACGTCCTGGCCTAAATCAATTAGTTTTTTAACAGTATCAAAGTCTCCTTTTACAATTGAAATACAAAATGGATCAACCACTTTTTTAGTTACTGTATCATAAGTTGACGTTGGTAAAATGTTGTTTGTTGCATTTAAGGATGTGAATGAAAACCCTAATGCGATTGCGATAATTACTGCTGATTTTTTCATGATGAAAGATTTTAAATTAATTGATTGTTTTTTGATTATACTAAAGAGACGACAAAATCCTTGAAGTGTTACACCATAAAAAAAGTAATAACGTTTTTTTAACTGTTTGCAAACAAATATGTTAAGAGTTTCACAAAAAGAGAATAATTGGCAATCTATTGCATACAAATACATCAATTATTGGTAATAGTAAATATTTTGTATTCTCATTTTTAGTTATCCGGTATTAAACTTTTATCTTTGATTTTTTATAAAAATCATCATAATGAACAAGAAAGTTATCTTAATGATTTTGGATGGATGGGGAATGTCTCCAGACCCAAAAGTTTCTGCAATAGACAATGCAAACACACCTTACATAGATTCATTGTATCATAACTATTCAAATGCCACCTTAAGAACAGACGGTTTGCACGTTGGTCTCCCAGAAGGGCAAATGGGAAATAGCGAAGTAGGACACATGAACTTAGGTGCTGGTAGAATTGTGTACCAGGATTTGGTTAAATTAAATTTAGCTATTCAAAATGACACATTAAAGGATGAGCAAGTTTTGGTTGATGCATTCAACTATGCGAAATCCAATAATAAACCAATTCATTTTTTAGGTCTGGTTAGTGATGGAGGTGTTCATTCCCATATCAACCACCTGTTTGGATTGATTGATGCTGCTAATAACTTCGGAATAAAAAATTCTTACATACATGCGTTTACAGACGGAAGAGACGTAGATCCAAAATCTGGATTTGGCTTTATCACTTCATTAGAATCACATATTAAAAACACAAACACCCAACTCGCAACAATTACAGGACGTTATTATGCAATGGATAGAGATAAACGTTGGGAACGTATAAAACTCGCTTACGATGCTATGGTAAATGGTATGGGTGCGCATTCACAATCGGCAACAGAATCTATTGAAAACAACTACGATAATCAGGTAACAGATGAATTCATCAAACCTATCGTAATGGTCAACAAGCAAGATGAACCTATTACTACGATCAAAGATGGAGATGTTGTAATCTTTTTCAATTTTAGAACAGATCGAGGTCGAGAACTAACCGAAGCACTATCACAACAAGATTTCCATGAGCAAAATATGCATAAACTTAATTTACATTACGTGACATTGACCAATTATGATGATTCGTACAATGGGATTAATGTAGTTTTCAATAAAGACAATCTTACCGATACCTTAGGAGAAGTCCTCGAAAGACATAACAAAACACAAATTAGAATTGCCGAAACTGAAAAATACCCACACGTCACTTTTTTCTTTTCTGGCGGACAAGAAGCTCCTTTTAAAGGTGAAACTAGATTACTAAGAAACTCGCCAAAAGTAGCAACTTACGATTTACAACCAGAAATGAGTGCTTTTGAACTTACAGAAGCCCTTTTACCAGAACTTAAAAAAGGCGATGTAGATTTTGTATGTCTAAATTTTGCGAATGGTGATATGGTTGGTCATACAGGTGTTATGGAAGCAGCTATAAAAGCCTGCGAAGCTGTTGATATTTGTGTGAAAAAAGTTGTTGAAACCGCTTTGGACAATAATTATACAACAATCTTAATTGCAGATCATGGTAATTGTGAAACCATGATTAATCCAGATGGATCACCAAATACAGCACATACAACCAATCCTGTACCTGTTATCTTAATTGATAATGAGAAATTAACGATAAAGGACGGAATTTTGGGAGATATCGCGCCAACAATATTAAAGCTCATTGGTGTACAACAACCAGAAGCTATGACACGACATTCTTTAGTATGATTAATTTCTAAAAATTGTACTTTTGCAACTTAACAAAAACTCACTAATGAATTTTCAAGATAAACTTGTCATAGCAATAGATTTTGATGGTACAATCGTAGAGGACGCCTATCCAAAAGTCGGTAAAGCCCGTATTTTTGCTTTTGAAACGATGAAAAGACTTCAAAAAGATGGTCATCGACTTATATTGTGGACTTATCGTAGTGGTTCAAAACTACAGGAAGCTGTTGATTTTTGCACAGAAAATGGCATAACATTTTATGCGGTGAACCAAAGTTTTCCAGAAGAGAAATACGATAACTCTGTAAGTCGCAAAATTTATGCAGATATTTATATTGACGATAGGAATATTGGTGGCATTTTAGGTTGGGGAGAAGTGTACCAGCTAATATCAAAAGAAGACCTTAACATGAACATTCCAAAACAAAAAAAAGGATTCTTTTCATTTTTAAAAAAATAACATGATCATAGTAAAAACAAAAGAAGAAATAGAATTAATGCGCCAAAGCGCATTGGTTGTTTCTAAAACTTTAGGAATGCTTGCAAAAGAAACTAAAGAAGGCGTTACAACAAAACATTTAGATAAACTTGCGGAAGATTTTATTAGAGCTCAAGGCGCTCTTCCTGGTTTTTTGGGATTGTACGATTGTCCTTCAACTTTACTTTGCAGCGTTAACGAAGCTGTTGTTCATGGATTACCAACAGATAAACCTCTCAAAAACGGAGATATCGTCTCTATAGATTGTGGAGCGTTTATGAATGATTTTTATGGTGATCACGCCTACACTTTTGAAATTGGTGAAGTTGCTCCAGAAACCAAACAACTCATTAAAACCACTAAAGAATCTTTATACGTAGGTATTAGAGAATTTAAACTTGGAAATCGTGTGGGAGATGTTGGTTTTGCAATACAGCAATATTGCGAAGCTCAAGGTTATGGAGTTGTGAGAGAACTTGTTGGTCACGGTCTAGGTCGCAAGATGCACGAAGATCCAGAAATGCCAAATTACGGTCGTAGAGGTCGTGGTAAAAAATTTATTGACGGTATGGTAGTAGCTATAGAACCTATGATAAATGGTGGTTCTCATCGTGTAAGACAGCTCGAAGATGGATGGACAATTGTGACTCAAGACGGGAAACCTAGCGTACATTTTGAACATGATGTAGCTATTGTAGATGGTAAACCAGAGATATTATCAACTTTTGCTTACGTACATGAAGCATTGGGTATTACTTCTAATGAGGAGGATGAATTCAGAAAAGAAGCCTTAGAAATATAATTTTATATGAATATTCAGCAAATAGAAAACGAACTAGTTTCATTACGAGCACAATTAAAAAACCATAAACTTTATAGTGAGATGTCATCTTTAGATGACATCAAGATTTTTATGGAGCAACACGTTTTTGCTGTTTGGGACTTCATGTCCTTGTTAAAGTCATTGCAAAATAAGCTCACATGCACAACAACCCCTTGGCTGCCATCAAGCAAACCAAAAACAGCCCGTTTTATTAATGAGATCGTGATGGGTGAAGAAACTGATCTCAATGAGTTAGGAGAGCCTAAAAGCCATTTTGAGATGTATTTGGACGCGATGTCACAAATTGGAGCAAATACAGATCATATTGAGAATTTTATCAAGTCAGTTGAAAATAAAAACTCTATTAATACAGCTTTACAAACAAATCAATTAGCTGTAGAAACCCAAAATTTTGTAACATTTACTTTTGATATTATAGACACAGATCAATCCCATAAAATTGCGTCTGCTTTCACTTTTGGTCGTGAAGATGTCATTCCAGATATGTTTTTTGAAATATTAAACCAATCTCAAATTTCTAATGCATCTTACAGTAAATTATTATATTATCTCAACCGTCATATCGAATTAGATGGAGATGAACATGGCCCTCTATCATTAAAAATGATAGAAGAACTCTGCGGAACAGACCAACAAAAATGGCAAGATGTTTTATCTGTTGCAAAATCATCATTACAGCACAGGATAGCTCTTTGGGATGGTATAACTAAACTTATAGGCTCTCAAAAAACTACAATTACGCACTAAACCCTTTGAAAAAACTTTTCAAGTTTATATTAAACACCATTCCCAGACCTATTTTAATTAGGCTCAGCTACATTGCTCGCCCAGTTTTAGCATTCTTTTTAAAAGGCAATAAATTTACAGATCCTATTGACGGAAAAAGCTTTAAGTCCTTTTTGCCTTATGGCTACGGAAACCAGCGTAACAACGTACTCTCACCTTCTACACTAAGTTTAGAACGCCATAGATTGCTGTGGTTATATTTAAAAAATGAAACCAATTTTTTTTCTTCGGAAAGTTCTTCGGAAAATTCAGATGATAAAAAAAAAGTACTCCATTTTGCTCCCGAACAGTGCTTTTTAAAACGTTTTAAAAAACTAAAAAATATAGACTACACCACAACAGACCTACTATCTCCAATTGCAGATGTCAAAGCAGATATATGCAATTTACCTTTTAAGGATAATAGTTACGATATTATTTTATGTAATCATGTTTTAGAGCACATTCCAGACGATACCAAAGCGATGCAAGAATTATATCGGGTTATGAAACCTGGCGGATATGGTGTGTTTCAAATTCCGCAGGAATTATCTAGAGCGGTTACTTTTCAGGATAATTCCATTACAGACCAAAAGGAACGTGCACGAATCTTTGGACAATATGATCATGTTCGGGTTTATGGTCGGGATTATTTTGATAAGCTTCGTAGCATTGGTTTTAAAGTTGATGAAGTAGATTACACTGCTAAACTTTCCGAAGAGGAAATAGAAACATACTGCTTGGCTAAAGGGGAAATTATACCGGTAGTTTATAAATAGTTGACTAAATCAAATCACAATGACTGAACAAATCGTAATTGCAACAGGTGCTTTTTTTGGAATTTTATCAGTAGTTTTTGGAGCTTTTGGCGCTCATGCTCTAAAGAAAAGATTGTCTAAGGATCAACTACATAGTTTTGAAGTTGGTGTCAAATACCAAATGTATCATGGCATCGTTTTGTTAGTTTTGGGTTTTGGCTTAAATCACATCTCCTTAGCGATGTACTGGTGTTTTACGATAGGAATTTTACTCTTCTCTTTTAGCATTTACGGTTTGGTTTTGTCTGACGCTAAAGGAAATAAACTCAAATTTTTAGGACCAATAACGCCAATAGGTGGTATGCTTTTAGTTATTGGGTGGGCACTGCTGTTTATCAATTTCATTTAAAACATTCGTTTCTGAAACAGAAAAAAACAATTAAATAAATTTAGAGCGACTTTTCATCAACTTACTACTAGCATCTATGGATACCATAAATTCTAAATAAGTCGCTAGGTTTTATTTTAAATTATTCTGGGAAGTTATTCAGGTTTAGCGTTTCAAACTCGTTGTTGTCATTTTCAAAAATGATAAACACTTTTAACTCTGGATGAGATTTTAGAAACTGGGTAACAGTTTCTATTCCCATGGTTTGAAATGCAGTTGCATAGGCATCTGCAGTCATACAATCCTCTGCAATTACAGAGATACTAAGAATATTCGTTTTTGACGGATACCCGGTTTTTGTATCGATAATATGTGCATAACGATTACCGTTGTCATCAATTTTAAATTTTCGGTAAGTGCCAGAAGTCGCCATAGATTCATCTTTTAAAACAATCGCTTTGTAAACCGATTGTTCACCGTCAAATCGAGGCTCGTCCAACCCTACTCGCCATGGTGAATTCTTGTCTTTATTCACACCTCTAGCCCTAATCTCTCCTCCAATTTCAACTAGATAATCTTGAATGTTTTTACGCTCTAAAAACTCTCCAATCACATCAACTCCGTAGCCTTTTGCGATGGCATTAAATTCTAAATAAGTATTTTGAGGTTTGTTTATTTTAAAACCATATCTATGGTTAATTGGCTTAACCTTGTCAAAACCTACAAAACGCATTAAACTATCAATCGTGGTGCTATCGGTTAAAAATTTCTTTTTGTCTGCACCAAAACTCCAAGCGTTCACGACGTTGCCAATAGTGGGATCAAATGCACCATTGGTTTGATCATAAATCTTTTTTGAAGCTAAAAACACATTTTGAAAATGGATATCTAATTGATGTGGTTCGTTGCGGTTTAATTTTGAAATTTCAGAATCTGGAATGTAAGTTGACATTGATTGATTGATGACTTCAAATAAACTATCAAATTGCTTGGTGTAGTCCATTTCCGAAGCATAAATTACAGAATAACTGGTACCAAATACTGGTCCGGAAAGTTTTGTATTTATTAAGTCTTGAGTTGTAGATCTTGCTTCCTTTTTACAAGAAGCAACGCATAGAAAAATGATGGTAAAATAAAAAACTCTATACATAGTAGATTTTTAATTAAAGATTTCAGCAAATTTAAACTAAAGAAATAACTTCTTATTAACCAAAGATTGTTAATAACCTGTTTATAACTACTCGTTCTGAGCACTTTTTGAACAAAAAAAATATTATTTTTATTTTTTTGATTATCAACGTTTAATCCTAGGTACAACCTTTATAAAATGACTAGAGTATTTTTCATGTCTTTGATGTTATGTTTTTTCTTCGGAAATGCTCAAAAACTCACTAAAAATCACACAGTTAAAAAGGGAGAAACGGTATATCAGCTTTCAAGGATCTATAATGTCTCTGTCAACGACATTTTTCAATTGAACCCAGAGGCTTCAAACTTAATTTTTGTTGGCGAGGTATTGAAAATTCCTGTTTCCGAAGAACAAGCTTCAAATAATCAAAATACCGCACCACAAAACACAACTAAAGGTGGCAATGCTTTTGTTTACAAGGTAAAAAGAGGTGATACAAAATTTGGTCTTTCAAAAAAATTCGGAATTAGCATTAGTTCTTTAGAGGACCAGAACCCACACATAAAACCTATGTTACAAGCTGGTCATATTCTTGAGATAAATAATTCTAATTATTCACCTCAATCACAAACTCAAAACACGTCTAAACCTCAAAGCACGCAGTCGTCAAATACATTTCATACGGTAATAAAAGGAGATACGTTTTATGGTATTTCAAAACAATACAATGTGGATCTAAATCTGCTTACGAGTATTAATTCTTCAGTTATTCCTGAAAAAATGGCTATTGGTTCACAGATAAAAATACCAAATAGTGACGATTCAAATTCATTAGCCAATACACGAAATAAAACAGAATATTTAGTAAAAAAGGGAGACACAAAATTTGCTCTATCAAAAATGTTCGATACTTCAATTTCTGAACTAGAACGTTTAAACCCCCAAATTGTTGATATGTTGCGCTATGGCACTGTTATAAAAATTCCTTCGGAAGATATTAATACTATAGCTCAAACAAGTAGCGATAAAGTATTAGAAGAAGAAGAAAACATTAAAAACACGACCGATTCGAACTCAACCGAAACACCAACAGATTTAGCTGAACAAGATATTGAACCTAACCCAAATGATCCTGATAATATTGTTTTAAAAGATACTACAGAGTTAGCAAAAAACACAATTGATCAAGATTCAATTTCACCAAATAATCCTGCCATTAATATTAATGAAAACGAACAGTTAGCATATAAACCTTATGTTATAGAACCTAAAGAAACACTTTACGGTCTCTCTAAAAAAGCTGGTATGACGATACCAGAGTTCCTTAAATTAAATCCTGAATTATCAGAATCTGTAACTATCGGAACAATTATAAAAATGCCAATTAAAAATCTTGATACGACTTCAGTTGAATTATCACCAAACCTAAATAATAATTCATCAGATAATTCATATAAGGATTTAAGCTCAATCGTTACTTCGAAAACAAATAAAAAAATTCTAATGCTTATGCCTTTTAGCAATGAAGAATTTAAATACTACGATAAAAACACGACTAATTTCAATGCTATTGCAGATACTGATCTACAAAATGATATTCAATTTTACAGAGGAGCTAAAACTGCAATAGATAGCTTAAATAAATTAGGTTTAAAAGCGGAAATTAGTTTAGAGAAGATCTCGAACGGAATAGAAAATATTGATATAAATTCCTTTGATGCCATTATAGCTTCTAAGATTGATGAAGACCTTGAAACTGCCCTATCAACGACATTAAATAGTGATATTCCCATCATAACAACAAATTCAGAAACTTATGATTATCAAATAGAAACAATTTATCAAGCGCTACCAACAACAGAGATTCAAATAGAAAAAACGCTTGAGTATCTCAATGAGAGCAATGGTAATATTATTGTGATAAGTGATGTTAATCGACTTGAGAGCAGATTATTAATTAAAAAGTTTTCACCAAATGCAAAAATTTTTATTACCAATACCGACAATGAGTTCTCAGAAAATGATTTAATTTCTAATCTTGAAAAAAATAAAACTAACTATGTTGTTATTGATAGCGAAAAAAACGGGGTGTTTTTAAGTTCTACCACAGTATTGCTAGGCCAATCTTCAAAATTTGAAATACAAATAGCTGTGTTAGAATCGGCATTAGTTCCGAAGGGACAACAAATTTCATCAAAGAGATTTAAAATTTTAAAATTAATTTATCCAGATTTATCACAGATTACGAATAATTCCAAAACATTGAGATATTTTAACAATTATAAGCTCAAAAATGATACAGATCCCTCCAACAAAGTACTTCAAGGATTTGATATAATGTTTGATACGATGTTGAGATTGTCCCAAGATGTTAGTTTTCAGGAGACAGCAAAAATCTATAAAACTGAATATTTCACGCTTAAATTTAACTACAAAAAAAATAATTCTGGGGTTTTTGATAATCATGAAATTATTATTCGTGAATTTAATAATTTAGAAATTGGTAATTAATCACTAGATTTAACCTTTATAAGAAGTTTTTTTATGTTAAAACACCCTAACGCTATTAACCATAAACAGCTAATATTCTTATTTCTTTTTATAGTAGGTACATTAAATATTAATGCACAGTGCCCATCCATTTCAAATGTTACTCAGAGTTTTTGTGATATTGATGGACCAATTATATCTGATTTGATAGCTACAGATAATGGTAATGGTGTATTTTGGTATGATACTCAAACATCAACAACACCAATTTCAGCTTCGGAAGGATTAATATCTGGAGAGGATTATTATGCCGATGATGCAACTGGCACATGTGGAACTAGAGAGCGTGTTGACGTGTTTATTTATGGAGCACCTTTAGGATTAAATTTTCAAGGTGTTTGTGTTGATGATGCAAATGATGCTACAATCTCAGATTTAAACGCCATCGGAAATAATGTACAGTGGTATAGTGTATCATCAGGAGGTATAGCTTTATTACCAACAACAATTTTAAATGATAATACAATATACTATGCAGATCAAGAAAACCCTGATACAAACTGTAGAACATCAAGATTATCTGTATTAGTCAACGTTGGGGTAGTTCCTGTACCAACAGGTGATGCTGTTCAAGAATTTTGTTCTGATGATGCACCAACAGTTGCTGATCTCGTAGCATTAGGTTTTAACAATTGGTATCCCAATTCAGAATCAGTAGTGCCATTGGACCAAAATGTAGCATTGATCGATGGAGAAAACTATTTTGCCACATCTGTAGATCCACCATGTGAAAGTGATAATAGACTTGAGGTCACAGTTGTTATAAACTCACCAGCTAATTCAGGCACAGATGGAGTTTTAGATTTTTGCGAAACAGATCTTAGTACTATTATGTCTGTAGATTTAATAGATAGCTTATCAGGAAATCCAGATATTGATGGGTTTTGGAGTGGTCCTTTCCCCACAACTAATGGTAGTACAGGTACATTAGATATTACATCATTAACTGTTGCAGGCGGACCTTACATTTTTACATATCAAGTAGATACAACTACGGTCTGTGGTAGCAATACATCAACGGTTACCATTACAATAAATCCCCTCTCAGATCCTGGAACAGACGGTGCAGTAGATCTGTGCTTAGACAATGGCCCAGTAGACTTATTTACAATACTCGGTGGCTCACCTGAGACCGGTGGCACATGGACTCCTGCCCTGGCGAGTGGAACTGGAGTTTTTGACCCAACTCTAGATACCGCTGGTGTTTATACGTATACTATCTCCGGAAGTGCACCTTGTCCAGATGCATCTGCAACGGTGACGGTAACGACGAACATCCCTCCAGATCCAGGGACTGGCGCAACATTGGACCTCTGCACAAACAGCGATCCAATAGATTTGTTCACAGTTCTCGGTGGCTCTCCCGAGACCGGTGGCTCATGGTCTCCTGCCCTGGCGAGTGGCACCGGACTTTTCGATCCTGCCATAGATCCAGCTGGTGCCTACACCTATACATTAACGGGAACACCTCCCTGTGGTGACCAATCCGCAACGGTAAACGTAACATTTATCCCATCTCCGGATGCTGGAACAGACGGTGCAGTAGATCTCTGCTTAGACAATGGCCCAATAGACTTATTTACATTACTCGGTGGCTCACCTGAGACCGGTGGCTCATGGACTCCTGCCCTGGCAAGTGGAACTGGGGTTTTTGACCCAAGTCTAGATACCGCTGGTGTTTATACGTATACTATCTCCGGAAGTGCACCTTGTTCGGATGCATCTGCAACGGTGACGGTAACGACGAACATCCCTCCAGATCCTGGGACTGGTGCAACAGTGGACCTCTGCACGAACAGCGATCCAATAGATTTGTTCACAGTTCTCGGTGGCTCTCCCGAGACCGGTGGCTCATGGTCCCCTGCCCTGGCGAGTGGAACCGGACTTTTCGATCCTGCACTAGATGCAGCTGGCGCCTACACCTATACATTAACGGGAACGCCTCCCTGTGGCGACCAATCCGCAACGGTAAACGTAACATTTATCCCATCTCCGGATGCTGGGACAGACGGTGCAGTAGATCTGTGCTTAGACAATGGCCCGATAGACTTATTTACATTACTCGGTGGCTCACCTGAGACCGGTGGCACATGGTCTCCTGCCCTGGCGAGTGGAACTGGCGTTTTTGACCCAAGCCTAGATACCGCTGGTGTTTATACCTATACAATTCCTGCTGATCCGCCCTGTGAAAACTCCTCCGCAACGGTGACGGTAACGACCAACATCCCTCCGGACCCTGGGACTGGTGCAACAGTGGACCTGTGCACGAACAGCGATCCAATAGATTTGTTCACAGTTCTCGGTGGCTCTCCCGAGACCGGTGGCTCATGGTCCCCTGCCCTGGCGAGTGGAACCGGACTTTTCGATCCTGCACTAGATGCAGCTGGCGCCTACACCTATACATTAACGGGAACGCCTCCCTGTGGCGACCAATCCGCAACGGTAAACGTAACATTTATCCCATCTCCGGATGCTGGGACAGACGGTGCAGTAGATCTGTGCTTAGACAATGGCCCGATAGACTTATTTACATTACTCGGTGGCTCACCTGAGACCGGTGGCACATGGTCTCCTGCCCTGGCGAGTGGAACTGGCGTTTTTGACCCAAGTCTAGATACCGCTGGTGCTTATACCTATACAATCCCTGCTGATCCGCCCTGTGAAGATTCCTCCGCAACGGTGACGGTAACGACGAACATCCCTCCGGATCCTGGGACTGGTGCAACAGTGGACCTCTGCACGAACAGCGATCCAATTGATTTGTTCACAGTTCTCGGTGGCTCTCCCGAGATCGGTGGCTCATGGTCCCCTGCCCTGGCGAGTGGAACCGGACTTTTCGATCCTGCCATAGATCCAGCTGGTGCCTACACCTATACATTAACGGGAACACCTCCATGTGGTGACCAATCCGCAACGGTAAACGTAACATTTATCCCATCTCCGGATGCTGGAACAGACGGTGCAGTAGATCTCTGCTTAGACAATGGCCCGATAGACTTATTTACAATACTCGGTGGCTCACCTGAGACCGGTGGCACATGGTCTCCTGCCCTGGCGAGTGGAACTGGCGTTTTTGACCCAAGCCTAGATGCCGATGGTGTTTATACCTATACAATTCCTGCTGATCCGCCCTGTGAAGATTCCTCCGCAACGGTGACGGTAACAACCAGTATTCCTCCAGATCCTGGAACTGGTGCAACATTAGATTTATGTAATAATGGTGGCGCTATAGATTTGTTTACAATACTTGGTGGCTCACCTGAAACTGGTGGCACATGGAGTCCAGCACTGAGTAGTGGTACAGGACTTTTTGATCCTAACGATGATATAGCTGGTGTTTATACCTATACCTTAACAGGAACATCTCCTTGTGAAGACCAATCTGCAACAGTTACTGTTTCTATTATTCCACCACCTAATGCTGGTGAAGATAGTAACGCTGTGATTTGTATCGGTGATGGTCCTCAAGATTTGTTCAATTATTTAAATGGCACTCCAGATTCTGGTGGAACTTGGAGTCCTACACTTGTTAGCGGAAGTGGAATTTTTGATCCCAATGTAGATCCAGCTGGTATATATACCTACACAGTTACAGGTCCAATTGCTTGCAACCAATCAGACACCTCTTCTCTAACTGTAACAATAGAAACTAATCCAGATGCAACTGGTTTAGAAATGTCTTCGGAAGATATCTGTTTAGGACTTTCTAATGATATATCAATTACAAATGCGACTTTCTTAGCAGATGGGACATTTACGTTAACTTATAATCTTTCTGGAGCAAATATATCTAATAACACCACTACAATTAATGTTCTTAATGGAGATTCTGTTTTTAACATACCTGCCAGTCTATTAACAAATACTGGATTAACAACGGTAACAATAACTTCAATTACGAATGTAGGATCAATTTGCAGCGCAGATGTTTCAGCAATATTACCTTCTAGTTTTACAGTTCTTAATAGTGTGACACCTGAACTCATAGAAAATGGAAATATTTTTTGCCTTCAAGATGAACCAACGATAGAAAATCTCTCTAGCAGTATTATAAGTACAGAAGTCATTACCTGGTATGATGCCCCAACTAATGGCAATAGCTATGAAAATACCGAAACCTTAATCGACGGTCAAACTTATTATGCGTCTGCTTTGTCAGATGATGGATGCGAAAGTACAGTTAGGCTAGAAGTTACAGTAACATTTGAAAATTGCCCGGTAGATATTGTAATCCCAGATGGGTTTTCACCCAACGACGACTCCATAAATGATGAATTCACCATTGAAAACTTAAGAGAATTATATCCTAATTTTACATTAGAAATTTATAACCGTTACGGAAATATTCTATATAAAGGAGATATAACCACACCAGATTGGGATGGAACTTCAGATAAAGGAGTAACTCTTGGAGATTCTAGATTACCAGTTGGGATATATTTCTTTATTCTGGAATTTAATGATGGTAATAGAAACCCAATTCAAGGAAGGGTTTATTTAAGTAGATAGCAATGACTAGATATGATGACTAAAAAACTCTTAACATATAGCATAAAAATTATACCTCTACTAATAGGTGTATTGGCTTTTTCTCAACAAGATGCCCAATACACTCATTATATGTATAATATGAGTGTTATTAATCCTGGGTACGCAACAGATGATCCAGATGTAATTAATCTGGGGCTTTTACATCGTGCACAGTGGGTTGGATCTGTTGGAGGACCAACTACAAGTAGCTTTTTTGCTCATACGACATTGGGCAACAGAATGGAAGGCGGTATCTCTGCAATCCATGATCAAATTGGAGACGTTGTTAAAGAAACAAATTTATTTGCAGATTTTGCCTATGCCATTCCTATTAGCCAAAACACAAAACTATCTTTTGGTATAAAAGCTGGTGCTACATTTTTTAGCACAAATTTTAATGGTTTTGTGTATTCTGATGATCTACCAGATCCTGCATTTGCAAATAACTTGAGTAAAACGTCCCCTAACATTGGTATTGGTGCTTTTTACTTCGGAAAACAATTTTACATAGGATTATCTGCGCCTAATTTATTAGAATCTGAACATTTAGATAATGATAGCGGAATTGTAACATCAAGAAAAGAAGAAACACATTTATTTTTTACCGCAGGTTATGTTTACGATATAAACGAAAGTCTAAAAATAAAACCAGCTATCATGGCAAAATCAGTTTCTGGTGCTCCAATATCTTTGGATTTAACGACAAATGTTCTAATAAATGATACTTTTGAATTTGGTGTTGGTTATCGGTTTGACGATTCGTTAAGTGGTTTGTTTAACATTAAAGTTATTGACTCATTACGTATTGGTTACGCTTACGACTATACACTCTCAAACCTTGGTAGATTTAACTCAGGCTCACACGAAATTATTTTACTTTTTGATATTGGAAAACTAGGTAACGGATTCGATAAATCACCAAGATTTTTCTAAACTCATTATTATGAACAAAAATTACATCCTTATATATCTTTTGTGTGTATGCAGTTTGAGCTTTGGACAAAAGAAAAGTTTAAAACGGGCAAATCAACTTTTTGCTAATAAAGCATATGTTGAAGCTGCTGAGATATACGAGCAGTTAGATGATAGTCAGGAATCTCTTGAAAATCTTGGAGATTCTTATTATTATAATTTTGAAATGAAAAAGGCAAGTAATGCCTATGAAAAATTATTTTCTAAGTATAAAGATAGTTTAAATGCTGAAACCTATTTTAGATATGCACATGCTTTAAAAGGTATTGAAGATTATGATACTGGAGATCAAATAATGAATGAATACTCAAACCTTCCCGAAAACACACCTCAATTTATTGAAGATCTAACGTCTTTAGTCCCTTATAATTATACTATTAAGCAAGTTGAAAGCGGTTCTAATATTGGAGATTTTGGAGTTAGTTATTTTAAAGACCAAGTCGTATTTGCATCTTTACGCAACACCGAAAACCCTAAATATGCTTGGAACAAAAACCCATACTTGGATTTATACAAAGCTTCAGTTTCTGAAGATAAAAACCTTGAAAACGTGGAGCCATTTTCCGAAGATATTAATAGTAAAACACATGAAAGTAATGCCACATTTACTAACGACGGTAAAACAATGTATTTCTCTAGAACCAATAAAAAGCGTATAAAAATAGGTGAAGAGAAAATTGCTGTGATCAAAATATACCGTGCAGAATTTATTGATAGCACATGGACAAATATTACTGTAATGCCTTTTTCTAGCGACTTGTACTCTACCCAACATCCAGTCTTAAACAAAGAGAACACAAGATTATATTTTTCTAGTGATATGCCTGGTGCTTTAGGCTCTTTTGACATCTTTTATATTGATATTTATGCCAATAATAGTTATGGTAATCCAATAAATTTGGGCAGCACCATAAACACTAAGCATAGAGAGCAATTTCCATTTATAACTAAGGATAGCATTCTATACTTTGCATCAAATGGTCATAAAGGACTAGGTGGCTTAGATTTATTTAGGAGTGTTTATAAAGACAATAATTTTGAAGAGGCATTAAATCTTGGGAGTACTATTAACTCTGGATTGGATGACTTTGGTTTTGTTTTGAAAGATTCATTAGATGAAGGGTTTTTATCATCAAACAGAGATGGGAAAGATCGTCTATATTCATTTACAAGAGAACCAAACAGAAAAACATTCTTTGTAGAGGGAGAGGTACGTGATAAAAATTCTAAAGAGATTTTACCTGGATCTTTGGTGACTTTACTCGATGAAGATGGGAATATCATTAATCAAATGGTTGTTGGTGATGATGCCATGTATAAATTTGAAACAGAACCAAATAAAAAGTATCAAATTGAAGGCTATAGAAGTTTCTACATCCCAACAATTGAAAGTATTAACACCAATGATGAAGGCAAAATTGAATATGATCTAGAATTGGAAATAGAATCTTATGATGATGCCGAAGAAATTGTTGTTACTAAAATAGATGGTTATATCTATATAGAACTAGAAAACATCTATTTTGATTTAAATAAATGGGATATCAAGCCAGAAGCTGCAAAAACATTAGATGTTCTAGCTGATTTATTAATGAAATACCCTAGAATGGAAATTCAATTAGGAGCTCATACAGATTCTAGAAGTAGTAATAGTTACAATTTAGTATTATCTAATAATCGTGCCAAAGCTACTTTGAATTATATTGTCTCAAAAGGTATCAGTAAAGAGCGACTACAATCTAAAGGTTTTGGAGAAATACTTCCTTTGGTAAACTGTGGTGATGATTGTACTGAGGTAGAACATTCCATCAATAGGCGTTGTGAATTTATTATACTTAAATAAGCCTTTAAAGTATTATTTTAATTTAAGTTAGTCTCTAAAACCTGAATACCATTATACTCAATAAGATACTCTTCATTTAGATACACCGGTAAATCCTCTCCTTTTGGGTTGCCCAATCCAACACCTGCATATAAAACTTTGGCATCTTTATCAAACGCATGCTTTTTGAATGTTTCCATCCAAACCATATCGTAATTATTGGGGTTTTCTGGAAGCAGCACAGCTTTTACAATAACAAAAAAGTATTGGCTGTTTTTATCAATACACACAAATTGAGGATGCTTTTTCAACTTGCTGTTGATGGCTACAAATTCAAAACCACGCTTTTCTAAATCCTTGCCAACATGGTTCATTGCCAAGTTATGTAATTCTTGTTTTGATAAGGCTTTACTCATAATGCAAAGATACGAAGTTGGTGATAAAAGTGTATCTAAAATCTTCCGAAGAAAATAAAAGACATAAAAAATGATGACATCTTAAAAGTTATGCGATGTCTTAGTAAATAATCATAAATCATTTTACATGAAAAATCTCATTTTTACTTTTGCACTACTTTTATTGGTATTTAATTGTTCTTCGGAAGACGACACGAACGACCCAAATAATATTGCTCCAGGACCATTTTCGGTTACTATTTTAGAAACTCGTATGGATGGCGCGTCGATTGAATGGACGGAAGCCATTGATATTGATGACGATCCTGTAACCTATTCTATTTATTTGGACGATCAATTAATTTCAACTGGCACTACCGCTTTATCTTACAATTTTACTGGATTAACTCCAGAAACTGTTTACGAGGGAACCATTATTGCAGATGATGGAAGAGGTGGCCATTCGCAAGATGATTTCTTCTTTTTAACAGAACCAGAAACTCTAATATTAACCATAAACGCTTCAGATTGGATTTATGAAAGTTACCCTGAAGCTGGTGGCACCCGAGAAATTAGAGGAGCTGGTTTTGAAATACCTTTTTATGAGAATGCAACAGCTTATCAAATTGAGATAATAGATTTTTCAATCACTTTTATTGATGGAGTAACAGTTAATGATTCTGGAACCTATTCTTGGACTAATGAGAATCGAAATGATCCTATTTATGTCTTAAATGCAAATGGAAATTATGTTGTTTACTTAGCTTCTGCTTCAGTAAACACCATAAGTTCTGGCTATCAAACATACATAGATTATATAACTTCAAGGGCAGGAACTGCACAGGTTATTATCACTTTTTAAAAAATTTAAAACACAACTTAAAAATTAGCATTATGAACTCAAAAATAATTCCGTTAGCTATTACCATAATTGGAGCATTATGCTTTGGTAGCAGCTTCTTTTTAACTGGTTCCTCAAATGGTGATCTAGAGGTGGAAATTGACAAGACTGCTTTTATAATGCCTGCAGCACATCGTGTTTATGCCAATGAAGATGCACTAAATGGTAAATATTATTTATTCAAAGCAAAAATCACTAACAACAGCGATGCCACTTTAGAGGATGTTACGGTTAAATATCGAATCCCAGATTATATAGATTGGACAGAATTGACCGTTTCTGGAGAAATGTTCCCTGGTCAAACTATTGTGATCCCGTGTTATCCAAAATTTAAGGATGATATTACTGAAAAAACCACTGAATCTATTGAAAAAGCAGAAATAGAAATCACTTGGGATGGCGCAGATGAAGACGATATAATTGAAGAAGAGTTTTCGTTTAAACTCACCAATAGAAACGAATATGTCTATACAGGTATTAAAAAAGAAGAGATAAGCACATGGGCCGATATGTTTGACAATGATGATTTATTAGCTTGTTTTGTAACACCTAATGATCCTGTAGTAAAATATTATACACAAAATCTACAGGAAAAATTTATGAAAGGTGAGCAGGCTTCTGTGTCTAGAAAACCTGAAGATGGTGTTAAATTTTTGGCTGGAATATATGAAGCCACAAGACAATCTCACATGGTGTATAGTGGTACTAAAGGCATCCCACAATCTACAGATGATGTGGCTTCGATGATCCAACAAGTGCGTTTGCCAAGAGAAGTTATTACTGGTAATACAGGTTTGTGTATTGAGCTAAGTGTTTTGTACGCTAGTGTTTTATCTGCTGCTGGTATTGATCCTATGATTTATTTAATTCCTGGGCATGCATATCCTGGTTTTAAAATGAATGGTCAATATTATGCTATTGAAGCAACAGGTATTGGTGGTGAAGGCTTGGGTGGCGTTTCTTCCGTAGAAAAAGCATTTGAGCAAGGTCAAAAACAATTACAAGAATTTATTCAACGTCAAAACGCTGGTGATTCTCGCTATGTTGCTGTAGATGTTCATGCTTTGAATCAAAATGGTGCAACTGCTATGGACTTAAAAGATAATGACTTTTTGAGACAAAAAGTTGATGATGTTGTTGGTTCTTGGTCTGGTGGCAAACCAATAACGAATACCCCTAAAAAAGGCGGAAGGAATACTGAAATCAACATTCCTAATCCACCAATAGTCACAAAAAACGCTTTGTCTTTTCCTGTGCCTAGTGGCTGGTCAACTTTGATGCGTCCTGTACCACAAATCCCAATACTTACTGCGCAAGTGGTTGCGCCAGATCAAATGACAACAGTTAGTATCTATGATATTCCTGTTACCAATGCACAACAAGCCATGTCCACACTTAATCAATATTTTCTTGGGTACGGTTTAGAAATGCAATATCAAATCAATGGTAATTCTATAACGGGACAAACCTATTCTATGGATGGCACATTTAACTGGATAGGGAAAACCGTTAGAGTCAACAACGGAATAAGAATTGTAGCGGTTGGCGCTCCAGACTATGTTTACAATCAAAATTCGGGCATTATTAACCAGGTGTACAATAGCATTAGATAATTTTTTAAAATTCAACAATATGAAAACGATAATAACTTTTACTATAGCCTTCTTACTGTCTTTGATGGGGCATTCACAACAATCAAGTCAAAAAATAGAAATGAAACTTGACGAAATTGGAAACGCCAAACTAAATATCTCCATGAACATGAATGCCTCTCAATGGCAACAATGGAATGGAACTTATGGTGCAAATCCATCGGCATTAAAAAGAGATATGGAACGTAGCATGCCTGCTTTTATAGTTGATGATTTTAAATTAGAAAAAGATGACATGAACCGGTCTTTCAATTTAAGCTTGAACGCTTACGGAGTTTGTAAAATTGATAAACGTGGAAGATGGATTATGGACACAGATAAAAAGGATGTGCAATTGACAGAGCTTACCGACCGTAAGTATATGATTGTTGCGAGTCCGCCAGAATTTGGAGGAACTCTCCAACAAACCACAATTATTGAATTTCCTGATACTGCCAACAATATTAAGGTGGATAAGGATTCCTTCGGAAAAACGATATTTGAATTTAAAATGGATAACCCATCATCCTCATTTAATCTTATAAGATGGTCTGGGCTGTTATTAATGATTTTAGGTGGTGCTTGGTTTGGAAAAAATGCCATGCAAAAAGCATGATTACAAAGACAAAAAAGGTAGTTTACCGTGTATAATTAGATTTAGTGGTCAAGTATTTGTTGAAAATTGAAATAATTGTATCTTTCTGATGATTAGCTATTAACATGAGGGAAGCCTACAAGATTGATTACCAACTACAACTAATTACCGCTATAAAAGACAATAACTCTATTGCCTTAAAAGAATTCTACACCAAAAATTACCATAAAGTTGAAACACTCATCTTAAAAAATAGTGGTTCTCAAGAACATGCAAAAGACATCTATCAAGACGCCT